>CAVVJX010000013.1:0-130525 GCA_963748675.1 uncultured Chloroflexia bacterium | reverse complement strand
TGCGCCAACATCAGCGAGCGAGTGCGCCAATGAGGTCGCCCGCGTCGACCAGTCTGATCGTGCTGGCGTCGAGCCCGGACCGGTAGAGGGCGTACACCTGCGCGCCCTCGGCCAGCTCCGCATCCCCTTTGACAAGGGCCGCGAAGTCGGGCAGCGGCCCGCCCGGTGCGGTCGAATTGTCGTCGGGCGGGCTCAGTGCGGCGAGTCGGGCGGCGAACGCGGACGGCGTCTCGGCTCCGCCACGCCGGTACCCGACGACCGTGCCGTCCCGGTGGCGGACCAGGACCGTGGCCGCGCGGGTTGCGGCGTGCCAGCAGGCCACCTCCCACAGGCTGACCCGCCGGCCGGCGGCGAAGTACCGATCGGCGGCGACGGTGAGCCGCCCGAGGGTACGCGAGTAACGACCCACCGAGTGATGTGAGCCGGCGCCGGCCATGGCGGCGTCGACCCAGCGCAGTCTGCCCTCGTTCAGGTCGACCAGCAGCGGGGTGGCGACCTTGACGGAGCCGGTCAGGTCGAACCGCTGCTCGACCGCTTTCGGCTCGAATGCCGTACCGCCCTGGCCGGGGTCACCCATGAATCCGGCGAACGCGTCGGTCATCGCCTCGAACGGCACGTCGTTGTAGCTGAACACCACCATCGTCAGGTAGCGGATCCCCCGCCGACGCAGGGCGGGCACATCCAGGTCGACGAACTCACTCGCGCCCAGCGGCGCCGGTGCCGACGTGAGATCCCCGGAGTGCACGGCCGCGCGTTCGGCGAACCGGAGCCGGGTGTAGTCGCACCAACCGACGAAGCCACCCTCGCTGTCGTACATGGCCACCGACAGGTCCAGGTCGACCCGGGTGCCGGCGGGTTGAGTCCAGTGCAGGAACAGCCGCAGGATGCGCCCGCCCGGCAGCGGCTGGCTGCTGCCACGCGGCAGGCCGTACCAGGGTCGCCGACGCGGTGCGCTCGGTGAACGGCGCGACGAGGTCGGCCAGGCCGGCGTCCAGCAGGGCGACGTCGACGGCCGGCAGCCCGGCGGCGCGGTCCAGCAACTCCCCGGCGAGCACGGTGTCGAGCGCGGCGCCGAGGTTCGCGTCGAGTCGCGGCCGATGATCCGGCTCGGCCCACAGTCGGGCACTGCCGCCCCGCGGAAAGTACAGCCGGGTGCCGGCCGGCCAGGTGGCCGCCCGGACCGCACCCAACGCGGCGAGCAGCACCCCGGGCGACACCGTACGCATGGCGGGGCCGGCCGCCGTGACCAGCGCTTCCGGATCATCGGTACGGGAGGCGACCCCGAACAGCCGGCGGGCCAGCACGCGCCGGACGCTGGGCGAGCAGACCGACCGCGGTGGGCACGTCCCCGACCCCGACGGCACTCTCGATCCGCGCCGCCCAGCGCGTGACGCCCGCAGCCGACCCCGGTCGTGGTGCAGCACCGCCGGATGCGCGGCGGCCACGTCGGCGAGTAGCCGCCCGAATGCGGTGGCGGTGTCGACCGGGGTACCGCGCACCGCGGCGAACGCCGCCGCCACGCCGGGGTCGGCGGCTGCGCCTGCTCGAACGGGTGCAGGTTCTCGGCCATCCGCTGCCACGCCGCTCCGTGCCGGTGCAGGTCCTCGACCAGTGCGGCAAGTGGCAGTGCGTCCAGGCGGGCCAGCAGGATCCGGCGCATCCGTCGGGGCCGGGAACGCCGGCGCTCCGGTGCGCTGGTCATGCCGGCGTCACCGCCGTGCAGGACGTACAGCAGGCGCAGCGCGTCGGTGGCCGTACCGATGTGGGTGGTGACCAGCCCGGGGAGCCGGTCGGCGAGCGACGGGTCGACGACCAGGCGGGCGAGCACCAGCGCGCGGGTCTCCCGGATCGGGATCTCGTCGGGCAACCAGCCCAGGTCGCCGTGACCCACCCGGTCGAGCAGCGCACGGAGGTCGCCCCGGTCCTGCGGGGAGAGCGGCGTACGGCGGGCCAGCATGACGGCGATCGCCTGGTACACGGACCGGTTGAGATCGTCGACGAGTTCCAGCACCTCGACGCGTCGCGGCAGCGGAACCTGCCGGTTGTCCCGCACCAGATCGGCCGGGTCGAGGAACGGTTCGCACGGGTCGACTCGCCCGTGGCACAGCGGGCAGCCCGCGTAGTCGTCCAGGTCCCAGCAGGCGGCGCAGATCAGGTGCGCGCACGGCGCCACCGGGTGGACGCCGCCCACCTGTGCGCACAGCACGCATGGCTGGTACGGCTCCTGAAGCAGCAGGGTGAAGACCCGCTGGACGTACAGGTCGTAGGTGTCGGCGGGCACGCTGCGCGGAAAGTTGCGGAACAGTGGCACGTGCGGCTTGTCCTCGCCGAGGGTCGCCTCCAGCGCGGCGAGCAGGCCGAGGCCGATGGCGGCGAGCCGCTCGGCCGCCTGCTCGGCGAGGTAGGCGCGCAGGCGCGGCCCGAGCAGGTAGCCCAGCGACAGGACGTCGGCTTCCAACGCGAGCAGGCCGGGCCCGACCGGCACCGATCGGCGCCCTGGCCGTTTGACCTTTCGCCCACTCGCGAGCAGGCCCGGCGCGACCAGGCCCGCCCGACGCAGCAGCGCCGCCGCGACCGGATCCACGGTGGCGCGCTTCGATCCCGCACCGAGCGCGATAGCCACCCCGGACACCATCCTCTCCACTATGGATAGACGGCGAGGGCGGAGATCGGGCGCACTAGTTTCATTTGAAGTGAAGTGAGAAGGAAGCACGCCCCAGGAGCCGCCCTCGCCGCAGACCGGAAGGTTACCGCCGCCGGTGGACCGGCCGCACCCAGGTTTACGGGCAGTTCGGGGGGTTGTTTCGGATGTGACCGAGCCCGTAGGTTGCGTGAGGCCGATGTCACATATCGGTGTTGGTCAGCCCACCATCCATGGGAGTTCCTCGTGAGATTGATTCCTCGCAAGACACTGGCCGCAGCGTCCGCCGTGGCGCTCGGGGCCGGAGCCATTGTCAGTGCCGCGTTCACCCCGTCGGCAATGGCAGCGGGAGCGGACACCACCTTCATCGTCCTCGCCCCGCAGGGCGGCTCGACTGCCAAGGCAGCGGCCAGGGTCGCCGCCGCCGATGGCACCGTCGTGGCCGACTACAGCCAGATCGGCGTGCTCGTGGCGCGCACGACCAACCCCGACTTCGCCACCGCGGTTGCCGGCGCGGGCGTCGAGTCCGTCGCCTCCACCACCGGCCTCGGCAGCCAGCTCGACGAGGGCGTCACTCTCGAAACGGTGGACGCGGCGGCCCAGGCGGCGACGGGCAACCCGACCGGCGAGCCCAGTGGGGCCTGCAGTGGGACATGCCGCAGATCCAACTGCCCGAGGCGCACGCGGTGACCACCGGAAGCGCCGACGTGCTCGTGGGCGTGCTCGACAGTGGCATCTCCAGCACCCACCCCGACCTGGTGACGCAGATCGCGAAGGACAAGAGCGTTTCCTGCCTCGGCGGCGTGGCCGACACGGCTGAGGCTGCCTGGAACCCCACCACCTCCGACCATGGCACCCACGTGGCCGGCACGATCGCCGCCGCGATCAACGGCGTCGGCGTCACCGGCGTGGCTCCCGGCGTGAAGGTCGCCTCGGTGAAGGTCGTCAACGACTCCGGCTACATCTACCCCGAGGCTGCGGTGTGCGGCTTCATCTGGGCCGCCGAGCACGGCATGCAGATCACCAACAACAGCTACTACATCGACCCCTGGGAGTTCAACTGCCGCAACGACGCGCGCCAGCGCCCGGTGTGGCAGGCCGTGCAGCGGGCGATCCGCTACTCGCAGAACAAGGGCGTGCTGAACATCGCCTCCGCCGGCAACTCCAACGTCGACCTGGCCCACAAGTTCGTCGACAGCGGCAGCCCCAACAACCTTCCCCCGGGTCAAGAACCGGAGATCCGCGAGATCAACAACGCGTGCGTCGACCTGCCGGCTGAGGCGCCGGGCGTGGTGACCGTGTCCGCGGTCGGCCCGACCCAGCAGAAGAGCTACTACTCCTCCTACGGGCACATCGACGTGACCGCTCCGGGTGGGGACACCCGTTTCCGCACCCAGGGCGCGAGCTCGACAATCTCCGACGCCATCCTGTCAACCACCTTCAACACCTCGACGAAGACCAACGGCTGGGGCTACAAGCAGGGCACGTCGATGTCCGGTCCGCACGCGGCCGGTGTCGCGGCGCTCGCGCTTTCGGCGCACCCGACGTTGCAGCCGGCCGCGCTGGCGTCGTTCCTGGAGCGCACCGCCGACGCACTGCCGTGCCCGGCCGGCGTCTACGACCCGGTGCCGGACTGGACCCACCCGACCGCCCCGAAGCCGCTGCCGTCGTACTGCTCCGGCGGGCAGCGCAACGGCTTCTACGGCGCCGGCATGGTCAACGCCTACAACGTGGTGAAGTGAGCAAGCCCGCTTCCACGCGCTGAACAAGACGGGGATCGCCCGGCCGCAAGGTCGGGCGATCCCCGTTTCAGCGTCCGCGCCGTCGAGGAAGCGTGACTTCAGCCGGTCGGCGCCGCTGGCGAGGATCGCGATCACCTCGGTGTTCTCCTGATCCAGGTCGAAGTAGAGCGCCTTGCCCGAGACGACGACCAGGTACGCCTTCGCGTCGCCATTCGAGGCACCTCACCCTGCGCGCCGTAGATCGACCTGAGCTGGTTGAGGGTAGTGCCGACCGTCGCGCCCGACGGAGTCGAGACGGTGTCCGAACGGACCATCACGTAGTCCAGTTCGCCTTCAGGCTCGACACCACAGCTCCACCCCGGTCCACCTGCCGTTGCCAGTTGCACCCAAGAACGACGGGCAGAGCTCGCCTCCGGACTCCTGGTCCGCGATCAGGCCGGCGCTCTGCAGTTGGGTAAGCGTGTCGCCATGCTTGTAGGGGCCGGCACCATCCACTGTCGATCACCAGAGTGTCACCGGCGAGTAGAGACGCCGCTCTGGGCGAAGCCGCTCTGGGCGAAGCCGCACTGGGCGAAGCCACGCCGGGCGACGGATCCGGAACGACCGACGGGGCCCGCTGGACACCGTCGGCGCGCTCGGGGCGGCCTCACCCGTGCCGCCGGACTCACAGCCGGTGAGGATGAAGAGGGCGGCACAGACGACGGGAACGATGCGTTTCATCGGTCACTCCAAGACGGTGCTGCGGGAAGGCGGGTGTGGCGTAGAAAGGTGGAAACCGCGTTCGGTTTGAACTTTGCGGCTAAGGCCCCGCCCTCGACATCGGCAGCCGCCCTATCTTCATCCCGCTGCCGCCTTAAACAGGACACGCCTCGCCATCGGCGCCGACGCCACCGAAGCGCAGGCCAAGGCCATTGAGGCCCGGTTGCGGAGCATCCCCGACATCAGCGGTCTCACTTTCGTCACCCGCCAGATGGCGTACGAGCAGATAAAGGCGGACCTGGAAGGCCGCCCAGAACTGCTCGATTCCGTCAAACCCGAGAACATGCCGGAGTCCTACGATTTCAAGCGATCATTGCGGGCGGACGAAGATGCTGAGTCGTTCAACCATCTTGCGAACGCTCAACGCATCGGCACCTACCGGTAGTCAAAAGCCTCCGGTGAGCGGGGCCCGCTCACCGGAGGCTTTGACTACCTCGGCTCAGTTCGGGCCGGTGACCGTGAAGGGCAGCCCGACCCGGGTCGCCGAATCAGCGCCGGCCAGCGTGATGCTGGTCGAACCCGGCTTCGCCGTCCCCGGAACGCTGATGGTCGCGCCAGAGATGACGCCGTCACCATTCGCGTGCACGGTGGTGGAGGCGAGGCCGTCACCGAAGCTGATCGTGACCGCTTCGTTCGGCGCGAATCCGGAACCATTGACGATGATCGCCGTGCCGCGCGGCCCCGAGGTAGCCGACAGCGTCGCCTGCGGTTGGTACGTCCGCACTGCCGGCTGCTCGGTCACCTGGACGGTTGCCGTCGCCGGTGTCCGCGAGGACGCGCCGGCGGCGGTGACGGAGTACCGGCCGGGCTGCGCGTCACCGGACGCCGCTATCGACGCGTGTACCGCTCCCGTCGCCGAGGCCGCGACCGTCAAGCTGCGCGCCGGGCTGGTGCCGAGCTTGACGGTCACCTGCTCGCCGGCGGCGAACCCGCTGCCGTTGACGGTGATCGGGTCACCGTCGGCGACGGTGGCGGATGGCGACACCGAGATCGACGGCTGCAACCCGGCCCGCGCGCCACGGTCACGGTGAACGTCTCGGTACTGCTCGACAGCGTGTCCCATGCGGTGACGTGCACCGTGTACGTGCCTTCCTGCGCGTACGTGTGCTGTCCGCTCATCGCACCGGACGAGCCGACCGTGGCGTCGTCGGGAACCGTGCCGTCACCCCACTGGACGCGGGCGTGGTAGCCCGTCGAGTCGGTGACGCCACCGGTCACCGAGCCGAGGTCCGCCGAGAAGACCTGCCCGGCGGTGGCCGTCTGGTCCTTCGGGGCGGTGGTCGCCAGCGCGGCGGCCGGCGTGCCGTCGTCGGCGACGGCGAACACGTGGATCCGGCCCGCCGAGCCGGGGTCGCCGGTCTGCGTCGGCAGGGTCACCGAGACGAGCGTCTTGCCCGCCGGGATCTGGTACGGCGCGGTGGCGAACAGGAACGGCTGTGCGCCGTCCCGGCTCGTGCCGAGCAGCCGGTACGCGGTCTTGGCGACGACGATGTTGCCGTAGGACGGCGTGCCGTTGGCGTTGCCGCCCAGCGTCCAGTCGCTCATCTGGATCGGGATGCTGGCGGTGCTGCCGTCGCTGAACGTCGCCGTGCCGGTGGTGCTCTGGTTGCCCTGCGTGCCGGCGCCGATGAACGAGATGCTCTTCGCGTCGGCCGGCAGGTTGAGCACGATCGTCCTGCCGTTGCCGGTCGCGTCGTCCGGCTGCCCCGCCGGGATCGCCGGCAGCGTGAAGTGCAGCGCCGTGCCGGGTACCTGCGTGCTGCTGGCCCTGGGTCACGCCGGCCGCCGCGAGAGCGGCACGCGAGTACGCCCACGACTTGGCGTCGCAGTTCGCCGCGAGCGACGCCTTCGTCGCCGATGCAGACGGTGTCGAATGCCGCGGTGAGGCCGGAACTCGGCGCGTAGGCCACGTCGACGCCGACCGTTGCCGAGCCCTGGCCGGTGCCGTCGGTCACCGTGACGCTGGCCTGGTAGTAACCCGGCTTGGCGTAGGTGTGCGAGCCGCTGACGCTGTACACGGCCCGCGAGCTCAGCGCCAGGGTGCCTGCGGTGGCCGGTGAGCCGTCACCCCAGTCGATCGTGGCCTGGTAGCCGCTCGCGGTGCCCCCGGTGACGGTGGCCAGCGGCACCGACACCGCGGCGCCGGACGTCGCGTGCACGCTGCTCGCGGCGGTGACCGTGACGGCGCCGCCACCGAGCTGGACGTCGCCGCCGGCGAGCAACTCGATCTCGGCGAGGTTCGTCTGCGCGGCGCCGACGGTCTTCGTCACGACCAGGCGGAACTGCGCGAACTGCCCCGGATTGCTGATCTTGAACGGCCGGGTCTGGTTGCGCCACGGGAACACCTCGCCGCTGCGGGAGTCGACGGTGGTCCAGGTGATCCCGTCGTTGGAGCCCTGCAGCTGCCAGTCCGTCGGGTCGCCCGCGCTCGCCCCGGAGGTGAGGGTGTAGTACGTCGGCGTCTGCTTGCCGCCGCGGAACGCCCAGCTGATCTGCGGCGTGCCGGTGGTGAAGGTCATCTGCGTGGTCGACGAGTCGTCGAACAGCTTCGACGCGTCCTGCCCGCCGCTCGCGGTCGCGGTGCCGAGACCGGGGCCGGTGGTGTCCTGCAACGGCTTGGGCACCGCGTTGCCCTTGGTCAGTGACGGCGGTGCGTCGTTCTTGCCGGTGCCCCAGGACGACGGCTTCGAGCCCATCTGGAAGTCGATCGTGCCGCCGTGGGCGAGCACGGACGAGTCGATGGACACCCCGCGCTGCGACTTTCCGTTGACCTTCACGCTCTGCACGTAGACGTTCTTCGTGCTGTTGTTCGCCGCGTTGACGACGATGTCGCCGCTCGTGCGGTGGACGGTCATCTGGGTGAACTGCGGCGAACCGATGGCCCAGTTGGACGAGCCGGCCTGCAGCGGGTAGATGCCCAGCGAGCTGAGGATGTACCACGACGACATCTCGCCGTTGTCCTCGTCACCCAGGTAGCCCTGGCCGATCTCGCTGCCGACGTAGAGGCGCTGCATGATCTCCCGCACGGTCGCCTGCGTCTTGGCCGGCGCGCCGGCGTAGTCGTACATGTACGGGATGTGGTGCGACGGCTGGTTGCTCATGCCGAGCTGGCCCATGCGCACCGCACGCGCCTCGAGCATCTCGTGGATCGTGCCGCCGTACCCGCCGGGATGGTCGGCGTTCTCCGGGGTGGCGAAGAACTGGTCGAGCTTCTGCTCGCAGCTCCTTCTGCCCGCCGTACAGGTTGGCCAGTCCCTGGCCGTCCTGCTGCGCGGTGAACGCGAAGTTCCACCCGTTGGTCTCGGTGTAGACGCCACCCCAGTCCAGCGGGTCGCCGGCGAGGAACGTGCCGGCGGCGTCGCGTCCCTGGAAGAACTTCGTCTTCGCGTCGAAGAGGTTGACGTAGTTGCGGGCGCGCTGCAGGAAGTACTGCGACTCCTCCTTGAGCCGGTCGCGCTCCGACTTCGGCGTGGCCGGGTCCTTGGCCAGGGCCGCGCCCATGTTGCCGATGCCGTAGTCGTTGATGAAGCCTTCCAGCGCCCACGACACCGACTCGCCGGTGGAGGTCGGCGTGTAGCCGAGGAACAGCGAGGTCTCGATGCCCTTGCGGCCGACCTCGCTGCGCCCGGACGCGACGGTCGCGTCCTTGACCGCCGCGTCGTACGCGGCGAGCGGGTCGGGCAGCTTGACGCCGTTGAGGTAGGCCTCGGCCAGCGCGACGTTCGCGCTGGTGCCGGTCATCAGGTCGGCGTAGCCGGGTGACGACCAGCGGGCGATCCACCCGCCGTCGCGGTACTGCTGGACGAACCCGTCGGCGATCTTGGCCGCGATGTCCGGGTACAGCAGCGAGTACGCGGGCCACACGGTGCGGTAGGTGTCCCAGAACCCGTTGTTGACGTAGATCTGCCCGTCGACGATCTTCGCGCCGGTCTGCGTGGCGGTCGACGTGCCGGTCGGCGCCGACACCGGGCTCGCGTACTGCCAGTGCGGCGCGGCGGCGGTGCCGGTGTTCTCCGACTGCGAGTTCGGGTACAGGTTCAGCCGGTACAGGTTCGAGTACAACGTGACCAACTGCGTCTCGGTCGCGCCCTGCACCTCGATCCGGCCGAGCCGGTCGTTCCATGCCGCGGTGGCGGCGGCGTGGATCTGGTCGAAGCTCTTGCCGGTGACCTCCAGGTCGAGGTTCCGGTGTGCCTGGTCGAGCCGAGATGAACGACGTCGCGATGCGCAGCGTCACCTGCCGGTTCGCGGAGAGTGTCGAAGGTGGCGGACGTGGCGGAGGACGCCGTCGGCGCCCGGTCGAAGGTGCCGGACACGAACATCCGGCTGCGACCGGCCGACAGGCCGCTTCCGTTGTCGACCCAGCCGGTGAACGTGCCGTCCGTACCGATGGTGAACGTGCCGTTGTAGAAGACGAGGCTTCCGGTGGCCTGCCCGGACGGGAAGGTGAACTGCATGATCCCGCCGTGGTCGGTGGGCGACATCTGCGCGATCAGGCCGTTCTGCAGCGTGACCTGGTAGAAGTCCGGCCGCGCGATCTCGTCGTCGTGGCTGAAGGCGAGTGCCCGGCTGCTGGGCGCTCCGGTGAGCGAGCCGCCGGCCGGCACCGGCATGACCGACATCTGGTTGCGGTCACCCATCCACGGGCTGGGCTCGTGCGAGATCGCGAGTCCCTGCAGCGTAGGCAGATTGTCCGCGTTGTTGCCCTGCTGGTAGTCGTACTCCCACGAGTTGGACGTGGCGTTGGTGACCGGCGTGAAGAAGTTGAAGCCGTTCGGCAGCGCCGAGATCGGCAGGTTGTTGCCGCGCGAGAACGAGCCCGACGCGTTGGTCCCGCGCCGGGTGTCGACGTAGTTGGTCAGGCTGGAGCCGTCGATCGGCGCCGGCGCGGCCGTCACCGTGACGTCGTCGAGCCAGCCCTGGAAACGGGTCGAGGCGGTTGCCTGGGGATCGTCGTAGGCGAGCAGGATGCGGTCGATCGTCTTGCCGTTCGCGACCGCCCCGATCTCGGACTGCACCGCGTTCCACTGGTCGGCGTAGAGCACCTTCGACGCACCCTGACCGGCGGCCGTGAGCGGGTAGCCGTGCTGGTCGACGGGCGAACGCCGGCTCAGGTAACTGCCGTCGGTGAAGTGCAGGTCGACGGCCGCGTAGGTGGACGGGTACTGAGCGTCCTTGCCGGTGAACTCGGGGAAGATCCGTGTAGGACAGCCGGGTCTTCGGCCCGACCGGGATGTTGACGTCGAACAGCTTGTTGGTCGCGTACGAGCGACCGTCGGCTTCGGCGCCGCCCGCGTACCGCAGCGAAGCCACTCCGGTGAATCCGGCTCCCGGCTTCATGTTGTAGCCGCTGACCGGACCGGAGCCGACGACACTGACCATCGGGGTGGCCGGCGGCTTGACGTTCGAGCCGTCGCTGATGTTCCAGTCGGCGAGCTGGACGAGCGAGTCACCGGAGTTCGCGGTGACGTTCAGCCGGTAGTAGCCGTAGGCGGTCGTGTTGGTGAAGCTGTAGGTGTTGGTGGCGAACCGCCCGCTGAAGCTCTGCCCCGTCCGTCTGTCCAGGTCGGTCCACGTGCTGCCGTCGTTCGACCCCTGCACGGTGAAGTCCTTGGGGTCGCGGCTCGGCGCGTCGTTCGCGGAGGTCAGCGAGTACTTCACCACCGCTGCGGGCTTGGCCAGCTGGTAGGTCACCCAGCCGGTCGGGTCGAACGCCAGCCACTTGGTCGACGGATTGCCGTCCTTGAGGTTCGCGGCGATTTCGCCCGGCGGGTTCTCGGCGCTCGCGGTCACCGCGCTGACCTGGTCGAGCAGGCTGCCGGGCAGTCCGGTGGGGCTCGATCCGCTCAGGTTCGCCTGGACCGGCTTGCCGTTCGCGTCGACCTCGACGGTGCTCGTCGCGGGTTGCGGGTCGAGCGACTCGAACGAGGAGCTGAAGTCGCCGGGTGGCGCTGCGGCGCTGCGCCGCGGGTGCGGCGACGAGCACCCACACCGGCAGCAACAGTGCAGCAGCCGCGGCGAACCGTCGGGGGAACAAGGGGCGAGCAACGGGGGGATACGACATGGCGGGGCCTTTCGTCTCGATAGGGGTCGAGAGCGTCGAACGTCGGGCAGTGAAGCCCGTGGCTGCTGCGGTCGATCGACCGCGATGGAGCGCGAGTGTGCCTACCGGGCACTCGGGCCGGGCTCCCTGAGGGATGGTGGGCTCGCGGAGGGCCACCCGGATGAAGATCGCGGCTAGCGTGTCCCTCAGCAGACAACGTTGTCAAGATCTGATCGCGTAACCTCCTCGAAACCGTCCGTCCGGTTTCCCGGGTCACCCGGCCTAGGCAGCGGCAACCTTGATTCCGCGATGTCGACGGCGAGGGCGAAATCGGACATGGGACTCCTACGGCTCAGACAACGTTGTCATACCAGCGTGCGGCGTGCCGGTACGGTTCGTCGCATGACCAGCGACGTCGGCCGTACGAGGCGGCCCACCATGGTGGACGTGGCGACCCGGGCCGGAGTGAGCCTGAAGACCGTCTCGCGGGTCGTGAACAACGCGCCGCATGTCCAGCTCCGAATTGGCCGAGCGCAACGACGCGCGCAGCCGCTCGCCGAGGATGGCCCAGACCTGCGCCTCTGCCCGGGTCCGCCGCGCGCCACCGCTCTCGTCCGCGCGGCCGGTCGCCCGGTGCCGGTCCAGGGCGGCCAGGAGCTCGGGCACGCCTTCGCCGGTCGAGGCCGTCGTGACCATGACCTCGGGGCGCTTCGGTGTCGGTCGATCGGTGGGCGTCCGCGCGACCGTCGGGACGAGCATCGCGCGCAGCTGCGCGGCGGTCCGCAACGCCCCGGGCTTGTCGCCCTTGTTCACGACGACCAGGTCCGCGACCTCGAGCAGGCCAGCCTTGATCGCCTGGACCTCGTCACCCATCTCGGGCGCCTCCAGGACGACCGTCGTGTCGGCCGCAGCCGCGACCTCGACCTCGCTCTGGCCGGTCCCGACGGTCTCGATGAGCACGAGATCGAACCCGGCGGCATCCAGCACCGCCGCAGCGGTCGTCGTCGTGGACGCGAGACCCCCGGCGTGCCCGCGGGACGCCATCGAGCGGATGAAGACGTCCGCATCGCCGGCGTAGGACTGCATCCGCACGCGGTCGCCGAGCAGGGCGCCGCCGGTGATCGGTGAGGACGGATCAACCGCGACGACGGCGACGGCGCGCCCAGCCGCCCGGACCACGCCGATCAGGGCGGCCACCAGCGTGGACTTGCCCGAGCCCGGCGGCCCCGTGATCCCCACGAGGTGCGCCTTGCCGGCAACGGGATACAGGCGGCGCAGGGCCTCCTCGGCGAGGGGCGTGCGGTTCTCGACCGCGGTCAGGAGCCTGGCCAGCGCCCCCCGGTCACCGGCCATCGCCGCATCGGCCAGCTCCGTCGCCCGGCTCGAAACCTGGGGAGTGGCGTCCTCCCCCACCCTAGTCGCGCGGCCGTGCGTTGGCCCGCAGGAATTCGGCGACCGCGGCGATGGTGGTACCCGGCCCGAACACCGCGGCAACACCGGCGTCGCGGAGGGGCTGGACATCGTCGTCGGGGATGATCCCGCCGACCGTGACGAGCACGTCGTCGAGACCGGATTCCGCCAGCAGCTTCGTGATGCGCGGCACGAGCGTCATGTGCGCACCCGACAGGATCGACAAGCCGACCACGTCGACGTCTTCCTGGAGCGCGGCCGTGGCGACCATCTCGGGCGTCTGGCGAAGGCCGGTGTAGACGACTTCGAACCCCTCGTCGCGCAGCCCGCGCGCGAGCACCTTGGCCCCGCGGTCGTGGCCGTCCAGGCCGGGCTTGGCGATCAGCACCTTGAGCGGTCGATCGGTCATGCCCGGATTGTAGACGCGGCCCGGACCCCCGAAGAGGCCCGGGCCGACGGAGCGCGACCGGCGCAGTGTTCGGTCGCGTCAGGCGTTCGTCCGCGCGAAGGCGCGTGACGCGATCCACAGCGAGAACAACGCGAGCGTCCCCATGACCACCGAGCCGACCATGATCTGCGGGTCGTCCCACAGGCCGTTGAACAGCGCCCGCGCCGCATCCACCGCGTGGGTCAGCGGGTTGAGCGTCGAGAGGGTCTGCAGCCAGTCGGGTGCGAGCGCCATCGGCAGCATGATCCCGGACAGCAGGAGCAGTGGCAGGGAGACGGCCTGCGCTACGGGCGCCAGCGCCTCCTCGCTCTTGAAGACGAGCCCGAGCGTGTACGAGAGCAGCGAGAACGTCAGCCCGACGAGCGCGACGATGCCCAGCGTCAGGACCGCCCCGACGAGATCGACCTGCAGGCCGAACGGGATGGCGACCAGGATCAGCAGCGTCGACTGGGCGAGCAGGATCGTGACGTCCCGGAGCGACCGACCGGCCAGCATCGCGAAGCGGCTCATCGGGGTCACGCGCATCCGCTCGACGACGCCGTACCGGATCTCGGCGACCAGGCCGAAGCCGGCGAAGGCCGCGGCGAAGAATGCCGTGAGGATGAGCAGGCCCGGGATGAACCAGTTGAACGCACTGCTCGACGCGCCGGCGGCGGATGTCGCGCCCTCCAGGAGCGGCGCGAACAGGACAAGATAGAGGATGGGCTGGAAGAGGCCCATGGCGACCCACACCGGCTGGCGCAGGGTCAGGATGAGTGAACGTCGGTACATGAGCCAGGTGTCTCGCAGGACTTTCACGGTCGGTCTCCCTTCGGATGGTGGTGTGGCTTCTAAGCCGCCTCAGGCGCGGCCGGCTCCTCTCGGAGCGATCGGCCGGTCTGGCGGAGGAACACGTCGTCAAGGCTGGGGCGGGTCAGGGTCAGGGACTGGGCGCGCAGGCCGGCACCGTCGAGCACGCGGATCAGGTTCGGGACCGCCACGTCGCCCTGGTCGACGTAGAGCCGGACGAGATCGTTCTCGTGGCTCGCCTCGCGCACGAACGGCTGGTCGCGAACGGCCTGCAGGACGGGTTCGGCGGCGCCGTCGACGCCGATGGTGATGACGTCGCCGGCGACCTGGCGCTTCAGCTCGTCGGCGGTGCCCTCGGCGACGATCTGGCCGTGGTCGATGATCGCGAGCCGGTCGGCCAGGGCGTCCGCCTCCTCGAGGTAATGGGTGGTCAGGAACACCGTCGTGCCCGCTTCGCGCAGACCGCGGATCTCGTCCCACATCCGCGCTCGCGCCTGGGGATCGAGGCCGGTGGTCGGCTCGTCGAGGAACAGGACCGCCGGTCGATGGACGATGCCCAGGCCGACATCGAGCCGGCGCTTCATGCCGCCCGAGTACGTGGAGATCGCCCGGTCGGCGGCGGACTCGAGATCGAGTGTCTCGAGGATCTCGCTGGCTCGCCGCTGGGCGGAACCCTTGTCCATGCCGTAGAGGCGGCCCTGGATGACGAGCTCGCCTCGGCCGGTCTCGGCCGGGTCAGTCGAGCCGCCCTGCGGTACGTAGCCGATCCGCTCGCGGACCGCCCCCGGCTCGCGCCGCAGGTCGGCACCCGCGATCGTCGCCTCGCCGGAGGTCGGCGTGAGGAGCGTGGCCAGCATCCGCAGCGTGGTGGTCTTGCCGGCCCCGTTCGGGCCGAGAAAGCCGAAGATCTCGCCGGCGCCGACCTCCAGGTCGACACCGCGGACGGCCTCGACGACGCTCTTGCGGCTCTTGAAGGTTCGGACCAGATCGTGCGTGGCGATCATCGTGCCACTCGTCGGTCGTGCCATGGCCATCGTCGTACTCCTCGCTCCCGTGGCGTATCCTGCAGTCGGTCAGCAGTTGCGCCGTTCAGTCTCTTGGTGCAATATCTGCACTGCGCAGATAATCCCCAAGTGAGGAGATGTTGTCAACCATGAACCGCGAATCGATCGATTCCGTTCTCCGCTCCTTGCGCCGCGTCAACCTGCAGGGGTCGATGTTCGGCCACACGGTGGCTCTCCGATTCGGCCTGTCCGAGTCCGATATCGAGGCGCTCGAGGTGCTCCTCGACCGCGGCGCGGCGACCGCCGGCATGCTGTCCGACCTCACGGGCCTGACGACCGGCGCGGTCACCCGCGTCATCGACCGCCTGGAGCAGTCCGGCTATGTGCGCCGCGTCCCCGATCCGACCGACCGCCGGCGCGTCATCGTCGAGCTCGTTCCGGAGCGCATGGCTGGCGTCGAGGCTGCCATGGCGCGCGTCGGCGACAAGAGCGCGTCGGAGATCGGCAAATACTCGGAAGCCGAGCTGGCCGTCATCGACGACTTCCTCACCCGCATGGCGGCGATCAGGCACGAGGAGGCGACCGCCCTTAGGGAATCCCGCGATCAAGCGGGCGGGAGTGGATCCGAACACGCCGCCCCGATCGGCGGGTTGGACCGCGCGCGCCTCCTGTTCAAGTCGGGCGCGCACGAGCTCCTGCTCCGGGGCGCGACCGACATCGATGACCTGTACCGCGCGCGGTTCGAGGGGTCGGTCCCACAGGTTCGGCTGCGTGACGGGACCGTGACGATCCAGTACAAGGGCAGTGGTTCCCTGAGCGCGGGTCCCCTCTTCGCGAACTGGCAGTTGTCGTGGCACGAGCGGCGCAGCGACGTCTCGCTCAACGCCGCCATCCCGTGGGATGTCGAGGTCGTCGGCGGGGCCGGCAAGCTCCAGGCGAAGTTCGGGGCGCTGGACCTTCGCTCGTTTGCGTTGACCGGTGGGGTCGATCAGCTTCGGCTGACCCTCGGTCAGCCGGCGGGCAACGTCCCCATCCGGTTGACCGCCGGGGCCAACAACGTCCGGATCGAACGACCGGCCGGGGTCCATGTCCGGCTGGACCTCCGCGGCGGCGCCGGCCGCATCGACTTCGATCAGCAACGGCTGAACGGTACGGGCGACACGGTGCTCGAGACGACGGGCGCCACCGAGGCCGCGGACCTGTACCTGGTCGACGTCGTCGGCGGTGCCGGCAAGATCACGGTCACCGAGATCGGCTGACGCAGGTCAGGGGCGCAGGTCAGGGGCGCAGCCCGGCGACAACCTGTGCCGCTCGACGGGCGCGCGTCTCGGGGCGCTTGGCCGCGCCGACGTGGTCGGCGTGTTCACGCCGTCGCGACGGCGCCAGGGCCTCGAAAGCGGCGCGGGCCGTGGGATCCGCCGCGAGGGCGTCGACGAGCTCGGGCGGCAGCATGATGTCGGCGGAACGCGAGCGCTCGTCGCGTTCTAGGTCGAATTCGACGGTGTCACCGGCCGACTTGCCGATGGCCTCGCGGGTGGCCTTGTTCACGGCCATCACGACCTGCCGGCCGACGCCTTCGAACGTGTACGGCATGAACTGATGCTGGATGCGGACGGCCGTCGATCGTGCCGACCACCGAAGTCCGACCCTTCGCCTGAAGTGCCTCGACCACTTCGATGGGGATGACGACGAACGTTCCCCCTTCGATCGGTTCGAGGCGGGCCGTGAACCGGGCCACGGTCAGGCGCCCGGGGCGGGCCGGGCGAGGTGGTCGAGGAACTCAGACCGGGTCCGGTCGCGGGTGCGGAACAGCCCCAGTACCGACGAGGTCGTCATCACCGTCCCGGGCTTGCGCACGCCGCGCATGACCGCGCACAGGTGGGTCGCCTCGATGACGACGCCGACGCCCTGCGGCTCGAGACGGTCCTCCAGGAAATGGGCGATCTCCTGGGTCAGCCGCTCCTGGACCTGCAGCCGGCGTGCGTAGGTCTCGACGACGCGCGGGATCTTGGACAGCCCGATGACCCGGCCCCGCGGGATGTAGGCCACGGCGGCCGTGCCGAAGAACGGCAGCAGGTGGTGCTCGCACAGCGAGTAGAACGGGATGTCCTTGACGATCACCATCTCGCTGTAGTCGACATCGAAGATGGCGCCGTTGATCAACCGGTCGGGGTCGACGTGGTAGCCGGCGGTCAGCTCCGTGTACATGCGGTGGACGCGCTCCGGGGTCCCGAGCAGGCCCTGGCGATCGGGGTCCTCGCCGATCTCCAGCAGGATCTCGCGGACCGCGGACTCCACCTTGCCGTTGTCGGTGGGTGCTTCGCCCGCGTGGTCGCGGCCGCGAGAACCCGTGATGTCGTCGGTGGCGACTGAGGTCTCGCCGATCTCGTTCTCGATCTCGTCGACCAGGCGGCGGACGTTGGGCGGCAGGTCGGTCGGGCTGGACATGGCCGCGATGGTACGCCCAATCATTGCGATACCGGGACCAGGCGAAGCTACGGATCGGCGCGAGGGATGAACCTCGCGATCAGATGCAGATCAGGATCAGGTCGATGAGCTCGCACTTCGGTGTCGGCTCCGGGGTCGGAGTCGGCGTCGGCGTCGGGGCCGGCGTCGGGGCCGCCGTGGGTCGAGGCGTCGGCCTGGGCGTGGGTCGAGGCGTCGGCGCGGGCGTGGCCGCCGGGGCAGCGGTCGGTCTCGGGGTCGCGGTCGCGACTGGGGTCGGCGTCCGGGTCGCAGCGGGCGGGTCCGGCGTCGGGGTCGCAGCGGGCGGGTCCGGCGCGGTCGGCGGCTTCGCGGTGGGACCAACCGTCGGTGTCGATGCCGCTCCGGGTGGCGTGGTCTCGGGCGGGACGGTGATGGCCGGCGTGGAGCCGTCGTCGACCGTTGTCGTGTCGCCGGGCGTCGGCGAACCGGTCGTGTCGGCGGGCGTCGGCGAACCGGTGGGTGCGATGGTCGCCGACACGGCCGAGGCCGTCGGTCCGGTCGGTGGCAAGGTCGGTGTCCGTGCCCGGAGGTGGTGACCCATCCGGAACGACCACGAAGAGGGCCGGCATCCCAGGCCCCGCCGACGGCGTGCCCATCGAATGGAGCACCAGGGCAACCCCGATCGCAATGACGAGCCCAAAGACGATGCCGATCAGGGTCTGGCGGTACAGGGGTTCCAGCGATCGGATGAAGCACCTCCCCCTACACTCGAAAAGAGCAGATCCCCCGAGGCTGCCCTGGTGAGCCTACGACAATCGACCGATTTCGGGTCACCAACCCCGCCGGCTTCGTGGTGCATCGCTGCACCGCCGACCCCGATCCATCATCCCGTCACGGAACCGCCCGGCCCGAACCCGGCCGCTGGCAGGGGCTCGAAGGCACGGCCCTCTGCGCCGCGCAGCCACGCCCGAGCGTTCTCCCCGAGTGACGGCCGGTGGTAGCCGCCTTCCTGCAGGATCACAAGTCGTCGACCCAGCCCCGCCACACGCCGCCCGACCTCGTGGTAGACGTCCGTGGTGAGCGCGAAATCGCCGATCGGGTCGAGGCCGTACGTGTCGAAGCCGAGCGACACGACGACGATCGACCCCGGGCGCTGCCGCGATCGCCTCCGACGGCCTGGTCCGTGGCCTCGAGGTAGTCCTCGTTCGTCGCGCCGGCCCGGAGCGGGATGTTCAGGTTCTCGCCGGCGCCGTCCCCCTCCCCGGTCTCGTCGGCTCGGCCCAGGAAATACGGGTACTGGCGGTCCGGATCGGCGTGGATCGAGACGTACCGGACGTCGCCGCGGCGCCAGAAGATCTGCTGCGTCCCGTTGCCGTGGTGGAAGTCCACGTCGAGGATCGCGACCCGCTCGCCGGTGGCCGCCGTGATGGCGTGCGCAGCGATCGCGGCGTTGTTGAAGAAGCAATAGCCGCCGTACATCGCCCGGGCCGCGTGGTGGCCGGGTGGGCGGCACAGCCCGTACGCCGCGGTCTCGCCGGCCAGCACGAGGTCCGCGGTCGTCAGCGCGACATCCACGGCCGAGCGGGCGGCCGCGTACGTGCCGGCGACCAGCGGAGCCGCCGAATCCAGGCCCCAGAACCCGGCCCGACCGCCGACGTGCACCGGCTCGCGCACGAGCCGGGCGATCGCGTCGGGGCTCATCCCCTCGAACATGGCCCGGTTCGGGTAGGTGTCCGCCGACAGGAACGGGCGCGGGATGTTCTGGCTGCGCACCTCGGACCACGCGGTCTCGAGGAAGCGCAGCAGGCCCTCGTCGTGGACCGCGGTGATCGGGCCCTCGCCGTGCTCGGTCGGCCCGGTGAGCGTGAAGCCGCCGTCCGCCTCGAGCGCGGACCGGATCCTCTCGGCCCGCTCGGCGACCTCGTTCGCCGGCACGCCGATGCCCATGAAGGTCTCGGTGTCGATGTCGTGGGCCAGGTGGGCGGGGCTGTAGACGACCTGCATGGGACCTCGTCAGATGCCGGTGCCGCCGACCGACGCGATGGCCGCGGCGACCTCGCTGGGACGGTAGCGCATCAGGTTGTGGCCGTCGTGGCCGAACGACAGGCTCTGGATGGCCGAGCGCCCGGCTGCCACCCGCGCCACCGAGACCGCGCCAAGCGCCAACGCACGCGATCCGGTTTCGTCGTCCGCGGCGACGAGGGCAACGATAGGCGCGACAACGGCCGCCAGCGTCGCGACCGGGTCGTAGGTGAACATCGCCCGGACGGAGGCCTCGAGCGCGTGCGGCCGAGTCGACGGCACGACCCGGCCGGCATGCGTCTCCACGACCGTCGCCCGGGCCGCCCGGTCCTGGTCCGCGTCCCAGGTGGCCGGATCGAACCGGGAGCGGTCGCGCAGGTATGCCGTCAATGACCGCATGACCTCGGGCGGCTCGTCGATGCCGCGCAGGAATTCGTCGACGTCGACGCCCGTGCTCGCTTCGAGGGACTCCCAGCCGCCGTCGACGAGGACGAGGCCCGCGCAGCGCGCGCCGAGCTCGATCGCCGCGGTCGCGGCCACGATCGCCCCGAACCCATGCCCGACGAGCACGACGCCCGGTCCTGCTTCGCGGTCCGCGTCGAGCAGCCCGGAGCCTTCGGCGACCGCCACGACGTCAAAGGCGAGGATCGGCAGGTCGTAGGCGCCGTCATCGGTGGGCGCATCCGAGAGCCCGTGGCCGCGCAGGTCCATCGAGACGAACCGGCGCGAGCCCGTGGGTCCGCCGAGGCGGCGCGCGACCGGAGCCCAGATCCAGCCGGTCTGGGACAGCCCGTGGATCGCCAGGACCCCCGGCTGCCCGGCCGCTCCCGCAGGCCCGCCCCAGTCCAGGAAATGGATCCGGTCCCCGGACTCGGCCACGACCACGAACCCATCCGGTTCGAGCGCCGGATCCGGTGCCGCGGCGGCGGGGGGTGACGGCTCCATCGGCCCTAGGATACGGGCGCCATGCCGAAGCGCCGCCGAGGTTCCCGCACCGCCCGGGGCCGGTCCTCGTCCCGGCCCACCCGCCACCGCCGCTTCGAGGACCTGGTCGACGAGGCCCTCGCGACGATCCCCATGCCGTTCGCGGCGGCCCTCGACGAGGTTGCGATCGTCATCGACGACGAGCCGACGCCCGACCAGCTGACCCGCAACGAGATCGAGAACGGCGACACGTTGTACGGCCTGTACGAGGGGGTCCCGCGAACCGAATGGGGCGCCGACTGGCAGGCTGAGCCGAATCGGATCGTGCTCTTCCGGCTGCCACTCGAGGCGGATTTCGCGGATCCTGAAGAGCTCGCCGACGAGGTCTGGGTCACCGTCGTCCACGAGCTCGCGCACCACCTGGGCATCGACGACGAGCGGCTTCACGCCCTCGGCGTGGACTGAGCCCGGACTTAGCCGACGATCGTCGAAACGGTCAGCGCAAGGCCGACGGCGCCCAGCACGAACCCGAGCAGCATCGAGCGGGTCAGCCAGCGGAACCGTGGCCGCCCCGGCAGGCGGATGTCCGGGTCTTCGGGGCCACCGGGTCGCACGCGATCGAGCCCGATGGTCGCGTGGGTCAGGCCCAGGAACATCACGACCTGTGGCGCCACGGTGATCGCGGTCACCGTGAAGATCAGCGTCCCGAACGCGAACGTCACCGCCACGACCCCGATCGTCGTTGCCGCCAGACCGATCGTGGAGGATTCCGGTCCAAAGCCGAGACTCCCGAACAGCCGCAGCACGACGTCCAGCCCGGCCGAGATGCCGAACAGGACGAGGAGCGCGGTGATGGTCTCGAACACGACCACGATCGCGGCGGCCATCTTGCGGGCGCGGAACACCAAGAACGACCGGCGGAGCGCCTCGAACGGGTTCACGTCCCCGAGCACGACACCGGCCAAAACATAGGCGAACGGCCCACCGATCAGGGCCGTGACCAGGGTCGAGGTGATGACCGACGCCTCGACCGCCTCCCCGAACGTCGGAGCGAAGAACTCGGACACGACGCCCTGGACGAAGATCACCGGGATGCCGGCGAGGAATGAGGCGAGGATCGCGGACCAGAACATCCGACGCGACCGGGCGAGGGCTCGGCGGGTCGACACGGGCCGCTCGACCATGCGACTCGCGAGGACCGTAATGGCCAGGGTCCGCGATTCGACCCACGCGACGACCAGGCCCGTGAACGCCAGCAGGCCCAGACCGGCGAACAGCGCTTCGGCGTTCGCGCCGATGCCTTCCTCGAATTCGGCGAAGCCGCGCTCGGTTTCGACCACGATCAGGCCCCACGACGCGAGCGCGAGCGGACCGACCGTTCCAAGGATGATGAGACCGATGTAGAACGACGCGCGACGCATGTCGGTGCCCGAGCGACCCAGGAGGTCGAAGCTCGCGGCGAGCAGTCGACTCGTCGTGACGAGCGGGATCGCCGGGTGGGGCGCGGCGGTCGGGGCTTCGGGCGTGGCGGGCGGCGCGGGTTGCATGGCGGCCGGTGGCTCGAGGGGCGCGGCGCTCGGGGCTTCGGGCGTGGTGGGCGGCGCGGGTTGCATGGCCGCGGGTGGCACGAGGGGGGCGGCGATGCCGGGTTCGGCGGGCGCGGATGCGTTCACCCACGGCGGCTCAGCCGCAGCGGGGCGACGTGCTGGTGGCGCCGCGTCCTCGTCGGTCACGTGGCTCCGCCTGGCAGGGTCCCGGCCGCCGCCATGAACTCCCCGAGCCGGCTGACCTCGACGTTCCCACCCGACAGCAACACGCCCACGCGCTCGCCGTCGCGGATCTCGATCCGGCCGGCCAGGACCGCCGCCAGGGCCGCGGCCCCGGCCGGCTCGACGACCTGCTTGAGCCGTTCCAGCGCGAAGCGCAGGCCCGCCAGGATCGTCGGATCGTCGAGCAGCACGACCTCATCGACATACCTGTGGGCCATGGCCAATGTCCATACCCCGGCGAACGGCGCGCCGAGCCCATCGGCGACCGATTGCGGCTGGATCGTGACGACCTCGTCTCGTTCGAGGGCGAGCGACAGCGCGTTGGACCGCTCCGGCTCCACCCCGATGACCCGGATCCCCGGGCGCAGTCCCTTGGCCGCCGCCGCGACCCCCGAGATCAGCCCTCCGCCGCCCACGCCGACCACGAGCAGGTCGAGATCGGGCACGTCGTCGAGGAACTCGAGCCCGGCGGTCCCATTGCCGGCGATGACGGCAGGGTCGTTGAACGGGTGCACGAACGTGAGGCCCTCGGCGTCGCGGATCCGCTCCATCTCGGCGAAGGTGTCGCCGACGTGGTCGCCGTGCAGGACGACCCGCGCTCCGTAGCCGAGGCACGCATCGACCTTGGATCGCACGGCGCCGGCCGGCATGACGACCGTGACCGGCACGCCGACCGCCCGACCGGCCCAGCCGTACGCCTGTCCGGCGTTCCCCGCGGACAGGGTGATGACGCCGCGCTCGCGCGCCTCCGGCGTGAGCGTCGCGATCCGGTTCGACATCCCCCGAGCCTTGAACGACCCCGTCTTCTGCAGGTGCTCGGCCTTGAGGTACAGGCGCTCGTCGCCCAACGCCGCGCCGGTCGCGACCCGGGTCCAGGCGGCCGCCGTGGTCGAAGTCAGGACCGGGGTGCGGTGGACGAGGCCGGACAGACGCTCCGCGGCGGCCCGGATGTCCCCGATCGGGACGTCGAGTTCAGGCTCGGCGCGTGCGTCGACCTCGGGCATGCGGCGGAGTATCGCACGGCGTACGCTCGGGCCATGACCCGCTACCGGCCCGGAACGGCTGCCGATTCGAAGGCCTGCTTCGGGGTCATGGAAGCGTCGATCGACGACTTCGGGAGGCGCACGGGCACGGTCCCCAACGACACCTTCGGCGATCCCGCCGCCTGGGACGCGCGCCGGCCGCTGTTCGAGCATCTCGCGGCGACCGGTGAGTCGTGGTGGATCGCCGAGGATGAGGCGACCAGCGGGCCCGTTGGATACGCGCGAACGATCCTGCGTGACGGCGTCCGGGAGCTGACCGAATTCTTCGTGCACCCGAGCGCGCAGGCCGGGGGCATCGGGCGAGAGCTGCTGGATCGCACGTTCTCCGCTGAGGGCGCTCGCCATCGATCGATCATCGCGACGACCGACAACAGGGCCCTCGCTCGGTATCTCCGCGCGGGGCTCATCCCGCGGCTGCCGATGGCCGGTCTCGAGGCCGCACCCCGGGCCGTGTCCGTCGCGACGGACCTGACCCGGGAACCGATGGACCCAGAGAGCCCACCGCTCGCCGACCTCGCCACCATCGACCGCGCGCTGCTCGACCTCCGCCGCGACGAGGATCACCGCTGGCTTGCCGGTCAGCGACCGGCGTGGCTGTACCGCCGGGATGGCGTCCCCGTGGCATACGCCTACCACCCGTCCGCTCCGTCGTGGGGCGGCCCGATCGCGGCCCTCGACGCCACCGACCTTCCGGTCCTGCTCGCGGACGCCGAGTCGGCTGCCGCCGCGGCAGGCCACGACCTCGTCACGTTCGACCTTCCCCTTGTGGCGAGGAGCGCCGTGGACCACCTGCTTTCCCGCGGTTTCCGGGTCGATCCCTTCCTGATGCTCTTCTTCAGCGACGGCCCGGTGGACGGGATGGACCGCTACGTGGTCACCTCGCCGCCGTTCTTCCTCTGAGCGCCGCGCCGCCGCGCCGCGCCGACGCCTTGATCGGTGACTGCAGTCAGATCCTCGTCGACCACGCTCGTCAGGCAGTGGATCTGGCCCGATAACGGCCCCGTGTCGAGCGTGGTCGCCAAGGGATCGATCACGCTGAGCGATCGCTCCGCGTCGCGCGCGCGCCGCAGCCCCTCTACTTGCGTGCTTGCGCAAACACTGATACTCGTACTTGCAGTGTTGGACTACCTGCCAGTCTCCGCCGAGCCCGATCGCGAGCGCTACGCCGCCGTCGGTCGAGCATTGGCGGATCCCAAGCGCCTGTGTGTCCTCGAGTCACTCGCCATCGGCGAGCTCTCGGTCAGCGACCTCAGCACCCGGGTCGGCTGCCAGGTCCCCAACATGAGCCAGCACCTCGCGGTGCTCCGCCGAGCGGGTCTCGTGACCAGCCGGCGCGACGGCAACACCATCCTTTACCGCCTCACGGACCAGCGTGTCCTCGAGGCGTATCGACTCATCCAGGACATCGCCCGCTAGGCGGGAGGAGGCACATCAATGGCGGAGATCAGGCACGTCACCGACGAGAACTTCGAGGAGCTCGTACTCAAGTCCGAGCGCCCGACGGTCGTCGACTTCTGGGCCGTGTGGTGCGGACCCTGCAAGATGGTCGCGCCCGAGATGGAGAAGCTCGCGGCCAAGTACGACGGCAAGGTCGACGTCGTCAAGGTCGACGTGGACGCGAACCCGCGCCTCTCCCAGGCCTTCAACATCATGAGCATCCCGACGATCGCCTTCTTCAAGCCGGGCTCGACACCCCAGGGCGTCGTCGGCTTCCGACCGCTCGAGCAGCTCGAAGTGCAGTTCGGCCTCGCCGAGTTCGACGTAGCCACGACCGACTCGCCCGCCACCGAGAGCGTCTCCGCCGACTGACCCTCCAAGACCTTCTCGCGCCCGTTCGACCCCGGCTTCGGCCGGGGTCGTTTCGATTCCCGGCGGACTAAGCGCCCAAGCGCCGGTAGGCCGACAGGAACCAGGCGCCCGCCCGATCGGCGGCGTGGCCGTCGACGACACGCGGGGTCATCTCGACCCAGCCGCGACCGCGGGCCGACGCCCGCACGTCCGGTGTTCGCGCCGCTGCCCCCGCGACGAGGGGATCCAGCAGGAACGAGGCCGTCGTCCCGTCCGGGGAGAGCATCGCGAAGACCTGCTCCCCGCGAGACCAGGTGACGGAGCCGTCATCCGCGGCCCCGACTCGGGCGTCCAGGCCGTACTGCGCACCCGCGGCGTCGATGACCTCGCGCAGCGTCACCCGGTCGCCGCCGCAGCGAGGATCGCGCGCAGGTCGTCGGCGTGCTCCTCGTAGTGCTCGATGGTCTCGTCGCGGAACGACTTCGAGGTTCTTGGCGTGCTTGAGCCAGCGGGTCTCGGGCACGACCGTGAGGTAGCCGCGCAGCTCACCCGGCTGGGTCGCAAAGCGATCGCGTAGCTCGGCGATCGGGATCGCCGCCCAGGTCGCCTCGATATCCGCATTGATGACATCGAGACCGCGGGCTTCCCGATCCGCGCTCTCCTGGGCCAGGGCCTGGCTCGTCTCGTTGACCGCCAGCTCCTTGGCCGCCCGAAGGGCGATCTCCTGCCACGCCAGCATGTGGGCCATCAGGTCGCGGCCGGACCAGCCGTGCGCCGCGTCGTTCGGTTGCGCCAGCTGCTCATCCGACAGGCCGGCCAGCGCCTCGAACGGCGCCCAGGCGTCGCGCTCCTCCTCGAGGAACTCCATCGCGTCGAGATACATGCCGCCCATGGTAGACGCCCATGGTCGGCCTCCGCGGCGACGGGCCGATGGTAGAGTCCCGACCGATGGACGACCGGCGGGGCGACGACCAGCCAACCGAGTTCTCCGAGGCCGAGCAGGCCGGCGCCCGCGCGTCCGAGCCGGCCCTCGACGCGCCATCGGAGCTCGCGGCCGACGCCGGAGCGCTCGAGCTCCCGTTCGAGATCGCCCGACGGACGGGCGTCCTGTTCGTGCACGGCATCGGGACCCAGCCGCCGGCCGAGACGTTCCTCGACTGGTCGGCCCCGATCGTGGAGCTCCTGACGGACTGGCGCGCCGCCCGGGATGGTGCGCCGTCCACCAGGCCGGCCAACTCGGACCGGATCGACGACCCCGTCTGGCGAGCCGAGTTCAGCCTGGCGGCGGCGTCGCCGCCCTACCTCGAGATCGTCGTCCCCTCGCACGCGGGCATCCCCGAGACCACCTGGGTCGTGACCGAGGCGTGGTGGGCGTCCGACCTGCGAGCACCGAGCCTGGGTCGCGTCATCGACTACCTCCGTCGGCGGATGCGGGTCGTCGTCTCGGGGATCGCGCAGGGATATCGGTCGCGGTCGCCGCACCTCCTGGGTCTCGCCGCCGACCGGAAGGTGCTGGACGCCGAGAAGCCGCCCCTTCGCTGGCGGCTCATCGAGGAGCTGGACCACGTCCAGTCGCGGGCGTTCGGTGCCGAGCCCGTCGGCTGGCTCGTGGGCGGCCTGGGCGCCGTCGTCCTGGCGGGCTACGACCTGCTTCGGCGCATCCCCATCCCGGTCATCCAGGATTTCGCCGCTCGCCGGATGCTCGACAGCTTCCTCGTCGAGTGGTTCGGCGACCTGCCGGTCCTGCTCGACGAGCCCGTCCAGTCCGCCAACGTCCGGGCTCGGCTCGCGCGCAGCATCGAGCTCATGCTCGAGGACGAATGCGATGCCATCGTGATCGTCGCTCACTCGGGTGGCGCCCTCGTGACCTTCGAGATGCTGCTCGATCCCGCCTACGCGCATCTCCGCGTCGACAAGCTCATCACGCTGGGCCAGGGCCTCGGTCTGGCGTGGCGCCTGGCGGCCGACCCGGAGGTCCAGGAGATCACCCCCGGGCATCGACTGGTCGGCAACCTCGCACGGACACGACCGGGTCTGCGCTGGGTCGACTTCTGGGCGTCCTACGACCCGGCCCCCGCCGGCCCGCTGCCGGCCCGCGGCGGTCTCACCGCGTCGCCGGTCGAGGATCGAGCCGCGCCCGCTCCAGGTGCGGCCGTCGCTCCGGCTGCCGATCCCGCTGCTGATCCTGCCGCGTCCGCCGTCGTGGATCCGGCCGTGGCCGCGGTCGTGCAGACCGCCGACGCGGGTGCGCCCTGGCTCCTTCGGGCGAACGTTGGTACGTCCGGGCAGACGATGGCCGGGCTCGCCAGCGAGGCCGACCTGGACCCGGCGGCGCCGACGATCGTCGTCGAGAGCCGGCCCATCACGAACGAGATGAACGTCTTGACCGACCACGGCGGCTACTGGGCCAACCCGGAGGGCTTCCTCGTGCCGCTCATCCGTCACCTCGATGCCGCCCTGGGCGATGCGTCGGCCTCCCGGTTCTTCCGCGACGACGCCGTTCGAACCCGTCGTGTGCTCTGGCGCCGGGAACGGGTCGCGGCCCTGGCGTCGTGGGGCTGGCTCTGTGCGATCGGCGCGCTCGTGACTGCCGCGATCCTCATCGTGCTGCAGGCCGGCGGCGACCAGCGGCTGACCCTTGCTGGCGATCGCGTCGCGGCCGTCTGGGGCGTACTGCCCGGTCATCAGCTCATCACCGTCCCGATCGAGGCAGCCGCCTCGATCGCCGGGGCCCTTCTCGGCACCATCGGGCTCGAGGCCGTCGCCGACGGACTGGCGAGCCTGGGCCCGCCACTGCTGGGTCTCGCCCTGCTCTTCCTGCTGTTCTTCATCTTGGCCAAGGTCGGCCTCGGCCGGTGGCATGACTGGGATCGCCGCGAGCGGCGGGCGATGCACCCGGAGACCCCGACCCTGCCCGACCGGTCGCGGGCCGCCGGTCAGGCGTTCCTGTTGGTGGCGGGCGTGATCGGCCTGATCCTGGCGACGTTCGGTGCCGGCCCAGCTTCCGCCATCGTCATCGTGTTGGGAGCCGCCGCGGGCCTGCTCATCTGGGTCAGTCGACCGTTGCGGGCGCGGCCGGCGCCAGCAGAGCCGGGACCCGCCTGAGTTTCAGACGGCGACGGGTTCGCGGTACTCCCCGAAGACGCCGCGCAGGACGGCGCATTGCTCACCGAGCGTCGCGTACGCCTCGGCGCAGCGGATGAAATGGGGCATGAGGTTGGTCTCGCTGGTCCCGGGCCTGGACGCCGCGTCGCGGAGCCCGCTCAGCGCGGCTTCGACGGCCGTCGCGTCCCGTTCGCTGCGCGTCCGCTCCAGGCGGGCCAGGTGCCGCTCCAGCGAGCCCGGCGGCACCGCGAGCACGGGGACCCGCGTCTCCTCGTCCTCGTTGACGTGGGCGTTGACCCCGACGACGCGCCGCTCCCCCGCGTCGAACTCGCGCTGGTACCGGTACGCGGCATCGGCGATCTCGCGCTGCGGGTAGCCCTCCTTGACCGAGGCGACCATGCCGCCGCGCCGGTCGATCTCGTCGAGGTAGCGCCAGACCTGGCGCTCGGTCTCATCGGTCAGGGCCTCGACGAACCAGGAGCCGCCGAGCGGATCGACCGTCGCGTCCACCCCGCTCTCCTCCGCGATGATCTGCTGCTGGCGGAGCGCCAACATGGCCGCTTCGGCCGTGGGGACCGCGAGCGCCTCGTCGTAGGCGTCCGTGTGGAGCGACTGGGTGCCGCCCAGCACACCGGCGAGCGCCTGGAGCGCGACCCGGGTCAGGTTGTTCAGCGGCTGCTGGGGCGTGAGCGACACCCCGGCCGTCTGGGTATGGAACCGCATCCAGGCGCTGCGTTCGTTCTCGGCGTGATAGCGCCCGGTCATGAGGTCGTGCCAGATGCGGCGGCTCGCGCGGAACTTCGCGATCTCCTCGAAGAAGTCCGAGTGCGAGTTGAAGAAGAACGACAGCCGCGGGGCGAAGTCGTCGATGCGCAGCCCGCGCTCGAGCGCGGCCTCGACGTAGGCCATCCCGTCGGCGATCGTGAACGCCAGCTCCTGGACGGCGGTCGAGCCGGCCTCCCGGATGTGGTAGCCCGAGATCGAGATCGTGTTCCAGCGCGGCAGCTCGCGTGTCCCGAACTCGATCGTGTCGGTCACGAGGCGCATCGACGGCTCGGGCGGGAACAGGAACTCCTTCTGGGCGATGAACTCCTTGAGGATGTCGTTCTGGGTCGTGCCTTCCAGTCGATCGCGCGGCACGCCGGCCTTCTCGGCGGCGACGATGTACATCGCCCAGATCGGCGCGGCCGGCGAATTGATCGTCATCGACGTGGACACGCGTTCGAGCGGCAGGCCGTCGAGCAGGACCTCCATGTCGGCCAGCGAGCTGACGGCGACCCCGCACGTCCCGAATTCGCCTTCGGCCTCGGCGTCATCGGTGTCGTAGCCGTAGAGCGTCGGCATGTCGTAGGCGATCGACAGGCCGGTCTGGCCGGCCGCGAGCAGCCCCTGGAAGCGGGCGTTCGTGTCCTCGGCCGCGCCGAACCCGGCGAACATCCGCATCGTCCAGAGGCGGCTCCGATAGCCGGTCGGATGGATGCCCCGCGTGAACGGCGGATCGCCCGGCAGGCCGATGCGCGCCTCGGCGTCCTCGGCCAGCGACCACGGCCCGTACAGCCCCTCGATGGGCATGTCGCTGATCGTCGAGAAGCGCGCCTTGCGCTCGGGTGCGCGGCCGAGGGCCGGATCACGGCGCTCGGCTTCCCAGGTGGCGCGGCGGGACGCGACGTCGGACGGCTTCGACGTCGACCGATCGGTCATGGCGCCGACTCTAGCACCGGCCGGGGACGCGTCACGGTCGACGCCCGTTCGTCGATGTCGCTCACGGCTCGCCGAAGGCCGCGACCGCAGCCTCGATCTTCGGATCGGGCAGGTCGTTGGTGATGACGACATTGACGACGTCGGCCTCGGCCGCCGGCCACACGATCACGGTCTGTTGGCGAGGGCCTGTCTCGGTGTCGAGGCGATGGACCGGGCGACCGGCGAGCGTCGGCTCGCTTTCGCCGGTCACCTGGGTCCGATTGGCTACGCGTGCGCTGGCTTCATAGAAGTCGGCCATCTCGTCCGCTGTGAGGCCCGGGGCACTGAACACCGCGAGCGCCGCCGCACGGATCCCACCGAATCCCCAGGTGCCCCCGGCGAAGCGCACCTCGTCGATGCCGGCTTCGCGCAGGGTGCCAAGACTCTGGGCCGTGCAGTGCCGCCCTGAATCGAGGGTTTCGGGTGGCGCGCTCTCGTAGGTGGCCGGCACCATCGCTTCGAGGTCCGGGTACGCGCCGGGGGCGGATCCGTCTACGGCGCACGGCCCGCTCGGGTCGAACGAGGCGGCCGACGGCGCGGCGCAGGCAGCGACGAGTAGGGCGACCAGGAGGAGTCGCGCGGCGGGGAGTCGTGACACGGTCCTAGCCTACGGGAGAGCGCCCCGAAGCCTCCGAAAGGCGCCGGTCAGCCGGGGCCAGGCGGGCGTTCCCCGGCGGTCGCGCGCGCCGATCCATCCACTTCCGTGCTTACGAAAGGCACGGGGTCGGTGCGTCCGGGCACCTGGTACGGGCGTCCCACTGGCGGTGCGTCCCTGCGCCCGACCATCGCCGTCCTCCATTGGGCCTGTAAGTGCCATTGCCCGCCCTACGGAATTCGACGTAGTCTTCCGCTTAAGCCGACCCGCGATCGAACCGGGAACAGCACCTGGGGCGTCGCGCCACGGATCGGGAAACGGACGCTTTCTCGAGGAGGTTCGAGGGAGGGATCCCGGGTCCCGGTCACGAGCCGAGTAACCGATCTTCGGCCATCAGGCCCGTAAGGTCGCAGGGACGGCAGCACTTATCGCTACGGCGCGGAAATCGCATCGATCGCCCTCCGATATCGGGGGGCGATCGTCGTGTTCAGGCCGTGCGACCCGGGCGGACCGGCACCGGGTGCGACCTGCGCGAGACACCACGGGCATCCAGGTCGGCCTGGACGACCCGGGCGGCCGCGACGAGGTCGGGGTCGCGCGTGACCGTGCCCGCCACCCAGTCGATGTATGACGGCTCGAAGGCCGCGATCTGGCCCAGCGTGTGCCCGTGGAACTTGCCGAACTCCATCATGTGTTCGCGCGCCGCGTCGAGCTTGGGCGGCTTGGGCCGACGGAAATCCCGGAGCCGGCCACGCTCGAGCGGTCCGGTGGGCGTGGAGGCGCGCGGCGGTTCGCCACGGACCCGCTCGCCGCGAAGGGGCGGCTGGGCCGCGGGCGGCGGGGCGCGCCGTTCCGGTGCTGCGCTCCCCGCGCCATCGTGTCGCGTGGCCTGGTTGCGCTGCCGAAACGTGCCCGTCATGTCGAGGTGACGCGTCACGGGCCGGGTCGGTCGTGGCCGCGGTGGGCCGCCGCGGCGGGGCGCGGGTGCGTCCTCGAAATCGGCACGCTCGCCGTCGCGGGCGCGCCGGTCGGCGGCCGCCTCTCGGGTCAGCGCCGTGTAGGCGTCATTGATCTCGGCCATGCGCCGCGTCGCCGCCTGGACGGCGCTCGGGTCGTCGCCGGTCAGGTCCGGATGATTCGATCGCGCCAGCCGCCGCCAGGCTGCCTTGATCTGTGACGGGGCGGCACCTCGCTCGATCCCAAGGACCACGTGCGGATCGCGTTTCGCCACGCCCGTCAGTGTACCGGCCGCCGCGCTGAGCCCCACGCTTGACAGTCCGGCGTTCCGTGCCGTCCCCTAGCGCCATGGGATTCGTCCGTCGAGCCGGGCTCGCGGCGGCCATCGCCGCGGCGCCGCTGGGCCTCGCCTACCGATTCGCGCTGGCCTACCGCGCTCGAGCCGGGTACCCGCGCCAGTACCCACCCCAGATCACGCCCGCCGATCTCGGTTTGCCGTTCGAGGCGACCACCGTCCGCTCCGGGGAGCTGGACCTGCCGGCCTGGTTCATCCCCGCGCGCGAAGGGCAACCGGGGCCGGGCGTGGCCCTCGTCCACGGCTGGGAGTCGGCACGCGACCGCACACTGCCGAACGTGCTGTTCCTCCACGCCGCCGGGTTCCACTGCCTGACCATCGACGTCCGCGGTCACGGCGCCAATCCCGCCGAGGCGCTGCCGCTGAGCGCCGGGGAGTTCGGGCTCGACACGGCCGCGGCGTTCGAGGCGCTCGTGGCCCGCCCCGAGGTGACGGTCGGTGCCGTGGTCGGTCATTCGATGGGCGCGATCGGGGCCATCCTCGCCGGCGCCGCGGATCCACGCGTGGCCGCGGTCGTCGCGACGTCCGGGCCCGCCGATCCGTACCGGCTCACGCGGCAAACGTTCCACCTGGCTCACCTGCCGATCCCCGACCCGATCGCCTACCCCCTGGCCTGGCTGACGACCCGGGTCTACCTCGCGCCACGCGGCCACACGGTCGCCGAGATCAGCGCGACACAGGCGATCGCGCGCTACCGCGGTCCGATCCTGCTCGCTCACGGGGACGCGGACCAGGTCGTCCCGTTCGGTCACCTGGCCCGCCTTGCCGCGGCCGCACGCGCCAGTCGCGGCGCGGGCGCCGCGCCCGTGGAGACGCTCGCGATCGCCGGCGGCCAGCACTCGTGGCTGTACGAGGATCCGGCCTATCGCGCGGCGGTAGCCCGGTTCCTCACGACGGCGCTCGGCGGACCGCTGGATCCGGACGAGGCGGCGAGATTGGCGGCCGCCACCCCGGCCGAGCGGATCCCGGACGCGGAAGCACGCTTCGCAGCGGTCGCGGCGACGCCGGGCGGCTTCCGGACCCTGGCCCAGGTCGCGATGCCCGGCGCGACGCGGGTGCCCGCGGCGGACGTCGCCGCGCCCCGGGAACCGGGCGTCCCACCGGCGGCCGACGAGCCCGGTCTCGGGTGAGCGACGCGCACGACGCCGTCTGGCACGCGGTCCGATCGCGGCGTGTCATCCGCCGGTTCGCCGACCGCCCGCTCGAGGCGGCCCATCTCGAGCGCATCCTCCATGCCGGTCGGCGGGCGAACAGCTCCAAGAACCAGCAGCGCTGGGCGTTCATCGTCTGCGAGGACCGCGCGCACCTCAAGGAGCTGGCCGCGGTCGGACCGTTTGCGGGGCATCTCGCCGGCGCCGCGGTCGCCGTCGCGCTCGTCACCCCGGATCCACGTTCGGCCGAGGCTCCCCTGTCGGTCATGTTCGACCTCGGACAGGCGGCGGATTCGATGATGCTCGTGGCCTGGGAGCTCGGGATCGGGAGCGTGCCGGCCACGGTCTACGACCACGACCTGGCGCAGCGGCTGCTGGGCTATCCCGACGGCCAGTACTGCGAATTCCTGATCTCGTTCGGCTATCCGGCCGATCCGGCCGATCTCCAGCGTCCGCTCAAGGCCGGCGGACGGCGATCGCTCGACGACCTGGTCCACCGGGAGCGCTGGTAGGCGCCTCGCTACTGCCAGCGGAACTTGACGGCCGCGATCCCGAAGCACACGACCAACCAGCCTAGCAGCACCGCGGCGCAGACCCACAGCGGCGCGAAGGCGGCCCCGCCCACCATCACCTGGCGAAGCGCGTCCGAGAGGTACGTGAGCGGGATGACCCGGGCGATGGCCTGCAAGACGTCCGGCATGTCGTTGATCGGGAAGAACGTCCCCGACAGGAACATCATCGGGAACTGGATGACGCTGGTCATGCCATTGGCGGCATCCTCGGTGCCGGCGTAGGAAGCGACGACGTAGCCGAGAGCCAGGAACGCCATGGCCCCGAGGATCACGAAGCCGGCGACCGCGGCGATCGACCCGGTCACGATGACGCCGAAGAAGACGACACCGACGACGACGATGATGAGGGTCTGGACCATGGCGATGAGCAGGCGCATCAGGACGTTGGACCCGACGAGCTGCCAGCGCCGCAACGGCGTCGCCGCGAGACGCTTGAGGATGAGCTTCTCGCGGTCGGCGACGAGCGGGATCGCCGCGAAGATCCCGACCTGCATGACCGAGAGCCCGATCATGCTCGGCACGAAGTAGCTGATGAAGTTGAGGTTCTCGGTCTGGATGGTCTGCGGGTCGGGGACGACGAGTGGCGGCCGGCCGCCCAGATTGACGACGCCAAGGACGCTGCCGACCGCCTGGTAGACCGATCCCGCGAGGTTCGCCCGGGACGGGTCGGTGAACACGGTGATCGAGGCCGGGGCCGTCGCCGACCCCGCGGTGCCGGCCGCGATCGCCTCGCCGTATCCAGCGGGAACGACGATCACGGCATCGACCTCGCCGTCCTGCATCTTCGCGAGCGCGTCCGCCTCGGTCGTCTCGACGAGCTCGTTCGCTCGCAGGGCGGCGAACGCCGTGCGCAGCTGCGCGGATCCTGGCGAAGCGTCGTTGTCGACCCAACCGAGGGTCAGCCCGCTCCCGCCACCGCCCTGGAAGATGAACCCGAACATGAAGATGAAGATCAGCGGAAAGGCGAGGGTCCAGAACAGGGCCGCCCGATCGCGCACATAGCTCTTGATGTTCGCGACGGTCAGGGCGAAGAGAGCGCTCATCGGGTCTCAGTCACGAAGCGCCCGCCCGGTCAGGTCCAGGAACACGTCCTCGAGGGTCGCCCGCCGGATCGCGAGGTTCTGGGGTTCCAGTCCGCGACGCTCCGTCAATGCCAGCAACGCCCCGATCGTCGGGCCGACGTCGCTGGTGTAGAGCAGCATCTCGCCGCCGTCCGCCTTGACGGACGTGACCGCGGGCAGCGCCTCGAGCTCGGCCATGGTCAGCTCGGGAAGCTGGTCGAACCGGACGGCCCGCTCGTGGAAACGCTTCGTGACCAGCTCGTCGACCGTGCCCATCTCGAGGATCTTCCCGTGGTCCATGATCGCGAGTCGATCGCACAGGACCTCGGCCTCCTCCATGTAGTGCGTCGTGAGGAGCACCGTCCGGCCGGCGGCCTTCAGGCCGAGCACGAGGTCCCAGAGCGATCGGCGGGCCGCCGGGTCCAGACCGGTCGTCGGTTCGTCGAGGAACACGAGCTCCGGGTCGTTCACCAGCGCGAGGGCGACGGCCAAACGCTGGCGTTGTCCGCCGGACAGGACCTGGGTCTGGGCGTTCTTGCGTTCTCCCAGGTCCAGGTCCGCGATGAGCTCGGCGGTCGGGCGTGAGCGCGTATAGAAGCTGCGGAACAGGTCGAGGACCTCGGTGACCGTGAGCTTCGGGTACAGCGCCGCGGTCTGGAGGCTCACGCCGATCCGCGGCTTGAGCGAGTCCGCGTCACGGGTCACGTCGACACCCAGGACGCTGACCTCGCCGCCGTCGGCGGCCCGCAGGCCCTCGAGGATCTCCACGGTCGTGGTCTTGCCGGCGCCGTTGGGGCCCAGCAGGCCGAAGATCTCGCCGGCCGCGACGTCGAAGTCCACCCCGGCGACGGCCTGGACGTCGCCGTAGCGCTTCGTCAGGCTGCGAACACGGATGACCGGGCTCCCCCCGATGGCGACAGTCATGGCGGCGATGGTGCCACAGACCGGACGGCGCGCGTCGTCATCCCGGCTCCGCGTCCGGGATCGGGTCGGTGGCCGCGTCGGGATCGGTCTCCCACCCGGTCGACCAGTCGATGTCGAGCGCGATGCTGGAATCGTCGGACGCCAGGTCCGACTCCGGCGCCGGTGCGCCTAAGCCCAGATAGGCGTCCATCGCAGCTGAGAGGCCGACGTCCTTGCCAGCGAGCTCGGAAAGGATCCATTTCTGCTCCAGCACGTCGCAGTACGCCTGGAGCGGGTCCCGTCCTGGTCCGATCGCCGGGACGAGCTCCCGCAGGCTCGGTTCGAGGACGTTGACGAGCCAGCGTTCCGCGGCCTCCTTCTCCGAGATCGATCGTCCTTCTTGGTGCTCGAGCCAGGCCTGGTACTCGTGCAGGTCGTTCAGCAGCAGCCGCGCCTGGCCCTCGAGGGCAACAAGGCCGGTCAGACGCTCGAGCTCGCGCGCGTGGAACCGGCGGTTGGCGACGGCGACCTTGAGCCGGACGACGTTTTCGCCGTTGCCGGTCGGCTCGAGCGTGATCTCGTCGACCGCGAAGCCCAGCTCGTTGAGCCGCCGGATCCGCGCACGGACCGCGTGTCGGTCGTCGGCGGACAGCTCGGGCTCGAGGTGGAGCTCGTCCCAGACCGCCGCGTAGCGGGCGCGGACGGTCTCGGCGGCGTCGACCGCGTCGTCCGAGGCGCCCTCGCGACCCTGCATGGCGCCCAGGTCCGCCAGGCCGAACGCGACGTTCTCGACGAGGATGTCGAGGTCGTACTCCCGCTGCCCGTCCGACAACGACGGATGGATCTCGCTCGTCTCGGCGTCGACGAGGAACGCCTGGATCTTGTCGCCGTCGCGACGGAAGAGCGTGTTGGCGAGCGAGCAATCGCCCCAGAACACGCCGGCCCGATGGAGGTCGACGAGGAGCCACGCCATCGCATCGAGCAGCCGGTCGCGGTATGGCCCCGGACCGAGCGGGAAGCGCATCAGCAGGCGGCGGTACTGGATGGAGAACTCCAGGTACTCCGTCACGAGGATGGCCGTGTCCCGCTCCGGGGCCGCGGCGTGTCCCACGGGCGCCACGGCCGGCAGCCCCTCCGCCTGGAGGTGGCGCAGCACGGTGAACTCGGTGGACGCCACCTCGAGCGGCTCCTCCTTGAGCGCGTAGGTCCGGCGGCCGCTCGTGAGGAACCGAACCAGGTGGCGAGAGGGGCCGACCGGCAGCTCACGAACCCGCATCCCGGCGATCGTGCCGTGCTCGTCGGGGCGCCACTCGCGGAGCGGGCGTTCCCAGGGCAGGTCGAGCAGCTCGGCTGCTCCCTCACGCAGCCGCAGGCGCGGGAAGGAGACGTTGCGTGAGGCGGGTCCCGAGGGCGCGGCGGCCGTTTCGACCGGCCCGGACCCTGGAGTCACCACAGACGAGCCGGTCAGAGCTTCTTGCGCAGGTAGGCCGTGACCGTCCCGTCGTAGCCCAGCGATTCGTACAGCCGGCGGGCCTCAGGACGGTGGTGGCCCGCGGTGATCTCGATGAACGCCGCGCCCAGCTCGGTGCCGATGCGCTCCGCCTCCGCCATCAGCGCGTGCCCGACGCCGCGCTCGCGAGCGCCGGCGTCCACGACCAGCGCCAGCACCCGCAGGATCCGGTCGTCGTGTTCGAACCGGGGCATCGCGTGGAGGGCGATGAACCCAAGGAGCTCGCCTTCGTGCTCCGCGACCAGGACGCGCGAGAAATCCGACCCGAAACGGGTGAGTCGTTCGACGATGTCGCTGGGGCCGGCCGGGTAGCCCTCGTCGGTGAACAGGGCGGCGATCGTCTCGGCGTCGGCCTCGGCCGCGGGTCGGATGGTGGGGTCGCTGTCGGTCATGGTCGCGATGGTACGGCCTCGACGATGAGGCGATGGGGGCCGGCGAGCCCGCCATCCAGCCGCAGGCGCTCAGGCCCGAACGGACCGGGCCGCGCGGCCGACAGCGCGTCGGGGCCCATGCCGGACGGCGGCGCGAGGACCCAGGTCGCCGCCCAACCCTCGCCGGAGCGGGCCAGCGACGCGGCGAGGCGGCCCTCCGTGTCCGGCTCCAGCAGGGCGATCCAGAGCCCCGCCTCGGCCGCCGGGGCCGATCGGCAGCGGGCACCGAGGAGCACGGACGACGCTGCGGCGCCGAAGCCAGCATCGGGGGCGAGCAGATGCGCCAGTTCCTTCGCGGCCCGGTCGAGTTCGACGGTCGCCCAGCCGACGGCCAGGACTGCGGGCGCGACCTCCGGCAGGGCGATCACCCGACCAGCACCATGTCCGGCCCCGGGTCGCCGCTCATCACGAACCCCAGCCGTTCGTACAGCGCGATGGCCGGCGGATTGTCGGCGAACACCCCGAGGTGGACCCACTCGCTGCCGGCGTCGATGGCGTCGAGCAGGGCCCGCGCCGTCACCAGCCGACCGAAACCGAGACCCCGTGCCCGCTCGACCGTCCCGATCGACGAGAGGTAGCTCAGGGAGTCGAACGTCGCGCGGCGAGCGACGGCGACCGGCTCGCCACCGTGGCGGACGAGATAGTGCATGAAGCGCCCGTCCGCGAGCGACGCCACGGTCTCCGCGACGATCCCCTCGCGTCTCGCCGCCCCGACCCCGAACGCGTCGAACAACACCGACACGATCGCGTCGGCGGTCGACTGTGCGGCGTGACCGTTGATCCCGGAGAGGCGCTCCAGGGCAACGTCTGCGGCCGTCGGAGCGGCCAGGGCGGCCTGCGCCGGACTCTTGTCGCGGGCGATCATCAGCAGGCCCTTCCCCATGTCCTCGAACCCGTTTGCCGCCAGTCTCGCGGCGAGATCTGCGCGGCTCGTCGTGTGGCGGCGAGACCCAGACGTGCGGTTGGCGACCGATCGACGCGAACAGGATGCCGACCTCGGCCAGCCGCCGATCGAACGCCGACGTCTCGCTCGGCCAGCGCGCCCCTTCGGCGCGGTTCCAGAAGGGCTCCGGATCGAGCCCGTCATGGAGGAGCAGCGCATCGCCGAGATCGCGGAGCTCGCGCCCAGGGATCGCATGCACCTCGGCCTCGTGCCGGAGCAGGCGGCGCAGCGTGTCGCTGTCGATCGGGGGTGTCACCCTTTGGCCCCTATCGAAACCGGCCGGACCGTGGCAACGTAGACGCCCGAGAACGCCATGCATCGCACGCTTCGTCTGGAGGAGGAAGCCATGTCCCGCTTGCTGCCCGTCTTCGCCATGACCGCAGCCCTGGTCCTCGTCGCGTGCGCCGGCGGCGGCACGACCGGGACCGCGAGCGCCGGGCCGCCGGAGCCAGCCGGCAGCGCACCGGCTTCCGCACCCGCAGCGTCGGACGCCGGAGCGGGCGCCGGCGCCTGCACGCCGTCCACGGATCCGGGCACGGTCCAGGCTGCGATGACCGGGAACGCGTTCTCCCCGGGCACGATCGAGGCCAAGGTCGGCGACGTGATCGCCTGGACGAACGGCGACGGCGTGCCGCACACGGCCACGCTCAGGGACGACCCCACGTGCACGACGGAGCGGCTCGGGCAGGGCGAGACCGGTGCGCTCACCTTCAGCGCCGCGGGCACGTACGAGTTCTTCTGCCAGATCCACACGGACATGAACGGGACCATCGAGGTCACGAGCTAGTCAGTCCGTTCGCTCCGCGAGGAACACGGCCGCTCCGGACGGCAGGTCGATCGACGTCGGCGCGGGCAGCCCAGCTTCGGCGAACCAGGCGAGGAACCGCTCGCGCGACGCGAGCGCCGTGCCCTGGTACAGCTCGTCGAGCTGGACGCCGGCGATGATCTCGCCGTGCCGAGTGCGGAACTCGTCCTGTCCCGATGGGAGCGGCCAGTCGAGCACGATGAGCCGCCCGCCCGGATGCAAGGCGTTCCAGGCGGCCCGCAGGACCTGCGGGGCATCATCGAGCTGGTGCAGCGCGTACTGGAAATAGGCGAGGTCGTACTCGCCGACCTTGCCCGGATCGGTGGCTTTGGCCTCGCGGATGTCGATGCGATCCGACAGCCCTTCGTCAGCGACGGCCTTCCGCGCCCGGGCGACCGAGTCGGCCTCGAACTCGACGCCGACGAGCTCGAGCGCGGGGAAGCGCCGGGCCATGGCCACGAGCCAGCGGCCGCCGCCGCAGTGGACGTCGACGACGCGGCCACCGCGCGACAGGTCCGCGACGAGCTGTGGGAGCGCGGCCAGTACCTCCTGGAAGAACACCGCGATGTCCTGACGCGTAAGCGTCTCGATCGCCTTTCGGTAGCGCTCGGGTCGCTCGCCGATCGGCGTCCCGGTCCGGAAGAAGTCCGCCATGCCGCCCCAATCCATCGACGCGACGACGGCATGCACGAACTGACCGCCGAGGAAGTCGGGCCGATCGCCGTCGAGCAGGATCGCGGCCACGTCCTCGTCCATCACCAGGCGACCGTCATTGAACGTCGTCAGGTCGTGCGCGTCCGATGCCCATGCCCAGGCGTCCACGGCAGCAGGGTGAGTGCCGGTCGCAGCCGCCAGCTCGGCCGTTGTGACGCCGGAATCGCGAGCCGCTCGCACCGCCTCGAAGAGCCCGAGCTCGATGCCCAGGTACACCAGCCACGACCGGTGGAAGCCCCCGAGGCTGGCGATCAGGTCGTCGTACCGGTCGTCATGGCCCATGCCCGGATTGTCGCACGGTGCCCACGGCCCGGGTCGAGGTGACGCGGGTACCGTAGCGCCATGCAACGGTTGCAGGGCGCGCGGGGTTCAGGGGGTTGATGGATACGGACGACCGCCTGACCGCCGACCTCGCCCGCGACCTGGACCGCGCCTTCGATGCGCTCGTCGTGGCCCACCAGGACCGCATCTTCACGATCGCCCTGCGGATGCTGGGCGACCCGCGCGATGCCGAGGAGGTCGCCCAGGACGCCCTGGTTCGAGCCTACCGGGCGCTGGCCACGTACGACGCCGCGCGGATCCGCGAGCTGCGGCTCCGTGGCTGGCTGACCACCATCGTGCTCAACCTGTGCCGGACCCGCGGGCTCCGGCGTGCCGCGCGCGGTGCGCCGCCGATCTCGCTGGACGCTGACGGAGCCCCGGCCCTCGAGCCAACCGCGTCCCGAAAGGACGCGCCGACCGAGGTCGCGGAACGTCACGCCGAACGCGAGCGCTGGAGTGCCCGCCTCGCCCAGCTACCACCCGCCTACCGCGCCGCTGTCGTGCTGCGCCACGTCGATGGCCTGTCCTATCCCGAAGCCGCCGCGGCCCTCGGTCGCCCCGAGGGCACCGTCAAGGCGCAAGTCCATCGAGGGATCGCCCTGCTACGCACGATGCTCGAAGCGGACGCCCGCCACGAGCTCGAGGAGATGACCGCATGAACCACCCGTTCGACCCCGCCACGCCCGACGCGGCCGTCGAGGCCGCGCTCGCCGACCTGACCGCCACGGCTCCCGCCGGGCTGCGGCCCAAGGTGCTCGTGGAGACCGGCCTCGCCGATGCCTACGCCCACATCGATTTGCCGATCGGGCCCCTTACGGTCGCCTGGAACGGCCTCGGCGTGTCGGAAGTCGGCGCCGCCACGGACGGCCCGACCTTCGAGACCCGCCATCGCGCGGCGACCGGGCGCGAGGCATTCCCCATGGATGCCCTCCCGCCACGGCTCGCCGACGCGATCGCGCGGCGACTCGGCGGTGATCGACGGGTACGGATCGACCTCGACCTGCGCGGGCACAGCCCGTTCGAGCAGGACGTCTGGCGCAAGGCGCTCGAGATCCCGCGCGGCGAGGTGCGGCCGTACGGCTGGGTCGCGGCCGAGATCGGCCGGCCGCGGGCCGTTCGCGCGGTGGGAACGGCCCTCGGCCACAACCCCGTGCCGTTGATCGTGCCGTGCCACCGCGTGGTGCGCACGGACGGGTTCATCGGCCAGTACTCGCTCGGCGGTCCGGACAACAAGCGGACGATCCTGCGCAGCGAGGGCCTCGATCCGGAGGGCCTGGAGGCCCAGGCGGCCGCGGGCATCCGCTACGTCGGCTCCGACACGACCAACATCATGTGCCTGCCCACCTGCCGGCACGCACGGCGCGTCATGGACGTGCACAAGGTGGCGTTCCGCTCGGTCAAGGCCGGTGTCGCGGCGGGCTACCGGCCGTGCAAGGTCTGCCGGCCGGATTCAGGAGCCGTGCTGGCGGCCTGACGCGGCCGACGCCACCAGTCCACGCCGGTCCAAGTCGCACGCACCGGGCCGATCCTGACCGGGCGGGCATCCCTGGACCACCGCGTCGTATGCTGCGCACTTGGACCATCTGCCTATGCCAACGGAGCCGACGCGCCCACCCGAGCGCGGGACGATCTGGCTCGGGCTGCTCGTCCTGTACGTGGTCTGGGGCTCGACCTACCTCGGCATCGCGATCGCGGTCGAGACGATCCCGCCGTTCCTCATGGCCGCCGTCCGGTTCGCGATCGCCGGAACGGTCCTCATGACCTGGTCGGTCCTGCGCGCAGGCCGGTCGTTCGTCCCTCCGAGTCGCCGCGAATGGCGCGACACGATCATCGTCGGTGCACTGCTGCTCGGCGGGGGCATGGGCATGGTCGCGTTCGGCGAGCAGACGATCCCGTCCGGCATCGCGGCCCTGCTCATCGCGATGATGCCCGTCTGGGTCGCGATCTTCGGGCGAGTGTTCCTCGGCGAGCGGCTGCCGCGGATCGCCGGTGTCGGCATCGTCGTCGGCTTCGTCGGCGTCGCGATCCTCGTCGGGCCGACGATCCTGGGCCAAGCGGGTTCCCTCGACCCCCTGGGCCTCGCCGCCATCATCGTTTCGCCCATCGCCTGGTCGCTGGGTTCCCTGTACGCCTCCCACCGGGCGATGCTGCCGCGCCAGCCGCTCGTCGCGACCGGCACCCAGATGCTCGCCGGCGGGGCGGTCCTCGCCTTGATGGCGGGCGTGACCGGAGAGTTCGGGCGATTCGATCCGGCCGCCGTGTCGCGCGATTCGATCGGCGCCCTCGTGTACCTGACGGTCATCGGCAGCCTGCTCGCCTTCACCGCCTACGGCTGGCTCCTTCGGGTCGCGCCGCTGCCGCTCATCGCGACCTACGCCTACGTGAACCCGGTCGTTGCCGTGATCCTCGGCGCGATCGTCCGCAACGAGCCGATCGACGCGCGCACCCTCGTGGCGGGTGCCGTGATCATCGGCGCGGTCGCACTGATCGTGACCGCGCGCGGCCGGATGACGGCGCCGGCGCTCAGGCGGTCGGACGCTCCCAGCCCTGGGCCGGCCACGGCTCGCACCTGAGCGGCCGGTCTTCGCGATACCCCAGGGCGTAGTCGGCCTGGATCAGCGTGTGGAGCTGGCTCGTTCCCTCGTAGATGACCGCGGCCTTCGAGTTGCGCAGGTAGCGCTCGACCGGGAACTCGTTCGAGTAGCCGTTGGCGCCGTGGACCTGGATCGCGTCGAGCGCGCTCTGCACCGAATGCTCGGTCGCATGCCATTTGGCGAGGCTCGTCTCACGCGTGTTGCGCAGGCCCTGGTTCTTCAGCCACGCGGCGCGCCAGACGAGCAGCCGGCCCATCTCGGTGCCGGCGGCCATCTTCGCGATCATCTGCTTGACGAGCTGGTGTTCGCCGATCTCCTGGCCGAAGGTGTGCCGGTCGTGGGCGTACGCGACGCTGGCATCCAGACAGGCCTGCGCGAGCCCGACCGCTCCGGCCGCGACCGTGAACCGACCCTGGTCGATGGCGCTCATCGCGACCAGGAAGCCCTCCCCCTCCTCGCCGATCCGGTGCTCCTCGGGCACGAGCACGTCGTCGAGGTTGATGAGACCCGTGTTGCCGGCACGGATCCCGAGCTTGCCGTGGAGCGTGCCCGTCGACAGGCCCGCCATGCCGCGTTCCAGGAGGAACGCCGTCACGCCCTTGTGCTTCTTCGATCGATCGACGCTGGCGAAGACGAGGAAGTGATCCGCGATGTCGGCGAGGCTGATCCAGATCTTCTGGCCGTTCAGACGATACGAGGCGCCGTCGCGACGGGCGGTCGCCTGGAGGCTGCCGGCATCCGTGCCCACACCGGGCTCCGTCAGGCCGAACGTCGCGAGCTTCTCGCCCTTCGCCTGCGGGACGAGCCAGCGCTGTCGCTGCTCCTCGGTCCCCCACTGGAGCAGCGCCAGCGAGTTGAGCCCGACGTGCACGCTCTGGACGACACGGAACGCGGTGTCGGCACGCTCCAGCTCCTCGCACAGGAGCGCGAAACTGACGTAGTCCATCCCACCGCCGCCGTAGGCCTCCGGGATGGGTGCGCCGAGGAAGCCCTGCTCGGCCATCTTCTCGAACATGCTCCGCGGGAAGCCGTCGCCGCTGTCCCACTCGCGGATGTGGGGCAGGATCTCGGCCTCGGCGAAGGCCCGCGCGGCCCCCTGGACGAGCCGGTTCTCGTCGGTGAGCGTGAAGTCGACCATGGGCCGAATGCTAGCGGCTGCGCCTTATGGTCGAAGGGCGCAGCCGGGCGAACCTATACTCCCGCGATGGAACGACCCATGACCACCACGACCGCCGTGGCCGAGCCGGCGGTCATCGCCCCGCACCTGACGCCCGTCCTGGGCCGCTATTTCCAGCGCGACTGGAGCCACGGCCAGGGGCACCGCCTGTACGACACCGATGGGCGCGCCTACCTCGACTTCGCGAACGGCATCGCGGTCACGGCGCTCGGGCACGTCCACCCGCGCGTGACCGCGGCGATCCACGCCCAGGTCGACAAGCTGATCGGACCGATCAACGCCGTCGGCTTCACCGAGCCCATCAGCCGGCTTGCGGACGACATCGCGGCGACCTTCCCCGCGCCGCTCGATTCGGTCATGTTCCTCAACTCGGGCTCCGAGGCGATCGACGGCGCCCTGAAGCTCGCACGTCGCGTCACGGGCCGGCCGGGCATCGTGGCATTTCGGGGCGGCTTCCACGGCAGGACGTGGGGCGCCACGTCGGTGACGAGCTCCGCGATCAACTACCGGACGGGATACGAGCCCCTACTCCCGGGCGTCCACCTCTCGACGTTCCCGGCCGTGTACCGCGGGTTCGGCGGCGACGAGGCGGGTGCGGTGGCGGGTGCGATGGCCGACCTGCGAACCCTGACCTCGAACGACATCCCCGCGTCATCGGTCGCCTGCGTGCTCATCGAGCCGGTGCAGGGCGAAGGCGGGTTCACGCCCGCCCCGCCGGCCTTCCTGCGTGAGCTCCGAGCCTTCTGCGACGAACACGGGATCCTGCTCATCGCCGACGAGGTCCAGTCCGGCTACGGACGGACCGGACGCATGTGGGCCTTCGAACACGCCGAGATCGTGCCGGACGTCGTGGTGCTGGCGAAGGCGATCGCCAACGGCCTGCCGCTCTCGGCGATCGTCTCGTCGCGCGAGCTCCAGGAGCGCTGGGGCCGGGGCGCGCACGGGTCGACCTACGGCGGGAACCCCGTGGCCTGCGCGGCTGGGTCGGCCGTCCTCGCGACCATCCGAGATGAAGGCCTGCTCGAGAACGCTGTCGCGCGTGGGGAGGAGCTTCGCTCCGGGCTCGAACGGATCGCCGCAGAGGACGACCGGATCGGGGACGTGCGGGGCCCGGGGCTGATGATCGGCGTGGAGTTCGTCAAGGATCGCGCGACGCGCGAGCCGGACGGGACGTTGCCCGACCGCCTGTCGGCCGCGTGTGCGGATGCGGGCCTGCTCGTGCTGACCTGCGGCAGCCAGCACGAAGTCATTCGCTGGATCCCACCGCTCGACGTGACCGCGGCCGAGATCAGCGAGGCCGTCGAGATCTTCGGGGAGACGCTGGCCGGGATCCCGCGAGACTAGGTCCTGGGAGGATGCACGCTGGTCGCAAAGTGTCCGCCAATGTCACCTGAGGGCCCTACGCGCGACTGGCCGCGGTCATCAGAATGTGGGTGGGCCTGATATCACGCGGATGATCACCATCAGGACCACGCCCGCCACGTACAGGAACACCACGAAAGCACAGCCGCGGTATACCCCGAGGCGGAACGGATGTAGCTGCGACGGTTGACCAGCGTCTCGCGATAGGCGCTCGCGGCGAAAGATGGCTAGGAGCGCGATGATCGCGAGCGCCAGGGCGGCGGCCGGTATTAGTTCAATGAGCAAACGAGTTGAACTCCGGGGTCTTCATGCTACCGCACGGTACCACGTTTTAGGGGCGGGTCCCTCCCCGTGAGCGCAGCGATGATGGGCGCCCGGACGCGACGTCCTGGTCACCCTGCGTGATCTCCCGTTTCTAGCAGTCGGCAAATGTGCCGTCAGCGCCTGCCGCGAGGGCTCCTCGGTGGCTTCTGTCGACTGGGAGGCAACACGGAGCGGTCGAAGGCGCGCCGGGAGGCGCTTCGGGCCTCTCGTGTCGACTGGCAGGCACCGATTCGCTCGCTAGGGTGCCTCGAAGCGCGCTTGGGCCGGATTCTGCCGACTGACAGGCACACGACGACTGGGCGGGGCGGGCCGGGTTGGAGCCGGGCACGGCGGGCATGCCAAGAGCGCCCGGGGAGGGACCGGGCGCTCGAAGGCGGCGTCGCGAACTGTCGGACGGACGTGGCGACAGCCACGACCGCCGAGTCGGCGGAGTTAGCGGTTCTGGTGGAGGAACTTCATCACGTCGTCAAGGCGGAAGCGGCGATCGCCACGCTTGCAGACGCGATAGAAGGGCAACTCACCCCGGTCACCCAGGCGCTTCACCGTGTTGACGTGCAGGTGGAGCATCTCGGCGACTTCGGTAGCGGTGAGCATCGGCCCAAGTTCGTTCATGACCATCGATGCCATGGTGTGGGTTGCCTCAGTTCTGGACGCTTGTTCGGCGGCTCCGGTCCCCTGGGGTAGTCAGGGGTAGGGTCCGGCCCGCTTCGAGGCAGACTGTATGGGTGCGGGGCGGCTCCACCAAGCCGTACTTTGGGGTACCCGCCAGTACCCCACCGGAGTCATCCGCCGCCGTGCGCGATCCGGCGTGCCTTGCGCGTGACCCGCACGAACTCCGTGAAGTGGCGCCAGGGTCGGATGTGGGACGGTTCGCCTGCGTAGATCGTGCGGATCGGAACGGAATCCATCGGCAGGCCGAGCGCGATGCAGCGCGCGATCATCTCGACCTCGAACTCGAAACCCTGCTCGTCGCTGTCGAGCAGGGCGCGCATGAGCGTGCGGCCGATCAATCGGTAGCCCGACTGGTTGTCCGGCACCGAGCGGCCGAGGGCCGCGGCCAGCGCGAGGCCCCCGATCGTGTTCGAAAGCCGCCGGACGCGTGGCATCGAGCTCAGGTCGCGCTGGCCGATGATCAGCTCCGCCCGTCTCGCCCCGAACCGCTCCAGGAACGAGGGGATCTCGGCGGGATCGTGCTGACCGTCCGCATCGAGCGTCACGACCGCGGGCGCGCCCGCATCGAGCGCGTGGCGGAACCCCGCGCGCAGTGCGGCGCCCTTGCCCGCATTGGGGACCTGGACGAGGACCGTGGCGCCGGCCGCTCGGGCTCGGTCCGCGGTATCGTCGTGCGAGCCGTCGTCGATCACCACGACCGGCAGGTGCCGGCTCGCCGCCTCCACGACAGCGCCGATGCGTGGCCCCTCGTCATAGGCCGGGATCAGCGCGAGGATCGGCCCGTCCGTCGTCGACACGAGCCAAGTATCGCCGCCACCGCCATTCTCATGACCGACTCAGGAACCGCCTCCACGCTGCACCACAGTCCACGCCTCCGATGAGGGGCTGCCGCAAACGGAGACCTGCGATGCCATCGATCCGACCCGACGCCGCGACCGACCAAGTCGAGTTTTCCTCACGGACCCCTGGGCCAGGCCGGCGCCGAGTGGCCTTGATCACGGGCGGGGCAGTGGCCCTGCTCGTCGGAGCCGTGGCGACCTCGATGGCCGCCTCCCCTGCCCCGTCGGGCAGCTCCACCACGAACGGGACCGTGCCCGCGCCATTCGTCGCGGCCGAGCCGTGGCTCGATGAAGGGGTCGTCGACCTCGAGCATGGCCGCTTCGGCGGTCAGGGCTTCCACGAGATCACGATCACCGCGATCAGCGGCTCGAATGTCACGCTCGAGACCGACGATGGCTGGACCCGCACGATCGCGGTCACGGATGCCGTGGACCTCACCAAGGGTGGCCAGGACATCGCCGCTGTCCGATCTCGCGGTCGGCGATCAGGTCCGCTTCCGCCAGACCCGCAACGACGATGGCACGTACACGGTCGAGGCCCTCGCCGTCGTCGTCCCGAGCGTTCGGGGTGAGGTGAGCGACGTCAGCTCCACCGGATTCAAGATCACGACCCGCGATGGATCCGTCTGGACGATCGCCGTCAACGGCTCGACGGTCTACCAGTACGGGACCGGTACGGGCACGCTCGCAGACGTCACCAACGGCACGAAAGCCGTCGTCCTGGGCACGAGCACCGGAGACAACGCGCTGACCGCCACGACCGTCCGAGTGGCCGCGGACAAGGCCGTCGGCACGGTCACGGCCAAGACCGCGGACACGATCACGATCACGAAGCGGAACGGCTCGACCGTCACCGTCCACGTGGACGCCGACACGACCTATCTGGTCCCAGGTGTCGAGAATGCCGATCTCGGCGATGTCGCAGTCGACATGGCCATCGGCGTGTCCGGCCGCGAGCGCGCGGACGGCTCGATCGACGCGGATGCCGTCGCCGCCGGGCATCGGCCGTGGCTTCAAGCGGGGCGGCGGTCTTCGCGGCTTCGATGGGCCGATCGTCGAGCCCGGGAGCTTCGACTTCTCCGGTCTCGACGAAGGGCTCACGGAGAGCTGAGCAGTCAGTCCGCCTCGTACACCCGAACGTAGTCGATGAGGTAGCGGGTCGGGGACGCCGTATCGGCAGGACCGGTCCGCCGAGCCCGCCACCGATGGCGAGGTTCACCAGCAGGTAGAACGCGTGGTCGTAGACCCACCGATCCGGGGCGACGCCGACAGGTGTCGCCCCGTGATACGTCCCAGTACGAAGGGCAGGGTGGAAGTTTCGCCCGAGGAGCGTAGCGTGGCCTAGGGCCAAATGCCCAGCTCGCAGCCGGAGGTCTCCGTGCATCCGATCATGGCCGTCATCGACATCCTGCTTGTCGCCACAGGGATCTTTTTCCTGGCCGCAGCACTGACCCACGGCCGGCAGTTCCCGCGCAGGGCTCGCGAGACCGACCGCGCCCGCTCTCGCGGCGCCGAGGGTCCTGCGACGCTTCTCCCACGGACCATCCAGCGCACGGCGCTGGACTGAACCCGCTGATACAGCGCTGACGCCCGGCGGAGGGTAGGCTCCGTCGATGCGAAGATTCGCCGATGACCGCGGCTGAGACCGCCTCGGGCCCACCCTCAGGCGGTCCGAAGCCCGTCCACACCCTCGTCTGCGCCAACTGCGGAACACCGAACCGGATCGGCGCCAGCGAACGTGGCTCCCCGTTCTGCGGCAAATGCGGCAAGCCGCTGGCGTGGGTCGTGGACGCGGACGAGTCGACGTTCGAAGTCGAGGCGAAGGCCCAGCCGACCGTCGTGATCGACCTCTGGGCGCCCTGGTGCGGGCCGTGCCGCTTCGTCTCGCCCATCCTCGACGAGCTCGCTCACGAGTACCCCGGGCGACTCAAGGTGATCAAGGTCAACGTCGACGAGAACCAGGGGCTCGCGCGCCGGTTCGACGCGATGAGCATCCCGACGCTCGTGGTCCTGCGCGATGGCAACGTGGTGAACCGGATCGTCGGCGCGGCGCCCAAGGAGCAGATGGCGGCCCAGATCATCCCGCACCTGAAGCCACCGAAGTCGGACGGCGCGGCTGCCGCGAGCTGAGCGTAGGGGATGGCGTCCCCGGCAGGATTCGAACCTGCGACCTTCCGCTTAGAAGGCGGTTGCTCTGTCCACTGAGCTACGGGGACCGCGGCAGGAGTCTAGCGACCCCTCAGCGATCCGTGGTCGACACGAACGTGGTTCAGGGCGCGTCCGATGCAGCCTTGACCGGGCCCATCCACTTCTTCGTCCATGTGCGGACTACGTCGATCTTGAGGGCGAAGGACGCGCCACCGGTCGACTGCGCCCATTTTCTGGGCCCGAAGACGATACCGGTCGCCTTCTTCGTCTTCGCCGATCCGACGACCTCGAAGATCTGCGGCGCCTGGGCCAGCGGCAGGTCGGTCTTGACGTAGTTTCGGGCGATCGAGAGCAGCTCCGGCAGTTGCAGGAGGCCGAGCTTCTTGACGGACCCGACCGCCGCCGCCACGAGCTTCTGCTGACGCCGCGCCCGCTCGAAGTCGTTGTCGGCCTTGCGGGTCCGCGCGAAGATCAGCGCGCGCTCACCGTTGAGGTGGTTCTTGCCGGCCTTGAAGGTGACGCCGCGCTTCGTCGGCGTGAGCCAGTACACCGGGTCCCTGATCGCCTTGTCGAGGACCACGTCGACCCCGCCGACGGCGTTGACGAGGCGCTTCACGCCCTCGAAGCCGATCACGACGTAGTTGTCGATCTCGACGTGCAACGCGCGTCCGACCGCCTTCGACATCGCCGGACCCGCCTTCTTCTCGCCGATCCGGGAGATGTAGCGCTGGTAGAGCTCGTTGACCTTGGGACCGAACTTCGTGCCGTCGGGCAGCGGGAACCCCACGGTGTCGCGCGGGATGCTGGCCGCCGAGACGGCTCCGTTGTTCGGGTTCACGGAGATGACCATGATCGTGTCGGTCCGATTCCCGGCGTGGCCGCGCCGATAGTCGGAACCCAGGAGCAGGACCGTGAACCGCCCGTCGGTGCCGAGCAGTGACTCGACCCCTGGCGTGGGAATAGGCGTCGGGGCCGGAGTGGGGCTGGGGGACGGCGAGGGCGTGATCGTCGGCGACGGCGTGGCGGCCGGAGCCGGGCTTCGCGACGGCGGCACCGCCACGACCGGCGGAGGCGCGGCTGCCTGCAGGGCGAGCCCTCCCGCGATCGCAGCCGCGACGAGCAGCGCGACGAGCGCTCCTGCGGACAGTGCGAGCCTGGGTCGGCGACGTACCGACTGCCAGGCGCCCCTCGGATCGGTCATGGCCGGACGCTACCACCCTGCACTGCACCAAACCCCCCGTACGATGGTCCCGCTGGCGCCTGGTTCGCGACCAAGGCCACCACCCGCAGGAAGCCCGCCGTGACCCCGAACGTGCCGGAGGCGGCGGGCTCATCAGGTCCGAGGTGGCCCCTTCGCCGGCGATGGCCGGACGGTGGGGACGGGGCCGGGGAGGGACCGAGCCCCACGGAGTCGGCCTTGACCGCCTCCCTGGAGCCCGGGACATCGGCCCGGTTCCGCATGACCCTCGTACCTGGGGCTAGGGTACCCCCGCCGACGCCCGCCGACCAGCCCGGAACGCCGATTCGCCCGTGCTACACTCCGCGCCCCATCGCGCCGACTCAGACGATCGGCGTGCGGGTCAGGGAGGTATCGACTCGCCGATGTCGGCCGGACCCGGTCCGAACCGAGCGCCGTTGCGCGCGGCCTCCGCGGGCCAGCTCGCGCTCGAGCTCCCGCTCGAGCTGCCGGTCATCTCCCTCGCGCCCGAGTGGAAGACCCAGCAGCGACTGTGGGGCCACTCGTTCCACCCGATGTGCTCGTACCTCGCGAGCTTCCCGGCGGCGCTGACCCATGCATTCATCGCTCGCTACTCGCGGCCGGGCGACGTCGTCCTCGACCCGTTCTCCGGGCGCGGCACGACCCCGCTCCAGGCCTGCGCCGAAGGCCGCATCGGCGTCGGCAACGACCTCAACCCGTTCGCCCATCTGCTGACCGCGTCCAAGGTCCGCCCGGCGACGCGCGCGGCGGCAGCGACACGACTCACCCAGCTGCGGCTGGCCTGGTACGGCGAGGCGGCGCCCTGGTCGGAGCTTGCCGGGCGGGTCATCGCCGATCCGGGCGGGACGCTCGTCCCCCGAGCCGGATCGCGCGACGGCACCCGCGCCGACGAGCTCGTCCCGCGCGAGGTGGCCCTCGCGTTCCATCCGGACACGCTCGCCCAGCTGCTGTTCGTCCGGACGTCCCTGCAGCTCGACGATCGGACGGACGGGTTCCTCGCCGCCGCGATCACCGGCATCCTCCACGGCAAGAGCGCGAGCTACCTGTCGGAGCTGATGCCGAACACCTTCAGCATGGCCCCGCGCTACGTCCGCGAGTTCGCCGCCCGGACGGCATTCGCGTCGCCTCGCCGCGACGTGTTCGACGGCCTGACCGCGAAGATCGACCGGCTCTTCCGACAGCCGCCGCCGCCGATCGAAGGCGTCGCGCTCCTGGGCGACGCGCGTGACGTCGCCCCGCGGGCCCGGGAGGCGCTGCGCGACCTTGGCCGGCCGGAGCGTGCCCGGCTCGTCGTCACGTCGCCGCCCTACCTGCGGGTCGTGAAGTACGGCTACTACAACTGGCTGCGGACCTGGTTCCTCGGGTTCGACGCCCGCGAGATCGATGCGACCCTCGACGACGCCCACCACCGCGAGCCCTACCTCGCGTTCCTGCGCGACGTCCTGGCCGGGCTGCGTCCGGTCCTGGCCGACGACGCGGTGGTCGTGCTGGTGATCGGGGACGTCGAGACCGACCGCGGGCGGCGCATCAAGGGCGGGGTCGGCCTCGCCGAGCGTGCGTGGGAGCAGGCCGCCGAGCCGGAAGGCTATCGACTGGCGGGCATCGCCCTCGACGACGTCGCGGCGCTCCGCAAGATGACGAAGCTGTGGGGCGCCGAGGCGGGCCGCGCCACGAAGACGGACCGCATCCTCGTCCTGGGCGCGACCGAGGCCGGCCGGCGCCGGGCCCTCGCGAGCGCCTCGCTCGACATCGACTGGACCTGGCCGCCGCGGTCGCTGCGCGCGATCTGAGGGCGTCGGCGACGGGGCCGCCGCCTTGCTACGATGCGGCGATGCAGCAGATGTACCACCCGTCGGACCTCGCCTCGATGGATCCGCTGGTCCTGATGAAGAACCTCGACCACGTCCGCATGACCAGTCGGCGGCTCTCGTACATCCTCCAGCAGCAGGTCCACCTCTACGCCCCCGAGGCGAACGAGCTCCGCGAGCAGATCGACCGCTACGTCGAGGCGGAGCGCCAGATCGAGGGTGAGATGGCGAGGCGCCGCATCCGCGCCTGACCCGGCCGCTTCGCGGGCAACGAAAAGCCCCGCTCGGTTGGGGGCCCGGGCGAGGCTTCTCGGGATAAGTGCGTTGCCGGTATCAGGCCCCGGCGGGCACCGCAACGAGACGGACAGGTGTCTCGCTACCTCGGGTGGGCTCGACCGGTGGTCCGGCGATGACGATGTCCACGGGGGCGACGCTTGGCGCGTCCTCGGCCGGGACGCCTTCCGGGACGTCCTCCGCGACGGGCGCGATGACGACCGTCATCGGCCGGCGGGAGGTCTGCTCCTCGACCACGACCCTTGCCGCGAGCGCGGCGAGCGCCGGGGTGTCGAAGAGGCTGAAGCCGATCCCGTGGGCAGCGAGATCGTCGGTCACGAGACCGCGGAACAGGCCACGCGCGGCGACGGCGCACATCTCGTCATAAAGCTCAGGCCAGCCCACCCGCCGACGGCGGTAGCAGAACCGGATGAACTCGACCGCCTCCGGGTCGGGGTCTCGCGTGGTGGCGGTGCGTGGATCCATCGATGGCGTGCCCTCCCTTCGATCTTGGACGTGCGGTGGCCAGGGCCAACGCGCGCTCGGTCTTCCTAGCATGGGAACCCAGGTCGGCCATTCGTCGACCCGGCGACGGACGGTCGGTTCAGCCTTCCCTGGGACCGGCCAACCTCCCTGGGACGCTCGGTGGCCGTATCGCGACATCCTAGGCCGGTCGGCGTCCGCGCCGGAAGGGGGCTTGTCCACGACTTCGTCCACCTTTTTGTCCACACGAACGCGCGTTCACACGAACGCCTGTGCGGAACGTGCACGAGCGACGGATGTGCGGCGATTCACGGCTGGCGGCGCGTCAGGCCCAGGCCCGGTCGATCGGCCAGGTGCCAGCGCTTGTCGGGTCCGAGGTCCAGGCCTTCGAACGGGTCGTCCGCCAGCAGCAGGTTCCCGTCGAGGTCGACCCATTCGGCGAGCGACGCCACCACGGCCGAGGCGGCGATCCCGACCGACGTCTCCTCCATGCAGCCGAGGAAGGTGCGGAAGCCGAGCTCGCGCGGCGCGCTCGAGCATGTGCTTCGCCGGCCCGATGCCGCCGCACTTGGCGAGCTTCACGTTCACGCCCGCGACCACGCCCACGAGCGCCTCGAGGTCCTCTTCCGCGACGGCACTCTCATCGGCGACGATCGGGAGCGTCGAGCGTTCCTGGAGCCAGGCGAGATCCCGGTACGCCCGCGCCGGGAACGGCTGCTCGATCAGCTCGACGCCCAGATCGACAAGCTCGGGCAGCAGCGTCTCCGCGTCCTCTCGCGACCAGCCGGTGTTGGCGTCGACGCGGATCGGACCCGCGAAGACGTCCCGCACTGCGCGGAGCGTCGCGAGGTCGGACGGGCCACCGCACTTGATCTTGAGGGCTGGGAAGTCGGCCGCTCGCCGCGCACGCTCGGCGACGACCGCAGGCTCGTCGATGCCGATGGTGAAGTCGGTCGGCGGCAGCTCGGCCGAAAGCTCGAGGAGGGTATGGACGGGGATGCCCAGGACCTTGCCGGCCAGGTCGTGGAGGGCGATGTCCAGCGCGCATTTCGCCGCGCCGTGCCCGCGGATGGCGCCGGCCCAGGTCGGACCCAGCCAAGCCAGGCCCTGTCGCGCCCGATCCGGGTCGGTCAGCTCGATTTCGTTCTCGCCGGCTGCCGCCAGCAAGACCGGCCATACCGCGGCCATCGTCTCGGGGGTTTCGCCGTAGAACCGGTCCGGATAGCCCTCCCCCACCCCGACGACGTCCGGGTATCGGTCGTCTCGGAGTTCGACGAGGACCGTCGTGATGCGCGTGCCTTCGTTGTGATCGGAACGGGCGATCCGGAATGGGTCGCGCAGGGCCAGGGACAAGACCTCGTGGCTGACCGTCAGACCCATGGCAGGGCCTCAACGGCATCCCGGATCGCCGGCCAGAGGCGCTCGGCGCCGAATCGGACCGGATCGTCGGCTGGCAGTCCCGTCTCAGCCGCTAGCGCCTCGATCACGGCCCGCGCCTCGTCCTCCGATGGGTAGAGCGAGGTGTTGAGTGCCAGGGCGACGACCTTGGACGGCGCCACGAGCCCGGCGATCCGCTCGTGCAGCTCGATGAACGGCGGCAGCGCCGCGATCGGGAACGAAGCCTCCGGGAGGTGGGTGAAATCGTGCTCGACGAGGCCCGGCTTGTGGACGAGCACCATCGCGTGCGGCGTGGCGCCGTGGATGAGTCCCATGGTCACCGCGCTGTAGGCGGGATGGTCGATCGACCCCTGGCCCTCGACGATCACCCAGTCGGCCCGTTCCTCGCCCTGCTCGACCAGCCACTCGACCGTCCCATTGGTGAAGTCGCTGATGAGGCGGTCGACCGCCACGCCCCAGCCCTCGATCATCATCCCGGTCTGGCCGGTCGGGACCATCGCGGCCGACACGCCGTCCCGGCGGGCCGCGGCGACCAGCTCCAGGGCGACCGACATCTTGCCGATCGCGCAATCCGTCCCGACGGTCAGGATCACGCGCTTGCCGGGCAGGTGGCGCCTTCCCACGGACGTCTCCATCCGGTCGGGCGGCCGGCGATAGTCGATCAACTTCGTACCGGCTGCCTCCGCCGCCGCGACGAACTCGGGGTCGTCGCCCAGGAACTGGTGCAGCCCGGAATGGATGTCCAGTCCAGCGCGGATCGCCTCGAGGATGGTCATCCGCCAATCGCCCGGGAGTCGCCCGCCGGTCGGCGCGATGCCGATGAGCAGCCCGTCCGGCCGCACGCGGCCGTGGAACGTCTCCTCGAGCGTGGCGACGAAGGGCACGTCGAAGCCGGGCATGACCTCGCGCCAGATTCCGTCCGACCATCGTCGAGTCCAGGATCGCGAGGATCTCGTCCCGGCCATAGCGGATGACCCCGAGCGCCGTCTTGGCGTCGTGGAGGTTGAACTGTCCCTCGGTCAGGATGACGAGGCGTCGAGGTTCGGTGGGCAACATGCTCCGGAGTCTAGGGAAGCGAGGACGCCCCCGGGGCGCGGTCCGGGGGCGTCGGGAAAGTCAGGTGACTGCCGCAGGTTCGTGCGGGTCGGATGAGTCTACCAAGCACCTCGACGGGTGCCTGCGTACAGCTGCCGCCCATGAGCTTCGATGTCGCCGCCGACGCGTACGACCGCTTCATGGGCCGGTACTCGATCGGGCTCGCTCCACAGATGGCCGACCTCGCCGGGGTTCACAGCGGGCAGCGGGTGCTCGATGTCGGCTGTGGTCCGGGCGCGCTCACGACCGAATTGGTGTCGCGCGCTCGGGCCGGCGGGCGTCTCGGCGGTCGATCCTTCCGAGTCGTTCGTCGTGGCCGCTCGAGAGCGCGAAACCCGGGTGTCGACGGTGCTCCAGGCGTCGGCCGAGCGACTGCCGTTCCCGGATGCGGACCTTCGACGTGGCACTGGCGCAACTCGTCGTTCATTTCATGGCCGATCCGGTCGCCGGGTTGACCGGAGATGGCCCGCGTGACCCGACCAGATGGCGTCGTCGCCGCGTGCGTCTGGGACCATGCCGGCGGCGAGGGCCGCTGAGCATCTTCTGGAGGGCTGCCCGGGAACTCGACCCGGACGTTCACGACGAATCACGGCTCGCGGGCGCGCGCGAGGGTCACCTGGCGGAACTGTTCGAGGCGGTCGGATTGCGCGAGATCCAGCAGACGACCTTGTCGGTTGCCCTCGAGCACCCGAGCTTCGAGGAATGGTGGGAGCCATACACGCGCGGCGTCGGTCCGGCGGGAGCCTACGTCGCCGGCCTCGACCCGACAAGGAGGGCCCAGCTGCGCGCAAACCTGTCGCGGGCTGCTGCCAAGCGGCCCGTTCGTGGTCACGGCACGGGCGTGGGCAGCCCGCGGTCTTGTGTAGGACGCTCGGAAGCCTCGCTCGACAGCGCGCGCGCACGATGATCAAGACTCGACGCGCGGGAGCCCCCAGAGCATGAGGTAGAGCACGCGCGGCCGGCCAGCGCCGTCGAACTCGGCAAACGTCACGGTCGGGTTGTCGGGATCATTCGGGTCGACGAGGAAGGTCCGTTCGTCGAGCGGAAGCGCCTCGCGTTCTCCCCCCTCCGTCCTGATGAGGAGGCCGCGCGCGGTGGCTTCGACCTCGACCCGTCGGTCGGGCCAGGCGTAGACGCCGACGTAGCGCGACAGGTCGCGGGCGGCTCCTGGTGATGGGTCAAGGCGAAGCGGCGGCATGGCCATGTCGAAGAGCGATGGCATCAGGTCGGCGAACAGCGATCGATACATGGCGCGCCCGGTGCTGCCGTTCGTCATCAGGACGATGGCCGCGTCATGCTCCGGCAGGATCCGCAGGACCGAGCGCTCCCCGCCGATCAGGCCGTCCCACCCCCAGATGTGGCGACCAGCGACATCGAACCTGGCCCACCCGAGACACCAGGAATCCAGCCAGCCGTGGATCGAGACATCCGAATGCACGGCACGCAACCCGGCGAACGACGGGTCTTGGAGGTGCAGAGCGGCGAACCTGAGCAGGTCTGTAACCGTCGAGACGATTCTCGTCCCCGCTGGGCCGTAGGCGCGTGCGACCGGCGGCTCGATGGGCACTGCGCCGTCAGGCATGACCGCGTATCCGGATGGGCGCGGCATTCCATCGAGCTCGGTGGCGAAGGTGGTCTCGCGCATTCCGGTCCCGTCGAACAAGTGGCGCCGCATCGCGTCTTCCCAGGGACCGTCCGTGGCGGCTTCGATGACGCGGCCGAGCAGACACCACCCAAGGTTCGTGTACGACCAAGTCTGGGGTGCTGATGCAGCGCTCCCATCCTTCGCCGCGCCCGCCACGCTGACGGCTTCGGCGGCGAGCCGCGATAGCGCCGCATCGTCCTCGTCCCTGTGGTCGGCGAAGCCGAACTCGAGCTTCACGCTCAGGGGAAGCCCGGACCGATTCGCAAGGAGGTCGAGCAACGTCGCGCGCTGGGCCCATTCAGTCGCACGCAGCTCAGGGACGTGCGCTGCCACCGGATCGTCGAGCGACAAGCGGCCCGCGTCCGCGAGGCCAGCAATGACCGTGGCAACCATCGACTTGGTCAAAGACCCCACGCTGAAGCGCGTCTCGGACGTCACCGGCTCGCCGGTCCTTGTATTCGCAACTCCGCAGTAGGCGGTGGTGACCAGCCCTTCCCGGAGGATGCCGATGGCCGCGCCGGGCACGGCATGCCTCGCAGCATGGTCACGAAGCAGGTCCGCCAGCTCGCCCTCGTTCACGCGACGATGGTAATGAGGTGCGTCGCGAGGTGGCATCTGGCTGTAACCTGTTATAGTAGTTACATGGTGAACGGAGGTGTGCTCCAACTCCATCATCCCGACGGCCAGATTTTCCGGTTCGACCCAGGCAGCCTCGCGTTTGCGTTCTCGGTCACCGGTGCTCCATTCAACAGCGATTGGTTCGAGACACTGCGCGAGCCGGTGGATCTGCAGCGCTGGGCGGCTGACGTCCTCGGTGCGACTCGGGTCCGGGCAACCGCATCCAGCATCCCGGAGGCGAAGCGCCTGCGGGCGGCGATCTGGAGTGCCGCCGAAGCAGTGATCGACGGCCGGGCGATGCCCGCCTCGGACCGTACGACGCTCAACCGGTTCGCAGCACCGCCCAGCCTGGTGCCGCGCCTCGATCCCGACGGCGCGCGGTCGTGGGAGCCCTCAGCAGAGGTCTCTGCTCTCTTCTCGACGATAGCGCGCGACCTGATCGAGGTTGTCACGGGTCCACTCGCGTCCCGGATCAGGCGCTGCCAAGGCGTCAACTGTGCGATCCCGTTCGTCGACACCTCGCGACCGGGCACCCGGCGCTGGTGCTCGATGGATCGTTGCGGCAACCGGGCCAAAGTGGCGGCACATCGCCGCCGCCATCGACAGGAGGTTTCGACATGACGACGGGAGGAACGACGATGACCAGCGGTCGAGTGGAGCTCCTCACTCCCGACGGGCTCGTCAAGAGCCCGGCGTTCTCCCACGTGGCCGTGGTGTCCGGGTCCGTCCGGACGATCTACATCGGCGGCCAGGATGCCGTCACGGCAGATGGCGAGAACGTGGGCAAGGGCGATCTGGCCGCCCAGACCACGCAGATCCTGACCAACGTCAAGACGGCACTGGCCGCGGCCGGCGCCGGCCCCGAGCACGTCATCAAGTGGAATCTCCTGTTGCTCGAGGGGCAGTCGATCCAGGACGGATTCGAGGCGTTCCAGCGGGCCTGGCCCAAGCTGTCCACGCCTCCGCCCTTGATCACCGCGGCCTTCGTCAGTGCCCTCGGCCACCCCGATTGGCTGGTCGAGATGGACGCGATCGCGGTCGTGCCGGCCTGACCGGTCGCGGTCAGGTGGCGTGATCGGCGCGATATCGAGCGAACAGGCGAGCCAGCATCGCGTCCAGGTCGCGGGCCATCCCGTCCTCGAGGCTCGGGAAGGTGAAGGCCGCCTTGCCCGACCGGCGCTTGAGGAGCGTCTCGGGGGCGCCCTCGAGCGCCTCGGGGTAGGTGTCGGCCACGAGCAGGTACAGGCTCACGTAGCTCTTGCCGCGTCTGACAGCGGCGAAGTAGTCATGGGCCTTGGCGCCGGGCCAGCTTAGGGACGGCATGCCGTAGATCGTGGCCGACTCGAGCTCGCGCCGGTACGGCTCCAGGAGCGACCAGAGCCTTGCTTCGACCGCTTCGAGGTCCGCCTTGGGATGGTTCGTCGGCACTGAGCTCATGGGCTGCCTCCTCGGTCAAGTGTCCCGCAGGTCGGGCGAGGTCAGGCCGGGTCGTCGCCCCCGCTCGCGACCCATTGCACGAGCTGGATGACGATCCCGTTCGGATCGGTGACCTGGAGGAACCGCTCGCCCCAGGGCTCGGTCTGCAACGGTGTGGTGATCTCGACGCCGCTGTCGACCAGGCGCCGATGATCGGCGTCGATATCACGCACGACGAACACCACGAGCAGCCCACCGGCGGGCCCCTTCTGCGCTTCGGGCCTGAATGTCGACAGCCCGGTGCGCAAGAAGATGAGGTTGAAGCCCGCATCCGGTCGGCTGAGGGAGTGGAAGCCGTCCCCGCTCATCTGCGTTGCAAAGCCGAAGTGCGCGGTCACGAATGCCGCAGAGGCATCTGGGTCCGCGACGTTGAGAGAGACGGCGGAGGCGGTGATCTCCATTTGTGCTCACCTCGTCGGCCTCGCGTTCAGGGCTCCCGGAACGCGGCCCGCAGCAAACAACAGGCCCGATCCGAGCATGGACCGGGCCGATAAGGGTGGGATTGGTACCGCATACCGGATTCGAACCGGTGATCTCCGCCTTGAGAGGGCGGTGTCCTGGGCCTCTAGACGAATGCGGCACAGAGACGACGGCGGTGGACGCCGTCGCCGGGGCGAAGGATACCAGCGACCCCGCGAAGCCTCAACCGTCGGTGGGCGGCGGGCCGACCGGTCATAACCGATGCGTCTCGAGGAACAGGCGGATCGCCTCGGCAACCTGCTGGTGGCTCTGTTCGCCGGCCACGAGGCCGAAATGCGAGTGCGCCCCGAACGGTTCGTACTCCGCGCCCAGCCACTCCGCCAGCCGCTCGGCCTCATCCAGGCTGACCGTTCGGTCCAGCCCGCCGGCGATCACCAGCCGCGGCACCTGGGCGACCACCCGCCGATCGACCGGCACGCCGGCCAGCACCTGTCGTCGCGCGGCCCCGGCCTCATGCGGCTTCTGCCCGAGCAGGTGCTGGATCTTCAGGATGTCGGGCAGGGTCAGGTCGCGATCGTCGCGCAACAGCTTCTCGGGGAGGGTCTCCCAGCCGATGACGCTCCGGCCGTAGACCTCCGGGATCTCGCGCAGCTCATGCTGCCTGGCCGGCTGGCGAAGGTCGCGCGGCAACCCCGGCGCGAGCAGCACCAGCCCCGAGATCGCGACGCGCTCGGCCGCCTTGAGGGCGAGTAGCGCGCCCATCCCGTGCCCGATCGCGACGGTCGTCGGACCCAGCCGGTCCAGGGCCGCGACGACGTCTTCTGTGTACGTGTCGAACGAGAGCGTCGCCGGGTCGGCCGTCTGCGACCAGTAGTGATTCCGCAGGTTGAGAGCGTGCCCTTCCCAGCCACGGCCCGCGAAGTAGCCCAGGTAGCGCTCCCACAGCCACGAACCGGCGAGCTCACCGTGGATGAACATCAGCGGCTTGCGCCGCGACCGCCGTTCGGGCAGCCACGACTCGATGTAGATGCCGCGGTCGTGCAGCTCGATCTCGTCCTTGCGCACCGGCCGGCCATTGGGCGGCGGGAGGACGGCGCGTGCGAGGATCGGATCGGGGATCGTATCGGGCATCCGGTTCACCACTCGTGCGGGTTGATGACGAGGCCGCTCAGGGCCTTCGGGTAGAAATAGGTCGATTTCTGGGGCATGACGTCGCCGGCCCGCGCGACCGCAAGGATCGACGCCACCGGTGTCCCTTCAAGCAGGAACGCCGCGTCCGCCTCGACCGAGTCGACCTCGTCGATGGCCTCACGGGCGGACTTCGTGTACGCAACGGCGCCGTTGGCCACGGCCGCCGCATCCACGCCGAGCAGCTGCTCCAGCGCGACGCCCAACAGGGTCACGTCGAGGGACCGCACGGCCTCGCCACCGGGCGGCAACAGGTTCGCGAACGCGTCCCGCCGCGCCGTGAGCAAGGCGCCGCCATAACTGGTCCAGAGCCCAAACCGCCCCCGGCCTCCAGACTCCAGTCCGGCGCGCTCGAACGGCTCCACCAGCGCCGACTCCAAATCGACCGGCTCGACGTCGAACAGATCCCGGGCGCGATCGACCAGTGTCTCCCCGCCGTAGGTCACTCCCGTCACGATCCGATGCGTCGGCAGGACCGTCAGGGGCTCGCCGGTCGTCTCGAGGAACAGCGTCAGGAGGTAGTCGAACGCCGGGTCCTCCTCGCAGGACCGGCTCATCCGCCGCTCGTCGCGGTACTGCAGCGCCGTCTCGTAGCGATGGTGCCCGTCGGCGATGGTGACCGGGCGCCCGGCGGCTGCGGCCATGAGCGCGGCGGCGATCTCGGACGAAGCGCCGTCGCCGTCGGCGGGCACCGCCCACAGGCGATGTCGGACGCCGTCGTCGTCGGTCACCTCGAGATCGGCCGGGCCGGCCGCGGCGAAGGCCAGGCGCTCCCCGGTGGCACCGGAGTCGTCGTCGAACAACGCGACGACCGGGCTGGTGTTGACGCCGGTCGCGCGGAGCAGCCGGTAGCGGTCCTCCCTGGGGCCGGCGAGCGTCCGCTCGTGCGGCAGGACACCGGATTCCGGTCCGAAGGGCTCGAGCCGGAGGCGAGCGAAGAACCCGCGCTGTGTCCGCTCCACGTCCGTCCCGGGCACCTGGTAGGTCTGCTCGTAGACGTAGACGGACGGATGCGGATCCTTGCGTAGCGTCCCATCCGAGCGCCAGGCGGCGAGCGTCCGAGCCGCGCGCCGGTAACGGTCTTCGGGTTCATCCCCCGGTTGCTCGACCGGCAGGTCGAGACGCACGATATTCGCCGGGTGGCGAGCCTCGAGGGTCGCCCGCAGATCCGGCCCGATCACGTCATACGGCGGGGCGACCACGAGGCCCGGGTCGCCCACCACGGATCGGTCGAAACGGAGCGCGCGAAACGGTCTGACCTCGGGCACGGGCTCCTCGGGATGACGGCGGGCTGGCCGACGGGGCTTGGGACCACTCCATCGTACGATAGGTCCCGCTTCGACCGCGACTGGCGAGGGCCGGGCCCTCCGCCGTGAGCGGCCGGACGCGGAGCGCAACTTTCCGGGGGAGCCGGGCGTCCTTGCTCCGATCCTCCCCGCCTACCGTCATCGGAGTCTGCGTGCGTCATCCGGGTTCGCTCCTTGGCAGCCGTCTTGCTCGCGCCGCCGTCAGCGTGGTGCTGCTGGCGGGCCTTGTCACGACCCCCGCACTGGCGGTCGAGGCTCCGGCCGGGCTGACCATCGAAGCGAACGTCCTGATGGACGGGCATGTCCGAGTCGGGTCCTGGATGGCGATCGACATCCACGTCGCCAACACCGGGCCTGCGATCAGCGGGGAGCTGCGGCTTGCCGGCGGCGCCCAGGGCCGAACCCGTTTCGGCACCCGCGTCGACCTGCCGACCCAGTCGGACAAGACCTACCGGCTGTACGCGCAGCCACCGGCCTTCGGCCGTGACCTCGAGATCAGCCTCGTCGACGGCAACAGGACCGTCGCGACGACCAGCGCATCGTTCACGGTGCACGATGCGACCCAGATGGTCGTCGGCATCGTCGCCGAGCAGCCAGGGGACATCGTCGGCGACCTCGACCTGCTGCCGAACCAGAACAGCGTGGCGCCGCTGACCGTGCCCCTGACCGTCGGAGAGCTGCCGGTCCGCGTCGAGGCCTGGGGTGTCCTGGACCGGCTCGTCTGGCAGGACACCAATTCCGCGAACCTCACGACCGAACAGATCGACGCCTTGCGGGGCTGGGTCGCGGGCGGGGGCCGGCTGGTCATCGTTGGCGGAACGGCCGGACCGGCCAGTCTGTCGGCGTTCCCGGACATCCTCCTGCCCTACCGCCCGACCGCCACGATCGATGTGGAGCCCCAGTCGCTCGTCGCCCTGCTCGGGGAGCTGCCACCGACCGCGACCACGCTCCCGGCACTATCCGGGGAGCTCACCGAGGGTCGCCCTCTCGCCACCGCCGGCGATCGCACGGTCGCCGCCGAGCGGACCTACGGCAGCGGCTCGGTGACGATCGTCGGGTTCGACCCGACCGCCTCGTGGATCGCCGGCACGAGCCAGGCCGAGGGCATGTGGCGCCGCCTCCTGCCGACTCGATCGAGCGGCGGCCCGATCATCGGCGACGACAGCCAGATCGTGTCCGCGGCAACACAGCTGCCGTCACTCGCGCTCCCGCCGATCGGCGGGCTGATCGCCCTGCTGGGCGCCTACATCCTGCTGATCGGGCCCATCAACTACCTGGTGCTGCGCCGGCTGGACCGCCGCGAGTGGGCGTGGATCACGATGCCGGTCCTGATCGTGGCATTCGCCGCAGGCGCGTACGGCTTCGGCTCGCTGCTGCGCGGCAGCGACCTCATCGTCAACGAGGTCGCCATCGTGCGCGGGGCACCCGGGACGACCGACGGAGCCGCCCAGATCTACCTCGGCGTCTTCTCGCCGTCGCGCGGGACCTACCAGCTACGGGTCCCGGGCGGGGCTCTGCTCTCCTCGCCGACCGCAGGCGACTTCCTGGGCGGCGACGGCACGACCGCCACGCTCGATGTCCTCCAGGGCGATCCCGCGCAGGTCCGCGACCTGGGGGTCGGGTTCGGCTCCCTGCGAACCGTCCGCGCCGAGACCGCCGTCGACGTGCCGCTCGTGCGGGCGGAGCTGCGGCTCGAGGATGGGCGCCTGAAGGGCACGGTCACCAACGCCTCGGAAGAGGTCCTGCTCAAGCCGGCCGTCGTGCTGGGCGGCACGGTCGCCAGGCTGTCCGACCTGGCGCCGGGCGCCTCGGAGTCGATCGACGTGAAGCTCCAGGCCGTCCAGCCCGGCCAGCAGCTGTCCGACCGGATCGTCGGCCCCATGAACTTCGGAGAGACCGGCCAGATCGGCGAGGGCGCGGCGCGGCTGAACGCTCGCCACACCATCGTGGACCAGCTGACCTTCGATCCCGCGATGGGATTCACCGGGCAGCTACCGACGGACGGACCGGTCGTCATGGCCTGGGCGGATCGCGAACTGCTCCCGGTCGAGATCGAAGGCGCTGCCCCGCGCCGGACGGGAAACGTCCTGTGGTTCCTGCCGACGCAGCTCGCGGTCAGCGGCACGACGACGTTCCGCAACGACCTGCTCCGCTCGACCGTGATCAAATCGGACGCGGCGTTCTTCAGCAAGGATCCGTTCACGATCAACTTCGGGCGTGGCAGCGCCGAGTTGTCCTACCGGCCGATCACCTTCGACGGGACGATCGACGTGACCGAGCTGGCCATCGGCCTCAACTTCGGCGAGCCGGGCTTCACGGTGGACCCCAAGCCCATCGAACCGCTCCCCTCGATCCCCGAACCGTGCGACGAGGTGCAGGTCGAGGACTGCCAGAAGCCAGGCTTCGATGGGATGCCGGAGGTCGAGCTCTACGACCTGTCGGCCGCGGCCTGGAAGCGGCTGCCACATCTCGACCAGGGCGCCCGGTATGCGGTCGTCGAGCCCACCCGCTACGTAGACCCGGCCACGGGCACCGTGCTGATCCGGCTCGTCAACGACAATAGCGACGGCGTCGGGTTCAGCCTGGACCTGTCGATCACGGGGGACGTGAAGTGACCGAGATCGTCCGGACCGAGGGTCTGGTGAAACGCTACGACAGCACCCTCGCGGTGGCCGGCATCGACCTGTCCGTGGAGCAGGGCGAGATCTTCGGCCTGGTCGGACCCAACGGCGCGGGCAAGACCACGACGCTCCGGATCCTGGCGACCCTGCTGCTGCCGTCCGCAGGCACGGCCGAGATCGCCGGGATGTCGGTGACCCGGAACCCGGATCAGGTTCGCCGCGTCCTCGGGTTCATGCCCGATTCGTTCGGCGTCTACGACGACATGAAGGTATGGGAATACCTCGACTTCTTCGCGCGCTGCTACGGCATCGGTCCGGCCGACCGACGGCGCATGATCAACGACCTCCTGGAGCTGGTCGACCTCGGTCGCAAGCGGGACGACTACGTCCAGACGCTCTCGCGCGGGATGCAGCAGCGCCTGTGCCTCGCGCACGCCCTCGTGCACGACCCGTTGGTCCTGCTGCTCGACGAGCCGGCCTCCGGACTCGACCCGCGGGCGAGGGTCGAGCTGCGAGAGCTGCTTCGAGAGCTGCGCAGCCTGGGCAAGACGATCCTGATCAGCAGCCACATCCTTCCCGAGCTCGAGGAGCTGTGCACGAGCGTCGCGATCGTCGACCGCGGCCAGGTGCTGGCGCAGGGCCGGGTCGCAGATATCGAACGGCGCCTTCGGTTCGGCGCCGTGCTGCGCGTCCGGTTGCTGCTCGAGGGCGAAGCTCTCGAGGCCGCACGTGACCGGTTCGCCGGGGATCCGGACGTGGCCAGCGCCGTTCTGCTCGCGGATGGCACGATCGAGATCGGGTTCCGCGGCGACGACGCCGCGTCCGCACGACTGCTCAGCGAGTCAGTGGCAGCCGGGATGCCGATCGTGAGCTTCGCCCGGGCGGCGAGCGACCTCGAGGAGCTCTTCCTGCAGGTCACCTCGCCCGATCGCGAACCGCTGGAAGCCGTGGGAGCGAGCGCATGACCGAGCTGACCGACACGGTCGACCTCACGCCCGCCGCCGTCGTGCCCCAGCCAAAGCGGTTCACCTCGTTCGCGCGGGCCGCCGGTGGCATCGCCGCGATCGGCGTCAAGGAGCTGCGCGGCCGAATGCGCGGACGCCGGGCCTTCGCGATCATCACGATCTACCTGGTGCTGCTCGGCGGGTTCGCCCTCATGGCCGAGCGGCTCGTCGAGGCGAACGCGTCGAACGGCTTCGGGGGCACCTCCGCCTTCGCGAGCGCCCAGATCGGACAGGGCATCTTCGCCGCGCTGCTGATGCTCATGACCCTGCAGGTCGTCTTCCTGGCTTCGTCCTCGACTGCCGGTTCCATCAGCCTCGAACGCGAGAAGCAGACCCTCGAGCTCCTCATCGCGACACCGATCAGCTCCCTGGCGATCGTGGTCGGGAAGCTCCTTTCGGCTCTCGTGTACGTGTTCCTGCTGATCGCCGCGTCGATCCCCCTGATGGCCGTCGTGTTCGTCTACGGCGGCGTGGGACCCGAGGATGTCCTGCGCGGCTACATCGTCCTCGTGGCGACCGCGCTCGGTCTCGGGTCGTTCGGGCTGCTGTGCTCCAGCCTCGTCAAGCGGACCACCGCCGCCACCGCCATCACGATCTTCGGCGTGCTGGCCGTGACGATCGGCACGATCTTCGTGCTCGGCTTCTGGCAGGCCATCGGCCGGTTCGACGAGAACGGCAACCGGGAGGGGCTGTTCGGCATCCGCTCGCCGGTGATCCTGGCCTACCTCAACCCGTTCGTAGCGCAGGCCGACGTCATGTGCGGCACGGAGTCCACGTTCGGGGGCGGCTGGTGCAACATCGTCAGCGGCCTCGTCCCGAGCAACGACGGCATCATCTTCACCGACCAGCCGGTGCCCATGCCGGCGCCCGCGGTGATGCCCGACAAGGGATTCGTCGACGGGGGCTTCGTCAACGATGCGGGCGGCGTCATGGTCGTTGACGGGGATTTCGAGGCGATCCAGCGCAAAGCGGCTTTGGAAGCGGGCGTCGACGTGGGCGGCCGCCTCGCGATCGATCCGGCCCAGATCCAGCCGTTCGACGTCCAGCGCGACTTCCTGTGGCCCAAGAGCGTCGTGACCTGGCTGATCCTTTCGGTTGTCTTCCTGCTGCTCTCCGTGCAGGCGGTTTCCCCGACTCGTCGCTGGCATCTCCGCCGGCGCACGCGCGTGGCTCCGAGCCCCACCGAATGACGCGCCGGTTCCGCCTCCCGTTCGTCCGACGGGCTCGCGCTGCGTCAGGCGGCGCCGTGATCCCGCCGGATCCGCGCCAGCACCTCGCGGGTGAGCTTGACCCGTCGATCGATGCGCTGCGCGCCTCACTCGCCCCGCATCGCCGACGCCTGTGGCTGCGGCGCATGGTGCGCCGGGCGTGGATCGCCCTTGGCCGCCGTCGTGGTCGCCGAGGCAGTCCTCTGGACGCTCGCCCGCTTCATCCCGCTGGAGGCGGCGCCGGTCATCGGGGCGGCGATCCCGATCGTCGGTGTGCTCGCCCTGCTGGCCGCGGTCGTGGAGGCTCGACCGTCCCTGGGTGAGACAGCACTCGCCGTCGACGCCGAAGGTCGCCTGGGAGACCGGGTGTCGAGCGCACTCGAGCTCGCCGTCGGCTTCCCGGCGTCTGCCACGCCAACCGCCGACGAGGCCGCGCTCGACGTTCCCAACGATGGCCCCTTCGACGAGGCCGTCGAGGCCGATCGGTTCGTCCGCCGGCAGCGCCGCGATGCATTGGCCGCCTTGCGCATCGTGCCCAGCCTGTTCAAGCCGCGCTTCTCACGATCGCCCGCGCTCACCTCCCTGGCTTCGGCCGTGCTCCTCGGGGCGGTCCTCATCGTGCCGAATCCCCAGGACCTGGTGATCGCCCAGCAGCGTGACGTGCGCGAGGCTGCCGACCGCCAGGCCGATCGGCTCGATGAGCTCGCCGAAGACCTGGAGTCGAAGGGCGGCGAAGCCGAGGACCCCCGAACGGAGCTCGCCGAAGAACTGCGTGAGCTGGCTCGCCAGCTGCGCGAGCGGCCGGGCGATCTCGCGGTGAACCTGCGCCAGCTCGGCGCGGTCGAGAGCGAGGTCCGCTCGCGCGTCGACCCCTCCACCGAACAACGCGCCTCCGCGATGACATCACTGGCGCGCTCGTTGTCGCGGGCCGCGAGCGGGAACCCCGAGGCGAATCGCGATGGCGACCCGGAGAAGACCCGCGAGGATCTCGACGAGCTCGGCGACAAGCTCGATGAGCTGACGCCCGAGGAGCAGCGCGAGCTGGCCAGGGAGCTCGCGGAGATGGAGTCGACCGCGTCAAGCGCGGACGGCGGCGCGGCCACGGCGCTACGGGACGCGGCTCAGAGTCTCGCCCAGGGTGATACCGCGGGTGCCCGCTCCGCGCTCGATCGGCTCGGCGAGTCGATGACCGGAGCCCAGGCCCGCGTCGAAACGAACCGGGATCTCGCCGAGGCGGCGTCGCGTCTGCAGGACGCTCGCCGCGACCTGGCCGACGCCGGACGGCAGGGCCAGCAAGGTCAGCAGGGTCAGGGTCAGGGCAAGGGTCAAGGTCAGGGCCAAGGGCAAGGCCAGGGTCAGGGCTCCCCCGCCCCGGGGCAGGGTCAGGGTCAAGGCCAGGGTCAAGGTCAAGGCCAGGGTCAGGGCCAAGGGCCAAGGTCAGGGTCAGGGTCAGGGCCAGGGTCAGGGTCAGGGTCAGGGTCAAGGCCAGGGTCAGGGTCAAGGCCAAGGCCAGGGTCAGGGTCAGGGTCAAGGCCAAGGTCAGGGTCAAGGCGCCGTCGGTGGTGGCGGCTCGAACGCCCGGAGCCTGGGACAGGGCACCGGCGGCAACGCCCGGCCGGGCGCCCCGACGGGTGCCAACCGCGCTTCCGAGCTCGGCGAGGACGCCTCGTCCGTGTTCGCGCCATTCGATCGTGTCGGGCGACCGGGCGATCCGTCGTACGTGGCCGGCACCGGCGGCGACGGGCAGACCCAGCAGGGCAACCAGACCGGGACCGGCACCGACAACGGCGCCCTGACCCCGTACCAGCAGGTCTACACGGACTTCGAGCGCTACGCCCAGACCTCCCTCGATCGCGGCTACGTGCCGCTCTCGGTCAAGGACTACGTCCGGGATTACTTCAGCTCCCTCGATCCCTCGAACTAGCGGAACACCGGCCGTCACGACGGTCGCCGACAACCACCGGAGGCCTCATGGAAGCGACCGCCACCGACGCCAATGCCCGCCTCGCACCGGAGGCCTTCGCCGAGCGTGCCCAGGCCATCGAGCGCGAGGTCGGTCGCGTCATCGTCGGTCAGCGCGAGCTGGTTCGGCAGACGCTGACCGGCCTGCTCGCGAACTCGCACGTCCTGCTCGAGGGCGTGCCGGGCCTGGGCAAGACGATGCTCGTGCGGACGATCGCCGACGTCATCGACTGCACGTTCAACCGCATCCAGTTCACGCCGGACCTGATGCCGGCCGACATCACGGGCACGAACATCCTCATCGAGGAGGATGGCCAGCGGGTCTTCAAGTTCCAGGCGGGCCCCATCTTCGCGAACCTCGTCCTCGCCGACGAGATCAACCGGGCGACACCCGAAGACGCAGTCGAGCCTGCTCGAGGCGATGCAGGAGCACCAGGTCACGGTGGCGCGCCAGCGCTTCCCCCTCGATCCGCCGTTCTTCGTCCTGGCGACCCAGAACCCACTCGAGATGGAGGGGACCTATCCCCTTCCCGAGGCGCAGCTGGACCGGTTCATCTTCAAGGTCATGGTGCCCTTCCCATCGGAGGAGGACCTGATCTCGATCATGGATCGGACGACGGGCTCCGAGAGCGTGACGGCGTCGAAGGTCTGCACGGCGGCCGAGATCGTCGAGATGCAGCGACTCGCTCGCGCCGTGCCGATCGCGCCCCACGTGACGGCCTACGCGGTGAGCATCCTCGCCGCATCCCATCCCGACCAGCCGCGCGCACCCGGGCTCGTGCGCGACTACGTCCGGTACGGTGGCTCGCCGCGTGGCGCGCAGGCGCTCGTGACCGCGGGCAAGATCTACGCCCTGCTCGACGGCCGGTTCAACGTCTCGACCGACGACATCCGCGCGGTGGCGATGCCGTCGCTCCGCCACCGCATCATCCTCAACTTCGAGGGCGAGGCGGAGGGCATCACGACCGAGGCCACCGTGCGAGCCATCCTCGACGCCGTCGCCGTCCCGACCGTCGAGTAGCCGCGACACCATGACCGAGCGAACCGGCCCCGAGCCGGGGCCGTCGTCGCCCACGGCCGTCGCGGCCGGCACGCGCCAGGTCTTCCTGCCGTCGGAAGTCGATCCGACGGTCTTCGACGAGGCCTTCCTGCGCCAGCTCGAGCGCCTGCTCCTGCTGATGCGCTCGCCCGTGCGGGGCGGCCTCAAGGGCGGCCGCCGCAGCGTCAAGCGCGGTCAGTCGGTCGAATTCGCCGACTACCGCGACTACACCCCCGGCGACGACCTGCGCCAGCTCGACTGGAACGTGTACGCGAGGCTCGAGAAGCTGTTCGTGAAGCTCTTCGTCGAGGAGGAGGACATCACGGTCACCCTCCTGCTGGATGCCTCGGCGTCCATGGCGACCGGCCGTCCCGACAAGCTCACGTTCGCCAAGCGCGCGGCGGCGGCACTCGGGTACATCGGATTGGCGAGCGAGGATCGCGTGGCGGTCAGCGCGCTGACGGGCCGGATCGCTCGCCGGCGCGCCGCGCTCCGCGGCTCGGGCCGCGTCTTCCGCCTCCTGGCCGACCTGTCGTCCATCCAGCCCGCGGAGGGCACGACGGACCTCGTCGCCGCGGCGCGTCACGCGGCCGCCCAGCTGCATGGCCGGGGCGTGGTCGTCCTGCTCAGCGACCTGCTGGACCCGGGCGCCGACCGTGTGATCCGCGAGCTCGCCGCGACCGGCTCGGAGCTCATCGTCCTGCACGTGCTGTCGCCAGACGAGCTCGACCCGGCGCTCGAGGGCGACCTTCGCCTGGTCGATACGGAAACCGGCGACCGGGTCGACATCACCGCCGACCTCGCGACCATCGACGCATACAAGGACCGTCTCAGCGCCTGGAAGGAAGGCTTCGCGGATGTCGCCGCCAAGCGACGCGCGAGCTACGTCGACCTCGCGTCCGACGTGAACCTCGCCGAACTGATGTTCGCCGAGCTGCGCCGGCGCCGGGTGCTGGGCTAGGCGGTCGTGCCGTTCACCACGCCGCTCGCGCTGCTCGGACTGCTGTTCATCCCAGCGGTCGTCGCGATGTACCTGCTCAAGCTCCGCCGCGATGAGGCCGTCGTCCCATCCACGCTCCTCTGGACGCGCCTGGTGGCGGATGTCGAGGCCAACGCACCGTGGCAGAAGCTCCGGCGCAGCCTGCTGCTGCTGCTCCAGCTCCTGCTCGTGGTCATCCTCGCGTTGCTCGCAGCCAGGCCGTTCGTGGAGCGGCCGGCGGGTCTGGCGCGGGACATCGTGCTGGTCCTGGACACCTCGGCCAGCATGGCCGCCACGGACGTCGTGCCGGATCGCCTGACTGCCGCCAAGCTCGCCGCGACCGAGGCGCTTCGCGACCTGCCGACCGGTGGCAAGGTCAGCGTCATCGCCGCCGGTCGGAGCGCCCGCATCGTCGTCAACGAATCGACCGACCTGAGCCGCGTCCGGGGGGCGATCGACGACGTCGCCGTCACCCAGGGCAGTGGCGACCTCGGCGATGCGCTGGAGCTCGCCTCCAAGCTCGCGGCGCGCTCGGGCGACGCGCAGGTCCTCGTGGCGACAGACGCGGCGCTCGCGACCGACCCGACCGGACGCGTCGCTGCCAGGGTCAAGGTCCTGCCGGTCGGGCGCGACCGCAAGAACCAGGCCATCGTGGCGCTGGCCGTGAAGACGTCACCGTCGGCGGTCTCGCGCTCCGTCTTCGTGAGCGTCGCGAACCTCGACCTGGAACGGACGACGCGTCGGCTCGAGCTGTGGGGGGACGGCAGCCTGCTCGAGGTCCGCGACGTCCCGCTCGAAGCGCAGGCCCGGGCGAACGTGATCGTGGACGACATCGACCGCGGCGTGCGCACGCTCGAGGTCCGCCTCGTCGGCAGCGACCCGGCCGTCGTGACGGCGCCCGACCAGCTGGCCGTCGACGACCACGCCTGGGCCGTCATCCCGCCCGACCGGACGCGCCTGATCCTCGTCGTCGGCGAGGGCGATCCGTACCTCGAGACGGCCCTCTCCAACCTGCCGAACGTCGAGCTGTTCGGCGTCGCGCCGAACGAGTACGGACCCAAGACGCAGCGCCAGGACGGCCGGCCGTGGGACCTCGTGATCTTCGAGGGCTACCTCCCGGCGACCCTGCCGCGCTCCCCGATCCTCGCCATCGCTCCCCCGCGCACGAGCGAACTCGGGCAGGTCGCCGGCCGGCTCACGAACCCGGGGATCGGGAGCCTGGATCCGGACGAGCCCGTCCTGCGCTTCGTCGACCTGTCCACGACCCACATCGCCGAGGCCTCGCGGCTGACCACGCCCGAATGGGCGCGCACGATCATCCCGGGCCCGCGTGGCGCGCCGCTGCTCTACGCCGGCACACGCGACGGGCTGCCCAGCGCGGTGCTGGCATTCGAGCCCCGCCGCTCGGACCTGCCCCTCCAGGTCGCCTTCCCGATCCTGCTCGCCAACCTGACAGGCGAGTTGCTCGGTTCCACGACGGCACCGAGCGAAGCCGTGGAGCCCGGCACGCCAGTCGAGCTGGCCATCCCGACCGGGGCGATCGGCGTGACCGTGACGGCGCCCGACGGGACCGTGACGGACCTGGTGCCGGGAACGGCCGGTGGGTCCGCGGTCAGCTTCGCGGCGACGGACCTGATCGGCGTGTACACGGTCACCCCGATGGCCGACCCCGACGCGTCGCCCGCTCCGTCCGCGAGTGGCGGCACGGGCTCGTCGCCCAGTCCGAGCGCGAGTCCGTCCGCGGCGGCTTCGCCGGGCGCCTCGGCCGGGGCAGCCGGGAACCTGCCGCCCGAGGACCCCATGGCCCCGGTCCAGTTCGCGGTCGACCTGTTCGATGTTGATGAATCCACGATCGCCCCGGGCTCCGCGGCCGCGATCGAGGCACTCGGCACGACCGGTGCCGGCTCACCGGCCCCAGGCACCGGGGGCGCCGCGACCGAGCGCCCGACCACCCGCGACGAACTGTGGGTGCCGATCGTCCTGCTGGTCCTGACGTTCCTGTGCGTCGAGTGGGCGCTCTATCACCGTGACGGGCTCATCCGGATCAAGCGCTCGCTGACGACCCGGCTGCGCCGCGACGCGAGTGGGACCGCCTGATGGGCTTCAGCTTCGAGGCGCCACTCGCGCTGCTCCTGCTGATCCCGGCGTTGGCCCTCACCTTCGCGCTGTACCTGGGCGCCCGCCGCCGGCTCGGGGCGGGACGGCGGAGGGTCGCCCTCGTCGTCCGGACCGCGCTCCTGGTCGCGCTGGTCTTCGCGCTGGCGGGCTTCCGGATCGTCCTGCCGGTCGACCGGCTCGCGACGGTGTTCGTCGTGGACCTCTCGGACTCGGTCGGGAACGACGGCCGCGAGGACGCGCTCGCGTTCCTGCGCGAGACCCTCGAAGTGATCCCGGACGGGGACGTGGCAGGGATCGTGGCGTTCGGCAAGGAAGCACTGGTCGAGCGCCTGCCATCGGACCTCGGCGAGATCGATCGACTGGCCTCAACGCCAGTTCGTTCGGCCACCGATATCGGAGCCGCGCTGCGGCTCGCAAGCGCACTGTTCCCCGACAATTCCCAGAAGCGCATCGTCCTGCTGTCCGACGGCAACGACACGACCGGGGGCGGCCAGGCGGAGGCCGCACTGGCCGCGACACGCGACATCCGGATCGAGACCCGCCTCATCGGCCTGGGCGCGTCGGACGAGGTGCTGGTGGAACGGCTGATCACGCCGTCCACTTCGAACCTCGGGGACTCGGTCGAGGCGATCGCCGAGATCCGCTCGTCGGTCGCCCAGCCGGCGACGGTCCGCCTGTTCGTGAACGGCCAGATCGCCGACACCCAGCGTCTGAACCTGGAGGCCGGCATCACCCGTGTCGTCTTCGACATCGAGCCCACGGAGGCCGGTTTCCACACGTTCCGCGTGGTCGTCGAGGCGGGGCGGGACACGTTCAGCGAGAACGACCGGGCCGACTCGAACACGATCGTCAAGGGTGAGCCGCGGACCCTGGTCCTGGCCGGCAACGAGGCCGTGGCCGCGGAGCTGGTCGACGCGCTGACCGCGCAGCGCCAGAAGGTCGACACGATGGTCCCCGAGCAGCTCCCGACCGATTTCGCGGCGCTCGCGACGTACGACAGCGTCGTACTCGTCGACGTGCCACGGGTCCGGTTGTCGGACCGCCAGCTGGCGGCGCTGCAGGTATACGTCCGCGACCTCGGCAAGGGCCTGGTGATGATCGGCGGGCCGGACAGTTACGGAGCCGGCGGCTACCAGCGAACGCCGCTCGAAGAGACGCTCCCGGTCGACATGGGCGTCCGGGACCGACAGAAGCAGCCCGATGTCGCGCTGGTCGTGGTCATCGACCAGTCGGGATCGATGGATGCCTGTCATTGCAACACGTTCGACGGCGGCGCCGGCGGCGGAGGGACGGGCATCGGCGGGGTGCGCAAGGTCGACATCGGCAAGGAGGCGATCCTGCGCGCGGCGGCCGCCATGACCGAGCGGGACGAGCTCGGCGTCGTGTCCTTCAACGAGCAGGCCCACTGGGTCGTGGACACCCAGCCGCTCGGTGGCATCACCGACCTGCAGGGCAAGATCGCGGGTCTCCAGCCGGTCGGCCAGACGAACATCTTCGCCGGCCTCGAGCAGGCCGTGGAATCCCTCGAAGACGCCGTCGCGACGCGCCGCCACATCATCCTGCTGACCGACGGCTGGTCGAGCTCCGGGCAGTACGACGCCATCCTCGAGCGCATGAATACCGCCGGCATCACGCTCTCGACGGTCGGTGCGGGCGGCGGCTCGAATCCGTTCCTCGAGGGCCTCGCGACGCGCGGCGGTGGCCGCTTCTACGACGCGGCGAACCCGTCGAGCATCCCGGACATCTTCCTCAAGGAGACCCAGCAGGTCTCCGGCCAGCAGATCGTGGAGGAGCCGTTCTTCCCGATCCTCACGTCGTCCTCGCCGATCCTGCGCGGGCTCGACCAGGGCATGCCCAGGCTGCGCGGGTACAACGGAACGACGGCCAAGCCGGCGGCCCAGACCGTGCTGGTGACCGCTCGGGACGATCCCCTCCTCGCGCAGTGGCAGTACGGCCTGGGGCGATCCGTGGCGTGGACGTCGGACACGACCGGACGCTGGGCGCGCGACTGGGTCGGCTGGACTGGCTTCTCGCGGTTCTTCAGCCAGCTCGTTTCGTGGACGTTCCCGGGCGAGGAGACCGGCGGCATCGAGGCGGTGTTCGACACGCGCGGCGGCAAGACCACCCTGCACGTCGAGTCCGTCGAGACCGACGGATCGCCGCGCGACTTCTACGACACGACCGCGGTGGTCGTGGGGCCGGACCTCGAGCCGGCCGACGTGTCGCTCGTGCAGATCGCCCCGGGCGTGTACGAGGCGCCGCTCGGCGAGATCGACCCGGGGGCGTACGCCATCCGGGTCACCCAGACCCGGCCTGGTTCGTCGCCGCTGGGCCGCACGGTCGGGCTGGTCGCACCGACTGCCGCCGAGTACCGGCAACTCGGCGCGAACGAGGCGTTCCTTGGGGCCCTGCGCACGGCCACCGGCGGAAGCGTCGTCGAGACGCCCCTCGACCCGTGGCGCCACGACCTGCTCACGACATCGCGCTCGACCGACCTGTGGCCGTTGCTGCTCGTGCTGGCACTGCTCCTGTGGCCGCTCGATATCGCACTGCGGCGCGTGTCGGTGGGGCGCCGCGAGTTCGCCGCCGCCGGTGCCTGGGTCCGCGCCATCCCGAAGCGTCGGCGCCGGACGGCCGTGCGCACGGCGGCGGGCGAGGGCCTGTTCGCGGCACGCGAACGAGCCACGTCGGCTTCGGTGCGGGCCGCGATCACGCGGGCGGATGCTGCAGCCGGCCGCGGTGGTGGGCGCGGCGCCGGTGGGTGCGCCGGGCACCGACGGCATCGACGGCAGCGTCTGCAGCGACGTCGGGCGTGTCGCCTGCGGCGCCAGGGCCAACGACCGCGCCGGCCGCGACACCGACCGCCGCCGCGCCGAAACCCGCGACCGCGGCGACGACGACAGCCCGCCGACAGCCCCCGCGGCCGCGCCAGCACCACCTCCGCCTGCCGCTGCCCCCGCCCCATCCGACACGATGGCTCGCCTGCGAGAAGCAAAGCGGCGCGCCCAGGAGCGCTGACCCCCGATCCCGGCGGGCGGTGATAGCCTCGCACGATGTCCCACCGACGACGATCCCTGCCGCTGGCTGCCGTGCTGCTGGCCGTGGCGGTGTTCGGAGGCTGCGGGACGATCTCGACGACGCCTCCCGCCCCCACGCCGGCCGACTTCCAGGGCATCGCCAGCGAAGTCACGAAGCGGGGGATCGCGATCGACCACATCGTGTCGGGCGACGCCGGCTGCACCGACCCGGTCCTCATCCCCACGGCGATCGGTTTCACGGCGAGCGGGCTTGACCAGGCCGACCCGACGCGCATCTACCTGTACGTCTTTCGCAACCGCGAAGCGTTCGAGCGCCTGCGCGCGACGGTCGACGGCTGCGCCCGGTCGTTCGTGACCGATCCCGAGACGTTCGAGACCATCGAGCAGTCGCCGTTCGTCGTCGCCGCTCAGGGCCCATGGGCACCCGAGTTCGAGGCCGCCCTGCGCGACGCCCTGGAGGTCGCCGCCGGCACCGGGAACTAATCGGGCGGTGGCTCGAACCGGGCGCGCACCGATGACGATGGTCCGGTCCCCATACCGGGACCGCACCTCCTTCCCATGCGGAACGGGACGACCGGGCCACGGTCCGGTGATGTTCGGGTGGGGATGCTGCGGTCATGCCCACTCAGGCCCGTGCCGCCCGGTCGCTGCTCGCCCTCGCCCTCATCGCGAGCCTCGTCGCGGCCGGCACGCCCACGGCGGCACTCGGTCGCCAGCCGATCGCAGCCGGCGCCGATCGCACGGCCCTCAGCGCGCCGCGACCCGGTCCCGACGCCCACGACGTCAAGACCGCGCCAACCGTCGTTCGTCGAGCCGTCGACGACCGCACGACGCCCGCGCAGGCACCCTCCGCCCGCGTCGCATGGGTGACCCGCGCGATCCCGGATGTCCCCGCCCCGAAGCCGAAGGCGGTCTCCAAGGCCGATCTCGCCGCGGGTGGCTCAGGCAGCTCGAGCCCGTCGAGCTTCAAGGGCCGCAACCACGTCTGGATCCCCGCGCTCGGGATCAACCGATCGGTGTCGTTCTTCTCCTGCTCATCGTCGGCCTATCCGGGCAACCGCGTCTATCGCTGGGGCTGTGCCGGCGGGAACAACGTCTACCTGTTCGCCCATGCCCACAGCGTGTTCAAGCCGCTCCACGACGCCTATGTCCGCGGACGCCTGTCGAAGGGCATGAAGGTCACCTACGCCGACGGCAACGGCCGGGTCAGCACCTACGCGGTCGCGTGGTGGAAGGTCACGACCCCGGACAAGGGCGGGTTCGCCTACGCCGGCCAGTCGCGACCGAGCCTCACCCTCCAGACGTGCGTCGGCTCCAGGAGCCAGTACCGCCTGATCGTCCGGCTGCTCAAGGTCTAGCGGCCACCGCCGCGGCCCGGTCCGCGGCTCAGATGACGCGCAGGCCCAGCACCTGGCGCGCGATCACCAGCCGCTGGATCTGGCTGGTCCCCTCGCCGATCTCGGTCAGCTTCGCGTCACGCATGAAGCGCTCCACGGGATAGTCGGTGACGTAGCCGTAGCCGCCGTGGATCTGGATCGCGGCATTCGTCGCGCGGGCGCTCACCTCGGAGGCGAACAACTTCGCCTCGGCCGCCACGAGCCCGTAGTCGCGCCCCTGGTCCTTCAGCCAGGCCGCCTTCCAGACGAGGGCCCGCGCTGCCTCGATCTCGGTGGCCATGTCGGCGACCATGAACGCGACGCCCTGGAACGACCCGATCGGACGCCCGAACTGCTCGCGCGTCTGGGCATACGGGATCGACGCGTCGAGCGCGGCCTGGGCCAGGCCGACGGCCAACGCGCCGATCGAGATGCGCCCGCCGTCGAGGATCTTGAGGAACGTCCGGAAGCCGTCGCCGCGCTCCCCGAGCAGGTTGGCCGCCGGGATCGCCGCCCCATCGAAGCGGAGCTCGCCGGTGGCCGAGGCGTGCAGCCCGAGCTTGTCCTCGAGCCGTCCGATCGAGAAACCCGGTGTGTCGGCGGGCACGATGAACGCGCTGATCTCCGCATCGCCCTTGGCCGTCTCGCCGGTACGCGCCGTCACGATGTACGTCCCGGCCTGCCCGGCGTTCGTGATGAAACGCTTGGCGCCGTCGAGCACCCAACGACCGCCATCGTCCCCGTCGTCGAACCGGGCCGTCGTCCTGGTCCCGCCGGCGTCCGAACCGGCACCCGGCTCCGTGAGGCCGTAGGCGCCCAGCACCTTGCCCTGCGCCATCGGCACGAGATGGGTCTGCTTCTGCTCGTCGGTGCCGGCGAGGTGGAGCGGGCCGCAGCCGAGGCTCGTGTGAGCGGCCACGATCAGGCCGAGCGACCCCCACACGCGCCCGATCTCCTCGATCGCGACCGCGTAGGCCAGGGTGTCGAGACCCGCGCCGCCCTCGTCCTCCGGGATCGGGATGCCGAGCCAGCCGAGCTCCCCGATGCGGCGGACGATGTCGGTCGGAAAGCGGCGCTCGCGCTCGTGTTCCTCGATGACCGGAGCGACCTCGGTCAGCATGAAGTCGCGGATCGTGTCGCGGAGCAGCGTGTGTTCGGCGGGCAGATCCAGGTCCATCGGCGGCGAGCCTACCATCACAGCAGGACGGCGGTCCCGGTGCTAGCCTTCCGCCACGATGCGCGAGTCGAACGCCGAGCACCAGGCGTCCGTCAACATCCACCCCTCGATCGCTGATCCCGGCCGTCCCGGCACGTCACCGGTCGACGCCGTGAGCGGCTCCTCCAGCCTGCGACGGGCGCTGTTGCTCCGCCTGCGCCACGACGGACCGTCCTCGCCCGAGGACCTCGCTACGGGTCTCGGCGTGAGTCGGACCGGTGTCCTCCAGCAGCTCCATGCGCTCGAGACCGCCGGGCTCGTCAGCCGTCAGGCTGTCCGCCACGGCGTCGGGCGTCCGCGCCACGTCTACGACGTCACGGACGCTGCCCAGGACCTCTTCCCCACCAACTACGACGGGCTCGCGAGCGGCCTGCTGGCGGCGATCCGGGCGATCGGGGGCGAAGAGCTCGTGGATGGCGTCTTCGACGAGCGCCGGCGGATGACCCGCGACCGGATCCGGCAACGGATGACCGATCGCCTGGCACCCGAGGCACGCCTGGTCGATCGGGCGCGCGAGCTGGCCGTCATCCAGGACGAGCTGGGCTATCTCGCCGAGACGCTCATCGGTCCGGACGGCGTCATCCGCCTGGTCGAACGCAACTGCGCGATCCACCGCGTGGCGGCCGACAACGGCGCCGCGTGCCAGGCGGAGCTCGACCTGTTCCGCGAGATCCTCGGGCCCGACGTGGTGCGCGAGACGCACATCGCCGCCGGCGATCGATGCTGCACGTACCGCATCGGCCGCGCCAGCGACTGATCGTAGCTCCAGCTCAGGCTTCCTCGCGCTCCACGGCCACCCGAGAGGCCGGCTCAAGACGGGGTGCCGGCACGTCCGAGACGTTCGGGACGAACGAGGCAGCCAGCGAGGTCGCCGCGGCCTGCTCCTGGTCATCCACGGACAGGATCCCGAGACGGCCGAGCTGCGCCATCTCGTCGCGGATGTAGGTCTTGAGCATCTCGGGGCCGTCGGTGTTGATCGTGAACCGGATCTCGTTGCGCCGGAGCGTGTCGAAGATCCAGCGAAACTCATCCCAGCTCGACACGACCTTCGTATTGAGGTTGGAGGTTGGGCAGATCTCGAGCACGATGCCGCGCTCGCGGATCATCTCCATGGCGCGCGGATCGTAGGCCGCCTTGACGCCGTGGCCGATCCGGTCAGGCTCGAGCAGTTCGACGACACGGGCGACCTCATCGACCGGGCCCGCTTCGCCGGTATGGACCGTGAGGCCCAGGCCGTACTGGCGGGCCCGCCGAAAGAGGCGCTTGTAGTCGGCCACCCGGAAGGTCGATGCCTCGGGTCCGGCGATATCGACCCCGACGACACCGCGATCGCGCCAGGCGATGGCCTTCTCCGCGATGATCTCGTTGAGCTCGTACGGGAAGGCGCGGTCGAGACAGAAGATCAGGCCGGGCTTGATCGGATACTCGAGCGTCGCCTTGTCCATACCCCGGACTGCCGCCGCGATGATGTGGTCGAGATCCTGCTCGCCCCCGCGGTTTCGCTTCATGGGGTTGAAGCGCAGTTCCATGGTCGTGATGTTGTTCTTGCGGTAGGCGCCGCCGACGACCTCGTAGACGCTGCGCTCGACCGCCAGCGGCGAGCTCTGGATGAGCTCCGTCCAGTGGAAGAGCTGCAGGTAGCCATCGAAGCTCTGGGTCCGCTTGGACACGGTGATCATGTCGCGGAATTCCCAGTAGTCCTTGGTCGGCAGCTTGATGCCCTGGGAATGGGCGATGCCCCACATGATCGCCGGGGTGACGGCTCCGCCGAGGTGGCAGTGCAGCTCCGCGAGCTGGACCTTTCGCGAGAGCTGACGAGCCATGCTCGCAGGATACTCGGCGAGGCGGACCCAGGGCGTCAGCCGATGCGGATCATCTTCTTGTTCACGAACTCGTCGGCGCCGAAGCGGCCGAGCTCGCGGCCCGAGCCCGAGCGCTTGATGCCGCCGAACGGTAGCTCGACGCCGTCGGCGAGCACGACGTTCACGAACACCATGCCGGCCTCGATGCCGTCGGCGACGCGGAGCGCCTGCTCCTGGTCGGTGGTGTAGACGTACGAGCCCAGACCGAACGGGGTGTCGTTCGCGATGCGCACGGCGTCTGCCTCGTCCTTCGCGCGGTACACCTGCGCGACCGGGCCGAAGAACTCCTCCTTGGAGGCGGGGTTCTCCGGCGTGACATCCGTCAGCACGGTCGTCTGGAAGAACGCACCATTCCGCGAGCCGCCGTGCGCGAGCTTCGCGCCGTGCTCGATCGCCCGTTTGACCTGCTCATCGATGTTCTCGGCGGCCTTTAGCGAGGACAGCGGACCAAGCGCCGAGTCGGCCGACGTCGGGTCGGTGGCCTCGATCTCGGCGATCTTCGCGGTGAACTTCTCGAGGAAGGGCTCGTACAGCTCGTCGGCGACGATGAAGCGCTTGGCCGCGTTGCACGACTGGCCGCTGTTGTCCAGGCGGGCATCGACCGCGTTCTGCACGGTGGCATCGAGGTCGTCGGTCGAGAGCAGGACGAAGGGGTCCGAGCCGCCGAGCTCAAGCACGACCTTCTTCAGGTGGCGGCCGGCGATCTCGGCGACCGCAGCGCCGGCGCGCTCGGAGCCGGTGAGCGACACGCCCTGCACGCGCGGGTCTGCGATGACCCGCTCGAGCTGGTCGTGCGTGGCGTAGACGTTCACGTAGGCGCCGGTCGGGAAGCCCGCGTCGAGGAAGATCTGCTGGATCGCGGCGGCGGACTCGGGGCACTGCGCGGCGTGCTTGAGCAGGATCGTGTTGCCGATGATGAGGTTCGGGCCGGCGAAGCGAGCGACCTGGTAATACGGGAAGTTCCACGGCATGACGCCGAGCAGCACGCCGAGCGACGAGCGGCGGATCACCGCCGATCCGTCACCCGCGAGGAGCTGGATCGGCTCGTCCTTCAGGAAGTCCGGCGAGTGATCGGCGTAGTACTCGTAGATGTCCGCGGCGAAGTCAACCTCGCTCAGGGCCTGCCCGATCGGCTTACCCATCTCGCGCACGATGAGCTCCGCCAGCTCCTGGCTGCGCTCGCGGTGGAGTTCGCTGACGCGGCGGATAAGGGCCGCGCGCTCATCGACCGTGGTCGACTTCGACCAGGTGCGGTGCGCCTCGTCGGCTGCGGCGACCGCGGCCTCGAGCTCGGCGTCGGTGATGGTGTCGTAGGTCTTGACCGTCTCGCCCGTGGCGGGGTTGGTCACGGCATAGCTCAAGGTGGGGTCTCCGTTTCGGTGCGCAAGCCAGAGCCGGTCAGCCGCGGTGCGGTCACTCGTCCGCCGAACAAGATATACCACCGAAGGTCTCACGACGACCCGGTTGCAAAGGGCTCGACGCGCACCTCGAATGGCCTCCACCACAGGGCTGCTGATCTCGACGAGGCGGACGCAGGTCACGACCGGGTGGAACTCGGCCTTCGCCCGGCCGGCGCCGCGGCGGGTCAGTCGCAGAAGGGCAGGAACTTGGAGCCGTTGCGACGCACGAGCTGGACGGTGAAGCCGGCCTTCGAGGTGAAGATCGCCTGATCCGCCCCCGACCGGGGAGATCGTCCCCTCGGCGGCATTGATCGCGTCGCTGTGGTCGTAGTCGACGAGTCCGACCGGGTCCCACCAGCTCCCACCGTGGTCGATGCCGCTCCAGATCCCGCAATGTCCCAGGGAGAACGGCTGCGGGCCGCCGGGGATCGGCGGTCGCGAGGTCGGTGGCAGCTCGATGCCGAACGCCTCCTGGGGCTGGGCATCCAGGTTGCCGTCGGTGACCTTGATGTGGAAGCTCTTGGCTCCGCCGGCGAACTCGAGCGTGATGTCGCCCTCGGACCGCGCCACGAGGGTCGTCGGGCAGCCCGCGACGGCGGCGCAACCGAACGGCCCGACCTGGACGTAGCCGATCCTCGGATCATCGGCCGTCAGGAGGCTCGCGACGTGCGCCGCGACGCGACGGCAGTCCCCCTCGCCGAGACCGATGCAGGCGGTGGGTACGCCCTCGAGGGTCACGGCACCAGCGGCGGTCGCGCTCGGCTGGGGCGGCACGCTCCCGCCGGGGGTCGGCGACGGGCTCACGCCGGCGCTCGCACAGGCCGCGAGCACGATGGCGACTACGAGGAGGGACGCGACCTGGACGAGGCGCGGCCGCGTGACGGCACGATCGGGGGTGCTCATGACGCCCGGGACGCCAGGACGCCCGTCGCGGTTTCGCCGGTCCGCCGGGTCAGCCGGCCAATGGGACGACCCGGCCCTCCGCGTCCAGCGTTGCTTCGCGGCGAAGGCGCTTGAGTTCCGCGCCCGGCACCTGGTCGCGCGCGTGGTAGCTGGAGCGCACGAGCGGGGCCGACTCGACGTGCTTGAACCCCAGCGCGAGTGCCTCGACCTTCATCTCCGCGAACTCGTCGGGGTGGTAATAGCGCTCGAGCGGGAGGTGCTTGAGCGACGGCCGCAGGTACTGGCCGACGGTCAGGATGTCGACGTCGGCGGCGCGCAGCGCCTCGAACGCCTCAATGAGCTCGGGCCGAGTCTCGCCCAGACCGACCATCAACGAGCTCTTCGTGTGGACCGGGTAACCGATCTCGCGCGCCATCTCCTTCGCCCGCGCGAGTACGTACAGCGAGCGGTCCCACCGAGCGCGCTTTCGGACGGGCTTCTGGAGGCGCTTCACGGTCTCGAGGTTGTGGTTGAGGATGTCGGGGCGGGCATCCATGACCGTCTGCAGGCGATCGTCGGAGCCGTCGAAGTCGGGGATGAGCACCTCGATGCCCATGCCGGGCGACCGCTCGCGCATCGCGAGGATGGTCTCGGCGAAGATCCGCGAACCGCCGTCGGGCAGGTCGTCACGCGCGACGCTCGTCACGACGACGTGCTCGAGACCGAGCTGGCTGACGGCCTCCGCGACGCGGCGAGGCTCGTCGTCGTCGAACCAGGTGGGGCGGCCCGTCTTCACCGCGCAGAACCCGCAGGCTCGGGTGCAGGTGTCGCCGAGGATCATGATCGTCGCCGTGCGCTGGTCCCAGCACTCCCCGATGTTCGGGCAGTGGGCCTCCTCGCAGACGGTGTTCAGGTCGAGGCCGCGGAGGAGACCCTTGAGCTCGTGGAAGTTGTCGCCGGACGGCATCCGGGCGCGGATCCAGTCGGGATGGCGCCGGAGGGCGACGGAGCCGTCGACAGCCGGGAGACCGGCCGCTCCCCCGCCGCCGATCGAGATCGGCAGGTCCGGGCGCGGATGATGGGTGGGTCCCGACGGCGCGGATTCGAACATCGGGAGCTCGCGAGCCATGCTCGGAGTGTAGTGCCTCGGTCGCGGTCGGGCCCTGATCGAGGTCAGCCTTCCTCGAAGGTGGCGCGCAGCCCGGTGCCGAGGTCGCGCGGCCGGTAGCCGAGCTCCGTGGCCGCCTTGGCCGACGACGCCCAGTACGTGACCCCGAGGGCGGCCCGGAGCACCTCCCCGAGGTCATCTGGCAGGCCAGCCGCGCGCGCCAGCCGCTCGGGGGCGTGGGAACCAATGCGGATCAGCGCCGTCGGCAGCTCCACACGCGGCAGGGCTCGACCGCCGATGCGGGCCGCGACTCGCATCGCGTCGCGCAGTCGCGTGTTCTCCCCACCGAGGATGTAGGACTCGCCGGTCCGGCCGCGATCGAGCGCAGCCACGATGCCCGCCGCCACGTCCTCGACGTAGACGGCCGAGATCCCGACATCCACGAGGGCCATGTACCCGAGGCTCCCATCGTGAGCGCCACGAAGCTGCTGCCCGATCCCGGTGTGATCCCCCGGCCCGTACGTGACGCCGGGCATCACGATGACGATAGGGGCACCCGAATCGACGCGTTCGCGGACCGCGCGGTGGGCGAGGTACTTCGTCTCGTCGTAGTAGTTCAGGAAGCCGTCGGACAGGTCCCGCCGGTAGCGCTCGTCGATGATCCGGCCCTTCGTGTTCCCGGCGACGTTGACGGTCGAGACGTAGACGAGTCGATCCAGTCCGGCCGTGGCCACCGCGTCCAGGATCCGGTGGGTCACCCCCACGTTGGCATCGAGCATGGCTGGGCGCATCGCGGCCGGGATCCCGATGCGGTACATCCCCGCGATGTGGATGGCGGCGTCGGTGCCGCGCATCGCATCGACGATGGCTGCGGTCCGCGAAAGATCGCCCGCCCGCATCTCCACCCCGAGGTCCGCCAGCTGGGTGGCCCGATCGGGATCGCGGACGACGGCCATGACCCGGTCGCCGCGTTGCACGAGGCGCCGTACGACCGCCAGACCGATGAAGCCGGCGCCGCCAGTGACGAAGATGCGCATCAGCGGCCGACGCCCGAGGTGGCGCCCCCGGGCTCAGTAGACAGGCGTCTCCGGCCCGATCGCCTCGAGCCAGGTCTTGATCGCCTTGAGGAGGGCGGCCGCCTGGGCGCCGTCGTTGGCGCGGTGGTCGATCGCGAGGACCATGTTCATGATCGGACGGATCGCGATGACGTCGCCGTCCGGGGTCTCCTGGACCACCGGGCGCTTGGTGATCGCCTCCATCGTCAGGATCGCGACCTCCGGTACGTTGATGATCGGCATCGTGAGGTTCGAGCCGAACCAGCCGGTGTTGTCGATCGTGAAGGTGCTGCCGCCGTAGTCGTCCAGCTTCAGCTTGCCGGCTCGCGCCCGAGCCGCCACATCGGCGATCGCGCGGTTCAGGCCGCTGATGCTGAGCTGGTCGACGTCGCGGACGACCGGCACGAGCAGTCCGTCGTCGACGGCGACCGCGACGCCCATGTGGACGCGACGCTTGGCGAGCACGCCGTTCTCGGTCCAGTGGGCATTGAACGCCGGGAACTCGCGCAGCGCGGCCACGGAGGCTTTGATCACGAAGGGCACGTAACTCAGCGAGATGCCCTCGCGGGCCTGGTAGTCGCGCTTGGCCTTCTCGCGGGCCTTGACGAGGTTCGTCGCGTCGACCTCCATGTGCACGTACGCATGCGGGACCGCGAGCGCCCGGGTCATCTGCGCGGCGATGCCCTTGCGCATCTGGGTCATCGGGAGGAGGACCTCGTCGGCGCCCTCGGGGAATTCGATCCGGGCGCCGGCCGGCATGCGGGCCGGTGGGGCCGCCGGGGCTGAGGCGGCGGCGGAGGCGGCGCGCCGGCGGGGGCGGGGCCTGCGGCCGGGGCCGTGGCGCCATTGCCCTGGGCCATGACCGGCACCGGTGGCGTGCCGCCGGTTCGGATCGATTCGACCACGGCCAGGACGTCGTCGCGGGTGATCCGCCCGCCACCACCCGTGCCCACGATCTGGTCGGCGCGGAGCGCGTGTTCGCGCAGGAGGCGACGGACCGCGGGCGTCATGCGCGCATCCGGGTCGCCGGTGGAGGCGGCGGCCGTCGCGGTCGGGGCGGCCTGGGCGGCGGCCGCCTGCGCAGGTGCGGCGGGCGCCTCAGCCGGCGCTGGGGCCGGAGCCGGGGCGGTGGCTGGAGCCGGGGCGGTGGCCGCGGCCGGTTCCGTGGCGGCCGGCGCCGACTCGTCCGAGCCGGCCGGACCCTTGCCCCCTGCCGCTGCATCGGGATCTCGCGGCTCGACCTGGGTCATCCCCTCGGCAGCCGGCTCGCCCTCCTTCTCGAGCGCCACCGGCGGTGGCGCGGCCCCGCCGGCCTCCTCGGCCGTCTCGATGATGGCGATCTCCGCGTTGTTGGGGACGGTCGCGCCCTCCTCGGCGAGGATCTCCTTGAGGACGCCCTCGAACGGTGACGGGACCTCGGCGTTGACCTTGTCCGTGATGACTTCGAGCAGCGGCTCGTACTTCGCGACCGTGTCGCCCGGCTGCTTGAGCCACTTCCCGATCGTCCCCTCCGCGACGCTCTCGCCGAGTTGGGGCATCGTCACCTTTGCCACGTTCGCTGCTCCTTCGGATCGCCCTGATCGCGCTGGTCACGTATCCGCGTAGTTTCCTCCATCACGGCGATGCGGGTCGAGTCGGCAATCCGCGATGGCCTGCGTGCATGATGCGCGCCATGGCGTCTGTCGACCATCGGCTCGCGCGCGGTCTCGGCGTTCGACCCGGCGAAGGCCGGCTGGTCGCGCACGTCGCCCTCGTGTTCGCGGTCATCGAGGCGGGGCGCGGATTCGGGGAGGTCGGCGTCGATACGCTGGTCCTGGGTCGCTTCGGGAGCGACGTCCTGCCCGATGTCCTGCCGTTCCTGTTCATGGCGCTCGGCGGAACGAGTCTCGTCGTCGCGCTGGCCTACGGTGCCGCGTTGGGACGCCTGCCCCGGGGGCCATTGTTCGTCGCCATCCTGGCGGGCGTCGCGGGACTCATCGTCGTCCTTCGTTTCGCCCTCGCCGATGGCTCCCTGGCGATCGTCGCCGTGCTCTGGCTGACCGTGTACGCGGCCGGGATGCTGGCCGTGACGATGTCGTGGACCGTGGCGAGCGGGTCGTTCGACGCGCGGCAGGCGAAACGCCTGTTCCCCTTGCTGACCGGCGCCGCGATCGCCGGTTCCTTCGTGGGAACGCTTGGCGCAGGGCCGGCGACGGCGATCGGCGGCGTCGAGGCGTTGATGGTGATCGAAGCGACCATGCTGGTCGTGGCTGCCGTGCTGATCGCGCGTCTCCCGCGCCGTGCCCCGGCGACCGCCCGCCGCGGTGCTCGTCGGTCGATCGTCGGCGAGATCCTGGCCGGGTATCAATTCGTCATCCGCTCCCCGTTGATGCGCCTCGTGGCGATCGCCTACGTGCTGCTGGCGATCCTGATGTTCTCGGTGTCCTACCCGTTCCTGCTGGCTGCCTCGGCCGCGTTCCCGACGGACGTCGAACGAGCCACGGCGCTCGGGCTCCTGTCGGCAGCCGTAACCGCCACCTCGTTCCTCGTGTCGATCACGCTGGCCAATCGCATCTACACGAGGTTCGGGGTCACGACGGGTGCGGTCATCCTGCCGATCGTCTACCTCGCCGGGTTCGGGCTGTGGCTCGTCCAGTTCTCGTTCGCCACCGCGGCGCTGGTCCGGTTCTCCCAGCAGGTGACCCAGCGGGGGATCTCGAACGCTGCCTGGAGCGCCTTCTACAGCGCGGTCCCGGCCGAGCGGCGAGCGCAAGTCATCGCCTTCAACGACGGGGTACCCGGGCAGGTCGGGATCATCCTGTCGGGGGTCCTGCTGCTTGCCGCCGGGCGGATCCTCGCCCCGGACCAGGTGTTCTGGCTGGGCATCGTGACGGCCCTCGTTGCGACCCTCGTCGTCTGGTCGATCCGTCGCCACTACGCCGGCAGCCTGCTGCGGGCCCTCCGTTCGGGCGGAGCCGAGCAGGTGCTCGAGGGTGGGCCGGGGATGGCGGCGCTCGTGCGCGACCCGACCGTCGTTCAGGCCTTGCTCGAGGCCCTTCGCGCGCCCGAACCCGGCGTCCGGGAGATGGCCGTCATGGTGCTGGGGCGCGCTGCCCTGCCCGGCTCGCGGGATGCGCTGGTCGGGGCGCTGGGCGATGGGGATGCGCGGGTACGCGCCGCCGCCATCGGGGCCGTCGCCAGGTCGCCGGAGGGGTTCGCCGGGGTCGACCTGGACCCGTTCGTTTCCGATGCGAGCCCGCTCGTCCGAGCCGCGGCGCTCGTCGCGAGGGCGGGACCGGAGGTCGCCCCAGACAGTCCGCTGCTATCCGATGCCTCGGAAGAAGTCCGTGCGGCGGCGCTCGGGCGGTTGGACCCTGCCGATCCCACACATCGGCCGACGCTGATCGCGGCGCTGGACGACGACGCCGCCACCGTGCGGCAGGCAGCGGCCACGGCGCTCGGAGCCGCATCGGTGGACGGTCGCGATGTCCTGGCCGTGCTGACCGATGGAAGCCCGCGTGCCCAGCTCGCGGCCCTCAGCGCCCTGGTCGGCGTCGCGGAGAACGATCCGTCCGTCCGGGAACCTGTAGCCGAATGGGCCTTCGAGCGCCTGGGCCGTGCGCGCGAGCTGCGGGCAGCCCGACTCGCGATCGCGGGCGCGGCCCCACCCGAAGGCACGGCGTCCGCGTCGCGTGATTTCCTGGTGTCCGTGCTGGAGCGCCGCCAGGCCGCCCTCGAGGAGTCGGCGTTGGGGGCGTTGGCCGTCCTTGGGGCACCGGAGGCGCGCGGCGTCATCCGGCGCTGCCTCGGATCGAACGATCCGGAGATCCGCGCCCAGGCCATCGAGGCGCTCGAGACCCTCGCCGATCGCCGGATCGCCGGGGCCCTGATCGGTCTCCTTGAGGGTGGGGCCGAAACGGGCGTCGCGGGGGTCGCGTCGGCCGAGACGGCCCTGCGGCGCATGGCCGATGATGGGGACCCGTGGATCCGGGCGTTGGCGCGACGCTGCATCCTCGATGCCGGAGGAGACGACATGACGGCGACGGAGCGGACGCTGTCCGACTTCGACACGATGCTGCTGCTGCGCCGGATCCCGTTGTTCGAGGGCCTCGATCCCGAGGACCTCCAGCGGATCGCCGACACGTCCGAGGAGCGAACGTTCGACGACGGCGAGACGCTCCTCAAGGAAGGCGAGGTCGGGCACGAGCTCATCGTCATCGTGGATGGTTCGGTGCGGGTGGTCCAGGCCACGGCGGACGGCGGCGAACGGGAGATCCGGCGATACGATTCCGGCCAGCACATCGGGGAGCTGGCGGTCCTACGCGAGCGACCCCGTGCCGCGACCGTGGTCGCCGCCGAGACCGTACGGGGTCTCGTCATCAGCGGGGACGCGCTCAAGTCGATCCTGCGCGAGCGCCCGGAGGCGGCGATGGCGATGCTCGCCACGCTCGCCGACCGGATCAGCACGCAGTAGGGTCGCGAGATGGAAGCGCCGGCCGAGCGACGCGATCTTCCCACCGGCACGGTCACGTTCCTGCGTACGGACGTCGAGGGGTCGATGGTGCTGGCGCACACGATCGGCGCCGCCTGGGATGCACTCAACGCCGCGCACATCGGCCTCCTTCGGGGAGCCATCGACGATCACGGCGGCGTGCTCGTGCGAACCGAAGGCGACGGGATCTTCGCCGTCTTCACGGACTCCGGAGCGGCCGTCGTGGCGGCGGTCGCCGCACAGCGCCTGATCGGCGGCCATCCGTGGCCGCCGGAGGCGCCCATCCGGGTGCGCATGGCCCTGCACACGGGTGAAGCGCATCGTGCGGGAGATGACTACGGGGGCTTCGAGGTCAACAGGGTGGCGAGGATCGCCGGGGCGGGGCACGGAGGTCAGATCATCCTCTCGGAGGCGACCCGGGCGTTGACGGTGGACGCGCTACCAGATGGCGTCCTCATCCGCGATCTGGGGCTCCACGCGCTCAAGGACGTTCCGCGCCCGGAACGGCTGTACCAGCTGGATGTCCCGGGCTTGCGCACGGAGTTCCCACCCGTGCGCACGGCCGGCACCGCCCTCGGCGACGTCCCGGTGCCCCTCACGAGTTTCATCGGCAGGCGACGAGAGGTCGACGAGCTGCTCGAACTCATCGAGGGTCACCGGCTCTTGACGCTCACCGGGCCCGGAGGCATCGGCAAGACGCGATTGGCCATCGAGCTCGCCCGCTCGCGCTCGACCGCGGCGCCGGACGGCACGTGGTTCGTCGCGCTCGACGAGATCGAGGAGCCGTCGCTCGTTCGGTCGGCCATCGCCCGGACGATGGGTCTGTTCGACGGGCCGGAACGATCCGCCGCCGATGCGCTCCTTCCGTACCTGGCGGAGCGCTCGACGCTGCTGGTCCTGGACAACCTCGAGCACCTGATGGGAGCGACCGCGGACGTCACCGCGATCCTGCACGGCTCAGCGGGGACGCGTGTCGTGGTCACCAGCCGCTCACCCCTGCGGATCACCGGCGAACAGGAGTACCCGGTCCGCCCGCTCGAGGCGTCCACCTCGGGAACGCAGGATTCGGTGGCCCTCTTCGTCGACCGCGCGCAGCGGGTGCGGCCCGGGTTCGACCCTGGCCCCGAAGCCGCCACCGTTACGGAGATCTGCGAGCTGCTCGACGGGCTCCCGCTGGGCATCGAGCTGGCCGCGGCCCGCGCGTCCCTGCTCCCTCTGCCCGCCATCCGCGACCGCTTGGGGGCGCGGCTGCCGCTCCCCGGTGCCGGGCTCCGCGACGTGCCGGATCGACAGCGGACGCTGGAAGGTGCGATCAGCTGGAGCTACGCCCTGCTCCCGCCGGAGCGGCAGCGGCTGCTGCGCGAGATCTCGGTCTTCGACGGCGGGTTCGATCTCGAGCAGGTCAGTGCCATCCAGGACGGTGCCGACGTGCTCGATGGGCTCCTGGACCTCGTCGACCAGAGCCTCCTGATGCGCGAACCCGGCGGCGAGATCCGCTTCCGGATGCTGCGCACGATCGAAACATTCGCGTTGGGCGAGCTGGAGAACGAGGGGCGCGCCAAGGAGCTCCGACGACGGCACGCACTCGCGTACCTGGCGCTCGCCGAGACCGTGGCCTCCCACCTACCGGGTGCGGATCAACCGCGCTGGCTCGATCGACTCCGCCTGGACCATGCCAACCTGCGGGCGGCGTTGCGCTGGTCGATCGAGACCGGGGACGTGGAAGTGGCGCTCCGCCTCCTCGCCGGGCTGTGGCGGTACTGGCAGCTCGACGGCCACCTGGCCGAGGGCGCAGAGCTTGCCGATGCGGCCATGGCCCTGCCGGGAGCGGAGCTTCCGACGCCGCACCGCCTCGCGGGCATCACCGCCCTTGGCAACATCGCCTATTGGCAAGGTCGTGCCGACGACGCGGTCCGCTGCTACGAGCAACAGCTCGCGCTCGCTCGCGAGCTCGGGGACCGCGCAGCGGAGGCCGACGCCATCAACAACCTCTCGTACGGCGCCTTCATCCGTGAGGACTTCGCGCTCACCTACGAGCTGGTGGAGACCGCCCGGAAGCTGTACCTGGAGGTCGGCGATGCCCGTGGCGCCGCTCGGACCGACTGGAGCCTGGCGACGGCCGTTATGAGCGAGGGACGCCCTGCTGACGCTCTGCCGATGTTCGAGGCGGCCGCGGAGCGCTTCGCCGAGCTCGGCGATGTCTGGTTCCACGCGATGGCGACCGGCAGCGTCGCCTGGGCAAGGTTCGCTTTGGGCGACATGGTCGGCGCCACCCACAAGTTCGCGGAGTCCCTGGCGGAGTACCGCGCGCTGGGCGATATCGGCACGACCGCGATCTCCATCCAGATCGGCGCGATCGTCGCGCTCGATGCCGATCGGCCGGAGGACGCCGCCGTGCTGCTCGGCGCGACGGAGAGCCTGAGCGAGCGATACGGGGTCGTGCCGCCAGCCGGCCTGGCGTGGTTGATCGGCTCCCAGAAACCCGAAGAGCGGGTGGCCAAACTACTGGAACCGGACGTGCTGGCGTCTGCCCTCGAGCGGGGCCGCCGGCTCAGCCTCGACGAAGCGGTCGAGCTCGTCGTCCGGATCGAATCCGAGTTGCCCCCGGTCGAGGCAGAGCTTCAGACGGGTTCAGGACGCCGGCTTCCCCGCTGATGTCGTGTCGCCATGCGCTTCCGCATCGGCTTCCGTCTCGACGTCGCCGAGCGTGAGCCAACCCTGACGTGCCGCGAACGTGACGGCACGGACACGGTTGGGCACGCCCAGCTTGTGCAGGATGCTCGACACGTGGTTCTTGACCGTCTGCTCGCTTACTTCGAACATCTCACCGATCTCGCGATTGCGCTTCCCGCCGGCGATGAGGCGGAGGACGTCGAGCTCGCGCGGAGTCAGCGGGTTGGTCGTCGGGCCGTCCGGGTGCCGGGTGCTCTCCCGAAAGCCCTCCATGATCTTGTCGATGAGGTCGGGCCGCCCGATCACCTCGGCGCGCAAGGGATCCTCGCCATCGGCGACCTGGCGGATCACGGCGACGAGCTCGGCCGGCTTCGCGACCGCGGCGACGTGTCCAGCCGCACCGATCTCGACGGCCCCGAGGATGCTCGCGTCGTCGTCTTCACGCCCGACCACCACGACACCGGCACTCGGCGCCTCATGGACGAGGCGCTGGGATGCGGCACTGGTTTCTGGCTCCTGCAGCTCGACGTCGAGGATGAACACGTCGGGTGCGTCGTCGCGGGCCACCGCGAGCGCGTCGTCGGCTGAGCGAACCTCCGCGACCACCTCCATGTCGGCCTCGCCGTCGAGGACTCCCCGGATCCCGAGACCCGCGAGGGTCCTGGGTTCGACGATGACGATCCTGATCATGTCCCGATGCGGGGCGGCGGATGACGGAAGTGGGGCCATGGAGCATCTCCTGAGCGCTGGGGGTACGCGCTTCGTACGAGGCTACCTACGAACGACACATCGCGCATGACCCGAAGGGACCAACTTCGCGCGAGCCTTTCGTTTTCACGGGCGTTCGGGCTTCGTCCGCGACTACGCGTGCGTGGAAGCTCGTAACTCGCGCTGCGCCGCGCCCCAGCGGGGATCTCCGCCCGTTGCCTCGTAGCTCTTCTTCGTCAACGCCTCGAGCTCGGTCAGGAGCGGCTCGTCCACCTTCGCGAAGTTGAAGCACGACTTGCCCTGCATGCGTCGGCGCAGCTCGGGTGAGATGTCGTCGAGCAGCGAGGGCTGAACGTAGATCGGCATCAGGTAGTAGCTGACGTAACGCTTGCCGAGCCGCGTGCCGGCGAACCAGGTCGATGGGTCGCGCTCGCCCTCGGGAGCCATGTCGACCCCGTACATCGCGGGTCCGTCGCCCGCGACATGCATGCGTGCCGCGTACGGCGCGAGCATCGTCTTGAACCGTTCGTACAGCCGCCCGAACTCGTCTGCTGCCACCCCCGTTACCTCCCCGTCAGTACGCTGCGAGTGTTCGGATCCCCGCTTCGATCTTCTCGGGACTGACCATGAACCAGTCCTCGAGCACGTGGTTGTAGGGCACGCCCGGGACGTCCGGCCCGGCGATGCGCGTGACCGGCCCGTCGAGGTAGTCGAACGCTTCTTCCGCCACGATCGCCGCGACCTCCGCCCCGTACCCGCCGAACCGGTTGTCCTCGTAGACGATCAAGCATTTGCCGGTCTTGCGGACCGACTCGAGAACAGTCTCGGTGTCCAGCGGGCGGAGCGTCCGCAGGTCGACCACCTCGACGCTGATCCCGTCGTCAGCGACGCGGTCCGCCGCCTCGAGCGCGTAGTGGGCCATGAGCCCGTACGCGATGACCGACACCTGCGATCCCGGGTGCGTGACCGCCGCCTTGCCGAGCGGGACCGTGTAGTCCGTGTCCGGAACGTCGCCACGGACCGAGCGGTACATCTTCTTGTGCTCGAAGAATAGGACTGGGTCCTCGTCGCGGATCGACGCGCGCAGCAGGCCGCGTGCGTCGTACGGCGTGGACGGGATCACGACCTTCAGACCGGGCACGTGGGTGAAGAACGCTTCGACGCTCTGCGAGTGGTAGAGGGCGCCATGGACGCCGCCGCCATACGGGGCGCGGATCACCATGGGTACGCCATAGCCGTTGTTCGATCGATAGCGCATCCGGGCCGCCTCGGACACGATCTGGTTGAAGGCCGGGAAGATGAAGTCGGCGAACTGGATCTCGGCGATCGGTCGCAGGCCGTTCACCGCAGCGCCGATCGACGCGCCGATGATCATCGACTCGGTCAGCGGCGTGTCGATGACCCGGTCGTCGCCGAACTCCGCCCACAGGCCGTCCGTGGCGAGGAACACGCCGCCCTTCTTGCCGACGTCCTCTCCCAGGACGATGATCGATTCGTCCCGGCGCATCTCGTCCGCTAGCGTCTCGCGGATCGCCTCGATGAAGGTCCTGGCCGGCATCTACTCGGTGTCCTCGGCGAACACGTAGCGCATGGCGGTGGACGGATCGGGGTCGGGCTGGGACTCGGCGTAGTCGGTCGCCTCCTCCACCGAGGCCTTGATCTCGGCCGCCAGGCGCGTCTCGATCTCGTCGGTGAGGACGCCGGCGTCGTGAAGCTGCGCGCGGAAGGCCGGCACTGGGTCGCGTTCGCGCTCCGCGGCGAGCTCCTCCTCCGACCGGTACTTCGTCTGCTGGTCGTCTGAGGAATGGCCGGTCAGGCGGGTGACCTTGGCCTCGATGAGCGTGGGCCCATCGCCCGCGCGTGCCCGTGCGACCGCATCACGCGCGGCCGCGTAGCAGGCCAGGACGTCGTTACCATCGACGATCACTCCCGGGATGCCGTAGCCCGCGGCACGGTCGGCCACGTTGGGGCTCGAGACCTGGCGGGCCATCGGGACGCTGATCGCGTACCCGTTGTTCTCGACGACGAAGATGAACGGCAACTTGTGGATGGCGGCGAAGTTCAGGCCCTCGTGGACGTCGCCCTGGTTGCTGCTCCCCTCCCCCATGCTCGTCATCGCGACCTGGCCGGTCTTGCGGACCTTGGCCGCTAGGGCGATCCCGACGGCGTGGAGCAGCTGCGTCGCCACCGGCGACGAGACACTGACGAGGTTGTGCTCGTGCGAGCCGTAGTGGCCGGGCATCTGGCGGCCGCCCGAGCTCGGGTCGTTGGCGGTCGCGTACTGCGCCGTCAGGATGTCGCGCGGGCTCATCCCGAACGTGAGGCACGTGGCGATCGAGCGATAGAACGGGGCGATCCAGTCGTGGCCGCGCTTGAACGCCCACGTGATCCCGACCTGGGCGCCTTCGTGGCCCTGACCGGAGATCACGAACGGGATCCGTCCCGCTCGGTTCAGGATCCACATCCGCTCGTCGAGCGACCGAGCGAGGGCGACATAGCGATACATCTCGACGAGGTCGGCGTCGGTCAAGCCAACCGAGGCGGCGAGGCTGCCGGCCCCCTCTCCGGGGGCGGCGCCCTCGGCGGCGGCCTTGGCGGCGTCGCTCTTGGTCACGGCCATCGTGGTGATGGGCCTCCGTCAGAAGTTGATGGACCGGCCGTCCACGGCCATCGCCGCTTCGCCGATGACCTCGGACAGGGTCGGGTGGGCGTGGGTCGAGCCGCCGATCTCCCAGGCGGTCGCGTCGAGCTCGAAGGCGAGCGAGGCCTCGGCGATGAGGTCGGTGGCGTGCGGTCCGACGATGTGGACGCCGAGGACGTCCTGGTCCTCCGTGTTCGAGATGACCTTCGCAAAGCCCTCGTACTCGCCGCCGATGATGGCCTTGGCGATGGCCTGGAACGGGACCTTGCCGACCTTGTACGGCGTGCCGGCAGCCTTGACCTCGTCCTCGGTCAGCCCGATCGAGGCGATCTCGGGGCGGCAGTACGTGGCGCGCGGCTGCTTCGTGTAGTCCATCTCGTGGACGTCGGCTTCGCCGGCGATCACGTGGGCGGCGATCAGCCCCTCGTGCGCGGCCGTGTGGGCCAGCCACAGGCCGCCGATGATGTCGCCGATGGCGTAGACGTGCGACTCCTTCGTGCGCATCCGCCCGTTGACCTTGATGACGCCCTTGTCGGTTTCGATCTTGGTCGTCTCGAGGCCGATCTCCTCGATGTTGGCGGCGCGGCCGGTCGCGACGAGCATCATCTCGGCCCGCAGCTCCGCCTGGTCCTTGCCGTCGGGGCCGACCATCAGGCAGATGCCGTGCTTGTCCGTGCTGACCGCCGCCGGATCGAAGCGGGCGTTGGTCATCACCGTCATGCCGCGCTTCTCGAAGGAGCGCTGGACGACCTTTCCAACCTCGGCGTCCTCGAGCGGGACGATCTGGGGCGCGTATTCGAGGAGCGTCACCTTCACGCCGACGTCGTGGAACATCGAGGCGAACTCGACGCCGACGGCGCCGGCACCGACGATCACGATGTCCTTGGGCAGGGTGGTCATCTTGAGGATGTCGTCACTCGTGACGATCTTCTGGCCGTCGGGATCGAGACCCGGCAGGCTCTTGACCCGCGAGCCGGTCGCGAGGATCACGTCCGTCGCCTGGAGCACGCGTTCGCCACCCTTGCCGGGCGTCCCGTCCTCGCCGGGCTGGGCGACGCGGACCTTCTGCGGGCCGTCGAGGCGGCCGCGGCCGTCGATCCAGGTCACCTTGTTCTTGTCGACGAGGGTCTTGAGGCCGGTCCACATCCGCTTCACGACCTGGTCACGCCGGGCCGCCATCTGCGCGTAATCGATGGTCGCCTCACCCGGCAGCGTCAGGCCGAAGTCCTTGGCATGGCGGAGTCGATCGGCGAACGCCGCCGATTCGAGGAGGGCCTTGGTCGGGATGCAGCCGCGGTGGAGACACGTGCCGCCGATCTTGCCCTCATCGACGAGCGCCACCTTGAGCCCGAGCTGACCAGCGCGGAAGGCGGCCGTATACCCGCCCGTGCCGGCGCCGAGCACGACGAGATCGAAGTCGTTGGAGGAGCCGACGGCCATGGGTCAGGGTGCCTCGGGATGCCTCGGCGCGGCTGCCATCGAGCGGTCGTCGAGGGGCTGCGCGGGCGGATGGGTCATCGCGGGTCATCGTACGGCCGGGGTCGCGAGAGGCGCAACCGAGGCGAGCCCGGCGGCTGGTGCTAGAGTTCGGCCCGAGCGCCGCCCCACCCATCGGCGGCCGTGATCGAGGTCGAAGCCGAGCGTGGACCCAGCGATCCTGTTCCGGGCGGGGTTGCTCATCGTCCTTGCTTACGTCGCGGGCTCCATCCCGGTCGGGTCACTCGTGGCCCAGCGGGTCGGTGGACCGGATCTCCGCTCGGTGGGATCGGGCCGGACGGGCGGCACCAACGCACTACGCGCGCTCGGGCGGAAGTGGGCCGCGGTCGTGGTCCTGGGCGATCTCTTGAAGGGCGCGCTGCCTGTCCTGCTCGCGCGGATCGTGACGGGCGACCCGCTGGTCGAGGTCCTGTGCGGCGTTGCCGCCGTAGCGGGCGCGATCTGGAGCGTGTTCGCCGGGTTCCGCAGCGGACGGGGCGTGGGCACGGGTGTCGGGACGATGCTGGTCATCCAGCCGCTGGCGGTCGTGCTGGCGGCACCGGTCTTCGTGCTGGTGATCGTGCTGACGCGCTACGTGTCGCTCGGATCGCTGCTCGGATCGGCGGTGATGTTCCCGGTGATGCTCCTCCTGCTCCTCGTGGTGCCGGAGACGCCGCTGCCGTACGTGATCTACTCAGGAGTCGGCGCGGCACTGATCTGGCTCGCGCACGCGGACAACATCGATCGGTTGATCCACGGGACCGAGCGCAAGTTCGACCTGGGGTTGCTGGTGGGCAAGCCGCGCAGCGGCTGAGTCGTGCCTGGGGTTTCGGCGGTGTGGGCGGCTGAGCGGTGCGGCCGGCTGAGCGGCTGAGCGGTGTGGGCGGCTGAGCGGTGCGGCGGGCTGAGCGGTGCGGCCGGCTGAGCGGCTGAGCGGTGCGGCCGGCTGTGTGGCCCGGCCGGCTGTGTGGCCCCGTCCCGTTGGCGACCACGAGTGCGGCGGGACCGCACCGCTGGTCGGTACGATCGCCGGAAGGCCGCGATCGGCACCCTCAATTCGCGCTCGATCCGTAGCGTTACGCTCGTGGGCGGGCATCCCGCGAGATGGGTTGGGCCGATATCGGGCCCGATGAGGCCGCGGGGACGGTCGGAGCGTACTTCGCGCTCCGATGGCCCGTCGCACCCGGTGGATCGGACAGATTATCGACATCCGTCAGGCCGCCGCGCCCCTCGGCCCGGCGTTCCCGGGTCTTGTATTCACCCCATGGCTACGCGCCACCGCTTAGGGCGTGGTAACGAGTCCACGCACGCGATCGCGGCACCGAAACCACCTTGCTCAAGCACGCCAGGTCGTCGCGCACGGCCTCGATCGCCGCGTTGTGGCTAGCGATGTCCGGTCTGTAGCAACGGGACGAATATCGGGCGCCGTATCGCCGTCGGTCAGACCGCCGCGCCCCTCGTGGCCGTACGATCCCGTGCGATGGCCGCCGCCGCACCGAGCTGGGCCACCGCCTCCGCCGTCCGCGGCCACAGGTGGACGATGAGGTGGCTGACCCCGAGCGCCGCGTAGCCGGCCGAGGGCCTCGGCGATCTCGTCGACGGTGCCGGTGATCGTCTCCTCCGGTCGGTCGTCGTCGCCCGGGGAGGTGGCGACGAAGATGCCGGCCGTCAGTTCGAGCGAGTCTCGCGGCCGGCCCGCGGCGTCGAGTGCGGCGTGGAGCCGCTCGATCCGCTCGCGCAGCTCGTGGGCATCGTCCGGGTGCCCGTACCAGGCCGCGTTCCATGCGTCGGCGTGACGGGCCACCAGCTCGAGCATCCGCGGCTTCTTGCCGGCGATCAGGATGGGCGGCCCGTTCGGGCGTGGACCCGGCGGTGCGACACGGGCGTCGGCGGCGCGCTGCCAGCGGCCATCGAAGGTGGCGGTCCCGTTGCGCAGCATCGGCACGATGATCTCGAGCGCCTCGGCGAACTGGCCCACGCGGTGGTCGAACTCGTAGCCGAAGGCCTCGAACTCCGGCTCGTGCCAGCCACACCCGAGCCCCAGGATCAGTCGCCCACCGCTGATCTCGTCGAGCGTCGTCGCCATCTTGGCCGTGAGCGCGGGATTGCGGAACGGGACGCACAGCACGAGCGGACCGATCTCGACGCGCTTCGTGATGGCGGCCACCGCCGAGAGGACCGTCCACGCTTCGTGGATGCCGTCGGTGCCGCCCGGCTCCGCCGTCTCGTCGTGGCGGAACAGCAGGTGATCGGCGCACCAGACCGAATCGAGCCCGCTCGCCTCCGCGGCGAGGATCATGTCCCGGAATAGGGACCAGCGGTCGGGTCCGGCGAGCAGGTCCTGCTCGCCGATGGGCAGCATGAGTCCGATCTTCATGACCCGATGCTAGCCGCGGAGCACCGTGCCCGTGGAATCGTTCGACCCGGGTCGGCTGACAACCCGGGTCGGGGATCTACGCTGGTTCGGCGGGCCGTTGGTCGGCCCGCGCCGAGAGGATTAGGTCAGCCGCCGCGCTGGGTGCGGAAGCAATCGCTGCAGTAGACGGGCTTGCCGCTCGTGGGACGGAACGGGACCTGGGCTTCCTTGCCACAGGACGAGCACGTCGCCTCGAACATCTCACGCGGCCCGCGATCGCGGTAGCCACCGCCACCGCCGTAGCCACCCTCGCCACCGGCGGAGTACCCGCCGCCGGCGCCGTAGCCGCCGTACGAGCTACCGCCACCCTCCGCGTTACGCGCGGCCTTGCGGCTTGCGCGACACGATGGGCAACGTCGCGGCTCGGTGAAGCCGCGCTGCGCATAGAAGTCCTGCTCGGACGCGGTGAACACGAATTCCTGTCCACAGTCCGCACAGGTCAGGTTCTTGTCGTTGTACACGAAGACGAAACTCCTCTCGGTAGCCGGCGCGATCCCGTCGGGTTCTCGCGTCAGCCGTGAGAGGAGTCCGAGTGAGTGCCTGCGTCGAGCTACGTTCTGGCCACGGACGTTTCCGTGGCGTTTTCAGGCGGGATGGTACGCGCTCGGATCGTGCCTGTATAGCCCCGACTTTCGGGGTATCCGCTCACGCGCCGAACGGCGCCACGGCGAACAGGTGGCTGAACTGCTTGCACCAGATGAGGGCACTTCGGAATCGGGCCGGGTCGATGCCAGCGGGGAGGTCGTAGCCGAACGATCCATCGGTCGCCTTCAGCTTCCCGAGCTCGAGCGCATCGTCGGCGTATCCATCAGGCGTCGGGCGACAGGTAGACGAACAGGTCGGGTCCGTTGCGGACCGAGAAGTCATCGAGCCGCAGGTGATAGCGACCGGGCTCGACCTCGACGATCGACGCGGTCCCCTCCCCGAAATGGAAGTCGTCGGTGCCGCTGAATTCGCCGCTCGCCACGGTCGTGGCCGTGAATGGCGTGGGTGCGGGGGTCGGAGGCGCCGTCGGCGGGCCCGAGGGCACGACCGACGGCGCCGATGCGTTCGACGGGACAGCGGACACGGCGGGCGCGGCGGTCGGCGCGGGGGTCGATGCCACGACGCTCGGTCCGGCTTCGACGAGCGAGGTACGGATGAAGATCGGCGAGCCCAGGTACCAGCCCACCGGCGCCATCACCGCCAGGGCCGCCGCCACGAGGACTCCCGTGCGCCGCGGGTGGCGGCGAGCCGCCCGGATCCAGCCGAGCCGACCGGCGATGACCACGGCCAGGACGGCCAGCGCGATCGACGCGATGGCGACCGGGATCCGGAACTCGTACAGGGTCCGGGCGACGTCGTTGGCGATGTCACCGATCGATGGCATGGCGCGATGGTGGGTGTCGCGCGTGACCGTCGTGTGACGCCGTCAGCCCGTGACAGGTGGGGCGGCCAGCGCCGGCTCGGTTGCCGCCTCGGGCGCCGACGGGGACGGCGCGATCCCGTATTCGCGGGTCGCGGTCGCCAGGTAGGCGTCGGCCTCGCGGTCGCGGCGCGCATCGTCCCAGCCGAGCTCGCCGGCCATGATCTCGGCGACCCGCGGCGCGACCCCGGCACCTCGATCGGCCAGCTCGGGGCTAAGACGGAACCGGCGCGACAGGACGTCGTCCACCGACAGCGCGAGCTCGCGCCGGACCGCCCACGCGACCTCCGCCTCGAGGAACGGCCGGCCCGGCACGAGCGGACGGAGCAGGCCGAGCTCGCCACCGAGCCCCACGACTCCCGGTGCCTCCGTTCCGTGGCGGGCCACCAGGCGGGCGGCCGCTCCGGGATGGGCGGACGCCACCGCGCCGACGCTCGCGATCTCCCGGACGATCCGGTCCAGCACCGGACGATCGGCCGCACCAACGAGCCGCCGCTCCGCCGTGGCGCTCGGTAGTCGCTCCGCCCCTTCCCGCCCGAGGACCGCGTCGATGACGTCGCGGGCCATCACGCGGTACGTCGTGTACTTTCCACCTCCGATCCGGACGATGCCGTTCTGCTCGATCGTGACCCGGTGCTCGCGCGAGGCCTTGACCGTCGAGCCGTGGCTCGGGGCGATGAGCGGCCGCAGGCCGGCGTACGTGCCCACGACGTCGGCGCGCCGCAGATCGACGTCGAGGGTCTCGTTGACGGTCCGCAGGAGCTCATCGATCTCCCAGCCGTCCGCGGCCGGCCGGGCGGAGCGGCCGTCGTAGGGCGCGTCCGTGGTCCCGATCAACCAGTGATCCGGCCACGGCACGAGGAACACGACCTTGCCCGGGACGCGGATCGTGAGTCCGGCCGACATGGGGATCCGCTCACGAGGCACGACGAGGTGGGCGCCCCGGCTCGGGAGGATCCGGCTCGACCGGCTGGAGAACGGGTGCTCCGGATCGGCGGCCCAGACGCCGGTGGCGTCGACGACCGCCCGGGTCCTGATCTCGAGCTCCGCGCCCGAGGCGACATCGCGGGCACGCAACACCCGATGCGGCCCCGACACGGGGGCAGGGCCGAGGCCGCGCGCCTGGACCCGGGTCACCGCCAGGGACTGGGCGTCCTCGGCGAGGGCGGTCCGGACGACCGCGAGGGCCAGTCGAGCGTCGTCCTCCATGCCGTCGTGATAGAGCAATCCGCCGCGCAGTCCCTTGCGGCGGAGGGACGGGGCGATCTCGACGGTCTCGGCGACGTTCAGGCGGCGGTGCCACCCGCCGTCGTGTCGGGCGCCCAGGATGTCGTACAGGGTCAGACCGGTGTCGTAGAACGCCTTGCTCAGGAATGGGATGCCGCGGATCGGGAACAGCTGCGGTTCGAGGGTCACCAGGTGCGGGGCGTTGCGCAGGAGCCGGCCCCGTTCGGCAAGTCCCTCTCGCACGAGCCCGATCTGGAGCTGCTCCAGGTACCGCAGGCCTCCGTGGATGAGGCGCGATGACCGCGAGGATGTGCCGGATGCGATGTCGTCCTGCTCGATCAAGGCGGCGTGGAGGCCGCGCGTCGCGGCATCCAGCAGCGCACCAGCGCCGACGATCCCGCCCCCGACGATGACCACGTCCCAGGCGGTGTCGACGAGCCGAGACAGGTCTGTGGCGCGCCGCTCGGTCGGGGTCGGTGCGTTCGCCGCCGACGGCGCTCCGTCGCTCACCGGTCGTCGTCGACCGGCCGACCTCGCGAGATCCGCCACAGCAACCAGCCCGTGCCCACGATGAGCACACCGATCATCACCGGGCCGTTGAGGATCGCCTCCCGGATCTGACTCGGCAGGATGCCGGTCAGCGCGGCTGCCCCGACGACCACCACGACGACCCCGGCCGCCACGGTGAGGACCTCGAGCCAGCCCGGCTGGGAACCGCGGGGACGGGCGTCAACCACGGTCGACCTCGGGCGGGATCCCGATCGGCGCGACCAGGACCTTGCCGGCATGGGCGGCTCCGCGGCGGGTCGTGAGACCGGTCTTGGGTCGGTGGAAGGTCACGGTCAGGTCGGCGCGGACGGCGGGCTCCGACGGCTCGCCGCTGGACAGGTCGATCGCCGTCGGGGTGTCGACCGCCACGACCGGGATGCCTCCGGACCGGGCGTGCTCGATCAGCTCGACCGCCGACCTGATCGGGTCGCGAAGGGGTCCGCGGACCCCGGTCCCAAGCAGCGCATCGACGATGACGGCGGCGCGCTCGATCCCGTGGCCGAACAGCGCGACGTCACGGGCGACGGGAGCGTGCACCTTGCTGATGCCGGTGTCGCGGGCGATGCGATCCCAGTTCCGGGAGGCGGCCGCTCCCCGGGGTCTCGCCTCCGTGGCGACGACGGCCACCACGACCTGGGCGCCGGCGAGGGCGAGACGCCTGGCCGCCACGAACCCGTCGCCACCGTTGTTGCCGGGACCGCACAGGATGACGATCGGTCCGGTGCCCCAGCGACCTGTGTCGACGGCCAGGGCTCGGACGGCGGCCGCGACCGCTGTCCCGGCGTGCTCCATGAGCCGCTCTTCGGACACGCCGAGGGCCTGCGCGCGGCGGTCGGCTCCGGTCATCGCCTCGGCTCCGATGGCCGGCATCGCCGCCCGATCGGCCCAGCGGCGCCGCAGCGCACGCAGGTCCATCTCGAAGATCGATGGGTCGTTGGCGGGCAACGGTCCCGTGCCCGCCGGATCGGGCGCGGCGCTGCGCGGATCGCCGGCCGGGAGGGAGGTGGAGGACATGGCAAGCCAAGCGTAGCCGACCGGGCTCGCCGGGTCAGGCGAGGGGCAGGCGCGCTCGAAGCGTCGAGTCCGGGCCGCTTGCCGGTCGGATCTCCAGGACCCCGTCGGCGGCCATGGCGTCGGCGGCGGCCCGAACCTGTGGGAGGTCATGGGTCCCGATCGCGACATCGAAGGCCACCCAATCGCCGTCCGGCGCAGCGCGCAGTCGATCGAGGATCCGGCCGCGGAGCCAGCGGTTCGTCGCGGCGAAGCGGATGGTCGGTTGGCGGGCGGGCGTGGCGCGGGCCTTCGCGGGCGTACTTGCGCCGCGCGCCGCGAGGCGACACCAGGGACGCGCCGGGCAGGCGTCGCAGCGGGGCGCGCGCGGGCGGCACAGGATCGCCCCGACGTCCATGAGGGCGTGGGTCCACTCGCCCGGCCGGTCGGGCGGGACCGCGTCATCGGCGACGTCCTGGAGCGCGGGCGCCGACAGCGCCACGGCATCTCCCGCCACGATCCGACCGAGCACGCGACGGACGTTGACATCGACCGCGCCCACCTGCGCACCGAACGCGAGCGCCGCGACCGCGCGCGCCGTGTACGGCCCGACACCGGGGAGTGCCTGGAGTTCCGGCACGGTCGAGGGCATTCGACCGCGATGCTCGTCGACGACGATCCGGGCCGCTCCGCCACAGCGCCAGGGCCCGCCGGTCGTAGCCGAGCCCCTGCCACGCCCGAAGCACGGCCGCGGGCGTGGCTGCGGCGAGCGCCTCCACCGTGGGGAACTGCTCCATGAAGCGCTCCCAGTACGCCGCCGCACGCGACGCCTGGGTCTGCTGGGCCATCGCCTCGGACACGAGGATCGCGTACGGGTCGCGAGTCCGCCGGAACGCCAGCGGCCGGCCTTGCTCGCGCGTACCAGGCGAGGATCGCGTCGCGGGCCTCGGGCGGGACGCCGGTCGGGGTGGGCACGCGACGAGGATAGCCCGGGTGAAGTGGCGGTTGATGGCGAGGTGAGCGGCGCGCGATAGGATGCTCAGCAGTCGCTCACGAGGTGTCGCCGATGGTCGTCGAGACCAGCACGTTCACGGGCTTCCGGCCGGAAGCCATCGATTTCCTGGCCGACCTCGCCCAGAACAACGATCGATCCTGGTTCCAGCCGCGCAAGGCCGAGTACGAGCGCCTGCTGAAGGAACCGATGGAGGCGCTGGTCGCGGCCCTCGCGGATCGATTCGAGGCCCGCGGACTTCCCCTCCAGGCAGACCCGAGCCGCTCCGTGTCCCGGATCTACCGCGACACCAGGTTCGCCAAGGACAAGTCCCCGTACAAGTCGAACATCTACGCCAGATTCGCGTGGATCGGCCGCGGCTCGGATCACGACGCGTCGGACGAGGGGGCTCACGGCCCAGGTGGGTACGTCAGCGTGATGCCCGGGGCGAGCTACGTTGGCGGTGGCATGTGGAGGCCGGAGAAGCCCCGTCTCGATGCCTTTCGAGCGGCGATCCTCGACGAGCCGGATCGAGTCCGTGCAGCCCTGGAGGATCCAGCATTCATCGCCGAGTTCGGGCCGGTCCACAGCCACGACTCGCTCAAACGCGTGCCGCCCGGCTTCCCACCGGACCACCCGATGGCCGAGCTCTTCCGGTACAAGGACGTGATCTTCGGGCGCAACCTGTCCGACGACGAGGTCCGCTCGCCGGACCTGCCGGACATCCTGGCCGACGCCTACGGGGCGGCCGTGCCCGTTTTCCGGTTGCTCTCGACGCTCGGTTAGCGGTCCCGGTCGGTCCCGGGCATCGCCGGCTGGAACGGCCGCCGGCCCGGCGTAAGCGGCCGCTACGATCGCGAGGATGCGATTCGGTGCGGCGTTCTGGATCCAGCGGACCGACTGGCCGTCCTTGCGGGATGCGTGCCTTGCCGTCGAGCGTGCCGGCTGGGACTCCCTGTGGCTCGACGACCACCTGCTCGCCGACGAGGGCGACTGGGCGGACCCAAAGCTCGAGGGATGGTCGACGTTGGCCGCGGTCGCGGCCCTCACGGAACGGGTGCGCCTCGGCCTCTTGGTGGGTGCCAACACCTTCCGCAACCCGGGCTTGACCGCGAAGCTCGCCACGACGCTCGACCACGTTTCGGGTGGCCGGGCGATCCTCGGTCTCGGCGGAGGCTGGTTCGATCGGGAGCACGACGCCTTCGGATTGGATTTCGGTAGCGGCTTCGGGGAGCGGCTCGATCGCCTCGATGAATCGGTCGGGCTCATCCGCCGGTTGCTCGACGGAGAGACCGTGACCCACAAGGGCCGGTTCTACGAGATGCGCGACGCGCTGTGCCGGCCACGCCCGATCCAGCAGCGGCTGCCGATCCTCATCGGTGGGTCGGGGCCGCGCAAGACGCTCCGGACGACTGCGGCGTACGCCGACCTGTGGAACGCCTACGGCCAGCCCGATGCGATCGCGACCCACGACGCCGTGCTGCGCGGTCACTGCCAGGATCTCGGCCGGGACGAGCGCGAGATCGCGCGGACGGTGACCCAGGACGCGGTGATCCGCGACACGGAGGACGCGGCGCTCGCCGCCTACCGCGAGCTTGCGGCGATCCACGGCCTGGAAGCGAAGACCGGCGCCGAAAGCGGCGCACGATATGTGCTGCTGACCGGTCCACCCGTCGAGATCGCGGACCGGCTCCGCGCCTACGAGGCCGTCGGGGTGGACGAGGTCATCTGGATCTTCCGCCACCCGTTCGACCTCGAGACCATCGAGCGCGTCGGCGAGGTCCGCGCAGCCCTCGCGGGCTGAACCACCCGCCGTCGCGGCTCAGTCGCCCGCGACGACCTCCGCGGGTGTGTCGGCCGGCGTCGCGACTCGGCGGCCATCGCCGTGGCCGCTCGGGTGACCACTAACCGGGAAAGCGACGGTCTCGAACTCGCGCAGCCGCAGGTTCACCGCATCACCGACCCGCAGGCGGCGGACGGCATGGCCGGCCTCGACCCAGAGGCGTTCGCCATCCGGGGCGGCGACCTCGTACAGGATCTCGGAACCGGTGAACCGGCGACGCAGGATCCGCCACGAGCTCGAGTCGGCGGGTCCGTCCGGGGCCTCGAGCACCTCGATGTGCTCGGGCCGCAGGACGACCAGCCCGCGTCCGCTGCCGGTCGCGCCCTTGGCGACGAGCCGGACGACACCGAAACGGGTGTCCGCCATCCCATCGCGATACTCCGCGTGGACCAGGTTGGCGGTCCCGACGAAGGTGGCGACGAACGGCGTCGCCGGCTCCGCGTAGACGGTTTCGGGCGGCGCTACCTGCTCGATCCGACCGCGGACCATGACGGCCATGCGATCACCGAGCGTGAGCGCCTCGTCCTGGTCGTGGGTCACGAACACCGCCGCCGCTCCGGCGGCGCGGAGGATCTCCCGGACGTCGCCCCGGAGCTGGGTGCGGAGCGCTGCGTCAAGCGACGAGAAGGGTTCGTCGAGCAGCACCACCTCCGGCCGCGGTGCCAGGGCGCGGGCGACGGCCACCCGCTGCTGCATCCCGCCGGAGAGCTCGTGCGGCATCCGATGACCGGCGTCGGGCAGGTCGATCAGCTCGAGCAGCTCGCGGATTCGGACGTCACGGTCGGGGTCCCGGCGCAATCCGTAGCCGACGTTGTCGCGCACGGACAGATGCGGGAAGAGCGCCACGTCCTGGAACACCATGCCCACCCGTCGGCGCTCGGGCGGGACCGAGGCGCCGACGCCCGACACGCGTCGCCCGCCGATCTCGATCGTCCCCTGGTCCGGAGTGTCGAGCCCTGCGATGAGTCGCAGGACCGTCGTCTTGCCGCATCCGGAGGGACCGAGCACGGTCAGCATCTCGCCGGGCAGCACATCGAGATCGACGCCGTCGACGGCAACGACCTCCCCGAACCGCCGGCGCAGGCCCCGCGCCTGGACGGCGAAGGCCGGCCGCGCAGGGGTGGGCACGGTCATCGCGTCCGCTCCTCGGCCCGCAGCAGCACGGCGACCGTCGCGACCGAAAGCGCCAGCAACAGCGCGGCCGGAGCTGCGGCCCGAGCGTAGAACCCGGACGATGCCGCGTCCCAGATCTCGGTCGCGAGCGTGTCGAACCCGATCGGGGCCAGCAGGAGCGCCAGCGGCAGCTCCTTCACGACCGTGAGGAACACCAGCGCCGCGCCGGCAACGAGGGCGGGCCGGAGTGCCGGCACCGTCAGTCGGGCGAATGCCCGGGTCGGTCCGTCGCCCAGGGTACGGCCCGCCTCCTCGACGCCACGACCGAGCTGACCCAGGCCGGATCGAAGGATGCCGATCGCCTGGGGCATGAACCGGACGCTGTACACGGCGACCAGGAGGAACAGCGTCTGGTACAGGATCGGCACCGTCCGTGTCGCGAGGAAGACCATCGCCAGGGCCACGACGATCCCCGGCAGCGCATACCCGGCATACGTGGTGGACCCCACGAACGAGGCGAGTCGAGAGGGATATCGCGCGGCGAGCAACGCGACCACCAGCGCGAGTGCGACGGCGGCGAATGCCGACACGCCCCCGAGCAGGAACGAATCGAGTGCGACGTCCAGCACCAGTCTCAGCGGCTCCCCTTGCGCGAGGCCGCGCACGAGCCACCATCCGATCGTGCCGACCGGCACGATGAGCGCGAGCCCGACCACGAGCACGAGGAAGACGACCGATGGCCAGCGCCAACGCCCGAGTGGGACGGTTGCCGGTGGACGACGCGGGCGGCCCGCGTAGCTGCCGGCCCGTGCGCGCAGGCCGATCTCACCCCACGTCAGGACGAAGGTGATGGCGACGAGCACGAGCGCCAGGATCGCTGCCGTCGATCGATCGAACGAGGCGCCGTACTGCAGGTAGATCGCCCGCGACAGGCTATCGAATTGGAGCAGGGACACGGCGCCGAAGTCGGACAGCGCGTAGAGCATCGCGAGCAGCGCGCCGGAGGAGACGGCGGGGATGAGCACCGGCAGCGTCACGCGCCGGAAGACCGTCATTCGCCGGTCCCCAAGCAGACGAGCCGACTCCTCCAGGGCTGGGTCGGTGCGCTGGATCGCCGCACGTGCCGCGAGCGAGACGTACGGGTAGGAGACCAGCGTCAGGACGAGCGCGGCGCCGAACAAGCCACCGATGGACGGCAGCCGGTCGACACCGAGCGGCGCCAGGATGCCCTGGAGCGTGCCGCGCGGTCCGAAGAACGCGAGGAAGGCGAAACCGACGACGTACGAGGGGATCGCCAGCGGGATCGCGGTGAGGACGGCCCACCCGCGTCGGCCCGGCACGTCCGTCCGGGTCGTCAGCCAGGCGATCGGGACGCCGAGCCCGACCGTCCCTGCCCCGACGAGCAGGGCAAGCCCGATCGTGCCGGCGACGATGGTGAGGGTCCGTGGCCGGATGAGAAAGGCCGTCGCCGACTCCTCCGCCCCGAGCGCGCGGATGACCAGGTAGATGAGCGGCAGGAGAGCGAGGAACGCGATGACGATCCCCGCAGCGGCAAGGAACCACGGGGTCCGTGCGTGGGTCCGTGCAACGGCCGGGACCGCCGGAACCCCGGGGGATCCGACGGTCGGCGGAGGGCGGCTGAGGACGCCTGCCATGGGTCCGGTGCCTAGAGGGCGCCGGCGTCCTGCAGCAGCTTGAGCGTGCCCTCCAGGTCGGCGAGATCCGAGAGGTCGATCTCCGGGCTCTGTAGCTCGGCCAGCGTCGGCAGGCCGGGATCCGCGGGCACGCCCTCGATGAGCGGGTACTCGCTCGTCTCGGTCGCGAAGTAGGTCTGGCTCGCGTCGGACAGCAGGAAGTCGATGAAGGCCTGCGCTGCCGTCGGGTTCTTCGCGGTGGTCAGGATGCCTGCGCCCGCGACGTTGACCAGGGCTCCGGGATCCCCACCATCGAGGAAGTGGTTGCGGACCGGGAAGGAGTCACCCTGCTCCTTGAGCTGGCGCATGAGGTAGTAGTGGTTGACGAACCCCACCTCGATCTCGCCGGCGGCCACGGCCGCGAGCACCGCATCATTTCCGTCGTACACCTTGGGCTCGTTGGCCACGATGCCCTCCACGAAGGCCTTCGCGGCATCCTCGCCCTTCATGAGCCGGTAGGCGGTGACGAACGTCTGCAGCGAGGCATTGGTAGGCGCCCAGCCGATGCGGCCCTTCCAGGCCGGATCCGTGAAGGCGTCGATGGTCGTCGGGAGGTCGGCCTCGGCGAGCTCGCGCGTGTCGTAGATCACGACCCGTGCTCGACCACTCACGCCCATCCAGTTCCCGTCGTCGGCTCGGAACCGCTCGTCGACGCGGTCCAGGCTGGCCTGCGGCAGGGCGGCGAGCCGGCCCTCGGCCGCGACTGCGCCAAGCGCGCCCGCATCCTGGGCGAAGAAGACGTCCGCGGGCGAGGCATCGCCTTCCTCGAGGATGGTGGCGGCGAGATCGGTCGTTCCGGCGTAGTTCACCTGGACGTCGAGCCCGGTCTCGGTCTTGAAACGCTCGATGAGCGGACCTACCAGCTCCTCGCTACGTCCCGAGTAGATCGTCAGGGTCCCCGAGAGCGCCGCGGTCGCGCTGGGCGCGGTCGATGGCGAGGAGCCAGCGTCCGGGGAGCTGCTCGGGCTGGGCGCCTGGGTCGGAGGCGGCGAGACGGCCGCCGGGCCGCACGCGACGAGGGCGAGCGTCGCGGCCAGAATCGCGAGGCGGGGACGGACGCGGAAGCGCAACGAGGGATCCTCCAAGGGCCAGCCGGTGTGTGACGCGGCAGATGGTAGCCGCACCTTCCGGCCGTCGTCAACCGACCCTTAGTCGCCAGCGCAAGGGTCCTTGCTAAACGTCGGCGGCGGAGGTCCGGCTCCAGAGTTCGGCGGCGAGGAGCTCGCCACCGGCGGACTCGATGATCGCTCGGCGGAACGGGTCTGGATCGGGCGCCGCGTTCGCGCTCGGCATCGTGATCACGATCCCGCCACGCCGTTCGATGGTGTCGATGACCTCGGCGTCGGCCTTGGCGCCCGGGAAGAGGAGTGCCCGGTGCCCGGGGATCGCGAGGTAGACCGCGGTGTGGAGCCAGTCGCCGGTGTCGTGCGCGGTGGCCGGCAGTCTCGGCGCCTCCCGCAGCATCAGAGCCGCCTGCTCCGCGAGGCCGAGGATCGCCGCATCGGCCAGGACATCGATCGCGGACGCGCCGTCGATGGCGTCGGTCATCTCCGGCAGCCACCGCTCCCGGTCATCGATGAGGACCCTGAGCTCGCCGACGGTCGACGCCAGCGAGGCCGGGGTGCGGCCGGCGAGCATCGCCAGCACCGCGACCGTGGCCCGGAAGGTGCGCGTGGCGATCCCGGCAGCCTCGCGCCCGGCGTGAAGGGCGAGCACGTGATCGGCGGCCGACGCGAGCTCGGAACCTGGATCGTTCGTCACGGCGATGACGAGGCTCCTGCCGCGATGCCGGCGCGCCGACGCGATCACCTCGGCCGTCCGGCCCGACGCCGAGATCGCCACGAACGCGAGGTCCGATGCGGGCGCCGTCGGGGCAGTGGTCGAGGCGTATTCCACCCAGGCCGACGCCCCCGCCGCCCGCAGGTCCGAGGCAGCGATCCGCGCGGCGTACCGGGAACTGCCGAGGCCCGCGAACGCGATCCGCGACCGCGCCTGCAGCGCCGGCATGATTTTCGCGAGGGGCGTTTTGGGTCCGTCGTAGGCCGCGAGCAGGCGCTCGAGGGCGGCCGGGCCGTCGAGGATGTCCTCGAGCAGCTGGTCCACGCGATCGGTCACGCGTCCGCCTCGAACAGGGCGCGCATCCCTTCCGTCGGGGCATACAGCCACGACGGGAGGTACGTCGTGGCGTAGGCGAATTCGTACAGCTCCTTGTCGATCTCGAACGCCCGCAGGAGCGCCGGGTCCATGGCGATCCAGACCCGCTCCTGCCGAAGGCCGGCCTGATATGCCTCGAGGAACCGCTCGCGCGAGCGGCGGATCCAGCCCTCGAGGTCGAGGCCAACGTGCTCGAGTGGGCCGCCGTTGGTCGCCTCGGCCCGTCGCCGCGCGCTGCGGGCGACGTGGTCGAGCGAGCGCAGCATCGATGCCACGTCCCGCAGCGGCGACCGATGTGCGCGGCGGGTGTCCGGCGGACTGAGCGGCTCGCCCTCGAAGTCGATGATGCGAAAGCCGTCGGCCGCGAGCAGCAGCTGACCGAGGTGGTAGTCGCCGTGCGCCCGGATGACCTCCGGTGTCGTCGGCAGGGCGTCCAGCACGGTCAGGGCGTCGGCGATCCGCGGGGCGAGCTCCCGCAGCGTCGCCCGCGCATCGTCCGCCGTCGTGACATCGAGCGCCGTCTCGAGGTGCGTCTGGGCGTCGCGGGCCCACGAGCGGATCTCGTCCCGTGTCGCCTCGCGCGGCGCCATGTCCGGCAGACCGTGGCCGTCGGAGAGCGCCGCGTGGAGGCCGGCGGTGAGCGTCCCGAGATCGGCCGCGACCTCGGTCGCGTACTCGACGCTCACCTCGCCGGGCGCCACGAGCCAGGCGGTGAGGGTGTCGGCCAGCCATTCGAAGGCGTCGGCGCCGTCGCGCACGTACTCCTGGGCCATCGCCACCGTCGAGGTCCCGTCGCGGGCGGACACGATCTCGGCGAAGCCGGCGAGCCTCGGGACAGCCGAGAACGCGGCCTCCTCGGACAGGAACGCGGTCATCTCGAGATCCGGGTTGAGCCCCGGCTGGAGCCGCCGGTACGCCTTGAGGATCAGTCGCTCGGCGAGGACCACCGAGGTGTTCGACTGGTCCGCGCCGAGATCCCGTTCCGTGCCGGCGGCGATCTCCGCTGCCCCGCCCGGCACGAGATCGCGGAATGCCGGGGCGGGGCGGCAGACGAGCGCGGCCGTGGGTGGCGCGTCCGCGTCGGGATCCGTCGGGAGGGCCGCGACGATCCGCCCCTCCCCCATCGCGACGCCGAGTGCCCGCCACGCGCCATCGCCGGGCACGGCTTCCCGGAGTGGCGTCCCCGTGAACGCCATCGAGTAGTCCTGCGCGTGCCGTCGTCGAGGGTCAGGGTGACGACGGCAAGCACGTGCGGCGCCGCTTCGTCGAGGATGAACGCCTCGTCGAGGTCGGCGGCCGTGACCGCGCGACCCTTCGCGCCGAACCAGCGAGCCTTCGCGATCGACTGAGGTCGAGACGCCCGATCGCGGCCTCGACGTCTGCGCGCGTGCTCAGATCTTGAGCATCACATGCTTGACGACGGTGGTCATCTCGAGTGCCTCCTGGGGCGTGACGGCAAGGCGGGACGTGTCGTCATCCTATGCCCGCCGCGGAAGTCCGTCTCGCCACGTGGTCGAGGTCAGCCCGGCGCCGCGACCGGCGACTTCAGGCCGTCGATGACGATCTCGGCGATCTCGGCCGCCATCTCCGGGGTGGGCGGCGTGCCTTCCTCCAGCAGGAAGACCAGCAGGCCTCCGACGATGAGGCGGGCGGGGAGATTCGGATCGATGTCGGTGCGCATGCCGACCGCCCGCTGCCAGACGACGGTACTCGTCGGCGATCGGTCCGATGTTCGGCGCGACGATGTCGAAGCTGATGGCATCGGCCCCGTCGGGCTGGCGAAGCAGACCGCGGACGATCTCGGGGAGCACGTTACGGAAATCGGGATTCGCAAGGATCGCCTGCGTTTGCCCTGCCCCGAGCCGGAGGTCCGTCAGCGAGATCGCGGGTGAGTTGCGAACGGCTCACGACCGATCGCTGCCCTGACCGTTGCCGTAAGCAAGGCATCACGTCCGGAAAAGCGCAGATAGATCGACGCTCGAGCGACACCGGACCGCTTGGCTACCGCGTTCATCGTCACGCCCTCGGGTCCGTGCGCCGCGAGGAGGTCCACGGCAGCGTGAAGGATCGCGGTGTCGACGTCGTGGCTCCGAGGGCGGCCAGGGCGTGGATTCCGCTCGGTCATGCCAGGCAGCCTATCACCGTTTCTATACTGGACGATGTGTATAGGAACGAGGACGGAGCGTTCCCGGGCGACCGGAACCTGTCCCTGCTGCGCTAGGAGTCGGCCACGCCAGTCACGGCCACGCGTTCGATGAGGTCGGCGGCGCTGCTTCGTGCCGGACGTGGACTTGATGCGCTTCGACATCGCCTTCAGGCGCTTGGCCAGTGGCTTGTCGGCCACGAGCTCGTCGATCGCGTCGGTCAGCTCCTCGTCGCGAAAGCCGTAGGTCGAGAGCCGGCGGCCGAAGCCGGTCTCCTCGACGCGCTGGGCGTTGTCGACCTGGTCCCAGAACAGCGGCAGCACGATCATCGGCTTGCCGTGGTGGAACGCCTCGGTGACCGTGTTGTTGCCGCCGTGGCGTGATCACCAGGTCGACCTGGGGCAGGATCGCCGGCTGGGGCAGGAACGCCTCGCCGACCTGGTTGTCGTGGAGGGTGATCTGGTCGGCGAGTGGGCCCTTCGAGACGATGACCCGGTTCTCGGTGGTCGCCAGCAGGTCGACGAGGCGCTGCATGAGGGCGACGTCCGCCGAGCCGAGCGACCCCAGGGAGAGGTAGATCAACGCCCCATCCCGCTCGGCCAGCTGCGCCGGAAGCTTCCACGTCGTCTCGGCTGCGCGGATCGTCGAGTCGAGCCGGTGCCACGTCGGTCCGAGTGGGACCTCGCGCTCGTAGTCGGCCTCGGCCGGGTACGAATACAGGTTGAGGACCGGCGACTCCGCGATGAATTCCGGGCCAAGCTTTCCGTACGTGAGGCCGGTCTCGCCGTTCGCGCGGCAGAAGGCGTCGAAGTCCATCCACATGTCAGCGTGCGTGCGGCGGACCTCGCGCAGGAACTCGGGCCACGCCGTCTGGTCCGCCACCGGGTAGCCGCTCGAGAACGGGGCGATCGCCGGGTCCTTCATCTCCATCGGGTTGCAGGACACGATGCGCACCCACGGCCGGCCGCTGGCCGAGATGGCCGGGAAGGCCACGACGTTGTCCTCGACGATCACGTCCGGCGCGAGCTCATCGAAGATCTCCGTCAGCCGCGGGTTCACGTGCTTAGCGCCGTCGATCAGCGCCTGCCAGGTCGGCGCGATGAACTCGCCGAGCTGCTCGATCGTGCTCTTGCGAAAGACCGGCGCGGTGTCGCGGATGAAATCGATCCAGAACTGGCCCGGAACCTCGGGCTCCGCGTCGGGGGGCGGTGGCGGCCCAAGCCGCATGAGACGTTCCTCGAAGCCCTTCGCCTCGAGCGTGCCCGCGAACGATTCCTCCAGCACGAACACGACGCGGTGGCCGCGCTCCCGCAGGACGTTCCCGATCCCGACGCAGTTGTTGGTCGGGCCGAATGCACCCTCGGGAAAGAAGATGATCGTGCGCGCGTCGGTCACAGAAGCCTCCGTGATGGGATATCGCTCAGATGATGCCGACCCGACAAGCCATCCGCTGACCGTCGTCGCAGCACGGAACGGTCCAGGGACTACACATCCCAGTGGACAGGCAGGGACTTGGGCTTCCTGAACACGACGCCAGTCGGCGGCGTCGCGCCATCGGCCAGACGCATCCCTGGCCAGCCCTCGAGCGCGGCATCCAGGGCGGCCTGGGTCTCCAGCCGCGCGAGGTGACTGCCGATGCACGCATGTGGCCCCTGGGCGAACGCGACGTGCGAGCGCGCGTTGGGCCTCGTGAGGTCGAACCGGTCGGGGTGCGGAAAGGATGCCGGGTCGCGGTTGGCCGCCGTCAAGGACACGATCACGAGATCGCCCTGCCGGATCGCGGCGCCCGCGAGCTCCGTGTCGACCGTGGCGTAGCGGTCGACGCGTCCGGCGGCAGGCTCCAGGCGCAGCGATTCCTCGATGGCGCTCGCGACCAGGGATCGGTCCGCCCGTACGGCCGCCAGCTCCTCCGGGTTCGTCAACAGGTGCCAGAAGACCGACGTGGTCATGCCCTCGCTCGTCTCGATCCCGCCGAACATCATCACCGCGGCGTTCGAGACGACTTCGGGGTCGGTGAGCGTCTGCGCGGCCTCCGCGAGCACGCCGCGATCCTGCTGGATGGACTCCGAGACGTGGCTCGCGAGCGCGTCCACGGCGGATCGCGCATCCGGTCCGATCTCGCCACCGACAGAGACACGGTCGACCGCGGCGACGATCTCGTCATACCAGCCGAGGACGGTCCCGGGCGCGACGTCGAGGAGGTCGAGCGCGTCGGCCACGACGTTCACCGCCAGCGGCCCGGCAAGGTCACGCCTGATCTCGGCTGCGCCGGTCGGCGCGAACGCGCCGACAAGCCGCCGTGCCTCCTGCGCGACACGCACGGCCAGACGGTCGCGCAGGTCCGTTCCACGCAGGGCTTCTGCGAACGGGTCGCGGTGTCGCCGGTGCGTCTCGCCGTCGAGCGAGAGCATGCTCGGGCCGACCACCTGGGCGGTCGAGAAGCGCGGGTCGTCCACGGTGAAGGTCACCGCGTCGCGCATGACCTCGATGCACAGGTCGCGCCGGGTCACCAGCCAGCCGTCGAGGACCGGCAACCAGGAGACCGGTTCCCGCTCTCGGAGGACCGCCAGGGGCCGGTGAGGATCGGCGTCGAGCTCATCGAGCGTGATCGCGGCGCCGAGCGGAAATCGGTCGAGGTTGGCGGTCACGCGTCCGAGTCTAGGCGGGTACGGCGAGCGCGACCACGAGCACCGCGATAGCCCCGACGGCCACGACGAGATCGAGCCAATGCCAGCCGATAGGCCGGTAGAACGTCCGCGGCCCGGAGCCGAATGCCCGCGCATCCATCGCCAGCGCCATTCGGTCGCCGTGCCGGATCGCGAGCACCAGCACCCCGACAAGTAGCCCTGGATGCCATCCGCCGCGCAATCCGCGCACCCGGCGTGCCTGTCGGAGGGTCGCAAGGTCCTCGCCGAAGCGAGGGATGGCTCCGTACGCGGCCAGCGCCCCGTACGCGAAACGCGGCGACACCCGGGCCTGCTGCACCAGCGAATCCACGAGCCGCGTCGCGTCCGTCGTCAGGGAGAACACCGCACCGACCGACGCGATGGCGATGACCCGGCAGGCCAGGCCCACACCGGCGACGGCCGCGTCGGTGGCGATGCGGATCGGTCCGATGCGGATCAGCTCCTCCGCCGTCGGATCGCCGTTGGCGGCGGCGAACACGGTGTTCGAGACCCCGATCAGGATCGCCGCGACCCAGAGCGGTGCCGTGGCTCTCGCCAGCGTCGGCCCCGGGATTCGTCCCAGCCACAGTCCGGCGACCATCGCGACGAGCGCGAGGAACAGCGGCGGAACGATCTGGGTCGTGAACGCCAGCCCGATCAGCCACGCAAGCGCGATGACGAGCTTGACCACCGGGCTCACCCGCCCGAGCGGGCTGGCGAGACGGGGCTCGTCGAGCTCGAGTCGACCGGAGATCACGGCGCCCGCTCGTCAGACACGATCCAGCCGCCGTCGAGCTCGATCGAACGGGACGTCGCGTCCGCCACGAAGCGCTGGTCGTGCGTCGCGGCGATGAGCGTGGCGCCGGCCGCCAACCGCTCTTCGAGGATCTCGAGCAGGCCCTCGTAGCCGAAGCGGTCCTGCCCGAAGGTCGGCTCGTCGAGCACGAGTACGGCCGGCTCGCGCACGAGCGCGGTGGCCAACGAAAGACGCCGCTGCTCCCCGCCCGACAGCCGGTACGGGCTCCGCCGACCGAACCGATCGAGTGGGAGTCCCATCCGCCCCATCAGGATCCGGGCGGCGGGCCGCTGCGCGAACCGGAGGCCCAGGAGCACCTCCTCCTCGACGGTCTGCGCGAGGAACTGGCGCTCCGGGTCCTGGAAGACGTACGAGGCGCGCCGGGCCAGGTCCGCGGGTGCCAGTCGGGCCGGGTCGTCGCCGAGGAGACGGACGTCGCCCATGTCCGGCCGAAGGAGGCCCACGAGGAGACGGGCGAGCGTGGTCTTCCCGCTGCCGTTCGGCCCGACCAGGGCCACGCGTTCGCCGGCGTCGATCCGCAGGTGCAGGTCGCGGATCACGGGTTCGCTCCGATCGAACCCGAAACGGAGGTTGGATGCCACGACGATCGGCGACGGTCCGGCCGTTGGCTCGGGTCTCGACGGAAGCACGGGAGCGCGCGTCCCGCCGTCGCGGATCCGCCGTTCGACAGCCGCAGGCAGCCAGATCCCGGCATCGCGCAGCCGGCGCCGCCGAGCGGCGCTCGACCTCCTGCGGCGTCCCGAAGTCGATCGGTCGGCCTTCGCCGTCGAGCGCGAGGATGCGATCGGCCATCGGCCACGCGGCCTCGACCAGGTGCTCGATCAGGACGATCGTCGTCGATCGCTCGGCGCGAAGGCTCGCGAGGCGCTCCATGAATGCCACCGCGCCGGCCGGATCGAGATTGGCGGTCGGCTCGTCGAGCACGAGGACGCCGGGGCGCGGCGCCAGTGCGCCGGCCAGGGCCAGCCGTTGCTGCTGCCCGCCGGACAGGCGCCGGGAACGCTGCCGCTCCAGCCCGTCGAGCCCCGCCTCGTCGAGCACCTCTGGCACCCGTGTCCGCATCGCCGGTCGCGGCCACGCCCGGTTCTCGAGCCCAAAGGCGACATCGTCCTCGACCCGCTCCATCACGAGCTGGCTGTCGGGGTCCTGCCAGACCATCCCGATCCGTGCCGCAACGGTGGCCGGTGCCAGGCTGCGGATCTCGCGTTCGTCGAGCGCGAGGTGACCGCCGACAGCCGCCGGGATGTCGCGCGGGATCAGGCCCCCGATGGCGAGCGCGAGCGTGCTCTTGCCCGATCCGGACGGCCCCACGACCAGCATCGTGTGGCCCGCGGGCAGCTCGAACGACACGCCATCCAGGGCAAGCCGATCAGAGCCTCGATGGCCGATCGAGAGGTTGCGCGCCTCGAGCGACCCAGGTTGACGGTCAGGGGTCGTCAGTCCGGGAATCCTTCGAGCACGCCGGCGCGCTTGAGCGACCGATGCAGGGCGACGGATCCACCGGCCACGATGACGACCGCCGAGATCGCCATGAAGACGAACCGGACGATCTGGACGAGCGGGTCGACGTTCGGCGTAGTACAGGACCCAGTCGTGGATCCAGGCGGCGGCGGCACTGGCGACCGCGGCGATGGCCAGGACCGGGAACGTCCAGATCCGGTACAGCGTGAACGCGAAGACCAGCTCTGCGGCGGCGCCCTGGACGAAGCCGGACAGGAGCGTGTCCACGCCCCAGAGGCTGCCAAGGAAGGCCGAGACGCCGGCCGCGACCATCTCGGCGAACAGGGCGGCGCCCGGCTTGCGGATGACCAGCGGGGCGAAGACGGCGGGCATGAGCCAGACCGCGTAACCGAGGTCCCGCAACGGGAGGGCCAGTGCCGACAGGAAGGCGAGCGGGCCGTACCAGACCAGCGCCCCAGGCCCAGAACACGACACCGAATGCGACGCCGATGATGGCGGCGATGACGATGTCGCGGGTGCGCCAGTGCGTGTCGGGCGCAGGCGTCGACGCCGTAGTGTCGTAAGTGGCTGTCATCTCGTCTTCCGAACCTCCGAGTCGAGTCGATGCGATACGCCGCCTCCGCTCGGGGGACGGCGTCATCGGATGACGTTCGGCCTGCTTCCTTCGCCGGTATGAGCCGGATCAGGTTCAGCGGGTAAGTGGCGGATGCCACACTCTCAGCGCTCGGACGCGCTCCCCGGAGGCGGTGTTCGGTTGTGCGGAGAGCCTAGCACGGGGCGATCGGCGCGCGTTCGGGTCGATATCATCGGCGGATGGGTGTCGCCGATGGCTGGGTCGAGATCGGGGATCGCGTGTTCGTGCGCCGGTACGAGTTCTACGACCAGAACATCGGCGTGATCCTGGGCGACGGCGAGACCCTGGTCATCGACACGCGCGCCACGTACGGGCAGGCGCGCGAGATCCTCGCCGACCTGCGCTCGCTGACCTCCGACCCGGTGTCGGTCGTCGTCGACACCCACGGGCACTTCGACCACGCCTTCGGCAACGCCGTGTTCCGGCCCGCGACGATCTGGGGCCACGAAGGCTGCGTCACGTTCATGGAGCGGACCGGCGAAGCGCGCAAGCCGACGATCGCCACGAACACCCCGGAGCTTGCGGGCATGCTCGACGAGATCGTCATCGACCCGCCCGACCGGACGTTCGCCTCGACCGCGACGGCGGAGGTCGGCGGCCGGGCCGTGGAGCTGCGGTTCCTCGGTCGTGGCCACACCGACCACGACATCGTGATCTCCGTGCCCGGCACCGACGTCCTGTTCGCCGGCGACCTGCTCGAGAACGGGGCCGTGCCGTGGTACGGCGATGGCTACCCGATCGAGTGGGCGACGACCGCGCGGCGGCTCGCCGAGCTCATCGACCCGGAGCGGGGCGTGGTGGTGCCCGGGCATGGCGACCAGGCGGGCAGGGCCTTCGCCGACACGCAGGCCGCCTCGATCGCGGAGCTGGCTGCCCTCGGCGCGCGGGTGCACGCCGGCGAGATCACGCTCGAGGATGCGATCGCGGCCCACCCCTTCCCGGAGCATCCGCCGGAGGACGCGAGGCGGCCGCTGGTGCGGGCCGTTGGCGCAACTCGACGGCGAACTGGCACGCCCATGAGCGAGGTGCTCTGGAACGTCCGGCTCCTCGACCTGGAGGCCGGGGCCGTGACCGAGCGGCGGGCCGTCACGATCGACGACGGTCTCGTGACCGCGATCGACGCCGCCGAGGGTTCGCCGCCGCCCGACGCCCGCGATCTGGATGGCGCGACGCTCCTGCCCGGGTCTCATCGACGCCCACTGTCACGTGCTGTCCGAGCTCGACCGGAGCCCGGGCTTCGGGCCGCCGCCGCTCCTCCACGGTGAGGCGCCACGTCCGGCCGCGCTCGGGCACTACGTCCTGGCGGCGTCGGCAGCGCGGATCGTCCAGTCCGGTTTCACGACCGTTCGCGACGTCGGCAGCTTCGACGACGAGGCGAGCGCCCTGAAGATCGCGGTGAACCTGGGTGTCGTGCCGGGTCCGCGCATCCTGACCTGCGGGCGGATCGTGTCGGCGACGGCGCCCGGTGGCGTGCTCTTTCGGACCATGTACCGCGAGGCGGACGGGCCGTGGGAGATGCGCAAGGCCGTGCGCGAGCAGATCAGGCGCGGCGCCGACTTCATCAAGTTCATGGCCACGGGCGCGCGGTCCGTCGTCGCGGAAGATCCGGAACCCGCCCAGATGACGCTCGAGGAGATGACCGCGATCGTCGACGAGGCGCATCGGATGGGCCGGCGCGTGGCCGCGCACGCGGAAGGCCTCGCCGGCACGCGCTGGGCGATCGAAGCCGGAGCCGACACGATCGAGCACGGCCTGTCGCTGCATCGCGAGCCGTCGCTCCTCGACGCGATGGCCGCACGGGGCGCGGTGCTCGTCCCGACGCTGACCACGTTCCACGACCTCGCGGAACGCTTCGCGTCCGACTTCGCGCCGCCGCTGGTCGAACAGGCGAAGCGCCAGCTGGAGGAGGCGCTCAAGACGGTCGCGGCGGCACGGTCCGCGGGCGTGACCCTCGCGCTCGGCTACGACAGTGGTCCGCCCGGGGCATCGGCCAACGAGCTGCTCCGGCTGTCCGAAGCGGGTCTGTCCCCGATGGATGCGCTCCGTGCGGCCACGATCGGTGGTGCGGCGGCGCTGGGCCGGCCCGAGCTCGGGCGCGTCGCGGTCGGGGCGCCGGCGGATCTCGTCGTCGTCGCTGGCTCGCCGGATGACGACCTTGCGCTGCTGACCCGTCCGGACTCGATCGTGCTGGTGCGCAAGGGCGGCGTGCCCGTCGCGCCTTCGGCTAGCCGCCTAGCCGCCGACGCGCACGATCCAGCGGCCGCGAGCCTCCCCGGCGAGGATCCCGTCGAGTGCCCCGTCCAGCGTGTCGAGCGTCACCTCGGTCACGTGCTCGCCAAGCGAACGCGGCCGCAGGTCCGTCGCCAGCCGATCCCAGATGGCGCGCCGTCGATCGATCGCGAGCTGGGCGGAATCCATGCCGAGCAAGGCGACGCCTCGGAGGATGAACGGGAACACCGTCGTGTCGAGCTTGGGGCCGGATGCGTTGCCACTGGCCGCGACGGCGGCACCGGTCCGCAGGGTCCGCAGCACGTACGGAAGCGTGGCCGCGCCGACCGCGTCGACGGCGCCGGCCCACCGCTCCGACTCGAGCGGCTTGCCGGCGGCGGTCACCTCGTCCCGTGCTCAGGATCCCGGCCGCACCGAGTCCGCGCAGGCGGTCGGCCTCGTCCGGTTTGCCGGTCGCGGCCCAGACCTCGTAGCCGAGGTCGGCGAGGATCGCGAGGGCCGTTCCGCCGACCCCGCCGCTGGCGCCGGTCACGAGGACGGGCCCGTCGCCGGGCTTGAGGCCGCGTTCCTGGAGCGCTGCGACGGACATCGCGGCGGTGAACCCGGCCGTGCCGATCGCCATGGCGTCGCGCTCGCTGAGGCCGTCGGCCAGGGGCACGACCCAGCCGGCCGGGACGCGCTGGTACTCGCTGTAGCCGCCGTGCCGGGCAACGCCCAGGTCGTAGCCGTGGGCTACGACGGACGAGCCCACCGCGATCGCCGGATCGGACGATGCGACGACCGTCGCCGGCCAGGTCGATGCCGGGGATGATCGGGTTGATCCGCGCGACCTTGCCGTCCGCGCGCGTCGCCAGGCCGTCCTTGAAGTTGACGCTCGACCAGCCGACCCGGATCTCGACCTCGCCCGGTGGCAGGTCGGCGGCGGCGAATTCGCGCACGCCGCGGTTGACACTCGCGGTGCCGTCGGGCGAGTCGACCTTCTCGGCGACGTACGCGCGAAAGGTCGTCGGGATGTCGGTCACGGGCGAAGCGTAGCGCGACCGGATCGGGGCGCGTCGCCGCGCTAACGTCGCTTGAACAGCTCCTGGTAGCGCTGGCGGAACATGTCGATCTCCGCCTGGGTGTCGTGCCATTCGGCGGTTTCGGGCGGGATCGTGATCATCCGGCGTTCGGCGGCCCGCCACTCTGCGAGAACCTGGCCGGCCGTGTAGACGGTGGGCGGTTGCTGGGTCGGACCGGCGACCGGCTCGAGCATGGCGAGGAAGCGGCCATCCTCGATCGGCGTGATGCCGAACTTCACGCGGACGCTTGTGCCGTCCAGCCGCCGCATCGTGGCCTCACCACCGATATCGGGCGAACCCTGACCCTCCCACTGCTCGCGGAAGGCGGCCTGGGCTGCGGGATCGGCGGGCTCCGGTGACAACGCGCCGGGCGGCAACGCACGCAGTTCGTCAAGGGTCAGGCCGAGCAGCTCGAGCGCCGCTGGGCTGGCGTCGGCGGTCGTGCCGTCGGCGTTGATGACCATGGTGGCCACTGACAATGCTGATCCTCGTGCAGGCTCAGGCCCACGCCATGGAGGCGCAGTCCCCCCCGGGTCTTCCGAGTGCGGGCTGAGTATGGCCGGGCAAACGTACCCTGCCAAGGGGTCCGAACGGGTCAGGAACCCCTCGATCGATTGCCTTGGCTGGTTGCCAAGGGGCACCAACCACTCACGACCCCCCGACGTTGCGTTTCGGTTACGACACTTGACGACCCGCCCTGCGCTCGTCGACCCTTTCCGTGCGATGACTCACCCCCGCCCCGCCTCGAACATGTGTATGCGCTGGCGGCCCCGCCGTGCGGAGGATGGGGTCTGAGGTCACGCGCAACCTGATCGACTAGAGCGCGGGACCACAGACACCGGGTCCCGGGGCCGCGGACTCCAATCGGAGCCGCGGCTTTTCGTTGTCCTCCGAATCACACGATGGGTGACCGCCAGAACCGCTCGCCCCGGGACCGCCTCATGCCCGACTACGGAGGACATCGAAACATGGCCGTTCAGACCGTTCCCGCGCAGCCCCTCGCCCCCGAGCTCGATCGCGTGCTCACTGAGAACGCACGCTACGCCGCCCAATTCGACCGGTCCGGTCTCCCGCTGCCTCCCGGCCGGCGCCTGGCCGTCCTGGCCTGCATGGATGCCCGCCTCACCGTCGAAGATGTCCTCGGTCTTCGGACGGGCGACGCACACATCATCCGCAATGCGGGCGGCCTCGCTACCGACGATGCCATCCGCTCGCTCGTGATCAGCCAACACCTCCTGGGCACCGATGAGGTCATCGTGATCGAGCACACCGCCTGCGGGATGCTCACGTTCGAGGATGCGCCGGTGCAGAAGGCGATCGCGGAGTCGACCGGCGTGCGGATCGACCTACCCCTGCACGCATTCCCCGATCTCGAGGAGAACCTCAAGGCCCAGGTCCAGCGGATCCGCTCCCACCCGTGGGTCAAGCCGGTGCCGGTCACGGGCCTCATCTACGAGGTCGAGACCGGTCGCCTGCGGCCGGTCGCCGCCTGAAATCCGCGCCCGCACGCGAGATCCGCTCGGCGCTCTCGCCGGCCGCGTGAGGGTCAGGCCGGCGTCGGTGTCGGCGTCGGGTGTCGGCGTCGGCGTCGGTGTGGGAGTCGGCGTCGGCGTCGGCGTCGGGCGCGGCGTGGGCACGGGTGTCGGGCGCGGCGTAGGTGTCGGCGTCGGGCGCGGCGTGGGTGTCGGAGTCGGGCGCGGCGTCGGTGTCGCGGCCGGCGTGTTCTGCTCCCGCCACAGGAATTGACGCAGCGTGAGACCACTGGCGCGAATCTTCGCGGCGCGCGTGCGACCGACGTAGCGGTAGTGCCACGGTTCGTAGGTGTAGCAGGTGACCGCGGTCTTGCCCTTGGCGAACGACATGATGAACCCGAACTTGTGGGCGTTGGCCTTCAGCCAGATGCCGGCCTTCGTCGTGCCCCAGTCCGTGTAGTTCCACGGCGCGCCACCGCCGTAACTCCGGAGATCGATGGTCGTTCCGAGCTGGTGCTCGCTGTGCCCGGCACGCGCGCTCTCCTTGAGGGCGACGGCGTAGCCATGGACGCGGACCCAGTAGGCGAACGTCGACTTCTGCGTCGCGTAGCTGCGATACGCCGACTGCACGGAGAACCGCGCACCGGCCCGGCGCGCGGCCGCGGCCATCAGCTTGAGATCGGCGACGACGTGGCGTCGAACCAGGAAGCCGGAATTGAGGCCCGCGTACGAGGTCGAGCGCAGGTCGCTCGGCTTGTATGTGCTCGACAGGCGATACGTGGGGTCGAGCAGCGACTTCGCCCAGTCGCCGTACGAGCGATGCTTCGTCAGGGTGTCGGCGATCTTGCAGGACGGCAAGGCCGGCGCCGCGGAGACCGATACGGTGGCGGCAAAGCCGGTGACCAGCAGCGCGACAGAGCAGCAGGGCGACGAGGCGTGGGCGTCGATCGGGCGCGGACGTCATGACCCCACGATGCCAGCGCGCACCACCTCCGTCCACTCCCCCGAACGTACCGGCCGCCGCCGGTCCGAGGCGTCCGTCGAGGGGTCCGGAACGGGCCGATGCGGTATCATCTCGGCCGCTCCACTGGCGAGTGGCCAAGCGGTAAGGCGCCTGACTCTGGATCAGGAGATCGAAGGTTCGAATCCTTCCTCGCCAGCCAAACCACAACATCTAGGGCACAGCCAGCGCTGAACCACCAGATGTTGCGGCTTCGACCTCACTCGGACCCCGCGCCGAGGAGGTTCGATCGTGGCTACTTCGCCTGACTACTCCCCTGTTTGTTCGCCTGATACTTCGGGCCCATCCGGGACTTCGCTTGAATTCTTTGGGCCCGATCCCGATCGGATTGGGCGCTGCCATTGACCTGTTCTGCGCCGCCAAGGCGGCCGAGGGCGCGTCGCCCCGGACGGTCGAGTGGTACCAGATGATCCTCGTCCGGGCCGTCCGCCAGTTCGGCGGGGCGCGCCCGGTCGACGCGATTCCGGCGGCCGAGTTGCGGGCCTGGCTGCTCGAACTTCGGACCTCGCTCGCGCCCGAGTCGATCGCCGGCTACGTCCGCGGTCTGAAGGCCTTCGGCAACTGGTGTGCGGCCGAGGAGGTCGCCGCGGCCACCGGCTTCCGGGCGCTCCGCCGGCCGAACGAGGCCACACCCGGCGCTGACCCCTAGAGCGCGATCGGCTCGACGCCATCAAGTTCGAGCTCGATCGGTGCCACCCCCTTCCGCTCCACCGCTGGGCTCGGGGTTGGCCGAGCTGGATCCGGGTGAGGCGCCGGAGCGCTGATCGGACCGACGAGGCTTGCGAGCAGCAGCGTCGGGATTTACCCGCCCGTCTCGATACGCGTAGACCACCGGGCGCTGGCCAGGAAATATCGCGAGTGGGTGTTGAGCGTGAAACGCGACCAGCGGGTACCGTGCTCGGAGGTTGGTCTGGACCGTTTCGGCTGGCGTCTCGACGCCAACGTGCCCGTTATCGCCAGACGCGATGGCCGCCTCGACGTAGGCGCGAAACTCCGCGTCGTCCTTAGGAAAGGAGCGAACGTCTGGCACCGGCACCTGCTCGAGTGCCCTGCCACCTGCCCCGATGACCCGGATCGCAGGACCATCGCGCGACGGCCAGTGCCTCATGGGTCACCCTCGTCCAGTTGAGGCTGGGTTCGCAGATCGACGACCTCGGCCGCCCACGCTCGCAGGCGCGCGGAGTGCACTCGCCTGCGGCCTCCGAGACGCCTCGTCTTGAATTCCCTGTGCCATGGCCGCTCGTCTCCTTCTGATCGATGGTCCCGCGACGAAGACGGCTGTGCATCGTGGGATCCCCCCAGAACGCGCCGCAGTGTTATTGCCGTGGCACCACGCCGCCGATCGCGTGGCCAGCTGGCCTACCTTCCGCCTGGCCCCCGGTCCCTCCAGCGCCCGCCCTCACGTAGCGGCGTCGGCGACCAAAGACTACGGTTCGGACCCGGGTATATCCACGATGCGATGGCCGGCTGTCGCCGAGCACAATCTGAGGGGGAATCGGAACCCGACCGACAAGAGCCGCCACCCGACGATAGGAGGCGACAGTGACTGACGCATCCAGCCCGCCCGCGACCTCCTCGGAGGCGCCGTGGGAGGCGACCACCGCCACGGTGCTGGCGATGGCGGACCTCGACGAAGCTGTGATTGCCTACGACGACCTCCTCGCGGAGGCCCACCGGCGTGGGTCGATCATGTTTCTCGCCGCGGTGCGGGGCAATCGCGGGCAAGCCTTGGTATGGCGAGGCGAGCTGGCCGAGGCGGAAGCCGACTGCCGCGAGGGACTTGCCGCCTGCGAGGCCTGGGGCACGTCGTGGCGTCTCAAGGCGCACCTGGCCGCCTTCCTTGCCGAAGCCCTGATCGAGCAGGGGAAACTCGACGCCGCTGTGACTGCGCTGACCCGCGCCGGATACGAGCCGACAGCCGACAGCGCGACGCTGCTCTTCGTCCGCGAGAGCCGCGCGCGCCTGCGCGTCCTCAGGGGCGATCTGGCGGGTGGCGTCGAGGAGATGCTCGCCGCCGGTCGTCTCTTCGAGGGGGTCGGGGGCCGCAATCCCGCTTACTTGGCCTGGCGCTCTCAGGCCGCGCTCGCGCTCCTGCAGCTGGGCGAGCGGGACAAGGCAAGCCGGCTCGCGGCAGAGGAGCTCGAGCTGGCTCGTACCTGGGGCGCGCCGCGAGCGCTCGGCGCGGCCTTGCGCGCCGTCGGCCTGGTCGAGGGTGGCACGACGGGGCTGGCCCTGCTCGAGCAGGCGGTCGACGTGCTCGCCGAGTCGCCGGCGCGGCTCGAGCACGCCAAGGCGCGCACCGTGCTCGGCGCGACGCTCCGCCGCGCCAACCGCCGCACGGACGCGCGCGAGCAGCTGCGTCAGGGGCTCGAGCTGGCGACCCTCTGCGGCGCCGCACCGCTGGCCGCCCGTGCCGAGACCGAGCTCCTCGCCACCGGCGCGCGGCCGCGGCGGATCTCCCTCAGCGGGGTCGCCTCGCTCACCCCGAGCGAGCGGCGCGTCGCCGATATGGCGGCCGAGGGCCCGACCAACCGCGAGATCGCCCAGGCCCTGTTCGTCACGTCGCGGACGGTCGAGGTCCACCTCACCAGCATCTACGGCAAGCTCGGGATCAGCTCACGCTCGCAGCTCGCCGGTGCCCTCGGCGAAACTGTTCCTGCGTAGCTCCTGCTGCTCGGTCGCTGGCCGGTTGCCATGTCGTCGGCGACGGTGCCGACCCCGGTCCCGGCCAGCCTGAAAGGCCACCTCGACGGGGAGCTGGCCAAAATCAGGCAATTCCTGGGCTGGGTGAATGCCGATGTGGACACGTTCAATGACAGGCTCGAGGGCCTGGCACTCACCTCGGCCACCCGGCGGCGCGAGAAGGTGATCGCCGACCACGACCTGATCGCCTCCTTTGGAGTGCCGGTCCGCCGGGCTGCCGCCCCCAAGACCTATGCCGCGCCGCCGGTCCGTCGGTCCGTCCCCCGGGCGCCCACCTCCAAGGGGTCAGCCACAGGTCCCCTGGAGCCCGTCCTGCCGGCCGAGACCTACGAGCACATTCTCGGAGTGGCCCGCCAGATGGTGGCGGTCATGGAGCGCAGTCCAAAATCCTTCGTAAAGATGAACGAGGAGGCCATCCGGGACCACTTCCTGGTCCAGCTCAACGGCCAATACGAGGGCGACGCCACCGGGGAGACCTTCAACTTCGAGGGGAAGACCGACATCCTGATCAGGCGCAATGGGCGCAACCTGTTCGTGGCCGAGTGCAAGTTCTGGGGTGGCCCGAAGAAGCTCACTGAGACGGTCGACCAGCTCCTGGGCTATGCCAGCTGGCGCGACACCAAGACCGCAATCTTCGTGTTCAACCGGGGCCGCGAGCTATCGAAGGTCCTAGCCCAGGTCAGCCCGACCATCACCGCCCACCCGAACTTCGTGCGCGAGGCGACCTACGGCGGCGAGACCGACTTCCGGTTCACCATCGCCCATCGCGACGATCCTGAGCGGGAGCTGACTCTGACCATCCTCGTCTTCGAGGTGCCGGCATAGGGCGGTCACATCATAGGTGATCTCGACCGCAGTCTCGGTGCGGGCGATTGCGGCTTCGATGTGACGCTTCCCGACGTAGCAGCACGGACAGACGACGTCAGACCACACATCGATGCGAAGAGGCGCTTCTCCTTCAGCCACCGGTCATCCCTCGAGGCGTTGGCCGAGCAACGTGCCGATCCGTGTCGCGCCTGCGGGTGAGCCCGGGTCGGTCGGCAGCCGCAACCCCCAGCCGTCGCTGGCGTCGGCGACATATGGCACGACGAACGCGGGCGTACCGAGGTCAAAGCGGCGGCTCTCCTTCAGTGACCCGGCGTCCACCGCATCCCAGCCAAGCCGGTCGAGCAGCCGGGTCGTGACCAGTTTCGCCTCGATCGAGTCGCCGGCAATCGGCAGGGCGCTGCGATCGGGCGCACCCGCTGGCCGGCTCAGAGCTGCCAGGTGGTTCGCGAAGATGCTGCTAAAGGCCTTCACGACGCTCGCGCCGGCCAGCCGGGCAGCCAACAGCTCGGCGGGCGTCTGCCCGGTTTCGATCAGGGCGGCAACTGCCCCGTCGCGTCCGGGGTCAAAGTTCATCGTGTCGATCACGGTGCGGTCAGCGAACGCGGCTGCGGGCAGGTCCCGGAACCGGAAGAACGGGATGGCGACCACCACGCACTCACCGGCGCGGGCAGCCTGATCGACGGACCCAGCCCGAACCCCGGGGCCGAGCTCGTCAACCAGCCCAGCGAGGGACTCAGGCCCACGCGAGTTAGCGATAACGACCTCTAGACCTGCTTTCGCCGCCAGCCGGGCCACGACCGAGCCGATGTTCCCGGCTCCGACCACACCAACGGTCCCTTCATCTGACACGCGCTACCTCGGTTTCTTCGTCCCAGCCGCGAGCAGGAGCCCGCGACGAACAACGTTACCACCAAGCGGACATCACTGTCCGTTTATGGCCTGCTGGCTGCCTTGACGATGCTCCCGAACGCAAGCTGGACAACCCGCTCAACGGCTCCCTGACGGCCCGCGACCGTGCGCTGCTGCCGAAGCGCGCCATCGACCATCGCCATCACCAACGTCACGTCCTCGACCGTCAGATCCGATCGGACCAGACCGGCCTCCACCGCATCGCCCAGGGGCCCGGCGAGCAGCCTGTCGACACGCTCCTGCAGGGCATCGATGCGGACATCGACACCTCGCGGCGTTGCCAGACAATCCGCCAGGCCGTGGAAGCGGACCTGACTCGTCACCATCGCCTCGACCAACGCAACGAACGCCGTCGGATCACCCGCACGCGCACTGGCCTCGCTCTCCAACCGATCGACCTCTTCGCAGAAGATGGTGAGGACCAAGTCATCGCGCGTCGGGAAGTGCCTGTACAGCGTCGCTTGGCCCACCCCGGCCCGCCGGCCGATCTCCGACATAGGAGTTTCGGCGGCCTCAGCAAAGAGGACCCGAGCGGCGGTCAGGATCGCGGCGCGGTTGCGTTCGGCGTCGGCCCGACGAGGCGTTGAGGAAGACAAAGTTGAACTCGGCACGAGATGCACGCGCCCACCACGACCGTGGGAAGAGGACCGCATCACCCTAGGGTATGACGACTACGGGACTTGACGCGGCTCGAACCTATGGCGTCAGTGACGTGCGAGGGCGGCAATGCCACGCGAGACCTCCGCGCGTTCGGCATGCGATAGGCGCAGTGGTGATCGCTTCGGTGGTGGCGGTGGCAGCCGGCGGCATTCGCTTCTCGCCCCACTGCTACAACACCGAAGACCAAATCAGCTCAGCACTCGAAACGATGCGATAGCCGCCATGGCGACGAGATACATGCACCCTACGCAAAGTTGCAGTGAATGCATACTCGGGTAGAGTGCACGGATGGTCGTCACTGCAGGTCTCCGCGAGCGCAAGAAGCTCGACAGCAGGCGTGCGATCGCGAGCGTCGCGTTGGACCTCGCCATCGAGCGCGGCCCGGACGAGATCACCGTGGAGGACATCGCCGCTGCCGCCCACGTCTCCCCGAGGACCGTGTTCAACCACTTCGGGACCAAGGACGAGGCGATCCTCGGCATCGATCCCGAACGAAGGACTGCGCTAGTTGTCGTTCTCGTCGACCTTGTTGACGAGGATGGACATCGGGGTCATGCCCGCGAGCCCGGCGTGAAGACGTCGTCGATTGTAGGAGTCGAGCCAGCCCGGCAGTGACGCCAGGCGCTCGTCGTTGGGGCGGAAGAGGCGGCAGTACCCCCACTCGCGCTGGAGGGTCCCGATGA
>CAVVJX010000012.1:0-113879 GCA_963748675.1 uncultured Chloroflexia bacterium | reverse complement strand
CGCTCGTCGCCTTCGCCGACACGGAACGGGCGATCGCCGCGCTCCATGGGGCGACCGTCGCCATCGAGGGCGACGACCAGCTGGCCTGCGCTGCTCTCGCTGATGGCCGAACGGGTCGGCGCCACGGCCGTCCGCCTGGCACCTGGCTCGAAAGCCGCCTACCACGCGGCGGCGGTGCTCGCCGCCGGCGGGTTCGTGGCCCTGCTGGACGCGATCGCGGAGCTCGGCGCGGTCGCCGGCCTCGACGAGGCCGGGTCGCTGGCGATCTACGGGCCGCTCATCGAGGGCACGCTGGGGAACGCCCGGGCGCTCGGGATCCGCGCCGCGCTGACCGGCCCGATGACCCGCGGCGACGTCGGCACGCTCGAGGCGCACCTCGCGGCGCTGGCCGCGCATGCCCCGGCGGCCCTCGAGCTGTACGCGGCCGCCGCCCGTCGCGAGATCGCCCTGGCCGAGGCTCGGGGCGCGCTGGCACCGGAGACCGCGGCCGCCATGACGGCGACCGTCGTCGCGGCGCTTGCAAGGGCCGACTGAGGCGCTACCATTGCGGCCCATGGGACACAGCATCGCCGCGAAGTACGCGGCTCGGCCGGCTGCGCGTTTCGTTCACCCGTCGAGCCGGGCCCGCGAGCGGCGGCTGGGCCTCGTCCCGACCTCGTCGTTCTCCGCCGTCGCCGCGCGCCAGACGGAGCTGCGTGGCTCGGAGGCCGGACCGTACGCTCGCCTGCGGGCGGGCTGGCGCGGACCCCGCCCGGCCCGACCGCGCCTCCTGAACGGGCGGCTTCGGCCCGAGGTCGAGATGCACTGGGCTCGTGCTGCACGATCCGGTCCGGGTCGACGTCCCCGCGCCGCGACGGCGCCGTGGCACGCCTGAGGACCGCGACCGCCACGTCGGCCGGCGGCATCGTCGTCAGGTATGAGGCCGGGCGACCCCAACTCGTGATCGGCAGTCGCCGCCGCGAACGCGACGGTCGGACCTGGACCCTTCCCAAGGGCACGCCCAAGCGCGGCGAGACCACCGAGGAGACGGCCCTGCGCGAGGTCGGCGAGGAGACCGGCCTGGACGTCCGGATCACCGGGCCCCTCCAGGACATCGAATACTGGTTCGTCCAGTCCGGGGCGCGGATCCACAAGACGGTCCACTACTTCATGATGGAGCCCGTGGGCGGCGACCTCGACCGGCATGACCACGAGTTCGACCAGGTGCGCTGGATCGATTTCGGGGAGGCCGCCGCGATCCTGACCTTCGAGACCGAGCGCGCGCTCGTCGCCCGTGCGGCGGACCTGCTCGGCGTCGGACCGCCGATCGTGGGGATACCACCGCCAGCGCCAGCGCGGCGGAAGCCGCCTCGTGACCGACGCCGCGGTCAAGGGCCACGCCGTTCACGAGACGCCGCTCGCGGACCGTCACGCGGCGCTGCACGCCCGGATGATCGAGTTCTCGGGCTGGCGGATGCCGGTCCAGTACACCTCGATCATCGAAGAACATCGGGCGGTCCGGGAGCGCGTCGGCCTGTTCGACCTCTCGCACATGGGCGAGCTCCTCGTCGAGGGACCCGATGCAGGCCGGCGCTGGCCGGCGCCGTCGTCACGAACCCGCCGGCGCTCGCGATCGGGCGCGCGCATTACTCGATGATCTGCGCCGCCGACGGCGGCATCATCGACGACCTGATCATCTATCGCCTCGCCGAGGACCGGTTCATGGTCGTCGCCAACGCCGGCAACGCCCAGATCGTGTCGGACGCCCTCGCGGAACGCCTGGGCGGCGCCAAGGCGGTGCTCGACGACCAGTCCCTCGCGACGGGCCTCGTCGCGGTCCAGGGGCCCCGCTCGGTGGACGTCCTGAGCCCGCACACCGACGTGGACCTCGCCGGGCTGCGCTACTACGCCATGGCCGAAGGCACCGTCGCGGGGATCCCCGCGCAGGTCGGCCGGACCGGCTACACCGGCGAGGACGGCTTCGAGGTGTTCGTCGAGACGCGTCGGGTCGGGGAGCTGTGGGACGTGCTGCTCGACGCGGTGCGGGGCGCCGAAGGGCTGCCCGTCGGCCTCGGTGCGCGCGATACCCTGCGCCTGGAGGCCGGGATGCCGCTGTACGGCAACGAGCTCGATCTCGCGACGAACCCGTTCGAGGCCGGGCTGGGTCGCGTCGTTAAGCTCGACAAGCCGGGCGATTTCGTCGGACGCGCGGCCCTCGAGCGCGTCGCCGCCGAAGGTCCGAAGAAGCGCCTCGTCGGCCTGACCATGGAGGGCCGCGGCATCGCCCGTCATGGCTATCCGGTCCATGCCGGCGAACGGCGGACCGGGGTCATCACCAGCGGGACGCAGTCGCCCACGCTCGGCGTACCGATCGCGATGGCCTACGTCGCCCCGGCGGACACCGACGCCGGGACCGCCCTCGATGTCGAGATCCGTGACGCGCGCGTCGCCGCGCGGGTCGTGCCCTTGCCGTTCTATCGGAGGACCACCTGACGTGACCGCACCAAACGATCTCCGCTATACCCGCGACCACGAGTGGGTCCGGGTCGACGGCGACGAGGCGACCGTCGGGATCACCCAGTACGCCGCGGACCAGCTCGGGGACATCGTGTTCGTCGAGCTGCCCGACACCGGCCGCGACCTCGAGGAGGCCAAGCCCTTCGGCGTCGTCGAATCGGTCAAGGCGGTGAGCGACCTGTTCGCACCGGTGTCCGGCGAGGTGACCGCGATCAACGGCGCGCTCGCGTCCGACCCGGAGCTCGTGAACAGCGACCCGTACGGCGAGGGCTGGATGCTCAAGCTGCGGATCGCGAGCCCGGACCAGCTCGATGACCTGCTCGACGGCGAGGCCTACGACGAGCTCGTCGCGGCGGGCTGATCGAGTCGATGCCGTACGGACCTCACACGAGCGCCGACCGCCAGCGGATGCTGACGGCGCTCGGACTCGAGAGCGTCGACCAGCTGTTCGCCGACATCCCGGAGGAGCTGCGGGCGTCGCCGCTGGACCTGCCGGAGCCTGAGCCCGAGCTGGAGCTCGCGGCCCGCCTGCGGGACCTCGCCGGCCGCAACCGGACGGACCTCGTGTCGTTCCTGGGCGCCGGCGTCTACCGGCACTGGAGTCCGCCGGCCGTCGACCAGCTGTTGCTGCGCGGCGAGTGGTACACGGCCTATACCCCGTACCAGCCCGAGGTCTCGCAGGGGACGCTGCAGTCGATCTACGAGTACGAATCGTTGCTGGCCGAGCTCGTCGACCTCGACGTGGTGTCTGCGTCGCACTACGACGGTGCCGCGGCCACGGCCGAGGCCGCGCTCATGACGTGCCGGGCGACCCGGCGCGAACGCGTGCTCGTCAGCCGAGGCGTCCATCCCCACTACCGGGCCACGCTGCGGACGTACTTCGGGGGCGGGCTCGAGCTCGACGAGATCCCCGTCGTCGCCGACGGCGAGGCGGCCGGGACCACCGACCTCGCCGCCCTGGAGGCGATGCTCGCCGACCCGGACCGGCCGGTGGCCGGGGTCATCGCCGCGAACCCTGACTTCCTCGGGCTCCTGGAGCCGATGCCGCGGATCGGGGAGCTCGCCCACGCCGCCGGCGCCCTGTTCGTGGCGGTCATCGAGCCGGTCTCGCTCGCGGTCCTCGCGCCACCCGGGGCCTACGGCGCGGACATCGCCGCGGGCGAGGGCCAGCCGCTCGGCATCGCGCCGCAGTACGGCGGTCCGTATCTCGGGATCCTCGCCTCCACGGATGCGCTCGTCCGCCAGATCCCCGGGCGGCTCGTCGGCATGACCACGGACCTCGATGGCCAGCGGGCCTTCGTGATGACGCTTCGCGCGCGCGAGCAGGACATCCGCCGCGACAAGGCGGCCAGCAACATCTGCACGAACCAGGCCCTGCTGGCCCTGGCCGCCTCGATCTACCTCGCGACGATCGGCCCGCACGGGCTGCGCGACGTCGCGGCGGCCGGCGCCGCCAGGGCGGCGGAGCTCGAGGCCGGGCTGGCGGCCATCGGCGATCGAGCGGCTCCACCCGGGCCCGTACCTGAACGAGTTCGCGGTGCGCGTCGCCGATGCCCGCGTCGTGCACCGCCGGCTGATCGAGCGCGGCTTCCTTGCCGGCCTGGTCCTCGCCGACGTCGAACCCGACGATCCGAGCCTGGCCGACGGCCTGCTCCTGTGCACCACCGAGCTCACGACCTCCGGCGACATCGCGCGCTTCGTGGCCGCGTTCGGCGAGGTCGTCGCCGGCCGGCCGCCGGTCGGGGTCGAGGCCGGCGCGGGTGGCGGACCGCCGGTGGCCCGGCGGCCAAGCCCCGGCGCCGGCCCCGGCCGGAGCGGACGACGGCAAGGTCCCGACCGCCGGTGGGACGCGATGAGCGTCACGGGTCCGAGGCTCCAGCCCACGCTCTTCGAGCGCAGCCGTCCCGGACGCGGTGGCGGCAAGATCCCCCACCCACCCACGGACGCCCTCGATCGGCTGCCGGCCGACGCCCGCCGCGCCACGCCGCCCGCGCTGCCGGAGATGAACGAGCCGGACGTCGTCCGCCACTACGTGAACCTGTCCCAGCTCAACTTCGCGGTCGACACCGGGTTCTACCCGCTCGGGTCGTGCACGATGAAGTTCAACCCGAAGCTCAACGAGTGGGCGGCCCGCCTGCCGGGCTTCGCCGAGCTCCACCCGATGGCGCCCGACGAGATCGCCCAGGGCACGCTCCAGCTGCTGTGGGAGCTCGAGCAGGCGCTGGCCGAGATCTCCGGGATGCGCGCGGTCACGCTCCAGCCGGCCGCAGGGGCCCAGGGCGAGCTCACCGGCATCCTGATGATCCGGGCCTATCACCGCGAGCGCGGCGATCTCGAGCGCGACGAGGTGCTCGTGCCGGACAGCTCGCACGGGACGAATCCCGCGACGGCGTCCATGGCCGGCTACCGGACGATCACGATCCCGTCGGCGCCGGACGGCGGCGTGGACCTCGACGCGTTCCGAGCGGCCCTCGGGCCGCGGACGGCCGCGGTCATGATCACCAACCCATCCACGCTCGGGCTTGTTCGAGAGCCGCATCGGCGAGCTCCTTGCCGCGGTCCACGAGGCGGGCGCGCTGGCCTACATGGACGGCGCCAATCTCAACGCCATCCTCGGTCGGTTCAAGCCTGGCGAGGCCGGTTTCGACGTGATGCACTTCAACGTCCACAAGACGTTCAGCACGCCGCACGGCGGTGGCGGGCCGGGCGCGGGCCCGGTCGGGGTAGGGGAGCGGCTGCTGCCCTATCTGCCGACCCCGCGGGTGCTTCCCGCAGGACGACGGCACGTTCCGGTTGGAGCGGCCCGACGAGCGACCGACCTCGATCGGCCGGATGCGCAGCTTCGTGGGCAACACCGGCGTCCTCGTGCGCGCGTATGCCTATATCCGGGCCCACGGCGGCAGCGGCCTGCGCGAGGTGAGCGACGACGCCGTGCTCGCGGCGAACTACCTGAAGTCACGCCTGGCCGACACGTTCGACCTGCCGTACGACCGCCCCTGCAAGCATGAGTTCGTCGCCTCCGCCGCGAGCCTGAAGGCGCGCACCGGGGTCCGGACGCTGGACCTCGCCAAGCGACTCATCGATTTCGGCTTCCATCCGCCGACGATCTACTTCCCGCTGATCGTCGACGAAGGGATGCTGATCGAGCCGACCGAGACCGAATTGGTCGAAACGCTCGACGCCTTCGCCGACGCCCTCATCGCCATCGCCGCCGAGGCCGAATCGACGCCCGAACTGGTCAAGTCGGCACCCCACACGGCCCCCGTCAAGCGCCTCGATGAGGCCACGGCCGCGCGTCAGCCGAACCTGCGCTGGCGCCCGATGGCCGGTGCCGAGACCCCGTGTCCGGACTGAACGAGCGACCGAATCGCGAGCCAACCGAACGCTTGTTAGGTTCGAGGTTTGACAGCCTAGAGAGGGCTGTGGATAGTACCCGCAGCGCATCGGACCCGAACCGTGCTGCCGCTCGTCCGGAACCCTTGTCGAGTTGGGAGGCTCTACGAAGGACCACCGCGATGAGCCACGGCACTCGCAAGCACGGCACTCGGACCACATGCGAAGAAATCGGGTATCCACCCGTTCGGAGGAGAACATAGATGCATAAGCGTCTCTTGGGTTTGCTAGCCACCGCTGCCATCGTGATGGCCGCGTGCGGTGGAGCAACCACCACTACGGCCCCGCCGGCCGCCTCGGGCCCTGTCGCGTCGGGTGACGCGTCCGCGCCGCCCGCTTCCGGTGGCCTCGCCGCCGAGCAGATCGTTCGGATCGCCCTTCCCGGCGAACCGCCGACACTCGATCCCAACACCGCGCAGGATGCGAACTCGCTGGCAGTCCTTCGCGCGCTGCATCGTCCGCTCGTGTACATCGACAAGGACCTCCAGGTCGTCGATGCCCTTGCCGAGTCGCACGAGATCTCGGCTGATGCCAAGACCCTGACCTTCCACCTGCGCGATGCGAACTACAGCAATGGCGAACCGATCGTCGCCGCTGACCTCGTGTACAGCTGGAAGCGACTCGTCGACCCGCGCACCGCGGCCCCGTACAGCTACGTGATGGCGGAAGTCGCCGGAGCCGGGGACCTGCTCGGCATGGCCGGTGCAGACCCCGCTACCCCGGACGCCGAGGTCGACGCTGCCCTCGAGAAGCTGGGCGTCGCGGCACCGGACGACAAGACCTTTGTCGTCACGCTCGACACCCCGGCCACGTACTTCCTGTCGGCGATGACCCTGTGGGTCGGCGTGCCGATCCAGGAGAAGTGGATCACGTCCGAAGGCGCGACCGAGGCGGCGAACTACGTCAGCTCGGGACCGTTCATCCTCGACACGTGGGACCACAACAGCCAGATCATCCTCAAGCCGAACCCGGAGTGGTACGGCGACGTCAAGCCGACGGTGACCGAGATCCAGATGCCGATGTACGCCGAGCCCGCCGCGGCCCAGGCCGCGTACGAGACGAACGAAGTCGACATCATCATGCCGGTCGCCAGCGAGGATGTTCCCCGGGTCCAGGAAGACCCGGTCATGGGCGCGGAGTTCCTCTCGGATCCGCAGCTCGGGATCACCTACTACAACTTCAACAACGGCAACGATCCGACGGGCAAGAAGAAGCTCGCGCGCTGCGAGGATCCCAAGGCCTGCCCGACGGCCAACTTGAACTTCCGGATCGCCCTCACGCAGGCGATCGACAAGCAGTCCTTCCTCGACACGACCTTCGCCGGCCTCGGACAGGTCGCCAACAGCTTCGTGATGCCGGGCATCCCCGGGTATGACGAGACCATCAATCCGTATCCGTTCGACCTGACGGCGGCCCAGGCCAGCATGGACAAGGCGCTGGCCGAGCTCGGCTTCGCAAGTGCGGCCGAGATCCCGCCGCTCAAGTTCGGCTTCAACACGGGCGGCGGCCACGAGCCGCGAGTCGCCTTCCTCGCCGAGGCCTGGCGAACCGCGTTCGGTCTCGAGACCGAGCAGATCGGCAGCGAGTTCGGTGTCTTCCTCACCCAGCGCACCGCTGGTGAGTACGACATCGCCCGCAACGGCTGGGGAGCCGACTACCCGCACGCGAACAACCAGCTCAATGGCCTGTTCACCTGCGGTGGCGGCAACAACGACCAGCAGTGGTGCAACGAGGAGTTCGACGCCCTGCTCCTGCAGGCCGCTGCAGAGCCCGACCAGGCGGCGCAGGCCGAGTTGTACAAGCAGGCCCAGAAGATCATGGCCGACGACGCCGCGTCGCTCTTCCTGCTGTTCCCGGCCCGGCCGGCTCTCGTGAAGCCGTACGTGACCGGTCTCACCAAGACCCCGATGGACTCCACGTCCCCCGGCGAGCACTTCTACGAGACCATCCAGATCCTCGAGCACTGATCGTCCCCCGGACGATCTCCCTGTGGGGCCGGCCTCGGCCGGCCCCACGATCGATCAGGTCCTGAATAGTCGCCCCGCACGATCGAAAGGCGTGAGGCCGTGATCACCTATATCGCGCGACGGATCCTGTGGATCATCCCGGTCCTGTTCGTCGTCTCGGTCATCACATTCACCCTCATGCACGCGGTCCCGGGTGGACCGTGGGACCAGGAGAAGCGGCTGCCGGCGTCGGTCGTCGCTCGGCTCAACCAGGAATACGGCCTGGACCAGCCCCTGTACGTCCAGTACATCACCTGGGCCAGCGACTTCGTCACCGGTGACCTTGGGCCGTCCTATCGGTTCCAGGACCGGCGCGTGAATGACATCGTGGCGGACGGATTGATGACGACGGTCCAGCTCGGTGTCATGGCCTTCCTCCTGTCGGTGGTGGTCGGCATCCCGCTCGGCATCCTTGCCGCCCTCGGCCACAACCGCTGGCCCGACTACCTCTCCACGAGCTTATCCATCGTGGGCATCGCCACGCCCAGTTTCGTGCTGGGGATCCTGCTCATCATCGTCTTCGCGGTGAACCTCGGATGGTTCCCGACCGGGGGCTGGAAGGGACCCGAGACGTGGGTCCTCCCGACCGTCGCGCTCGCGGGCTTCCCGATCGCCGTGATCGCGCGCTACACGCGAGCCTCCATGCTGGAGGTGACGCGGAAGGACTACATCCGGACCGCCCAGAGCAAGGGCCTGCAGCGGAGCGCGGTCGTCAACCGGCACATGATCCGCAACGCGCTGATCCCCGTGGTGACGATCCTGGGGCCGACGCTGGCTTTCCTGGTCACGGGCTCCTTCATCATCGAGCGCATCTTCAATATCCCGGGCGTCGGTCAGTTCTACCTCAACTCGATCACGACCCGGGACTACAGCCTGCTGATGGCGATGACCATGATGTACGCCTTCGCCGTGGCGTTCCTCAACGTCGTGGTGGATGTGCTGTACGCCTACATCGACCCGCGCATTCGCTATAGCTAGGAGGCCCTGACAGCGATGGCGACCATCAGCCGACCGGTACCCGGCACGCTCGTCCGTCCGCGGCGCTCCGCGGGTCTGTGGGCCGATGCCTGGAGCCGGCTGCGGAAGAACCGGCTCGCCCTCTTCGGCCTCGTGCTCGTCAGCCTGCTCCTGTTCACCGGCATCTTCGGCCCGCTCCTGGCCCCGTGGCCGTACCAGGCGCAGGACCTCAAGGCCGTGGCCGCCGCAGGCGGCGGGCCGCTGCCGCCGGGCTCGCCAAATCACATCCTGGGCACGGACCAGCTCGGGCGCGACCTGTTCAGTCGCCTGCTGGATGGCGCGCGGATCAGCGTCAGCGTGGCCTTCGTGGTCCAGATCGTCATCCTGACGCTCGGCGTCCCGATCGGGGCTCTGGCCGGCTGGTTCGGTGGCCGCGTCGACAACCTGCTGATGCGCTTCACCGACATCATCTACGCCTTCCCCGACCTGCTGTTCATCATCCTGTTGTCGGTGGCCTTCCGTGACACCGCGTTCGGCCAGGCCATCGATGGCTTGTTGATGGTCTTCGTCGCCATCGGCATCACGTCGTGGGTGACGGTCGCCCGTCTCGTGCGTGGGCAGATGCTGGCGCTCAAGGAGACGGAGTTCGTCGAGGCCGCCCGGGCGATCGGCGTCAAGGACCGCCGCATCGTCACCCGACACCTGCTGCCCAACGGCATGGGGCCGATCATCGTGGCCATCACCCTGGGCATCCCCGGCGCGATCCTGGCCGAGGCGACGCTCGCCTACATCGGCATCGGCGTCCAGCCGCCGCGGGCATCGTGGGGCAGCCTGATCGCGGAGGGCCAGAAGTGGATCCGCTCGGAGCCCCACCTCGTCTCGTTCCCGGCCATCGCGATCGCGCTGGCGCTCATCGGCTTCACGTTCCTGGGCGACGGCCTGCGTGACGCGCTCGATCCGAAGCTGAAGGGAAAGCAGTAGGGTGACGACACCCGAACGATCCGTGTCGGCCGCCGAGGCGCCGACCGTGATCGAGCTGTCGCCCGAAGACGTGCGGCGCGAACAGCTCGAGCGCAAGGACGTCCGCCCCACCGACCAGAAGGCCGACGTCCTCCTCAAGGTGACCGGCCTGTCGACCCACTTCTTCACGCCCGACGGGGTCATCCAGGCCGTCGACGACGTGAGCTTCGAGCTCGGCTACGGCGAGACGCTCGGACTGGTCGGCGAATCCGGGTGCGGCAAGAGCGTCACGGCGCTCTCGATCGCCCGGCTCGTGCCCGATCCGCCCGGCCAGATCGTGGCCGGCGAGATCATCTTCGACGGGATCGACGTCCTCAAGCTCAGCCAGGACGACGTCCGCAAGCTCCGTGGAAGCGAGATCGGGTTCATCTTCCAGGACCCGCTCACCAGCCTCAACCCCACGCTGACGATCGGCTACCAGATCGCGGAGGCGATCCGCGAGCACATGGGTCTCTCCCAGAAGGCCGCCCGCGACCGCGTCGTGGACCTCCTGAGCAAGGTCGGCATCCCGCGCGCGGCTGATCGCCTGAACGATTACCCGTTCCAGTTCTCGGGCGGCATGCGCCAGCGCGTCATGATCGCGATCGCGCTGTCGTGCGACCCGAAGCTCATCCTCGCCGACGAACCGACGACCGCGCTCGACGTGACCATCCAGGCCCAGATCCTGGAGCTCATCGCGAAGCTCGCGGACGAGTTCCACACGGCCGTGCTGATGATCACCCACGACCTCGGCATCGCCGCCGGGATGTGCGACCGGGTCAACGTCATGTACGCCGGCCGGATCGTGGAGACCGCGACGATCGATGAGCTGTTCGACAACCCCCGGATGCCCTATTCGTGGGGCCTGCTCGACTCGCTCCCGCGCATCGACGACGTCAAGGGCGAGCGCCTGCGCACGATCGAGGGGCTGCCACCATTGCTCATCAAGCCGCCTGATGCGTGCCGGTTCCACCCGCGCTGCATCTACGAGCGCGAGATCTGCCGTGAGGACGAACCGGAGCTGACCCAGCGCGGTTCCGACACCCACTACGCGCGCTGCTGGGCGACCGAACCCGATGGTTGGATCCCGTGACGGCCACGGCCGCGCCCGAGCAAGCACCCGCCGCCTTCGTCAACGATCCCAAGAACATCGTCGAGGTCGACGACCTCAGGGTCCATTTCCCGATCCGATCGGGCATCTTCAAGACGGTCGCGGGGTCGGTCAAGGCTGTTGACGGGGTGACGTTCGACGTCCGCCGCGGCGAGATCCTGGGTCTCGTGGGCGAGTCCGGTTGCGGGAAGAGCACCATCGGCCGGGCGATGATCCGGCTTCGCGAGCCGACGTCCGGACACGTCTACTTCGACGGCACGGATCTCGGCAGCCTCGATGCGGAGAAGCTGCGCAAGATGCGCCGGCGGATGCAGATCATCTTCCAGGACCCGTACGGCTCACTGGATCCGCGCATGACCGTCGGATCGATCGTGAGCGAGCCGCTCGAGACCCACGCACTCGCGAAAGGCCAGGCCAAGCGCGACCGGGTCGCGGAGCTGCTGGCCCTGGTCGGGCTGGACCCCAACTACGTCCAGCGCTACCCGCACGAGTTCAGTGGCGGCCAGCGCCAGCGCATCGGGGTCGCCCGGGCGCTCGCCGTGGAGCCCGAGTTCATCGTCTGCGACGAGCCCATCTCGGCCCTCGACGTCTCGATCCAGGCGCAGGTGCTGAACCTGCTCGGCGACCTGCGCAAGCGGCTGGGCCTGACCTACCTGTTCGTGGCGCACGACCTGTCGGTCGTGAAGCACATCAGCGATCGGGTGGCGGTGATGTATCTCGGCAAGATCGTCGAGATCGGACCACCGGATCAGCTCTACTCGGTGCCGGGTCACCCGTACACGCGGGCGCTGCTGTCGGCCGTGCCGGTGCCGGACCCGACCGCCGAGCGCAAGCGCAAGCGGGTCATCCTCAAGGGCGATGTCCCGAGTCCGGTCAACCCGCCGTCGGGCTGCCGGTTCCATACCCGCTGCTGGCTCTACGAGCGCCTGGGGCAGCCCGAGAACTGCCGGACCGACGATCCGGAGCTCATGGTCCTCGAGGGCCAGCACCGCGCCGCCTGCCACTACGCCGCGGAGGCGCAGAAGACGGACGTGGGCGTGGCCCACATCGACGACCGCCCGGTCCGGCACGGGACGCCGGATTCGGCGCTCGCGTACCTGGCGGCCGAGCAGGTCGATGATCCGGCCGCGGTGGACGCGACCGAGTCGACTCGCCTCGAGGCCCCGGTCGTGGTCGAGGCCGGGATCGAGGTCGAGGAACCGGTCGAGGTCGAGGATCCCGACACGGCGGCCCCCACCGCGTAAGCGGATCTCGCTCGTCTCGGGCACCCTACGCGGGACGGCCTCGGCGGCGAAGGGCTTTGCCGCGGACACCGATCGGCGAACGGGAGTGACCTCGGATGGATCGGACTCGCTCCCGGGCGCTCCTCGCTGCCGTCCTGGCAGTCGTGGTCGCCGCGTGCGGGAGCGCGCCGGCACCCTCGCCACGGGCCTCAGCGGCTGCGACGCCGACGCCCACGGCCTCACCGACTGCGCCTCCTGAGCAGACCCTGACCGTGGGCATGGATGGCGATCTCGTCGGAGGGCTGTCCAACACGGCCGATGGGGTCGGGACGGCCCGGGCGGCGGCGTTCATCTACAACGGCCTCTACGGCTACGACGAGCGCCTGAGGCCGGTCCCCGTCCTCGCGCGTGATGTCGCGACCGTCTCCACCGACGGTCTTGACTGGGCCATCGAGCTCCGGGACGACGTGGTGTTCCATGACGGCACGCCGCTCACGGCTGATGACGTCGTCCAGACCTACGAGCTAGCCAGGAGCGCCAATTGCCGGTTCACCCGGCGGCTCTGCCTGACGACGGTCCTCGAGATTCGATCGCCAAGGTGGACGAGCACACCGTCGTCTTCACCCTCCGGTCACCGGCGGCGAGCTTCGCCACGACACAACTCGGGCTGTGGATCGAGAGCAAGGACGCGGTCGATGCGTCGTTCGCCCGCTTCCAGCAGGGTGTCGAGGCGGTCACGGTCCGCGAGGTCACGGGCTACCTCGAGCGCATCTCGGCGGAAGAAGCGAGCCCGACCGGACCCGACCGGACCGTGGACTACGCGCAGTTCCGGGCGGACGGCGAGGCCCTGCTGGGCCGGGTGGGGATGCAGCTCCCCAGCGAGTCCTTCCACACGACCGATGGCGTGCTCGATGTCGATGGCTACGTCGGCGACCTGCGGGCCCGCATCCGAGCCATCGATGCGTCCTTCACGAGCCGGCCGATCGATGCGCTGGCCGCGGCGTATCCGTACCTCGACTTCCAGGATGACCCGGTCGGGACCGGGCCTTTCACCTTCGCCTCGTACGACCCGGGGACCGGCCTCGAGCTCGTCGCCAACGAGGACTACTTCCTGGGCGCGCCGTCGATCAAACGCGTGTCGTTCCGGCCCTTCTCGTCCGCCAGCGAGGCCGGACAGTCGCTGGTGCGTGGTGACGTCGACTGGCAGTTCCCCCTCGACGACGCCACCCACGACACGATCGAGGGCGACCCAGAGTTCCAGGTCGTTGCGTACCCGGAGATGAGCTTCCTGGGCCTCTACTTCAATCTCCACCCGGAATCCGACGGGCTCTTCCTGGAACGGGACCTTCGCCAGGCCGTGTCGTACTGCTTCGACAAGCCAGCGACGGCGACGACCGCGACGGACGGCGGCGGCACGGCGATCTTCAGCGAGATCCCGCCGATGTCGTGGGCCTACCCGACCGAAGGGCTGAACGAGTATCCGACCGATCCCGCGCGCGCCAAGGAGCTGATCGAGACATCAGGCTGGAGGCTCGGGGATGACGGCATCTACGCGAAGGCCGGCCGGCGCCTGGCCACGGTCGTCGCCGTGCGTGAAGGGTTCCCCGAGCGCGTCCGCTGGCTCGAGCTCGTGGCCGAGCAGGTCCGCGCCTGCGGCATCGAGCTCGGGATCAAGGAGGTCCCATTCACCGCGATCGTGCGGATGCTCGACGTCTACCCGCACGTGAACGCGGCGGCTCCTGAGACACGCCGGCCGTTCGACGCGTACTTCGGTGGGTTCGACACGACCGTGGAGCCCGATCCCTTCCGGCTGTACCACTCGACCGAGTGCTCGTCCGCCGAGCGGTCGTCCACGTTCAACTTCATCTGCTACCAGAATGCTGCCGTCGACCGGCTGATCGATGCCGGGCGGCTCCAGACGGACCTCACCAGCCGGGCGGAGATCTACCAGCAGTACGCCGTCATCCAGTCACAGGACCTGCCGGTGATCTACGCCTGGTCCGACATCGCGCGCGAGGGCCTGCGGGCGAGCGTCGGGACGACCGCCACGGAGGGACTCAGCCTCGACACGCCGACCTGGTTCCACGAGATCGAGCAGCTGACGAACGTCGTCGAGTAGCGGTCAGCTGGCCTCGGCGGACGGGCGCTGGCCGCGCCGGCGTCGACCGCGCCGGCCCCGACCGGGGTGGCCCCGATCGTCGATGCTCCTGGGTTCGGGGCTCCCGCCTCGCCCGGCTTGCGGAAATGGCAGGCGCACAGGTGCTCGCCGCCAAGGTCGATCAACGGCGGGACCTCCGCGGCGCAGATCTCCGGGTTGCCCAGCGTCGCCCGAAGCGGGCAGCGCGGGTGGAAGCGGCAGCCCGCCGGCGGGTTGACCGGGCTCGGCACGTCGCCGGTCAGGATCACGCGCTTTCGGCGGATCTCCGGGTCGGGCACCGGGATCGACGACATGAGGGCCGCGGTGTACGGATGCTCCTGGTGGCGGAACAGCTCGCGCCGATCGGCGAGCTCCGCGATCCGGCCCAGGTACATGACGGCCACCCGGTCGCTGATGTGCTCGACGACGCCCATGTTGTGGGCCACGAACACGTAGGTCAGCCCGAGCTCGCGCTGGAGCGAGTTGAGCAGGTTGAGGACCTGGGCCTGGATGGACACGTCGAGCGCCGACACGGGCTCGTCGCAGACCACGAGGTCGGGCTCGAGCACGAGCGCCCGGGCGATGCCGATGCGCTGCCGCTGGCCGCCGCTGAACTCGTGCGGGTAGCGCCGCGCGTGATACGGCTGGAGCCCGACCATGTCCATGATCCGGCTCACCTTCTTGCGACGTTCCGCGGACGTCCCGATCCCGTGGATCCTGAGGCCCTCGCCGATGCTGTCGCTGATCGGCGTGCGTGGGTCGAGGCTGGCGTACGGGTCCTGGAAGATGATCTGCATCCGCCGCCGGTACGGCTTCAGCGCGGCGCCTCGGATCGCGGTGATGTCCTTGCCGTCGAACAGGATGGTGCCCGACGTCGGGTCGATGAGGCGCAGGAGCAACCGTCCGACCGTGGTCTTGCCGCAGCCCGACTCGCCGACGAGCCCGAGCGTTTCGCCACGGCGGATCTCGAAGCTGACCCCGTCCACGGCCTGGACGAGGCCGACCTGCCGCTGGAGGATCCCGCCGCGGACCGGGAAGTGCTTGACGAGGTCCTTGACCTCGACGAGCGGCGGGCCGGCGTGGCCAGCGGGGCCGGGGCCGGGAGCGACGGGCTGGGACGGCACGGTCTGGGCGGCCGTCATGCGCCGAACCCGCTATCTGCCCGAACCGGCAGCGGCCCGATCCGCTCGCCATGCTCGCCACGTGGCATGAGGCCGCCCGCGGCATCGTGGTAGAGCCAGCAGCGGACCTGGTGACCCGGATCGACCGGCCGGAGCAACGGATGGACCTCGTTCGCGATCGCGACGTCTTCCTCGATCTTGGTCGCGCAGCGCGGTGCGAACCGGCAGCCCTTCGGGAGGTCGATGAGGTTGGGGACGTTGCCCGGGATGACGGCCAGCTCCTCCTGGACCGCCCCGACGACCGGGATGGAGCCGATGAGGCCCTGCGTGTAGGGGTGGAGGGGCCGCCGGAACAGCGACGTGACGTCGGTGTGCTCGACGATCTCGCCGGCGTACATCACGGCGACCCGGTCGCACATCTCGGCGACGACCCCGAGGTCGTGGGTGATGAGCACGATCGCCGTCCCCGTCTCGTCGCGCAGGTTCCGCATCAGGTCGAGGATCTGGGCCTGGATCGTGACGTCGAGCGCGGTCGTCGGCTCGTCCGCGATGAGCAGCTCCGGTTCGCAGGCGAGGGCCATCGCGATCATCACGCGCTGGGCCATGCCCCCTGACATCTCGTGCGGGAAGTTCTTGAGCCGGCGCGCGGGGTCCGGGATGCCGACCATCTTCAGGAGCTCTTCGGCACGCGAATGCGCGACCTTGCCCTTCATCCCGCGATGGATGCGCAGGACCTCCTCGATCTGGCGTCCGACGTCCCAGACCGGGTTCAACGACGAGGTCGGCTGCTGGAAGATCATGCTGATCCGGTCACCGCGGATCTTGCGCATGTCGTCGTCCGAGAGCTTCAGCAGGTCCTGGCCGTCGAACAGGATCTCGCCGCCCTCGATGCGGCCGGGCTTGGCGATCAGCCGCATGATCGACAGGCTGGTCACGCTCTTGCCGCAGCCGGACTCACCGACGAGGCCCATGATCTCGCCACGATCGACGTGGAAGTCGATGCCGTCGACCGCCCGCACGACGCCGTCGCGGGTGAAGAAGGACGTCCGCAGGCCCTTCACCTCGAGCAGCGGCTTCTCGCCGCGCTCCCGCCGCCGCTTGCGTTCCGACGCCGGCCGGATCTCCTCGATGACGGTCTCGTCCAGGGAGACGCCGAGGGTCTCGGGCAGCGTGGTCGTGGTCTCGTCCGTCATCGGTTGAGCCTCGGGTCGAGCGCGTCGCGCAGCCCGTCGCCGAGCAGGTTGAAGGCGAGGACCGTCAGCGCGAGCGCGAGCCCCGGGAACAGCACGAGATGCGGCGCCGCGAACATCGTGTTGCGGGCGAGGCCGATCATGGAGCCCCACTCCGCGTCCGGCGGTTGCGTGCCCAGGCCCAGGAACGACAGGGCGGCGACCTCGAGGACCGCCGCCGCGATGCCGAGCGTGCCCTGGACGATCATCGGCGTGAGCGCATTCGGGATGATCCGGCGGACGAGGAGCCCGAACGACGACTCGCCGAGCGCCCGCGATGCGGTCACGAAGTCGCGCTCGCGGATCGAGATCACGGAGCCACGCATGATCCGCGCGTAGATCGGGATCGCGACGATGCCGATCGCCAGCTGGGCATTGACGAGCCCGCTGCCGAGCACGGTCACGATGGCGATCGCCAGGAGCAGGGACGGGAAAGGCGAGCAGCACGTCCATGATCCGCATCAGGAAGTTGTCGAGCTTGCCGCCGGCGTAGCCCGCCAGCGCGCCGATGAAGCCGCCGATGAGGATGGCGAACCCGACCGTCACGAAGCCGATCCGGAGCGAGATGCGCGTGCCGTGCACGACCCGGCTGAACACGTCGCGGACGTTGCCATCGATGCCGAAGTAGTGCTCCGGCTGGGTCTCCGGGCAACCGAACAGGTGGATGCACGGGGGCGCGAGCTTCTTGGCGCCTTCGACCCCGATGAGGACCTGGTTCGGGGGATGCGTGGCGATCACATCCGCGAAGACCGCGGTGAAGATGAAGAAGGCCAGGACCGTGCCACCGACGACGGCGTTCCGCTGGCGGCAGCAGGTTGCCGAGCGTGTCTCGCCAGATGGAGGAGCGACCCGAGCGTCGTTCCCGTTCGTCGAGGAGCTCCATGGCGGGAGGCGTCGTGACGGCCATCGTCAGCTCAACCGGATCCGCGGGTCGAGATAGGCGTACGAGATGTCGACGAGCAGGTTCACCACGACGAAGCCCGATCGCGATGACGAGCGTGAAGCCCTGGATGACCGCGTAGTCACGGGCGCCGATGGCCTCGGTCACCGCCCGGCCCACACCGGCGAGGTTGAAGATCGTCTCGGTCAGGACGGCCCCGCCGAAGAGACCGCCGAACTGCAGCCCGATGATCGTCACGACCGGCAGGATCGCGTTGCGGAAGCGCGTGCTTCATGACGACCGGCCGATCGCTCAGGCCCTTGGCCCGAGCGGTCCGGACGTAGTCGAGCCCGAGCTCGTCGAGCAGGCTCGAGCGGGTCATCCGCGCGATGATCGCCAGGGGGATCGTGCCGAGGGCCAGGGCGGGCAGGATCATGTGTCGCACCGTGTCGGCGAGGAGCTCGCCATCGAGGCGGCACGATCGCATTGAACGTGTAGATGTTCGACAGGAAGTCGATCGATCGGCGCGCAGCGGCCCGTCGAGATCCTCCAGGCCCCACACCTCGGCCAGCGCCGGGACCGACGGTGCCGGCCGGCAGCGCGACCCGACGGCGGCAGCTCGAACGGGGTGCCGTTGAACGTGACGGCGAAGAAGTACGCGAGCAGCAGGCCCAGCACGAAGACCGGCGTCGAGACGCCGAGGTTGGCGATGAGCATGGTGCCGACGTCGGCGGCGGAGTTGCGCCGGTACGCGGAGATGACTGCCGAGGGTGATGCCCACGATGATCGCGAACATCAGCGCGTAGAGCGTCAGCTCCACGGTCGTCGGGCAGGCGTTGGATCAGGAGGTCGGTCACCGGCAGGCCGAACTTCGACGATTCGCCGAACTCGCCCGCGGCGATGCTCTGGAGATAGATGACGAACTGGTTGTCGATGAGCGTCGCCGGGACCTCGGCGAGGCGCACCTCGATCTGGCCATCGACGCGGAAGACTCCGGGGATGATGGCCTTGTCGAGGCCGTGCTCGATCGCGTACTGCTCGCAGGTCTCGGGATTGGCCCGCTCGCCCAGCGCCGCCGAGCACGGGTCGCCCGGGATGATGCGGGCGAGCGCGAACACGAGGAAGACGATCCCGATCAGGACCGGGATGCTCAGAAGCACGCGCCGGATGATGAATCTGATCATCGAGTCAGCCGAGCTCGCCCCATCGTGCGGGTAACGAACGAAGGGACGCCACGGCGTGGCGCCCCTTCGTCAAGCGATCCTCAGATCGAGGTCAGGGTGCGGGTGGCGGCGGGTTCAGGTTCCCACCGAACAGGTAGCCCCAGTACTCGAACAGGCCTTCCCGTCCGACGTGGAGCGGGTGCTCGGCGTCCCACTGGACGGCGAACGAGGTAACGACATCCTCGGCGTCGAACGTGGCGCCGTTGTGGAACACGACACCATCGCGGAGGGTGCAGGTCCACACGGTCGAGTCGGCGTTCGCCTCGCATGCGGTCGCCAGGAGCGGCTCCGGCTCGGTGCCACCGATCTTGTACGAGTACAGCGGCTCCATGATCTGCTCGCAGACCCGGAGGGCCTCGCCGTCGGTCTCGTCGGCGCAGTACAGGCCACCGGGCTCGCCGCCCTGCAGCCAGACGATCTGGTTGCGGTCGCCGGCCTTCATCGCGAACAGCGCCTCGTTGCCCAGCGGCGACGAGTGCGCGCCCTCGACGTCGGCACGGAAGACCGTGGCCGAGCCGCCGTGCGCGATCGGGACGAGCGGCACGTGCGTCTTGATGTTGTTGTTGGCGATGGTGTAGGCGGCGTCACGAGCGGCCTGATCGGCCGTCTGCCCGCCCTCCTTGAGGGGTTCGGTGATGTCGTCGAACTTCGCGCCGAGGCTTTCGTCGGCACCGACGCCGAAGAACACATCGAGGAAGTTGGTGACGTCCGGATAGTCCGCACCCCAGCCGAGGATGAACAGGCCGTCCAGCTCGCCGCGGCTCGCCGTGGTGAGGTAGGTCGTGTCGTCCTGGACGTCGATCTCGGCGGTGATGTTCAGGTTGGTCTTGAGCTGGTCCTGGATGTCGGTCGCGACATCGACCGGGGCGGCGATGTAGCCACGCGGCAGGGCCCGCAGGTGGAGCTTCGTCGTGAAGCCGTCCGGGTAGCCGGCCTCGGTCAGGAGGTCCTTGGCCGCCGCGGCATCGAACTCGTACCACTCGTCACCGGTGCAGCCGCCGGGGATGTCGCACGGCGTGAAGTGCGACGCGACCGACGATCCGGGCGGGTAGAACGTGTCGACGATCCGCTGTCGGTCGATGCCCATGGCGATCGCCTGGCGGACCTTCTCGTTGTCCCAGAATTCCTTGGTGTTGTTCATGCCGACGTACATGATGTTCAGCGCGGTGCGCGGGAACAGCTTGAGCTCCGCGTTGCCTTCGATCGTCGTGAAGTCGTCGGCGCCGGGGTTGTCGATGCCGTCGACGGTGCCCGACGTGAGCTCGACGAGCCGCTGTGCGGGCTCGGTGCTCCAGCGGATGACCGCGTCCGGGGTCAGGGGCGCATCGCCCCAGTAGTCGGCGTTGGTCTCGAGCGAGATGTCCGAGCCGGACGTCCAGGCCTTCAGCTTGTAGGGGCCCGTGCCGTTCGGGTTGCGGAACAGGGCCTCGCCACCGCCACCGGTCTCCGTCAGGAAAGTCGGAATCCTGGATGGCCAGCGACGTGAACGCGACCTTGGACAGGAACGCGGCGTCAGGTGCGCAGAGGGTGAACTCGACCGAATTGGCGGCGGTCGCCTTGATCGAGCCGATCTGGCCGTTGTAGCCCTCGGTCCCGCAGGCGGAGCTGCCGTCCTCGGGGTAGGAAACCGCTTCGAACGGCGCCGTGCTGACGGGCGGTTGGCTCGCGACGCCGGTGCTGGACGTGGGTGCGACGCTCGCCGGCGCCGCCGGACCACACGCCGCTGCGATGATCACAGCGCTGCCGAGCAGCGCGGTGAGCCTGAGCGGCAGGCTCGATAAGCGAGTCATGCGCTGAACTCCTCCTCGTGATGTCCCCCTGCCGCCCGTCGCCTCCCTGGCTTGCGGCATGGGACGTTCCAGTCGCCGCCGAACGTCGTCCGGCGGCGAGTCGCGGGAACAGTAGCACCGGCGGGGCCGCCATGCCAGCGTGCAAGAGCAGGTCCGAGCACGCTCGCGGCGTCATGTCGGGCGTCCCTGAGCGTGCTCGGCGGCCTTCGAGGCGGCAGGGTCGGCGCTGACGTTCGCGTATGCTCGTGCTCATGGACACGATCCGGGTGGCGCTCGCGCAGCTCGCGCCCAGCCTTGGCGAGCTGGACCGCAACCTGGCCCGTCATCACGAGCTCCTCGACCAGGCCCGGGCGGACAAGGCGGACCTGGTCGTCTTCCCGGAGCTCGGCCTGACCGGCTACCAGCTCCAGGACCTCGCGGCGGAGGTCTCGCTGCGGCTCGACGACCCGCGACTGGCCGACCTTGCCGCCGCGACCGAGGGTCTTTCCGCCATCGTCTCGTTCGTCGAGGAGTCGGCCGACCACCGGCTGTTCATCGCGGCGGCGCTGCTCGAGGACGGGGAGATCCGGCACGTCCACCGCAAGCTGTTCCTGCCGACCTACGGCCTGTTCGACGAGCGCCGGTTCTTCGGGGCGGGCGACATGCTGCGGGCGGTGCCGTCCCGCCTGGGACTCGGCTTGGGGATCGGGATCTGCGAGGACTTCTGGCACCTGACCGTGCCGCAGATCCTCGCGCTCGACGGCGCGCAGATCCTCATCAACGTCTCGTCGTCGCCCGGGCCGCGACCTGGCGGCCACGAACGAGGTCGGCCTGGGCACCGCGACGTCGTGGCGGACCCTGATGCGCACCTACGCCCAGCTCACGACCTCGTTCGTCGTGTTCTGCAATCGGGTGGGCGTGGACGAATCGATCTCGTTCTGGGGCGGCTCCGAGGTCATCGCGCCGACCGGTGCGGCCCTGCTGAGCGCGCCGATGTACGACGAGGGCCTGTTCAGCGTCGACATCGCCCCGGCCGACATCCGCCGCGAGCGGATCGGGCTGCCGCTCCTGCGCGACGAGCGACCGGAGCTGCAGCTGCGCGAGCTCGCGCGGATCATCGCCGAGCGGGCCGGCATGGCCCACGACTCCACGAGCGAGCCGGGTGCCGAGCCCGGCCTGGACGTCGCGCCCGGTGACCGATCGCCACATCCCATCGGCTTTCGCCGGGAGGCGGAGGGATGACGAGCCCCGTCGCCTTCGAGCTGCCACCCGAGCTCGCGATCGACACGAACATCGCGCGGCGAGTCATCGGGGAGTTCATCCGCGGCCAGCTCCGGCAGGCGGGCTTCGAGCGCGCCGTCCTGGGCCTGTCCGGCGGCATCGACTCGGCGCTCGTGGCGTACCTCATCGCCGAGGCGATCGGTGCGGACAAGCTGCTGTGCGTGCTCATGCCGTACCGAACGTCGTCGCCGGCCTCGCGCTCCGACGCGGAAGAGGTCGTCCGCCGGCTGGGCACCGCGTCGGAGCTCGTCGAGATCACGCCGATGGTCGACGGCTTCTACGGCCCGGAGACCGATGCCTCTGCCCTGCGCCGCGGCAACTTCATGGCGCGCATGCGGATGAGCGTGCTGTACGACCGGTCGGTCACGTGGGGTGGGCTCGTCGTGGGGACCGGCAACAAGACCGAGTCGCTGATCGGCTACACGACGGTCTTCGGCGACTCGGCCTGTGCGTTCAACCCGGTCGGCGACCTCTACAAGAGCCAGGTCCGCCAGCTGGCCGCGGCGATGGACGTGCCCGACGCGATCATCGCCAAGGCGCCGTCGGCCGACCTGTGGCCCGGCCAGACCGACGAGATCGAGTCGGGGTTCAGCTATCCCGAGCTCGACCGGTTGCTGTTCTGGCGCATCGACAAGCGCCGTTCGATCGACGAGGTCGTGGCGCTCGGCTTCGAGCGCGACCTGGTCGAGCGGGTCGATCGGATGGTGGCCGGCGCCGAATTCAAGCGCCAGGTGCCGCCGATCGCCAAGCTCGGGCCGCGGACGGCGGGCGTCGACTACCTGTACCCGCGTCGGCGGCCGGGGTCGGCACGGGAGTGATCGGGGGCGACGCGGGCGAGGGCGCCCCGTCGGGCGAGGCGGGCGACGCGGCGGTGCCCCGTCGAGTGGCGCCGTGGCGTCCGGTGGCGACGCCGCGCCGGGCGGGGCCGTGCTGTACGTCGTCGCGACGCCGATCGGGAACCTCGTCGGACGTGACGCTGCGAGCGCTGGAGGTCCTGGCGGCCGTGCCGCTGATCGCCGCCGAGGACACCCGCCTCAGCAAGCGCCTGCTGGACCGCCACGGGATCTCGGGGCGGTTGACGAGCTACCACGCCGGAGCGGGCCGGGACGGCTGGCCTCGCTGCTGGAGCACCTGCGTGGCGGCGCGGACCTCGCGCTCATCACCGATGCCGGGACGCCCGTCGTCAGCGATCCGGGCGCCGACCTCGTCGCAGCCTGGGCAGGGGAGGGAGGCCGGGTCGTGCCGATCCCCGGTGCCTCGGCCGTGCTCGCGGCGGTCGCCGCGTCCGGGGTGACGGGGCCGCGCTGGTCGTTCGAGGGGTTCCTGCCCCGCTCGGGGCGGGAGCGCAAGGACCGGTTGGCGGCGATCGCCGCGGACGACCGGGGATCCGTGCTGTTCGAGGCGCCCGGGCGGGTCGCGGCCACGCTCCGGGATCTTGCCGCGGCCTGTGGCGCGGGGCGGGCCGGCGCGGTGTGCCGGGAGCTCACCAAGCTGCACGAGCAGATCGTGCGGGGCACGCTCGGCGAGCTGGCGACGGCCGTCGGCGAGGGCACGATCCCCGTTCGCGGTGAGTTCGTGCTGGTCGTCGGGATGGGCGGGAACGCGGACGGTCCGGGCGCATCCCCGGAGTCCGAGGCCGCCGGGCGGGACGAGGTCGCGGCCGCGCTCGCGCAGGTGCAGGCGCTCGTGGACGCGGGCACGCCCCGGGGTGAAGCCGCGAAACGTGTTGCCGCGGCCACGGGTCTGCCGCGGCGCCGTCTCTACGAGGTGGCCGAGGGCTCCTGAGCGGCGGCCGGTTCCGTCGACTCCAGCGCCTCCGCGGTCCGCGGCGGCGTACCCGTTTCCACACCGTCGGGCGCCTCGGCGTCGTCCTTGGCGCGGAGCACTTCCTGGGCTGCCGTCGCCGCGACGGATGCGGCTCGCGCGGCCCAGCGCCAGTCCGAGCCGGCCATCTGATCGATCGCCTCGCCGGTTCGACGGTCCGCGGCCGCTTCGAGCACCGCCTCGGCACCGGATCGCACGAGCCGGCCGATGTCCTCCAGCGCGCCGAGCGCGCCTCCCTCGGTGACACCCGGCGTCTCCGCTCCCATCACGGCTTCTCCGGCCATCGCCCCGGCGCGCAGGTCTCGTTCGACCTGGAGGCGCTGTCGGTAGAGCACCTCCCACTCCTCGTACGGGATCTCGAGCGTGGAGAGCTGCTCATCGATGCTGGCGAACTCCGCCGCGGCGGCGTCGTCGAACCGTGGGGGTCGATCCGGTGTCGCCGTGATCGGCCGTCCCAGGGCGGCGAGCCGATCTTCGACGGCCTGTGCCTCCGCACTGATCGTGAGGTGGGCGGCCGAGGTGGTGAGCCGGCTGGCCATCGCAGCCCGGGCGCGCGCCACGAGGGCCGGCTTGCCCGAGACCAGGAGGTCCATCGGGTAGATGAGGATGTCGAGGTCCTCGCCGTCGAGCTGGATGAGCTTCTCGGGGACCAGCGAGTGGGCCCCGGTGCCGGCCACCGCCGCCAGCCATCGCGCGGGCTTCGACATCGCCGCGGGCGCCGTCGTCGGCGTGACCTCGAGGCCCGCCATCTCGAGCGCCCGGTCCAGATCCGCCGCGACCTCGTCGTACTTGCCGGGCTCGATCACGAGCGGGACATGCGCGTCGGTCCAGCCGCGGGCCAGGCTCTGCGCCTTGCGGAAGATGGCCAGACCCGCAAGGAAGATCAGCAGCACGGACAGGAGAACCGTCAGGGGATACCCTCGAGCCACGCCCTCGGCGACGCCCCTGGCGCGACGCACCGCCGGGGTTCGAGAGCGTGAGGGTCAACGCGCCGATGACGCCCGGCACGACGAGTGCCCCGATGAGCATGATCAGACGGATCACCACCTCGGGGACGATGTCCTGATCCGGGATGAACAGCAGCAGGAACGTGCCGACGTCCGGGATCAGCACGCCGACGAGCAGCACGATCCAGATGACCGATCCGAACGTGATCCCGAGCAACAGGTACTGGCGCGACGCCGGTACGCGCCCGAACAGCAGCGTGCTCGCCCAGCCGAGCGCGGTCATGAGGATCTTCCCGACGAAGCGTGATCCGAACGCGAACAGCGCGGCGAGGATGGCCATGTCCGCGAGCGTGCATCTGCGTGGCTGTCACGGAGTCCGCACGCCGCCCTCGCGGCCTTACGGCTGCCTCTCGACTCGATAGCATGTCCGCGTGACTGCGACCGCCGCGCCGGCCCCCCGCAGGCCCCGGGTCCGGCCTGCCCATCGTCGGCCTTGCCGCCGTGGGGATCAGCGCGCTCATCGCTCTCGATGGCGAGTCGAACTGGCTCGAGGGCTCGCTCCTCATCCTCGTCTACGTGATCCTGGCGATCTCCTTCTTCGAGTTCCGCTGAACGGGGCTCCATCGAACGGGGGCGGCGGCGACGCGGGAGGGGGACACGCGCCGCCGCCGCGGGATCTGCGAAGCGGCTGTCAGGCCGCGGCCTCGGTGCCCTCCTCCTCGTCGTCATCCGGATCGTCCGGCGCGATCGCCTCGGCGCCCTCGGGGATCGGGTCGCTCGGCGGTACGTCGCCGAACTTCTCGGCCTGGGCGACGAGGGCGTCCGCGGACTGCTGGGCCTCGTAGTCCTTCTTCCGCCGGCCCGACAGCATCTCGACGTGGCTGGCCACGACCTCCGTCTTCCAGTGCCGCTGGCCGCGGTCGTCGTCCCAGGATCGCGTCTGCAGGCGACCCTCGATCGCGACCTGCTGGCCCTTGCCGAGGTAGGTGCCGGCGATCTCAGCTAGCCGATCCCACGTGACGACAGGGTGGTACTCGGCCTTCTCGCGGCCGCCTCCGATGAACTCGTTGCTCGCCACGGTGAATGTCGTGACGTTCTTTCCCGATGCGAGGCTGCGCATCTCCGGGTCGCGCGTCAGGCGCCCAGTCAGAAAGACCTTGTTCACGGTCCGATCTCCTTCCCGGTCGGCCGGAATGGTCCGGTCCCGACCTGCGTTCGGACGGCGGGTCCTAAGGCGGCGGGGGTTAGGGTCGCCGGCCCCGGCGGACGGGCCCGGCGGAGGGTCGCGTTCGGCGGTACGGCGTTCGGCGGGGCGATCGTTTCGGCGGGGCCGGCAATCACCGGCGGGCACTACGGACCCTAGCAGCGGCCGCTTATCCGGCCCGCATCACCGACTTCACTCGGACTCACCACCGACGCACGACCTGCGCGCGCCGTGTCGACTCAGCGGGTGGCCGTCTCGGAACGGCCTGGGCGTGGTTCGCTGGGCGCGGGCAAGGACGTGACGGTCCGCTCCTTGCTCGTTTCGGACCGACGTCGCGATGATCCGGCCGGCGACGGTCGCTCTGCGATGCCGAGCGCGCCATCAGGCCCCATCGTCTGTGACTCGGTCGTATCGGACACCGCCTCGAGCGTGCCAGACGCGGCCGCTTCGCCCACGACGTCGTCCGACCGCCGGCGCCGGCGGGCTGGGCGTACGGGCACCGCGCCGGGGGCGGTGATCCCCGGAACGGCGTGGGCGCGCACTGGACGCGATCATCGCCAGGACGGCCGGATCTGGCGCTGGCGCCTCGTTGCTGTACAGATCGCAGAAGGACTCGACGAGCTCGGGGTCGAACTGCGTTCCCGCGTGACGCCGCAGCTCCGCGATCGCCGCCACGTGCGACATCGCGGCCTTGTACGGTCGATCGGTCGTCATCGCGTCGTAGGCGTCGGCGACGGCCACGATCCGCGCACCCAGCGGGATCTCGTTGCCGCGCAGGCCGAACGGGTACCCATGCCCGGCGTAGCGCTCGTGGTGGTGGAGGATGATCGGCACCGCGTCCTTGAGCGCTGAGGCCTGGTCCAGGATGACCTGACCGATGCGGGGATGCTGGACCACGGTCCGCCACTCGGCGGAGGTGAGCGCCGTCGGCTTCTCGAGGATCTCCTTCGGCACGGCGACTTTGCCAACGTCGTGCAGGAGGGCGGCGATCCGCAGCCGATCGATGTCGACGTCCGGCAGCTGGAGTTGCCTGGCCATCGATACGACGATCGTCGCGATGACTGGCGAGGGCTGGCCACGATAGTGAGGGAGCGGCAGCAGCACGGACGTGAGGGCGTTGGTCGCGGCGTCACGGGCCTGTTGGCCGACCTCGAGCGCCCGGGCGCGGCCAGCCGCCGAGATGGGCGCGCGGGGGACCCGGTTGTCGTCGTCGGGCTCGGCGAAGATGTAGGTCTGGTTCCGGCCGAGCGACTTGGCCGAGTACATCGCCGCGTCGGCGTCGCGGATCAAGGTCTCCATGCGGACCTTGTTGCCGACGCCACCGGCGATGCCGATCGAGATGGTCACCGAGATGTGCTGGCCGCCTTCGACGAGATAGCGCTGGCGCTGGACGAGCGTCCGCAACTTCTCCGCCAGGAAGGCACCTTCCTCGACGTCGGTCTCGGTGAGGATCAGCATGAATTCTTCGCCACCGTATCGACCGATCATGTCGGTCGCGCGCAGGTTCTCGGACAGCGTCTGGGCCACGCCGCGCAGGACCACGTCACCGACACTGTGGCCGTACGTGTCGTTGACGGCCTTGAAGTGATCGATGTCGACGAAGGCGACCGACAGCGGCCGATCGTAGCGGGTCGCTCGCACGACCTCGTTGAACAGCTCGGCCAGCAGCGCCTGGCGATTCGAGACCCCCGTCAGCCGGTCGAACGTCGCCCGGTCGTGGGTGTCTGCCAGGGCGCCCGAGATGTCGTTCACGGCGGCGGCCATGCGGCCTTCCAGACCGACGCCATTCGCGGGGACCTGGATGGTGTAGTCGCCCGCGGCGATCTGCTCCGCGGCCTTGACCAGGCGGGAGAATCGGAATCGGAAATGGGCGCCGACCACGAGGGCGGTGAGCGAGACGCCGATGGCGCCGGCCGCGATCGCGGCGAGCACCGAGCGGACCCCCTCATCGATCCACGAGATCAGGGCGTCGGGCACGAACAAGGCCAGGGCCCCGATCGCGACCGGAGCCGCGAGCGCCAGGACCCCGATTAGGCGCATCACGTTCCCAAGGCTACCGGTGGACACCCCTTCGACGGTCTCGCCGGAGGTACCGCCGGGCACCCGCCATAGGTACCGCGGCCCTTGATGGATCGACGGCTGGTCGACCGGTTCGGCGGCGGGTTTCGCAGGGGAGCTGGCTGCTATACTCCGGCCGTCCTCGACCGCAGCGGGGCTCCCGCGAACCAGGAGGTCAAGCGATCGCGCGTGAAGGGCGCATCGGCCGTCCGGTGAGACGGCGAGCACCGCACCGCCGACTCGTAGGCGGGGCACAACGGGATATTTCTATCCAAGTCCCAGACCTGACGGTCCGGGACTTTTTCAATGGCCGCCCACGATGCTCGGCCAGCCGCGCGTTGCCGGGTTCCGCCAGTCGCTCACGCACCTCAAGTGCGCTCGCTCCTTTGCTCGCCCGGCGCCTTCGTCTGACCGGCCTCGTGAACGGATTCTCGGTAGGCGGTCTGTAATGCCGGCTACCGTGATTGTCGGGCTGCAGTGGGGCGACGAGGGCAAGGGCAAGACGACGGACTTCCTGGCCGAGCAGACGGCCATGGTCGTGCGCTACCAGGGCGGCGACAACGCCGGCCATACGGTCGTCCGCGGCGACGAGGTCTTCAAGCTCCAGCTGACGCCGTCGGGGGTGCTCTACCCGCACATCACGTCCGTCATCGGCAACGGCGTGGTGGTCAACCCCGTGACGCTCATCGCCGAGTTCGACATGCTGACCGCGCGCGGCATCTCCACGGACCGCGTCCGGGTCAGTCGCAGCGCGCACGTGATCATGCCGTACCACGTGGCCCTGGACCAGGCGAACGAGACACGGCTGGGGGGCGCCAAGGTCGGGACGACAGGCCGTGGCATCGGCCCCGCATACGGCGACCGGGCGTGGCGACTGGGCCTGCGCATGGAGGACCTCCTCGATCGGACGGTCCTGCGCGAGCGGATCGCGCGCGCACTCCCGGACAAGAACCTCATCCTCGGATCGATGGGGGCCGAGGCCTTCGATGTCGAGGCGCTTGTCGACGCTGGCCGCTGGCTGGGGGGAGCGGCTCGAGGAGCATCTGGACGACACGACGTGGCTCGTCCAGGCGGCCCTGGCGCGCGGCGAGCACGTGCTCCTCGAGGGCGCCCAGGGCACGCTCCTGGACCTCGATCACGGGAGCTACCCGTTCGTGACCTCGTCCAACCCGGTGGCCGGTGGCGCATGCACCGGTGGCGGCATCGGGCCGCTGCAGGTCGACGAGGTCATCGGGGTCATGAAGGCGTATTCGACGCGGGTGGGCTCCGGTCCGTACCCGACCGAGCTCCTCGATGGCGTCGCGGCCGGGATCGCAGAGCGTGGCCGTGAGGTCGGGACGGTGACGGGTCGTGCCCGGCGTATCGGCTGGTTCGACGCCGTTCCACTCCGCTACGCGGTTGCGGTCAACAGCGTGAGCTCGATCATGCTCAACAAGCTCGACATCCTGTCCGGCGTCGACCCGCTCTGCATCTGCGTCGCCTACGAGCTCGATGGACGGCGCGTCGAGACGTGGCCGTCGAGCGGCGCTGCGCTGTCGCGCGTGACGCCGATCTACGAACAGTTCCCGGGCTGGACCGAGCCGATCCACGCGGTCCGCTCGCTCGGCGACCTGCCCGAGAACGCGCGGCGCTACGTATCGGCCATCGAGGAGCACGCCGGTGTGCCGATCGTGCTCGTTTCGGTCGGTCCGGAGCGCACCCAGACGATCGAGCGGGCCTTCCGGCCCATGCGCCGGCGCCCCGGGATCCCGGCGTGAGCGGCCTCGTGATGCCGACCCGCATCCTCATCGTGGGGAGCGGGGCACGCGAGCACGCGCTCGCCTGGAAGCTGAGCGTCGAGCCCGGCGTCAACACCGTGTACGTCGCGCCCGGCAACGACGCGATGGCGGCGGAACCGCGGGTGCGTCGACTGCCGGATGTCGATCCACTGGATGGCGACTCCGTCGTGGCGGCCGCACGCGTGGTCGCCGCCGAGCTCGTCGTGATCGGGCCGGAGGCGCCGCTGGCTGCCGGGGTCGGGGACGCGCTCGAGGCGGCGGGCATCGCGGTCTTCGGACCGAGCGCCGCGGCGGCGAGGATCGAGTCGAGCAAGGCGTTCTGCCACGAGGTCGCCTCGGCCGCCGGGGTCCCGATGGCGCGCTCCGGTGCGTTCGAGTCGGCGGCCGAAGCCGGCGCGTTCGCCCGTGAGCTGGACGAGGCCGGTCGTGGCATCGTCGTCAAGGCGGATGGCCTCGCCGCGGGCAAGGGCGTGACCGTCTGCGAGACGCTCGAAGAGGCGATGGGGGCGATCGCCGCCGCCGCCGCGGCCGGCCGGGTGGTCGTCGAGGAACGGCTCGACGGTCGTGAGGCCAGCCTCATCGCCCTGTGCGACGGACGCGACGCGCTCGCCCTGCCGATCGCCCGTGACCACAAGCGGCTCGGCGATGGCGACACGGGACCCAACACCGGCGGCATGGGTGCGTACAGCCCGCTGCCGGACCTCCCGGACGCGGCCGCCGATGACCTCATCGAACGGTTCCACCGCCCGATCCTGGCCGAGCTGGCCCGACGCGGCACCCCGTTCCGTGGCGCGCTCTACGCTGGCCTCATGCTGACCGCGGACGGTCCGGTCCTGCTCGAGTGCAACGCCCGGTTCGGCGACCCGGAGACGCAGGCCATCCTGCCGCGGCTCGCGGTCCCGCTGGGGCCGTTGCTGCTGGCTGCCGCAGGCGGTCGCCTGCTGGAGGCGGCCCGGCCCCTGGGTCTCGACGGTGCACGACTGCCGGTCCTGCCGATCGCGACCGTAGGGATCGTGCTCGCCGCGACCGGCTACCCGGATGCGCCCCGGCCAGACGACCCCATCGAGGGCCTGGATCGTGCTCGCTCCGCCGGCGCGCTCGTCTTCCACGGCGGGACGGCGCGCGACGACGACGGCGCGTATCGGACGGCCGGCGGCCGGATCCTCACCGTCGTCGGACGCGGCCCGGACCTCGCCGTCGCTCGGGCCGAGGCGGAAGCCGGCGCGGACCTGGTCGCCTTCCACGGGGTCCAGCGCCGGCACGACATCGGGGCCGACGCGCTGGCCGTCGGAGCCGCCACATGATCCGCCGGTACACGCTCGCCGAGATGGGTGCCATCTGGTCGGAGAGCGCCCGCTTCGAGCAGATGCTCCAGGTCGAGCTCGCGGTCGCCCGCGCGCAGACCGCGCGTGGCCTGATCCCGACCGCAGCGCTCGAGGCCATCGAGACCCGCGCCAGCGTCGACGTCGACCGCATCGCCGAGATCGAGCGCACCACCGACCACGACATCATCGCCTTCGTGTCGCAGGTCGCCGAGAAGGTCGGTCCGGAGGGTCGCTTTCTCCATCTCGGCCTGACCAGCAGCGACGTCGTCGACACGGGCCTCGCGCTCCAGCTCCGCGCGGCCGGCGACCGGCTCCTCGGCGACTGTGACCGGCTGCTGGCCGTGCTCGTCACCCGGGCCCGTGCCGAGGCCGACACCACGATGATGGGCCGCACCCATTCCGTGCATGCCGAGCCCACCACGTTCGGGCTGAAGCTGGCCGGCTGGGCGTTCGAGGTCGACCGAGGCCGCACGCGGCTCGCCACGGCCGTAGACGAGATCGGCACGGGCAAGATCTCGGGGCCGGTCGGGACGTACAGCCACCTCGACCCCGACATCGAGACCGAGGTCCTCGCCGAGCTCGGCCTCCACGCCGACCCCGTGAGCACCCAGATCGTCCAGCGCGACCGGCATGCGGCGCTGCTGGCCGCGATCGCGATCCTGGGCGGGACCCTGGAGCGCATCGCGACCGAGATCCGCAACCTTCAGCACACCGAGATCGGCGAGGTCCAGGAGCCGTTCAAGACCGGCCAGAAGGGCTCGTCGGCCATGCCCCATAAGCGCAATCCGATCGTGTCGGAGCGGATCTCCGGGCTCGCGCGGCTGCTGCGCGGCTACGCCCACACCGCCCTCGAGAACCAGCCGCTCTGGCACGAGCGTGACATCAGCCACTCGAGCGCGGAACGGGTGATCCTGCCGGACGCCACGATCCTGCTCGACTACATGCTCGTGCGCACGACCGGCTTGCTGGAGGGCCTCGTCGTTCGCTCCGAGCGGATGCGCGAGAACATCTCGCGCGGTCTCGGCCTCCATGCGAGCAGCCGGGTCCTCGTGGCGCTCGTCGAGAAGGCCGGGATCGGTCGCGAGGAGGCCTACGCGATCGTCCAGCGCGCGGCGCTGCGCGCGGCGGACGAGCGGGCGCCGCTGCGCGACCTACTGGCGCTCGATCCGGTGGTGGCCCAGCGCCTGTCCCTCGCTGACCTCGATGCGTGCTTCGACGAGGCGACGTTCCTGCGCAACGTGCACACGGTCATCGCCAGGCTCGACGCGATCGCGGCGACCTCGCCATGGACCCCGCCACTCCCGGCCGCTCCGACGCGGCCCGATCCGAAGGCCGCCGCCGAGGTCTCCGATGCTGACCGCTGACCGGTTCCTGCGCTCGGGCAAGGTGCGCGACCTGTACACGCTGGCGGACGGCCGCCTGCTGCTCGTCGCCTCGGATCGCATCAGCGCGTTCGATGTCGTCCTGCCGACCGAGATCCCCGACAAGGGGCGCGTGCTGACCGGCCTGTCGCGGTTCTGGTTCGCGGAGACCGCCGGGATCATCCCGAACCACCTCCGCGCCACCGACGTGGAGATCCTCGCGATGGCGGAATATCCCCCCGATGCGCCCGCCGGTTGGGCGGAGATCGGTCCGCAAGGCACGTGGCGCGGTCGCGTGATGTTCTGCCAGAACGCGACGGTCGTCCCGGTCGAGGCGGTCGTCCGTGGCTACCTCGCCGGCTCGGGCTGGAAGGAATACCGCGAGCGCGGCACGGTCTGCGGCATCCCGCTGCCGGCGGGCCTCCGCGAGAGCGACCGCCTGCCGGAGCCGATCTTCACGCCGGCCACGAAGGCCGAGCAGGGCGAGCACGACGAGAACATCGACTTCGACACGATGATCGCGCACATCGGCCGGGACGCGGCGTTCGACCCCGAGGGTGCCGCGGTGATCGCCGAAGTGGTCCGCGACCGGTCGATCGCCCTGTATCGCTACGCGGCGGCGATCGCGGCTCGGGCGGGAATCCTGCTGGCCGACACGAAGTTCGAGTTCGGTCTCGGGATCGATGCAGACCTCGACGATGACCCAGGTACGCCCGTCGGGCCGGCAGCAGAGCAGATCGAGCGGCGGACGCGTCCTCCGACGGGACGGCGCCGAGACGCGGACAGCGGGCCGATCGAGGACCAGCTGATGCTGGTCGATGAGGCGCTGACTCCCGACTCCTCCCGCTTCTGGGATGCCGCCACCTATGAGCCGGGCCGCCCGCAGGCGAGCTTCGACAAGCAGTTCGTGCGCGACTGGCTCGAGACGCAGCCCTGGGACAAGACCGCACCCGGTCCGGCACTCCCCGACGACGTCGTCGCGGGCACGCGCGCTCGCTACATCGAAGCCTTCGAGCGGATCACCCGCGCCAGCTTCGACCGATACCTCGCGGAGGACGTCATCGCCCGATGAGCACCCATCGATACGCGGTCAATGTCACGCCCAAGCCCGGCATCCTCGACCCGCAGGGACGCGCGGTCGAAGGCAGCCTCGACCACCTCGGCATCAGCGGCGTGAGTGCCGTGCGCGTCGGCCGGCGGGTCGAGCTGACGGTCGATGCCGCCGACGAGACCGCGGCGCGCGCCGTCGTCGAGCGCCTCGCCGGCGAGCTGCTCGCCAACCCCCTGATCGAGGCGTACGCCATCGAATCGATCGCGGGCGCGTCGTCGACACCGCCTCGCCTGCCTCGCCGCCGTCCGCGACCGGCGAGCGCCACGCATGACGGTCCGCATCGGGGTCGTCGTGTTCCCGGGCAGCAACTGCGACCGCGACACGGTGCATGCCCTCGCGGGAGCCGGTGCCGAACCGGTCGAGCTGTGGCACGAGGAGGCCTCGCTCGGGGGCGTCGCCGCGGTCATCCTGCCGGGTGGTTTCGCGTACGGTGACTACCTTCGAGCCGGGGTCATCGCGCGCTTCAGCCCGGTCATGCGCGCCGTCGCCGAGTTCGCCGCCGCCGGCGGCCTCGTCCTCGGCATCTGCAACGGCTTCCAGGTCCTGGCGGAGGCGGGGCTCGTGCCCGGGGCCCTGCTTCGGAACCGGGACGTGCGGTTCCTGGGGCGGGAGGTCTCGATCGCGGCCGAGCGGCTCGACACGCCCTTCACCCATGCGCTCGACAGCGCCGGGCCGCTGCGCATGCCGATCGCGCACGGGGAGGGCTGCTACTTCGCCGATGCGGCGGCCCTCGACGCGCTCGAAGCGGCTGGCGGCGTGCTGTTCCGCTACGTCGACGATACTGGGAACCCCGCGGCGGAGGACGACCGCGCGGCCAATCCGAACGGATCGCTGCGGGCCATCGCCGGCGTCATCAACGCGGCCGGCAACGTGGCCGGACTGATGCCCCACCCCGAGCGCGCGTCGGAGGCCATCCTCGGCTCCGACGATGGTGCCGGGATCGTCCGCTCGCTCGTCGAGAGCGCGGCCAGGGCCGTCGGCGAGCGCCGTGTCACCGTGAATATCTGATGACCGTGGCGGAGCGTCCCGTGGAGCCGCTCCATCGGCGCCTGGGCGTGACCGACGAGGAGCTCGACGCGATCCGTGACCGGCTCGGTGGGCGCGACCCGAACGACCTCGAGCTCGCGATGTTCTCGGTCATGTGGAGCGAGCACTGTTCGTACAAGAGCTCGAAGCCTCTGCTGGCGACGCTGCCGACGGCTGGTGATGGCGTCGTCGCCGGGCCGGGCGAGAACGCCGGGGTGATCTCGATCGGCGACGGCCAGGCCGTCGCGTTCAAGATCGAGTCGCACAACCACCCGTCGGCCGTCGAGCCGTACCAGGGCGCCGCCACCGGCGTCGGCGGCATCCTGCGCGACATCTTCACGATGGGCGCTCGGCCGATCGCGGTGCTGGACGCGCTGCGCTTCGGCGATCCGGGCGACGCGCGCACGCGGCACCTCGTCGACGGCGTCGTGCGGGGCGTCGGCGGGTACGGCAACTGCGTGGGCGTGCCGACGGTCGGTGGCGAGCTCGTCTTCGACCCGACGTACACGGGTAATCCGCTCGTGAACGTCATGGCCATCGGCCTGCTCGAGGAGCGGCAGCTCACCCTGGCGGCCGCTCCGGGTCCGGGCAACCTCGTCGTGCTGTTCGGGTCGACGACCGGGCGCGACGGGATCGGTGGCGCATCGGTCCTCGCCAGCGCGACGTTCGGCGATAGCGACCCGTCCAAGCGGCCGTCCGTCCAGGTCGGCGACCCGTTCGCCGAAAAACTGCTGATCGAGGCGTCGCTGGAGCTCATCGAGCGCGGCCTCGTCGAAGGCCTCCAGGACCTGGGAGCCGGCGGCATCACCTGCGCGACCTCGGAGACCGCGGATCGGGCCGGCACGGGCGTCGTGATCGACCTGGACGCGATCCCCCGGCGCGAGCCGGACATGGAGCCGTTCGAGGTGATGATCTCGGAGTCGCAGGAGCGGATGTGCGCCGCGGTCCTGCCCGACCGCTGGGAGGCCGTCCGCGGCGTCTGCGAGCGCTGGGGGCTGCCGGTCGCGGTCATCGGACGGGTCACGGACGATGGCGACATCACGGTCGTGGAGGGCGGACTGGACGATGAGGGCCGGCCCCGACCGGGGGCGCGCGAGATCGCGCGGATGCCGGCCGCGGCCCTGACCAGTGCCGCGATCGTCCACGAGCGGCTGGCCGCGGCGCCCTCGCATCGGCGCGCCGCACCGGCTCCCGGCGCCCCCATCGACCCCAGCGACCGGCTCCCGGAGCGGGGCATGGACCCGGGTGCCGTCCTGCTTGGGCTGCTCGGCACGGCGAACCTGTCCTCGCGTCGCGCCGTCTTCGAGCAGTACGACTCGACGGTCGGGGCGGACACGGTCGCGGGTCCCGGTCGGGGTGCCGCCGTGCTGCGCGTCAAGAACACGACGAAGGCCCTGGTCGCGTCCACGGACGGCAACCAGGCGGTCGGTGCGCTGGATCCCTACCTGGGCGCCGCCCTGAGCGTCGCCGAGGCCACCCGCAACGTCGCGATCACCGGCGCCCGCCCGCTCGGCGTCACGAACTGCCTCAACTACGGCGACCCGACCCGCCCCGAGGCGTTCTGGCAGCTCAGCGAGGGTGTCCGCGGCCTCGGCGACGCGTGCCGGGCGCTCGGGCTGCCCGTCACCGGCGGCAACGTCTCGCTGTACAACGAGTCGCCCGACGGCCCGATCGCCCCGACACCCGTGATCGGCGTGGTCGGTCTGCTCGAGGACATCGGCCGGCTCGTCGGGCCCGCCTTCGTGACCGAGGGCGACCCGATCCTGCTCGTCGGCGAGTCGACGCCGGGCATGTCGGGGTCCGCGTACGCGGCGCTGGCCGGCGTCGCCGTCGAGGACGGCCCACCCGCCCTCGACCTTGGGCGCGAGGCCGCGCTCCAGGCGTTCATCCGCGAGGCGATCGCGCGCGAGCTCGTGGCGAGTGCCCAGGACGTGTCAGGCGGCGGCCTGGCCGTCGCCCTGGCCGAGGGCGCGATGTGGAGCGGGCTGGGCGCGCAGGTCCGCGTCGCCGTCGCCACATCGCCGGCGGTCGAGCTCTTCGGCGAGAGCCCATCGCGCGTGGTCCTGACGGCCCGCCCCAGGTTCGCCCCGGCCGTGATGCTGCTCGCCCTCCAGCACGGCCTGCCCATCGAGGAGCTGGGCGTCGTGGGCGGTGACCGTCTCGTGATCGAGCTGATCGGCGCCGGAGCCACGGGTGCCAGCGAAGAGCGGGGGAGCCGCATCGCAGACGCGCTCGAGGTCCCGATCGCCGACCTGCGCCACGCCTGGGACCACGGCCTGGCCCGCGCCCTCGGCTGGGAGGGCTGACGGGATGTGCGGCGTCTTCGGCGCGGTCACTCCGGGCGCCGAGCCCACCGAGGCGGCCGCGATCGCGACCCTCGGCCTGTTCGCGCTCCAGCATCGCGGCCAGGAATTGGCCGGTGTCGCCGTCAGCGACGGCGAGCAGCTGATGCTCTACAAGGACCTCGGGATGATCAGCACGGTCCTCGATGAGCGGCATCTGCCGAGCCTGCGCGGCACCCTGGCCATCGCCCATTGCCGCTACTCGACCACGGGATCCACGATCTGGGAGAACGCCCAGCCCACGTACCGCCAGGGGCCCAGGCGCTCGATCGCCATCGGCCACAACGGCAATCTCGTCAACACGCGCGAGCTCCTGGAGCAGCTCCGCGGCGGCCGGTCGCGCCTACCGGCCTCCACCGACACGGAGCTCCTCACCGCGCTGCTTGCCGACGAGCCCGCCGAGGACACGGTCGCGGCCCTGCAGCAGGTCCTCCCGCGGGTTCGCGGCGCGTTCACCCTCGTGATCCTCGACCAGAAGCGGGTCATCGGCGTGCGCGATCCGCACGGGTTCCGCCCGCTGGTCCTGGGCCGGCTGCCGGCCAGCGCCCGGGCCGTCGGCGGCCCGAACGACGGCACGCTCTGGGACGACGAGGCGCAGCAGGGCTGGTGCCTGTCATCGGAGACCGCGGCGCTCGACATCGTCGGAGCCGAGTTCATCCGCGACGTGGAGCCCGGCGAGATCGTGGTCCTGGAGCCCGGCCGGCCACCGCGTTCGATCCGCTACGCCGAAGCGAACCCGAAGCTGTGCGTCTTCGAGCTCATCTACTTCGCCCGCCCCGACTCGTACATGGAAGGCCGCAACCTGTACGAGGTGCGCCGGCGGATGGGCGAGCAACTGGCGATCGAGCACGCGATCGACGCGGACCTGGTCATGCCGGTCCCGGACACGGGTGCCCCGGCCGCCGCAGGCTATGCCGAGGAGAGCGGTCTGCCCTATCGCGAGGGCATGTACCGGAATCGCTACGCCGGGCGCACGTTCATCCAGCCGTCGGCGGGTCTGCGGCACCGGGGCGTGACGATCAAGCTCAACCCGCTGCGCGAGGTCGTGGCCGGCAAGCGCCTGATCGTGGTGGACGACTCGATCGTGCGGGGCACGACGACCAAGAAGATCGTCGAGCTGCTGCGCAAGGCGGGGGCGAAGGAAGTCCACGTCCGGATCAGCGCGCCGCCGATCTATCACCCGTGTTTCTACGGGATCGACACCTCGATCGAGACCGAGCTCATCGCCTCGACCAAGACCGAGCCCGAGATCCGCGAGTTCATCGGCGCCGACACGCTGGGGTATCTCTCGATCCGCGGCGTGCTGGCCGCGCTGGACCTGCCGTACGAGCGGTTCTGCTTCGCCTGCTTCGACGGCAACTACCCCGAACCCGTCCCGTACGACGCGGCGAGCCGCAAGTTCATCCTCGAAGAGCCAGTGAGCGCCGCCGAAACCTCGGGCGGATGGCGTCGCGGAGCTCCGCCTCCGACCTCGGTGCGCGGGTAACGGGACCACGTTGAGGGTGCCAGCTTCATGAGCGCGTCGGAACGCTCGGCCTACCGCGACTCCGGTGTGGACGTCGAGGCCGGCGAGCGCGCCGTCGAGCTCATGCGCAAGCACGTCGACTCGACCCGGCGCCCCGAGTCGGTCGGCGGCCTTGGTGGCTTCGGCGGCGCGTTCTCGATCCCCGCGGGCTATCGCGAGCCGATGATGGTCGCCTCGACCGATGGCGTCGGGACGAAGACCGTGATCGCCGCCGCAGTCCGGCGATTCGACACGATCGGCATCGATCTCGTCGCGATGTGCGCCGACGACGTGGTATGCACCGGTGCCGAGCCGCTCGCGTTCCTCGACTACCTCGCCGTGGGCCTGCTCGACCCGGTCGACGTCGCGGAGCTGGTCGGTGGGGTGGCCGCCGGCTGTCGTGAAGCCGGTGCCGCCCTGGTCGGCGGCGAGACGGCCGAGCACCCGGGCGTCCTGGAGGCGAACGAGTTCGACCTGGCCGGATGCTGTATCGGCGTCGTCGAGCGGTCGCGGGTCATCGATGGCAGCGCGGTCGTGGCGGGCGACGTGGTCCTGGGGCTCGCCTCGTCCGGACTCCACGCCAACGGCTTCTCCCTCGTGCGCGGGCTGATCGCCCAGTGGGACCTGGACCTCGCCGAGCCATACCAGGCCCGCCTGCGCCGGACGCTCGGGGACGCTGCGACGGACGAGGCGATCGCGGAAGCGCCTCACGAGACCCTGGCGACGCTCGGGGAGGTGCTGCTCACTCCGACCCGCATCTACGCCCGGGCCGTGCTCGCGGCGCGAGCCGCGGTGGTCGACGCCGGCCACGACCTCCATGGCCTCGCCCACATCACGGGCGGAGGGCTGCCCGGGAACGTGCCTCGGGCGCTTCCGGACGGGCTGGGCGCCCGCCTGGACCCCGCGCGCTGGCACGTGCCCTCCGTCATGCGCCTGATCGGCGCGCTCGGCGGCCTCGAGGACGACGAGCTGCGGGCGACGTTCAACGGCGGGCTCGGCATGATCGCCGTCCTGCCATCCGAGGCAGCTGCCACCGCGCGGGCCGCGTTCGCCGAGCACGGCATCGAGAGCGCGGTCGTCGGCGAGGTGCTCGCGGCCGAGTCGTTGGGTGCCCGGTACGTGGAAGGTGCGCTGGAGTCGATCGCATGACCGGCACGGGCCGCATCGCCGTCGGCGTCTCGGGTGCGGGCTCCAACCTGCGCGCGCTGCACGCGGCTGCCACCCGCGGCGAGCTCGGCGGCGAGATCGTCCTGGTCTTCGCGGACCGAGCATGTCCGGCCCTGGACTGGGCCGCCGAGCAGGGGATCGACACGGCCCTCGTCGCGGACGGCGAGGACGCCGCGCTCGCCGATGCGCTGGCGGCGGCGCGTCCCGATGTCGTGGTCCTGGCCGGCTACATGCGGATCCTCGGTCCCGCGGTGCTTGGCGCGTACGAGGGTCGGATCCTCAACACCCATCCGTCGCTCCTGCCGGCCTTCCCGGGTGCGCACGCGGTCCGCGATGCCCTCGCGCACGGCGTCGCCGTCACCGGTGTCACGGTCCATCTCGTCGACGCCACGCTCGACGGCGGCCCGATCGTGGCCCAGGAGGCGGTTCCGATCCTCCCCGGCGACGACGAGGCAGCCCTGCACGACCGGATCCGGGCGGTCGAGCATCGGCTCCTGCCACGGGCCGTCGGCCTGCTGCTGGCCGGCGCCCTGGGGGTGGCGCCCGACGGCCGGCACGTGACGATCGATCTCGAGCGTGCGGACGCGCGCGTGCCGACACCGCGTCGCGCGCTCCTGTCGGTGTCGGACAAGACGGGTCTCACGGACCTCGGGCGCGGGCTCGTCGCTCGAGGCTTCGAGCTGGTCTCGACCGGCGGCACGGCGCGGGCGCTGCGCGACGCCGGGCTGCCGGTGACCGATGTCGCCGCCGTGACGGGCAGCCCCGAGATGCTGGATGGGCGGGTCAAGACGCTGCACCCGCGCGTCCATGGCGGTCTGCTGGCCGATCGGCGGCTCGACGACCACCGCCGCCAGCTGCTGGGAGCCGGCATCGCACCGTTCGAGCTCGTCGTCGTGAACCTGTACCCGTTCGCCGCGGCGCTCGAGCGTCCGGGGATCACCATCGACGAGCTCATCGAGGAGATCGACATCGGCGGGCCGTCGATGGTCCGAGCCGCGGCCAAGAACCACGCGAACGTCGCGATCGTGACCTCGCCGGCCCGATACGACGCCGTGCTCGAGGCGCTGGACGGTGACGCCGGCCTCGACGACGCCTTCCGGCGCGAGCTGGCGCTCGAGGCGTTCGCTCACACCGCGGCCTACGACGCGCGGATCGCGTCGGAGCTGCCGGGCCGGTTCGTGGACGCGGGCCTGCGCGAAGCCGCCGAGGACCCGTACCCGCCGACGCTCACGATCGCGCTCGAAAAGGTCGAGACCCTGCGCTACGGCGAGAACCCGCACCAGCCGGCGGCGCGCTATCGCCGTCCCGGCACCGCCCTCGACGACGGCTTGTTCGGGGTCGAGCGCGCCCCGCTGCAGGGCAAGGCACTCTCGTACAACAACGTGCTGGACGCGGCGGCCGCGGCCGGGCTCGGTCGGGCGTTGCGCGGCCCCGGCGTCGTCATCGTCAAGCACACGAACCCGTGTGGCGCCGCCGAGCGGGCGACGCCCCTCGAGGCGTGGGACGCGGCGCTCGAAGCGGACCCGGTCAGCGCGTTCGGCGGCGTGGTGGCGCTGACCCGCGAAGTCGACCGAGCCGTGGCCGAGGCGCTGACGTCGATCTTCCTCGAGATCGTCGTCGCTCCCGCCTACACGCCGCGAAGCGCTCGAGGTCCTCGGGAAGAAGCCGAACCTGCGCGTGCTCGTCGACGAGCGCCTGGCGTCCGACGACGCCGTCGCGACGAGTGCCGCCTCGCCGGTCGGCTCGATCCGAACCGCCGGGGGAGCGGTCCTGGTCACCACGCCCGACATCGTCACGGACGCCCCCGCGACGTGGACGTGCGCCACGCAGCGCGCCCCGACACCCGAGGAGCAGCTCGACCTGGACCTCGCCTGGCGCCTGGTCCGCGGCGTGACCTCGAACGCGATCGTGCTCGTGCGCGAGCGCCGCCTCGTCGGGATGGGCAGTGGCCAGACCTCGCGCGTGGACGCCGCGCGGCAGGCCGTCGCGAAGGCCCACGCGATGCTCGGGGTGGCCTCGACGCGTCGGCGCGGCGTGTGCCTCCGATGCGTTCTTCCCGTTCCCCGACGCGGTCGAGGTGTGCCTTGCGGCCGGGGTCCGCGCCTTCGCCCAACCGGGCGGCTCCGTGCGCGACGCGGACGCCGTGGCCGCAGTCGATGCCGCCGAGGGCACGATGCTCATCACGGGGACGCGCCACTTCCGACATTGAGCCGCCGACGCCGTCGGTATCATCTCGCGATGGGGAACGGAGGGGTCCTGTGAGCCGGGGGGCCGAGACTGCCATGACCCCATGGCACATCCCGATGGTCGGCCGGGACCCGGACGAAGCCCATCGCGCGGCGACGCCGCTCGAGCTCCTCTTCGACCTGTGCTTCGTCGTCGCGGTCGCCCAGGCGGCCGGCGCGCTCCACCACGACCTGGTCGACGGCAAGGTCGCCCATGGGTTGCTCAACTACCTCTTCGTGTTCTTCGCGATCTGGTGGCCGTGGATGAACTTCACGTGGTTCGCGTCGGCCTACGACACCGATGACGTCGCCTATCGGTTGCTCACGTTCGTCCAGATCGCGGGCGTGCTCGTCGTGACGGCCGGCGTGCCGAGCGCGTTCGAGAGCCTCGACTTCCGGGTCATGGTCGTGGGCTACGTGATCATGCGGATCGCGCTGGTGGCGCAGTGGTTGCGCGCGGCGCGGGAGGACCCGGCCGGCCGATCCGTGGCGCTGCGATTCGCGGTCGGCATCGGGCTGGTCCAGCTGGGGTGGGTGCTGCGCCTGGTGCTTGGCGGGCCGCTGGGTGTGGCCGGGATCCTCATCCTGGGCGCGTTGGACCTGGCGATCCCGATCTGGGCGGAGCGAGGCGGTCGCCCGACGCCGTGGCATCCGGAGCACATCGCCGAGCGGTACGGCCTCTTCACGATCATCGTCCTGGGCGAGTGCGTGCTCGCGACGAGCACGGCCGTCCAGATGGCGATGGCGGCCGGCGAGGTCTCCATCTCGCTACTCTCGGTGGCGCTGGGCGGCCTGCTGCTCGTGTTCGCCCTGTGGTGGTCGTACTTCAAGCACCCGGCCGAGATCGACCGGAGCCTTTCGCTCCGCCAGGCGATCGTCTGGGGCTACAGCCACTACTTCGTCTTCGCGGCGATCGCGGCCCTCGGCGCAGGTCTCCAGGTCGCCATCGATGCCACGCATGAAGCCGTTGCGCTCACGCCGACCGGGATCGCCCTGTCCGTGGCCATCCCGGTGATCGTCTACACGGTCGCGATGGGCCTGCTCCATCGAGCGACGGCGTCGTGGCGCTTCATGACGCCGTTCGCGGTCGTTGCCGCGGCGGTGGTGGCGATCGCCGTCGGGGCGGCGTGGGTCGGACCCGCGTCCGCGATCCTGCTGATGGCCGTCGTGCTGGTCGGGTTCGTGGCGTGGATGGTCGCCTCGATGGCCCGACCGGCCGTGCCGGAGGGCTAGGTCGGTTCTCCTGCCTGCGCGCTTGACCCGGCGCCGAGGCGTCCCGCATCATCGGGTCATGGTTCGACTCGGGAGCTCGATGGTGATGCCCGGGCGGCCCCGCTCCGGACGATCCTGACCCAGGATCCGCGCCGGCGGCCGGCCGCCGTGTCCGCCCCCGCCCAGCGCCGCGCGCACGAGTCCCCGAACCAGGAAGCCACCCATGCCTGACCGTCCCCGTTACTACCTGACAACGGCCATCGCCTACGCCAACAACAAGCCGGGCCTGCACACCCTGTACGAGGTGATCGGCGCGGACGTGATCGCGCGCTGGCACCGGATGAAGGGCGACGAGACGCGGTTCCTGACGGGCACCGACGAGCATTCGATCAACATCGCCCAGAGCGCGGTCGACGAGGGGCGCCCCGCGCGCGAGTTCGTCGACGAGAAGGTCGAGTACTTCAAGACCGCCGAGGACGCCCTCCTCATCAGCCCCGATCGGTTCATCCGCACGACCGACCCCGACCACATCCGGGCGGCGCAGGAGATGGTCCGGCGCGCCCACGCGAACGGCGACATCTATCTCGGCACGTACGAGGGCTGGTACTGCCCGAACGAGGGCTTCCGCAACGCCACCGACGTGGTCGAGACGGCGCGCGGGACGATCTGCCCGAACCATCCCGACGTGCCGCTCCAATGGCTGACCGAGAAGAACTGGTTCTTCCGGCTATCGGCCTACCAGGAGCGGCTGGAGCGCTACTTCGAGGACCACCCGGACTTCGTCCAGCCCGACTTCCGGCGCAACGAGATGCTCGGGTTCATCCGGGGCGGTCTCGAGGATTTCTCGATCTCGCGTGAGCGCACGCCGGGTGACTGGGGCATCCCGTTCCCCATCGCCGAGAACGGTGAGACCGCGCTCCGCGAGGACGGGTCGTGGGACCCGGAGGCCGGCAAGATCTACGTCTGGTACGACGCGTTGATCAACTACATCACGGGGGCCGGCTTTCCGGACGACATGGACGCCTTCGCGCACGTGGTGGCCGGCCGACCTCCACGTCATCGGCAAGGACATCGCCCGGTTCCACACGATCTTCTGGCCGGCGATGCTCTGGAGCGCGGGCCTCGAGGCGCCGCGCCACGTCTGGGTCCACGGCTGGCTGCTGGCGGCGGGCGGCGAGCGGATGAGCAAGAGCCGCGGCAACTTCCTGGACCCCAACGACTTCGTGGGCGCGTTCGGGGCCGACGGGGCGCGCTACGTGGTGCTGCGCGAGGTGCCGTTCGATCGCGACGCGGAGGTGTCCTGGGATTCGTTCGTGCGGCGCTTCAACGCCGATCTCGCGAACGACTTCGGGAATCTCGTGAACCGGACGGTGTCGATGGTGAATCGGTACCTGGACGGGGAACGGCCGGATCCCGTACCGGAGACCGAAGGTCGCCTCTCGTGGGACTGGGCGAATATCCCGGAAACGTACGGCGCCGAGATCGAGGATTGCATGCTGCACGACGCGCCGGACCTGCTTTTCGGGGTCATGGGCGGCGCGGCGAATCGGCTGATCGATGCCGAAAAGCCGTGGGAGCTCGCCAAGGCCGCCAAGGCGGGCGATGACGCGGCCGCCGAGCGGCTGCGTGCACTGTTGGGCGACCTCGTGGAGACCTGTCGCTTGATCGGGCTGGCCGCGGCCCCGTACATGCCGACGATCGCGCCACGAGTGCTCGCCCAACTCGGCTACGAATATCCGTATGCAGCCCGACGGGAACGGCGGGCCGCCGATCCTCGAGGAGCTGGCCTGGGGCGCCCACGCTGGTGAAACTGGTCGAGTCGCGACCGCGGAGCCGCTGTTCCCCCGTCTGGACGTCGAAGCCGAGACTGAGGCGTCCTGATCGGGCGGAATATGTCGAAGCGGTTATCCGGCTACCGTCGCTGGCTGAGAGCCAACGATCCCAACGTCAAGGCGCAGGTGGGACGTGGATCCTGGCTGTTACGTGTCGGTCGATGGCTTCGAGCCAACGTACCTGGGTCGTAAGGGTCACCCGCCGACGCCTCGAGGCGAGAACGGTGGCCGAGAGCCAACGCTGAGAAATCGCGCCGGGTGGCGCGGGCGCCGCGCGACGTCGAGACCGAGGCCGGCTGAACCTCGAGCGGCGCGCCACCTACCATGCCCCGATGCGCCTGGTCGACTCGCACTGCCACCTCAACGCCGACCGCTTCGAGGGCGACGCCGATCAGGTCCTGGGCGCGGCTCGCCTGGCGGGCGTCGAGCGCATCCTCGTCCCGGGCTGGAATCTGGCCTCGAGTCGTCGCGCCCTCGACCTCGTCGAGCGGTTCGACTGGCTCGACGCGGCGGTCGGCGTTCACCCGCACGACGCGGCCAAGGCCGACGACGCCGCCTGGGCACAGATCGTGGCCTGGGCAAGCGACGAGCGGGTGGTCGCGATCGGTGAGACCGGCCTGGACTTCGACCGGGTGTTCAGCCCGATCCCGGACCAGCTGACGAACCTGCGACGCAACCTGGCGCTGGCCGTCGAGACCGGCAAGCCCGCGATCCTCCACTGCCGCTCCGCAGCGGGGAAGCGCGACGCCCAGGACGCGCTCCTCGCGGAACTCCGGGCCGCCGGCGTCGGCGGCGCCACATGGGCCGCGGCCTTCGGCGATCGCCCGCCGGTCGTCGATCCACTCCTTCTCGGGACCCGTCGACTACGCCCGGGCCATGCTCGACCTCGGCGCCGCGATCAGCTTCTCCGGCCTCGTCTTCCGGGCGGGCGAGGAAGCCTCCGCGGAGGTCGCCGCGATCGTCCCCGCCGATCGGCTCCTGATGCGAGACGGATTCGCCGTTCCTGGCACCGCCCGGGGCACCACGCGGACGCAACGAACCCGAGTACGTACGCATCACGGCGGCGTGGATCGCGGAGCGGCGCGGGGTGCCCGCGGACGCACTCGGGGCGACGTTCGTGGAGGCGTACGAGCGAACGTTCCCACGGACACCGCGCTCGGGTTGACAGGGTCACCGTCCGTTCGGTAGGCTGCGCATTGGCACTCTGACACAGAGAGTGCTAATGCATCGCGGACCCCCCTGGACGAGGGCCGGGAACCACTCGGCGGGAGAAGTCAGGGACGTGTCCGGAGCGGTGCACAGATGAGGGACCGGCAGACCACGCCCCGTTCCGGCGGGTCGCTGCTCCGACAAGCCATGCCTGACGGTCGGCCCTGGCCGTCACAGGAGGACCTGCACGTTGGCCAAAGCCACTGCCACTGCCACCGCTACGAAGCTGCGCCCACTCGGTGACCGCGTCGTCATCGAGCCGATCCCGCGCGAGGACATGACCAAGAGCGGCATCGTCCTTCCGGACACCGCCAAGGAAAAGCCCCAGGAGGGCAAGGTCATCGCCGTCGGACCCGGCGCATTCGACAACGACGGCAAGCGCATCACCATCGACGTCTCGACCGGCGACAAGGTCCTGTACGCGAAGTACGCCGGGACCGAATTCAAGCTCGACGGCGAGGATCTCCTCATCGTCGCGGCGAAGGACATCCTGGCGATCGTCGAGGGCTGAGGGCGCGCGTCGCCACCACCTCGACCCCGACCCGACACTTTCCTGGAGGAAACGAATTGGCTAAGCAACTGATCTTCGACGAGACGGCTCGTCGTTCACTCAAGCGCGGGATCGATCATCTCGCCGACGCCGTCAAGGTGACGATCGGCCCCAAGGGCCGCAACGTCGTCCTCGACAAGAAGTTCGGCTCGCCCACGATCACCAACGACGGCGTGACGATCGCTCGTGACATCGAGCTCGAGAACCCGTTCGAGAACATGGGCGCCCAGCTGCTCAAGGAAGTCGCCACCAAGACGGACGACGTCGCCGGTGACGGCACGACCACCGCGGTCGTGCTCGGCCAGGCGCTCGTGTCCGAGGGCCTGCGTGTCGTGACCGCCGGGGCGAACCCGATGGTCGTCAAGCGCGGCATCGAGGCGGCCGTCGAGGCCGTCGTCGCCGAGATCGCCAAGCAGGCGCGCCCGGTCGACAACCGCGAGCAGATCGCGGCCGTCGCCGCCATCAGCGCCGCGGATCCGGAAGTCGGCGAGATCATCGCCGAGGTGATGGACAAGGTCGGCAAGGACGGCGTCATCACCGTCGAAGAGGGCCAGAGCCTGGGCCTCGAGAAGGAATACACCGAGGGCATGCAGTTCGACCGCGGCTACCTCTCGGCGTACTTCGTGACCAACCCCGATCGGATGGAAGCGGTCCTCGACAGCCCGCTCATCCTGATCACGGACAAGAAGATCTCCAGCGTCCAGGACATGCTCCCGGCGCTCGAGAAGGGCGTCCAGCAGGGCAAGCCGATGGTCATCATCGCCGAGGACATCGACGGTGAGGCCCTCGCGACCCTGGTCGTCAACAAGCTCCGTGGCACGGTCTCCGTCCTCGCCGTCAAGGCGCCGGGCTTCGGCGATCGGCGCAAGGAGATGCTGCGTGACATCGCCGTCCTGACGGGTGGCACGGTCATCAGCGAGGAAGTCGGTCGCAAGCTGGACTCGGTCACGGCCGAGGACTTCGGGTCGGCCCGCCGCATCGTTTCGACCAAGGACGACACGACGATCATCGACGGCGACGGTGCACCGGACCAGATCAAGGGCCGCATGTCCCAGATCAAGGCCCAGATCGAGGACACCACGTCCGACTACGACAAGGAGAAGCTCCAGGAGCGTCTCGCCAAGCTGTCGGGTGGCGTCGCGGTGATCAAGGTCGGCGCGGCCACCGAGGTCGAGCTCAAGGAGAAGAAGCACCGCATCGAGGATGCGCTCTCGACGACCCGTGCGGCCGTCGAGGAGGGCCTCGTCGCCGGCGGTGGGACCACGCTCCTGCAGGCCATCCCCGCGCTTGACAAGATCAAGCTCCAGGGTGACGCCCAGGTCGGTGTCGAGATCGTCCGCAAGGCGCTCGAGGCCCCGGCTCGGCAGATCGCCGAGAACGCCGGCGCTCCCGGCGAAGTGGTCGTCGAGAAGGTCAAGAGCCTTCCCGCCGGACACGGCTACGACGCGCTGACCGGTGACTACGGCGACCTGTTCAAGAAGGGCATCGTGGACGCCGCCAAGGTGACCCGCTCCGCCCTCCAGAACGCCGCCTCCATCGCCGCGATGGTGCTGACCACCGAGACGCTGATCACCGACCTGCCCGAGAAGGCGACGGCCGGTGCCGGCGCCGGTCACGAGCACGGCGGTGGCGGAGGGATGGACTTCTAGTCCGACCTGATCCGCGCCCGCCAGCGACCACGCTGGTCCGGGCTCCGATCGAATGTTCAGAGGCGGGTGTCCCATCCGGGATGCCCGCCTCTGCTATTACCCGAGACCGCTACCGAACGCCGCAGCCGTGGACGTGAACCTTGCCGCACACACGAGGCCACCGTGTCTGAAGACCACCTGACGATCCGTGCGCTCCACGGACGCAAAGACCTCGACCTATTCCGTTCGATCCCCTACGTGCTCAACAAGGAGCTGGAGGGCGACCTCGACGCCGGCCGCCGGCGGCTCGACTGGCTGTGGGTGGCCCAGCGGGCGAACCGCCTCGTCGGCCGCGTCGGCTGGTGGGCCCGTGCCGCGGACGACCCACCCCTGATCCTGGACATCCTGGACGTGTCCGACGTGGACGATGGCGTCCAGCTGGTGAAAACCGCGATGCGCGCGGTGCTGCCGGCTGGCTCGACGCCGCCGGAGTACATCCGCTTCCTACCGCCAGACTGGGCATCGGACCCGGCGCTCGTCCGCGAGGTCGAGGTCCGGCGGGCCGTGCTGGAGCGCCTCGGTGCCCGGCCACTCGTCGAACGCCTCCGCCTGCAATGGGAGAAGGGCGGCCCGGTGCCGGCGTCCAGCCGGCGGCTGCGGTTTCGCGCCGTGGCCGACCGCACCGAGCTGGTCGGCCTGATGACAACGGTGTTGGATGGCACGCTCGACGCGCACAGCCGCGCCGAGCTGACCCGGATGACACCCGCCGAACAGGCGAACGCTCAGTACGACGACGAGCTGGCTCGGTACACGACACCGCGCGATTGGTGGCGGGTCGCGACGCTCCCCGATGGCACGCCAGTCGGGTTCGTCATTCCGGCTCGCAACGCGTACAACGCGATCATCGCGTACATCGGGGTGCTGCCGGGCTTCCGCGGCCAGGGATACGTCGACGACGTCCTCGCCGAGGGCACGCGGATCCTCGCCGCACAGGGCGTTCCACGCATTCGCGCCTCGACCGACGTGGGCAACGGGCCGATGGCCCGCGCCTTCGCGCGGGCCGGCTACGCCACGTTCGAGCGCCAGCTCGATATGACCTGGGGCTGAGCGCACCGGCTTGGGATGCCCATGCCACGTAGCACGAAGCGACAGCGAGGGCTCCGGCCGTCGGCCCGGCCCACATCCCAGATAAGTGGCAGCTAAGCGTCGCTCCCTACGCTGCGTTCGTTAAGCAACGTCAGGAGGGGAGGCTCTGGCAGAAGTCCCGTTCACGCACCTGTCCGCGCCCTTCGCTGGGACAGTCCTCCGACCGGTGATCGCGGTTCTTCCCCGATGAGAGCGCGAACAGGATGAAGGCCTCGCGCCGGGGGTGCCTCCGGCGCCTCGGGCGCGCAACCCCAGGGGATAGGAGGGAAACCGTGAGAAGAGTCGCACGACTCCGTATTCTCGTTGGTGTCGCAGCGATCACCGTGATCGCTGGTGGTACACCGGCCTCGATCGAAGCCGAGGCTCGAGGGCGCTACGACATCTCGCGAACCCCGAACGGGCGAGCCATAGCTGCCGATGCGAAGGCCCGCTTCCACGAATACGGCTCTGATGTCGCCGCCGAGGCGCTGCGGGTCGTTCGTCTCGAAGACGGTTCGGTCATGGTCGTCCCGGCCTCTTACAGCGCCAGCGAGATCCGACTCGGCAAGGATGGCTCGGTTCGGATGACTACCAAGGCCATCCCAACGTCGAACGAAGCCGACTCGCCGCTTGGGATAGCGGCCGCCAGTTGGAGCCAGCAAGGGCCAACGCACTGTTTCGCACGCAGGACGATCAAGACCCCCAACGGCAACAACGGTGGATACATGGACACGTGTTACAGGCTCCACAAGATCACGGGCGAGTCGAGCTCGTGGGACTACTGGAACATCACGGGATTCGCGACCTTCGACGCGACGAGGGCGAACACGATGGGTGACTACGCGTGGATCCATGTCGACCGAGACGGCGGTGGGACATGGTACTGGGAGGATTGGGACCCCCGGTCAGACCGCACAGCGAACTGTGCCGATTTCGAACCTCGGCATAACAGCGTTAGGTGTCGGTCTCGGGTTCAGCAACACCCTCTGTGAGACATGGATCCTCACGAAGTACGCGGCAGCCGGTACGCTGAAAGTTCAGTGGAACGGAGACTCGACGGGGACCCGCGACGTGGGTCTCATGGCGGCCATCCACGTGGCGAATGGGGTGTCGCCGATCTGGGGTATCAGTTGGAACTCGGTCCTGAAATGCCGGCCTGGTTTCGTCTGCTAGCGGGCTAGGCGACTCGAGCGCGACCAGAGGCGGGTATCCGTCCGGGATGCCCGCCTCCAATGCTACCGAGGGGAGGCAGATCCCCAAGGTGGCACCGAGCGTCAGTGTTTCTTCTTCGGGACCTCGTAGAGCGCTTCGCGCGGGTCCGTCTTGTTCGAATGGCCAGCGATACCTACCGGCTGCTTCTTCGGCAGCACGTACAGGACCATCAAGGCGATCGGTCCGAGGATGACAGCCAGGATCGTCCAGACCGCGCGGCTCCGGCCGAGCTTGGGGGCGTTCTGATACGCGTAGATCGCGCACACGACCCAGACCACGATTGCGACGACGAGAAACCCCGTCCCGATCAGCGATGGAGTCATGACCGGCGAACCCCTCTAGATCGATGTAGCGCTCAGCTTCCATTCCGCGACCCCGATCCGGTGCGCATCCCAGTCGGCCCGCTTGGCTTCGACATTGTGACCGAAGGCGCGGTCATCGTCCGCGTCCCCGTCGCCTGCCGGGTGCGCGCAAGGGGAACCGCAAGGTTCGAGGACGATACTGGGACGGAATCAGGCCCTCGGGGTGGGGGACTCGTCGCCTAGTCGACGTGAGCAGCCCGGGGGTCGGTTCATGTCCGGCGCATTTGCGTGGCGACGCATACTCGACGGGAGTCGGCGCCGTCCAGGCGGGCGAAGGGGAGGACACCGCATGTTCCGGATCCGTCGTTTCGGTGTCATGAAGACTGCCACCGTAGTGGCGCTCATGTACATGATCATCGTCGCGATCTTCGCCGTGCCGTTCGTGTTGTTCTTCGCCTTCCTTGGTGCCGCCGGTGCCTCGGATGCCCAGGGCGGCATCGGTTCGATCCTGGTCGTCGGGCTCCTTGCAGTGCTGTTCTACGGGGTCATCGGGTGGGTCTTCACCGCGATCGCCTGCCTGGTCTACAACCTCGCAGCCAGTTGGATCGGCGGCATCGAGGTGCAGGTGGAACCGGTCGCACCGCCCCAGCCGCCGCCGGCGTGGATCGCCCCGCCGCCCGTCTCGTCTCCACCGCCGACCGCCCCGCCGGCCCCGAGCGTTTGACACATCCGCGCATCACGGGGAGCCTGTCCGCGCGTCCTAAGGACGCCGATCGATCGCCCGCACCCTGAGGCCCCCATCATCCGCGTCCCGCAAGCACGATCCTTCACCCTCGCCATCGCCGCTGCCGTCGCCCTGGCGGTCGGCGCATGCCAGAGCGCCCCGTCGCTTCCGATCCTGACCGATCCCGAGGAGATCCTGGCCGCCGCCGTGACGACCACGAGCACCGCCAAGACGGTCCGCATCGACGGCACCGCCGATGGCACGATCGGCCTCGACCTGGCAGCGTCCCAGGCTCCCGCGGCGTTCGAGCTGACCGGAACGACCTTCTCCGCCGACCTGGACCTCGAGAACGGCGATGTGCGCGCGACGTTCTCGGCACCGGCCCTGCTCGGCCTGACCGGTGAGGTGATCCTGGTCGACGGCACGGCTTACCTGAAGTCGACGCTGACCGGGGCCCTGTACCGGGAGCTGCCCATCGGCGCCGAGATCCCGCAACCGTCGGCCGCCGCGCGCGCGAACATGCTCGAGGAGATCACTCGACTGCTTGCGCGACAGGAGCTCGACCCGGTCAAGGCCGAGGACGTCGCCTGCGGCGGGACGACCTGCTACCAGGTCGAGATCGCGCTCTCGCCCGAGGATCTCGCCGCGCTGGGAGCCGCCGATCTCGAGCCGGTGGACGTGTTCGCCGTTCCCATCCCGCTCCCGGACCTGGCGAAAGCGACGGTCGATCTGACCGTCCTCGTCACCAAGGACACGAACCGACTCGCCGGCGTGACGGCCGACGCGGACATGGGGGCGAACGGTGCCGCCGTGGTGGAACTGACGTTCTCGAAATGGGATGAGCCGGTGTCGATCAGCGCGCCGCCGCCCGATCAGGTCGCGCCCGGGAACTGACGCCCGCCACGAAGGCTCCGATACGCCCCGCCACCTAGAATGCGAAGGTGAGTCCCACCTCCCGGCGGCGCCGCGGCCAGCCCACGCTCGACGAGGCCGCGGCCAGCGCCGGCACCCGCTTCGCCGACGCCGCCGAACCCGACGCGCCTGCCAGCCCGGCCGAACCCGATTGGCTGCGCGACGCCCCGCTCCCGGGTCAGGATCCGACGGCGCCGCCAGCCCCGCCACCCGACCCCGCGGTCATCGAGCGCCGCCGAGCCGAACGCGCGGAGCAGATCGTCAAGGCGCTCAATCCCGAGCAGGCCCGCGCGGTGACGACCACCGAAGGCCCGCTGCTCATCCTTGCCGGTGCCGGCTCGGGCAAGACCCGCGTGCTCGCCCACCGGATCGCCTACCTGGTCGGCGTCAAGAACGTGCCGCCGTGGCGCATCCTGGCGGTCACGTTCACGAACAAGGCCGCGTCCGAGCTCCGCGACCGGATCATCAGCCTCGTCGGCGAAGGTGGTCGGGAGGTCCAGGCGGGCACCTTCCATTCGCTGTGTGCCCGTGTCCTCCGCCAGGAGGGCACCGCCATCGGGATCGACCGGCGGTTCGTGATCTACGACACGGACGACCAGCAGGCGCTGATGAAGCAGGTCCTGCGCGAGGAGGACCTCCCGCTCACCGGCGAGTTCCGCCCGAGTGCGGTGCTGGGCGCGATCAGCCGAGCCAAGAACGAGATGCTGGACCCCACGTTCCTCAGCGAGAACGCCGCCAACCACCGGGAACGCACGATCGCCCGCCTCGCGACCCGCTACCAGGAGCGTCTCCGGATCGCCCGCGCGCTCGACTTCGACGACCTCCTCCTCGAAGCGGTCCGGCTGTTCGATGAAGCTCCCGAGGTCCTCGCGAAGTATCAGGACCGCTGGCGGTATCTCCACGTCGACGAATACCAGGACACGAACCGCGCCCAATACCTGTGGGTCAAGGCCCTCGCCACGAAGTACGGCAACCTGGCGGTCGTCGGCGACGACGACCAGTCGATCTACTCGTGGCGCGGCGCCGACCTGCGCAACATCCTCGACTTCGAGCGCGACTGGCCGAACACGGCCGTGGTCAAGCTCGAACGGAACTACCGCTCGACCCAGCTGATCCTCGACGCCGCCCACGCGGTCGTCTCGCGCAACACCGCGCGCAAGGACAAGAAGCTGTGGACCGAGAACGCCGGTGGCCTGAAGATCCAGCGTTTCGAGGCCTACAACGAGGACGAGGAGGCCGAGTGGATCGCGCGCCAGGTCGAGGGCCTGATCGGCGGTCGCGGCACGGCCCTCACGCGACGCGCCGACGAGGACGAGCAGGACACGAAGTTCCGTGCCCGCGAGATCGCGGTGATGTACCGGATGAACGCCCAGTCCCGCGCCATCGAGGAATCGTTCCTGCGCTACGGGATCCGCTACCAGCTCATCGGCGGGACGCGGTTCTACGCGCGCCGTGAGGTCAAGGACGCCCTCGCGTACCTGCGGATCCTGCGCTCGGACACCGACAGCGTCAGCTTCGAGCGGATCATCAACGTCCCGGCCAGGGCGATCGGCGACAAGACCATCGAGGCGCTGCGCGCGGGTGCGTCAGCGATCGATCCTGAGACCGGCGAGCCGTCGACGACATGGGGCGCGATCGAGCGCGGTGGGCGCGGCGAGCTGCAGGGCCTGGCGCCGCGGACCCGCACGGCCCTCAGCCGAGTTCGCCGCGCTCGTCCGCCGGCTGCGGTCCCGGGTCGCGGTGCTGCCGCTCCCGGAGCTGCTCGACGAGGTCCTCGAGGTCTCAGGCTACCGGGCGATGCTCGCCGACGGCTCCGAGGAGGGCGAGGAGCGCTGGGCGAACCTGCTCGAGCTGCGCTCCGTCACGACCCGCTACGACGATCTCGACCCGGAGGACGCGCTCGACCGGCTGCTCGAGGAGACCGCCCTCGTCGCCGACCAGGATTCGTACGAGGGGAACGCGGATGCGGTGACGCTCATCACGCTGCACGCGGCGAAGGGACTCGAGTTCCCGGTCGTCTTCATCGCGGGCCTCGAGGAAGGGCTGTTCCCGCACAGCCGCGCGCTCGAGGACGAGCGCCAGCTCGAGGAGGAGCGGCGACTGGCCTACGTCGGGATCACCCGCGCGAAGCGCCGGCTGTACCTGTCCCACGCCTGGCGCCGGGCGACATGGGGCATGGGCCAGGCCGCCGTGCCGTCGCGATTCCTGCTCGAGATCCCGGCCGAGCTGATGATCGGCCCGCGGCTTGGCGGCCTCGATGAGCCCGAACGCGATCTCGATCTCGACCTGGTCTTCGGTTCGCGCCGCACCACCCGCTTCAATACCCCGGTCCGTGGCGGCGGGCCGGCCTACCGGCAGGGGAGCGGCCGGCCAGGCGCCCCGGCCGCAGGCGAGCCGTTCCGCCCGTCGCGTGACCTCGCCGCCCGTCGTGAGGCCTTCGCCGACGGTGCCCCGTCCGGAACGCTCGGGACGGGGGACGCGGAGGATGGGTCGACCCCGCCGGAGAGTCCCGTCGCCACGCGTCCGCGGCGGCCGATCATCCCGGGAGAGCGCCAGTTCCGTGACGGCGACCGGGTCCGCCATGGCCGCTGGGGTGACGGGATCGTCGTGACGTCCAAGCTGACCCGGAGCGACGAGGAGATCACGGTGGCGTTCAAGGACCCGACGATCGGCCGCAAGACGATGCTCGCGAGTCTCGCCAACCTGGACGTCGTCGGCTAGCGGATGACCGTCCAGCTCCCGCCCGTGGACCCGGCACTGGTCCAGGCGGCCTCCGCGCTCGACATCGACGCCGCGACCGCGCGCCACAAAGAGCTCGCAGCGGCCGTGGAGCGGGCCAACGTCCTGTACCACGCCGAGGATGCGCCGGAGCTCAGCGACGCCGAGTACGACCAGCTCTTCCGTGAGCTCGTCGCGCTCGAGACCGCATATCCGGAGCTGACCACTGACGACTCGCCGACCCAGCGGGTGGGTGGCGCGCCCAGCGGCGAGGTGTTCTCGGAAGTCCGCCACCGGCGGCCGATGCTCAGCCTCTCGAACGCATTCAGCCATGACGAGCTGCGCGCGTTCGATGCCCGCGTGCGGCGCGGTCTCGGCCTCGCCGCGGCCCCGGAGCCGGCCCCGGAGCTCCGCTACGTCGCCGAGCTCAAGATCGACGGTCTGGCGATCACCCTACGCTACGAGCGCGGGCGGTTCGTCCAGGGCGCGACCCGCGGCGACGGCACGACCGGTGAGGACGTGACGGCGAACCTGCGGACGATCTCGGCGGTGCCGGCCAAGCTCACGGAATCGGTCACGGCCGATGTTCGCGGCGAGGTCTTCATGCCCAAGGCCGAGTTCGCGCGGATCAACGCCGAGCGCGAGGAAGCCGGCCTGGCGCTGTACGCGAACCCGCGCAACAGCGGCGCGGGCTCGCTCCGCCAGAAGGACCCGGCCGTGACGGCGAGCCGCCTCCTCTCGACCTGGGTCTACCAGCTGCTCGAAGAGGGCGACGGGTCGATCGACTCGCAGTCGTCCGCGCTGGAACGTCTGGCCGCGCTCGGCTTACCAGCCAACGCGGAGCACGAGGCGGGCCTCGACATCGAGGGCGTCATCGACTTCACCGAGCGCTGGCGCGAGGAGCGTCACAAGCTGCCCTACGAGACTGACGGCGTCGTCGTCAAGGTCGACCGGTTCGACCAGCAGGATCGACTCGGCATGGTCAGCCGCGCGCCGCGCTGGGCGATCGCCTACAAGTTCCCGCCCGAACAGGTGGAGACCACCGTCGAGGACATCGTCCCGTACGTGGGCCGGACGGGCACGCTCACGCCGGTCGCCCACCTGACCCCGGTGAAGGTCGCGGGCTCCACGGTCGCGCGGGCCACCCTGCACAACCTCGACGAGGTCCGGCGCAAGGACATCCGGATCGGCGACCGGGTCATCCTCCAGAAGGCGGGCGACGTGATCCCCGAGGTCGTCCGGCCCCTGACCGAGAAGCGTGGCGGGCACGGAACGCGAGTTCGAGATGCCGGTCGTGTGCCCCGTGTGCGGCACGAAGGTCGTGCAGGACGAGGGCGCGGTCCGCGTCTACTGCCCGAACGTGGCCTGCCCGGCGCGGCTATCCCAGGAGTTCGGGCATTTCGTGGGACGCGGCGGCATGGACATCGAGGGCGCCGGCTGGGCCGTCCTCAGCCAGCTGCTGGAGCGCGGCCTGGTCAAGTCCCGCGCCGACTTCTTCCGCCTGACCGTGGAGGACCTCGAGGGGCTGGATCGGTTCGCGCGGAAGAGCGCCGAGAACCTGCACGGCCGGATCGCTCGGGCGCGCGTCGGGCGGCCGCTGGCGCGCGTGCTCAACGGGCTCGGCATGCCGCAGGTCGGTGAATCGACCGCCATCGACCTCGCGCGCTGGCTGGCGACGAGGGTGCGCTCCGAGGACTTCCCGCCGCCGTCGGGCGACAACGTGCCCGATCCGTGGTTCGCGGCGGTCGACGCCGAGCTGCGCCGGATCGCCACGGACGAACCCGAGACGCTGACGGAAGTCGAGGGGATCGGGCCGCTCGTGGCGGCCGCGATCGGCTCGCTACTTCGCGGATCCCGCGACCGGCAACGTCCTGCGCGAGCTCGTCGAGGTCGGAGTCGTGCCGGAACGCCCGGACGTGCCGCCACCCGGCGCGGCGGTCGAGGCGGGACCGCTGGCCGGCAAGTCGGTGGTCGTGACGGGCACCCTCGAGGGGTTCACCCGCCCGGAGGCTGAGGACGCGATCCGGGCCGCCGGCGGCAAGCCGGCAGGTTCGGTCTCGAAGAAGACCGACTACGTCGTGGCCGGCGAATCGGCCGGTTCCAAGCTCGCGAAGGCCCAGGAGCTCGGCGTACCGATCCTGGACGAGGCAGGGTTCCGCCGGCTGCTCGCCGGTGAGGACGGTGCCTAGCGGCGACCCGTCGCGTAGCGCTCCATCAGCTCGCTGACCGCGCTGCGCGCGGCCTCCCACTCCGGCTGGTCGCCGAAGATCGTGGCGTTGGCGCCGAACCGGTTGATCTGGGTCATCGCGGTCACGATCATGTCGTGGGCCAGCTTGCGATTGCGGCCCGCGTCGACCTGGCCCGTGACGAGGTAGCGGCGGACCGTCTCGAACGGCGCCGTCCAGCGTCCCCAGCGGAGCTTGTCGCCCTCGCGCAGGGTCTCGAGCCACTCGTCGTCGCCCACCGGGTGACGGTCGTGCTCACCCATGTGGTGGCGCAGGTCCACGCGCAGGCCGGGCAGGTCGAGGCTGTTCGTGCGCCCGTCATCGTCGACCGTGAGGTAGCAGACCGGGCACGTGGGCAGCTCGGCATCGGCGCGGGGGGCGTCCCCGTACGGGAGTCCGCAGCGCCGGCAGAAGGTGGCGTCGTCACGGACGGCGGGCGTGCCGCATTGGAGACAGCTGACGGCGATCATGCGGCGAATACCCCTTCCCGGATAGCTCGGCGGATGGCGATTTCGACGACGGGGTCGGTGGCGGTGAGACCGACTTCCCAGCCTTCGGGCGTGTACAGGCCGGCGGGTCGGCGCGCGACCCGGGTCTGTCCGGTCGCGCCAAGGCCGGCGATAGCCTCGGTCAGGGCCGCTTCGAGGAGGTCGGGCGTGTCGAGTCGGGCGGTCTTGCCGCCCAGGACGTTCTGCAGCGCGACGCCCAGGCGATCGAACTCCGGACGCCCGATGGCGATGACCAGCTCGTTGCGGGCTTCTGCGCCAGCGCCGTGAGCGGCCGCGTCGTCACCGGGCACGGCGCCGAGCGCGATCGGGCGCTCAGCATCGGCGCCCAGAAGGCGGCGACGTGTTCGGTGGAGCGTGGACCACATGCGCTGGACGACCTCGATGGGACCGTGTGACGGGAGAGTGCGACCAGCATCGCCGAGCCGCCCGTGTCCCGACCATTCCCCATCCGTCCGGCCCCTGCCCACAGGACTCTTGGGCCACCGGCCATGCGCAGCCGTGCGTAGTCCGCCGCCGCAGGGTCAGCCGAGAGCGTGGTTGAACTGGCCCCAGATGTGCTCGGGATGCCACTCGAGCGGGTCCCCACGCACCAGGCGCGGGGCTCGCCACGCCTCCGTCCAGCCGTCGGCGACGAGAGCGGCGGCGCCAGCCTCGTTCTCGACGACGATCCCGGCACGGACTCGGCGCTCCGGGCCCGCCGCGACGCGACGGGCGCGCAGGAGCGTGAGCGCATCGGCAGTGCTCGGGGCGATGGTGGCGCCGCCACCCCACGGCGCCCGGATGACGAAGCCGCGTGCCTCGTCCGGTCCCGCCGTGACGACGCGGGCCGTGTCCGGGGTCGCGAATGTCGCCAGCAGGTGGCGGCGATCCTCGCCGGTCGCCTCTCGATCGAGCGCCGCCATCGACTCGAGGTCGTCGGGCCGGAACGCCCGGACCTTGGCTTCGACCTGGTCGTCAGGGGCCATGGCCAGGCCGGGTGCCTCCATCGTCCGGTACCAGGTCTGCACCGTGAAGCCGAGCCGTTCGTAGAGGGGCCGGCCGGCATCTGTCGCCACGAGGACCAGCGTCCGGCACCCGGCACGCTCCGCTTCCTCGATCGGTGTCTCCGTGAGCACGCGTCCGAGCCCACGTCCGCGCGCCGACGGCGCGACCCAGATCGTGCCGATCCATGCCACGGGTCCGTTGATCGTCACGATCCCGGTGCCGACGATCGCCCCGTCGTCGTCCTCGGCGACGAAGGCGCGGCACTCCGGGTGCGCGACGGCGAACTCGAACCACGCTCGCCGGTCGCCCCAGTCGTCGGCGAGGATGGCCGCGACGGCGGGCTCGATGTCGGCGGCCGTCATCGGTCGAAGGTGCGGTTTCACCGGTCCATCGTAGGCACTCGACCGGGGGCCGCGTGACGTAGTCGGCAAGGTGACACCGTTCGGGCGTACCAAGCGGCCAGTCGCGCGTCTCCCTGCTAAACACCGCCCGGAGCAGTTGCTATGCGTTCCTCATTCCTGCGGGTCCTGACCATGATCATCGTTGGCGTTCTCGTCGTAGCGTGTGCGCCCGCCGCTAGCCAGGTACCGAGTGCAACGATCCCGCCAGCGTCGGCGTCCCCTGGGATGTTGATGACGCCTTCGCCCAGCGCCCACACCGGCATCGCCACGACCGCCTCGCCATCGCTTCCTCCCTTGCCCGCATCCGCCGACCTGCCGGTCCGTGGATCTGCGCGAGAGAACTCCGACCATCCGGTCCTGATGGCCCCCGGGCCGGAGGGGGGCCTGTTCGTCCACATCCCGATGCGCACCGCCCCAGCCGTGCTTGCGCTCCTCGACTCCACCGGCAAGCCGCGGGCGGGCTGGCCCGTCGCGGTGCCCGGCGCGACCTTCTGCGATCACCTCCTCCCGGTCGATGACGGTTCGGTCCGCATCGTCTGCACGATGGAGAACCCGGACGGGAACATGTTCGACCCAATCGGCGCCTTCGCATTCGAGCCGAACGGCCGGTTGCTCGCAGGGTGGCCGGTGTCGATCGAGGGCTTCTTCGTCACGGCTCAGGTGGTCGGGGAGGACCTGACGCTCTTCGTCAGCCAGTCGCTCGGGGATGTCGAGATCGAAGGGCAACCGTCCTTCAGCGGCGGGCTCGTGACGATCGCCCACGACGGTCGTGTCGAGGACGGTGCTCGTACCACGGATATCGTCCATTGCTGCACCTGGAGGATCGGCCCTGATGGCATCGGCTATGGGGTGGCATCCGGTATCGATCCGTCATCCGATGTGAGAGTGAGTCGGATCATGGCCGTGGACCACCGTGGCGTGCGCGCCGGCTGGCCCGTCTCCTTCTACGGAATCACCTCGGGTCCCGCGTTCGGCCCAAGCGGTCGGATCGCGGTAACGGTCGCCGACGCGAGCTTGACCCGCTCGCTGGCATTCGAACCAGACGGGACCGCCGTGCCGGCTCGCCCGCTGCACCTGCCCGTAGCCACCGCGGAGTACTCAGAGGACACAGGCGGTTGCACGGTGGGCAGCCCGCAGGCCCCGGTCGTGGCCCACGACGGCACGACCTTCGTCTACAGCGAGCTCAATTCGGCCATCTATGCACTCGATCCGTCCCTGTCGCCCATCCGTGATTGGCCATTCGAACCCGAAGCGCCGCGAGCGGTCGCTCGTCCTGGGCTCGAATCCGAGCATGAAGCGGGATATTGCCCAGCGTCAGTCGTCCCGGCCGTCGGCCCAGACCGGACGCTCTACCTTGCGCTTGAGGCGCACGACACGACGGTCGGCGGGCGACCTCCTCGCCGTGGGAATCGGATGGCCAGGTGCGTCCCGGTTGGCCCGTCGACCTGGTACGGCCAGGTTCAGAGTTCTGGTCGGTCGTCGTCGGACCCGATGGCACCGTGTACGCGCTGGCCATCGAGCCAGAGTCCGGCGGCAGCTCCTCGGCGACCGTTCTGGCCATCGCCCCGGACAGCACTGTCCGTTACACCACCACGATCATCGAGCCGTGATCCGCAGGGGTATCGCCCAGGTGACAGGAATCAGGCGTACCAGGCGGCCGGTCTGGACGTCTCCCTCCCGAACACCGTCTGGGGGCCGTCCGATGCGCGCTTCATTGCACCGAGACATCGACCAGCCCGGGAAACCGGCGACGACGTTGCGGCGACGCAACGGCGACCTGCCACAATCCATCGTCCATCGCGTCAAGTGACATGGAGGACGAGATCGCCACCTCCGGTGGGGGGCCACCGATCCGGCGGATCGCAAAGTCGACTGCTTCGGATCTCCGTGCGGACTACGTCATGGCGGCATACGACGAGCACCAGCGCCGCCTCACGAGTTTCGCGTATGCGCTCACGCGCGATGCGGACGCGGCGGATGACCTGGTCCAGGAGGCGTTTCTCCGTTTGATCAAGCAACACGCCGCCGGCAGCCCACCGGACAACGTGCTCGCCTGGCTCTATCGCGTGTGCTCCAATCTCGCCACGAGCCGTGGACGCCGCGGCGTCGTCGCCCGCCGGTTCGTGCAGCACGCGCCACCACCGCCCGACGAGGTCGCCGCCGAGGTCGAGGTGTTGCGGCGTGATACGGGCGAGGCCCTCGTGGCCGCGCTCGGGATCCTCACGGACGACGCCAAGACCGCTCTCGTCATGGCGGCCAACGGCTACTCCGGGCGCGAGATCGCCGACGCGCTGGGCCGCACGGAGACAGCGACGCGGACCCTGATGTTCCGAGCACGCGAGCGGCTGCGGACCTTCCTCGTGGCCGAAGGAGTGGTCGGATGAGCCACGAACACGAGGCCGTCTATCTGGCCGTCGCGGCGCTCGACTTCGAGTTGACCCCGGACGAGCGCCGCCGTATGGAAGCGGGACTCGCGGAATGTCGAGAGTGCGCGGAGATCGTGGCCAGCCACGGCGACATGGCTCGATTGCTTGACCGGCTACCCGTGCACGACGCCTCGCCGCAGGTGCGTCAGCGTGTCATGCGCGCGGCCCTCGTTCCGCCGCGCCAGAACCACTGGCCGGTCCTGCTCGCGGCGGCGGCGCTGCTCGGCCTGACGATCGCGGCGGCCGGGGCGATGGGCGCTTTCCAGGATCGCCAGCCACTCGATCTCAGCGTCGTCCCGCCGTCCGCGTCGCTCCCGGCGCATGGGGACGTCGACTCGCCCGCGCCCTCGAGCACCCCGGCGCCGGGAGCGAGCGAGGCCCCATCCGGACCGGGGCACGGTCCGCCACTTGCGGCGGACACCCTCGCCGAGGTGGTTTCTGGCCGGCTGCGGATCCGGTCGGCGCCGCGCGTGGCCGACGACTCGATCAAGTACGAGCCACTGCTCGATGTCGGCGACCGCCTCCTGATCCTCGATGGGCCGGTCGTGGCGAACGACTACGAGTGGTACGAGGTCATGGCATGGCGCCCCGGGAACCTGTACGCGTCCTGGCCGATCGGCTGGGTTGCGCGCGGCGACCACGACGGGACCCCGTGGCTCACGGCCAGGGTCGACGCGTGCCCCGGCGGGACGATCACGATGCAGGTCGTGGCGGACCTGCATCACCAGGAGCGGGTGGCGTGCTTCGGCAACCGTCCCCTCACCCTCCGGGCGTACGTGACCGGGAGTCCCGACGACGCGCCGTGTACGGCTGCCCCGGGTATCGCGTGCGCGGACGGTCCGGGCTGGCTCACCGACGAGGGCGGATTGAGCGTCCGGGCTGACACCCTGGTGGATACCCCGTCGATCGGCGGCCCACGACTCGCGTTCGATCCGAACGGCACGGTATCCCCGTTTGACGTCCCGCCCAACGGGATGGTCCATATCGAAGGGGCGTTCGATCATCCAGCGGCACGCGACTGCCGTCCGGGGCCTGTCGGACCCGATGCCGAACCGCTGGCGGCGTCGGCCGCGCGGATGTCGTGTCGTTCACGGTTCGTCGTGACCCGGGTCGTGGGCGATCCCGACTATCCCGTCGCGGGCGGAGCGGGTGTCACGGTCTCGGACGATCTCCGCGTTCGATCGGCCCCTGGCCTCACGAGCGAGCGCCACGAGCTGCTCCCGATCGGCACGCGCGTCTGGGTCATCGACGGGCCGGTCGTCGCGGCCGACTACGAGTGGTTCAAGGTCGTCGTTCCGGCGGTCGACGCGGGCGGAGGCGTGCCTCGCGTCGGTTGGGTCGCGGCTTCGGACCATGGTGCGGAACCGTGGCTCGAGCGAGCGGTCTTCGCCTGTCCGGATCCAGCGTCCCTCGATGTCGCGGACCTCATGCGGTTGACCGCGAGGGAGCGCGCCCATGACGGTCTCGCCTGCTTCGGATCGTCGACGATCCGGTTCGAGGGCACGATCGACCTGGTGTGTGGCGTGGAGGATCGACCCGGCTGGGATCTGTCCCCCGAGTGGCTCTCCGCGAACGCTTCCACGAGGATCACGGTCCGGGACGGCGACGCCGGCGTGACCGCATTCCCGTTGCCGGACCTTGGGCTCCCTGTCGCGTGCGGCGAGGGGGACGACGAGCGATACCGCATCGATGCGCACTTCGACGACGGCGCAGCGCCAACGTGCGCCGCAACGATCCGCACCGGCAACGAGCCCGTTGACCTCCAGCATGTCGCCGAGTACTGGTGCCGGACGAGCCTGGTCATCGAGCGCCTGACGCCGGCAGGTCGCCGCTGACCGAGCCGGGACGGCCGGGACGGGGACGGCCGCGAGCGAGCCTCGGCTATCATCGGGCGCATGGCCACCCTCTCGCGCGCCGACGTCGAGCACGTCGCGTACCTTGCCCGGCTCGGGCTCAGCGACGACGAGCTCACGCGCCTCGAGGGTCAGCTGAACCACATCCTCGAGCAGTACGAGATCCTGGCCAGCGTCCCGACCGACCACATCGCCCCGACGGCGCAGACGATCGAGCTTGAGAACATCCTGCGCGACGACGTCGCCCGGCCGTCGATGGACCCAGAGGCCGTGCTTGCCAACGCGCCTGCACGCGATGGAGCGTTCTTCGTCGTGCCAGCGATCCTCGGCGAGCGTGACTGACGCGGCGTCCGAGCGATCGATCGACCACGGCCCATCCCGATGACGACGGACCTCACCCGCCTCCACGCCCACCACATGGCCGCCCGACTCCGGGCCGGCGAGCTCACGTCGCGCGAGCTGACGGAGGCGCACCTCGACCTCGCGGAGGCCCAGGATCACGGTCTCCATGCCTGGCTGACCATCGACCGCGAACGCGCCTTGGCCGAGGCGGAGGCGGCCGACGTCCGTCTTGCCGCGGCACGCGGGGAGGGTCGCGAGGCGCTCGCGGCCCTGCATCCACTGCTTGGTATCCCGGTCGGCCTCAAGGACCTCGTGTCCGTGCAGGGCGGTCAGGCGACCGCGGGCTCGCGCATCCTCGAGGGGTATCGCGCCCCGTACGACGCCCACATCACCGAACGGCTTCGCGAGGTCGGGGCGGTCATCCTCGGCAAGACGAACATGGACGAGTTCGCGATGGGCTCGTCGACCGAGCACTCCGCGTACGGCCCGACCGCCAATCCGTGGGGGCTCGATCGCGTGCCGGGCGGCAGCAGCGGCGGGTCCGCCGCGGCCGTGTCCGCCTTCCACGTGCCGCTGTCCATCGGGACGGACACGGGCGGCTCCATCCGCCAGCCCGCCGCCCTGACCGGGATCGTCGGGCTCAAGCCCACCTACGGGCGGGTCAGCCGGTACGGGATCGTTGCCTTCGCGAGCTCGCTCGACCAGATCGGCCCGTTCTCCCGTGACGTGCGGGGAGCGGCGGCGCTGCTGCATGCCGTGGCCGGTCGCGACGAGCGCGACTCGACCTCATCCCCGCAACCGGTCCCGGACGACCTGCTGACGCTCGCCCACAGCGACGACGAGGCCGCCGGGTCGCTGCGCGGCAAGCGTCTGGGCCTCCCGAAGGAGTATTTCGTGGCCGGCATGGAGCCTGGCGTCGAGGCTCGCGTGCGCGAGGGGGTCGCGGCGCTGCAAGCCGCCGGCGCCGATCGTCGAGGAAGTGTCGCTGCCGCACACGGAATACGGTCTCGCGACCTACTACATCGTGGCGCCGGCCGAGGCGTCCGCCAACCTCGCGCGCTACGACGGCATCCGCTACGGTCCGCGCCTGGGCGAGGGCAGCGACGTCCTGGCCGACTACCTCGCGACCCGTGGTCAGCTCTTCGGGCCGGAGGTGAAGCGTCGGATCATGCTCGGGACCTACGCGCTCTCGGCGGGCTACTACGACGCCTACTACCTCAAGGCGCAGAAGGTTCGTACCCTCATCAAGGGCGACTTCGACGCGCTGTGGGCCCAGGGCTTCGACGCGCTCGTGGCCCCGACGTCGCCGACCGTGGCCTTCCGGTTCGGGGCGCGGCTCGCCGATCCGGTCTCGATGTACCTCTCGGATGCCTGCACCCTGCCGGTGAACATGGCCGGACTGCCGGGTATCTCGATCCCGGCCGGGTTGTCGGAGGGTCTGCCGGTGGGGCTGCAGCTCATCGGCGCGCCGTGGTCGGAGCTCGAACTGTTCCGGCTGGCGCGCGGCTACGAGGCGATCACCGCCGACGCGGACTGGCGGAGCTCTCGAGCCCGCCGACCTGCCGGCGCTCGCCGATCCCTCGACGCCCACGCCGGCCGAGCGCATGGCCGCCATGTCCGTGGTCGACCGATGATCGGCCGACCGCCGTTGGCCGAGCGGGTGCTCGCCGAACGCGTGCACGCCGTGCCACCGTCCGGCATCCGGCGCTTCTTCGACATCGCCGCGACCATGGACGACGTCATCAGCCTGGGCGTCGGCGAACCCGATTTCGATACGCCACGGGTCATCGTCGAGGCCGGGGTCGAATCGCTCCGCGAGGGCCGGACGCACTACACGAGCAACCACGGGACGATCGAGCTGCGCCGGGCCCTCGCCGAGCACCTGGAGCGCCGATATGGCGTTCGATACGACCCGGCGACCGAGATCCTGATCACGGTCGGTGCCTCGGAGGCCCTGGACCTCGCCCTGCGGGCGACCTGTGACCCGGGTGACGAGGTGATCCTGCACGAGCCGTCGTACGTGGCGTACGTGCCGGCGATCGTGTTCGCGGGCGGCGTGCCGCGCCTGGTCGCCACGCGCTTCGAGGACGATTTCGCGCTCGACCCTCGCGCCGTGGAAGCCGCGATCACGCCGCGCACCAAGGCGCTCTTCCTGGGCTACCCGTCAAATCCCACGGGCGCGGTCCTGCCCGACGACGTACAGGACGAGCTGGCCGCCATCGCCGAGCGCCACGACCTGCTCGTGTACAGCGACGAGATCTACGACCGGCTCGCCTACGGCGACTACCGCCACCGAGCCTTCAGCGCCCTCCCCGGGATGCGCGAGCGGACGATCCTCATGGGCGGATTCTCGAAGGCTTATGCGATGACCGGCTGGCGGGTCGGATACGTGGCCGCCCCGGCCGGCATCCTCGAGGGCCTCGTCAAGGTCCACCAGTACGGGATCATGTCCGCGCCGACGACCGCCCAGGACGCCGCGCTCGCCGCGGTCCGGGATGGCGAGGCGGACGTCGAGCGGATGCTGGCTGAGTACGACCGGCGCCGGCGCCTGCTCGTCGATGGCCTCAATCGGCTGGGCCTGGACACGTTCGAGCCGCGCGGTGCGTTCTACGCCTTTCCCAGGATCACCTCGACCGGCCTCGATGACGAGACGTTCACCGAACGCCTCCTGTCGGAGGAACGCGTGGCGGTCGTGCCGGGGAGCGCCTTCGGGCCGTCCGGTGCCGGTCACGTGCGCATGTGCTACGCCACGTCGTACGCCGGGCTCGAAACCGCGCTCGAGCGGATCGGCCGGTTCGTCGAGCGCGCCCGCGCCTGACGCCGGGCGACTGCTTCGGGGCTAGCGCGTGCCTGGCCGGCCGGTGCGCCGCAGCGCCTCCTCGATGGCCCAGATGGCCAGCGGCCGGAGATAGATCGAGGCCCGGTAGTTGCCGTCCCGGTCGTACGCCTCGGGCGTCCGGAACCACAGGCCCCGTTCGTACGTGACGGCCGCCACCCCCTGAGCGGTCTCCCAGCCTTCGTCGAGCAAGCCGCGCCCGATCATGAACGCGGCCAGTGCGTAGGACGTCCCGACCCAGACCTCGGCGCTCTGCTCGCTCGAGCCGTCGATCGAGCCATCGGGGCGCGTGCCGTTGACGGCGCCCATCCGGCCGCCGGCGAACCCGCGCACGTTGCGTGCGTGGATCGTCCGTAGCGCGGCCTCCACGCGATCGTCGGGGAGCAGGGGACCGAGGCCCGTCGCGTCCGCGTACCACTGACCGGCCAGTTGATCGGCCATGAGACTGTCCGAGCTCGGGCCGCCGCCGTCGTCGTACGCGTAGTGGTCGTCGCGCCACAACCGGACATCGAAGGAAACCTGGGCCCGCTCGAACCAGCCGCTCCAGCGACCCTCTGCCTCGCGGTCGCCGAGGCGGCGGGCCATGGCCTCGGCGGCCGCGGTCGCCGCCAGCCAGAGCGACCCGCCGTACGCGGATGGGCCGCGCATCGGCCACGTGTCGTACGTCTGGTCCGGGATCCCGTCGTGCTCGGGCAGTCCGTCGCCATCGCGGTCGCTCGCCGCGAGGGCCGCAAGGACCCGCTCGACGGTCGGGAAGGCGTCCCTGATGAGCGCGTCCCCTTGCTCCGGGCCAGCGGCGACCGCATCGCGCCAGACCTGTAGCACGAACTTTGGCCCAAGGTCCTTCCACAGGCTCACGTCCTGGAAGCGGTACCAATTCGGCCGGTGGAACGGGTCGTCGGCCGGGCCGCCGAGGTCGTGGGGCACGGTCCAGCCGACCTTGCGCGGTGCCGTCAGTCCGGATGCTTCGATCGTCACGATCTCCGCGTCATCGTGGGGAATCGCCGCGAGCAGGTCGCGGATGCCGCGTAGCTCCAGCTCCGGATACAGGGCGAGCAGCGCGAACGAGGCGTAGAAGTCGACGTCGACCGTGTCGTAGAACGGGTAGTCGATGCACTCGAGCAAGGCGAAGTGGCCCGGATCGTCGCGCGGCGGCTCCGGCTCTCCCACCCGGCCCGCCTCCCAGAACGAGCCGCCGTCGACGAGGAAGTACAGCTCGTTGAACAGCGCGGCGCGATACCAGTCGGGCCGCTCTGGGTCGTCGAGGATCGGCCGCTGCCAGGCCTCGATCGCGGCGCGCCAGGCCGGGGTCTCGGCGAGGGCGTGGCGGGCCAGGTCCAGCGCCCGGAGCCCGGACCGGCCCCAATCCCGGGTGTAGCGCTTCCACCAGCGTCGCCCGGCGCCGAATTCGACCATCGGCAGATCCCAGGCCAGCGCGAACCGGACCGATCGCCGTTCGCCGGGCTGGAGCGTCGTCGTCGCGGAGATGGCGGCGCCCACCGGTCCGTCCGTGGGGGCGGCGGCACGGACCGGCGGGGCCGCGGACGGCCGTTCGAGGCGGCCGTCCCGGGAGAAGTCGTTCCAGAGCTCGCAGTCGGCGAGCGGGTCGAAGTCGGCGCGGGCGGTGAGGGTCCAGCTGTCATCGGCGATCGCGGCGAGGGCGAGGGTGCCGCGCAGGGCGGTCGGGCCGTCCGGTGCGGTGTCTCCGAGGCGGATCGCGATGGTGCCCCCAGAGCCGTCCCCGACGACATCGTGGGCTCGGCCCGGCGCGGCGCCATGGTCCGGCCCACCGGGCGGGTCGGCCCAGGTGCCCAGGATGCCCACGGTCAGCGGCTCGTCGGTCGGGTTCTCCACCCACCACTCGATGACGCCGACCGGCAGCGCGCTGCGCTCGAGGTCGCCGGCGATGACGGGCGACAGCTGCTCCGACACGAGGCGGATGCCCAGGTGTCCGTCATCGGGCTCGAACGTCTGCCAGGCTCGCGGGAACAGCGCGTGGTAGGTGCCGGCACCGATCGGCAGGTCCCAGCCCCATTCGGGCAGGACGTCGGCCGGCGGACGGTGGGCGGACAGGACCGTGGCTCGGGACGAGCCATCGGGCCGCCCGACGAACAGGGCGAAGCCATCCGCCGCGACCGGCTCGAAACGATGCCGGCCGATGTCCAGGTGCCAGCGCGCGGTGTCACCCCGGAACGTGCGACCGATGCTGCCCGTGCCCAAGCCGCCCATCGGGATGCCCGCCCACTCGCCATCGTCGATCATCCGCGTGTGGACCCGCGGACGCCCGACGTCGGGGCAGGGAAGCCCGATCGCGCGCCGCCACGCGACGTCGGGGATGGCTGGCCACGATCCGGCCGCGGTGTCGCGCTGCCGGCTGGACGCCGAGTCGTCCGACACCGCCTCCGGGTCGAGCGTGCCGGTCACGCCGACACCCCGCTCATTTCTCGACCCCGGTCACCACGACGCCGCGCATGAACGCGCGCTGGGCGAGCAGGAACACGACGATCGGCACGGCCATCGTCATGAGCGACGCCGCCTGGATGAGCGTCGGCTGCTCCGCGTACAGGGCGTTGTACTGCTGGATCGCGATCGAGAGCGGCTGCAGTTCGGGCGTGCTCGCGAGGTAGAGGAGCGGGACGAAGAAGTCGTTCCAGGCGAAGAAGAAGTGGAACAGGCTGACGGCGACGATGGCCGCGACCGACTGCGGGACGATGATCGAGCGCAGGATGCGGAACGGCCCGGCGCCGTCGATCATCGCGGCCTCGTCGAGGTCACGCGGGATCGTCAGGAAGTATTGGCGCAGCAGGAACACGTTGTACGCGTTCGCGAACAAGTGCGGGACGATCAGCGGCAGCCATGTCCCGTTCCAGCCGAGCCACGTGAACAGCACGTATTGGGGCAAGAGCGTGACCTGGAACGGCAGGATGATCGTGGCGATCAGCACGACGAACATCACGTTCTTGCCGGGGAACCGGAAGCGCGCGAATCCGTAGGCCACGAGGACCGACGACAGCACCGCGCCGATCGTGCTCAGGATCGCGATCCCGAACGTGTTCTGCAGCAGCCTCGGGAAGTCGAGCTGGTTCCAGGCGGTGGAGAAGTTCTCGACCAGCGGCGCGAACGTCCACGCCTGCTCGAGCGTCCGCCACCGGCCTTGCCATTCGATCGGCGTCGGGTCGGCGGCCGCCGGGTCCACGAACACGCTGGACTCGCGCCCGGCGTCGATCAGGATCAGCTGTCGCGTGGTCCCGTCCGGGAAGGGGACCGCGTACACGGGGTAGGGCTGGCCTTGGTACTCGGCCGTCTGCGGCGCCGCCGGCCACACCGGCGCGCCGGGTGTGGTGGACTGGCCGGGCTGCTGGAACGCCGTGGTGACCATGTACAGCAGCGGGAGCAGATAGGCGCCGACGATCACCAGGGTGATCATCAGCAGCATCGACCTGCCCAGGAAGCGCCGGTAGGCCTTCGCCACCGGGCCCCGGTCGCTGAAGGCGCGGTTGCGTGCCTCGCCCTTCTCCTGCACCTGCGCGGTCGTGGTCATCGATCGTCGCCGGCGTAATAGACGCGACGCCGCGCGACCCGGAACAGCAGCAGTGCGAGGCCCAGGACGATCGCGAACAGCAACCAGGCGATCGCGGCCGCGTAGCCCATGTTGTTGAACACGAAGCCCTCGCGGAACAGCACGAGGTTGATGAACAGGGTCGCGTTGTTCGGGTCACCGCGCCCGTTGGTCATGACGTACGCCTGGGTGAAGTACTGGAACGTGCCGATCAGGACGATGACCAGGTTGTAGAGCAGCACTGGCGACATCAGCGGGATCGTGATGTTTCGGAACGACTTCCAGGCCCCTGCCCCGTCCATCCGCGCGGCCTCGTACAGCTCGGTGGGCACCGACTGGAGGCCCGCGATGTTGATGATCATGAAGTTGCCGATCGCCCACAGGCCGATGATCGACAGCGTCGGGTAGATCCACGTCTCGCTGTTGATCCAGTCGGGCTGGGGCAGGCCCAGCGAGCCCAGGATCTGGTTGAGCCAGCCCGTCTCGGTGTTCATGAAGCCCGTCCAGACGAGCGTGGAGGCGACGAGCGGGATCATGACCGGCAGGTACACCAGCGCCCGCAGCGGGCCCTTCATCGGCAGCTTGGGGTGGTTCAGGAGCAGGGCGAACCCGAGGCTGGCGAGCATCGTCACCGGGATTGCGATCAGCGCGAACTTGAATGTCGCGATCATCGACTGCGCGATCGTCGGGTCGTTGGCCATCCGGATGTAGTTGTCGAGGCCGACGAACCTCGTCGCATCCGGACGGACGAGGTTAAAGTCCGTGAAGGACATCACCAGGGAGGCGATCATCGGGCCGGCGGTGAACAGCACCAGGCCGACCAGCCAGGGACTGATGAACACGAAGCCCCACATGGCTTCGCGAACGGGCGGCCGCAGTCGCCACGGACGACCGGCGGGCACCTGCGTGGTCGGCAGTTCCTCGATCGTCGAACTCATGGGTCCTGGTCGGCTCCGTGGGATTCGGTAGGCCCGGTCGGGGGCGGGATGGTCGGGACTGGATCGGCCTCCCGGGTGGTCGGATGACCGCCCGGGAGGCCCTGGAGGAGGAGGCTGCTAGGGGTTCTTGTCCGGGGCAGCGTCGAAGATGCCCTGGAGCGTGGTCCGAAGCTCATCGAGGTCGGCATCGATGTCCGTGCTTTCGGCGGTTCGATAGCCGACACCGAAGGCCTGCCAGGCGGCCTTGCTCTTCGCATAGTCCGGGACCCAAGCCTGGTGGTTGGGGATGTCCGGGTAGCCGAGCATCGCCTCCGGGACGGCCCAATCGAGGTCGGCATTCGGGTAGGCCGCTTCGATGGCGTCCTTGAACGGCTGCGTCTGGGCGGGGTCGGCCGGCATAGCGCCGTAGATGGTGGCGAGCTCGCCGGAGGCCGCCATGGCGGACAGGACGGCGAAAGCCTCGTCGGGGTGCTTGGTGGTCTTGAGCATGCTGAACGTGTCGGCGTGCAACTTGGCCGTGGTCTTGCCTTCGAACGACGGGGCGACGGCCCAGCCGATGGCGTCGCCGACGATGGGCTCGGCCGGTGCCGCTGGGTTCACGCAGCACGAATACCACGTATGGATCTCGGTCATGGCGAGGTTGCCCGACTGGAACGGGTTGCCCTTGGCCAGCAGGTCGCCGTTGACCTGGTTCTGATTAGGGATGAAGTGGTCCTTCCAGACGCCGTCGTTGAACCAGTGGATACCAGTTCGCATCGGGTCAGGGATCTGGGCGGTCTTGCCGTCGTCGGCAAGGAACGAGCCCGCGCCGAACAGCGCCGTCTCGGCGGTCGGGGCGTTGTCGGCCCACTGGGAGTCGAAGCCCCACTGGACGATATTGGCGGGATCGAAGTCCGCGCTCGTGGCGTCGTTGCCGTTGGCATCAACGGTGAGCTTCATGCCCAACTCGCGCACGGCGGCCATATCCCACGGCTTGCCTTCGTACATGTCACCGACCTTGGTCGGCGGGTACGGCAGATCGGCCTCGTCGAACAGCTTCTTGTTGTACCAAAGGAAGGACGGATAGGTCCCGAACGGCACGCCGATCGTGGCGCCGCCCTTGCCGATCTTGAAGAAGTCGGCCAGGGCCTCGGGGTACCTGCTCATGTCGTACCCGGTCGAATCGATCAGCGGCTGCAGGTCGGCGACCTGGTCGATGAACAGGTTCAGCCCCTCGACGCCGACCGGACCGATGATGTCCGGCGCGTTGCCGGCCGCGATCTGCGTCTTGAGGATGTTGGCCGCGACGTTGTTGTCGAGGATCTCGAGTGAGATGTAGGCCTTGTCCTTGTTCGCGGGATCGTTGTTGAACGCGGTGACGAAGTCCTTCTGGACCTGGATCTGCTGCGGCTGACCGCCCGCGCCCAGACCGACGAACCAGCGGATGATCTGGCCGCCGTTGGGGCCGGGCACGCTGGCGTCGATGGGTTCCGGGGTGAGCAGCGGGGTCGGTTCCGGCGAGGCGCTGACAGCGGCCTCTGATGGGGCGGTACTTGGTGCGGTGGAGGCGGTACTGCCGCCGCATGCTGCCGCGATGACGGCGATGATGCCCACAAGGGCGATCAAGGCTCGCGGTCCGGATCGTGACTGGTTCATCGCGATCGACTCCTCCTGTGCGAGATCTTCTGCGATCTCCTACCTCTCGTTGATGAGGCCGAAGTGGGTGGGGCCCGATCACCCTCGGATCGGTGCCCGCCGGTCGCCGGCCGGCTCAGGGCATGCGCCTCCCGGCGCTCGAGGCGCGTTGGATGAGCTCCGTGGCAAGGATCACCCGGCGGGCGATCCGGTCGCCACGGTCCATGCTCTCGCCGAGCAGATGGACCATCTCTCGACCCATCTCCTCGACCGGCTGCCGAATGCTGGTCAGCGGGGGACGGGTGGTGGTTGCGACCGGTGAATTGTCGTAGCCGACGATGGCGACGTCGTCGGGGACGTGACGGCCGGACGCCTGGAGCACGCCAAGGGCGCCCGCGGCCATGAGGTCGGAGGCGCAGAACACGGCGTCGAGGTCAGGGCGGCGGGCGAGGAGCTGCTCCATCGCGCCGGCGCCGCTGTCGTGGGTGAAGTCGCCGACGGCGACCAGGGTCGGGTCCTGGGCGAGGGACGCGTCGGTCAGGGCATCCCGATAGCCGGCCAGCCGGTCCTGGCCGGCGACCATGTCGGCCGGGCCGGCGATCGTCGCGATGCGCCGCCGACCGCCGTCGACGAGGTGACGGGTCGCCAGCTTGGCGCCGCCCCGGTTGTCGGCGTCGACATGGTCGACCTCGCTGCCGCGGGGTGGCCGACCGACCACGACGAACGGCACGCGGCGGGCGGCCAGCTCCTGGGGGAGAGGGTCGTCGCCGTGCAGGCTGACGAGGATGACGCCGTCGACGTGACCACCGGTCAGGTAGCGCACGGTGCGCGCCTCTTCCTGCGGGTCGTCCGGCATGAGCAAGACGAGCTGCAGGTCGCGAGCGGCGAGTGCCGTGCTGATGCCGCGGATGATGCGCGGGAAGAACGGATCGCTGAACAGACGGGTCGCGGGCTCCGTGATGACCACCGCGATCGACTCGCTGCGACGGGTCACGAGGCTGCGCGCCGCGCGGTTCGGGACGTAGCCCAAGCGGTCGACGGCGCGCTCGACGGTGCGTCGCACGTCGGGGCTGACCTTGGGCGAACCGTTCACGACCCGGGAGACCGTGGCTCGCGAGACGCCGGCCACGCGCGCGACCTCGTCGAGGGTCGCCGGTGGGCGCGTGCTGGGGGTCTCGAGTTGCGACATCGTACCCTTCGTGACGACGCTGTGAGAGCGCTCTCACGCTTCCAGGGTGACTCTAGCACCCGCTGTCAAGAGAGCGCTCTCACGAACTCGCAGGGTTTCGTTCTGGAGTCGGACATACCCGCCTCGTGCCCATCCAGATTGGCCGCCGCCCCCTGGCTCGGCGACCTCCCGGGGCCGGTGCGACGGCCGCTCCGACGGATGTGCGAGACTCGCGCCGTGAGCCCGAGCGCTACCGCATCCGCCGCCGATCCGCTTTCCCGGTACGAGGCCGTCATCGGTATCGAGGTCCACTGCCAGCTGCGGACCTCCTCGAAGATGTTCTGCGCCTGCTCCACGGCCTACGACGGCGCCGCCCCAAACAGCCACGTGTGCCCGGTCTGCCTGGGCCTGCCGGGCGCGCTGCCGGTCATCAATCGCCGTGCCGTGGAGCATGTCCTGGCGACCGGCCTCGCGATCGAGGCCACGACCCCGGACGCCACCCGCTGGGACCGCAAGAACTACTTCTATCCGGACCTGCCCAAGGGCTACCAGATCAGCCAGTACGACATGCCCCTCGCGTCGGCCGGCCGATTGGCGATCGAGACGTCGGAGGGCCCGTTCACCGTCGGGATCACGCGGGCGCACCTCGAGGAGGACACCGCGAAGCTCGTCCATGCCACGGATGCCGATGGCCGCAAGGTGAGCCTCGTCGACTTCAATCGCTCCGGCGCACCGTTGATGGAGATCGTGACCGACCCCGACATCCGGACGGCCGAGCAGGCCCGACGCTACGCCGAGGAGCTGCAGCTGCTCCTGCGCGCGATCGGCGCGTCGGACGCGGACATGGAACGGGGCCAGATGCGGGTCGAGGCGAACGTGTCGCTGCGCGAACGTGGCACGGAGGCCTTCGGGACTCGCGTCGAGGTCAAGAACATGAACTCGTTCCGCTCGGTGGAGCGGGCGATCGAATACGAGATCGACCGTCAGGCGGCCGCGCTCGAGGCCTCGGAGCCGCTGGTCCAGGAGACGCGCGGCTGGTCGGACGATCGGGGCGAGACGTACCGGATGCGCTCGAAGGAGACCTCCGACGACTACCGCTATTTCCCGGAGCCGGACCTCCCGCCGCTCCATGTGGACCCGTCCTGGCTGGAGGCGTTGCGGGCCGGGCTCCCGGAGCTGCCGGCGGCCCGCCGCACCCGGTACCAGACGGCGCTGGCACTCGGCCCGTACGACGCCGGCGTGCTGACGTCCGATCCGGACGCCACGGCGCTGTTCGAAGCGACGCTGGCCGCCGACTCGTCGCTGTCCGCGAAGTCCGTCGCGAACTGGGTCACCGGGGAGTACCTGCGCCTCCGCAACACGGCCGGCGTGGACACCGCGGTCCAGGTCGCCCCGACCGAGCTCGCGGCGATCGTCAAGGCGGTCGAAGCAGGCACGATCTCTCGCGCAAACGGGAAGGAAGTGTTCGAAGCCCACGCCCGCACCGGCGAGACGGCTGCGGTCATCATCGCGGCGCGCGGTTTCCGCCAGATCACGGACACCGATGCCGTCGGGGCCGCCGTGGACGACGTCATCGCGGCGAACCCGGCCGCGGTCGCCGACTATCGGGCCGGCAAGGTCCAGGCCGTCGGCTTCCTCGTGGGCCAGGTGATGAAGGCGACGCGCGGCCAGGCCAACGCGGGCCTGGTGCAGGCCGCCGTGCGCGAACGCCTCGACCGGATGGAGTAGGGGAGCGCATGGGACCCATCAACCTGCTGCTGTGGGGCCTCGGAGTCGCGCTCGTGGCCGTCGGCTACACGCGAGCCAGGGGACCGTGGTCGCGTTACCAGGCGCTCAAGGCCCAGGACGAGAACGTGGCCCGCTACGAATTGTGGCGTGGCGGCCTGCGCACGAATGAATTGACCGGAGCTTCGGTGGCCATGGCGATCCTGCGGCGGCAGGCCCAGATCGGTGGAGCCATCGCGATCGCGGGCGCGGTCCTGATCTTCCTCGGCTTCCTGATCAAGTAGTCCACCGCATCGGAGTCGCCACGTGAGCACCATCGTCGACAAGAGCAGCATCGGGCTGGGTGGCCGGCAGTTCCACATCGGGGTGGCCCCTGGCGAGGTCAGCACGGTCGTCCTGATGCCAGGTGACCCGTTCCGGGTCCCGCTGGTGGCCGAATACCTGGACGACCCCGTCGACGTCGCCCATAAGCGCGAACACCGCACGATGAAGGGCACGTACCAGGGACGCATGATCACGGTCACGTCCACCGGGATGGGCTGCCCGTCGACGGCCATCGCGGTCGAGGAGCTCGCTCGGGTCGGGGTCACGAGCTTCATCCGGGTGGGCAGCACCGGCGCGCTGCAGGAGGGCATGGAGCCCGGCGATCTCGTCATCAGCCAGGGTTCCTTCCGGAACGACGGCACGACCGATGCCTACGTCCCGAAGGGCTATCCGGCCGTGCCCGACCTCGAGATCACCCTCGAGCTGGAGCGGGTGGCCCGAGAGCGGGCCCCAGCCCACGATCTCGCCGTCCACGTGGGGCTGAACATCACCGACGACGCGTTCTACGCCGAGTCGCCGGAGTGGACCCAGCAGATGTCCGGCCTGGGCCTCCTCAACGTCGAGATGGAGTCCGCCGCGATGTTCGTCGTCGCGCGTCAGCGGGGCCTGCGGGCCGCGATGATCTGCGCGGTCTCGAGCAATCTCGTCGCCGGGACGAGCGTGTACGCCGAATCCGCTCACGAGCGCCTGGCCGTCGGCTGGCGCGCGAGCATCGAGACGGCGCTCGAGGCGGCCGTCCGGCTCTCGCTCTAGCCGTCCCCTTGGCCCGTCACCGATCGAGGAGAGACGCCCCGTGGGCCTGAACCTGCACACGCATCTCGAAGGCTGGGTCCGACCGGCGACCGCAGCCGAGATCGCCATGGAAACTGGCGTCCCCGCACCAAGCGGCGGGTGGGACCGCGCCCTGCAGATGGACGCGCCCGGTGACCTGACGGTCTACCTGGCCCACGTAGCCGCCGCGTACCCGGTCCTCGGTTCGGCCGAGGCCCTGCGCCGCGTGGCGCGCGAGGCCGTGGAGGATGCCGCGTCCGATGGCTGCGACTTCCTCGAGATGCGCTTCGGGCCGTCCACGCACCGACGACCGGGGTTCGACGTCGCGGACGTCATCGCCGCGACCTGTAAAGGTCTCGCTGACGGGAGCGCCGCGACCGGCCTGCCGAGTGGTCTCGTCGTCTGTCTACTCCGGCACGATGACGACGAGACGAACCTTGCGGTCGCCCGGGCGGCCGCGGCGGCCGCTGGGGCCGGCGTCGTGGGCCTCGATGTCGCCGGTGACGAGCTCCTGTTCCCGTCGATCGCTCCGTATCGAGCGCCGTTCGCGGTGGCGGGGGCCGCCGGTCTGGGGCTGACCGCCCATGCGGCCGAGGCAGGCCCGGCCGAGAGCGTCATCGAGGCCGTCGAGGGACTCGGCGTGACCCGGATCGGGCATGGCTCGCGAGCCGCCGACGACGCGGCCATCCTGGCCTGGTCGGTCGATCACGACGTCACCTTCGAGGTCTGCCCGACCTCGAACGTGCTGACCGGGGCGGCGCAGTCCGTCCGCGAGCATCCCCTCCACGCCTTCCTTGCCGCCCGCTGCCAGGTCGTGCTGGGGGACGACGATCCGGTCACGACCGGGAGCACGCTCGCGGATGAGGAGCGTCTTCTCGTGACGGACGGCGGTCTGAGCGAGGAGCAGCTCCGGGCCATGCACCGCACGGCGTGCAAGGTCGTGTTCACGGACGAGTCGACGCGGGCGCTCCTGCGCGATCGCCTCGCCTGATCGCCTCGCCTAGCGGCGTCCGGCCAGGCGCCGCCACTCGATGGCGGTACAACGGTCCATCACGACCGACAATCCCGCCCCCGCGGCGATCGAGGCCGCCTCCCAGTTCACCACCCCGAGCTGGAGCCAGAGGCACGTGGCGCCCGCCTCGACGGCTTCCTGGGCGTGCGGCACGCACAGCTCCGAGCGGCGGAACACATCGACCATGTCGAAGCGGCCCGTCGCCTCGACCGCAGCAGCGAGGGTCTGGAACGCGGGGATCCCGAGGACCTCCTGTTCGTTCGGGTTCACGGGCACGCACTCGAAACCGTTGTCGACGAGGAACCGGAACACGCCGAACGACGGTCGAGCCGGGTCCGACGAGGCACCGATCACGGCGATGCGGCGGGTCGCTCGCAGGACGATCTCGATCCCGTCGTCGTCGAGGAGCCGGACCGGGCCGCGTCCTTCCTGCAGGTCGAGGAACGCCCTCGTCCGGGCCATCGCCATCGGATCCTTGCTGCTCGTCAGGAGGCGCCTTCCTTGACGTACGGCCGGCCCACGGCGGCCGGGGCCACGCTCCGACCGACCACGCCCGCGAGCACGATGAGGGTGAGCAGGTACGGCATCGCCCCGAACGCGTTGTTGTACAGGCTTGGGTAGGCCGCCTGGATGCCGGACAGGAAGACGCCCAGGTCGCCTTCGGGTGGGTTGGACCGGATCGCGATGCCAAGGGCCTCCGAGAACATGAACAGCAGCGCGCCGCCGAACGCGCCGATCGGCGTCCAACGGCCGAAGATGACCGCGGCCAGCGCGATGAACCCGCGGTTGGCCGTCATCCCGTTCTGGAACGACTGATTGAACTCCAAGGTGAGCCAAGCGCCGGCCAGGCCCGCGAAGATGCCGCCCAGGATGACATTCCGGTAGCGCAGCTTCAGGACGTCGATGCCGACCGTGTCCGCTGCCCGGGGATGCTCGCCCACGGCCCGCGTCCGCAGGCCCCAGCGGGACCGGAAGAGCAGGATCTGCAGGATGATCACGAACACGATGACCGACATCGTGATCGGGCCGACCGCCAGGAACATGTTGAAGATCCAGCCCACGATCGGCAGGTCCACGAGCCAATCGGGCGGGCGGAAGGGATCGAGTGTGCCGGCGCTCCCGGTCGGCGCGATCAGGCGGTTGAGGTACCCCGTCAGCCCGAGCGCGATGATGTTGATGACGGTGCCGCTGATGATCTGGTCGGCGCGGACCGTGACGCACAACCATGCATGGAGCGCCGAGACCAGCATTCCGGCGCCGATGGCCGCCAGGATGCCGATGACCAGGGCCGGGGTGAAACCGAAGATCGCGGTGGGCTCGGATGCGGGCATCGCCTCATGGACGACCATCGCCACCATGAAGCCCACGAACGCCGCGGTCAGCATCATCCCCTCGATCCCGATATTCACGATGCCGCTGCGCTCGTTCATGATCCCGCACAGGGCGCCGAGGGCGATCGGCGTCGCGAGTTGCAGGGTCTGAGGAGCGAGGTTCGTGGTCGTGATCGCGTCGATCAGGTAGGCGATGAACTGCAGCACGAACCCGAGGACCGGGATGTCGAACAGGACGTCCATCAGACCGAGCCCTGCCCGTAGGTCTTGGCCACGGTCCCGAGCTCGCCCGGGGTGACCCGCTCGGCGCGGATCCGGAACGTCCGCCGGATGACGACCTCGGCCGCGAGGAACAGCAGGATCAGCCCCTGGATGACGTCGATGATCTCGATCGGGATGTCCGCGGTGATCTGCATCGCCGGCGCGCCGGCGCGCATGCCACCCAGGAGGAGAGCGGCGAGCCCGATGCCCACCGGGTGGGCCCGGCCCAGCAGCGCGACGGTGATGCCCGCGAAACCGATCGATGTGCCGAAGACCGCCGGGTAGTAGCCGAGCGTCAGGATCTCGATCGACCCGGCCAGGCCGGCGAACAGTCCGCACAGGCTCATCGTGAGGACGATCAGCCGGCGGGGACTCATCCCGGCGTACCGGGCGGCGCTCGGGTTGGCCCCGACCGTCCGGATCTCGAACCCGAGCGTGGTGCGATAGATGAGGAACCACGTGATGGGGATGGTCGCCAACGCGATCAGGATGCCGAGGCTGCCGTTCCGTCCGAACAGGATCGGCAGCGCCGCGTTGCCCACGTCGGCCGTGCGCGCGAAGCTCGGGCCGGCGATCTTGAAGATGTCGTTGACCAGGCCGACGATGATGAAGAACGCCAGCGAGTTGAGCATGATCGTCGACACCACCTCGTGGGCACCCGTGAAGGCCTTGAGCGCACCCGGGATGAACCCGTAGAAGGCCCCAGCGAGCCCGCCCGCCACCAACGCCACGGTGACCGCGATGGGCACCGGCTGATCGGCGACCGCGGCGCCGACGAGCGCCGCCACGAACCCGCCGACGAGCACCTGGCCGGTCCCGCCGATATTGAAGAGCCCGGCCTTGAACCCGACCCCGACCGCGAGACCGGTCAGGACCAGGGGCGCGGCGGCCGCGAGGGTGCTGGTCAGGGCGCGCGCGGCACGGTCCGGGTCGATCGAGAAGGCAAGGCTGGGTACACCCGCGGCGTTCACATCGAGCAGCGAGAGTCCGGTGGCGCCCTCGAGGAGACTCTCGTAGGCGACCAGCGGCAGGAGGAGGTCCAGGGACTCGCCGATGGCCAGGCTCGAGGCGATGATCAGCAGCGACCCGAGCAGGAGGGCCAGGAGGATCGAGATGATCGGGATGACGGCCAGCGCCCACAGCCGACGCAGCGTCGTCATGCGTCAGCCTCAGGGGCCGCCACATGGGTGGCGGCAGCCAGCGCCGCTTCGGCGGCTGCGCCACGGCGGCCGGTGGCCATGAGCAGGCCCACGTCCTCGCGCTCCGCCGTGGGCCCGTCGACGACCGCCACGATCTCACCGCGATACATGACCGCGACCCGGTCCGACAGCTCGAGGACCTCGTCGAGCTCCGCCGACACCAGCAGGATGGCCGCGCCCGCATCGCGCTTGGCGATGACCTGGCGGTGGATGAACTCGATGCTGCCGACGTCCAGGCCACGGGTCGGCTGGTCGAGCACCAGGGTCGTGAGCTTGCGGCTGAACTCCCGGGCTACGACCGCCTTCTGCTGATTGCCGCCCGACAACGTGCCGGCCGTCACGGTCGGCGACGGCGTCCGGATGTCGTACTCGGCGATGGCCTGCTTGGCCCAGGCATGGATCGCCGCGTCGTTGCGCACGAGGCCCCGCGAGTACGGCGGTTCGTCGTACTGGGTCAGGATCAGGTTGTCCTCGAGCGGGAACGACAGGACCAGACCGAAGCGATGGCGGTCGCCGGGCACGAACGACATCCCGGCCCGTTGCAGGGCCCGGGGTCCGTGGCCGGTGACGTCCTTGCCGCCGACCATGACCTGCCCGGCGGTCGGCGAGCGCAGGCCGGCCAGCGCCTCGACGAGCTCTTCCTGACCATTGCCCGCGACCCCGGCGATGCCGAAGATCTCGCCCGCTCGGACCTCGAAGCTGACGCCCTTGACCGATTCGTGGCCGCGATCGTCGGCGACCCGCAGATCGCTCACGGTCAGGGCCGGTTGGGCCGGATGGGACTCACCCCGGTCGACGACGAGCTGGACGTTGCGACCCACCATCAGCTCGGCCAGGTCGTCCTCGTTGGTCTCCGACGGGATCCGCGAGCCGACGACCTTGCCGCGTCGGATGACCGTGATCCGGTCGGCGATCTCGAGGACCTCGAACAGCTTGTGGCTGATGAAGATGATCGAATGGCCCTCATCGGCCAGCCGTCGCAGGACCGCGAAGATCTCCTTGGTCTCTTGGGGCGTCAGCACGGCCGTCGGCTCGTCCAGGACCAGGATCCGGGCATCGCGGTACAACGCCTTCAGGATCTCGACCCGCTGCTGCCAGCCGACCGACAGGGCTTCGACCTTCATCTCGGGGTCGATGTCGAACCCGAAGCGCTTGCCGAGGTCCACGATGCGTTTGTGGGCCTCTCGACGGTCAAGGAAGATCGGGTTGGCCATCGTCTCCTCGCCGAGGAGGATGTTGTCGGCGACCGACAGGACCGGTACGAGCATGAAGTGCTGGTGGACCATGCTGATGCCGCGGGCGATCGCATCGGCCGGCCCGGCGATCGTGACGGCCTTGCCGTCGAGGAGGATCTCGCCTTCGTCCGGCGTGGCGAGGCCGTACAGGATGTTCATGAGCGTCGACTTGCCGGCGCCGTTCTCGCCGAGCAGCGCGTGGATCTCGCCCGGACGGATCTCGAGATCGATCCCGTCGTTGGCGACGACGCCTGGATAGCGCTTCGTGATCCCACGCATCTCGAGCGCTGGGGCGCTCACGGTCTGCGTCACGGCGTCCTCGGCTTTGGCTGCGGTCAGGACGGAAGGTGCGGGCCCGGGGTGCAGGGCATGATAAACGTCCGCTGGAACGACCGAGAGGCGGTCTTGCGACCGCCTCTCGGGGAGTTGCGCTGGGAACGGAGAGCGGAGGCTAGGTGCCGCTCACCGTGCACTTGGTCGGGGCGCACGGATCGAGCGTCCCGGCCTTCAGGCCTTCGAGCGCCGTGTCGAGCAACGCCTGGATCTCAGGCGTGATCAGGGCGGCGTTGTCGTGGTAGTCGGACAGGCCGATCGCCGGCGGCGTGGACGCCGCGTCGTACGCGACCGTCCCGGCCTTGAAGGTGTCGTTGGCCGCGCTCATGACGACGGCCTGGACCGTGTCCTTGAGCTTCTTCTCCGCACTGGTCACGATGCACTTCGCGAGGTTCGGCAGACTCACGGCCTGATCGACGTCGACGCCGATGCCCACGATGTTCTCATCGCATGCGGCTTCGAGCACGCCCACGCCGGTGAGGCCGGCGATCTGGAACAGGACGTCGGCATCCTGGCCGATGAACTGACCCGCGATGGCGCGACCCTTGGCCTGGTCATTGAAGCCGACCGCGGGGTTCGGGTCGGTCTCCTGGTAGAGGACCTTGATGTCCGCATTGACCGACTTGGCGCCGTTCTCGTAGCCGCGCCAGTAGTTGACGACCGCCGGGACGTTGGTCCCGCCGACGGCACCGATCGTGCCCGTCTTGCTGAGGCTGGCGGCGACGATGCCGGCCAGGTAGCCGGGCTGCGCCTCGGCGAAGACGATGCCCTGGTAGTTCGGGATCAGGGTCGCCGCATCACCGGCACACGCGAACGTCGGGTCCGGCACGCCCTCGGCGTCAACGCAGACGCCCTGGTCGACGCCGACGAACTTGATGTCCGGGTTTGCCTTCGCGGCGATCGCGGTATCGGTCCCGATGAGGAAGCCGACGGTCACGATGACGTCGAAGTCGTTATCGACGAGCGTCTGGATGTTCGCGGCATAGTCGCCGATGGCCTGCGTGACGATGACGTCATGCGTGCCGCCGGTGGCCTCGGCCGCCGCGATCGCCCCTTCGTTCGACGACTGGTTGAACGACTTGTCCTCGAGCTGCCCGACGTCGGTGACGACACCGACCTTCAAGGGCGTCAGGGCCGCCGACGGCTCCGTGGACGGTGCCTCGGACGCCGGCGCGCTTGGCGGGGCGACCGACGCGGGGGCACTCGGTGCGGTCGATGCCGCGCCGGGGCCGCATGCCGCGACGAGGATGGCCATACCCGCGAACAGGGTGAGGCCGAAGCGCTTCTGCATGTGTTCTCCTCCTAGCCGGGTTCCCCGCGGCCCTGACGGGCGCGCCCGGGGACGACCCGGATCCCAACCGACCGCTTCTCCCCGGACGGCATCGATTGCGCATCCTACCCCATGGTGACCCTGCGGGCATACTGCCGAAAATGAAGCAACGATGCGGAGTGGCGCGCGTGTTCCGTGCAGGTCACGAGGGCGGATCAGGATGGTGCGGACTGAGCTCGCGATCGCGGTCATCGCCGTGGCCTTCGGGCTGGCGGGTTGTGTCGTGAGTGAGGCGCCGAGCCCGGCGGGGGGTGCGGCCGGTCTCCGCTACGTCGCACTCGGCGATTCGTATACGATCGGGACCTCGGTCGAGCCGACGGACCGCTTCCCGGACCAGCTCGTTGCTGCGCTTGGCCCGGATGCGCCCACCCTCGGGCTCGTGGCCAATCTCGGGGTCAACGGCTACACGTCCGCGGACGTCATCCGCTCGGAGCTGCCGGCGCTGGCGGACCTGGAGCCGGAGTTCCTGACCGTGCTGATCGGCGTCAACGACGTCGTGCAGGGCGTGCAGATCGAGACGTACGAGCGCAACGTCGTCGCGATCCTCGATGCGTTGCTGGTGCACGTGCCGCCGGAGCGCGTCGTGACCGTGGCGATCCCGGACTACACGGCGACCCCGGCCGGCGCCGATTACGGCGACCCGACCCAGCAGCACGACGCGATCGTCTCGAGCAATGCCGTCATGGAGCGGCTCGCCCGGGCGCGCGGTATCGCGTACGTAGACATCTTCGATCTGTCCCTGCGCGCCGCCGCCGACCGCTCGCTCGTCGCGGACGACGGCCTGCACCCCAGCGGGACGCAGTACGCCCTGTGGGTGGAACGGATGCTGCCGGTCGTGAAGGAACTGATCGGTCGCTAGTCGAACCGCATCGATGGCGCCGGTCAGTCAGTCTGCGTCGCCGGACGGGACCTCGGCCTCGACCGCCGCCGCGGCCAGGTCCCAGCTCTTGCGCCGGGGGAGGGCCGCCCATTCGTCGCGCAGGATGGCCATCCGCAGCTCGTCGATCCATCGGCCGTCCTGGAAGTACGCGTGGCGCAGCCTGCCCTCGAGGCTGAAGCCGGCCTTCCGGTAGGCGGCGTGGGCTCGAGGGTTGTCGTCGGCCGTACTGAGCCACACACGCTCCATCCGCAACTGGCCGAAGGCGAAGTCCACGACCGCATTGACGGCGTCCGTGCCCAAACCGTGGCCCCACGCGGCGGGCTCGCCGATCGCAATGCCGAAGGAGCACGACCCGTTCGTGCGATCGAGCTCGAACAGGTCCATCCGACCGATCGCCCGGTCGTCCTCGAGCTGGCAGATCACGAAGCGGAAGGTGTCCGGTCCATCCGACTTCACGCCGTCCTCGTACCGCTGGCGGCGTGACGCGAGGCTCAGCGGCAGATCGCCCACCAGTGTCTGGAGTCGCGTGTCCTCGTGCCAGCGATGGACCATCTCGGCGTCGTCGGGCTCGAGCGGACGCAGGTAGACGCGCTCGCCACGCGTTCCCCGGATCGGACGGTCAGTCGTCGCGTCGTGCTCGCCCACCTAGCGATGCCCTTGGGAGTCTGCGCGCAGCTCGTGGAGCCGCGCGTCGCTGATCCCGAAGTGGTGGGCGATCTCGTGGTAGACGGTGTCGGTGACGGCCGCCGCCAGCCGCGCGGGCGTCCGATGCGCCCGGGTCAGCGGTCCGCGGAAGATCGTGATCTTGCTCGGGTAGCTGGCGCCATCTGCCGCCCAGGCCGTCCGGGGCACGCCCTGGTAGAGCCCGTACAGCCCGTGAGCGCGAACGGATGCCAGCTGCTCGGGCGTCGGCTCGTCCTCGATCACGATGGCGACCGAGCCAAGGCGCTCCCGGAACGGCGCCGGCAGGCGTTCGAGCGCCTCGACCACGATCGCCTCGAGATCGGAGTCGTCCGTGGGCCGTTCGATGTCGACGTTCATATCGGGAGCGTAGTGGGTCACGTTCGGATCCGCCGTCCGGCATCCACAGTGGTCGGGCCGTCAAGGTCCTGGGAGGCAGCCACAAGGCAGCGCGCGGCGGGTGCCGGACACCATAATGCTGACCCGCATGGCAATCGGGATCGCCCGGAATGACGCCGACGGAGGGTAGGTGACGACTGTGCAGATCACCGGTCTGGCTGACGAGACTCGGGAAATCGCGAGAGAAACCCTCGACGCCCTGGCGGCCGACCTGGACGGCTCCCTGATCTACCCGGACGACGAGGCGTTTGCCGAAGCTACGGCGATCTGGAACGGGATGATCAAGAAGCGGCCGGCCGTGGTCGTGCGCCCGGCGACCGTGGGCGACGTCGTTCGGACCGTGGAGTTCGTCCGCGACAACGAGATCCAGCTGTCCATCAAGGGTGGCGGGCACAACATCGCCGGCCTGGCCCTCTCTGACGGCGGCGTGACCCTCGACATGTCGACGATGAACGAGGTCGCGGTCGACGCCGGGGCGCGGCTGGTGCGCGTCGGCCCGGGCTGCAACCTGGGCGATGTCGATCGAGCGACGCAGGAACACGGTCTGGCCACCACGCTTGGCTTCGTCTCCGCGACTGGCGTGGCCGGGCTCACCCTGGGCGGCGGATTCGGCTACCTGACCCGTCGATTCGGATGGACGGTCGACGACCTCGAGGAGGTCGAGATCGTCACCGCCGACGGAACGGTACGGCGCGCCTCCCGCACGGAGAACGACGACCTCTTCTGGGCGCTCCGCGGAGGCGGCGGCAACTTCGGGGTCGTCACCGAGTTCGTGTTGCGACTGCACGAGGTCGGGCCGCAGGTGACGGCCGGCGTGATCGCCTGGCCAGCATCGGAGGCCGACGACGTGTTGGCGGTCTTTCGCAGGGTTGCCGAATCGGCCCCGCGAGAGCTGACCTCCGTCGTGGTCCGGCGGAATGCGCCGCCGGCGCCGTGGCTGCCCGAGTCCGCGCACGGTACCCCGGTGATCATGGTGGTCGTGTGCCACTCGGGGCCCCCGGACCAGGCACGGGCGGACCTGGCCCCGATCAAGGGCCATGGCGAGCCACTGGCCGACCTCATCGTGGTCAAGGACTACGTCGCCCAGCAGACACTCCTCGACGCGACGCAGCCAAAGGGGATGCACTACTACTGGAAGTCCGAGTTCGTCCCAGGCCTGAGCGACGAGCTCTTCGCCGCTTACAACGCGCAGTTCGTCGGCCTGACGGCGCCAGCAAACCAGATGGTGCTGTTCCAGATCGACGGCGCGCTCAACGAGCATCCCGAAGATGACGGAGCCATGGGCAATCGGGAGGCCGGATTCGCCTGTGTGATCCAGGCGATGTGGAAGCCCGACTCCGGAGCCGACGACGCCAACCGGGACTGGGTACGGAATGCCTGGGAGGCCATCAAGCCCTATTCCACGGGCGGCAACTACGTGAACTTCCAGACCGAAGACGAGGCCGACGACCGCACGGTGGCGTCATACCGGGACAACTACGAGCGCCTTGAGACGCTCAAGGCGAAGTACGACCCGTCCAACATCTTTCGGGTGAACCGAAACATCCGGCCGTAGCGTCCGCGGCGACGATCGCCGCCACCCGAGTCACGGTCGGGCCGCTACCATGGATCCTCCGTGACGACTCTGGCTCCCAACGACTTCACCCACCTCCACGCCCATTCCGAATTCAGCCTGCTCGACGGTCTCGGCCGGATCACGGAGCTGGTCGACGCGGCGGCCGCCCAGGGTATGGATTCGATGGCCATCACGGACCACGGCGCCCTCTACGGCGCCGTCGCCTTCTATCAGGCCGCGAAGAACAAGGGCATCAAGCCGATCATCGGCGTCGAGACCTACGTCGCCCGCCGGTCGATGACCGACAAGGAAGGCAAGGCCGACAGCCAGCCGTTCCACCTGATCCTCCTGGCCAAGGACTACCGCGGCTACCAGAACCTCTGCCGCCTCGTCACCGACGCCCACATCGACGGCTACTACTACAAGCCGCGCATCGATCGCGAGCATCTTGCGAAGTACAGCGAGGGCCTCATCGGCTTGAGCGCGTGCCTCGGTGGCGAGGTCGCCAAGGCGCTCGAGGTCGAGGACTGGGAGCTCGCCCGTCAGGTCGCGGGCGAATACAAGGAGATCTTCGGCAAGGACGGCTTCTTCCTGGAGATGCAGGACCATGGCGTCCCGGAGCAGGCCCGACTTAACGGTCAGCTGCTCCGGCTCGCCCCGGAGATCGGCCTCCCGCTGGTCGTCACGAACGACCTCCACTACGTCCGCCAGGAGCAATCCGAGGCGCATGACGTCCTGCTGTGCGTCGGTACGGGGAACAACCTCGACACGCCGGGCCGTCTGAAGTTCGAGACCCACGAGTTCTACGTGAAATCGGCGGCCCAGATGGCCGCCCTCTTCCCGGATCAGCCCGACGCGATCCTCAACAGCCGCCGCATCGCCGAGATGACGGACATCGAGCTGCCGCTCGGCCAGCTGCGCATCCCGCATTTCCCGGTACCGGACGGCCATACGGTCGAAAGCTGGCTGCGCGCCGAGTGCCAGGCGGGTCTCGAACGCCGCTACGGGACGGTCACACCGGCCCTCCAGGAACGGCTCGACTACGAGCTCCGCGTGATCATCCAGATGGGCTACGCGGCCTATTTCCTCATCGTCGCCGACTTCATCGCGTTCGCCCGCCGCGAAGGGATCCAGACGACCTGCCGCGGCAGCGCCCCGGGCAGCATCGTCACGTACACGCTCGGAATCACGCCGGTCGACCCGATCCTCTACCAGCTCCCGTTCGAGCGCTTCCTCAACCCGGACCGCGTGACGATGCCCGACATCGATGTCGACTTCGAGGACGGCCGGCGCGACGAGGTCATCGCCTACGTCGGGCGCAAGTACGGCCAGGACCACGTCGCCCAGATCATCACGTTCGGCACGATGCTCGCGCGGGCCGCCATCCGCGACGTCGGCCGGGTGCTCGGTCACTCGTACGGCGAGGTCGACCGCATCGCGAAGGCCGTCCCGAACCAGCTCGGGATCACGCTCGAGGAGGCCATCCGGACCGCGCCCGCGCTACGCGAGCAGGTCGAGGCGGACCCGTCGATCAAGCGGATCACCGACTTCGCGCGGCATCTCGAGGGCGTCGCCCGGAACGCCAGCACCCACGCGGCCGGCGTGGTCATCAGTCGCGAGCCACTCACCGAGCTCATGCCCCTCCAGAAGGCGACCAACTCGGACGCGCTGATGACCCAGTACGAGATGCACGCCATCGAGGCGATGGGCCTGCTCAAGTTCGACTTCCTGGGGCTCTCGAACCTGACGATCCTCCGCCAGGCGGTCGATTTCGTGCAGGAACACCGCGGCATCACCATCGATCTCGACACGATCCCTCTCGACGACACGAAGACCTTCGAACTGCTGGCGTCGGGCGAGACGACGGGCATCTTCCAGCTCGAGTCGGCGGGCATGCGCCGCTACATCCGTGAGCTCCGTCCGACCTCCGTCTACGACCTCGCCGCGATGGTCGCCCTGTACCGCCCTGGCCCGATGGACAACATCCCGGCCTACATCCGGCGCAAGCACGGGCAGGAACCGGTCACCTACCTCCATCCGCTGCTCGAGCCGTACCTGGAGAAGACCTACGGGATCTTCGTGTACCAGGAGGACATCATGTCCGCAGCCGTCGCCCTCGGCGGCTTCACGGGTCCGGAGGCGGACACGCTGGGCTACGCGATCCGCAAGAAGAAGTCCTCGGTCCTGCGTGCCCAGAAGGAGCAATTCGTCACCCAGGCCGCCGAGCGCGGTGTCGACGCCGGCGTCATCGATGCCGTCTTCCATGCGTTCGAGCCCTTCGAGCGCTACGGCTTCAACAAGGCGCATGCGACCTGCTACGGGCTGATCGCGTACCAGACCGCCTATCTCAAGGCCAACCACACGGTCGACTACATGACTGCGGTGCTCACGGCCTTCCGAGCGAGCGAGGAGAAGGTCGCCGCCGCGGTCGCCGAATGCCGCCGGATGGGCATCGAGGTGCTGCCACCCGACGTGCACGCGAGCCACCTCGAGTTCACGGTCGAGGGCGACGCCATCCGGTTCGGCCTGCTGGCCGTCAAGAATGTCGGCCAGGGCGCGATCGAATCGATCATCGCGGCGCGCGCCGAAGGCGGGCCGTTCCGCTCACTGACGGACCTGTGCACCCGCATCGACCTGCGGCTCGCGAACCGGAAGGTGCTCGAGGCACTCATCAAGGTCGGGGCCATGCGGGCCTTTGGACATCCCGCGCAACTCCTGCTCGGGGTCGACGACGCGATCGCGTCCGCCCAGGCCACCCAGCGCGATCGGATCACCGGCCAGACCTCGCTCTTCGACCTGGGGGCCGGCGACGCGGACGTCCTCGAGCGGCCGTTGCCGGCGGCGTCGGAGGTGCCGGTGCGGGAGCGACTGCGCTGGGAGAAGGAGCTGCTCGGCCTGTACCTCTCCGAGCACCCGATGGGCGAGGTCGCGGAGCAGGTCGGTCGATACGTCAACGCCTATTCCGGTGATCTCAAGGACGAGGCGCTGGACGGCCAGCGGGTGGTCGTCGGCGGGATCGTCACCGGGATCCGGACCGTCATCACGAAGCGGCAGGAGGCGATGGCCATCGCCACACTCGAGGACCTGCAGGGCTCGATCGAGGTCGTGGTCTTTCCCCGCCTGTACGAGACGACTCGCCCGACGTGGCGCGACGGGTCGATCCTGCTCGTCGCCGGGCGGGTGGATCACAAGGGCGAGGAGGTATCGCTGCTCGCCGACCTTGCGGCGGACTGGGACGACGCCTCCGCGCGAGGACCCGAGGCGTTCGCGCGCGAGGTCGCGGCGGGCGACCGTTCCGGCGGGCGCGGCGGCCCACGACGTCCGCCGGTACCGGTCGGCCCGGGGCCGGGCTGGGGGCCCGGCGGCAACGGCGCCGAGCGACCGGCCACGGTCTCTCCCCGGCGCGAGGACGGCAACGGCGGGCCGCCGCCGGATGCGATGCCGCGGATCCAGCCCGCCGAACCGATATCGGCCTACCTCGAGCCGGTGGGAGCGGTGGCGATCGCCGGCGATGGCCACGATCTCCACGAGGAACCAGCCGTGCCGGACGAGGCCCGCGCCCGGATCGTCGCCGATGCCACGTCCGACGCCCCGGTCGCAGCCGGTCCGGGCGCCATCCTGCACGTGCGGTTCGAGGACGCCGCGGCGCCCGACCGGCTGGTCAGCGCGATGGAGGCGCTCAAGGCGCTATTGCGTGATCGGCCGGGGGCGACGCGGGTCGTGATCCACGTGCCCGCTCCCGGCGGTGGACCGACCCTGCCCATGGAGCTCCGGCGGGGCGTGGCCTACGATGCCGAGCTGCTCGCCGAGGTCCGCCGCCGGCTCGGTGATGGGCTGGTCGACCTGCGGTTGGCAAGCGCCTGATCGAGGCAGGGCTCCCGCGTCAGGACGCCGGCTCGATCTCCACGACGCGGGCCGACCACGGGCAGTAGCGGTCGCTCGTCAGCGTCCGGCTTTCGACGTCGCTCGGTTCGCCGTCGCACACCTCGGTGGTCAGGTCCGCGAACTCGAAATCGTTGGGATCGAGCGACCACGACCAGCCCTCGTTCACGCCCGTGTCGCGCACGATCCGGCCGTTCGGGATATCGGGGCCTTCGCCACCTTCGAGCAACGTGTTCGCGATGGCCTGGTCGGCGGGATCGATCAGGAGCACGCGAAACCGCTCACCGTCGTTGACCTCGAACGTCACGACGATCCCTGCGGGGGGCGCCGGCGTGACGGCCTCCGGCTCGGCGCACCCGGTCAGCGCGAAGGCGGCCGCGATCGCGAACGCCAGGCCAGCCGCACGCGTGCTCCCGCGCACCCCCGATCAGCCCTGGCCGGCGAGCCGGCGGACCTCCTGGACCGACGACAGCCGCTCGCGGAACTCGGATCGGATGGCTGAGATCACGTCCGTATCGAGGTTGAGCTCGCTGGCGATCTGATTCACTGCCGCCGACTCCTCGGCAGAGATCGTGCCGCTGGCCGCTCCGACGGCGAAACAGGCGCGGAGGACGACGATCCGCTGCTCCTCGGTGGCGATGCTCGCGAACTCCCGGGTCACGACGTAGTTCTCGGTGCCTCCGACGGTTCGTGCCTGGAGCTTCGCCATCTCCGTGACGAGGACGGCGGTGGGTTCATCGAGCGCGCCGTGTGCCTGCAGCTCGTGCTCCATGACGGCGGTCTCGTCCGCGCTGATCTCGAGATCGGCCTGCGCGGCTCGGGCGAGCGTGTAGGCCGCGGAGGCCACGAGCCGAGCCCGCTCGGGGGGCATCTCCTCCAGTCGCGCCACGATCCGGCGGACGGTGGCGGTCTCGCCGGCGGTGGTCGAGGCGGCGGTCAGGGCGGCCTCGGCCTGGTCCGCGGCCTGCTCATGCTCGGGTCCGGGCCCGAAGATCCGTCGAAACATAGGTCTCCTTCGAAATGGATGGCGCCCGTCACGATACTCGTTCCGGCGGTCGAGGCCCGTGGATGCCCGAGTTCCGATAGGCTCCGGACCATGAACGTCACCCTCACCACGATCGGCCGCCACAGCGGCGAGCCCCGAACCGTGCCGCTGTACGCGTGGGAAGACGCTGATCGTCTCGTCGTGGTCGGCTCGCAGGGCGGGAGCCCGAAGGACCCGCACTGGGCTCGGAATCTGCGGGCAGATCCGCGGGCCAAGGTCAAAAAGGGGAAGACGGCGTTGGATGTCCGCGCCACGGAAGTCGACGGGACCGAGCGTGACCGGCTCTGGAAGGTCGTCGTCGCGGCATTCCCGCTGTACGCGACCTACCAGCGCAAGACCGACCGGGTCATCCCCCTGTTCGTGCTCGAGACGGTGGAAGCCGCCTGACGTTCAGCGGCGCAACAGGCCGGGCACGCTCGGCTCCGGGCCGTGCCAGCGTTCGATCTCCTCGGTGGCGAAGCGGCCGTAGTAGTTGATGAAGTGGCCGCCGTGCTCCCGCAGGGCCTCGATCGCCGCGGCCTTACGCGCCGCATCTCGCGGCTTCACCATCAGAACGGCCCCGCCCTCGCGCACGGCCTGCTCGTAGATCGCCATGTCGACGAGCTGGTCCATGAGCGTGAACGAGACCAGACGCCGCAGCCGGGCGATGACGCCGTTCGCCGCGCCCGTGCCATCCAATCGGTCGGCGCCTTCGGGCCCGCGCAGGATCGTGATGTCCCGATCCGGGATCCCGGCCGAGCGGAGGGCGGCGGCCGCCGCCGCGGCGGACTCGGCATCGGGCAGTACGGCCATGAGCGAATCGGTCGGGTAGCCGATGAATCGGCGGGTGGGCCTGGCTGGCATGACGCGCCCATCGTAGCGAGGTGGCGACCCGGATCCGGTCGCGGCGCCTCCAGGTGTGCAATCAGCGAACAGTTGTTCTAAAATGATCTCGGTTGGACCCGCTATATTGTTCGTCTTGCGGCGGTGCTGGAATTGGCATACAGGGCAGACTCAAACTCTGCTGCCCGTGAGGGCTTGTGGGTTCGAGTCCCACCCGCCGTACCAGATCTGGATGACCCCGGAATCCGGTGCTGCGCTGTACCTCGCGATCTGGCCGGATGTGCCAACGAGCGCGAGCTCGGGCCCGCCTATGCGTACTTGCTCGGGCTCTACCTTGGCGACGGCATGCTTTCGCCAGGCCGACGACACGTATGGCATTTGCGAATCAGCCTCGACGCCCGCTATCCGCGGATCATCGCCCGGGGTCAGGAGGCCATCGCAGAGATCGGCGGGCGCCGCGTCGGCGCCACCGCACGCCCCGGCTGCGTCGTGATCTCGAGCTATTGGAAGCACTGGGTCTGTCTGTTCCCCCAGCACGGACCTGGTCACAAGCATGAGCGTTCGATCAAGCTCGAGGGTTGGCAGAGATCCCTGGTCGTCATGCACCCCGCTCAATTCCTGGCTGGTCTGATCGAGTCAGACGGATGTCGAGTCCTGAATCGGGTGAAGGGACACGTCTACCCTCGCTACTTCTTCTCCAACCTGTCGGCCGACATCCGGGAACTGTTCGTCTGGGCCGCCGAGATGGTAGGTGTGGAGTGCCGCGCCGCAGGTGCGCGAAATGTCGCCGTATCGCGGCGGACGAGCGTGGCGATCCTCGACCGGCTGGTCGGTCCGAAGGCATAGCGCCGCCCCGAGAGGCGGAACCTGATCCGACGTACCCGCGTCTCCCGACCGATGCTAGACTCCCCCCGCCTCACGTCCGCCAGCATCGCCGTCCGGAGGGACCCCCAGACCGTGGAGGACCTTCGCTCGACGACGGTCACCGACGACCCCGTCCAGCGCCGCGACCTCATCCTCATCGAGCGCGCCCGATCGGGCGACCTCGATGCATTCAACGACCTCGTCGTCCTGTACCAGGATTCGTTATTCGCGCTGGTCGTGCGCATGGTCCCCGACCGCGACCAGGCTTCCGACTGCGTCCAGGAGGCGTTCTTCTCCGCCTATCGCAACCTCTCGTCATTCCGTGGCGGCAGCGTGAAGTCCTGGCTGAACCGGATCTGCGTCAACGCCGCGATGGACACCCAGCGAGCCAGGAAGCGCCGGCCAGTCCAGCCGTACCCGGAGTTCGAGGACGAGAGCTGGCAGCCACCGGCCGGCGCGGAGGCCGACCCCGAACGTACCGCCGTCCATGCGGAGCGCAGCCGGGCGATCGCGCTGGCGCTGACCCAGATCACCGACGACCAACGAGCGGCCATCGTCCTGTACGACATCGAGGGCTACGACTACGGCGAGATCGCGGAGATGACCGGGGTCTCGCTGGGCACCGTCAAGTCGCGGATCCACCGCGGACGCCTGGCCCTGCGGGACATCCTCTCCGAACGGATGGAGCTGTTCCGTGGCTGATCCCACGGCTCACGCCGGACACGATCCGTTGCGGGTCGCCGAGGCCGTGGATCGCGGGGCACGACTCGCCCCCGTCCTGGACCTTTGTGCGCGCTGCGTCGGGATGTATGGCGACCTGGTCGCGCTGACTGCCGCGCTGCCGATGTCGGCCGTGCCCGCGCGTCCCCGCTCGTTCGCCCTGACTGCCGACGATGCCCGTCGACTCCGGCCACCGGGGTGGCGCAGGTGGTGGTCGGCCGTGGGGTCCGCACGCGACACCTTCACCCGACCGCTCGCGATCGGCCTCACGACACTCGGGCTGGCCGGCCTGCTGCTGACGGCGGCGCCCTCCCTGCTGGTCGGCCTCGGCGGGATGGCTGGTTCGGGCGCGGCTACGCCGAGCGAGGTTGCCATGCTCGCTGCTTCACCGCAGCCGGGCGGTCGAGCGCCCGGGGTCGTCGGAGGCGATACCAACGATTCACTGACTTCCGAGTCGGACACGGGTCCGTCTCCGACCGTGACACTTTCCGTCGGCCTCGTCGTGATCGGTGGTGGCCTGTTCGTGGCCCGCCGGCTGGCCGTGCACGGACGGCCGATGCGATGATGCGGACCGACGATCGGGCGCCCTTCGGGAACCACCTGGCCGCCGAGGTCGTCTGGTGGAGGACATGACGGAACCGAATCAGCCTGCGAACCCCGCGAATCATGCCGCCCATGACCCCACGTGGATGGCTGCGCTTGCGACCCGCAACCCCGATCTGAGCCCCTCCGAGCGCACCCGAGCGGAAGGGGCGCTCGAGTCGTGCGGAGCGTGCGCGGACCTGTTCGCCGATCTCGTCGCCCTCTCGGCCGCGATCCCGTCGGCGGCGATCCCGGCCCGACCGCGTGACTTCACCCTGACCGCCGCCGATGCGGCCCGACTTCAGCGAGGCGGCCTCTCCCGCCTGTTCAAGGGGATCGGATCGGCCCGCGACCGCGTCACCTTCCCGCTCGCCATGGGCTTGACGACCATGGGCATCGCCGGGCTGCTCCTGGCGACCATTCCTTCCGCCTTCAGCGCCGCGGGTGGAGCGACGTCGCTTGCGCCCGTGGGGGAGGCGGCGCAGATGCCTGCGGCAGCCTCCGCGGCCCCGGCCGCGTCAGCCGCCGCCCCGGCTCCGGCCGCCGAGGCGACCTGACATCTACGGGTTCAGTGCGGCCCCGACGTCCGACGCGACCGCCGGCGGCGAGGTCTTCTCGGGAGACGACGGCGACGCCGCGCTCGAAGCGCGCCTGGACGCGAGCGCGACCCTGCAGGCGATCCGCGATGACGCCACGGGGCGTTCGGCCCTGCTGGTCGTCGCGGCCACGTTGCTCATCGTCGGCCTGGGGTTGTTCCTCCTCCGCTGGAGCGCCCGCCGCCTGTAGACGCGGCCGCCGCCTGCGGCCCATGGCGGCGTTGGTCGCTCCGCGGGATCGCTCACGCACTTCCAGTGCGCTCGCTCACCTGCTCACTCCCGCCTTGCCCTGGACCGCATTCGGCGGCCGCTGAGGGCTTGCGCGGGTACACTTGGAGATGCCCGCCCCGGTCGTGCCCGCAACTGCCGCCGGCCGCCGCGACGCCACCCTGAGGCCAAGCCATGGAACGCCTGATGCTGCTCGACGGCTACGGGCTCGTCTACCGCGGCTACTACGCGTTGCCGCCGCTGACGACGTCCCGTGGCGAGCTCGTCAACGGCGTGTTCGGTTTCGCGAGCATCGTCCTGCGCGGCCTCCAGGACCTCCAGCCGGATTACCTGGCCGTCTCGTTCGACCTCCCGGGTCCGACGTTCCGGCACGAGCAGTACGCCGAGTACAAGGCGACCCGCCAGCGGATGCCGGACGACCTGCGCGACCAGTTCCCGAAGGTGCGCGAGGTCGTGAAGGCGTTGCGGATCCCGGTCTACGAGATGCCCGGATTCGAGGCCGACGACGTCATCGGGACCATCACCCAGAAGCTCGACGGCAACGAGGATCTCGAAACGACGATCGTCACCGTCGACCTCGACATGCTCCAGCTCGTGACCCCGCGGGTGCGGCTGATGACGACCCGCTCCGGCGTCGAGAACACCGTCATGTACGACGTCGCTCGGATCGACGAGCGGTTCGGCCTGCGGCCCGACCAGATGGTCGACTACAAGGCGCTCAAGGGCGATCCTACCGACAACATCCCTGGCGTCCCGGGTGTCGGCGAGAAGACCGCGGCGAAGCTCATCCGTGAGTTCGGCAGCCTCGATGCCATGTTCGACCGGATCGACGAGGTCACACCCGAGAAGCTGCGCGAGAAGCTGCGCGAGCACTTCGACCAGATCCAGATGGGCCGCGAGCTCTCGCGCATCGTCCGCGACCTCCCGGTCGAGTTGGATCTCGAAGCCGCGCGTCTGGGCGACTACGACCGCGACACCGTCGTCCGGCTGTTCCGCGAGTACGAGTTCCGGACGCTGATCGAGCGCCTGCCGCCGATGGCCGGCGAGTCGGCCGAGCAGCGCTCGGAGAGCCTGCGCAGCGTGGTCGATAGCGGGTACGTGCCGGCCGCCCGGGTCGCGGGCCGGCCCGATGGCTGGGGCCCCGGTCGGGCGACCGCGCGGCCCGCCGGCGGAGAACTGCAGCTTCGGCTCGACTTCGACGCGGTGGCCGGGCCGGCCGCGGGCGCCGAGGCCACCGACGGGCAAGAACCCGCCGCCGACCGTGCGATCGAGCCCGCCGACGACCTGCCGACCGCCCTGGCGCAGGCGATCGTGGACCCCGGCCGCATCGAGGTGCTGCATGCCGATCGGATCGCCGACCTGGAGCCATGGCTGGTCGCCCAGCCCGCGGTCGGCGTCTCACTCCTGCTCGACGACCCGAGGCCGCGTCGCGGCACCGCGCTGGCCCTGGCGGTCGCGGGCACGGACGGTCGGGTCGTCGCGGCCGAGGGCGCCGAGGCGGCGGACGGGTTGCGTCGGCTGCTGGAACGTCTCGGTACTCCGCTCGTGGGGCACGAGGTCAAGCCGCTGATCGTGGCCCGTTTCGCCGACGATCCCGCGTCGGCGTCGCCCGAGATCGCGTTCGACACGCAGATCGCGGCGTACGTGCTCAACGCCGCGCTCCGCAGCCAGACGATCCCGGACGTTGTCGCCGAGAACCTGGACCAGATCCTCCCGCCGGCGAACGATCTCCCGCCGACGGCACGCGCCGGGCTGGAGGCGCTGTCGGCGATCGCAGTCCGTGAACCGCTCGAGAAGCGCCTGGCGGAGGTCGGGCTCGAGCGGCTGTTCCGCGATATCGAGCTGCCACTCATCCCGGTGCTCGCCCGGATGGAGGCGGTCGGCGTCGCCCTCGACCTCGAGGCGTTGGCGGTCCTGGACCGCGAGTTCGCCGCCGAGACCTCCCGGCTCGAGCAGGAGATCTACGTCGACGTCGGCCACGAGTTCAATCTCGGCAGCCCCAAGCAGCTCGAACAGATCCTGTTCTTCGAGCTGAACCTGCCCAAGGGCAAGCGCACCAAGACTGGCTTCTCGACGGACGCGTCGGTGCTCGAGGAGCTGCGGCCGGCCCACCCGATGATCGACAAGCTCCTCGAATGGCGCATCTACACGAAGCTGCGTTCGACGTACGTCGAGGCCCTGCCGACGCTGATGGCCGCGGATGGCCGGCTGCACACGACGTTCCACCAGGCCGTGGCCTCGACCGGCCGCCTGTCGTCGTCCGATCCCAACCTGCAGAACATCCCGATCCGCACCGAGCTCGGGCGCAAGATCCGCCGCGCATTCGTGGCCGGTGAGGCGGACCTCGTCCTGCTCGCCGCGGACTACTCGCAGATCGAGCTGCGGATCCTCGCCCACGTGTCGGGCGACGAGCACCTCAAGGACGCGTTCGCGCGGGGGGCCGACATCCATCGAGAGACCGCCGCCCGCGTGCTCCACAAGGCCCCCGAGGACATCACCAAGGACGAGCGGTCGATGGCCAAGATGGTCAACTTCGGGCTCGCCTACGGGATGAGCGACTTCGGGTTGGCGTCGCGCGCGAACATCCCGCGCCAGGAGGCACAGGAGTTCATCAACAGCTACTTCGCGGCGTACTCGGGCATCAGCTACTACATGATGGCGATCAAGGAGCAGGCCAAGGCGCAGGGATTCGTCGAGACGCTCCTGGGACGCAAGCGCCAGATCCCCGAGCTGCGGGCGTCCAACCCGGCGCTCCGGGGGGCTGGCGAGCGGATGGCGATCAACATGCCGATCCAGGGCACGGCCGCCGACATCCAGAAGATCGCGATGATCCGCGTCGCGGAGCGTCTTGCGGCCGAGGGTTCCCGGGCCCGGCTCCTGCTGTCCGTCCACGACGAGTTGCTGTTCGAGGTTCCCCGCGATCAGGTCGAGCCGCTTGCCGCGCTCGTGCGCGAGACGATGGAAGGGGCCCTGCCGCTGTCCGTCCCGCTCACCGTCGACGTGAAGGTCGGCGACGACTGGGAATCGATGACGCCGCTGACGCGCGAAGACGCCATCGCGGCGGAGGCCGACGAGATGCCGCTCGAGGCGCCGATCGCGCCCCTCGTCGGCTAGGCCCCGCCATGCCGGAGCTACCCGAGGTCGAGACGGTCGCGCGCGACCTGCGGCCGCGACTCGTCGGCGCGACCATCGTGGGCGCTCGCACGTCGTGGGCCCGGACGCTGCGCACCCACGACCCGCTCGCCTTCGCCGAGGCCGTCGCCGGGCGCACGGTCGAGTCGGTCGGCAGACGGGCGAAGCAGTTGGTGATCGGCCTGAGCGGGGACGCCGCGCTGACGATCCATCTCAAGATGACCGGGCAACTGTTCGTGGTGCCCGCCGACGCGCCCGACGACCCATACGTCCGGTTGGTCCTGGAGCTGGCCGACGGGCGCGAGCTGCGGTTCCGCGATATCCGGAAGTTCGGCAAGGTCGGCTTGTACGGCCGCGACCCGGTCTCGGGCGAACTCGTCGCTGAGGTCGGGGGCGCCGCGGTGTTCGCGGCGATCGGCCCGGAGCCGCTGGCCGACGAGTTCACGGTGCGCGAGTTCCGTCGCCGGCTGCGCCGACGCAAGGGCCGTCTCAAGCCGCTGCTGCTCGATCAGTCGTTCGTCGCCGGCGTCGGGAACATCTACGCGGACGAGTCCTTGTGGCGATCCCGGCTGCACCCGCTCCGGTCCGCTTCGTCTCTCCGGCCGCCGGACGAACGCCGGTTGTACGAGGCCGTCCGCGCCGTGCTGTCGGAAGCGATCGAGCGCCGCGGCTCGTCGATCGACGACTACACCGCACCCGACGGCGACGGGTCGATGCAGGAGCGGCTCGACGTCTACCAGCGGACCGGAGAGGCCTGCCGGCGCTGCGGTCGGCCGATCCGGCGCGTGGTGGTCGGGGCTCGGTCGACCCACTTCTGTTCCTGGTGCCAGCGTCTTCCGGCCGCCGACCGCAAGGCCGCGCGGGCGATCCTGCGGACGATCAGCGGAGGCGAGGTCCGGCGAGGTCCGCGCTGGACCGAGCTGGCGGGGGAGGGAACCCTCGGCCTGACCCCGGATGAAGCGGCACGGGCGGTCGCTCGCGCCCGGACCGATCGCACGAAGCGGGCGGCGGCGACTCGGCGGGCGGCCGCACGGGCCTCGGTCGCGGGTGCCGGCTGATGTCCATCCTGCGATTCGCCGCCGTCACGCGCGAGATCGGGGCGTTCGTGATCCTCGACGCGATCGAAGGCGCCGTCGCGCTCGGCGATCGGATCGGTCTCGTCGGTCCGAACGGCGCCGGCAAGACCACGATGCTGCGACTTGCCGCCGGCCGGGACGAGCCAGACCGCGGGACGGTCGTGCGCAAGCGCAACCTGTCGATCGGCCTGCTGGCGCAGGAGGCGCATTTCGATGCGGCGTTCATGGCCGCGCCCGACCTGCGCACGGCGGTCCGTACCGGTGCGGCGCACCTCGACGCGATGGCCGAGGAGCTCGCGGCGTACGAGCGCGACGGCCGGGTCGCCCAGTCCGGGTACGCCGATCTGCAGCATCGGTTCGAGGTCCTGGGCGGGTACACGCTGGACCAGCGCGTCGAGGCCACGCTGAGCGGTCTCGGCTTCACGCGGGACGAATGGGTACGGCCGCCGACGGGCCTGTCCGGCGGCGAGCAGACGCGGGCCGCGCTCGCCCGCCTGGTCATCGCCGATCCGGATCTCCTCCTGCTCGACGAGCCGACGAACCACCTCGACCTTGACGCGCTCGAATGGCTCGAGGAGCACCTCCGTCGCCGGTCGGGCTCTCTCGTGGTCGCGTCCCACGACCGGGCGTTCCTGGACGCGACTGTCACCCGGGTCTGGGAGCTGCGCGACCGACGACTCACGGCCTTCCGCGGCGACTACAGCGCGTATCACCGGCAGCGCGAGGAGCGTGATGCGCGGGCCGCCAAGGACGCCGGCACGCAGGCCGAGCAGATCGCCCGCGAGCAGGAGCTCGTGCAGCGCTACCGCAGCCACCGCAAATTCTCGAAGATGCACGAGCACGAGGCCAGGCTCGAGCGGCTGCAGGCGGACCGGCGCGAAGCTCCGCGCCAGTCGCGCCGGCTCGCGTTGCCGCAGTCGGCGCTTGCCGGTGGCGGTCCTGCGCGGTCCGGCGAGATCGCCGTCCGGATCGAGGACTTGGTCATCGGCTATCTCCCGGGCCGTGGCGCGGTGCGGCCGGACGGGGAGCCCGCGACCGAGCCGCAAGTGGTCGCGCGCGTGCCGTTTCTCGCGGCCCAGCGCGGCGAGCGGATCGGGATCGTCGGGCCGAACGGCGCCGGGAAGACCACGCTGCTGCGGACGATCGCCGGCGACCTGCCACCGCTCGACGGGACGCTGACGTTCGGGCATGCCGCCCAGATCGGCTATCTCGCGCAGCTCCGCGGGGCGGCGATCCCGGGCACGACCGTGCTCGATGCGCTGCTCGACACGATCCCCGTCACGCCGGGCGAGGCGCGCGCCTACCTGGCGCGGTTCCTGTTCCGCGGCGACGATGCGTTCAAGGAGGTCCGGGCCCTGTCCGGCGGCGAGCGCTCGCGCCTGGAGCTCGCGTTGCTCGGCATCCAGCCGTCGAACCTGTTGCTGCTCGACGAGCCGACGAACCACCTCGACATCCCGGCGCGCGAGGCGATCGAGGCGTTCATGCGCGACTCAGCGGCGACCCTGCTGGTGGTGTCGCACGACCGGCGGTTGCTCGAGACGGTGTGCGATCGGTTGTGGGTCGTCGGGGATGGGGCGGCGACGGCGTTCGACGGTGGCTACAGGGCGTGGCGACAGGCGGTGGCGGGCGGATGGACGGTTGCGGATGGGGTCGAGGAACAGCGGAAGCGGTTTCGCGCCGGCCCGGTCGCGAGCGTCGCTCCTTCATCGCCTGCGGGCGCTGGCAGTCGCTCGGCTCGCGCCGGCGCCGGCGCGGCCACGGCCGTGGCGCCACCCGCCGCTGCCCCAGCACCACGATCCAGGAAGAAGTTGGAGAAGTTGTCGAAGGATGCGTATCGGCGGCAGAAGGTGGCGCTCGATGCCGAGCTGACGCGGCTGGGCTTGCGGAAGAGCCACCTGGAGCTGGCGATGGGCGATCCGGGTGTTGCGGCGAACTTCGTCGAGATGCGACGCGTCACGAGCGAGCTTGCCGATGTCGACACGGCCCTCGCGGCCGCCGAGGACGCGTGGCTCCAGCTCGAGGAACGCGCACCGTGACGCCCCGGGCGGATGGCGGTGGGGACGCTCGCCCCCTGATCATCGGACTGACCGGGCCCATCGGGTGCGGCAAGTCGACCGTGGCGCGCTGGCTCGGCGAGCGTCGCGGTGTGGTCGTCATCGATGCCGATCGCGTGGCGCGCGATGTGCTGGCCGTCGGCACCCCCGAAACCGAGGCCGTCTACGCGCGCTTCGGCGAGGAGCTGCGGCGTCCCGATGGCGAACTGGACCGCTCGGCGCTGAGCCGCATCGTGTTCACGGACCCGACCGCCTTACGCGACCTCGAGGCGATCGTCCATCCCGCGGTCCGACCGCGCATCCTCGCGGAGCTGGACGCTGCCGCTGCCACGGGCGCCGTGGCCGTCGCCATCGAGGCCATCAAGCTGGTCGAGGGCGGGCTCGCCGACCTGTGCGACGAGGTGTGGCTGGTCACGTGCGAGCCCGATGTGCAGTTGGAGCGTCTCGTCGAGCGCGGGACCGGCGCAGACGACGCCCGCTCCCGGATCGCGGCCCAGGGCGATCTCGCGACGCGACTGCGACCGGCCGCGACCCAGGTCATCGATACGAGTGACGCGCCCGCGGCGACTCGCTCCCGGGTCGACGAGCAGCTCGACGCGGCCCTCGCCGGCCCCTGAATCGAGCGACCGCCCGGGCCACACGAGGCAGCCCGGGCGGTCTGGAGGCGCGCCGGGTCAGCGGCGCGGAGATGGATTCGCGCGAGACGCTAGGGAGATGGGCTGGGCGACGTCAGCGGCGTGGCCGTCGGCGTCGGGCCGGGCGTGGCGATCGGCGTCGGCGCGGCGGTCGGCAGTGGCCCCTCGAACGAGGGGTACACGACGGGGATCGGCAGCCCGTAGCGGATGATCACCTTGTTCGTGGTCGTCCCGAGCTCCGTCGCATCGACCTGGCGGGTATCCACGTCCGGCCGCAGGGCGAGGCTGAACGACGACGCGCCGGTGGCCTGCAGGTGCGAGATCTCCTCGGCGACGTCGATCGGGGCCTTCAGGATGTAGGACTGGCCGGCCTTGGCCAGGATCAACATGTTCTGGTAGCTGATCTTCGTGGACCGGTCGGAGTAGAAGCCCTCTTCGCCGATCCCGACCTCGGAATCGGTGAGGACGTTCACGCTGGCCGTCACGAAGACGTCGACGGTCTGGTTCGGGGTCAGCAGTCCACCGACGGCCCGGTCGTCCGGCACCGTCATCGAGATCGCCCGCCAGACGGGCGTGTCCGGCCCGACCGTTTCGTCGGGGCCGAGGACGGAGAACTGGCCTCCCTCAGAGCTCGAGGCGAGCAGGTTGGTGGTCACCAGCTGACCGGCCAGGATCGTCACCGCCGGCACGCGCCCGATCACCCGGTCGGGTGTCGACACGATGCCCTGGGCGTTCGTGGGATCGAGCGGCACCTCGCGAACCTCGAGGTCGGCGGCCTCGATGATCTTGCGCGCCGGGATCGTCTGCAGGGCGACGACCACCGACACGCGCTGCAACCCGGCCTGCCCGGCCTGTTGCTGCGCCGTGCTGATCAGATAGAAGGCCGCCGCGCCCGCGACGATCGCGAGGATGACGCCGATGATCACGATGTAGCGGCCCCGACGGCTCGGGTCCTTGTATTCCATCTCCACGAAGGTGCCTCCGAATGGGGTTGTGCCGTGCCCGCCCGGCTAGTTCCAGGGCACGAGTCGCGCCACCTGACCGCGGCGCAACGCGGGATCGTTCATGTCGGCGTACAGCCCCGAGATGGCGTAGCCAAAGATGGCGTTGCTGTCCGTGCCGGTGATCCGGAACGTGGCAAAGCCGAGGATGTCGACGTATTCGTTGGAGCTGCTGGCGGTCGCGATCGTCAGCGTGATCGGCACCAGCCGTGTCACGGGCTGCCCGGCGGAGTTCGTGCCGGTCACCCGTAGCGTCAGCGAGTAGACGCCCGGTCCGAGCGTCCCGCCGTTGACCGACACCGTGACGTTCTGGCTGGTGCCCTTGTTGAGGGTGACGGTCGATGGGCTGACGCTGACGGTGCCGATCCCGGCCGGCAGGACGCCGTTGGCGTTCGCACCACCCTCGACGCTCAGGCTGACGTTCCCGCCGAAGAAGGTGCCGTTGTTGTTGGTCGTGCTGACCGTCACCGGCGCGGTGCCGGTCGAGCCGGTCGTCGCGAGCGACACGGTCGCCCCGGAGCTGGTCGAGAAGTCACGGTTGACGCTGCCGATGGCGATGCCGACCGGGTAGTAGTGGTCGAGCAGGACCGGATCCGACGAGTGACCCTGGATCCAGACCGTGTAGACGCCCTGCGGGGCGCCACTGGTCTGGAAGGTGGACCAGACCACCGAGCCATTCGGCGTCATCGGACTCGGCGTGAACGTCAGCGGTGCGAGCGTCGTCCCCCACGGGTGGCCGGCGTCACCCCAGTCCTTGAACGCACTCGTCGCGACGACGCCGGTGAACGACGCGTTCTTCGTGACGCTCATGGAGATCGAGTTATTGCGGTTCTGATTCGTGTTGATCGTGGCCGTCGTCGCCACGGTGTACGCGAAGTCGGGGATGCTCTGGACGGTCCCGGAGTACACGGCGGCGAGGATCTCGTCGCCGGGGCTGTAGCGGGCGTCGATCTCGTCGATGATGATGCCGGACGAGTTGCCGTCGATGATCCCGACCTGGTCGTTGGGGTCGGGCGGGATGGTCACGGGCGGGAAGTCGGGGCCGGGGTATCCGGCGGCGATCCAGCCGGCCTCGATGTCCTTGATCGTGTTCGCGTTCATGCCCGGCGTGACGCCGTTGTAGTAGACGTTCGAGGGCGGCGACTGGTACTGGAAGTTGCGGATGTCGAGCGCCACGAACCCGCGGAAGCTGGCCGCGTTGGACGGCGCGGCACCCTGGCCGACGAGGGCGATGATCGGTCCGTGATTGACCGGGTCGTTGTCCGGGGTGGCCGCGTTGAACGGTGCCCCAGGATTCGGCACGCTGCGCGGGCTGGCGTCGGTGGTGCTACCGAGGCAGGACGTGTTCTCGGTCGCGATCAGGTCCTGGAAGTGGTTCGTGTTCCCGTCGCAGGGCGCCACGGCGCCGGCGTAGGGACCCGGCGCATTGATGTAGTGGCGGACGGCGATCGGCAGCAGGTCACCCTTCGTGGCGACCCGCGCCTGCCCACCGACCACCGTGGAGCCGAGCCCCACGACCCGACCGAAGGTGTAGCCGACGTCGCTCTTGATCGCGACGCGCACGTTCCCGCTCGAGTCGATCAGGATGCCGGAGGTCAGGTAGAGCTCGTCGCCGGGGTGCCCTGTCTCGTACTGCGGCGTGATCGCGACGCTGGCCGTCGTGCCGGTCGGGCTGGAAGCCAGGTTGCGAGTGAGCACGTCTCGCCCCTCGGCTTCCGCGTCGGTCGCGGTCTCGCCGCGGATGAGCGCGTTCGCGACCGCCAGCGCGCCGGAATCGGCCGCGTTCTGGAGGAAGCGCTTCTCGCTGTAGAACCGGCCGATGTCGAAGGCGAGGCCCGCGATGCCCATGAGCGCCACGAGCGAGATGGCGAAGATGACGATGACCTGACCATGGGCGCGGTCCGGACGACCACGACCACGACCACGACCGCGTGCGCGATCGGTCATCAGTTGGCGACCATCGTGACTTCCGAGGTCAGCCCGAGGCGGCCGTTCGCGTCGCGCGGCAGGAGCTGCGCGATGAGCGGGATGATCAGGTCCTGGTGGTAGAGCGCCCGCACGGTGATCTGCTGGCCGACGCGCGGGTCGGTCTCGGGCACGCCGGCCGGGTTCGAGTACGTCACGACGAGGTCGCCGTTGGTGAAGGTCGTCCCGCTCTGCGTCCAGGTCGTGGAGGTCGAGAACTGGGGAGCCGTCTTGGTCAGGAGGTTCATCGACCCGAGGACCCGGTCCTTGATCGCGTTGTTTCGGGCGAGGTCGTTCTGGGCCTTGGAAAACCCGGGCTCGTAGACGTAGACCGTGCCGAGTCGCGCCCCTTCCCGGGTCGCGTTGGTGATGGTCACGTAGGCGTTGAAGATGAAGCCGAACTGGATGATCCCGAGCAGGATGATGAACAGGGGCATCATCACGAGCGCGAACTCGACCAGGCTCTGACCGCGCTCGGAGGGCAGGTGGTCGAGACCGGCGGACCCGGCGGGCGCGTGGGCGGGACGGGAACGGCGGACGATGCGCATGGGTAAGTCGGTCAACCTCCTGTGGTGACGGGGGAAGTGTCCGGTCGCACGCGCGATCGCCGGTATCACTCGTTCGTCCCACCGTGTTCGGCAACGGGGGTACGGGCGCGGCCACGCACGAACACTCGCCATGGCCGCCGGGCGTCGCCGGCAGGCCGCGAAACCGACCGAACACCTGTTCGAAACCGGCCGATTCCGGTACACTTCGTGCGTGCCCGATTTCGAACTCGTCGCCCCCTTCCAGCCGACGGGCGACCAGCCCACCGCCATCGAGCGCCTGAGCAAGGGCCTCGTCGCCGGCGAGCGCCACCAGACCCTGCTCGGCGTGACCGGGTCCGGGAAGACCTGGACGCTGGCCAACGTCATCAAGGAGCACAACAAGCCGACGCTCGTGCTCGCCCACAACAAGACGCTGGCCGCCCAGCTGTACGCCGAGTTCCGCGAGTTCTTCCCGAACAACGCGGTCGAGTACTTCGTGAGCTACTTCGACTACTACCAGCCGGAGGCATACCTGCCCCGGAGCGACACCTACATCGAGAAGGACTCGTCACGCAACGACGAGATCGACCGGCTCCGGCATGCCGCGACACACGCGCTGTTCGAGCGGCGCGACGTGATCATCGTCGCCAGCGTGTCGTGCATCTACGGCCTCGGCGCCCCGGTGGACTACGGCGCGACCGTCCTCAAGCTGCGTGTCGGCGGCAAGTACCGGCGCGACGCGGTCCTGCGTCACCTCGTCGACCTGCAGTACCAGCGCAACGACCAGGCCCTCACCCGGGCTCGCTTCCGGGTGCGGGGCGACACGCTCGAGCTCCAGCCAGCGTCGGAGGAGACGCTCGTCCGCATCGAGTTCTTCGGGGATGAGGTCGAGCGGATCACGGAGCTGGACCCGCTCACCGGCGAGCTCCTGGCCGAACGCAAGGAGACGAACGTCTACCCGGCGACCCACTTCGTGACGCCGGCCGACAAGCTCAAGGAGGCCATCGTCGACATCGAGGTCGAGATGGAGGAGCGGGTCGGCCAGCTCGAGACGGAGGGCCGGGTGCTCGAGGCCGCGCGGTTGCGACAGCGCACGACCTTCGACCTCGAGATGCTGCGCGAGCTCGGGTACTGCACGGGCGTCGAGAACTACTCCCGGCACCTCGCCCGGCGCGAGGCGGGGTCGCGGCCGTGGACGCTGCTCGACTACTTCCCGCCGGACTGGCTGCTCGTCGTCGACGAATCGCACATGACGATCCCGCAGGTCGTGGGCATGTACAAGAACGACCGGACGCGCAAGGAGATCCTCGTCGACTTCGGCTTCCGCCTGCCGTCGGCGCTCGACAACCGGCCACTGACGTTCGAGGAGTTCGAGGCGACCGTCAACCAGGCCGTCTACATGAGCGCGACGCCCGGACCGTACGAGCTGGAACGCAGCCAGGGCAACATCGCCCAGCAGCTCATCCGCCCGACCGGCGTCGTCGACCCGGAGATCACGGTCCGCCCCACCGAGGGCCAGATCGACGACCTGCTCGAGGAGATCCGGGGCCGCGTCGAGCGCGGCGAGCGAGCCCTGGTCACGACGCTGACCAAGAAGATGGCCGAGGACCTGACCGACTACCTCAAGGAGCTCGGGGTCAAGGTCCAGTACCTCCACAGCGAAGTCGACACGCTCGAGCGGGTGGCGATCCTGCGCGACCTCCGACTCGGCGTCTTCGACGTCCTCGTCGGGATCAACCTCCTGCGCGAGGGCATCGACCTGCCCGAGGTGACGCTGGTCGCGATCCTCGACGCGGACAAGGAGGGGTTCCTGCGCTCGGCGTGGTCGCTCATCCAGATGATCGGGCGCGCCGCCCGGAACATCGGCGGCGAGGTCGTGATGTACGCCGACCGAGTCACCGAGTCGATGCAGGTCGCCATCGAGGAGACGAACCGTCGCCGGGCGATCCAGGTCGCCTACAACACCGAACACGGCATCGAACCGACCACGATCGTCAAGGGCATCCACGACATCAACGAACGCCTGCGGGCGGTCGCCGATTCGACCGTCGTCTACACCTCGGAACGAGGCGCGTCCGGCGGCTCGTTCGACGAGGCGGACCGCAAGAAGGTCGAGGCGCTCGTCGGGCGGATGGAGGCCGAGATGCGCCAGGCGGCCAAGGAGCTCGAGTTCGAACGGGCGGCCGCCCTGCGCGACGAGATCCAGAACATCCGGTTGCGCGTCCTGGAGCAGGACGCCTCGGTCACCGTGGCCCGAGCCGCCGAGCGAGCGGCCGCGACCGCTGGTGCCGGGCAGGGCAGGGGTGGCCTGACGGGCGCCGCGGACCGGGCCCGCGGACGCCGGGCCGACGAGGCCGCGGCCGCCGCGGGACCAGTGATGGAGGTCATGAGCGTCACCGTCCTTCCCGCGGAGGAGGAGCCGTCGGAGACCCTGGACGGCGAGCCGGTCGGCGTCGGTGACGGGACGGCCTCGGACTGGCTGCCCGGGATCCGCGACGAGCACGACGACTCCCCCGGCGGATCCGGGCGCTGGACCGAGCGACCCACGTGGGATCGCACGGTCACGCCGAACATCCTCAAGCGCACCGGGCAGCGCCCGAGCCGCCGCCGGCGGTGACGTCGCCGGCGCACGAACACCTGTTCGAAATGAGCCGTATCCGGTAGACTCCACTCGTGCCCCAGGATCAGCTCGTCGTGCGCGGAGCGCGCGAACACAATCTGAAGGACGTGACGGTCGCCTTCCCGCGCGATCGGCTCGTCGTCATCACCGGCCTGTCCGGCTCCGGCAAGTCCAGCCTCGCCTTCGACACGATCTACGCCGAGGGCCAGCGCCGCTATGTCGAGAGCCTGTCCGCCTACGCGCGGCAGTTCCTCGGCCAGATGGAGAAGCCGGACGTCGACCAGATCGACGGCCTCTCGCCGGCCATCTCGATCGACCAGAAGGGCGCGAGCCGCAACCCGCGGTCCACGGTCGGGACCGTCACCGAGATCTACGACCACCTGCGGCTGCTGTTCGCGCGGATCGGCATCCCGCACTGCCCCAACGGCCATGCGATCGAGCGCCAGAGCGTCCAGCAGATCGTCGACCAGGTGGTCGCGCTGCCGGAGGGCACGCGGCTGCTCGTCCTGGGCCCGCTGATCAAGGACCGCAAGACCGAGGGCGACCGCATCGTCGACGGCGCCCGGCGCCAGGGCTTCGTCCGCGTCCGCGTCGATGGGGAGCTGTACGACATCGCCGACGCCCCCAAGCTCGACAAGTACAAGCGCCACTCGATCGAGGTCGTGGTCGACCGCTACGTCGTGCGCCACGCCGAGGCGCCCGAGGGCGCGGCGCGCGCCGAGGACGGCCGGCCGATCGATCCCGAGACCGGCCTGGTCATGCCCGATCCGGACGCCGCCCGGCTGGCCGATTCGATCGAGACGGCCCTGCGTCTCGGCGAGGGTGCCGTGCTGATCGCCCCCGCGCCGCGCGACGGCGAGCCGCCGGCGTTCGAGGAGCAGCGCTACAGCGAGAAGTACAGCTGCCCGTACGACGGCTTCACGATCGACGAGCTCGAGCCACGCAACTTCTCGTTCAACTCCCCGCACGGCGCCTGCCCGAGCTGCGCCGGCCTCGGGCACGAAGCTCGAGATCGATCCGGCGATCCTGATCCCGCGACCGGAGAAGAGCCTCGGCGAGGGTGCGCTCGGGATCGGTGGCCTGCTGTCCACGGACGCGTCGTGGCGGATGAAGATCATCGAGGCCGTGTGCAAGGCCCATGGCTGGGACTTCGATGCGCCGGTCCGCAAGCTGCCCAAGGAGGCGCTCGACTACCTGCTCTACGCGAAGAAGGACCAGGAGCGGGTCCTCGTGCGCTACCGGCACGAACGCGGCGAGAGCACGTACAAGGCCAACTTCGAGGGGATCATCACCAACCTCGAGCGCCGCTACCGCGAGTCCGATTCGGACTACGTCAAGACCGAGATCGAGAAGCTGATGGTCAGCAAGCCCTGCCCGACCTGTGGTGGCAAGCGGCTCCGGCCGGAGATCCTCGCGGTCACGATCGGCGACCTGGACATCTGGGACATCTCGACGATGTCGATCAAGGACGCCCTGCGCTGGGCGGGCGGGCTGCGGGCCAAGCTCAACGAGCGGGAAGCGGCCATCGCGGCCCAGGTGGTCAAGGAGATCGCCGCCCGGCTCGGGTTCCTCGTCGACGTGGGCCTGGACTACCTGACGATGGACCGCACGAGCGTGACCCTGTCCGGCGGCGAGGCCCAGCGCATCCGTCTCGCGACCCAGATCGGCACGACGCTCATGGGCGTCCTGTACATCCTGGACGAGCCGTCGATCGGGCTCCACCAGCGCGACAACGCCAAGCTCATCGCGACCTTGACCCGCCTGCGCGACCTCGGCAACACGGTGCTCGTCGTCGAGCACGACGAGGAGACGATCCGAACGGCCGACTGGGTCGTCGACATCGGGCCCGGGGCCGGCGAGCACGGCGGCGAGATCATCGCCAACGGCTCGCTCGAGGTCCTGCTGGCCGAGCCACGCTCGATCACCGGTGCCTACCTGCGCGGCGAGCGCCAGGTCCCCATCCCCAAGAAGCGCCGCAAGGGCAGCGGCAAGGCGCTCGTCGTCAAGGGCGCGCGCGAGCACAACCTGCGCAAGGTCGACTTCCGGGTGCCGCTCGGCGAGTTCGTCGCGGTCACCGGCGTGTCGGGCAGCGGCAAGAGCACGCTCGTGACGGAGGTGCTGTACCGCGCCCTGGCCCGCGAGCTGAATGGATCGCGCGAGCCCGTCGGGGCCCACGACAAGCTGACCGGCTCGGAGCACGTCGACAAGATCATCGAGATCGACCAGAGCCCGATCGGCCGGACGCCACGCTCGAACCCCGCGACCTACGTCGGGCTGTTCACCCCGATCCGCGAGCTCTTCGCGGGCGTCCCGGAGTCGCGCGTCCGCGGCTACTCGCCGGGCCGCTTCTCGTTCAACGTCAAGGGCGGCCGCTGCGAGAACTGCAAGGGCGACGGCATCCTCAAGATCGAGATGCAGTTCCTGCCCGACGTGTACGTGCCGTGCGAGGTCTGCAAGGGCAAGCGCTACAACCGCGAGGCGCTCGAGATCCACTACAAGGGCAAGTCGATCGCGGACGTGCTCGAGATGACGATCGCGGAGGCGCTCGACTTCTTCGCGGCGGTGCCCAACGTCCGGACCAAGCTCCAGACGCTGTTCGACGTCGGCCTGGGCTACGTCCACCTGGGCCAGCCGGCGACGACGCTGTCGGGCGGCGAGGCGCAGCGGGTGAAGCTCTCGACCGAGCTGTCGCGGCGGGCGACCGGCCGGACGCTGTACGTGCTCGACGAGCCCACGACCGGGCTCCACTTCGCCGACGTCGAGAAGCTGCTCGAGGTGCTCCATCGCCTCGTCGACGGCGGCAACACGGTGCTCGTCATCGAGCACAACCTCGACGTCATCAAGACCGCCGACTGGATCGTGGACCTCGGGCCGGAGGGTGGCGATCGTGGCGGCCGGATCATCGCCGAGGGCACGCCGGAGCAGGTCGCGCGGGTGGCGGGGTCCGCGACGGCGGAGTACCTCGACCGGGTCCTGCGCGGCGAGCCGCTCGTGCCGCTGTCGGACGTGTCCTTCGCCGAGGAGGCCGGACGCCTGGACCCGGAACGGACCAACGGCCATCGCCCCGCGCCGGCCGTGCCCGCCACCCCGTCGCGCAAGCGGGCGACCGCCGCGGCCAAGGCCAGCCGCTGAGGCCGCCGCGGGCCGTCATCGGGGGGCTAGCATAGGGACGTGCCAGACATCGACTTCGCGTTCCTCGCCGACGCGGCGGAGACCGTACCCGGCCAGAAGTTCCACGTGCTCGGTGGGGGGATCGCCCGGATCGGCGGGCGCCGCTTCCCGCTGCGGCACCCGCACCTGGCGCTGGTCATCGGGCTCGCCATCACCGCCCCCGAGACCGAGCGCGAGCACGAGATCCGCTTCGTCCTGCTGGATCCCGACGGCGGCGAGGTGGCCGGCGCGACCGGCAGCCTCGTGGCTCGCAGCCAGCGCGACGGCCGCGACGCGACGCTGACCTTCTCCATCGACCTGTGGAACCTGACGTTCCCGTCGCCCGGCGACTACTCGTTCCGCATCCTCGTCAACGGGTCGGAGCGCAAGCGCCTGCCGCTCCTGCTCATCAAGCCATCCGATGGGACCGGCCCCGACGGCGCCGCAGCCACGCCGCAGGATGGCTGACCCGGCCCGGACCGTCGTCCCGGCACGCCATCAGTACCCGGTCATCGACGACCTGGGTCTGGCGGCCGCCCGGCATGCGGATCGCCTGCTCGCTGCCGCGCGGGAGCGCGGTCACGCACGCTGGACCGCTATCTCGAGCCGCTGCCGGATCGGCTCCGCGACGACGACCTGCGCGGGCTGCGGGCCGCGGCGCGTCCGGTCCCGGGCGGCCTACGGCCCGAAGGACTCGATCCGCGATGTGCTGCCGCCGGACCTGACCGAGCCGTTCCTCGAATCGATCGATCGACTGCTGCGCGAGATCAACCGGTCGAGGGGCTGAGCCCGGGGGTCAGCGCCTCGTCGTCGAGGCCGAGCTCGTCGCGGCCGAACGCCTCCAGGAGGAACGGGGACGGGACCGCCGGGTCATAGCTCAGCGTGAGGGTGCGTCGGGCGCGGGTCCAGGCGACGTACCCCAGGCGTCGCTCCTCCTCCAGGGCGCGGTCCGGTTCGTCCGACTCGGCGATCGCGCGCCCGCTCGGGAAGCGGCCGACCTCCATGCCGACGACCGCGACGTGGTCGAACTCCGCGCCCTTGGTCGAATGGGCGGTGGCCAGGCTGAGACGCGCGTCGTCACGCCGTAGCTCGGCCAGGCGAGCGCGCATCGCCCCGATCGCGGCGACGAGGGCGGGGAGGTCGGGATACGGCGGCGCCCAGGCCAGGAGGGCCGTGGCAAGATCCCGTTCCGCCTCGGTCCCGTGGCGGCTCACGAGCCGCCGGACGTGCCCCGAGTCGCACCAGCAGCGGTTCCCGCGGGTCCGTCTCCGCCGCCGCGCGCGCGAGCAAGCCATCCAGCGCGGGGTCGTCGACGAGCAGGTCGACCGAAGGCGCTCGGAACGGTTCGCCGAGGGCCAGGGCCGCGAGGACGGCCGGCCGCAACTCCCGGTTCGTGCGGGCCAGGACGGCCCGCGTTCCGTCGTCGTCCGGCCACGAGCGGAGCAGGCGCTCGGTGCGGGCCGGCTCGTCGGTCGGGTCCGGGGCCAGGATCAGCGAGCCCGGGGCGTCGGGTCGCGGCCGGACGACCTTCGCGAAGCGTTCCCGGTTGTGCTCGATCAGGCGGACCGCGCGTTCGACGACCGGGACCGGGCAGCGATGGTTCACCTGCAGGTCGACGCGCCGCAGGCCGGGAAGCGCCGCATCCAGGGCGAGGACGCGACGCACGTCGGCCAGGCGCCAACCGTAGATCGACTGGTCGTCGTCGCCCACGAGGAAGATCCGGTTGGCCGGCGCCGCGAGCAGGAGCGCCAGACGCAGCTGGGATCGGTCGACGTCCTGGACCTCGTCGACGAGCAGATGGGCGCAGCGATCGCGCCACCGGGCGAGCAGGACCGGATCGTCCTCGAGGGCGTCCAGCGCACGACGGACCAGGTCGTCGAAGTCCAGACCGCCGCGCTCTGCGATCGCTGCCTCGTACGCAACGAAGGCCCGCGCGATCGGCCCGGCATCGGGGTCGGCGGCGACCGC
>CAVVJX010000011.1:0-32584 GCA_963748675.1 uncultured Chloroflexia bacterium | reverse complement strand
TCACCCTGGCCGACGTGTACGTGCGATTGGCCGCGACCGGCGTGATCATCGATCCCACGATCGTCATCCGTCCCTAGGCGAAGCACGACGACCCCGATGATCGAACCGACCCGTCCCCAGACGCGCCCGCACGACGTCGTCGTCATCGGCGCGGGAGGCGCGGGGTTGCGGGCGGCCATCGCCGCCCGGGACGCCGGCGCGGATGTGGGTCTCGTGTGCAAGTCGCTGCTCGGCAAGGCCCATACCGTCATGGCGGAGGGTGGCGTGGCGGCTGCGCTGGCGCATGTCGCCCCGGCGGACTCGTGGCAGGTCCACTTCCGCGACACGATGGTCGGTGGCAAGCAGCTGCACCACCTGCGCATGGCCCAGCTCACGCCTGAGGAAGCGCCCGACCGCGTCCGCGAGCTGGAGTACTGGGGCGCGGTCTTCGATCGGACGACGGACGGGCGCATCCTCCAACGGCCGTTCGGGGGGCACTCCATCCGCGCCTGGCCGACGTCGGCGACCGGACCGGCCTCGAGATGATCCGGACCCTGCAGGACCGCGCGGTGCGGCGGGATCGAGGTGTACATGGAGTGCACGATCACCCGGCTGATCACCGGCTCGACGGGCGTGACGGGCGCCTTCGGCTACTGGCGGACGACGGGGCGGCCGATCGCCTTCCCGGCCAAGGCCGTGGTGCTCGCCACCGGGGGTGTCGGCAAGGCGTATGAGGTGACCTCCAACTCGTGGGAGTACAGCGGCGATGGGGACGCGATGGCCTATGCCGCCGGGGCCGAGCTCATCGACATGGAGTTCGTCCAGTTCCACCCGACCGGCATGGTCTGGCCGCCCGGCGTCCGCGGCCTGCTGGTCACCGAGGCTGTGCGCGGAGAGGGCGGGATCCTGCGCAACGCCCAGGGCGAGCGGTTCATGTGGCGCTACCTGCCCGAGGAGCGTCGTCAGGAATATGCCGCGACGGACGAGGAGGCCAGCCGCTGGGTCACGGCGCTGTCCCAGGGCCGCGAGACCGACGCGCGACGTCCACCGGAGCTCTCGACCCGGGACAACGTGTCGCGCGCCATCTACACCGAGGTCAAGGAGGGCCGCGGCACGCCGCACGGTGGCGTCTACCTCGACATCAGCTACCTGCCGCCCGAGCACGTCCGGCGCAAGCTGCCCTCGATGTACGAGCAGTTCAAGGAGCTCGCGGACGTCGATATCACCAAGGGCCCGATGGAAGTCGGACCGACGACGCACTACGTGATGGGCGGGATCCGGGTCGAACCGGACACGGGCGAGACGACGGTCACCGGCCTCTTCGCGGCAGGGGAGGTGTCGGGTGGCATGCACGGGGCCAACCGCCTTGGTGGCAATTCGCTCTCGGACCTGCTCGTCTTCGGCGCCCGGGCGGGTGTCGGGGCGGCCGCGTTCGCCTCGACGCGCGACGGGGAGTCGCACCTGGACCCGGTCCAGGTCCAGGCCGCGGCCCGTGACCTGGCGGCGCCGCTCGAACGGACGGATGGTGAGGATCCCTACGCGCTCCAGCGCGACCTGCAGGCGATGATGCAGCGACTGGTCGGCATCTTCCGAAACGAGGACGACCTGAAGGAGGCGGTCAGCGAGCTCGGGGAGCTGCGGCGTCGCTGGACGACCGTCCGCGTGACCGGCGGTCGCGCCTTCAACCCCGGCTGGGACCTCGTGTTCGAGCTGGACAACCTGCTGACGGTGTCCGAGGCGATCACCCGCAGCGCGCTGCAGCGCAGGGAGAGTCGTGGGGCACACAGCCGGCTCGACTACCCTGAACTCGACGACGCGACGTGGGGTCGCCTCAACAGCGTCGTCTCCCGGGGCACCGACGGCACGATGCGCGTCGACACCAGCCCGATCCCGACGATGCCCGACGAGCTGCGCGGCCTGCTCGCCGGCGACCACTGACGACGGAGGCACGCATGCCGGACGCACATCTCCGGGTCTTCCGCGGCAGTCCCGGCCAAGAGAGCCACTTCGACGAGTTCGACGTCCCGGTCGAAGAGGGGATGGTGGTGCTCGACGCCCTGCACTGGATCCAGGGCCACGAGGCGCCCGACCTCGCCGTGCGCTGGAACTGCAAGGCGGCCAAGTGCGGGTCGTGCAGCGCCGAAGTGGATGGCCGACCGTCGCTGACCTGCAAGACCCGGTTGTCCGATTTCGACCTCGACGAGCCGATCACGGTCGAGCCGATGCGGGCATTCCCGCTGATCAAGGACCTCGTGACCGACGTCTCGTGGAACTACGAGGTCAACAAGACGATCCAGCCGTTCACGCCACCCGACGATGTCCCGCAACAGGACTGGCGCTGGCAGCAGGACGACATCAACCGCGTCCAGGAATACCGCAAGTGCATCGAGTGCTTCCTGTGCCAGGACGTCTGCCATGTCCTGCGCAACCACGAGACCGACAAGCCGTTCATGGGCCCGCGCTACCTGGTCCGTGCCGCGGGTCTCGAGATGCACCCGATCGATCAGGCCGACCGCCGCGACTACCTCAAGGACAGCGGGGGGATCGGCTACTGCAACATCACCAAGTGCTGCACCGAGGTCTGCCCGGAGCACATCAAGATCACCGATAACGCCATCATCCCGCTCAAGGAACGCGTCGCCGATGCCCACTACGACCCGCTGCAATGGGCGTGGCGGAAGCTCCGCGGCGGCGATGAGGAGCCCCGTCCGCACGTCGAGCTGCCGGTCCTCCAGGGCGGCGAGCGTCCGCCGGACCCGGCCCCAGAGTGACCGAGCCCATGTTCCCGGAGCCGTCGTCGGACTCCGAGGAACCAGGGTCGGCCGCGCCAGCGCGCCTCGGGTTCCTGATCCGGACCGATGGCGCGGCCCGGGGCAACCCCGGGCCGGCGTCCGCCGGCGCCGCGCTCTACGACCTGCGCCGTGGGGATGCGCGTGACCATCGGGCCACCCCCGACGCGACGATCTCGGATTACCTCGGGGTGCAGACCAACAACGTCGCGGAGTACACCGGGGTCGTGCGCGCGCTCGAGCTCGCGGCCGAGCTCGGGGCGTCCGAGGTGCACCTGCTCCTCGATTCCAAGCTCATCGTCGAGCAGCTCGCCGGTCGGTGGCGGGTGAAGGACGCGAAGCTGATCCCGCTCTGGGCCCGCGCCCGACAGACGCTGGGTGGCTTCGCGCGCTGGTCGGCGGCACACGTACCGCGAGCCCAGAACAGCGTCGCGGACGCGCTCGCGAACGAGGCGATCGACCGGGCGCACGCCGGGGGGCCGGCCTCGGTCACCCGCAGACCCGGCTGAGCGGACCTCAGGCATTGCGCGATCCGACCGAGCGGCCGGCGGGGAGCTGGCCGCGGGATCGACCGGTCCGCTGGCGGTCGGTTGCCGGCAACCTGACCTGGTTCGTGGTGGGGACTTCGGCGGCCCTCATCCAATTGGGTCTCGTCGTCCCATTGCTGGTGATCGGCGGCTCGCTCGAGGACGACTGGCCGCAAGGCCTGGTGCGGATCGTGCTGGCGTTGATCTGGGGCGGGCTCACGCTGTTCGCCGCCTGGTCGTGGGTGCTGGGGCGATGGCGGGTCGTGCTCGCGCCGATGATCACGGCGGCGGTGTTGATCGTGGCGTGGACGGCGTTCGCAGCCTGACGTTTCGAGCGGTCCGGCTCGAGATCCGGGGTAGACTCAGGCGTCAGCGAGGCGGTCGGATGGTCGCGCGGCACCGTCGGAGCGATCCGGCGTGTGTCGTGAGGAAAGTCCGAGCTCCCCAGCGCAGGGTGGCGGGTAACGCCCGTCCGTCGTGAGACGAGGACCAGTGCCACAGTGACGATGCCGCCGACCGGCTCTCGGGTCGGCCGGCGGAGTGAAACGCGGCAAACTCCACCCGGAGCAAGGCCGAATAGGAGGGCGCAACCCGTGCCGGGAAACCGGTTCGGGGGAGAGGTGCGCTGCCCAGCCCTCGGGTAGGCCGCAAGAGCCGTCGGGTGACCGGCGGCCATAGATGGATGGCCATCCCCGACGCGCGCTTCGGCGCGCAAGGGACAGAACTCGGCTTACAGACCGCCTCGCTGGCGATCGCCGACCTGGCGGGCCATTCCCGCGTTGGCAGGTCCGCGCGCTCGCTCACGCAGGAACCGTCGGCCCGATGGCTAGCGGAGCGTCGCCTCGGACCTCCGGGCGTGTGCGCTCGCTCACGGGCTCCCTGCCGCCTTGGACTGACCTCGCCATGTCGGCGATCGGGGTCCGGTGCGCCTGCTTCAACACCCGGTTTGTGGGTGCCTCGACCTCAGTCTTCGTCGGGTCGGAAGATGTGCGGCGCGATGCAGGAGTTGCAGATCGGCGTGGCCGAATCCAGGTCGCCCAGCGGGATCGGGAACTTCCGGTCCGGGAAGAGGCATTCCACGTCGTAGACGCGCTCGGAGGCGACCTCGACATCGATCAAGCGGCGGAATGTGCAGCGCTTGATTCGATGGGGCGCCATGTGATACGGGTCGGGCGGTGGCGAGATGACGGGTAGCGGCAGGGCCATTGGTGGGGGGTCCGAGGCCTCGTTCACGGGAACGAACGGGTGGTCCGTTCGTCTCAGGCGCCGGACAGTAGCACCGCCAGATGTGTCACGGCAAGGCGCGAAAGGTACTAGACTCCGCGCCGTTCGACCCGTCCCGCAGTTGGAGAGTGTGTGGCTGACGACCCCGGGAGCGAGTCAGCTCCGCGTCGGAGACGACGCCGGCGGCCCGGGCTGGCAGGCGCGTTCGACCTGCCACCGGACAGTTTGACCGACCCTGTCGAGCCGACCCAGCCAGGCCCCGACGCGGGTTTCGTCGACGAAACTCGGCTTCCTACGTTCGTCCACACGCCGCAGAACGCTGCTGCCGGAGCGGAGGGCCCCATCCTCCGACCGAGCACTGCTGCGCTGCATGCCGCGGGAGACCCAATCCGGCCGACCACGAGCCCGGGCAACGACGACTGGCTCCCGATGCTCGATGGTCGCTCTGACGATCCGGAGATCTGTCCATTCCTGAGGGCGGTCGATGGCACCAACCGGCTGGTGGCTCCCGTCGAGACGCCGGATCCGGCCAATCGGTGCGCGGCATTGCGCGATCCGGTGCCCCAGTCCCTCCGACAGCAGGAGCTGGTGTGTCTCGCCTCGGGGCACGTCAGCTGTCCGCGCTACCTGCGCGGCGCCGTGGTCATCACCGAGGCACCCGCCGCCGCGATCCGGCCCGGGCGCTCGGTGAGCCCGGCCGTGCTGGGTTCCGTGCTCGTGCTGGTCATGGCTGCGAGCGCGTCATTGGCGTTCGTGCTGGTGCGCGGCGGGTTAGAGCTTGCGGTAGCGGCGCCAACCCGAACGCCGGCCGCGTCGGTGGACGCCGTGGCGCAGGTGTCGGCGAGTCCGGTGACGACGGCCGCCCCGACCCCTGTACCGACGGCGACGCCCTCGCTCGCGCCGACGCCATCGCCGTCGCCTTCTCCGTCGCCCACGCCCACACCCACGCCGTCGCCGAGCCCGACGCCGACGCCCACTCCCACGGCCGAGCCGACGCCCCGGCCGACCCCGACGTCAGATCGGTTCTCGCTGCTACGACCGTGCCCCGGCACCCCACGCTGCTGGATCTATCGCGTGCGGGCCGGCGACAACCTCTACAGCATCGCGAACTACTTCGGCGTGTCGCAGGACAGCATCTACGACCGCAACCCGTTCGTTCGCAACGGCCTCCGTCCCGGCCAGGACCTGCGCCTCCCGCCGCCTACCCGGTAGTTCGCCCCTTCGGTCAAGCCCGCGTCCGGTCGCGCCGCGTGGCGGGGTCGACATGGGGAGACGGCTATTGCCGATGCGGGGCTCCGTACTGGCACGTTCGACATGGGGAGTCGACTACGGCCCGGATTCGAGCCTTTCGGGTCCGAATCGCCGCCGCGATCGGCCATAAAGCGTCTGCGGGTGTCGATCCTGCCGGTGACGTCGGCCAAGCTCCCGACCGGCGGCGGGCTCCCGGATTGACTCCGACCACGCGCCCCGACCGACCACAGACCTCGCCGCGCTTCCGGCGCCCCACCGGCGACCGCGACGCCCCTCGCCCCATCCCGCCGAAATCGTGATTTTGTGCATTGACGTGGCGGCTCAGGGCGCTACTATGCAGGGAAGTGGTCCAAAGTGGTGGGAAGTGGGGAACATCTAGGCACTCTACCCCGAGACCCACAGGACCAGGCCCTGGCAGTCCAAGGAGCCCGTACGGGTGTTCACCGGCGAGTACCGGCACACGGTGGACGACAAGGGACGGATCGCCGTCCCCGCGAAGTTCCGCGTCCAACTGGGCGCGGGCGCGGTCGTCTCGCGATGGCTCGACGCATGCCTGGCCATCCATACCCAAGCCGGCTGGGACGAGCTCGCGGCGAAGGTCGCGGCGCTACCCATCACCAGCGAAGCCTCACGCCGCTTCCAACGATTCGTGTTCGCCAACGCGGCGGAGGTCGAACTCGACCGGCAGGGGCGAATCCTGCTGCCGGCTTATCTGCGAGAGCACATCGGCCTCACCAACGAGGCGGTCGTCGTGGGCTCGCGCGATCACGCGGAGATCTGGCTTCCGGCCACGTGGGCGACCTACGGCCAGGAGCTCGATGACCCCCAGGAGCTGGCCCAGGCCTTCGAAGGGCTCGGGATCTAGCTCGCATTACATGCGCTTCCAGGGTCCGCTCGGGATCCGATCGGCGATAGGTGGAGGAAAGATGGAGGCAACGCACATCCCGGTGCTGGCAGACGAGGTCATGTCGATGCTCGCGCCTGCCCCGGGCAGCCTCCAGATCGACGCCACCCTCGGCGGCGGTGGGCACACCGAGCGGATCCTGGAGGCGACCGACCCTGATGGCCGCCTCCTCGGTCTTGATGCCGATGGGGCGGCCATCGCCAGAGTGGACGGTCGCCTCCGACCCCGCTTCGGGGATCGCCTGGTCCTGCGCCAGGCCAACTTCCGCCAACTGACGACGATCGCCCGCGAGGCGGGCTTCGAGCAGGTCGACGGCGCGCTGTTCGACCTGGGCCTCTCGAGCGACCAGCTGGCCGACACCGATCGAGGCTTCGGCTTCCGGGCCGGCGGCCCGCTCGACATGCGGTTCGATGCCACCCGGGGCGTTCCCGCCAGCGAGCTGCTGGCATCGCTCGACGTCAACGAGATGACGGCACTCTTTCGACGATACGGCGAGGAGCCCAAGGCCGGCCGCATCGCTCGGGCCATCGTCGACGCGCGCCGGACCGCCCCGATCGCCACGGCCGAGGAGCTCGCGGCGCTGATCGAGCGCGTGCTTCCGCCGAACCCGCGACAGCCGCGTCGGACCCACCCGGCGACCCGCGTGTTCCAGGCACTGCGCATCGCCGTCAACGAGGAGCTCGACGCGCTCGAAGCCGGGCTTGCGGCCGCGCTCGACCTGCTCCGTCCCGGTGGTCGCCTCGTGGTCCTCAGCTACCACTCCCTGGAGGACCGCATCGTCAAGCGCTTCCTCGCCGCCGAGCGGCGTGGCTGCGTCTGTCCCCCCGAGATCCCGGTCTGCGTCTGCGGCCGGAACCCCCGACTGCGGCTCCTGACGCGTCCGTCGCTGACCCCGACGGCCGAAGAGATCGCCGCGAACCCACGTGCCCGCAGCGCCCGGATGCGCGCCGCGGAGCGTCTCGCCGCATGAACCCGACCCGAGCGACCCGAGCGAGCTACCAGCCAGGAGCAGGACGGAGGAGCCCCCGATGAGCAAGCGCCACCAGTCGAGCCGTCGCAAGTCGTACGGCCGCCGCCAGCACGAGGTGCGCGAGCGAAACGAGCGTTCGACACACCACGACGCCGCGTCGTTCGAGCTGGACGAGTGGGGCGCGGCGGCGCCGTCGGATCCACTGGCCTTCCTCGACCCCCGTTCGCCGCGCTTCCGCTTCGCGCCGGGCGACTGAGACATGGCCGTCTACGAGGGCGCCCGCCCACGCACGATCGCGCTGCCCCGCCGCCCGCAGATCGCCGATGCCCCGGCGTTGCCGCGCCGACGGGCACGTCCGGCGGTCCGCGCGCATCGCAGCTCGAGCCGGCCGGCCATCGTCCTGGGCGGCATCGCGGTCGCGTTCATGCTCGCGTTCTTCTCGCTGGCCCAGGAAGTCCGCGTGTCGGCGACGAGCTATGACATCGGGCGCCTGCAGATCGACCAGGAGCGGCTCGAAGCCCGTCGCCAGGACCTCGCCTCTGACCTGAGCCGGCTGGGACGTGAGCCGGCCGTCCGCAAGCTCGCCCTGGATGGAGGCCTCGGCCAGCTCGGCCAGTCCGTCATCCTCCCGGCACGCTGATCGACCGAACACCGACGATGCTGGGCCGGACCGATTCCCGCCGCCGCCTCCTGATCCTGCTGGTGGTCTTCGGCGTGGGCTCGATGGCCCTGGTCACCCGGACCGTGTACTGGCAGGTCCTGCGCGGCGACGAGCTCACGGCCCGCGCGGCCGAGCAGACCTCGGTGCGCATCGAGATCGGCGGTCGCCGTGGCGACATCTACGACCGGACCGGGACCGTGCTCCTGGCCACATCGGTGGCCCGCGACCGCCTCATCGCCGCCGCCGACCAGTTGACCCCGATCCAGCAGGAGCGGACGGCGGACACCCTCGTCCGACTCCTGGAGCTCGACGAGGCCGCAGCCGTCGACCTGCGAGCCAGGCTGGCCGGTGGCAAGCCCTACGTCATCCTCGCCCGCGGGATCACCCCGGAGATCGCCGAGCGCATCCGGCAGGCGGGGAAGGCCAAGCAAGTCGTGGGCATCTCCCTGGAGCCGGAGCCGGTGCGCGTGTACCCGCAGGAAGGCGGGGGTCCCGGATCGACCCTGGCGGCCCACATGCTCGGCTTTGTGAACCGCGAGAACGCGGGGCAGTACGGGATCGAGCAGTTCTATCAGGAGGACCTTGCCGGCGAGCCGCGCGTCCTCCTCGCCCAGCGCGACGCGAGCGGCCGGGCCATGTCGGAGACCTCTGTCGTCCAGGCGCCCGGTGTCCTCGGCGAGGACCTGCGCCTGACGATCGACGCGGGGCTGCAGCTCGCCCTCGAGCAGGAGCTTCTGGCGGCATGGATCGCGGACGACGCGAAGAGCGCCTCCGCCGTGGTCCTGGACCCGTATACCGGCGAGGTCTACGCCATGGCGACCTATCCGTCGTATGACGCGAACGACTATCGAGCCATCGCCGCCGCCGAGCCGGGCCGGTTCGTCGACCCGGTCGTATCGAACGTCTACGAGCCCGGGTCCGTGTTCAAGATGATGACCGCCACCACCGCGCTCGAAGCCGGCACCGTGACCCGGACGACCCGCATCAAGGACGTGGGCACGCTTCGGCTCGACGGTGGCGAGGCCAAGATCGACAATGCCGACCGCAAGGGCATGGGCTGGATCTCGTTCGAGGACGGCATCGCCTACTCGCGCAACGTGGTCGCCGCGAAGGTCGCCCTCGGGCTGAGCGACACGGTCGCCGGATCATCCGAGATGGTGTTCGATACCTGGCGGAAGCTCGGGTACGGCGGGCGGACCGGGATCGACGTCGCCGGCGAGGTCGGCGGGCTCCTGCGCGACCCGGCGAACGTGCCGTGGGCCGAGATCGACCTCGCGAATGCCGCGTTCGGCCAGGGCGTGGCCGTCACGCCGATCCAGCTCGCGAACGCGTTCGCCACGATCATCAACGGCGGGACGACGATCAAGCCACATGTGGTCCAGGGCATCGGTGCACACGATGTCGCGCTGAGCCCCGGCAACCAGGTCGTGAAGCCCGCGGTCGCCAAGAAGGTCCGCAAGCTCATGGACCACGTGGTGAAGGAAGTCCCGTTCTACCGCGACCGGACCATCGTTCCGGGCTACCACGTCGGAGGCAAAACGGGCACCGCGCAGATCTGGGACGCCAAGGCCAACAAGGGCCGCGGCGCGTGGAAACACAACCTCTTCAACTACTCGTTCGTCGGATACATCGCGCGCAAGAGCGACACGCCGGACCTCGTGGTCGCCGTCCGTATCGAGGAGGGCACCCCGTCGGTCGCTCGTGTCGGCCAGTTGGAGATGCCCGTGATGTCGTTCGAGCTGTTCCGCCGGATCGCCACCGACGCGATCACCACGCCCGATCTCCTCACGAATTGACCGTCCACCACCACACCCAGCGCCGCCGACCGGTGAGTGGCGGACATGCGACACTGCCGCGCGTGACCGACGTCGACTCGTCGACCCCGGTGCCGTCCGACGCGGCGGCGCCCGCCCTCACGGCCGACGACCTCCTCCGCCACACCGGCGGCCGACTGCTGGCTCGCTCTTCCCGACCGATCCGCGGTGGCGCCGTGGATTCGCGGCTGGTCGCACCGGGCAACCTGTTCGTCGCCCTCCCCGGCGAGCGCACCGATGGCCACGACCACCTGACGGAGGCGATCGCCCGAGGCGCCGCGGCCGTGTTCGTGACCCGCCCGGTGGCCGATCCCGCCGCCCTCGGTGATGTGACGGTCGTGCGCGTGGCCGACGGGCAGGCTGCGCTTGGAGCCGTTGCGGCCGGCTGGCGTCGCCGGTTCAGCCCGCTGGTCGTCGGCGTCACGGGCAGCATCGCCAAGACCTCGACCAAGGAAGCGGCCGCCGCGGTCCTGGGAGCCGCCCGTCGGACCCTGCGGACCGAGGGCAACATGAACAACGAGATCGGGCTGCCGCTGACGCTCCTGCGGCTCGGGCCGGAGCACGAGGCGGCCGTCCTCGAGATGGGGATGTACGTCGGTGGCGAGATCGCCGAGCTGGCCGCGATGGCCCTGCCGTCGATCGGGGTCGTGACGGCCGTCCAGCCGGTCCACCTGTCGCGGATCGGGTCGCTCGAGGCGGTCGAGCAGGCCAAGGGCGAGCTGCTCGAGGCGCTTCCCGCCGATGGCACCGCCATCCTCAACGAAGACGATCCGATCGTGGCGCGCATGGACGGGCGGTCGGTGGCGCGGGCGCTGCGATACGGCTTCGCCGAGACAGCCGCCGTGCGCGCCGAGGCCGTCACGAGCGCCGGGCCTGATGGGATGGGATTCCAGTTGCGCACGCCGGCCGGCGAGCGGGCGGTGACCATCCCGGCGCTGGGCCGCCTGTCGGTCCACAACGCCCTGGCCGGTGCTGCGGTCGGCCTCGCGGCCGGCGTTGACTTGGACACGATCGTGGCCGCGCTCCAGGGCGGCTGGTCGGCGCCACATCGCGCCGAGCTCGTGCGGCTGCGCGGCGCGACGATCGTGGACGACAGCTACAACGCGTCGCCGGGCTCCGTGCTGGCCGCCCTCGACCTGCTCGCCGGCATGCCCGGCCGCCGAGTCGCCGTGCTCGGCACGATGCTCGAGCTCGGCGATGGACACGGTGCGGGGCATGTTTCCGTCGGCGAGGCCGCGGGCCGGACGGTCGAGCTGCTCGTGGTCGTCGGGCCGGAGGCGTCCGGGATCGTGGAAGGTGCCCGCGCGGCCGGTCTCGACTCCGCGCGGATCCATCACGTCGAGGACGTCGAACGGGCCCTGGACGTGCTGCGCCCCCGCCTGCGCGACGGCGACACGATCCTCGTCAAGGCATCGCGCGGCATCGGGCTCGACCGGGTGGTGGACGCCCTCCGGCTCGAGCTCGGGGAGCGCCCGCGATGACCGTCGAGCTCATCCAGGGGCTGTTGCTCGCGTTCGCGCTCGTCGTCATCCTCATGCCGCCGTACATCCGCCTCCTGCAGGCCCTCGGGTTCGGGAAGCGGATCCGCCAGGAGGGCCCCGAGACCCACTACGTCAAGGAAGGCACGCCCACGATGGGCGGCCTGCTGATCGTCCTCGTGGTCCTGGGGATCTTCCTCTTCCTGCGCGAGCCCGGCCCGGACACCTTCGCGCCGCTGGCCGCGCTGGCCGGCGTCGGCCTGCTCGGCGCTTTCGACGACTACCTCAACGCACGGACGGGGGAGGGGATCCGCGCCCGCCAGAAGCTCATCTGGCTGACCGTCGTGGCGTTCGTGGCGGCCTGGCAGATCCGCGAGACCTACGACATCACCGCGATCGCCGTGCCCGTTCGTCGGTGCCGTCCCGATCGAGCCGTGGCTGTACGTCCTGTTCGGGGCGTTCGCGATCATCGCCGCCTCGAATGGGGTCAACCTGACCGATGGGCTCGATGGCCTGTCCGGCGGCACGGTGGCGATCGCGTTCGTCGCCTACCTGCTGATCGCGCTCCTCAACCAACCGACCCAGACGGACCTTGCGCTCCTGTGCGCCCTGATCATCGGGGCGTTGCTCGGGTTCCTCTGGTTCAACGTGCATCCGGCGCAGGTCTTCATCGGCGATTCGGGAGCGCTCTCGCTTGGAGCGACGCTCGCCGTGACCGCGCTCATCACGGGGCAGATCCTCGTCCTGCCGTTGATCGGGATCATCTTCGTGGTCGAGACGGCGTCGGTGATGTTGCAGGTCGCCTATTTCCGGATCAGCGGCGGGAAGCGGCTGTTCCGGATGAGCCCGATCCACCATCACTTCGAGCTTGGCGGCTGGGACGAGGAGAAGATCACCATCCGCTTCTGGATCGTCGGGATCCTGGCGGCCCTGCTGGGCGTGACGCTGTTCCTCGCGACGCTCCAGCCGGATCGGCTGACGTGACGGGCGGCGTGACGATGACCCCACGCACGATCGACCCCGATGCCCTCACGATGGCGGCCATCCGGGACGGACTGTTGCGCGGGACCCCGGTGACGGTGCTGGGCCTGGCCCGAAGCGGGATCGCCCTCGCCCGCTTCCTGACCGACGCCGGGGCGCGGGTCACCGTGTACGACGGGCGACCGGCGTCGGAGCTGGCCGATGCCATCGCCGCACTCGACGGGCGGGACGCCGGTCTGGCCCTCGGGCCGGAGGTCGATCCCGCAGGCGCATGGGCGGACGCCGCGCTCGTCACGACGTCGCCATCGATCAACCCGGACTACCCCACGACCGAGCCGCGCCTGCGGGCGGCCCTGACGGCACTCGTGGCTGCCCGCGCCGGCGGTGACGGGAGCGTGCCGGCCCTCGTGTCCGAGCCGGACCTCTTCCTGCGCCTGTGCGTCGCGCCGACGATCGGGGTGACCGGCACGAAGGGCAAGACCACGACCGCGTCGCTGACCGCCGCGATCCTCGCCGCCGACCCGGCCCACCCGGTGGTCCTCGGCGGGAACATCGGCATCCCGATCGTCGAGCGGCTCGACGAGCTCACGACAGACCATCGGGTCGTCTACGAGCTGTCCGAGCTGCAGCTCCCGACCCTGTCGCGGGGAACGACGGTGGCCGTCTACACGAACGTGACCTCCGACCACCTGGACCGCCACGGCTCGCTCGGCGCGTACCGGGCGGTCAAGCGGCGGCTGGCCGAGCTCGTGGCGCCGGACGGTGCGCTCGTGCTCAACGCCGAGGACCCGGTGGTCGCGGACTACGCGGGCCTCGGCCTCGCGACCGCCGTCATGTACCGCCGCGACCGACCGCTCCCGGGTGGCGTCGGTGTCGTAGACGGCTGGATCGTGGCGAACGGCGTGGAGCGGCTCGCCCTGGCGGGCGGTGAGGTGGCGTCTACCGGGCCGGACGGTCGGGTCATGCCGTTCGCGGAGCTGACCGTGCCAGGGGCCCACAACGTGTCCAACGCGCTGGCCGCGGTGGCCGTCGGACTCCTGTTCGGCATCGAGGCGGACGCGATCCGGGAAGCCGCCGCCGCGTTCGCCGGCGTCGAGCACCGGCTCGAGCCGGTCGCGGTCATCGATGGCGTGCGATTCGTGAACGACTCGCAGGGGACCCAGCCGGACGCGGTCATCGCCGCGCTCCGGGCGTTCGACGCTCCGCTCGTGCTCATCGCCGGTGGGCGTGACAAGGGCGTCGATCTCGATGAGCTGGCCGCCGTCGTCGCCGAACGGGCCGCGGCGGCCGTGGTGATCGGCGAGACCGGTGCCGACCTCGAGCGCCGCTTCCGCGCCGCCGGCCTCGAGCAGGTCGAACGCGCGACCTCGATGGACGACGCGGTGGCTCGCGCGGACGCGCTCGCACGGGACGCGCTCGCACGCGACGCGGCGCTGGCCCACGCGCCCGGCCAGCCGCCCACGGGCCCCGCGACGGTCCTGCTGAGCCCGGCCGCCGCCAGTTTCGACATGTTCCCCGATTACGCCGCCCGCGGACGGGCGTTCAAGGACGCCGTCGCGGGCCTCGCGGCGACCCGAGCCCGGAGGGACCGATGAACCTCGCGCCGCCGATCCCGCGTTTCGGGCGTGGCCCGGTCGACCCGGACGCGACCCCGGAGCGGACCCGCGCGCGCGACGTCCGCCGGTCCGCGAACCGGACGCCGGCGAAGAACCCGACCCAGGTCCTGCAGCGCGAACGGCACGACCCCGACTACCTGATCCTCATGCTGGTCGTGGCGCTGAGCGCCGTCGGCATCCTGATGGTCTACTCCTCGTCGGCGATGCGCGGCTACGTGTCGGCCGGCGCGGACACGTTCGCCACGGTCGGCCCGCAGATCCAGTGGGCCGTGCTAGGGCTGATCGCGATGGCGGCCATGATGCGGGTGGACTACCGCTACCTGCGTCTCGTGTCGGTCCCGTTCCTCCTCGTGTCACTGGCGCTGCTGGTGCTCGTGTTCGTGCCCGACTACAACATCGTCGTCGGCGGCTCGGCCCGCTGGCTCCGGCTGCCCGGACTCCCGGCCATCCACCCGGCCGAGATCGCGAAGCTCGCCATCGTCATCTACCTCGCCCACTGGTTCGCGAAGCGAGGTACGAAGGTGGGCGGCTTCTGGAGCGGCACCGTACCGTTCCTGATCGTCCTCGCTCCGGTGCTCGCGCTCGTCTTCAAGGAGCCGGACCTCGGCACGACCACGGTCATCGCCCTGACCGGCTTCACGATGTTCTTCGTCGCCGGCGCGAACCTGTTCCACCTCGCGGCGATGGGCTCGGCGGCGTTCATGGCGATGATCGTGGTGGGGTTGCGTGGCTACCAGATGGACCGCATCCGGACCTGGCTCGATCCGTGGTCCGATCCGCTCGGTGATGGGTTCCACACGGTCCAGGGGCTGCTGGCGCTGGGCGCCGGCGGGGTGCTTGGGCGTGGGCTCGGCCAGAGCATGATCGCGGTCCCGAACGCCTTCAACGACTTCATCTTCGCCGAGATCGGCCAGGAGTTCGGGCTCGTCGGGGCGGTCGTTGTCATCGGCCTGTTCCTGCTGCTGGCCTACAGCGGCATCCGGGTGGCGCTTGCCGCGCCGGACACGTTCGGGGCGCTGCTGGCGGCGGGGATCACCGCGTGGCTGTGTCTCCAGGCGTTCATCAATATCGCGGTCGTGGTCACACTGGTGCCGATCACCGGCATCACCTTGCCGTTCATCAGCGCCGGCGGCTCATCCCTCATCATCAGCTTCGCCGCGGTCGGGATCCTGCTCTCGATCTCGCGCGAAACCATCGAAAGGGGCACCTGGAACGACGATGCGAGTGCTGATCGCCGGCGGCGGGACGGGCGGGCACATCTACCCGGCGCTGGCCGTCGCCCGATCGCTGCGCGATCGTCCGGACGCCGCTGAGCTCTCCTGGCTCGGTGGCCATCGCGGGCTCGAGGCGAGCATCGTGCCGGCGGCCGGGATCCCATTCCGCCGGCTCGCCCTCCGTTCCCTGCGGACCGTGGACGTCGGCGTGCACGCGCTGCTCGACCCGGTGCGTCTGGGGGCGTCGGTCCCGCAGGCCGGGGCGATCCTCGCCGCGCACCGCCCGGACGCGATCTTCACGACCGGTGGCTATGTGGCGGTCCCGGTCCTCCTTGCCGCGGCCCCGCTCGGCATCCCGGTCGTGCTCTGGGATGGCAACGTGATCCCGGGTCGCGCCGTTCGGGCGACCGCGCGCCTGGCCGACGTGCTGGCCGTCTCGTTCGAGGCCACGTGTGTGGCCCTGCAGGCCGCCGCACCCGGGCGTCCGTGCTACGTCACCGGCACCCCGATCCGCGACACGCGCGCGCTGGACCGCGACGAGGCGCGCGCACGACTGGGCGTGCCCGCTGGGCTGCGGGTGCTGCTGATCTTCGGCGGGTCGCAGGCCGTGCGGCGTTTCAATGGCGCCGTGGCGGCGGCCCTTCCGCGTCTGGTCGAGCGAGTCGCCGTCATCCACGTGACGGGGGAAGACGGGTACGCCGCCGCCCTCACCGCTCGCGAGGCCCTACCCGAGGACCGGCGCGATCGCTACCGGCCGCATCCGTTCCTGCGCGACGACATGCTGGCGGCCCTGGCCGCTGCGGACCTGGTCGTCGGCCGGGCCGGGTCCTCGACGCTGGCCGAGGTGACCGCCCTGGGCGTGCCCAGCGTCATCGTCCCGTACCCGCACGCCGCCGGTCACCAGCGCGCCAATGCCCGCGCGCTCGTGGACGCGGGCGCGGCCCGCCTGGTCGACGACGAGGCGTTCGACGCCGATGCGCTGCTCGATGCCGCGGCACTGCTCGACGACCCGGTCGCGCACCTCGAGATGGCAGCGGCAGCGCGAGCCCTCGGTCGACCCGGATCTGCCGACGTCGTGGCGGACCTGGTGCTCGCCGTCGCGGCCCGCGAACCGCTACCCGACCGCGCCGTCATCGAGCAGCGGGCGCGCGGGTCCGCGGCATGACGACGACCGCAGGCTTCGACGCGATCGCCGTCGGGTCGGACATCCAGCGCCGCATCGGGGTGAAGACCTCGCGTGACGAGCCCCTGGCGCGCTTCACGACGATGCGCGTCGGCGGTCCGGCCGACCTGTTCGCCACGGTGCACAACGTGTTCGAGCTGCGCTCACTCGTCCGATTCGCGCGCGCGCGCGAGCTCCCTCACCTCGTGCTGGGTCGAGGGAGCGACGTCGTCATCAGCGACCGCGGCGTTCGCGGTCTCGTGATCCAGAACCGCGCCGAGGGCTCACGGGTCGAGGGTGAGCGCTATACGGCCGAGACCGGCGTCCCGATGGCGCGAGCCGCGACCGAGACGCAGAAGGCGGGGCTGACCGGGCTCGAGTTCGGGCTGGCGATCCCTGGCTCGGTCGGGGGGGCCGTCTGGGCGAACGCCGGGGCACACGACGCGGACATGGCGGGCGTGCTTGTGGCCGCGCGTGTCCTCGACGGGCAGGGCGCGGAGACGATCGTGCCCGCCGCGGACCTCGGGCTCGGCTACCGCGACAGCCGGTTCAAGCACGTGGTGCCGGATTCGCCACCCGATCTTGTGCTCGATGCGACCTTCCAGCTGAGCCCGGCGGATCCGGACGTGATCAAGGAGCGGCTCGACGAGATCCGACGCTGGCGGCAGACCCACCAGCCGCTCGGGCTGCCGTCGGCCGGGAGCGTCTTTCGGAACCCGGAGGGCGAGTCCGCCGGCCGCCTGATCGAGGACGTCGGCCTCAAGGGCCACCGGATCGGCGGCGCGGTCGTGTCCGAGAAGCACGCCAACTTCATCGTCAACGACCAGAAGGGCACGGCGGCCGACGTCCGCCGGCTCGCAGAGCACGTCCGAGGCGTCGTCGCCGAGCGCCACGGGGTGGAGCTCGCGTTCGAGATCGAGTTCCTGGGCGACTGGGACGGCTGGCCGTGGGCGGCATGACGTCCCTGCCCCCGATCGTCGTCCTGCTCGGCGGCCCATCGGCCGAGCACGATGTCTCGATCGTCTCGGGCACGGCCATCGCGACGGCACTCGCCGATGCCGGCGCGGGCGTCAGCCAGGTCCTGATCGACCTCGATGGCGCGTGGTGGTGGCTCCCGGGCGATCATCGCCGCGGGGACCGGACCGCGACCGCCTACGACGACCCGGCCGCGCTCGGTGGCGAAGGTCCGGTCGCGGTCGGTGCCGCCCTCGACCGGCTCGCGGCCATGGATCCGCCGCCGGTCGTGGTGATCGGACTTCACGGGCCGTTTGGCGAGGACGGCACGATCCAGGCGCTGCTCGATGCCGCCGGGCTGGCCTACACGGGCTCCGGCGTCGCGGCTTCCGCGCTCGGGATGGACAAGGCCTTGTTCAAGCGGATGTGCCGCGGGCTCGGCATCCCGGTCGTCGACTGGCGCGAAGTCCGGGCCCGTCGATGGGCCGAAGATCGCGCCGGCGTCGAGGGCGAGATGACGGCCTTCGCGGCGGGTGCCGAGGACCCGCGCCTGATGGTCAAGCCTGCCGGCCTCGGCAGCTCGGTGGGCATGACCCTCGTCCACGAGCCGCCGGAGCTCGGCCCGGCCATCGACCTTGCGCTGCGCTACGACACGGTCGCCCTGGTCGAGACGTACGTCCCCGACGCGCGCGACCTCGAGGTGTCGGTGATCGGCAACGACCACGCCCATCTCGAGATCTACGGCCCGGGCGAGATCGTCAGCGGCAACGAGTTCTACGACTACGCCGCCAAATACACCCCCGGCCTGTCGGAGACCTCGACCCGTGCGGAGGTCGACGAGCGACAGCGGGCGATCATCCACAAGCTGTCGCGCGACGTGTACCGCTCGATCGGTGCCGAGGGATTCGCCCGGATCGACTTCCTGGTCGCCGGCGACCGCATCGTCGTGTCCGAGATCAACACGATCCCGGGCTTCACGCCGATCAGCCTGTTCCCGACGATGCCGAGCGAGGGCGGCTACTCCTTCACCGACGTGTGCGTCCGGATCGTCGAGCTCGCGCTGGAACGGTTCGCGGCAAGGCCGGACATCCACCTCACGACGACCGATCTGCCCCGATGACCCAGCGCTCGCCGGTCCGCCGGGCTCCGCCGGCTCGACCCACGACCCGCAAGCCCCATACCGAATCGCCCGTCCGTCGGACCCGCACGGTGCGGCGTGCCTCGGCTGGCCTGTCACCGATCCGGGCGGGCGCGCTCCTCGTGATGATGTTGTCGGCCGGTGCCGTCTATGGCGTCGCCAACGCATCGGCCTTCTCGTTCGGACACGTCGTCATCGAAGGGGCGGCGTTCACCGACCCCGCCGATGTCCACCGCGCGCTCGAAGGGGTCCAGGGCGAGAACCTGTTCGGGCTGCGCACGGGCCCGATCGAGGCGGGGCTCGCCGACCTGCCCACCGTCCAGGGCGTGGACGTCGCCGTCCAGCTTCCGGAGAGCCTCGTCGTCCGCGTCGAGGAGCGCGCGCCGATCCTCGTATGGCGGGTCGGGGCTCGACGCTACCTCGTCGATGCCGAGGGCCGCCTCTTCGCGCGGTTGGGCGAAGACGCGGCGGAGGCCGCCGACGCTGCCGCGCTGCCGGTCGTGGAGGACCGACGCGCCCCCTCGGCGGGCCTGTCGGTCGGCAGCAAGCTCGAGGCCGTCGATCTCGATGCCGCCACCCGGCTGGCGTCGCTGAAGCCGGCCGACGTGGGCAGCGAAGCGAAGAGCCTGAGCGTCATGGTCGGCGATGCGAACGGCTTCATCGTCAGGGCGCGCCCCGAGGGCTGGTCGGCGGTGTTCGGCTTCTACACGCTCAGCCTGCGCACGCCCGAGCTGATCCCGGGACAGGTCCGCCTGCTGCGCAGCCTGCTCATCGGGCGCGAACCGACCCTCGACAAGGTCATCCTCGCGTCGGAGACGGATGGCACCTACACCGTCAAGCCGACACCGCGTCCCAGCGCGACCCCCGCGCCGTGATAGCCTTGCCGAAACCCGCTGAGCGAGGACGTCGACCACGTGCTGTTACCCCTGCTCGGGCTCCTCGTGGGCGTCCTGGCAGGGCTCGTCCTCAACATCAACGTCGGCTTCGAGCTCAGCCGCTACTCGGCCGTGGCGATCCTCGCCGCGCTCGATTCGGTCCTCGGAGCGGTGCGGGCGGAGCTCGATGGGGTCTACGACAATCGCATCTTCATCAGTGGCTTTCTGGTCAATGCGATCATCGCGGTCCTGTTGACGTTCATCGGCGACCGGCTCGGGCTGGACCTGTATTTGGTAGCCCTCCTCGCCTTCGGCCTGCGCATCTTCGATAACGTGGCGCTCATCCGACGCCACTTCCTCTAGGAGACCAATCGAACGGTGGAACGAGAAGCGGTCCTCGTCGGCATCGACGTCGGCACCAGCAAGGTCTGCGCGCTCATCGGCGAGGTGAGTCGCGACGGGCGCCTGACGATCATGGGCCACGGGACCGTCCCGGCATCCGGCCTCAAGAAGGGCGTCGTCATCAACATCGACCAGACCGTCCGCTCCATCGCGGACGCGGTCGAGCGCGCCGAGCGCCTGTCGGGCTGGAAGATCGACCGCGCCTTCGTCGGCGTCGGCGGGCAGCACGTCGAGAGCCTCAATTCGCCGGGCCAGGTCGCCGTCACCGGCCACCACCGAGAGGTCGCGCGCGAGGACGTCAACCGGGCGATCGAGGTCGCGCGGGCCGTGCCCATCCCGTCGAACCGGGAGGTCCTCCACGTCGAGCGGCGCGGGTTCAGCGTCGACGGCCAGGAAGGGGTCAAGGACCCGCTCGGCATGAGCGCATTGCGCCTCGAGGTCGAGACCCACATCGTCACGGCATCCGCGACCGCGGTCCAGAACCTCTCCAAGTGCGTGGCCGCGGCGGGCGTGAAGATCGACGAGCTCGTCGTCAACTCGCTTGGCTTCGGCGGACGCGGTGCTCAACGAGACCGAGAAGGAGCTCGGCGTCGCCGTCGCCGACATCGGCGCCGGCACGATCGACCTCGCGCTGTTCCAGGAGGGCTCGCCGTTCCACACCCGGGTCCTGCCGGTCGGTGGCAACAACGTCACCAATGACGTCGCCATCGGGCTCAAGACCTCGCTGGCGGTCGCCGAGGAGCTCAAGATCCGCCACGGCTCGGCCGACCTCAAGGCGGTCAGCGAAGACGAGGAGATCAGCGTCAGCGTCCTCGGCGAGGAGGCCGGGCGGACGGTCAGCCGGCTCGAGGTGTGCCAGATCATCGAAGCGCGGATGCGCGAGACGTTCGAGCTGCTGCGCAACGAGATCCGGGCCGCCGGCGTGCGCCAGCTGCCGGCTGGGATCATCCTGACCGGCGGCGCCGCGCAGCTGTCGGGGATCGCCGAGCTCGGCCGCGAGGTCCTCGAGATGCCGGTCCGCGTCGCCGGACCCACGAACATCGGCGGGCTCGTCGACACGTTGCTGACACCGGCCTACAGCACGGGTGTCGGGCTGCTCCAGTGGGGAGCGACCACGCTGGCCGGTGGGGAGCCGCTGCGCTACGAGTCGGCGCCCGCGATGGGCGGCCTCGGCCGGATCCGCGACGCGCTCCGGAGCATCTTCCCGTAGACACCCGGGAGCTGACGGTCCGGACCGGTTCGGCGCGTGGCCTGGCCGACCTGACCGCGGCCTGCACGGCGTTCCTCGCCGACGTCGGCGCGGAAGACGGCCTGCTCTCGATCTTCGTGCCCCACGCGACGGCCGGGCTCGTCATCGTCGAGATCGGCGCCGGGTCCGACGACGACCTGCTGGACGCGCTCGATCGGCTGTTGCCCCGCGAGGAGCGCCTGTACCGGCACCGCCATGGGTCGCCGGGTCACGGCGCCGATCACGTCCTGCCGCTGCTGGCGCCGCCGACCCTGACGGTCCCGGTCATCGACGGGGGCATGGCCCTCGGGACGTGGCAGTCGGTCTGCCTGCTGGACCCGAACGCCGACAACGTGGACCGGACGGTCCGCCTGAGCTACCTGCCCGGCTGACACAGCACGCCGAGGGATCCCGGTGGTCGCACGGCCGCACGCGGGCGTGGCGCCGCCCGACTGAACGGTGCGAGCACGCACCGTCCGACCGTGGCGGGCCAGCCTTCCCGTCCCCACCTGTTGCAGGTCGGCGCTATACTCCCGCCCAACCCAAGCCGATCCGGCCGGATGACTGCCCTGCCGGGTCCCGACGCACCGCCACACGTCGTCGCCCATGACCCCGAGGGTCGCCGGAGGAATACCCGATGCCGTTGCGTTCCAATTCCGAGAACTTCGCGCTGATCCGCGTCATCGGCGTCGGCGGGGGCGGCAGCAATGCCGTCAACCGGATGATCCGCGCTGAGATGATGGGCGTGGAATTCATCGCCTGCAACACGGACGCCCAGGCGCTCCTGCAGTCGGACGCGCCGCACAAGATCCGGATCGGCGACAAGGTCACGCGCGGCCTCGGCGCGGGCGGCGACTCGCAGCTGGGCCAGCGGTCGGCCGAAGAGGACTCGGAGAAGATCGCGGCCGCGCTGGCCGACTCGGACATGGTGTTCATCACCGCCGGTCTCGGTGGCGGGACCGGGTCGGGTGCCGCGCCGGTCGTCGCGCAGATCGCCAAGGACGCCGGTGCGCTCACGATCGGCGTCGTGACGAAGCCGTTCGCGTTCGAGGGCAACAAGCGCAAACTCGTCGCCGAAAAGTCGGCCGAGGAGTTGAAGGCGCAGGTCGATGCGCTCATCACCATCCCGAACGACCGGCTCAAGGACGTCGTCCAGAAGAACACGAGCATCCTCGACGCGTTCCGGGTCGTTGACGACGTGCTGCGCCAGGGCGTCCAGGGGATCAGCGACATCATCACGATGCCGGGCTTGATCAACCAGGACTTCGCCGACGTCCGCGCGATCATGAAGGACGCTGGCTCCGCGCTCATGGGCATCGGCCGGGCAACGGGCGAGAACCGCGCGGTCGAAGCCGCGCAGCAGGCCATCGCCAGCCCGCTGCTCGAGCTCGACATCCACGGCGCGCAGGGCATCCTCTGGAACATCACCGGCTCGTCGAACCTCTCGCTCTACGAGGTCAACGAGGCGGCCGAGGCCATCAAGGAGGCCGCCGACCCGGAGGCCAACATCATCTTCGGGACGAGCTTCAACGAGCGTCTCGGCGAAGAGGTCATGGTCACCGTCATCGCGACCGGCTTCGATGGCGGCAAGAAGCGCCAGTCGGCCCATCGCGAGTCGACCGGAGTCATGGACACGGCGAGCACCGGACGGGCCTCGCACGAGCGCGACTTCCTCGAGGAGCTCCAGCGCCAGCGTCAGGAGGTCACCGACGGCAGCAGCCCGTTCACGGCTCCTGAGCGCGAGGACGAGACGGCTGCGCTCGTCTCCGCACCGCGTGTCGAGCGGACGGTCGGCGAGCCTGCCCCCGTGCGGCACCAGACGACCTACGACGCGGACGACCTCGAGATCCCGAGCTTCCTGCGCCGCAAGTGACCCACGCCGGCGACGGCCGGCGCCCGGGTTGACATGACCGAGCCGACCGCCGGCGTCGCGGCGTTCGTGGCGGCACGGGCCCGCGTGCTGGCACGCATCGCCTCCGCCGCCGAGCGGGCCGGTCGATCGCCTGCCGACATCACCCTGGTCGCGGTCTCCAAGACGGTCGAGGCCGCTCGTCTGCGGGACGCCGTGGCTGCCGGCCTGACGCTCCTGGGCGAGAACCGCGTGCAGGAGGGTGCCGCCAAGGCCGCGGAGGTGCCCGGGGCGCGCTGGCAGCTCGTCGGGCCGCTGCAGTCCAACAAGGCCCGCCGGGCGCTCGAGGTGTACGAGGCGATCCAGTCGGTCGAGTCCGTCGGGCTGGCGGAACGGCTCGACCGCCTCGCGCGCGAGGTGCGCGGCGCGAGCCCAGCGAACCGCTACCCGGTCCTGCTCCAGGTCAACGTCGACGACGACCCGGCCAAGGCCGGCTTTCAGCCCGAGGCCCTGCCCGAGGCGCTGCAACGCATCGCCGCGCTCGACGCGCTCGAGGTGCGGGGGCTCATGACGATCGGGCGACTGGTCGAGAGCGCGGAGGCGGCTCGGCCGACCTTCGCCGCCCTGCGCGACCTGTCCGAGCGCCTGCGCGCCGGCGGTGCCACGCTCGGACCGGAGCTGTCGATGGGCATGACCGACGACTTCGAGGTCGCGATCGAGGAGGGGGCGACGATCGTTCGCGTCGGCCGGGCGCTCTTCGGCGAGCGACCACATCAACATGGGGACGGCGCCCTCGAACACGCCCATTGACGAGGGACCGCGGGACGAAGCTGTGACCCTCGTGCGGTAGACTCGGGATTGTGGGTACGAGCTTCCTCGCGAACTTCCTCCAGTTCCTGCTGATCGCGCTCTGGGCCCTGGTCCTTGGTCGGATGCTCATGTCATGGGTGGACCCGACCGGGCGCAATCAGATCTCGACCTTCCTCTTCCAGGCCACCGAGCCCATCCTGGCGCCGGTCCGGCGGATGCTGCCCCAGAGCGGGATGATCGACTGGTCGGGGTTCATCGTCTTGATCATCCTCGGCTTCCTGTGGCGCGCCTTCTGAGACGATTTGAGCTCCCCCGACGTCCGCTTCGCCGTCCGCCTCACTCCGAGGGCCGCGGCCGACCGCGTCGATGGCGTCGTGAACGGGGTGCTGCGGGCGCGCGTCGGCGCACCGGCGGTGGAGGGGGCCGCGAACAACGCCCTCATCCGGCTCATCGCCGACGAGCTCGGGGTCTCGCGGCGGGACGTCCGGATCGTGGCCGGCGCGTCGTCGCGGCAGAAGCTGCTGGTCGTCGACGGCGGCGACCCGGATGCCATCGTCGCCCGGTGGCCCGGGCTGAACATCTGAGGGGGGTCGGGTATCATCGCCCGGTCGTCGCAGGACGGCCCGGGCGATTAGCTCAGTTGGTCAGAGCGTACGGTTCACATCCGTAAGGTCACTGGTTCGAGCCCAGTATCGCCCACCATCAACCGGCACAGTCCGTCCGGACCCAGCGCGATGTGCCATCGTGGGACCGTGGACGGACGACCCGATGTCGCGGACTGCGAACGCAACCAGATCGACTGGTTCCATGCCGAGGCCCGCGTCACCGGTGGCGATGTCTGGACGGACGGCCCGTTGCTGTGGATCGAGCCCGTACCGGGCGGCGACGTGATGCTCCTCTTTCCCGAGATGCTGCCAAGCGATGCGCTCGACCGTGGGCTGGGGCGTGCGGACGCGGCAGGCGTGAAGTCGATCGGGGCCTGGATGCGCGCGGACATCGATGTCGGGCCCCTGGCGAAGCGAGGCTTCCAGCGAGGCTGGGCACCGCATTGGATGACCACCCGCGTGCAGGATGTCGCGGCACCCACCGATCCGCGCGTCACGATCGAATCGGCCACACCCGAGTACGACGATGCTGGCCGTACGCTGCTCGAGCGCACCAAGGCGCAGCCACCTCGCGACTGGCACGCCGTCGCCCGGGTGGACGGCACCTTCGCCGGCCGGGCTTGGGCTCACTTCGACGGAGCGACGATCGGGATCTACGACATGGCCGTCTGGCCGGCGTACCGTCGACGCGGCCTGGGGACGGGGCTCTTGCGGGCGGTCTGCGCCGCGGCCGCGACGTCGGGTGCGAAGGACCTCGTGCTCAACGCGACGCCCGATGGTGAACGCCTGTATGTCCAACACGGGTTCGTGCCGGTCGGGGAAGGCATCACCTGGTGGCGTCACAGCTGAGGCGGATCGGTCGCAAGCGGAAGGGGTGAGATGGCGCGCCGGGTGCTCGACAGGGACGAGATCATGGAGATCCTGACGACGAGCGTGCCACGGCTCGAAGCGCTTACTCGTGGGGTCCCGGAGGAGCGGCTCTACGCGGTGACCGACTATGGCTGGTCGGTGAACGATCAGCTCGCCCACCTCCGGGCCTGCCACGACGTCCTCGGCGGCAACATGCTGCGGATCGTGCGAGAAGAGCATCCGGCGTGGAAGGGCATGAGCCCCAGGACGTGGCAGACGCAGACCGATTACTTCGAGTGGAAGTTCGGGCCTGCGTTCGAGGTGTTTCGCGTGCAGCGTGTGGAGCTCCTCGAGGTCCTCGAACCGCTGCCGCCGGATGCTTGGGAGCGCACCGCAAGGGTCGCCGTGCCACCGAAGCAGATCTTCGAGTACAGCGCGCGCTACTACGGCGACTGGATGGCCGCCCACGAGCGCGAGCACCTGAAGCACATCGGACGCATCCTCGCCGAGCTTGACACGTAGCGACGAGGTCCCCGTCCGGACCTCGTCGATCTCAATGGTTTGGCGGGCGGGGCAGGGAGCCGTCTCCCCGGATCGGCTCTAGCTGTCGAGGACCTCACGCAGCTTGGCGGCGAAGCCGTCAGGGTCGCCGGTCTGGCCGTACTCGCCGCCGAGGAAGCCACCATGGTTGCTGGGGAAGATCACCGGCGCCCGGTCGAGCCGCTCGGCGACGGTGATCGCCCCGCGGGCGGCCATCTCGCCGTTGGACTCCGCGCCGGTAGCGAGGACGATCCGGGTCGAGGCGGCCCGGATGGCGTCGAAGTCGGGCTCGTAATGGGTGCAGCTGATCATGTTCGACCCCAGCATCGGATCGGTGCGGGTGCCGTCGTCTTCGGTCGGCATCCCGAACATCGCCGGATCCGGCGCCGGCTGGCTGGCGAACTCGGCCGTCATCGGTCCCTGGTGGCTCACGACGGCGATGAAGTGCGCCATGCCGGCACCCCAGCCGCTGCGCTCGTACGTCTCGTTGATCGCGCGCGCGGCGGCCATCGCATGCTCGCGGTCGGGCAGGACCGAAGCCAGCGGCGGCTCGTGCGCGACCAGCGTGCGCACGTCGTCCGGATACCGCGCCACCAGGGCCAGCGCGTTCACGGCGCCACCGCTGCTGGCGAACAGGTCGACCGGCCCGGCGCCCAGGGCCTCGATGAGCCGATGCAGGTCGTCGGCGTGATCGTCGGGCGTGACCCGGCTGGCGGGGTCGGTCTTCACGCTGCGCTCGGACCCGCGCGGGTCGTAAGTCATGACGGTGCGGTCGGGAAAGTGGCCGGCCAGCGTGCCGAATCCGGCTGCGGCCATCGGCGAGCCGATGAGGAACAGGGCGGGGGCATCGCTCGGTCCGCCGTCCCGCACGTCGTAGGTCAGCGTGGCGCCGGGCACGTCAAGGGTCCGCGTATCGAGGTTTCGCGTCGTCGCTTCCGTCAGGGTCACGATGTCACCTCCAAGGTCGATGTTCGTTGGACATTCATTAGACTCCGCCGCCCGGCCAGACTCATCGGTCTGGCTATGCGGAGCGGACCGTGTCCTCGGCGAGGAGTGCGTCGATCTGGCCGACGGCCTGCTTGAGGCCTTCCTCCATGCCCATGGCGAGGAGCTGCTCCATCGCCTCGGTGCTCGGGAAGAGGCTCTCGATCGACATCTGCGTCCGTCCCTCGCCGACGGGCTCGATCCGCACGCGGATCTCGGTGCCGGGTAGGTCGGTGTTTGGCGTGCCGTCGTCATGCGAGAAGCCGTCGCGGAACACGAGGGATCGGGGCGCGTCCGCCTCGACGATGTCCCAGTAGGCACGCGGCTGGTCGCCTTCCGGCCCGGTCATGTGGTACTCGACGCGGCTGCCGGGCGCGAGGTCGTGTCTCGTGAAGGTGGCGGGGTAGGTCGGCGGCCCCCACCAGCGCTCCAACTGCCGCGGATCGGCCCAGAGCTGCCAGACGCGCTCGGGCGATGCGTCGAATTCGGCCGTGGTAGTCAAGGTCAGGGCGTTCGGGTCCTTGCGGACGGCGGTCACGGTCATGCGTCGGTCTCCTTCGTTTCACTGACGAGCGCGGTCATCCGGTCGACCCGTCCCCGCCACAGCTCCTCGTATCGGTCGAGCAGGCGTCGTGCGACGGCAAGCCCTTGGACATTGGTCCGGACGACCTTGCGGCGGCCGATCCGCTGCTTGCTGACCAGGCCCGCCCGCTCGAGCACCGCGACGTGCTTCTGCACGGCCGCGAAGCTCATGGGGTAGTGGCCGGCGAGCTCGACGACGCCCTCCTGCCCGTCGATCGCCCGCCGGACGATGTCACGCCGGGTGGCATCCGCCAGGGCGCCGAAGACCCGATCGATGTCCGGTGTGATCTGCATAGATACAACCATACGGTTGTATGTAGCCGAATGTCAAGCGGCGGCTGGTGTCGCCTCGTGGTCCGCGTCGGTGATCAGGTCCGCCGGCGACCGCTCCCGGCGGGCGAGCACGATGAACGGCAACGACAGGGCCTGGAGCCCCGCCGAGACGAAATACGACGGCCCGTAGCCGTAGACATCGGCGACCCGGCCAAGCACGGGTTGGAAGACGACCCCGCCGGTCGAGCCCATCAGCGAGTCGAACGACAGGACGGTCGCGCGCTGGGCGGACGGGATGCAGCCATTGATGAACGCCTGGCGCAGCGGCCCCTCGATGGCGAAGACCAGGGCCCACCCGGTCAGCAGGGCCAGGGCGACGACGAAGCTGCCCGTCCAGCCGATCAGCACCAGGAGCGCGATGTTGATCGCGCCACCGATGATCAGCGCGTCCGTCCGGCGCGTGAACAATCGCCGAGCCCACGGGACGAGCAGGCCGCCCAGGATCTGCGCACCGGCGAAGATCGCCGCGGCAAGCCCCGCGACGCCGTACGCGCCGGTGTCGCCGTACAGCTGCAGCAGGTACGGCTGTGCGGCGTAGAACGTGTAGAAGCCGACGCCGCTCGTGAATGGGGCCGCGAGCATCAGCCAGCGAACCGGCGGATTGCGCCACCCACCGTCGATCGAGCCACGGATGACGCTGCGCACCTCGCTGACCGGATCGGCCCCGCGACGCGGCTTGAAGCCGATGTCGTGCATGAAGCGGGCGGCGACGATGAGCGTGACGCCGAGCATGACGGCGCGAAGCACGTACGGGACCCCGAGGTCCGTCGCCTGCGCGACGACGCCGCCGAGTACGGTCCCGACGAGCATCGCGGCACCGCCGACCGTCTGGGCCCGCCCGAACACCGACTCGAGGCTGCCGGTGAACCCGGTCGCGCCGAGCGCGTCGACGAGCCACGCCTCCGTGGCGCCGGAGAAGAACGTGAAGCCGAGTCCCAGCAGGATCGAGGCCAGCGCCCACCCGATGAACGCGGCGTGGATCTGCCACATCACCAGATAGAGGAGGGTGGACGCCAGCAGGGTCACGGCGCCGAGCAGGAACGAGAAGCGGCGACCGCGCGTGTCGGCGACGACGCCGGTCGGCACCTCGAAGATGACCTGGCCGACCGCGAAGAAGGCGTTCGCCGCGAACGCTTCCGTGTTGCTCAGACCCGCGTCGAGCAGGAAGAGCGTGTTGATGCCCCAGATGAACGACGCTGCCAGCGTCGTCAGGAGGGTGAGCACCAGGTAGGTGCGCTGGACCGTCCGGGCGTCAGTCGTCATTGGCCGGAGAATCTACGCCCGCGATCCGCGTCACGCCGCGCCGGACTACCGCGTCCGATAAGCGAACGACGAACGACGACATCCTCCTCCGCGATGGAGCCCTCGGTCCTCCCCCGAGGGCTTCTTCGTGTCCCGGTTCGCGGCGGCTCGCGGCCCGGCGCCTCGCGCGCCTACGCCTCGGTCGCCAGCCGGCGCAGGACCGCGGGCAGGATCCCGCCGCCCTCGTAGTAGTCGACCTCGATCGGGCCGTCCAGCCGGGCGATCGCCTCGAAGCGGGTCTCGCCTCCGTCACCGCCCGCGGCCGCGTCGCGGGTGGCGACGACGGTCACGGACTGGCGTGGCGACAACCCCGCGGCGAGCCCGAGCACCGAGAACGTCTCGCGCCCGGTGAGTCCGAGCGACGTCGCCGTGTCACCCGGCTTGTACTGGAGCGGCAGGACGCCCATCCCGACGAGGTTGGAGCGGTGGATCCGCTCGTACGACTCGGCGATCACGGCCTTGACGCCGAGGAGTCCCGTGCCCTTGGCAGCCCAGTCCCGGGACGACCCGGAGCCGTACTCCCGTCCGACCAGCACGACCAGCGGCACGCCCTCGGCGGCGTACCGCACCGCGGCGTCGTAGATGAACATCTCCTCGCCCGACGGCAGGTGGACCGTGTACGGTCCCTCCTTCTCCTCGGCCAGCCGGTTGCGCAGCCGGATGTTGCCGAAGGTGCCGCGCATCATGACCTCGTGGTGGCCGCGGCGCGCGCCGTAGGAGTTGAACTCGAGCGGGCCGACGCCGTGTTCCTGGAGCCACGTGCCAGCCGGCGACCATGGGGCGATCGAGCCCGCCGGTGAGATGTGGTCCGTCGTGACGGAGTCGCCGAGTACGGCGAGCACGCGGGCGCCCGTGATGTCGCGGACGGCGTCCGCGGAGAACGACAGCCCCTCGAAGAAGGGCGGCTTCGCGACGTAGGTCGATGCCGGATCCCAGGCGTAGCGGTCGCCCTCCGGGATCGGCAGCGCGCGCCAGCGGTCGTCACCCTCGAACACGACGGCGTAGGTCTGCCGGAACAGCTCCGGGTCGATCGAGTCCGCGATGACCGAGCGGATCTCGTCCGGCGACGGCCAGATGTCGGCGAGATGGACCGGCGAGCCATCGCTCCCGACCCCGAGCGGCTCGGTCGTCAGGTCGATGTCGACGCGGCCGGCGAGCGCGAAGGCCACGACCAGCGGCGGCGACGCGAGGTAGCTCGCGCGCGCGAGCGGGTGGATGCGGCCCTCGAAGTTGCGGTTGCCCGACAGCACGGCCGCCACGACCAGGTCGTTCTGCTCGATGGCCTCGGCCACCGGCGCGTCGAGCGGGCCGGAGTTGCCGATGCAGGTCGTGCAACCGTAGCCGGCCAGCGCGAACCCGAGCTCCGCCAGCGGCGCCATGAGCCCGGCCGCCTCGAGGTAGCCGGTCACGGCACGCGATCCTGGGGCGAGCGACGTCTTGACCGTGGGCGCCACGTGCAGGCCGCGGGCGATCGCGTTGCGCGCCAGCAGGCCGGCCCCGACCATGACCGTCGGGTTGGACGTATTCGTGCACGAGGTGATCGCCGCGATCGCGACCGAGCCGGTCTGGATCGACACGGTCTGGCCGCCGACGGAGACCTCGACGGACGGATACCGCCGCTCGTCGACCGGCGCGGCGTCGGCCAGCACCGGAGCGGCTGGTCGGTCCACGGCCTGATCGGCGTCCACGGTCGCGAACGGCGTCGGATCGGACGCCGGGAAGGACTCGGCCGATGCGGCGGTGACGACATCGCCGTTGAGCGGCTTCTCGGGCGACGCCGGCGCCTCCAGCCCGTCCGGGTAGTTCGTCCGGAAGTTCTCGCGCAGCGTCTCGAGCGGCACGCGGTCCTGCGGCCGACGCGGACCGGCCAGCGAGGGCTCCACCGAGCCCAGGTCCAGTGTCAGGAGCTCGTCGAAAGTCGGGCCATCGCCGGGCTCGCGCCACAGACCCTGCTCCTTGGCATAGCGCTCGACGAGCGCGACCCGCTCGGCCGAGCGGCCCGTCAGGCGCAGGTACGAGATCGTCTCGTCGTCGATCGGGAACATCGTGGCCGTGGCCCCGAACTCGGGGCTCATGTTGCTGATCGTCGCGCGGTCGGCGAGGGACAGGCCCGCGAGCCCGTCGCCGGTGAACTCGACGAACGCTCCCACGACGCCGTGGCGGCGGAGCATCTCCGTCACGACCAGGACGAGGTCGGTGGCGGTGGAGCCCTTCGGCAGCTCCCCGGCCAGCCGGACCCCGACGACGTGCGGCATCGGCTGGTAGAGCGGCTGCCCGAGCAGCGCCGCCTCGGCCTCGATCCCGCCGACGCCGTACCCGAGCACGCCGAGCGCGTTGATCATCGTCGTGTGCGAGTCGGTCCCGACGAGCGTGTCCGGGAAGGCGACCCCGTCGCGGTCATCGATCACCGGTGCCAGGAACTCCAGGTTGACCTGGTGGACGATGCCGGTGCCGGGCGGGACGATCCGCAGGTTCCGAAACGCCGTCTGCGCCCAGCGCAGCAGCTGGTAGCGCTCGCCGTTGCGGTCGTATTCGCGCTCGACGTTGAAGACGAAGGAATCGCTCGTCCCGAACCGATCGACGTGGACGGAGTGGTCGATCACGAGGTCCACCGGCACGAGCGGATTGACCCGCGACGGATCTCCACCCAGGTCCGCCATCGCATCGCGCATGACCGCGAGGTCAACGACTGCGGGTACCCCCGTGAGGTCCTGCATGATGACGCGCGAGGGCATGAACGGGATCTCGGCCTCGGCGGCGACGCCCGGCCGCCACGATGCGAGCGTCTCCACGTCGGCGGTCTCGACGATGCCGCCGCCGGCGTGTCGGAGGAGATTCTCGAGCAGGATCCGGACCGTGACCGGCAGCCCGGAACCAGCGGTGAGGTCGTCCACGGCCGCGACCCGGTACATGTCGGGGAGGCCTGGTCCGAGCGGCGCGCGCGCGCCGAATGGGTCGATCCGTGACAACGCGTCCATCTCCGTCGGCTCGTTACACTCGATGCGTGCAAGCGTACCGCGCCCGACGGAAGACCGACCGATGAAGGCGTGGGGGGACCTCCCCGGCGAGCGCGCCGCGCGCGAGCGCGCCGAGATGGAGGCCGCGATCGAGAAGGCCGGGATCGATCTCGACCCCGTCCCCTACGGGCATCACCGCCACGGCGACGAGACGCACGCGAGCGACCACGCCCATCCGCATCACCAGTCGGTGGCCGGCGAGACGCCCTACACCGGGATCGTCGGGGCGGGGGCGGTGGGGACGGCGCTCGGGGCGGCGCTGAGCCGGGCCGGCTGGCCGATCCACGCCGTCGCCAGCCGCGACGCCTCGCGCCGGGAGCGATTCACGAGCCTCGTCGAGGGGGCGCGCGCATTCATCGAACCGCAGGCCCTCGTGGAAGAGGTCGAGCTCATCATCCTCGCCGTGCCCGACGACGTGATCGCGCCGCTGGCAGCCTCCGTCCGCATGTACGGCGGCCAGGCGATGATCCATACGAGCGGCGCGCTCGGGGCGGAGGTCCTGCAGCCGGCGATGGCGGCCGGCACCCAGGTCGGTTCGTTCCATCC
>CAVVJX010000010.1:0-483890 GCA_963748675.1 uncultured Chloroflexia bacterium | reverse complement strand
GTCGGGCAGGTACTGCTGCGCGACATCGTCGCCCTCGAAGTCGTGGGGGAACAGGTAGCCGACACCGATGCCGTGGGTCTTCATCCGCCGGTCCCCGGCCGTGCGCAGGTGGTTCGGTACGGGCAGCGACCCGAGGCCCACGACGTCGGCCATCGCGGCGAGATACGCGCGGCCCACGGAGTCGCTCTTGGGCGACATGGCGATGAAGACGGTCGCCTGGGCCATGGCGTACTGCGCCTCGGGCAGCCCGATTGGTCGAGGGCCTGGGCGGCCGCGACGGCCACCTGGAGCGCCCGGGGATCGGCGTTCCCGACGTCCTCGGACGCGCTGATGATCAGGCGCCTCACGATGAAATCGAGGGTCCTCGCCCGCCGCGATCATCGCCGCGAGCCAGTACAGCGCCGCGTCCGGGTCATTGCCGCGCAGGCTCTTGATGAACGCCGACACCGTGTCGTAATGACCGTCGCCGGCGCGGTCATACGCGAGGACGCGTTGTTGCGCGGCCGACTCGATGTCCTCGAGGCGCGGAGCCACCTTGCCGTCCTTGTCGCGGATGTCCTCGCCCTCGGCCAGCGCGGTCGCGCCTTCCAGCACGTTCAGGGCCGCGCGCGCGTCGCCGCCGGCGAGGCCGACGAGATGATCGAAGGCGTCCTGGGCGAGGCTGACGCCACCGTCCGGGCCGAGCGCGCCGGCCAGGCCACGCTCCTCATCCTCGAGCGCGCGGCGGACGACGGTCGCCACGTCGTCGTCGCTGAGCGGTTCCAGCCGCCAGACCCGCATCCGCGACAGGAGCGCCGAGTTGACCTCGAAGTAGGGGTTCTCGGTCGTGGCCCCGACCAACGTGATCGTGCCGTCCTCGACGTGGGGAAGGAGGGCGTCCTGCTGGGCCTTGTTGAATTCGATGGATCTCGTCGAGGAAGAGAACGGTCCGGGTGCCATGCAGCGCGATGCGGTCCTGCGCCTCGGCGATCAGCGAGCGGACGTCGGCGACGCCGGCCATGACCGCGGAGATCGTCGAGAAATGCGCGCCGATCTCTCCGGCCAGCAGTCGAGCGAGGCTCGTCTTGCCGGTCCCGGGCGGGCCCCACAGCAGGAGGCTGGCGAGATGGCCGCGCGCGATGCTGCGTCGCAGGGGACCGCGTTCGCCGACGAGGTGCCCCTGGCCGACGAACTCATCGAGGCTCCGCGGCCGCATCCGGGCGGCCAGCGGCTGCGCGCCGGGCGGCGGTTGGAACAGCGTTTGGGGCTTGGCGCCACCTGCCTTGGGACGGTTCGTCGGCATGTGGCCAGTCTAGAGGTGATCGTCCGCCGCGCTGGGATGGTTCGATGGGCGATCGCGCGACTCGTGGGGCATCGAGGTCACAATGCCCGCGATGAAGCAGCGGACAGTCGACGCATGGATGTTCCTGGCGATCGCCATCTCGCCGAGGGATGCCGGCCCAGTCGGGCTGTCGAATCTCGTGGCCGCTGCTGATGGGGTCAACCACGCGATTCCAACGGAGGACGAGTTGCGGGGCGGCATCAACCGGCTTCTCCACGCCGGATTGGTGTACGAGCACGATTTCAGCATTCGACCTGACCGAGGCTGGCGAAGCCATGTTTGCCAAGGTTCGCAGCGGCTCTGTTAGGGCGGAATTCGAACGGCTCGAGAAGGAATTGGACCGATTGGCTGACCCCGGTCAACCAACGTGGACCCCTACCGCAGAAGCGATTCGCGACGCGATCGACGCCTACGTGGCGATGGCCGAGGAGTGGCTTCGGCGCAATCCCTAGCCGGCGATCGGTCCGACGCCGGCCTCGCTCAGGACCCAGAGCAGGATCAGCAGGACGATCATCGAGCCACCGATCAGCGCGATGCGCTTGACGTCGCGGATGACGTAGGCGTACTCGTCCGAGGCGCGCATCGCGATCGAGCCGGCGCGGACCGGTGCCTCGCGCTCTGCGACACGACGCCCGCCGACCTGGCGGCGGGCCGCTTCCTCTGCTGAGCGCTCGGCGGCGACGAGTCGTGCCTCGATCTCCGCGGCTCGAGCCTCCTCTTCCGGGGTCAGCGTGGGGGGACGAGGCGCGGCGGTCGGGCTCCCGAGCGGGGGAGCGGCAAACGGCTGGCGCGCCGCCGAGCCCGAGCGTCGGAGCGGGGCGCGCTGGCCGGGTCGAGTGGTGCCGCGGGCACGCTTGGCCATGGGTTCGAAGGGCCTCCAGGGGCGGTCGGATCAAGGGGAGCGCGCGAACGCATCCGCCAGCGGCAGAGGATAGCACCCCGTTCCGGGGATGGCCGCTGAGTGCGTGGCGGGTGAAGGCCCCCTGCTAGTATCGGGCGACCGCCCTGGAGGACCCATCCCATCGACCTGAACGCCACCGTTCAGCCCTATCTCGGTGCCATCGTCGTCGGCCTCGCCGCCGTGTCCGCGCTGTTGCTCGTCATGGTGCTCCTGCTCGCGCGGCGTGTCGGCCGCGTGGACGGACGGCTGCGGGGCATCACCCGCGGCGAAGAGGGACAGAGCCTTGAGGACGTCCTAGGGGCGCACCTCGAGAAGGTCCACGGACTATCGCGAGAAGTCGATCGGCTGACGGCCCGGACCGGGGCGTTGGAGACCGCGGGGCTGCGCGCATTCCAACGCGTCGGGCTCGTCCGCTACAACCCGTTCGAGGAGACCGGCGGGAACCAGAGCTTCGCGCTCGCCCTGCTCGACGCCGAGGGGAACGGCTGGGTCCTGTCCAGCCTGCACGCCCGACAGGGCACCCGCGTGTACGCGAAGTCGATCCGCGGTGGCCGCTCGGATGCGGCGCTCTCGGAGGAAGAGTCCGCGGCGATCCGCCAGGCCAGCGCCTGACAGCCTAGGTGTCACAGCGGTCGGCGATGGTGCGCGTATGGCCCCCATCGCTGACCCGACCCCAGCCCGGATCCCTACCGCCGTGACCCGACCGGTCGTCCGCGCCCGCCGGCGTGGGCCGATGCCGCTCGAGCAGATCCCGGCCTGGCGCGAGCTCGTCCCGGTCATGGATCCGGCCGTCACGGGCGTGGCGGAGGGCCAGAGCGGCATGGAGGCGTTGCTCGGGGGCTTGAACCCGGACCAGCTCCGCGCGGTGACGCACGGGGATGGGCCCATGCTCGTGGTCGCGGGGGCCGGAACCGGCAAGACTCAGGTCATCACGCGCCGGATCGCGTGGCTGATCGCTTCGCGCCGCGCCAAGCCCTCGGAGATCCTGGCGCTGACCTTCACGGACAAGGCGGCGGACGAGATGGCGGTCCGGGTGGACCAGCTCGTCCCGTATGGCTACACGGACACCTCCATCGCCACGTTCCACGCGTTCGGCGACCGGCTCATCCGCGAGTACGCGCTCGAGCTCGGGCTGGCGCCGGACGTCCGCGTCCTGTCGCGGGCGGAGGTCGTGATCTTCCTGCGCGAGCACCTGTACGAGTTCGACCTGCAGGAGTACCGGCCGCTCGGCGACCCGACGAGGTTCCTCGGCGCCCTCGCGACCCTGTTCAGCCGCTGCAAGGACGAGGACATCACGCCATCGACCTACTCGGCCTACGCGGACCGTGTCGCTGGGGAGGCCGTGGCGCTGGCCGAGGCGAGCGAGGCTGGAGGCTCGGGCATTGAGGCGGCCGCTGCGCTCGCGGAGGACGCTCGCCGGCAGGTGGAGCTCGCTCGCGCGTTCGGTCGCTACCAGGACCTGCTGGCCGCCAACGGGTTCATCGATTTCGGGGATCAAGTGGCGCTCGCTCTGCGTCTCGTGCGGGACTCCGCGGCGGCGCGAACGGCCATCGCCGGACGCTTCCGCTACATCCTCGTCGACGAGTTCCAGGACACGAACCGGGCCCAGGCGGAGCTCGTGTCGTTGCTCGCGGAGCCGCACCGCAATGTCACGGTCGTCGGCGATGACGACCAGGCGATCTACGCGTTTCGTGGGGCTGCCGTGGACAACATCCTCGAGTTCGAGGCCCGCTACGGGAGCGCACGGACCGTCGTGCTGCGACGGAACTACCGGTCGCTCGGCCCCATCCTCGATGCCTCCTATCGCCTGGTTCGATTCAACGATCCGGATCGACTGGAGGTCCGGACCGGCATCAGCAAGCGCTTGAAGGCGGAGCGTCGGGAGCCGGCGGCCGCGCCCGTCCGGCTGGAGGCCTTCACGACCGGGTCGGAGGAGGCGGACTGGATCGCAGCCGACATCGCGGCTCGGATCGCTGCCGGCGCGCGACCGCGCGACCACGCCGTTCTCGTCCGGGCCAACGGCCACGCCGACCCGGTCCTGCGGGCGCTCAACGTGGCCGCGATCCCGTGGCGGTTCTCCGGCTCGTCCGGCCTGTACGCCCGCCCGGAGGTGCGCCTGCTCATGGCGTTCCTGCGTGCGGTCGCGGACCCCGAATCGAGCGTGGACCTGTATGCGCTGGCCTCGTCGGAGGTCTACGGCCTGGGCGGCGAGGACCTGACCGCGATCGTGAACACGGCGCGGCGACGCCACCATTCGGTCTGGGCGACGCTCGACGATCTCGAGCGACAACCCGGCATCCTGCGGGTCTCGCCGACGACCCGCCAGGCGGTGCACCGGCTGGTCGAGGACGTGACCCGCTACACCGCGATGGCCCACGACCGGCCCGCCGGGGAGGTCCTCTACGCGTTCCTGCGCGATAGCGGGATGCTGGCTCGGCTGGCACGGACTCCGACGACCGCTGCCGAGGAAGGTCTCGGCAACGTCGCCCGGTTCTTCGACATCATCCGGGCCCAGTCGGCGCTCCTCGCCGACGACCGGGCGATGTTCGTGGCCGGCCATCTGCAGACGCTGATCGAGGCGGGCGACGACCCGGCGACCGCCGATCTCGACCCTGATGCGGATGCGGTGGCGGTCCTGACGGTCCACAAGGCCAAGGGTCTCGAGTTCCCGGTCGTGTATCTGCCGGGACTGGTCGCGGGTCGCTTCCCCGGCAACGGCCGCGGCGAGGCGCTGACCTTGCCGGGGGGTCTGGGCCGGGGCGATCCACCGACCGCGGAACGGTCACTCGCCGAGGAACGGCGGCTGTGCTACGTGGCGATGACCCGGGCCCGGGACGAACTGATCCTGTCGCATGCCGCGGATTACGGCGGCGCCCGGGCGCGCCGGGTCTCACCGTTCGTGCTGGAAGCCCTGGACCTGCCGGCGGCCGCGACGCCCGGTGCCGGCCTCACGCCGGCCTCGGCGGAGGAGCGGCTCGCGTCCTTCGCGGCCGTGGATGCTCCGGTCGAAGCAGAACGCGGCCCGATCGACGAGCCGCTCAGCCTGAGCTTCGGCCAGATCGACGCGTATCTGACCTGCCCGCTCAAGTACAAGTACGCGCACGTCCTGCGGGTCCCGACCGCGCCGCATCACGCGCTCGTGTACGGGTCGGCGATGCACAAGGTGGTCCAGCTCTTCCACCACCGCCATGCCCGCGGGCACGTGATGTCAGAGGCGGAGCTCGACGACGTCCTGGATTCGGCCTGGTCGAACGAGGGGTTCGTCAGTCGCGAGCACGAGGAGGCACGCCTTGCCGCGGCGCGAGTGGCCCTGCGCCGGTTCCGCGAGGAGCAGCTGCTCCCGGGCGCGGTCATCCCGACCTACGTCGAGCGCGAGTTCAGCTTCTCCCTGGGCGGAGACCGGGTCCGCGGCCGGTGGGACCGGGTCGACGTCGAGCCGCTCGCCGGCGACGCTCCCGCGAAGACCGCCGAACTCGCCGCGACCGCGCCATCCGCCGACCACGTGACCCCGACCCTCGGGATCCTGGGTCGCGAGCACGTGACGATCACGGATTACAAGTCGTCCGACCTGCGCGATCCGGCCCGCGCCCGCCAGCGCGCCCGCGAATCGCTGCAGCTGCAGATCTACGCGATGGGGTACGAGGCGATGACGGGCCGGCTGCCGGACCAGGTCGCGCTTCATTTCCTCGACTCGGGGCTCGTCGGCAAGGTGGACGTGGACCCGAAGCGGCTCGCCAAGGCGCGCGAGCGGATCGCCACGGCGGCCGCCGGCATCCGGGCTCGCGATTACACGGCCACGCCGGACGCGATGGCGTGCTCGTGGTGCCCGTTCCGCGATATCTGCCCATCGAGCGTCGCCGCCGCCCGATAGGTCATTCGCCCAAGGTGACAGGCCGCACGAGCGCCGCCATCGTGCCCGGTCCAGGGGAGCACCCAAGCTCACTCGGGGACGGAGGGCACGGATCGACCATGCGACTCGAGCGCGTCCTGCGGCCATGGGCATGGGACGGAGTCGACACCCTAGACTCGCTGGGCATGGAATCCCGCGACCGGCTGATCAACCTCGCGATCTTCGCTGCGGCCGGTGTCGTGTGGCTGCTCGTCGGGCTGATCGTGACGACCCGCGATCCCATCGCCGATCCCGTGGCGGGGTTCATCGGAGCGTCGCTCATCGGGCTGGCCGTTGGCCTCACGACAACCCCGGTCGCGTGGCTCCTGGTCTTTGGACGCCATCGCCGGATCGCGTACCAGGGCGACTGGACGCGGGCGGCACGCCGTGGCGGCTGGGTCGGGCTGATCGTCGCGATCTTCATCGTGCTCCGTCTGCAGGGAGCGCTCGAGTTGCCGATCGCCCTGTTCATCCTGGCGCTCGCATCCGTTGCGGAAGCGACACTCTCGGCGGAACGCTGACACCGGGTTCCTCGAGCGACGCTACCATCGGCCGGCGGCCTGGACGCGCCGCGCCCCCATCGCCCCGGAGGATCCGTGCCCGACCGCACCGCCGTTCGACCCGCCGAGCCACAGGTCGATCTCAAGGCACGGGTCGCCGCCGCCGTCGAAGGCGCTCGTGACGAGATCATCGATCTCTCCCACCGCATCCACGCCAACCCCGAGCCGGCCTTCGAGGAGCACCAGGCGGCTACCTGGATCGCCGAGATCCTCCGGGAACATGGGTTCGAGGTCCAGCACCCGGCGGGCAGCCTCGCGACGGCGATCCGGGCGACCCACCCCGGAGCGCGCGGCGGCGATGGCCCACGCATCGGGATCCTCGCCGAGTACGACGCACTGCCGGGTCTCGGCCACGGCTGCGGCCACAACACCATGGCGGCGTCGGGCGTCGGGGCGGCAATCGCCCTGGCCGCCGTCGCCGACGACCTCCCCGGCGAGATCGTCTTCCTCGGGACACCGGCCGAAGAACGGGGGAGCGGCAAGCAGGTCATGATCGACGACGGCCTGTTCGCCGGCGTCGACGCCGCCCTCCTGTACCACCCGTGCGACCGGAACCACGTCGAGAGCCACCCCCTCGCGTCCGAGGACGTCGAGGTGGTCTTCACCGGGCTGCAGTCCCACGCGGCGGCCGATCCGTGGAAGGGGCGCAACGCCCTCGATGCGGTGATCACGCTGTTCAACTCGGTTGGCCTGTGGCGGCAGCAGCTCAAGCCCAGTGCGCGGGTCCACGGCATCATCCGCGAAGGCGGCACGGCCGCCAACATCATCCCGGACCGAACGTCGGCCTGGTTCATGCTCCGCAGCGACGACCAGGCGTACTACGACGAGATGAAGACCCGCTTCACCGAGATGTGCGAGGCTGCCGCGCTGGCCACCGGGACGACCGTCGAGGTCACCGTGTCGGGCGGCGCGACGACCATGCGCAACAACCTGGTCCTCGCCGATCGGTTCCGCGCGAACATGGCGGCCTACGGCATCGACGACATGGGCGACGACCCGAACGCCGGCAGCACGGACATGGCCAACGTCAGCTGGGTCTGCCCGACGATCCACCCGGAGCTCGCGATCTGCGACGAGGGCGTGGCCGGTCACTCGATCCTGTTCCGCGACGCGGCTGCGACGCCCCGTGCCGACGAGACGACGCTGCTCGCGGCCACGCTCGTCGCCCAGACCGCGATCGAGCTGTACTGCGACCCAGAGCTCGTGGCGGCGGCATGGGCGGAGTTCAACGCCGGCTGATTCGGTCGGCCTTGGTGCTACCATCGGGCCCGGCGCGCCCCGCTGGACGCTCGTTTCGAACCGGCGGCGCCCCCAGCGAGACGGATTCCCTGACGCGGCCACCGCGGTCGGCCCGCGCCCGTCTCCGGAGGAATCACGTGGCCGAGCGCCCCCACGACCCGGACCCCGGCTTCGCCGCCGCCAACGGCTGGGATCAGCCGTTCGAGGAATTCAGCGACTACGAGCTGCCCACGTACGTCGGGCCCACGACCTTCATGAACCTGCCGTGGATCACCGATCCCGCCGAGCTGCGCCGCCAGGGGGTCGATGTCGCGATCATCGGCGCGCCATTCGACGACGCGGTGAGCCACCGACCGGGCGCCCGGTTCGGCCCGAGGGCGATCCGCGAGGCGCAGTACACGTCGGGCTCGATCAACTCCCTCCAGCTCGGCGTCGAGCCGTTCGAGGTCCTGAAGGTCGTCGACGCCGGCGACGCGAACATCGTGCCCGCCTGGATCGAGCGCGCCCACGCGTTCATCTATCGCAAGGTCCGCGACGTCGCCGCGACCGGCGCCATCCCGATCGTGCTCGGCGGCGACCATTCGATCACGTGGCCGAGCGCCACGGCCATCGCCGAGGTGCGCAAGCCCGGGAGCATCGGCATCGTCCACTTCGACGCCCACGCCGACACGGCCAACGACGACTGGGGGGTCCTGGCCGGGCACGGCACGCCGATGCGCCGGCTGATCGAATCCGGCGCGGTCAAGGGCAAGAACTTCGTCCAGGTCGGGCTGCGCGGCTACTGGCCGCCGGTCGAGACGTTCGAGTGGATGCAGCAACAGGGCCTGCGCTATCACTTCATGCACGAGATCGAGGAGCGCGGCGCGGAAGCGGTCGTCGCCCAGGCGATCGAGGAAGCCCTGGACGGTCCCGACTTCATCTACCTGAGCGTGGACATCGACGTCATCGATCCGGGCCTCGCTCCGGGCACGGGCACGCCCGAGCCCGGCGGCATTGCTCACGCGCGAGGTGCTCCGGGCCATCCGCCAGATCGTGGGCGCGGTGGACCTCGTCGGGATGGACATCGTGGAGGTGTCGCCGCCGTACGACCACGCCGAGACGACGGCGATGGCCGCCAACCGGATCGCGCTGGAGGCGATCAGCGCCCTGGCCGTCCGCCGCCGTGACGGGACCTCGGTCCGATGGGACCCGCCGGTGGAGCGCGCGACCCGCTAGGGTCGGCGATCATGCTCGACCGGCCCGATCCTGCCACGGCCGCCGCCCTCGCCCGTCTCTACGATCTCGACCTCCAGGACGACCCGGGCGACCTCGACCTGTACCTGGCGCTCGCGGACCGGGCCGACGGTCCCGTGCTGGAGCTCGCGGCCGGGACCGGTCGCCTGGCCGTTCCGCTGGCGCTCGCCGGTCACCAGGTCACGGCCGTGGACATCGACGCCGCCATGATCGACCGGGGCCGGACCCGGGCGGAGGCCGCGGGGCGTGCCGCCGGACCGCCTCACCTTCGTCGAGGCGGACCTGCTCGACCTGCAGCTGCCCGACGCCGGTCGCTACGCCTTCGCGTTCATCGCGCTGAACTCGATCATGCTGCTGGCCAGCCGCGATGCCCAGCGGAGCGCGTTCCGGACCCTCGCCGCGCACCTGGCCCCGGGCGGGCTCGCCGCCGTCGACGCCTGGCTGCCCGACGCCGAGGACCTCGCCCGCTTCGACGGCCGGATCATGCTCGAGTGGCCGCGGACGGATCCCGACACGGGCGCCGTGGTGACGAAGGCCGGCTCCGCCCAGCACGACGCGGCCACGAACACGGTCAACCTCAGCGCGATCTACGAGGAGGGCCGCCAGGGCGAGGCGCCGCGCCGCTGGGTCCGGCACGACCGGCTCCGGCTCATCTCGGCGGACGAGCTCGCGGCCTTCGCCGAGGATGCGGGGCTGCGCGTCGAGATCGTGGCCGGCGGGTACGACCTCTCGCCCATCGGCCCGGGCTCGGAACGCGCCGTCCTCGTCGCCGAGCGGCCCTGACGTCCGGTGCGCACGTCGTGACCTCGCAACGCGAGCGGTGCGCCCGCCCCGTTGTGCACGGGCTGCGTGGTATCGTCGAAACGCATGTCGAACCGCACTGACCAGACCCGGCTGCTGATCGTCGAGGACGTCCCGCAGGTCGCCCAGTACATCCGTGGCCTGCTCAACGCCCAGCAGACGGTCAAGGTGCTCGATGTCCTGACGGACGGCGGCAAGGCGCTCACCCAGATCGGCGAGCTGCGCCCCGATGTCGTGCTCGTGGACCACCTGCTCCAGGGCCGGATCAAGGGCCCCCAGCTGGTCGAGAAGATCCACGAGGCCAAGCTCAACGTGCCGGTCATCGTGCTGACCGTGCCGCAGAACCCGGTCGAGGTCGATCCCGCCAACGGCATTCACGGCGTCCTCGCGATGCCGTTCTCCGGCTTCGATCTCATGAACCGGATCTCCGGCGTCCGCAAGGAGTTCGACGCGACGTCCTCGACCGAGTCGAACCGCGTCTTCTCGATCTTCGCGCCGAAGGGCGGCGTCGGGAAGACGACGATCGCGTTCAACATGGCCGTCGCGATGGGCCAGCTCGGCCAGAAGACCGTGCTCATCGATGGCAGCGTCCAGTTCGGTGACCTGCGCTCGCTGCTCAAGGTCCCGCACGATGCCCCGTCGATCCTCGACCTGCCGACCGACCGGATCGCCGAATCGGATCTCTCCGACGTGCTCTGGCGCGACCCGTCCGGGATCGACATCCTGCTCGCGCCGCCACGCATCGAGATGGCCGAGATGATCACCGCGCGCGACCTCGACAAGATCCTGTCGCTGCTGCGCCGCGTCTACACCTCGATCGTGATCGACATGTCGTCCCAGATCAACGACATCAACCTCGCGTTCCTCGACGCGAGCGACACCATCGTCGAGATCGTGACCTACGACTCGACGACGATCCACAACACGATCGCCATGGCCGACACGTTCCGCTCGATCGGCTACCCGGCCTCCAAGGTCCGCTATCTCGTGAACCGCGCCGACAGCGCCGGCGGCATCTCGTCCGAGGACCTCAACAAGGCCCTCGGACGCGTGCCCGAGCACAGCGTCGTGTCCGACGGCCAGCTCGTGGTCCGCTCGAACAACGAAGGCGTGCCGTTCGTCCTCGCGGACCCGAATGCCGCGGTGAGCCGGGACATCGCCAGGGTCGCCGCCGAGCTCATGGGCGCCGCGCGCTTGCCCGTGGGCGCCGGGCATCAATAAGGCCGTCGTGTCCGATCCCCGACCGATCGGTGTCTTCGACTCAGGGGTGGGCGGTCTGACGGTCCTGCGTGAGATCGTCCGGCGCTCCCCGCACGAATCGACCATCTACCTCGGCGACAACGCGCGGGCGCCGTACGGGGTCCGACCCGATGAGCAGGTCCTGACCTTCTCGACCCAGTCGCTCGACGCGCTCGTGGAGCGCGACGTCAAGGCACTCGTCGTCGCCTGCAACACGTCCACGGCCGTCGGCATCGCGGCGTTCCGCCGGCGCTACGCCCTGCCCGTCCTGGGCGTCATCCGCCCGGGCGCCTCGGCGGCGGCGCTAGCGACCCGCAACCGCCGGGTCGGCGTCATCGCGACGCCGGCCACGATCCGCTCGCATGCGTACTTCAACGCGATCAAGGACGAGAACCCGGCCGTCGAGGTCTATGAGCACGCCACGCCCGACCTCGTCCCGATGGTGGAGGCCGGTGACCTGTCCGGGCCGACGGCGGAGGCGACCGTCGCCGCGAGCCTGGCGGCTTTGCTCGGCGAGCGCGATGCCGACGGCGAATCGATCTTCCCGCGCCCGCCCGGCGCGACCATCGACACGCTGCTGCTCGGCTGCACCCACTACCCGCTGCTGAGCCCGATCATCGCGGGGATCGTCGGCGAGGGCGTGGCCATCGTGGATTCGGCCACGGCGACCGCCTCCGCGCTGGCCGAGCTGCTCAGCGTGAACGGGCTGGAGGGGAGTGGCGACGAGCCGGCGACCCATCGCCAGCTCACGACGGGCGACGCCGAGCGCTTCGGGACGCTGGCCGGTCGACTGTTCGGCACGGACTTCCCGGACGTGGAGTCCATCGAGCTCGGGGTGCTCGCGGGATGACGCGGCGAGAGCGCCGACCGTCGTGGCGCGACGACCGGGCGTGGCAGGCCGGGATCCTCATCGGTTCTGCGCTCGGAGCGGCCGCGACCGTGGTCGGCCGGCGGATGGAGCGGACCGCGCGTGAGGGGCTGGTCGACTGGCCGGCCGTGGAACGGTTCGCGATCGGGCGGCTGGAGGGAGCGCCGGGCACGCTCGATGCCGCGGAGCTCCGCTCCGTGGAGCCGGCCTACGCCGAGGCGATGGCCCGGATCGTGCCGGCGCTGTCGAGCGCCCTGGGGACGGAGCTTCCGGGGGTCGTCGAGCGCTCCGGGGTCATCGACCGCGCCGGCTGGGTGCGGGCCAACACGGCGTCGTTCGCGTCGCTCATCGGGAAGCTCGAGAAGGACCTGCTCGACCAGGTGATCCCGCCGGGCGGCGGCCTCGCGAAGGCCACCATGGCGCTCGCGAACCGCTGGATCACGACCCGCCAGCTGGGCCTGCTGCTCGGGTTCATGGGTCGGCGCGTGCTCGGCCAGTACGACATCGCGCTGCTGTCGGCGGAGGCGGCGCCCGGTCGTCTGCTGTTCGTGGAGGAGAACATCCGCGAGACGGCGCGTTCGCTCGGCGTGCCACTCGGGCCGTTCCGCACGTGGATCGCCCTCCACGAGACGACCCACGCGTTCGAATTCGAGGCGCACCCGTGGCTGCGACCGTATCTCGCGTCCCGCCTCGAGCGGCAGCTGAGCCTGTTCGGCAGCGACGTCCGGGGTTTCGGCCGCGAGGCGATGCGCGGCGTCGGACGCAGCCTTCGGGGAGAGGGCGGCGGTGAGCACTGGATGGAGCGCCTGATGGGCGAGGAGCAGCGCCGGCTGTTCCGCGAGACGCAGGCCGTGATGAGCCTGCTCGAGGGCTTCAGCGACTACGTCATGGACGAGGTCGGTCGCGACCTCGTGCCCGGCGTCGAACAGATCAGCGCCCGCTTCCACGAGCGGCGCACGCGCCGCACGCCGTTCGAGCGCGCGATGCTCCGGCTGACCGGGATGGACCTCAAGCTCGAGCAGTACAAGAAGGGCGAGATCTTCGTCCGCGCCATCGCCGACGCTCGCGGACAGGCCGCGCTCGCGCGCATCTGGGAGGGGCCCGAGACGTTGCCGCGCGAGGGTGAGATCGAGCAGCCCGAGCGCTGGATCGCGCGGGTCCTCGATGGCCCGCCGGCGGCACCCGCGAGCGCATCGTGACCAGCGCGGGACCCGGCCGCGGCCCGGGCGGTGCACCCGCTGCCATCGCGCTGAGCCCGATCCTGTCCGCCCGCTACCGGTCGCGCGACCTCGAGCGGATCCGTGCCGCGGCCCCCGGCGCCCGGCTGGTGACGGTGTCCGTCGAAGGTCTCGCCGATGGCCCGGTGGACGACGTCGAAGTCATGCTCCGCGGCTGGCTGAAGCCGGACGCCTTCGATCGGCTGCTCGCGCGAGCGCCGCAACTCGCCTGGGTGCACTCCGCGACCTCGGGTGTCGAGGGCGCCCTGACCCCGGCGGCGCTCGAACGAGGCGTGGTCGTGACGAACGCCCGCGGCGTCTTCAGCCGGCCGATCGCTGAGTACGTCCTGATGATGATCCTGTCGGTCAGCCGGCGGTTGCCGCAGCTCCTCGATCTCCAGCAGGAGCGGACCTGGCAGCCGCTCGAGGGCGCGGAGCTGCGCGACGTGACGGTCGGCATCGTGGGGCTGGGTTCGATCGGGCGCGCCGTCGGGGCGCTGGCGACAGCCTTCGGTTGCCGCGTGGTGGCCGTACGCCGGTCGGCGGGGAGCGGCAGCGGCGCGGCACCGGACACGGCCCGGGCGGAGGACGCGAGCGTCTCGGCGGGGGGCCGGGACGAGCGCTCGTTCGGCGAGGCCATGCTCGAACGCGTGGGCGGCCCCGAAACGCTGCCGGAGCTCCTGGGCGAGTCCGATTTCATCGTCCTGGCCGCCCCGCTCACGACCGAGACCGATTCGATGATCAACGACGAGACGCTGGCCATGGTCAAGCCCGGGGCGTGGCTGATCAACGTGGCGCGCGGCCGGCTCATCGACGAGCGCGCGTTGCTCCGTGCCCTGCACGATGGCCCGCTCGGCGGCGCGGTGCTCGACACGTTCCGCGACGAGCCGCTGCCACCGACGTCGCCGTTCTACGACCTCGACAACGTCATCGTCACGCCCCACACGGCCTGGTCGAGCGGCCGCGTGCTGGACCGCAGCGTCGAGCTGTTCTGCGACAACCTGCGCCGGTTCGCGGCGGGCGAGCCGTTGCTCAACGTGGTGGATCCGGCGGCCGGGTACTAGCCCCGAGCACCGGTCCCGCCCGTCATCGGGCGCCGGCCGCTACGATCGGGCCTATGCAGATCGCCATCGTCGGGCTTGCCGGTTCGGGCAAGACGACCGTCTTCAACACCCTGACCCGCGGCCACGCCGAGACCGGCGGCTACGGCGGGGTCACGCTCAACGTCGGGGTCGTCAAGGTGCCCGACGCCCGGCTCGACCGGCTCGCCGAGATCTTCAAGCCCAAGAAGATCGTCCAGGCCGACGTCACCTATGCCGACCTGCCGGCCCCGCCGGCCTCGTCCGAGGGGCGGGTGGGCACCGAAGAGCTGCCCGCCGACCACCTCGCGCGGCTTCGTGACTCGGACGCGTTGCTGCACGTCGTCCGCGCGTTCGAGGATCCGGCCAACCCGCATCCGGCCGGCAGCGTCGACCCGGCACGCGACCTCGAGCAGCTCGACCTCGAGTTCACGCTCGCCGACCTGGCGATGACCGAGCGCCGGCTCGAGCGGCTCAAGGGCAGCGGCCAGCACGGCACCCAGGCGGAACGCGAGGCGGCCGGGCGCGAAGAGGTCGTGCTGCGCCGGATCCACGAGGGCCTCGAAGCCGGCACCCCCATCCGCGACCTTGGCCTCGATGCCGACGACGCGAAGGCGATCCGCGGGTTCCGCTTCCTGACCGAGAAGCCCGTGCTCGTGCTGCTCAACGTCGGGGAGGCTGACCTGGCGGCCGCGCCCGCACTCGTCGAGCGCATCGTCGCGGGCTACGCGCACGAGCATGCGATGGTCGATGCGCTGTCCGCGAAGATCGAGATGGAGCTCGGTGAGCTCGAGCCCGACGAGGCCGCGACGTTCATGGAGGAGCTCGGCATCGCGGGGTCGAGCCTCGATCGCGTGATCGCCCTGTCCTACCGGTTGCTCGGGCTCGTCTCGTTCCTGACCGCGGGCCCCGACGAGGTCCGTGCGTGGCCGGTCCCGGACGGCTCCACGGCCGTGGACGCGGCCGGCGCGATCCATACCGACCTCGCCCGCGGGTTCATCCGGGCCGAGACCGTCGCGTATGAGGACCTGCTCAAGCTCGGCTCGATGGGCGAGGCGAAGAAAGCTGGGCGTCTACGCTCGGAAGGGAAGACCTACCGGGTGAAGGACGGGGACGTGCTCGAGATCCTGTTCAGCCGCTAGTTCGTGCGGCTCTTGTCGTCCAGGTCGAGCTCGGCCAGCAGCGTCCGGTAGTCGCCGCGCGGCTCCTCGTCGTCGTCATCGTCGTCGTCATCATCGTCATCGTCGTCGCCGTACGCGGCATCGAGGTCGGCCAGGAAGTTGTCGGCGTCCTCGGTGGAGACGTTGACGGCCGCGACCAGGCGCTCGTCGTTGACGAAGACGAAGCCGTGATCGCGCTCGAGGACCGCGGCGATCGCCTCGATGAGCGTGTCCTCGGAGTATTCCTTGAGGTCGTGGCGGATGCGCTGGACGAGCTCGAAGAACTCCTCCGGCTCCCATTCGGATTCGCTGACGACCAGGACATCCGAGTAGATCTCGGTGTCGCCCTCGTGCAGCTCGTAGAAGAACACGGCTCGCTCGATCCTCGCTGGCTGGGTCCGGCAGTATACGCGGGGAGGTGCGATGACTCGACCGCTTATCGAGGTCGTCCACGTCGGTTCGGCCTGTCGCGACATCGCGCCCGATGACCCACGAGGGTGGCGGATCGGCGGTGGCGTGATGTACGCCGCGCTCACGACGGCACGGCTCGGCCTGCGCACAGCCGCGGTGGTCGGCGTCGACGCGCGAGGCCGCGGGCGCCGCCGAGCTATCGATGCTGCGCGACGCGGGCGTGGAGATCGTGCCGGTCCCGCTGCCGGAGGGTCCGATCTACCACAACGTGGAGACGCCGGCGGGGCGTGTCCAGACCTGCGTCCAGCCCGGGGTCCCGTTGCCGCCGGCGACGCTGCCGTCGGCCTGGATGGCGGCGCCCGGCTGGTCGGTCGTCCCGGTGGCCGGCGAGGTCCGCGACGACTGGGCGGACGTCATCCCGCGGGACGCGCACGTCGCCCTCGCGTGGCAGGGGTTCCTGCGCGTCCTGCGCGCCGGCGAGCAGGTCCGCCAGCTGGCGCCCAAAGGCTCGCCCATCATCCGGCGTGCGGATCTCATCGGCCTGAGCCGTCACGATGTCGCGCCGGAGGTGTCGCTGGAGACGCTGCAGCGCCTGGTCCGGCCCGGGGCGGACCTGCTGATCACCGAGGGCGACGCCGGCGGTCTCCTGATGCGGCTGGACACCGACGTGGCGCCGGAGCGGATCCGCTACCGTTCGCCCGCCAGCGACCGGGAGGTCGATCCCACCGGGGCAGGGGACACGTTCCTTGCGGCCCTGCACGCCTCCGGGCTCCGGGCCGCGAGCGCTGAGGAGCCCGACGGGCTGCGTGCGTCGATCCGCGACCGGCTGGACCTGCGGTTCGCCGCGGCGGCAGGATCGCTCGTCGTGGAAGGCTGGGGGCTCGCTGGCGTGCCGGACCTTGCGGCGGTGCTCGCGCGGCTCGATCGCGATCACACGCCGGACGCGATCGTCCCGATCCCGGCCGAGGATGCCACCCGGTTCTGGTCCGAGAGCGCGCGGCGAACCTGACCGCTCAGGGCCGTCGCGTGCCGCGCGTCGCGGGGCGGGCCGCTGGACCCACGCGCCACGAGCCGGACCGGCAGCACGGTCACGGGCGACGCCAGGCCGATCGGATCGCGTCGGGTCGGCCCGCGTCCATCGAGCGCAGCCCCGCCCGCCCCGCCTGCCGCGGCCGCCCCGCCATCCGAGAGCCGGTCCACGAGGCGTTCAACCGCCCAGCGCCCGAGTTCGCCGATCGCCTGGGCGATCGTCGTCAGCGGTGGATCGGTGTACGCCGCGATCGCGATGTCATCGAACCCCACGACGCTGATGTCGCCGGGAACGGCCCACCCGGACGCGCGGATCGCGCGCATGGCCCCGATCGCCATCAGGTCGTTGTAGGCGACGACCCCGGTCGTGTCGGGTGCCTCGGCGAGCAGCTGTCCGAGCGCCGACTCACCACCACGGACGCCGGGTTCCCCGACGACGATCGGCACCGACGCGGGGTCCAGCCCGCGATCCTCGACGGCCTGCCGGACGCCGGCCACGCGCTCCGGTGCGGCGGCGTTGCCGGGGCCCGCCGTCAGCACGCCGATCCGGCGGTGGCCCAGATCGAGCAGATGCGCGGCGGCCTGGCGCCCACCGTCGACGTTGTCGGACGTGATGGACGGGTGGGGGAGGCCCGGCGCCACGGTGTTGACGAGGACGACCGGCAACGGCGGCTCGACCAGCCACTCCCGCTGGCGGGCGCCCAGGCCACTCACCGCGATCACGACCCCGTCGACGCGCCGATCGACGAGCAGGTCGAGGTACGACGCCTCGCGGTCCGGGTCTTCGGTGGCGTTGCACAGCAGGAGCACGAACCCGCGCTCCCGGGCGACGTCCTCCACGGCCCGCACTAGCTGTGGGAAGAAGGGGTTCTCGATGTCGGTGATGATCAAACCGAGGGTCTGGGTGGTCCGCAGCTTCAACGAGCGGGCGACCGCCGACGGCCGGTAGTCGAGCGCCCGGGCTGCGTCGAGGACGCGTTCACGTGTCTCGGCCCGCGCCCCACCGAGGCCGGCCAGGACCCGGCTGACGGTCGCGGTCGAGACGCCGGCCCGACGCGCGACGTCACCGATCGTCGCGGTCATGTGGACGGGCGCGTTCGCCCCTCGCTCAGTGCGCGACCGGTGCGGGGGGCGCCGCCGGTGGACGGCGATCGGCCTGTGCCAGGGCTGCCAGCTCGCGGGACAGCTCGTGGAGCTCGTCTCCGCCGCCCATCTCGCTATGAAGCTGGTCGGCGTCGATCTCGCCGCGTCGGAAGCTTCCGCTGATCCGCCCGCGCGACAGGATCGTGAACGTGTCGCCGATCGGCAGCGCGTGCTGGACGTTGTGGGTGATGAAGATCACGCCGAGGCCACGATTGCGAGCGGCGATGATGTGGCGCAGCACGAACGCCGACTGCTTGACGCCGAGCGCCGAGGTGGGTTCGTCGAGGATGAGCACCCGCGCCCCGAAGTACTCGGCCCGGGCGATGGCCAGGGTCTGGCGCTCACCACCCGACAGCGTGCCGACCGCCTGGTCCGTATCGCGGATGTCGATCCCGATGCGCTTCATCTCCTCGTGGGCGATGCCGGCCGCCTTGGTCATATCGAAGCGCTTCAGCGGCCCGACGCCGACGGTCGGCTCATTGCCCAGGAAGAAGTTCCGGGTCACGCTCATCAGCGGCATGATCGCGAGGTCCTGGTAGACGGTCGCCACACCCGCGTCGAGCGCGTCGCGTGGCGAGCTGAAGACGACCGGTTCACCGTCGACGGCGAGCGTGCCCTTGTCGGGCACGTGGACCCCGGACAGGGTCTTGATCAAGGTCGATTTGCCGGCGCCGTTGTCGCCGAGCAGGCAGGCGATCTCGCCGGCGCGCACGACGAGCGAGACGCCTTCGATCGCCACGACGGCCCCGAAGTATTTCGAGACCTCGCGCGCTTCGAGCAGCGCCTGCCGCTCGCCGGCTGCAGCGGGGGTGGTGGCCGCGCCGGTGTCGACGGCAGGGGCGGGGGCCGGAGTCGGTGTATCCATCAGTCCAACCCTCCTACAGCCCGGCGAACCGGTGCCGGATCCAGTTGTTGAGGACCACGGCCACCAGCAGCAGCGTGCCGATCGCGATCTTGTACCAGTCGGCATTGATGTCGGCGAAGACGATGCCCTGGCGGGCCATCCCCAGCGACAGCGCCCCAAGCGCCGTTCCGGCGACCGAACCGTACCCGCCGGTCAGCAGCGAGCCGCCGATGACCGCGGTCGTGATCGCATCGAGCTCGATCCCCCGGCCGCGCAGGATGTCGGCCGAGAAGAAGGTCATGCTCTGGATCGTGGCGAGGACCGAGGCCGAGAACGCCGTCAAGGCGAAAAGGGAGATCTTGACCCGCGCCACCGGGACTCCGAGGTTGCGTGCGGCCGTCGCCGACCCGCCGGCCCCGGCGATCCAGTTGCCGAAGCGCGTGCGTCCGAGGATGTACGTGCCGATCGCAGCGATGAGGATCCACCACAGGATCGAGACCTTGAAGGCCGCGCCACCTCCGACGGGGAGGCTCCAGTTGAACAAGCCGGCGATCGGGTCGGCGGCGACGACGGCACGATCGATCGGGATGTAAGTGATGTTCGTCACGACGGAGGTCAGCACCGCGGAAAAGCCGCTGATGATGAACAGGGTCGCGAGCGTGACAATGAAAGAGGGGAGCCGCGTTCGCACCACGATGATGCCGTTGAGCACGCCGAGCAGCGTAGTCGCCGCCATCGAAAGCAGGATCGCCAGCCACAGCGGCAGGCCCCAGATCGTCACCCCGATGCCGATGAGGATGCCGGCGAACCCGACGAGCGAACCGACCGACAGGTCGAACTCGCCCGCGATCATCAGCAGGGCGACGGCCGTGCCGATGATGCCGACCTGTGCGGCGACGTCGAGGTAGTTGAGCGTCCCCGAGAGGGCGATGAAGGCGAGGTTGCCTTTCGCGAGGCTGATCGCCGCGAAAACCAGCCAGACGAAGACCACGATGATCAGCGCCCCGGCCGCGGGACGCGCGAGGATCCGCTGGGTGAGCGAGAGCCGTCGGAGCCGGTCGGACCCGGGGGCCTGTTCCGTCTCGGCCGTCGTGGTCGCCATCGTTCCCTCCGAAAGCGGGTTCGGGAGGGGCCGGCTCAGGTGCCGGTCCCTCCCATGCGCCGGTTCGCCGGCGCTCGAGCGCTAGGTCAGCGGAGGCCCTTCGCGGCGAGGCCGATGACGGCCTCGGCGTTCTCGGCCGTGACGAAGCCCGGGCCGGTCATGACCAGCCCCTGGCCGTTACCGGTCGGCAGGTTCCGCGTCTCGGCCCAGTTCGTGAGGATGACGATCGGCAGGTAGCCCTGGAGGAACTGCTGCTGATCGATGGCGAAGTCCATCTTCCCGTCCTTGATCGCCGTCAGCACGTCGGCGCTGAGGTCGAAAGTCGCGAGATGGACGGCCTTGCCCGACGCGGTGACCGCGGCAAGCGCGGGTCCGGCGACGGACGGGCCGAGGGTCAGGATGCCGTCCACGGTGGCGTCCGACGAGAGCTTGGCCTCGATCGTCGCCTGCATCCCGGCTGGGTCGGAGATGTTGCCGGTCAGGACCTCGCCTTCTTCGCTGCCGGTCAGGCCCATGAAGAACCCGTTGCAGCGCAGGGTCAGCGCCTGGTTGCCGACTTCCTGGTTGAAGCAGACGGCGTTCTTCACGCCAGCCGCCTTGAACCGCTCGCCGGCGCCGAGGCCGGCTTCGTATTCGGTCTGCCCGACGTGGGCGAGGATGCCGAGGTCCCGGAACACATCGGAGCCCGAGTTCATCGAGACGACCGGGATCCCGGCCGCGATGGCCTTCTCGATCGCGGGACTGAGCGCTTCGGCATTCGGGATGGACACGACGAGCCCGGTCGGCTGCTTGGCGACCGCCGCATCGATGAGGGCGGACATGCCCGGCATGTCGCTCTCGGCGCCCGGTGCGCTGTAGTTCACGGTCACGCCCATGTCGGCGCCGCCGGCCTTGACGCCGTTGCGAACGACCCCCCAGAACCCGTCCTGTGCCTGGCCGTGCGTGACGATCTCGATCTTGATGTCGCTGCGCTTGACGAGCGCACCGTCGAGGCCTCCGGCCGCGGCGCCACTGCCGGTCGGGGTACCCGCCTGGCAGGCCCCGACGATCATCGCTCCGACGGCGAGTGCCGCGAGCATCCTGGTTCGCAGATTCATGCCGTTCGTTCTCCTCCAATGACCGTGGCGGGTGCCACGGACCCAGTTCGAGCCTCGCCCGGCGGGCGAGTCCCATGGAACCTTGCTTGGACGCGGCCACCGAGGGCCGCCATGGACACCTCCTTCCTCCGGCCCCTCAGCCGGGGATCTCCGCGAGCCGCACGACGCGGTGTTCGTGGAGCGCTCGATCGGCCGCCTCCGCCACGCGCAATGCGGCGACGCCGTCCTGTGCCGTGCAAGGACTGGGGGCTTCGCCGCGAGCCATCGCGACGAACGCCACGAATTCGGCAGCATAGGCCGATTCGAAGCGCATGAGGAAGTCTTTCCACGGCGGTCCCGCAGGGGGAGGCACGCCGGGCTCCACGGAGCGCAACGGGGTCTGCGGCCCGAGGCCGACGGCGACGCTGTCGCGGGAGCCGAAGACCTCGGCCCGGATGTCGTAGCCGAGCGGGTCGTGGCGCGTGACCGTCATCACCGTGAACGGGCCATCGGCGAGGCGGAGGGTGACCACGGCCGTGTCGACATCGTTGTATTTCGCGAAGACCGGGAACTCGCGGACGCCACCGTCCGCGTAGACCTCCTCGACCTCGCAGCCGGTCATCCAGCGCAGGACGTCGAAGTCGTGGATCGAGAAGTCGCGGAAGATCCCGCCCGACTGTGCGATGTAGGCCTCGTGCGCCGGCTCCGGGTCATGGCCCGCCAGGCGGACCGCGTACAGCGTCCCGAGCTCGCCGCTGTGGACAAGCCGGTGGACCTCGCGGTACGCCGGGTCGAACCGGCGCTGGAACCCGAGCTGGAACGGCGCTCCGGATCGCTCGATGTCCGCCGCGAGGGCGATCGTCTCGTCGAGGTTGCCGGCCAGGGGCTTCTCGCAAAACGTCGGCAGGCCGCGGCCGATCGAAGCGCGGATCAGCTCCGCGTGGGCGCCCGTGGCGGCCGCGATGACGACCGCCTCCGCGGCGTCGAGCGCGGCGTCCATCGACGGCGCGACCGTCGCGCCAACCTCATTCGCCACCTCGGCGGCACGTGCCGCGTCGACGTCGGCGACAACGAGCGAGTCCACGCCCGCGGTCGACGTCAGCAGGCGGGCGTGGAGCCGACCGATGCGGCCGGCACCGAGGAGCGCGACCCTCATGACGGGGCTCCCGACGAATCCGGCGAACCCGCCGAACCCGTCGCCGACGAGCCGAGCCGGCGCAACGCCGATGTCAGGACGCGCCGCCCGATGGCCGCGCTCTCCGACGGGGGCGCCCAGGTCGTGTCCTGTTCGACGATCAGCCAGCCGGCGTAGTCCAGCTCGGCGAGCGCGGCGATGACGCCGTCGAGGTCGAGGATCCCGGCGCCGAGCTCGGTGAACACGCGCTCGCGGATCGCGTGACCGAGTCCCTCGAGCGCGCCGGCCTGCAGCCGGGTGAGGACCGCCGGGTCGACATCCTTGAGGTGGACGTGCGTGACCCGCTCGCCCAGGGCGCGGATCGCCGTCACTGGATCGCCGCCGCCAACCAGGTAATGCCCGACATCCAGGCAGATCCCCATGCGCCGCGGGTCCGTGGAGGCCGCGAGCCGTTCGACTTCGGCCGGTGTCTCGATGTACGTCCCGCCGTGCGGGTGAAAGACGACCGGGTAGCCCAGCGCGGTCGACCGGTCGGCGATGGCGTGGATGAGCTCGACGAGCGCATCCCAGCCGGCGTCGGTGAGGATCGGTGTGTCCGGCTCGCCCACTCGTCCCGCCGCGGCATCGCGATCCGGGGATCCGTCGAGCGCCAGGCACAACACCTCGCCCTCGCCCGTCGTGCAGCAGCCGCAGCCGCTCCTCGGCGATGGCCAGGGCGTCGGCGGCAGGGCCGTCGACGGTCGCGGGGATCGGGACGTAGACCTCGGCGAGGCGCAGCCCCCGCTCGCGCAGGGCGTCCCGGAGCGGGGCACCCTCAGGGAAACCGTCGCCGAGCTGCGTGCCCTCGTAGCCGACCCGTGCGATCTCGTCGAGGATGGCCAGCGCGTCGCTGCCGTCGCGTGGGGCGCCGTCGGCGTTGGCCCAGAGCATGGGCGCGGTCCCGATCGACGATCGGGGCAACGCGTCGTCCGGGCGTCGGAGCGCCGGCCGCCGGTCGAGACGGGACGCGGTGACGGTGCTCATCCGCAGGTTCTCACGGCCGTGCCTCGGACAAGCCCGCGCGCTGACGCGGACAGTGCGCGGGAGCCTGCGCGACGCGCTGACGACCGGGTCAACGCCCCTCCTTGCGCGTGCGGCGTAATCGATTACGCTTGTCCGCGGACGGTATCGTAGGCACCAGTGAGTGTCAATGCCGGATCGGCGGGAGGATGGATGGTGGCAGGGCCCACGGAGACCATGGTCAAGAGCGCCGCGCTGGCGCTCGGGGACAGCCCGCTTGGGCGGACGATCGCCACGACCGCGACCGACATCTGGAATGACTCCTGCGCTGTCGACGAGCTCGAATACGCGATCTCGTTCGGGGCGGTCGGCGCGACGGCCAACCCGACGATCGTGGCGGACGTGTGGAAGGCCGATCCGAAGCACTGGCGCAATCGGGTCGGCACGCTCGCCGAGGAGCGCCCGGACGCCACCGAGACTGACCTGGCCTGGGCGATCGTCGAGGAGATGTCGCTGCGCGCCGCGCCCCTGCTCCTCCCGGCATTCGAGGCGTCCGGCGGGCGCCAAGGCCGGCTGTCGATGCAGACCGATCCCACCCTCTTCCGCTCGTTCGATCGGATGCTTGCCCAGGGCGAGCACTTCGCCGCGCTGGCTCCGAACATCATCGTCAAGTTCCCGGCCACCTCGGTCGGCGTCCGGGTGATGGAGGAGGCGACCTACCGCGGTGTCAACGTCAACGCCACGGTGTCCTTCAGCGTCCCCCAGGCGGTCGCGGCCGGCGAGGCCGTCGAACGCGGGCTGCGACGGCGCGAGGCGGAGGGCCTGCGTGTCGACGACATGGGTCCGGTGATCACCGTGATGATGGGCCGCCTCGAGGACTGGCTGAAGGTCCAGACCGAGCGCGACGGGATCGTCGCGGACCCAGCGGCCATCCCATGGTCCGGCGTCGCCGTGTTCAAGCGGACCGTGGACGAGTTCCGGGCACGCGGCCTGCGGGCCCGGCCGCTCGGGGCAGCGATCCGGCACCACCTGCATTGGTCGGAGCTCATCGGCGGGGACGTCGTGCTGACCATGCCGGCCGCCTGGCAACGCCGGTTCAACGCGTCGTCGATCGAGGTCCGGCCGCGGATGGACGATCCCGTCGATCCCGCGATCCTCGACGAGCTGCGGAGCCGGTTCCCCGATTTCGTCCGCGCGTACGAGCCCGACGGGATGACGCCCGCCGAGTTCGATGCCTTCGGTCCAAGCGCTCGCACGCTCCGGGCGTTCGTCGGGTCGTATCACGAGCTCCTCCACCAGGTCGCCGACGCCCTCGTCCCGAACCCGGATCTCGCGACACCGTCGTGACCGAGGTCGCCACGAGTCTCTACCGGCCCGTCGGGTCGCTGGCGGCGGACGGCTGGTCGGTGGTCCTGACGCCCGAGTCGGCGGGTTGGAGCTTCTCGGGCCTGCGGGTCGGGGCCCTCGAGCCGGGAGGTTCACTGGCATTCGACACCGCGGGCGACGAGGTCGTCGTGCTCCCGCTCGAGGGGGCGTTCGACGTGGTGGCCGGTGGCGACCGCTATCGCCTGGCCGGCCGGCCGAGCGTGTGGGCCGGCCCGACCGACTTCCTCTATGCACCCCCTGGCACGGCCATCGCGGTCGAGAGCGCGGCGGGAGGCCGGTTCGCGGTCACCACGGCCCGCGCCGAGCCGCGCTATCCCGTGCGTCACGTCCCGGCGTCGGCCGTCGGCATCGAGCTGCGCGGCGCGGGCGTCAGCTCCCGCGAGGTCCGCAACTTCGCGCGGCCCGACGGGTTCGATGCGGACCGGCTCATCGCCGTCGAAGTGCTGAGCCCGGGTGGCAACTGGGGGTCGTATCCGCCCCACAAGCACGACGAGATGCGCGAGGACGAGACCGAGCTCGAGGAGATCTACCACTACGTCGTGGCGGATGGTCCGGCGGGCCCCGGGCTCGCGTACCAGCACGTCTACGGCACCCCCGATCGCCCCATCGACCTGCTCACGACGGTGCGGACCGGCGACGTCGTCCTGGTCCCGCACGGCTGGCACGGGCCGGCGATGGCCGCGCCGGGATACGACCTGTACTACCTCAACGTGATGGCGGGGCCGGGCGAGCGCGCCTGGCGAGCCTGCGATGACCCGGCACACGCCTGGGTCCGCGGGACGTGGGCGGATCAGGCGGTCGATCCACGCTTGCCATTCGGTCGGAACGGCGCAACGTAAGGGGCGAGACAGGCCGTTTGGCGAGGGTGCCGTGCTGTACGATCGAGCGACCGTCACGCCGCACCAGAACGGACCCCCACACATGGAATCCCGCAATGGCACCCGTGTCCCCGAGGGGCTGAAGCGCCGCTGGCCCGACATCCGTCCAGAAGACAAGGCCGCGGTCATGGGCGTGCTCGACCGGGAGATCCTCGGTGGCGTCGGCGCCCCCGAATCGACGGCCCTCGAGAACGAGTGGGCCGCGTTCGTCGGGCGCTCGACCGGCCTGCTCTTCAACTCCGGTACGGCCGCCATCCACGCCGCCCTGTACGGCATCGACCTGCGGCCGGGTGACGAGGTCATCACCACCTCGTTCACCTTCGCGGGGACCTGGCAGCCGATCCTCCAGCAACTCGGGGTCCCGGTCTTCGTCGACATCGATCCGCGGACGTACACGCTCGATGCCCGCCAGATCGAGGCCAGGATCGGCCCGCGGACCCGGGCGATCATCGCGGTCCACATCCAGGGCCTGCCCTGCGACATGGACGAGATCCTGGACATCGCCGGCCGCCACGGGCTCCACGTCATCGAGGATGCCTGCCAGGCGCACGGCGCCACGTACAAGGGACGCCAGGTCGGGTCCATGGGCACGGTCGGCTGCTACAGCCTGAACTCGAGCAAGATCCTGACCGGTGGGGAGGGCGGACTCTTTGTCGCCGACGACCCGGACATCATCGGGCGAGCGCGGCGGCTGCGGACGTTCGGCGAGGACATCCCGGAGCTCGGGAAGCTGACCGGCTGGAACTTCCGGCCCTACACGGTGCATTCGGTCGGCTGGAACTACCGCCACCAGGAGATGCCCGCGGCGCTGGCCCGCTCGCAGCTGAAGCGCCTGCCCGAGTATGTCGCCACCGCCCAGCGGAACGCCGCGTACCTCACCGAGCAGCTGACGGACGTGCCCGGCATCACGCCGCCGTACATCCCGCCCGACCGCACGTCGAGCTACTACGAATACCGGGTCCGCCTGGATCCTGCCGCGCTCGGCTTGAGCGATGTTGCGCCGACCGCCTTCCGGGATGCGCTCGGGCAGACCCTGCAAGCGCTGGGTGTCGGCTGCGAGCTGTGGCACACGGAACCGGCTCCGGCGTTCCCGATCTTCCAGAACCGCGAGGGCTTCGGCGGCCAGTTCCCGTGGACGCAGCCGCCGGCCAGCCGCGACATCACCTACGACGTCGCGGACTTCCCGGAGGCGACCGCACTGCTCGACTCGTCGCTGGTGATCTGCGACATGAAGCACCCGATCTTCGTCCAGCCGATGGAGGTCATCGAGGCCTACGCGGCGACGATTCGCGAGGTGCTCTCGGATCCCGAGCGGATCATGGAGACGGTGGGGGCGCCGCCGATCCCTGCCTGACCCGCGAGTTCAGGGCCGCTCAGGGCCGCCAGCGCAGCCTGCGAGGTCAGCGGTGGCTGAGGCTCGCCGCCCCGGCGCTGGCCACGACCACCATCCCGATCGCGAGCACCTCGCGCGGACCGAGGTCCTGGTGCAGGACCACGAAGCCGACGATCGCGGCGATCGCCGGGTCGATCGACATGAGCACGCCGAACACCGACTCCGGCAGCCGGCGCAGCGCTTCGAGCTCGAGCGAGTACGGGATCACCGAAGAGAGGAGCGCCACGACGAGCGCCGAGCCCAGGAGGTCGGGCTCCAGGAGCGCGCCGTTGGCCTGGATCACGCCCGCCGGGAGCACGATCAGCGCGCCGACCGCCATCGCGATCGCGAGCCCTGCGCCCCCCGGGAACGCTGCGCCCGTGCGCTTGCTCAGGTAGATGTAGGCCATCCAGCAGACGGCGGCGGCCAGCGCGAAGGCGACTCCCACCGGGTCCAGTGATCCGCCGCCCGGGTTCACGAGCACCACGATGCCGGCCGCGGCGAGGACGACCCACACGACGTCGAGCGGTCGCCGCGAACCGATCACCCCGACGAGCAGCGGGCCCGCGAACTCGATCGTCACCGCGACGCCGAGCGGGATCCGGGAGATCGCCTCGTAGAACGACCAGTTCATCAGCCCGAGCGCGACGCCGAACGCGCCGGCCAGCCGGAGGTTGCCCGCCAGCCGGGGGCGCCAGATCGCCCACAGCACGATCGCCGCGAAGGAGAGCCGCAGGAACGCTGCACCCGCCGGACCCAGCTCGTCGAAGAGCGTCACCGCGAACGCCGCACCGACCTGTGGCGACACCGCCGCGACGATCACCAGGCCCACGGCGGCCGCGCGCTCCCGGCCCACGGGCGGCCGCAGTCCGTCGACCTCCCGGTTCATCCCGCGAAATCTACCTCAGGCGACGCCGCCCAGAACGGAGCGCATGAACCGGGCGGTCTCGCGGACGGCCGTCTCCGGGGTCAGCCCCGTGTCCTCGTTCTCGATCGCGAGCACGTCGTCGTAGCCGACCTCGCGCAACGTGGCGACGAACGCGGACCAGAACGCGTGGTTGTGCACGCTGCCGGCGGTCCGGAAGACCCATGCCCGATGCGCCGGGTCGTCGAAGGCGCGCTGGTCGAGGACGCCGGCGATCGCGACCTGGTCGGGGACGATCTCCGTGTCCTTCAGGTGTACGTGATGGATCGCCGGTCCGAGCGCCCGGATGACGGCCAGCGGATCCATCTGCTGCCAGAACAGGTGCGACGGGTCGAGGTTCGACCCGATGACCGGGCCGACAGCGTCCCGCAGCCGCAGCAGCGTCGGCACGTTGTAGACGAGGTGCAGGGGATGGAGCTCGAGGGCGATCTGCTCGACGCCCGCGGCAGCGGCCTCCGCGCCGAGGTCCCCCCACAGGTCGATCGCCGCCGCCCACTGCCGCTCGAGGAGCGCGAGCGAGTCGGCTGGCCACGGATACCAGACGAAGTTGACGGCCGACGCCCCGCGCCCATCACCCGGGCTACCCGACATCGAGACGATCTTGCGGACGCCAAGCTCGGCGGCGAGCCGGATCGTCGAGCGGATGAGGGCGACGTGCTCGTCGCCGTCGACCGGGTGCAGCGGCCAGGCCGAACAGTTGAGGGCCGCGATCCGCAGGCCGCGGCTCTCGAACGCCGCCAGGAACCGGGCTCGCCGGCCCGCGTCACCGAGGAGCTCGTCGATCCGGAGGTGCGGCGCCGAGGATTGTCCGCCGGTCGCGATCTCGATCCCGGTCGCGCCGATCTCCGCGGCGATATCGAGGACGGCCTCGAACCCCAGGTCGGGGAGGGAGTCGGTATAGAGACCCAGTTCCAGAGGTCGCGCGCTCACGAAGCCGGTGCGGCGCCGGGCGTGATGACCACCTTCGTGGCGGCACCGGAGCGCAGCAGGTCGAGCCCCTCGCTCACGCGCTCGAGCGGCAGGACGTGCGTGACGATCGGATCGAGCGGCAACGTGCCGCTCTCGACCAGCCGGATCGCGGTCGGGAAGGTGAATGCGGTGATATAGGTCCCGAGGACGGACAGCGAGCGCTCGGTGATCGTGTACTGCTGGACCGCTGGTCGCGCCGTCTGGTTCATCCCGAACAGCGCGATGCGGCCGCCCAGGGCCGCGTGCTCGATTGCCGTGCCCAGCTGGCTGCCCACGGCGTCGACGATGACATCCGCTCCATGGGGCAGGACCTCACGGCGCGCGGAGTCCAGCTCGTCCGGCGTGACAACGAGATCCGCCCCGACCGCCGTGGCGACCGCCGCGCGCGCGGCCTGCGGCTCGACGACGATGACCGGGCCTGCACCGGCCGCCTTGAACATCGCGAGGAACAGGCAGCCGATGGCGCCGGCGCCGAAGATGATCGCCGACTCACCCGGCCGCGGATTCGCCTTGTTGACGCTATTGACCACGCAGGCCAGCGGCTCGATGAGCGCCGCGATCGCCGACGACGGCGCCTCGGAGAGCGGGAACGTGAACTCGGCTGGCGCCTTGATCAGCGGAGCCAGGGCGCCATGCTGGTACACGCCGAGCGCGCGGATGTTCTCGCAGCTGGCCGGGCGTCCCGCGCGGCACGGACCGCACATGCCGCACTTGGGGTCGGGGTCGACGACGACACGCTGGCCGATCTCGAGCCCGCCGGCGCCCGCGCCGCTCCCCAACGCGGCCACGCGGCCGATGAATTCGTGCCCCAGGATCACGCCGGGGTCAGCGGGGTGGCCCGGTGGGACGTTGAGGATCTGGAGGTCGCTGCCACAGATCCCGCACGCCTCGACTTCGATGATGACGTCGTCGTCGGCCTCGACGACCGGGTCCGGGACGTCCTCCAGGGAGAGGACCCCGGCACCCTTGAAGACCGCGGCCCGCATCAGGGCGCCTGCCGCCGTCGCCGGATCCGGCCGGTCAAGCGCCGGGCACGACCCAGGGCGACCGCGGCGAGGCCGAGCGTCCCGAGCGTCACGACCAGCATGACCGTGGCCACGGCGTTGACCTCCGGGGTGACCCCGAACTTCACCCGGGTGTAGATGAACGTCGGCAGCGTCGGCTGCGAGCCGACCGTGAACCAGGTGATGACGAACTCATCGATCGACAGCGTCACGCTGATGAGGGCGCCGGCCAGGATCGCCGGGGCGATGAGCGGCAACACGATATGGCGGATGGCCTGGCGGGGTGACGCCCCGAGGTCCGCGGCCGCCCACTCGAGGAACCGGTCGAAGCTCTGCAACCGACTGGCGACGATGAGGACCACGAACGGCACGGTGACGACGAGGTGCCCGGCGATCACGGTCCCCAGCGACAAGGAGAAATCCAGCACGCGCGCGAAGTAGATCAGCAGCGACACGCCGATCAGGACGCCCGGCACCATGATCGGCAGCGTGAACGCGATGCGCATGGCGTTCGGGAATCGGATGCGGGCGCGGACCAGGACGAACGCGGCCATCGTCCCGATGATCGTCGCCAGGATCGAGACGATGACGGCCACGATGATCGAGTTGCCCACCGCCCGGAGCAGGACCCGGTTGTTGAGCATGGCCTCGTACCAGTGGAGCGTGAAGCCCGTGACCGGCAGGCCCGGCGTGGCGCCCTCGTCGAACGAGAAGACGATCATGAAGAGGATCGGCAGGTAGAGGAACACGATCAGTGCCCCGAACACGAGCCGTAGCGCCCAGCGCACGGTGCGCCCGTGGCGGCTGACGGGCATCGTCTCGAGCGGATCGACCCGGCTAGCCACGGACCACCACGTCCTCGACCCGGAGGTACCGCCGGAACACGATCAGCAGGACGGTGACGAAGGCCGCGATCAGGAATCCGACCGCGGCACCTTCGGGGATGAGTGCGTTCTTGAAGAAGTTGGCGAGCAGGTTGGCGATCAGCAGGCCCTGCGCCCCGCCGACCATCGATGGCGTCAGGAACTCGCCCAGGATCGGGATGAACACGAAGATGCACGCCGTGATGAGGCCCGGCCGGATCTGCGGCAGCAGCACGTGTCGGAATGCCGCGACCGGGCTCGCTCCGAGGTCCTGTGCCGCCGTGAGCTGCGTGAAGTCGAACCGCTCGAGGGACGCGTACAGGACGAGCGCGGCGAACGGGATGTACAGGTACACGAGCACGATGAACGTCCCGAAGTCGTTGTAGACGAACAGCAGCGACGGCTCCTTGATGACCCCGAGCCCGACGAGGACCTGGTTGAGGGCGCCGTGCTCACCCAGGATCGCCTGCCATGAGTAGACGCGTAGCAGGTAGCTCGTCCAGAACGGCACGATGATGACGAGGAGGGCGATCCGGGCCCATTGCCGCGAGACGTAGCGCGACAGGAAGTAGGCGATGGCGAACGCGACGGCAAGGCAGACGACGGTGACACCGGTCCCGATCACCATCGTCTTGAACAGCGTCCGGACGTAGGTCGGGTTCGTGAAGAAGTTCTCGTAGTTCTCGAGGGTCCACGCGGGGACGACGTTCAGCCTCTCGTCCGTCGACCAGAACGAGAACACGAACATCAACGAGAGCGGAACCAGGAACAGCCCGACGATGATGACCGCCGCCGGAAGGAACGGCGCAAGCTGACGCAGGCGGGCGCTCCGCCGCCGGCCGATCGCCGTCGGCGGAGCCAGTGCGGCCCCGCCGACGATCTCGGTCGCCATGGTCGGCGAACTACGCTCCGAAGACTTCGTTGAAGAGCTGGATCGACTTCTCGGTCGACGTCCCGGGCCCCTTCAGCGTCGTCTTGGCGAGGGTCTCTTCGGCCTTGTTGTAGAGATACCGGTCGGCGCGGTCCTGCTCGCCCTGGTTGACCAGGACCTGGTAGGCCGCCTCGTTGAAGAGCGGTCGGCCGTGGGTGATGAAGTTGGCGGCGATGTTCTCGGCCACCTCCGCCTTCTCCAGGTAGGGGAAGAGCAGCGCCTTGTTGGCACCGTCCTTGACGATCATCTCGGCATCCATCCAGCCGACGGTGCCTTCCCTGGGGATGAATCCCTTGATCTCCGGTCCTCCGGCGTCCTTGACCCGGTCTTCGTTGCCGAGGTTTCCGGTGATGAGCCACGCCTCCCCGCTGGTCATCGAGTTGACACTGTCCGTCGCCTGCTGCGCGAACTTGAGGACGTTGGGCTTGAGCTGCTCGAGCAGTCCCTTGACCGTCGCCAGCTGGTCGTCGGTCATGTTGTAGACGTCCTCGACACCGGATGCCTTGCCCATGTACGCGACGATCTCTTCGGGCTGGTTCTCGATGACGATGCGCCCCTTGTACTTGGGATCGAGGAGCACGGCCCACGAGTCCGGCGCGGGGCTGACTTCGGCCACGTTGTAGTAGATGCTGATCGGCGACCAGCCGAACGGATACCCGAGATAGCCTTCGGGCGTCGTCCAGATCTCGAATTCCCGCGCGAACGAATACAGCTGGGACGAGACCTTCAGCGAGCCGATGTCGAACGGCTCGATGAGCCCTTCGGCGAAGTAGGCATCGGGCACCCACAGGGCGTCGCCCGAGATCATGTCCAGCTCGCCCTTGACCTCCTTGAGCTTGGCGAACCCTTCGGCGTTGCCGGCCAGCTCACTGATCTGGGCAACGATCTTGTCGGACGTTTCGATGGCCTTGAGCTGCGTATCGATGTAGTGGTCGCCCCAGGTCATCCAATTGAACGTCCCGCCCTGCGCCGCCGGCCCGCCGAGGGCGTTGCAGGCGGCCGTGATGCCGCCCAGTGAGACCGCGGCGCCGACGGCCGCCGACGCCTGGAGAAAGCGACGCCGTGATAGCTGATTGTCGATCGCGTTCATCCCTCAGGTCCTCCTCGAGACTCCTCTACCGATGCTCGGTGGTCGCCGGCTGTGACGACCGTTGACTCGCGCGGATCCCACCAAACGTGCACCTCTTGATCCAACATCTCCTCCTCGACAGCCTGCTCGTCCGACTCGCCATGGAACCGAAGCGCGACGAGGATCCCGGCGTCGGTCTGGACCGTGATCCTGGTGTGGTTACCCATGAAGGCGACGTTCGTCGCCCGGCCATCGATGACGACATTGGGTGTCGCATCGCCGGGTGCGTTGCGGCCGACGCCGACCGATTCGGGCCGGATCATCAGGGCGACGTGGCCGTTCCGCGTCCCCTCGGCGTTCGGTGGCGTGGGGACGACTTTCCCGTTGCTCAGCTGGAAGCCGGGGCCCTGGCCGTTCGCGGCGACCTGCCCGTCGAGGAAGTTCGATTCGCCGATGAAATCGGCCACGAACCGGTCGACGGGTCCGAGGTAGATCTCGCGCGGCGTCCCGATCTGCCGAACATGGCCGCCGGCCATGACCGCGATCCGCGTGGCCATCGAGAGGGCCTCTTCCTGGTCGTGGGTCACGAACACGAAGGTCGTGCCGACCTGGCGGTGGATGCGCGACAGCTCGACCTGCATCTGCTTGCGGAGCTTGAGGTCGAGCGCCCCGAGCGGCTCGTCGAGGAGCAGGACGGCCGGTCGCTTCGCGAGGGCCCGCGCCAGCGCGACCCGCTGGGCCTGTCCACCCGACAGCTGGCCCGGGTAGCGGTCGCGATACTCCGCCAGGCCGACCAGCTCGAGGTACTCGCCGACGCGCCGGCCGACCTCGTCATCCGGCAGGCTTTCCATCTTCAGCCCGAACGCGACGTTGTCGGCGACGGACATGTGCGGGAAGAGCGCGTAGTTCTGGAAGACGGTGTTGACGTCCCGCTGGTGCGGCGGCAGGTCGTTGACGCGCTGGCCCTCGATGCGCAGCTCGCCGGACGTGAGCGGGATGAACCCGCCGATCAGGTTGAGCGTGGTGGTCTTCCCGCAACCGGACGGGCCGAGCAGGCAGAAGAACTCGCCCGACTCGATCTGGAGCGAGACCCCGTCGAGCGCCACGGCCTCGCCATAGCGCTTCGTCACGTTCACGAGCTCGATCGCGGGCGCCGCGCCGGGCCCGGTCACGATCCCGCTCCCCGTCCGATGGCGACCGTCTCCGGCGTGCTGCGGCCGCGGATCCGCGGCGCGCGGGGCGGCGTGCTGTCTCCGATCACCAGGCTGACCGGAAGGACCTCCGAGTCCGGCATCCGGCCGTCACGCACCGACGTGATCAGCATCTCGACCGCGTGCCGGCCGACGTCGACTGATGGGACCTCCACGGTCGTCAGTCGCGGCCACGACTGGCGAGCCGCCGGGATCCCGTCGAAGCCGGTCACGGCCAGGTCGTCCGGCACGACCAGGTTCGTGGAGCGCAGCGCGTCGAGCAGGCCGAGGGCCAGCTTGTCGTCGTAGCAGAGCACCGCGTCGGGAGGATCGGCGGCGAGGGTCCGGGCCAGCCCCGACGCATCCCGCCACGCGTCGACGGCGACGTCGATGAAGCGGAGCGGCCCGAGCCCGAGTTCCTCGACCGTGGCGGTCGCCGCCGCACGCCGCCACGCATTGGACGACCATCCACTCGGGCCGGCGTAGGTGAGCCGCCGGTAGCCACGTTCGGCGAGGTGTCGCACCGTGGCGGCCACGCCATCGCTGTCATCGGTCCGTACGACGCCGCGGGCCGGTGGTTCGGCGCCGTCGGCGAGGGCAGGGTAGTCGGGCTGGACGAAGACCACGCGATCGGCCCGGACCCGGGCCAGCACGTCGGCCGGGTCGCTGACGCAGGACGCGACGATGATCCCGTCGGCACGGTGCTCGACGAACGCCGTCAGGGCCCGCTGTTCGCGCTCCTGGTCGTGCAGGCCGGTCATGATGAAGACCGCGTAGCCCTGGCTGGCGGCCGCTTCCTCGAAGCCCGCCGCGACCTTGGCGTGGACCGGGTCGGCGAGGTCGTCGAGCAGGATCCCCAGGATGTGGGTGCGTTGCGCCCGCAGGCTGCGGGCCGCGGCATTGGGGACGTAGCCGAGCTTGGCGGCCGCGGCATGGACGGCCCCGCGGGTCGCCTCGCCGATCCTGGGATCGTGCTTGAGGGCGCGCGACGCCGTCGCCTCGGAGGTGCCGGCGAGCCGGGCGACATCCGCGAGGACGACCCGACGTTCGGGGGGTCGGCGCATCCGGCCCGTCTAGTCCGCCCAGGGGGGCGGCGCGACCATGATCACGTCCGTCCGGGGCTGCTTGCCCGACGGTATTGCGCAGGCACCCACTGACCGATGCCCCTCCGCTTTCGCGTGCCTTCGGTGACTTGTGCAATCGGTTGCGCGGACGCTAGCATACCGACGCGAGAGGGTCAACGCACGTCGTCGCGGAGGGTGATCGCGGGTGCCACGGCCAACGAACACGACCGCCGGCACGGGTCGATGACGCCGCCTCGGGCGACGCCGCTTGCCACCCCGGTCGACCTGCGGCGGCAGCGCACGACGAGCGATCGCGAGCTGGCCTCGCGGCTCCACCCGGGCTATCGCGAGGCGATCGGACGGCTGCCGGCCGGTCGGGGGGTGTTTCGCGGGCTGCCGTTCCGATTCGCGCGTGCGACGAGTGCGCACCGCTGGCTCCTGCTCGACCGTGAGGTGGCCGTCGACCTTCGCGCTGTCGGCCCGGCCAGTCACGTCGTCGTGGCGCATTTCTGCGACGCCTGGCGGGACCCGGTCGCTGGTCGTCCCGCGGACCTGCCGATCGGCTGGGTCACGCCCGTCGGCCAGCCGCTGGCCCGCTACACCGTGGAGCTCGAGTCGGGGCGGACGATCGCCGTCGTCATGCGGCGGCGGTTCGAGGTGAACGAGGGCATCATCGGCTGGGGGCAGGGCGCCTTCGCCGCCGTCGCGCACACGACCGACACGCCGCTCGACTGGCGAGGACCGTACCCGGCCATGCCGGCGGGTGGCTATGCCGAGCCGGGACACGCGGGCCTGCTCGGGATCCTGCCGGGGAGTTGGGGTCCGGCTCAGACCGGGGTGGCCGATTCGGTGCCCAGCCCGACCGGCGACATCGCGCTATGGCTCCATGCGATCGAGATCCCGGACGGCGCAGACCCTCGCGCGACTGCGGATGGAACCGCTCGCGCCGCTCGAGGCGGGCGGCGGGATCGTGGTCGCGGCGGTCACGGCCTTTCGCGGGACGGTCTCGCCGCTGGTCCTCGAACCGCGGCGAACGCTCCGGGTCGAGGGCAGGGCGGGGGCGGCCGGCGTCGCCGTGGACCTTGGGCAGGTGTTCCGGGAGCGGCCGGCGCCAGCGCCGCTCCGGGCGACCGGCGGGCGATCGGGCGCGGTCATCGGGTGGGGGACGCCGGTCGTTCGTGACCGGCCGACGACGGCGACGCTCGTCGACCTCGCGATGACCGCACGACGCCGCGATCGCCGTCGGCGAGGATGTCGTGCCGGCAGGCCGCCTGCCGGCTGACGGTGCGCGCAAGCGGTTCGGGGCCGTGACCATCGAATCGCTTCGCACCCCGACCCGCCGGGTCGACGTCGAGATCGTCGATGCGACGACCGGGGACGTGATGCCGGCGCGTGTCCGATTCCAGGCCGCCGACGGACGCTACCTCCCGCCGCTGGGGCATCGCGACGAGGTCAACCCCGGCCTCAACGAGGACACCGGGGCGGACCTGGTCCTCGGCGCCGCGACCTACGCCTATGTCCCCGGCCGGTTTCCGATCGAGCTGCCGGACGGCGCCGTGCGGGTCGAGGTGGTCCGCGGGTTCGGGTACCGCCCGCTCAGCCGCGAGCTCGCCATCGACGGCGACGGAGAGCTCAGCCGGGCCCCGCTCGTCCTGCCGCTCGAGCCCGTCGACGGCCCCGCCGGCGCCGACTGGATCGCGGTCGACTGCCACGTCCATTTCATCTCGCCGACCTCGGCGCTCCTCCAGGCGCGGGCCGAGGGCGTCGCCATCGTCAACCTGCTGGCGACCCAATGGGGCGACCACCACACGAGCGGCGCCGACCTCCCGGCGGCCGTCGTCGCGGATCCGACCGGCCGGCACATGGTGGTCATGGGCAGCGAGAACCGGCAGAACATGCTCGGGCACATCGGCCTGCTGGGCGCGTCGGACGCAGTCCTGCCGATGGCGAGCGCCGGTGCCCCGGAGGCCCGCCTGGGCGATCCATTGACCGGCCTGATCGCCGATTGGGCCGATGCCGCCCGCGAGCAGGGAGGGCTGGCCCTCGCGGTCCACTTCCCGTTGCCCTACGCGGAGGTCGCCGCCGACATCGTCTCGGGCAAGATCGATGCGGTCGAGATGCAGGCCCTCACCCCGGACATCGACGGGCCGTCCATCCGCGAGTGGTATCGCTTCCTCAACTGCGGCTACCGGCTGCCGATCGTAGGTGGCACGGACAAGATGTCGGCCGAGATCCCACTCGGGGCCATCCGGACGTATGCCCAGCTGGACCCCGGGGCGCCGATCTCGTTCGCGACCTGGGCGGCCGCCGTTCGCGCGGGTCGGACGTTCGTCTCGTCCGGGTCGTTCGTCGACCTCGAGGTCGACGGCTGCGGGCCGGGCGACGTCATCAACCTGGGGCGGGGCGGGGGAGCGGTCGAGGTCCGGGCCGCCGCGTCGGCCGCGCAGCCGGTCATCGACCGCCTCGAGCTCATCCACGACGGCGTCGTCATCGCGGCCACGGCCGCGGGCGGGGGCGATCGCGCGAGCCTCTCGGAGCGCGTCACGGTCTCGAAGAGCGGATGGCTCGCCGCCAGGGTCACCAGCCGCGAGCAGATCCACTCGGGGTTCGCCACGAGCATGGGCGCCCACAGCTCCCCGGTGTACGTGGACGTCGACGGCAGGCCGGCGTTCGCGCCGGACGACGCGGCGGCGATCGGCACGATCATCGACGGCGCCCGGACCTGGGTCGAGCAGATCGCCACGGTCCGATCGCCCGAGGAACGCGCGCGGCTGGCGGCGTACATGGCCGCGAGTCGCGCGACGCTCGACGACCTCGTCCGGCAGCGCTCACGCCCGTGAACGGCGAGGGCCTACTCGATCGTCCGGACCTTCTCGAATGGCTGGCCGAGCGCCTCGGGACCGATCGTCGAATAGCCACCATCGACCAGCAGCTCGGCGCCGGTGATGAACGACGCCCGGTCCGACAGCAGGAACGTCACGGCATGCGCGACCTCCTCGGGATCCGCCATCCGGCCGAGCGGCTGGAACTCCGCGGCCAGGGCGTCGGCGCGCTCCCGGGTGCCGTAGCGCCGCTCGATGTTGCGGCTCCACATCCAGCCGGGCGAGACCGCGTTGACGCGGATGCGGCGCGGAGCAAGGTGGTGCGCCGAGCTCTTCACGAGCATGAGCAGCGCGGCCTTGGACACGTTGTAGACGACGTGGGCCGGCTGCGAGATATGTCCGCTCACCGAGGCGATGTGGACCATCGCGCCGCCCGACGTCATCGCCGCGGCCGCCTTCGTCGTGAGCATCGCGGCCGACGCGACGTTGGCGTCCAGGACGCGGTCCCACAGCTCGCGCGTGCTGCCAAGGAGCTGGTCCTCGAAGTCGGCGGCGACACCGACGACGCCATCGAGCCGTCCGTGCCCGTCGAGCGCGGTCGCGATGAGCCGGTCCAGGTCGGCGTCCTGGGACACGTCCGTTTCGACGAAGCGCGCCGCGTCGCCCAGCCGCGCCGCCGCGGCCGCCCCATGGTCCGCGGCGCGATCGCCCAGGACCACGCGGGCGCCCGCGGCCACCAGGTCCGCCGCGATCGCCTCACCGACGAACGACGCGGCCCCGGTGATCACGACCACCCGGCCGTCGAAGTCGCCCACCGCCGTCAGACGCCGACGCGCTGGCGGCGCTTGCCGGCCACCCAGTCCTCGCGTGCGGCGCGGACCTCGGCTCGCTCGCTGACCTCCGGGACGCCGACCTCCCACCAGGCGCCGCCCTCGGTCCAGGTGTACTCGCTGACCGGGACGACGATGACGTAGCTCCGGTCGGCGGCCTTGGCGCGGGCGAACGCCGCGGGCAGGTCGGCGACGCTCTCGACCCGCTCGGCGATCGCGCCCATCGATTCGGCGTGCTTCACGAAGTCGACCTGGAAGTAGCGCTCGTGGTTCGTGTTGCGGAGCAGGTTGTTGAACTCGGCTCCGCCGGTGTTGACCTGGAGCCGGTTGATGACGGCGAAGCCGCCGTTGTCGCAGACCATGAAGATGACCTTCTGGCCGGTCATCACGGTCGAGTAGATATCCGAGTTCATCATCAGGTACGAGCCGTCGCCGACCCACGCGATGACGTCACCCGTCGGCCGGGCGATCCGGGCGCCCCACGCCCCGGCGATCTCGTAGCCCATCGTCGAGTAGCCGTACTCCGAGTCGAACGTCCCGATGCCCTTGGAGCGCCAGCCCATGCTCAGCTCGCCGGGCAGGCCACCGGCCGCAGAGACGATGTAGTCCTCGGGTTCGGCGGCGGTATTGATCGCCTGGATGACCTCGGCGTAGGCGGGCGGGCCGTCATGCGTTCGCCCGGACCATGAGTCGAGATAGGCGTGCCACTCGGCGATACGCTCGTCGGCCGTCGACAGCCATTCAGGCGGCGCCGCGTGGGTGCCGAGGGCGGAGTCGATCGCCTCGAGCGAGACCTTGGCGTCGCCGATGACCGGCTGCGCCCCCTGCTTGTGCGCGTCCCACGAGGCGGTGTTCACGGCCACGAACCGGACATCCGGATTCGCGAACACGGACCACGAGCCCGTCGTGAAGTCCTGGAGCCGCGTCCCCACCGCGATGACGACGTCGGCCTGCTCCGCGACGGCGTTCGCGGCCGTCGATCCCGTGACCCCGATCGGGCCGGCGTAGTTCGGGTGGTCGTGGGTGAGCGTCGACTTGCCCGCGACCGTCTCGACGACCGGGATCGCGTGGCGCTCGGCGAAGGTGCGCAGCGTGTCGACGGCGCCCGAGTAGTGGACGCCCCCGCCGGCCACGATCAGTGGCCGCTCGCGCACCCCCGATGAGGGCCGCGGCCGCCGCGACGTCGCGCGGGTCGGGGCCCGGCCGGCGGATGTAGTGGACCTTCGGCTCGAAGAATCGCTCCGGGAAGTCGTACGCCTCGGCCTGGACGTCCTGCGGCAGGGCGAAGAAGGCCGGACCGCGCGTGGCCGGGTCGAGCATCACGGCGAGGGCCTGCGGCAGCGACCGGACGATCTGGGCGGGCTTGGTGATCCGGTCCCAGTAGCGGCTCACCGGCTTGAACGTGTCGGTGACGGTCAGCGTCGGGTCGCCGAAGTGCTCGACCTGCTGGAGCACGGGATCCACGATCCGGTGCTGGAAGGTGTCGCCCGAGAAGAGCAGGACGGGCAGGCGGTTGGCGTGCGCGACGGCCGCGGCGGTCACCATGTTCGTCGAGCCCGGACCGATCGACGACGTCGCGATCATGATCCGCCGGCCACGCATCGCCTTGCCGTAGGCCACCGCGGCGAGCGCCATCGACTGCTCGTTGTGGCCGCGGTAGGTCGGCAGCTCGTCCTGGACCGGCTCCAGCGCCTCCCCGAGGGACGTCACGTTGCCGTGGCCGAAGATCGCGAAGACGCCCGCGAAGATCGGCACGTCCTCGCCGTCGATCTTCGTCCGCTGCGCGAGCAGCCATTTCACGATGGCCTGGGCGGTGGTCAGCCGGATCGTCTTCATGGCTTCGTCATCCTCGAACGTGCTCCAGGTGCCGGGTCATGCCGTCCCGCAGGAACGGCTCGAGTGACGTCGTGAAGTAGCGCGCCCCGCGATCCAGCCACTCCCGGGTCATGTCCGCGCTGCCCGCGTAGATCCCGAGGACCTTGTCCGATCCGACGACGGCCGACGCGACGCGGTCCATCGCGGCCAGCACGTCGGGGTGGCCCAGATCGCCGGGGTGACCCAGCGACTGCGACAGGTCGGTCGGACCGAGGAACAGGACGTCCACACCATCGATCGCCAGATAGTCGTCGATGGCGTCGACGGCGTCCTGCGTCTCGATCTGGATGACGACCAGGGTCTCGCGATTGGAGCGCCCGACGAAGTCGCTCAGGGGTTCACGGAGTCCCCATTCGGACGCCCGGCTGCCGGCCAGCCCGCGGATCCCGCGGGGCGAGTACTTCACGGACTGGACGGCACGTTCGGCCTCGGCGGCGCTGTTGACCCACGGGATGTGGGCGCCGTGGGCGCCGGTGTCGAGGTAGCGCAGGATCGTCGGGGGGTCGTTCGTCGTCACCCGCACCATCGGCGTCACGCCGCGCGGCTCGACGGCCCGGCACAGGTCCTCGACCTGGTTCGGCAGGAGGGTCCCGTGCTCGGCGTCGAACACGAGGAAGTCCCAGCCGAGCAGCGCCACGTACTCGATCAGCGACGGCTCGGCGGTCCGGATGAAGCAGCCGAAGACGGCCGCTCCCTCGGCCAGCTTCGCCTTCGTCGTGTTCTTCAGCATGACCGCCTCATGGATGCGAGTCCCTCAATCGATGCGAAGGCTGACGACGTCTTCCCACGCCCCCGACGACCACGAGCGGACCATCGCCGCGGCCACCGAGGCGTTGGCCAGGGCCTGGGTGAACCCCGGGTCGTGGGGCTGCTCCGCGACCACGGACTTGAGGAACGCCAGCGCCTCGATCAGCTTCATGTCCTCGTAGCCGATGGAGTTGCCGCCGCCCGGGACGATGTTCCCGTGGTTCGGGAAGGCATCGCCGCCGAGGACCTCGATGAACCCGTCGTTCGGCTGCTCCTCGGGAAGGTACAGCCGCAGCTGGTTGAGCTTCTCGTGATCCCACCCGACCGCGCCCTTGGACCCGTTGAGCTCGAAGGCCATGGAGCTCTGTGGCCCGACGATGGACCGGTCGCACTCGAGCGTGCCGCGCGCTCCGCTCTCGAACTCGACGAGCGCGCCGACGTAGTCCTCGTTGGTCACGGCGCCGGTCGGGTCGCCGGGCTTGCCGCGTTCGTAGTGCGTGCCTGAACCGGGCGTCGGCAGCGGCCGTTGCTTGATGAAGGTCTCCTTGACCGCGACCACCCGGCTGATCGGTCCGCACAGGAACTGGGCCATGTCGATCGCGTGGGACATGAGGTCGCTCAGAACGCCGTAGCCCGCCTCCTCCTGGAGGAATCGCCACGAGAGCAGGCCGAGCCGGTCGCGCCCGTACATCGAGAAGAACCGACCGCGGTAATGGGTCAGCTCGCCGAGCCGGCCATCGGAGATGAGCTGGCGGGTGTGCTGGACGAGCGGCGCCCAGCGGTAGTTGTAGCCGCAGCCCGTCACGACACCGGCCCGCCGGCCTGCCAGCTCGATCGCCGCCGTCGCCTCGGGGTCGATCCCGACGGGTTTCTCGCACGAGACGTGCTTCCCGGCCGCCGCCGCGGCTTCGACGATCTCGCGGTGGAGGGCGTTGGGCGCGGTGACGTCCACGACGTCGACGTCGTCCCGGGCGATGAGCTCGCGCCAGTCGAGGTGTCCCGCCTCGAAACCGAAGTTGTCGCGGGCGAGGTCCAGGCGTTCGGGGACGTTGTCCGCGACCGCGACCAGCCGGGGCTGGATCCCGGTCTCCGGAAAATAGACCGGGATATCGCGGTAGGCGCGGCTGTGCGCCTGGCCCATCCACCCGAACCCGACCACGCCGATCCCGATCGTCTTCGTCACTTGCCCACTCCTGCGTACGGCGCCGATGCGTTGCGCTCCCAGACCTCGGGATTGACCAGGTGCGCCGGTCGGCGCCCCTCGACGGCGGCCATCGCCTCCTCGAACGCGACCCGGAAGATGCGCGCCTTGCCGTCCGCGGTCGCGGAGGCGACGTGCGGGGTGACGACGACGTCATCGCGGCTCAACAACGGGTGCGCCGCCGGCAGTGGCTCGGGTGACGTGACGTCCAGCCCCGCGCCGAAGAGGTGCCCGGCCTCGAGCGCCCCGAGGAGGGCGTCCTGATCGACCAATCCGCCGCGGGCGGTGTTGATGAACACGGCTCGGGGCTTCATCGCGGCGAACTGGGCCGCGCCGAAGAGGCCGCGGGACTCGTCGGTCAGCGGGACGTGGACGGACACGACGTCGGCGCTCTGCAGGAGCGCGTCGAGGGTGTCCGCGCGGTCGATCCCGGCGGGCACCGCGGAGGGAGGGAGGTACGGGTCGTACGTCGCGACGCGCATCCCGAGGCCACCGGCGATCCGGGCGACATGCCGCGCGATCCGGCCGAAGCCGACCAGGCCGAGGACCTTCCCGTCGAGCTCGATCCCCTCGTGGCGGCTGTAGTAGCCGATCGAGCTGTCGGTCTGCAGCGCGGCCTCGGCGGCCTTCACGTTCTTGGCGACGAGCAGCATCAGCGTCACGGCATGTTCGGCCGTCGAGATGGTCGGGCCGTCGGGGGTGTTGCAGACCCCGATCCCGCGCCGGGTCGCCGCGGCGACGTCGATCGCGTCATAGCCGATGCCGGTCCGCGCGATGACCACCAGTCCCGGGGCCAGGTCCATCGCCGCCTCGCCGAACGGCGCGGACCCGACGACCGCGGCGATGGCCGGACCGAGGCCGGCGAACGGGTCGTCGGCCGTGGCCGGGCCGAGGATCGTGCATCGGGCCGCGACGGTCGTCGCGACCTCGGCGAGGACCGGGCGGTCGAACCAGACGGGCGGCAACGTCGTCGCGGTCACGTCGCCCCCGCGCCCGGGTCGCCGCCGAACCGCGGCTCGGGCAGCCCGCGGACACCGGGATCGATGGCGAACAGGCCACCGGCTTCGGGCTGCGTTGGGTCGACCTGGTGGGATCCACCGCCACCGATCGTGGTGATGAACAGGGTCGAGAGACCCGGGCCGCCGAACGCCGGCATCGTCGGCTTCTCGACCGGCACGCGGATCCGCCGGTCGATCGCCCCGGCCGGCGTGACCCGCAGGACCATCCCGCCCAGGACGCACGCGATCCAGTAGCAGCCAGCCTCATCGACACAGGCCCCGTCCGGTCGCCCAGGCAACGGCCCGAAGTCCACGAAGACGCGCTCGTTCGTGGCGGTCCCGCTATCGACGTCGTAGTCGTACGCCCAGACGGTCTCACGGTTGGTGTCGGCGAAGTACATCGTTCGCCCGTCCGGCGAGAACGCGAGGCCGTTGGCCACGCCGATCCCCGACCGCACGGTGACCGCCGATCCGTCCGGCTCGATCCGATGGAGGAGCCCCGTGGCCTGGCCCGCCGCAGCGGGATCGAACATGGACCCGACCCAGAATCGGCCCGCTGGATCGCAGCGCCCGTCGTTGAGGCGGTTGCCGAGCCCTTCCGGCTCGAGCGCGACCCAGTCGCGCCACGCCCCCGACGGCCAATCGAAGGATCCAAGCCGGCCCTCGAGCGCGACCAGGAGACGTCCCGGGGTGGCGGTGAGGGCCAGCGACCCCGGACGCCCCGGTGCCGGACGCTGCTCGTCGAGCCCGGACGCCGGGTCGTAGCGGTGGATCGCCCGACCGTCGATATCGATCCAGTAGAGCCGCCCCTCATCGGGGCTCCAGACCGGGCACTCACCCAGCAGGGCCCCGGCTCGGGAGGACGCACGCCGCCTCGAGGTCGCTCAAGGCCCGCTGGCTCACGCAGTCGCCCCGGCCAGGCTGCTCAGGTAGGCGACGCTGTCGACCGCGTCGGCCTTCGGGCCCTCGCCGACCGGGGGCTCGCCCTTCAGCGACACGTCCTGCTCGAGGACGTACCAGCCGCGGTACCCGTCGGCCTCGAGCGCGGCGATCACGCCGGCGATGTCGACGCCACCCTGCCCGAGGGGCACGAACAGGCCGTCGATGACCGATTCGCGGAAGGGGACCTCGCCGCTACGGACCTGGGCGGCCTTGGCCGGGTCGAGGTCCTTGAGGTGGACGTGGAGGACGCGACCGCGCGCCGCGCGCGCGACGTCGACGGGATCAGTGCCGGCCAGGTAGATATGGCCCGTGTCGAGGCACAACCCGACGTCGGATGACTCCAGCAGCCGATCGATGTCTTTGCCGGTCGCGATCGCCAAGCCCCAGTGCGGATGGAGCGCGGTCTCGAGGCCGGCATCGTTGACGACACCTTCGAGTCGCCCGAGGTTGGCGAGGAAGATCGTCCATTCGTCCGCGGTCATGTCGACCGGCGTGTCGTAGCCGGGATGGTGCGACGACGGCCCCAGCACCAGCACCTTCGAGCCGGTGCTCGCCAACTGCCGGGCGGCTCGCTTGACGTATTCGAGCTGGGCCTCGATCTGGTCCGGTCGATAGAGCAGGGCGGGGACGAACCCCCCGACGATGCTCAGGTCGAATCGGGCGAGATAGTCCTGGAGCTCGGCCGGATCGGTCGGCAGGTAGCCGTCCGGGCCAAGCTCGGTCGCGGCGAGGCCGCTTTCGACCATCTCGCGCAGGACCCGGTCCCGATCCATCAGGTAGCCCCACCCCGGCGAACCGTCCACGCCCCACGTGATCGGCGCGCCCGCCACTCGTTCGAGGAGATCGCTCACGTCGCTCCCGACCCTCCGCTCGTCCCGCCGGCTTCCGATGTTGACGGTCAGATTATCGTGCTGGTAGGGTGCCGTGCAATCGGTTGCACTGACAGAGGGGAGAGCCGGCATGCCCGGACCCGGTGTAGAGCTGATCGGCGAGGAAGAGATCGCCGAGGTCATGCAGGTCCTCACCAGCCGCTCCCTGAGCCGCTACGGCAGCGCCGACGATCCGAACTTCGGGGCCAAGGTCCGTCACGTCGAGCAGGAGATCGCGTCGCTCGCAGGCGTCAAGTACGCGCTGGGCCTGAGCGGCGGCGGTTCGGGCGGGCTCTGGATCTCGCTGCTCGGCCTGGGCATCGGGCCTGGCGACGAGGTGATCGTGCCCGGCTTCACGTTCGTCGCCTCGATCTCCGCGATCGTCTACGCCCGGGCGACGCCGGTCCTCGCCGAGGTGGACGACTCGTTCAACCTCGATCCGGCCGACGTCGAGGCGAGGATCACGCCACGCACCAGGGCGATCATCGTCGTCCACATGCTGGGCGCTCCTGCCCGACTGGACGAGCTGAAGGACGTCGCGGACCGCCACGGCATCCCGATCATCGAGGACTGCGCGCAGGCGTTCGGCGCGTCCTACCAGGGGCAGGGCGTCGGCGGGATCGGCGCGACCGGCGTGTACAGCTTCAACGAGTACAAGACCATCACGTGCGGCGACGGCGGGATGATCGTCACCGACGACGAGGACCTGTACGGCCGGCTCTTCGCGATCCACGACCAGGGTCACGCACCCAACCGGCTCGGGTCGAAGTACGCGGAGCGTCCGTTCCTCGGCATGAACTTCCGGATGACGGAGCTGTCCGGCGCGGTCCTCCTGGCCCAGGTCCGGAAGCTGGACCTGATCCGGACGCACCTCCGCGCGAACAAGAAGATCGTGAAGACGATGATCGCGGACCTGCCGGGGCTCGGGTTCCGGACGGTCGTCGATCCGGAGGGTGACCTCGCCACGCATCTCGTGGTGACCTTCCCGTCGGCGGAGGTCGCGCGGAACGTCGCGTCGGAACTCGGCTCGATCACGCTCGACGCGTCCGGCTGGCACGTCTATTCGAATATGGAGCACCTGCTCGAGCGGCGGACCGTCAGCGGCAAGGGCTGCCCGTTCGATTGCTCGTGCTTCGGCGCGGGCGGGGCGGAGTACCACCGCGGGATGCTGCCCGTGACCGATGCGCTGCTCGCACGTTCGTTGAGCATCGGCATCGGGGTGTTCGACACGAACCTGGCGCCGTTCGGGCTGCGCATGAGCGACGACGAGGCGGCGGCGCGCCGGGTCGCCGAGCGCTTCTGCGAGGTCGCCACGCCCTACCTCGCCGGTTAGGCGCTCGAGCGATGGCGTCGTCAGGGTCGATCGGCGTCGGCATCGTCGGTTACGGGCTGGCCGGCCGGCTGTTCCATGCGCCCTACATCGACGCGGTCGACGGGCTGCGGCTGGCGGCCATCGCGACCTCGAACCCGGAGCGGGCGGCCCAGGCGGCGGCCGAGCACCCCGGCGCGACGGTCGTCGCGACGGTCGACGACCTGCTCGAGTCCGGCGACGTCGAGATGGTCGTGGTCCTGACCCCGAACCGCTATCACGTCCCGATCGGGATCCGCGCGCTCGAAGCCGGGCGGCACGTCGTCGTCGATAAGCCGATCGCGATGGATATCCCCGAAGCCGAGACGCTGCTCGAGGCCGCCGAACGCGCCGGGCGGATCCTGTCCGTGTACCAGAACCGGCGCGGCGACGGAGACTTCCTGACCGTTCGCTCGCTCCTCGCGGCGGGCACCCTCGGCGAGATCGACAGCTTCGAGGCGCGGTTCGAGCGATGGGGCGTCGTCGGCGACAACTGGCGCGAGGCCGCCGAGGAGGCCGGTGGCCCGCATCGAGATCTCGGGGCGCACCTGGTGGACCAGAGCCTGCTCCTGTTCGGCGGGGCTCGCCGGGTATTCGCCCAGATGGACCGGCGCCGGGAGGGCAGCCGGGTGGAGGATTCCACCTTCGTCGCCATCGATCACGCCGATGGCGTGCGCTCGCGGCTGTGGACGTCGTTGATCGCCGCGCGAACGGGACCGCGGTTCCGGATCCGAGGACTCGGGGGTGAGTTCGTGAAGGAGGACGGCGACCCCCAGGAGGACCAGCTCCTGGCGGGCCTGCGCCCCGGTGATCCCGGGTTCGGCGAGGACCCGCGGGAGCGATGGGGCCGCATCTACGCGAGCGACGGGTCGGTCACGCCCGTCCCGACGGAGCGGGGCGACTACCGCTGGTTCTACGAGGGCTTCCGGGATGCGGTCCGGGGTGTCGGCGAGCGCCCGGTCGATCCGCTCGATTCGGTGCGCGGGTTGCGGATCATGGAGGCCGCCGAGGAGTCCGCGCGGACCGGGACGGTCGTCAGCGTGTCGGAGGTTTGACGATGGCCCCACAGCGCCTCCGCCTCGGGTTCCAGGTCTGGGGCCAGTACGTGACCTGGCCGGAGCTGATGGCCATCGGCCACGACATCGACGAGCTCGGTTTCGACGAGCTCTGGAGCAACGACCACTTCTTGCCGCAGGCCGCCGCGGGGGTCGGGGGAGCTGGGCAGCCTCGACGGCCCGGTCTTCGAGGGCTGGTCGATCCTGTTCGGCTGGGCGGGCGTGACCCGTCGGGCGCGCATGGGTTGCCTCGTGTCGGGCGCCGGGTATCGGAACCCCGGGCTGCTCGTGAAGATGGCGACGGCCCTCGACCACGCGACGGGTGGCCGGGCGGCGCTGGGTCTCGGCGCCGGCTGGTTCGAGCGGGAGCACCAGGCGTTCGGGTGGGAGTTCCCGACCCTTGGCCAACGGCTCGACCGGATGGGGGAGGCAGCCGCGATCTGCCGCGGCCTGCTCGACGGGGCGGCGGTGACCCACGACGGCCGGTGGTTCTCGGCGGTCGAAGCGCGCAACGATCCGCCGCCGATCCAGGAGCGGCTACCGCTCGCGATCGGCGGGAGCGGGGAGAAGCGCACGCTCCGGTTCGTGGCGCAGCATGCGGATATCTGGAACGCGGACCAGGACTCGCCCGAGTCGTTCCGTCGACGGAGCGAGATCCTCGACGAGCACTGTCGTGTGGTCGGCCGCGACCCAGCATCGATCGAACGGACGGCGGGTCTTCCCGCGCCCTGCATCCGCGCGAGCCGGGAGGAGGCCGTCGAGGCCCTCACCGCGATCCTCCAGCGCCAGGCGATGCCGCGCGACGCGGCGCTCGAGATGGCGACGGGCTCGCCCTTCGCCGGGCCGGTGCAAACGGTCGTCACCGAGCTCCGGCGGTATCGCGACGCGGGACTCGGCGCGGTGATGTTCGACTGGCCGGCGCCGTTCGATCACCCCACGCTCGAGGCGCTCGCCGGCCCAGTCCGAGCCGCGCTCGACGCCGACGCCTGAGGAGCCCGACCTCCGCGATCAGGCGACCGTGCGACTGGGAGCCAGCCGGCGCTGCAGCCGAGCGAGCCGATGCCGCAGGTCCGCCTCGAGCGCGGGTTCCGGCAGCGCGAGCTGACGCCGCCGGTCGGCGGCCGCGGCACCCCGCAGCGCGGCTTCGAGGGCGCCCGCGGGATCGCCCAGCCGGTGCTCGCGGAGCTTCGCGAGCTCGATCCAGGCGACGATCGCGGTCCGTCCTGGTCCCGCCGCGACCCCGGCCCAGGCCTCGGCCGAATCGGCATACCGGCCGAGCCGGCGGAGGAGATGCGCCCGGTCGAGCGCCACTCGTTGTGTGTCCCAGGTCGCGGCGAAGGCCGCCGTCCGGTGCCAGCTCGACGGTCCGCCGTCACGGGGCCGCGGGCGACCGCCGAAGTCGGCGCGCGCCGCAGGCGACCACCACGGGACCTCGGTCCGTGGCGGCGTCATGGTGACAACCGGTCGGGGGACCTCGACCGCGGCCCTGACCGGCGCCTCGGTCCGCTCGAGGACCTCATCGAGACAGGCCAGGGCCTCCTCGGGGCGGCGCGCGCGCACGAACGCGCGGGCGAGGCCCGCCACGTCGCCGATCGGGGCCGCCCGGCGCGCCTCGGGCGAGGTGTAGCCCGCGTCCAGCAAGGCGATCAGGCGGGCGAGGGATCGAACGTCCTCGTCGTTGTGGCGTACGACGGCGGCCAGTGGCTCCGCCGGCCCACCCCGCAGGAACCCGAGGTACCGCCCGGGGATCTCCCAGCCGTCGACATCGTCATGGCGCACGACCCCGAGTAGCGCACGTTCGACCGTCTGCAGCCGGGCGTCGTCCATCCGGTGCCGGAACAGGCGCCGGACGATGGGCAGCAGGTCGAGGTGCCCGTCGTGGGCGGGCGCGGCGCGTCGGGCCATCCGGTAGCGAGCCACGAGCAACGGCCAGTCGAAGCCACGGCCGTTGTAGGTCACGAGCCACGCGTCGGGCGCGACGTGCCTGGCCAGCTCGTCGAGCAACGCCCCCTCGTCCGCGTGGTCGGGCAGCAGCAGCTGGACCTGCCGGAAGCGCTCACGCTCCCACCAGCCGAGCCCGATGAGGAATGCCACCGTGCCCGCCGCCGTCGCCAGGCCCGTCGTCTCCGTGTCTAGGCAGACGAGCGGGCGGTCCGCCGGCGGCTGACCGGGCAGTCCCGCCAGCCGCGCCCGCTCCACCGGGATGTCGACCGAGCGGCCCTCCACCCGGACGAACCGGCCGCCCCGAACGGTGACGACCTCGCCGTCGAGTGTCGACGCGAGCCGCGCCGCGAGGTCGGCGGTCGGGATGGGCGCGTGGGGGAGGGCATCGGTCTCGTGGCCGGGCGCGACGCGGACGGCGGCGCGGAACCGCTCCAGGCGACGGGCCAGGTCGGACGGAGGCCCGTCCGCGACGGGCGTCGTCATGCGGGCGTCGCGAGGGCGGGCGGAACCGCCTCCGCCGCGGCTCCCAGGTCACGCAGCAGGCGCAGCGCGAGCGCCCGCGCGTCGACGTTCGGCTCCAGCCGCGGGCCCGTGCAGGCCGGACAGCCGCCGTCGCACCCGCAGCCGGCGATCAATGCGGCTGCCCCGGCGAGCAGCTCGTCGTGCCGGTCCCACAGCCGCGGTGCGAGGCCGATGCCACCAGGAACAGCCTCGTACAGGTAGATCGTGGGTTCCTCGGCATGGGGTGAGCGGACCTGCGTGACCAGCCCGAGGTCGCGTGGGTCCACCATCAGCAGGACCGCGGCGATGGTCTGGATCGCCCGCCCAGCGCCGAGCAGCGCGACATCGAGCTCGTCCCGACGCCAGTGGTCGCGCACGCGCTCCGCCGTCAGCCAGTAGGCGGTCGTCTGGAGCTCGAGCTCCGGCAGGTCGATGGGCCCCCAACCGACGTTCTCGTCCGTGAGGAACTTGAGCTTCTTGAACAGGGTCACGAGGCTGGCGACCATGACCTCGCCGTGGATCCGCCGGCCACCGACCGACGGCGCCTCGGCGAACACCTCGAGCGGTTTGAGGGTGACCGCCCGGTTCGCGTAGGTGTAGTGGTCCACGTCGATCTTGTGGACGTAGGCCTTGCGCTCGTGCCATTCGAGCCGATCCACGTAGTACTGGACCAATTCGTGGATGTAGATCGCCCGCTCGTGGACGAGGACCTGGGCGCTGAACAGGTCGACCTCGCCGAGGACGCGCGGTCGGTCCGGTGTCGTGTCGATGATCACCACGTTCTCCGGTGCCGCGGTCCGCAGCGAGATCTCGGACGCCGGGAAGTTCTCGCTGGACCAGTACCAGCGGCCGTCGGCCGCCTGGCGGACATGGCGTTCCTCCGCGAGGAAGGCGAGCAGGTCGTCCGCCGGGCCCGGCCCGAAGACCTCGCCGGGCTCGAACGGCAGCTCGAAGGTCGCCGCGCGCAGGTGGGCGAGCAGGACGTGCAGGTTGTCCGGGTCGAGGCGCGCCTCCTCCGGCGTCCCCTCGAGCAGGAACTCCGGGTGGTGGATGACGTACTGATCCACGGGCGCACCCGACGCCACCAGGATCGCGACGCTGGTTCCCTGCCGCCGGCCGGCCCGGCCGAACTGCTGCCACGTTCCCGCCACCGAGCCCGGATAGCCGGCCAGGATCGACACGTCCAGGCGCCCGATGTCGACGCCCAGCTCTAGCGCGTTGGTCGCGACGACCCCGAGGATCTCCCCGTCGCGCAGGCCATGCTCGATGGCCCGGCGCTCGGTGGGCAGATAGCCGCCGCGGTAGCCTCGGACGCGGCTGCGCGGACCGTAACTCTCGCGCAGCGACTCGCGCAGGCCGGTGAGCAGGAGCTCCACCGCGACCCGCGACCGACCGAACACGATCGTCTGCCGGCCAGCGCGCAGGAAGGGGAGGGCCCACCGCTGCGCCAGCGTCACGGCCGAGCCGCGCGCGCCACTGGCGGGCTCCAGGACCGGCGGGTCCACGAGCAGCACGTGGCGCTCGCCGGCCGGGGCGCCGTTGCGGTCCACGAGTCGGGCCGACCGGCCGGTCAGCATCGCCGCCAGCTCCGCCGGGTTCCCGATCGTGGCCGAGCAGCACACGATGATCGGCTTGCTGCCGTAGTGCGCGCAGATCCGCAGCAGCCGCCGCAGCACGTTCGCGACGTGACCGCCGAATACGCCGCGGTAGGTGTGGAGCTCGTCGATGACGATGAGCTGGAGTTGCTCGAACAGCTGGAACCACTTGGTGTGGTGCGGCAGGATCGCCGAATGGAGCATGTCCGGATTGGTCACGACGACCTGCCCGGCGGCGCGGACCGCGGACCGGATCGGGGCCGGCGTGTCGCCGTCGTAGGTCGACGTGATGATCGACAACCCGGCCGCGGCCGAGAGCTCCCCGAACTCCGTCACCTGGTCCTGGCCGAGCGCCTTGGTCGGGAAGAGGAACAAGGCGCGGGCCGCCGGGTCCTCCGCGATCGCCTGGAGTGCGGGCAGGGCATAGCACAGCGTCTTCCCGGATGCCGTCGGCGTGACCACGACGACGTCCTCGCCGGCATGGACCGCATCGATCGCCTCGGCCTGGTGCGAGTACAGCCGCTCGATCCCGCGCCCGGCGAGACCGTTCACGATGCGCGGGTCCAGCCACGATGGCATCGGGGCGTGGACCGCCTCGCGCGGCGGCAGCACGGCGTGATGGACGACCCCGCGGGCGAGGGACGGCTCTTCGAGCAGGCCGTCGAGGACGGTCGTCGGATCGGCGGGGGCGTAGAGGCGCATCGTCATGGTCCCCGAGTGGTATCCGAACAGATGTTCGGTATCGGTCGCAGTCTACGCCCACCGTTGCGCGCTCGTTTGACAGCTTGGCTGTCACGCAAGCGCGGTTGACACCCCAGCTGCACGTCAGCTACGCTCGCCGCCATGTCCCGCCGCTCAAGCCTCGAACCTGACGACGCGCCCGAGTCTGCACCCGGGCGCCCGCGATCCCGAGGCCGCCGTCGCGACGGCTCCGGACCTTGCCGCGCTCCCGATCGCGGGCATCACGCGCCGCCGGATCGGGATCCTGGCCTGCGCGATGCTGGCCGCCTGGATCGTGATCGCGTTCGCCCGTCAGGTGAGCGAGGCATCGGCAGCCACGGCCCGCGCCGACGACATCGCGTCGGCCAACGCCGCCCTCCGGATCGAGGTCAGTGCGCTCGAGCGCGAGCTCGATCTCATCGCCCGCCAGCGCTACGTCGAGCAGCAGGGTCGGGCCTATGGCCTGGGCGGCGCGCGCGAGATCGCCTTCACGCTCGAGAAGGACGCCCCGGCGCTGCCGGCGGACGCGCCGGGCTCGGCGGCCCTTCGCATCGGTGCCCGGGCCGACGACGTCGCTCCGCTCGAACGCTGGCTCACGGTGTTGTTCGGCCCGTCCGACTGACATTCCGCGCGATCCCACGCGCGGCAGGTTCGCGGGTCGCTATCCTGTCCTCCCGACGCGTTCGCGCCGGACGAGGGAGGCCGCGGCGCCGATGATCGACATCCCGGTCGAGGACTTCATCTTCGTCGTCTGCCTCCTCGTCGGCGGCGGGCTGCTGCTGATCACCGTCCTCGTCGACGACATCGTGGGCGCCGTCTTCGACTTCGACGTCGGCGGCGTGAGCCTGATGCCGCTCCTCCTGTCATTCGTCTCGATGTTCGGCGTCGGCGGCCTGTTCGCCACGCAGGTGCTGGATGTCCACGGAGGGCAGGCCGCCGCCATCGGCGGTGCGTTCGGCCTTGTCGGCCTCGGGATCGCCTGGGTCGTCTTCAGCGCGCTGAGCCGGGCGGCGGCGCCCGAGCCGTTCTCGACGAGCGATCTCGTGGGACACGACGCCTACGTCCAGGTCGGGATCCCGGCCGGTCGCTACGGCAGCGTCCTCATCAAGGCCGAGGGCCAGACCCACGAATTCACCGCCACGGCCGCGACCGACATCCCGGCCGGCACGGTCGCCCGCGTGACCGGCGTCGGCGGCACGGGTCTCATCGTGGAATGGACGACGCCGCCCGCGCCGGCGACGAGGCAAGAGGGAGAGACCGATGCTTGACGGCCTGTTCGATTTCCTCGGGGGCGGTGTGTTCGCGATCTTCGCGATCATCATCGTCGTCGTCCTGATCGTCAGTTACATCGGCAGTCGCTACAAGGTCGCCGGCGCCAACGAGGCGCTCGTGGTCAGCGGCCAGCGCGATCGCTCGCCCGACGGCCGCAAGAACCTCAAGGTCGTGCGTGGCGGCGGCGTCATCGTCCTGCCCCTGGTCCACAAGGTCGGCAAGCTCAAGCTGACCGCACGACAGATCAACGTGAACCTCGCCGACGCGGTGACCCGCCAGGGCATCAAGGTCGCCGTCCAGGGCGTCGCGACGTTCAAGATCGGCGCCGACGACGAGTCCATCCGCAACGCCGCCGAGCGCTTCCTCGAGTCCCAGGAGGAGCAGGTCGACTCGATCGTCAAGAACGTCCTCGAGGGCTCGCTTCGCTCCATCGTCGGCACGCTGACCGTCGAGGAGCTCAACCTCGACCGGATGAAGTTCCAGCAGGCCGTCCAGGATGCCGCCAAGGGCGACCTCGCCACGTCCGGGCTGCAGATCGATTCGTTCACGATCCAGGCGATCCGCGATGAGTCCGGGTACATGGAGCTCATCGGCCAGCAGGAGACGGCCCGCCGCGAGCGGGACGCCCGCATGGCCAAGGCGTCGGCCGACCAGGAGGCCGCCGTCCGCGAGGCCGAGGCCGAGCAGGTCAAGATCAACGCCGCTCGCGACGTGGCCCTGCGCCGCGCCGAGACCGAGACCCAGACCGCGGCGGCCGAGGCCCGGGCCGCCCAGGCCGGACCGCTGGCCGAGGCCGAGGCGACCCAGGAGGTCACCCGCAAGCAGACCGAGCTCGCCCAGCTCGAGGCCGCCCGCAAGGAGCAGGAGCTGGTCGCGACCACGGTCCGCCCCGCCGAGGCCGACGCCGCGGCGCAGATCCGTCGAGCCGAGGGCGCCAAGGGCGCGGCCATCGCCCAGGCCCAGGGCGATGCGGAACGGGTCAAGCTCGCCGGCGAGGCGCAGGCCCGCGTCGTCGAGGTGACCGCCGAGGCCGTTGCCAAGCAGACGACGCTCGAGGGCAACGCGGAGGCCGGGATCGTGCTGTCCAAGGGCGAGGCGGAGGCCAAGGCGCTGGCCCTCCGAGCCGATGCCTACCGCCAGTTCAACGAGGCGGCCATCATCCAGACGGTCCTCTCGCAGTTGCCGGACATCGTCCGTGCGGCCGCGGAGCCGATGGGCAACATCGACCACCTGACGGTGCTGTCCAACGACGGTGCATCCGACATGGTCAAGAACGTGACGCGCACCGTCACCGAGGCCGGCGCGACCGTGAAGGGCCTCACCGGCATCGACATCCCGGAGATGCTCAACCAGGCGATGGGTGGCGCCGGGAGTGGCGCGGAGTCGGGATCCAGTGGGTCGAAGCCGCGCCCACCGAGCGGAGGGACCGGCGGCGGCTCCCGGGGCGGGACGTCGACGACCGGCGGGGCCGCTTCGGCGAGCGGTGGATCGACCCCCGCCGGCCCGGCGACGGGTGGTGGAGGCTCCTCGACGACCACGTCGCCGAGCTCGTCGGCCACGCAGGCCACGGCGGCCACATCGGCCACGCCCGCCACACCCTCGACCCCGGCCGGCACACCGCCGCCGCGCTTCAGCACGCCCGAATCGGTGGACGCGGCCATCGCCGATGCCGAGCGGGCCGTGCGTGCGGCCGCGACCCCTCCCACGCCGCGCAGCGACACGGCGGCCGGGCCAGCTCGACCGGCTTCGGCCGGGATCACCCGCGAGACCACCGTCGATGACGCCGCGACGCGGCTGGCGGCCGACCTTCGCGCGGTCCCCGGCATCGAGCGCTTCGCCGCGGTCCGCCTCAACGAGCTCGAGCGGTCCGGTCCGCGACCGCTGCGCACGATGTGGCGGATCGCCCGGGAGCAACTCGATGAGCGGTACGGCCAGCTCACGATCGGCGAGCTGATCGAGCGCTACGGCAGCGGCCCGTTGGCCTGACACGTCCGCGTAGAGTCCGACCATGACCGAAAGCAACGGTGAATACGCGCGGCTGCTGGCAGAGAACGAGCGCTACATAGAGACGTTCGACCGATCCGCCCTGACCGCCGCACCACTCAGTGGTCTCGCGATCCTGGCGTGCATGGACGCCCGCCTCGATGTGGCGGAGACCCTCGGGTTACGGACGGGGGACGCCCATATCATCCGCAACGCCGGTGGGCTCGTGACCGATGACGTCATCCGCTCGCTGATCGTGAGCCAGCAGCTGCTCGGCACGAGCGAGATCATCGTGATCCAGCACACGGGCTGCGGGCTGCACGACGTCGACGAGGCGGCGCTTCGCGAGCAGGTCGCGGCGTCGGCCGGCGTGACGGCCGAGGACGTCGGGCTCGAGTTCGGTGGTTTCACGGACCTCGCCGAGAGCGTGCGAACCCAGGTCGCCATCCTGCGCGAGCACCAGCTGCTGCGGCGGGGGGTCCCCGTGCACGGGCTCGTGTTCGACGTCATGACCGGTCGCCTGCACGAGGTGGTTTGAGGGAGCGCCCTCCGTGAGCACCGCCACGCGATGCTGCTGCAAGGCCGCCCGCCGGCATTGCGACGCCGAGACGCCACCGCCGGACGTACGCTGTCGGCACTTGCGTCGAGGAGTGTCCAGCACGTCATGAAATGGAAGCGAAACACCGGCTTCGGTCGGATCGAGGATCGCCGTGGCCAGAGCGCCGGCGGGGGCCTGGGCGACGTGCTCGGTGGCGGTGGGGGCGGGGGCGGCGGGATCCCCATCCCGATCCCGGGCGGCAAGGCCGGCGGAGGGATCGGCGGCATCATCGTGGTCGTGGTCCTGTTCCTGCTGTTCAGCGGGATCCTCGGCGGCGGGGGTGGCGGGATCCCAGGTCTGGGCGGCCTGGGAGGCGGCGCGGCCCAGCCGGGCGGAACGCTGAACCCACAGAGCGACACCGACCAGCAGATCGCCTACATCGTCGAATCGATCGAGCTCTTCTGGGAAGAGGAGTTCCGGGCCTCCGGCAAGGACTACCCCGAGACGAAGCTGGTCCTGTTCGAAGGCTCGACGCAGTCGGCCTGCGGCCCGGCCTCGTCGGCCACGGGTCCCTTCTACTGCCCGGCGGACCAGAAGGTCTATCTGGACATCGGCTTCTTCGACGAGCTGGAGTCGAGGTTCGGCGCCTCCGGCGGAGACTTCGCGATGGCCTACGTCATCTCCCACGAATACGGTCACCACATCCAGACCGTCCTTGGGATCTCGCAGCGCGTGCAGGAGCTCGCGCAGCAGGACCCGAACCAGGCCAACGACCTCTCCGTGCGCCAGGAACTGCAGGCGGACTGCCTCGCGGGCGTCTGGGCACACTCGGCTGCGTCCGATCTCGAGCCTGGCGACATCGAGGAAGCCGTGAGCGCGGCCCAGGCGGTCGGCGATGACCGGATCCAGGAGGCGACGACCGGCCGGATCAACCCCGAAGCGTGGACCCATGGTTCCGCCGCGCAGCGCGTCCAGTGGTTCACGGCCGGCTACCGCAGCGGCAACTCGGACGATTGCGACACGTTCGGAACGTGACGCGCGGCGATATACCCCCTTCTCGCGGAGACGTTGGTGTCGTAGGCTCCCGTTCCTGACGCAGGTGTGACCGGCGTCCCAGGTAGGTGAGCATCCGATGGCCGTAACTCGTCCGTTGGCGCCGGCGGTCCGAGCGCTGCGTATCCCGCGACCGGGGCGCGCGGCACGCGGGTTCGTGTTCGGCGCGCTGCTCGGCCTCCTGCTGGTCTCCCTCGGTGTGATCGCGTTCCGCCAGGCGTACGTGGATCGCATCCTGCCCGGCGTCCAGGTCGGCGGCGTCGACGTCGGTGGCATGAGTCGCGCCGAGGCCCGTCTCGCCCTTGGCTCGGCGCTCGGCCGGCTCGAAGATGGGGCGGTGACCGTGCGCTCGGGGACCGGCTATGCCGTCATCCCGTACACCTTCGTCGGTCGCGAGGTCGACTTCGACGGCATGCTCGATCGGGCCGCCGCTGTCGGTCGCGACGGCACACGGTTCGACGAGGCCCTCGAAGGGCTGCGACAGCTGACCCGACCCGTTTCGATGCCGACACTCCTCAGCTTCGACCCGGATCGCCTCGCGACCGAGCTCGCGGCGTTCGCCGAGCGCGGATACCGCCAGCCGCGGGACGCGGGCGTCACCTCGACGCGGGAGGCCCTGACGATCTCGGAGGCCGTGGACGGCGTCCAGGTCGACACGAGCAAGATCGCACCGGCGATCACGGCGGCCCTCCTCGATCCGGCGTCGCCTGCCGCGCTGGACTTCACGGCCGACAGCGCCGCGGTCCCGCCGGCCATCAGCGACGCGGATGCCCGGCGCGCGTACGAGGTCGCCGAACGCATCGCCACGAAGATGGTCCTCACCCACGGCAAGCAGAAATGGGAGATCCGGGCGGCGCGTATCCGCATGTGGATGTCGTTCGCCGGTCAGGGCGCGGACTACGCGCCCAAGCTCGAATTCGGCCGGCGTCCCGGCCGTGGTCAAGCGCTTGGCGAAGGACCTGCACCGCGCCCCGACCGAGGCCCGTTACCTGCGAACGCGTGCCGGTGGGATCTTCGGGGTCACGGCATCGCGCCTGGGGCGCGCGCTCGACGTGAAGGCGACGTCCAAGGGCGTCGTGGCGGCGCTCGCCGCGCGCCTCGAGGGGTCGGCGACCGACAAGCCGGTCAAGGTCAAGACGATGCAGGTCGCCCCGAAGCTCTCGACCGAGCAGGCGAAGAAGAAGGCGCCGCTGCTGGCGATGGTGGGCACCTGGACGACGCACTACCCGGTGAGTGCGCGCAATGGGTTCGCCGCGAACATCACGGTGCCCGCGCGCCGGCTCGACGGCACGGTGGTTCGTCCGGGTCAGGTGTTCGAGTTCTGGGGTGCGCTCGGCGAGGTCAGCTTCCGGACCGGCTACCGCCTCGGCGCCGCGATCGTCGGCGGCCACACGGTCCAGGGCCGGGCGCTCGCCGGCGGGATCTGTTCCGTGTCGACCACCCTGTTCAATGCGGCCGCGCGCGCCGGCCTCCAGATCGTGACCCGCTCGCCACACTGGTACTACATCGACCGCTATCCGCTCGGCCTGGACGCCACGGTCTCGGGCTCGCAGTCGATGCGGTTCCGCAACGACACGAAGCACCCGATCCTCATCAAGGCCTACGCGTCGCCGGGCACGGTCCGCTTCGAGATCTGGAGCGTCCCCAACGGCCGGAAGGTCTCGTGGAGCGGGCCTAGCGTCAGCAATGTGGTCGCCGGATATGACAGCGTCCAGAAGACGGCGTCGCTGCCGCGCGGCCGGAGCGAGCGGACCGAATGGCCGGTCGACGGCAAGGATGTCTCGGTCGTCCGCACGGTGCGCAATGCCGCTGGCGCCGTCATCCATCGGGACGTGTTCGTGTCCCGTTACCATCGGATGGTCGGCATCACTCGGGTGGGCACGGGCTAGCTCGACCGCCGGCGTTCCGAACGACGTATGGAGGAGAGGCATCGATGCCGATGTACCTGACGCGATTCAGCTACACCCCCGAAACGTGGGCCCGACTCATCCAGAACCCGGAGGATCGGCGTGCCGCCGCCCAGCAGTACATCGAGTCGGTGGGCGGCAAGCTGCACGGCTTCTGGTACGCCTTCGGCGACCACGATGCCTACAACCTGTGGGAGGCGCCCGACAACGTATCGATGGCGGCCGTCGCCGTCGCCATCGGCGCGGGCGGAGCCCTGAGCACGTTGCAGACGACGGTGCTGCTCACCGTCGAGGAGACCCTCGAGGCCCTCGAGAAAGCCCGATCGATCAAGTACAAGCCGCCCGGCACCTAGAAGCGCACATGACCCTGCCAACCGAACCGATCGGCAGCATCCCCCGACCGGGGGCGCTCCAGGCCGGCATGGTGGCCGCAGCCGCCGGCACCATGCCGCCCGACGAGCTCGAGGCCCTGTTCGATGACGCCGTGAGCGACACGCTGCGGCGCTTCGAAGCTACGGGTTCGCCCGTCGTGACCGACGGCGAGCAGCGCAAGCCGAGCTTCGCGACCTACCCGGTCGCCGGCCTGGCCCTCGCCGGCGGTGGCGTGACGATCCCCTTCGAGGACGGTCACACGCGCCAGCTGCCGGTGCTCACGGAGGCCCCGTTCCGCTACGCCACGCAGGCCTGGTCGTATCTCGACGCCGCCCGGGGACAGAGCGCGGCCCGGATGAAGCAGGCCGTCATCTCCGCGTCGGCGCTGAGCCTGATGTATCCGCAGGACGGGATCGCCGGCTATCCGCGCGAAGCGTTCGTCGACGACCTGGTCGCCGAGGCCGCGGCCGAGATGCGCGGCTGCATCGAGCGCGGCGCCATCGTCCAGATCGACTTCACGGAGGCCCGCCTGTCGCTCAAGCTCGACCCGTCGGGGGGCCTCCTCGACGCCTTCGTGGATCTCAACAACCGGGTCCTCGCCGAGCTGACGGACGCGGAACGAGCGAACGTCGGCGTCCACACCTGTCCCGGCGGCGACAAGGACTCGACCCACAGCGCCGACGTCGACTACGCGGAGCTGCTGCCCGGGCTCTTCCGCCTCAACGTGAACACGTTCTACGTCCAGCTCGCCAGCGAAGCGGACCGCGAGCGGGTGCTCGGGATCCTCGGGGAGCAGGCCACCGACGGCCGCCGGATCTTCGTTGGCGTGATCGACCCCATCGACCCGCGCATCGAGACACCGGAAGAGGTTCGCGACCGCGTGCTCGAGGCGGCCCGCCACATCGACCCCAGCCGCCTGGGCACGACGGACGACTGTGGCTTCTCGCCATTCGGCGACGACACGTCGACATCGCGAGACACGGCGTTCGCGAAGATCCGCGCGCGGGTCGACGGGACGGCGATGGCGTCGCAAGAGCTCGGGGTCTGAGCCGACGTTCCCGACGCTCCTGGATCAGCTTCCTTCCTGGTTCGGCAACACGGCCACGATGAGCCAGCGGTCCCCGGTCGGGCGGCGCACCGCGAACGTCTGTGCGAAGGGCGACTCCCGTCGATCCAGCAGGACCCCGTTGGCGTCGTAGGTCTCCTGGGTGACCGTGCCCTGGGACTCGAGACCGATGCTCCCCCCGGTCTGCACCCCGAAGGGCGCGATGAGGATCACATTCACGGCATCGAACCGGTAGTGATCGATGGTGGTCCGGCCCGACGCCTGGCCGTCCCGGAGCCGACCCTGCATCTCCACAAGACGGTCTCCGTGATCGGCGGCGGTGAGGATGCTCGGGTCCGCCCGCAGGAGCGCCTGGTTCTCGAGCTCGAGGTTCTCGGCGAGCGTCACGAGGATGTCCTGGGCGATCGGCCCCGAGATCGAGTCATCCCAGGCCTCGACATCGACGGTGATCGCCGGGAACGTGGCCGGATCGACCTGCGCCGGGATCCGCTCGAGGACCTCGGCCGTGTCGAGAGCGACGGGCCCCCGCGCCGGGGCACCCGCGGCGACGATGCCGGCGCCGACCACCAGGACGGCAACGCCGGCCAAGGCGACTCGGGCGGTGGCTCGGGCGATCCCGCCAGCCGGATCGCCCCTGATGAGCCGAGCCGTAAATCGCCGGGGATCGTCCGCGGCTGAACGTGGTTCCGGAAGAAGACGGTCGAGGAGCGGTCGGGCCGCGCAGACGACGACCAGGCCGGCGAGCAAGGCGACCTTGGTGCCGAACTCATCCGTCTGGGGCGCCATCAGCAGCGTGCTCGCCAGCGCGACCAGCACCCCGAAGGCGACCCGCCCGACGGCTCCTGTCGGCGCCGTCTTGGGGTCGGTGATCATGAAGAACAGGAAGATCAGCACCTCCGGCGACGCGACGATCACGCGCCAGTAGTCGAAGCCACAAACGGGTGCGAACGCCCAGCGGGCGACCATGCAGTGCCCCGACGCGGCGAGCGTCCCGAGGCCGACCGCCAGCGCGATCCAGAACGCGGCCGCGAGGGCCAGGAGGTGCAGTCGCCGGGTGATGAGCAGCCCGCCCACGATGATCACCGCGTAGGCGGCGAGCATCCAGCCGTTGAGTGGCGCCCACCAGAAGTCGAGCGGCTCGACACGAGAGCTGCCGAGGACGATGAATGCGACGACCAGGCCGATGTTCGACGGGTTGAACACGTGCGAGCCCTGGTAGCGGATCACGTACTTCGACAGCAAGGAGAGGCCGGCGACGATCGCGAAGATGTACCAGCCGTACGTGCTCCACGGTTCGCCCGGTGGCGTCCCGACGACCCGCAGGATGAGGGCGACACCGCTGCCGGTCAGCATCGCGCTCGCCGGCCAGACGAACGCCCGGCTCTGGCGGAAGGTGATCGCGACCTCGAGGATCGCGCAGGTCAGGATCGCCGCGAGGATCTGCGGGATGCTGACCCAGAAGTGCAGGCCGACCTGGCCGAGAACGTGGACGGTGATGATGACGGCCGCGACATGCAGGCGCGGATCGCGGATGTTCGGCAGGATCAGCGGGTAGGTCGCGCCGCCGACCGACAGCGTCCGGGCGGTCACGGGCGGCGCCGGTCGCCGGACGCCGCGAGGGGGCTGCGCCGACGACGAGGTGCGCTTCGGATCGGGGATCCTGCGGTCATGACGGGCCCAAGGATACGCAGGTGACGCGGCCGACCGAGCCCGCTCGTCGCATCCCTCGGCCCATGAACGCTCCTACGGGGTTCACACCTACGGTCGCGCGGGCGCCGTTCATACTTCGGGCAGACTTCCACGTGGACCGACTGTCGAGGGATGCCCATGGCACGCGATGAGGAGCGCCTCCAGCGCTCGCAGGAAGAGCCCATCGTCGGCGGCCTGCCCGACGCCCCGGGGATCCTTACCGCGATCCGATTGACGCCCGGTCTCGGCGTCCACCTGCGCGGCCTGGCGGACGAGTTGCTCGTCAACGACTTCGCGGGAGCGACCATCAGCCGCGGCGAGCGGGAGATGCTGGCGACCGCGGTCTCGGCGGCAAACGACTGTTTCTACTGCATGGATTCGCACGGGGCGTTCGCGAGCGCCAACTTCGAGCGCGGCGGTGTCACGGACTCCGAGCCCCTGATCGACGGGATCAAGCTCGGATCATTCGGGGCGTTCGACGACAAGATGCAGGCGCTCTTCCACATCGCGCGAACGGTCCGGGGCGAGCCTCGCGAGCTGACCGCGGCCGACGTCGCGGCGGCACACGCCGCGGGCGCGACCGACGCCGACGTCCAGCTCGCCGTGCTCATCGCGGCCGCGTTCTCCATGTACAACCGAATGGTCGAAGGGTTCCGCGCCAGGACCGCGCCGACCGCGGATGTCTACCGTGACCGGGCTGCCGAGATCGCCGAGCACGGCTACAGCCAACCCGGCGTTGCCGCGGCCCCCGCCGGCAAGTAACGCCGCGTTCGGCCCGCAGGTGACGGGTGAACGAAGGCAGGTTGTCCAAAACGTCCGGCTCGGCTATAGAATCAGATCGAGCCCGACCGCGGGCGCTGGAGCTCATAACCATCCTCGACCGTGCTTCGAGCCACGGTCACCGTTATCTGCTCAGAAGGTTGTGGTCGAGCTCGGCGCCAGTCATGTCCGTGTGACTGAGCGCGGATCCGTGGCGGAGTAGCTCAGTGGTAGAGCAGGGGACTCATAAGCCTCCCCATTCTAACCGCTGTGCTTTCCCGAGTGGGAGCCACGCACGAATTGGGTGACTTATAGGCTCTATCGGCGGTCGAGCCAAGAGCACATAACTCCGATAGAGCGCATACCTGAATTGGGCGCTCCCAAGGGACTCCGAGGCTCGCCCGCGTCCCAGGACACAGGACAGCCGGGCTGGGCCAAGGGCCGCTTTGTGACGCCCCATTGGTACTACATCCCGCGCTATCCGCTGGGCCTGGACGCTACCGTCTCGGGATCGCAGTCGATGCGATTCAGCAACGACACCAAGCACCCGGTCCTCATCAAGGCGTTCGCCTCGCCGGGCATGGTCCGGTTCGAGATCTGGAGCGTCCCCAACGGCCGGACGGCGTCCTGGAGCAGGCCCAGCGTCAGCAATGTCGTCGCCGGACATGACACCGTTCAGGACACGTCCTCGCTGCCGCGCGGGAAGCGCGAGCGCATCGAATGGCCCGTCGACGGCAAGGACGTCCGTCGTCCGGGCGGTCCGCAATGCCGCTGGGCCGTCATCCACGGAGACGCGTTCGTCTCCCGTTACCATCGGATGGTCGTCATCACCCGCGTGGGTACCTGATAGCGGAACAAGTACCGTTTACGCTCTGGGTGGGGTAGGCTCCGCACCGCAGTGCCCGCGAACATAGCGGACCGGACACCCTGGCAGGCGCCTCACCCAGACTGGCGACTCGCCCAGACTGGCGCATCGGCTCCGTTGGTCGCTCAGCCGCGTGGGCAATCGCATGGGGACATTCGCGCGTATGACCCTTGTCTTGCTGTGGCTCGCCATCGAGCGCCTGGTCGTCGATGTGGCGCCAGAGGCGCCGAGCAGATGACGATCGCGACACCCTTTCGCGGCGCGCGACCGGGGCTGGCGGGACGACGGCGGACAATCCTTCTCATGGTTGTCGCCGCCGCCGCCTGCGCCTTCGTCCTTTTCGCCGGTTCAGCGCGGGGCGCCACGCGGACCTGGAATGGCGGTGGGGCGACCAACAACTGGAACGATGTCGGGAACTGGGTTGGCGGCTTGATCCCGGGGGCGTTGGACGTGGCGACCTTCGACGGCACGAGTGCCAAGAACGTGATCATCAACGCGAGCGTGAGCGTGTTGGGGATCGACATCGGCGCCACCTACACGGGCACCATTAGCCAACCGGCCGGCTCGATCGTGACGGTCGGCGCGACGGGGTTCAGCCAGTCAGGCGGGACCTTCTCGGGCGGCACCAGTGCGATCAACGTCAACGGTCCGTTCACACTAGGCGGCGGCGCCTTCACCGCCACGAGCGGGACGCTCGCGGTCCGCGGCGACTTCACGCACACCGCCGGCGGCACCTTCAATGCCGCTACCGGTACCGTGGCCCTGACGACCCTCGCGGCCACGATCGACGTGAACTCCAGCGAGACGTTCAACAATCTGACCTTGACCTCCGGCACCAAGACGATCGCCGCGGGTGACACGCTTGTAGCGATCGGCGCCACGAGCCTCACCGCCGGAGCGCTCAACGGCGCCACCGGCACCCTCGCCGCCCAGGGCTCGGTCAGCCTCGCGGCGGGCTACGGCGGCGGGACGGCCACCGTGCTCATCAACGGCGCCGGCGCGCAGACCCTGACCGGCTCGACCACGAACGCCGCCGGCAGCCTGCCCGTGCTGGTCATCGACAAGCCCTCGGGCACGCTCAGCCTGGCCGTCACCGCCGGAGCGTTCATCCGGACGACCAACAACTGGACCTACCTCGCGGGCACGATCGACCCGGGCACGAGCACGGTCGTGTTCGCCGGCACGCAGACCATCAGCGGCAGCCACGCCCTCCACGACGTCGTCTTCCGGAGTGCGCTGACCCATACCGTGGCGGCCGGGACGATCCTGACGGTCGGCGGGACCCTGACCCTCACCGACGGCACGATCACGACCGGCACCGTCGCCGCCCAGGGTGACCTGAGCCAGGCCTCGACCTTCGACGGCGGCAGCGGCACCCTGCTCATCGACGGCACCGGCGCCCAGCTCTTCACGGGCAGCGCCCTGCTGACCGCCGGCACCCTGCCGCTGCTCGTCATCGACAAGCCAGCGGGCACGCTCACCCTGGCGGGCATCATCCGGACGGCCAGCAACTGGACCTACCTCGCGGGCACGATCGACCCGGGCACGAGCACGGTCGTGTTCGCGGGCGGCACGATCAGCGGCAGCCACGCGCTCAACGACGTCGCCTTCCGGGCGACCACCACGATCGCGGCCGGCACGACCCTCACCGCGATCGGCGCCACGAGCCTCACCGCCGGAGCGCTCAACGGCGCCACCGGCACCCTCGCCGCCCAGGGCTCGGTCAGCCTCGCGGCGGGCTACGGCGGCGGGACGGCCACCGTGCTCATCAACGGCGCCGGCGCGCAGACCCTGACCGGCTCGACCACGAACGCCGCCGGCAGCCTGCCCGTGCTGGTCATCGACAAGCCCTCGGGCACGCTCAGCCTGGCCGTCACCGCCGGAGCGTTCATCCGGACGACCAACAACTGGACCTACCTCGCGGGCACGATCGACCCGGGCACGAGCACGGTCGTGTTCGCCGGCACGCAGACCATCAGCGGCAGCCACGCCCTCCACGACGTCGTCTTCCGGAGTGCGCTGACCCATACCGTGGCGGCCGGGACGATCCTGACGGTCGGCGGGACCCTGACCCTCACCGACGGCACGATCACGACCGGCACCGTCGCCGCCCAGGGTGACCTGAGCCAGGCCTCGACCTTCGACGGCGGCAGCGGCACCCTGCTCATCGACGGCACCGGCGCCCAGCTCTTCACGGGCAGCGCCCTGCTGACCGCCGGCACCCTGCCGCTGCTCGTCATCGACAAGCCAGCGGGCACGCTCACCCTGGCGGGCATCATCCGGACGGCCAGCAACTGGACCTACCTCGCGGGCACGATCGACCCGGGCACGAGCACGGTCGTGTTCGCGGGCGGCACGATCAGCGGCAGCCACGCGCTCAACGACGTCGCCTTCCGGGCGACCACCACGATCGCGGCCGGCACGACCCTCACCGCGATCGGCGCCACGAGCCTCACCGCCGGAGCGCTCAACGGCGCCACCGGCACCCTCGCCGCCCAGGGCTCGGTCAGCCTCGCGGCGGGCTACGGCGGCGGGACGGCCACCGTGCTCATCAACGGCGCCGGCGCGCAGACCCTGACCGGCTCGACCACGAACGCCGCCGGCAGCCTGCCCGTGCTGGTCATCGACAAGCCCTCGGGCACGCTCAGCCTGGCCGTCACCGCCGGAGCGTTCATCCGGACGACCAACAACTGGACCTACCTCGCGGGCACGATCGACCCGGGCACGAGCACGGTCGTGTTCGCCGGCACGCAGACCATCAGCGGCAGCCACGCCCTCCACGACGTCGTCTTCCGGAGTGCGCTGACCCATACCGTGGCGGCCGGGACGATCCTGACGGTCGGCGGGACCCTGACCCTCACCGACGGCACGATCACGACCGGCACCGTCGCCGCCCAGGGTGACCTGAGCCAGGCCTCGACCTTCGACGGCGGCAGCGGCACCCTGCTCATCGACGGCACCGGCGCCCAGCTCTTCACGGGCAGCGCCCTGCTGACCGCCGGCACCCTGCCGCTGCTCGTCATCGACAAGCCAGCGGGCACGCTCACCCTGGCGGGCATCATCCGGACGGCCAGCAACTGGACCTACCTCGCGGGCACGATCGACCCGGGCACGAGCACGGTCGTGTTCGCGGGCGGCACGATCAGCGGCAGCCACGCGCTCAACGACGTCGCCTTCCGGGCGACCACCACGATCGCGGCCGGCACGACCCTCACCGCGATCGGCGCCACGAGCCTCACCGCCGGAGCGCTCAACGGCGCCACCGGCACCCTCGCCGCCCAGGGCTCGGTCAGCCTCGCGGCGGGCTACGGCGGCGGGACGGCCACCGTGCTCATCAACGGCGCCGGCGCGCAGACCCTGACCGGCTCGACCACGAACGCCGCCGGCAGCCTGCCCGTGCTGGTCATCGACAAGCCCTCGGGCACGCTCAGCCTGGCCGTCACCGCCGGAGCGTTCATCCGGACGACCAACAACTGGACCTACCTCGCGGGCACGATCGACCCGGGCACGAGCACGGTCGTGTTCGCCGGCACGCAGACGGTGACCGCGGCAGGCATGGCCTTCTACGACCTGCTGGTCAACGGGGGCACCTTGACTCTCGCCTCGGCCGTCGCCGTGGATCACGACCTGACGATCGCGGCTGGAAACCTGACGACGTCGGCCACCTCGTTTGCCGTCATCGTCGGTCGCAACCTCGCCATCGCCGGGACGCTTATCGCAAACGCCAGCCTCATCTCGGTGGCGGGAGATATCTCCAAGACCGGAAGCTTCACCGAGGGCACAAGCACGATCCTCATGAACGGCACCGCGGGCCAGACGATCTCGGGCACCGCCTGGACGATGTCCGGCTTGACGATCGACGACCCCGCCGGGGTGAACCTCGCGACGGACGTCTCGGTCACCGGCACGCTCACCCTGACTACCGGCAGCTTCGCCATCGGCGCCAACACCCTGACCATCGCCAACCCGATCGCCGGTGTCCCGACGAACTTGTCGGGCGGGGCGACCTCGTCCCTCAGCATCGTCGGGGCAGCCGGCGGCATCGTCATCCCCAGCAGCGTCATCGATCTCATGGACCTGACCGTCGACAACGCGTCCGGCGCTTCCCTGGCGGCCGATCTCACGGTCAACGGCACCCTGACCTTGGCCACTGGTCCGATCTTCACGGGCGTCTCAACGCTTGTCGTCGCCCCGGGCGGCAACGTGACGCGCACCAATGGGCACGTGGCCGGGAACCTGCGCAAGACGGTGCCGGTCGGGTCCCCGGTCGCACTCGACTTCGAGGTCGGCGATGCGACGAGCTACGCGCCGGTGGCCGTCACCTTCGACACGGTCAGCGTCGCGGGCACGCTGACCGCCTCGACGACGCCTGGCGAGCATCCCGATGTCGCCAACGCCGACATCGATCCTGCGCAGGACGTCAATCGGTACTGGACGCTGATCGATGGTGGCATCGCGTTCGATATCTACAGTGCGACGTTCACCTTCGTTGCCGCTGATGTGGACGTCGGGGCGAACCCGCTGATCTTCGTGGTCGCCAAGGAAGACGCGACGATCTGGACGCTTCCGTCGGTCGGCACTCGGTCGCCGCTCAGCACCCAGGCGACCGGCATGACGACCTTCAGCCATTTCGCCCTCGGCGAGCCCGAAACCGACCTCGCCCTGACCAAGGACGACGGCGTCACGACGGTGACCGCCGGTGACGGCGTGACCTACACCTACACGATGATCGTCGAGAACGCCGGTCCCTCGGACGCCACCGGCGTGGTCCTGACCGACACCTGGCCGACGGGCTTCAGCCAGGGCACCATCACGCCGACCCAGGGCGGCTGCGCGCCGATCGTCCCCGGGCCCGACTTCAGCTGTGCCCTGGGCCCGATCGCCAGCGGCGCCTCGGCCACCGTGAGCGTCACCTTCACCGTCCCGGCCGACCTCGCCGCTGGCCCCCAGACGAACAGCGCCGAGGTCGCCAGCGACGTGCTGGACCCCGACCCCGCGAATGACGCAGCGTCCGACACCGACGCGGTCGTCGAGCTGGCAGCCATCGCCGTGTCCAAGACCGACGGCCTGACGAGCGTGGTCCGCGGCACGGGCGGCCACGCCTACATGATCGCGATCACCAACAACGGTCCCTCGGACGCCGATAGCGTCGAGCTCTCCGATGTGGTCCCGGCGGCGATGACGGCGGGCGTCCCGAGCGCCGACCTGGGCGGCGACTGCAGCGCGTCGAGCGGCAACAGCATCGTCTGCGGTCTACCCGCAAGCCTCGCCGTCGGGGCGACCTGGACGGTGACGGTCCCCTATGGCGTGGATGCCTCGGCGATGACCGGCAGCGCCGTCAATACCGCCACGGTCGTGAGCGATGAGAACAGCATCGGGCAGGGCGCATCGGACGCGACCGAGGTAACCGGTGTGGCCGACCTCGCCCTGACCAAGGACGACGGCGTCACGACGGTGACCGCCGGTGACGGCGTGACCTACACCTACACGATGATCGTCGAGAACGCCGGTCCCTCGGACGCCACCGGCGTGGTCCTGACCGACACCTGGCCGACGGGCTTCAGCCAGGGCACCATCACGCCGACCCAGGGCGGCTGCGCGCCGATCGTCCCCGGGCCCGACTTCAGCTGTGCCCTGGGCCCGATCGCCAGCGGCGCCTCGGCCACCGTGAGCGTCACCTTCACCGTCCCGGCCGACCTCGCCGCTGGCCCCCAGACGAACAGCGCCGAGGTCGCCAGCGACGTGCTGGACCCCGACCCCGCGAATGACGCAGCGTCCGACACCGACGCGGTCGTCGAGCTGGCAGCCACGCCGACGCCGAACGGGAGCGGGGTACCTGAGACCGACTCGCTGGCGCCGGGCTCGATCGGCCTAGGTGGATTACTCGTGACGCCGGCCATCGTCGTGCTCCTGGTCGGCCTCGCCCTGCTGGCCGCCGGGATCTGGGAGGCTCGTCGCCACCGTCCGCCCCGCCGGATCCGGGAAGCCCGTCGCCACCGTCCGCACAGCCGGATCCGGGAAGCCCGTCGCCGTCCGCCCGGCGGGCACGGCTGACCGAGGAGCGCCTCCGATCGCGTGCGCTAGAATTGTCGGCCGTGGCGGAGTAGCTCAGTGGTAGAGCAGGGGACTCATAAGCCCTTGGCCGGTGGTTCGAATCCGCCCTCCGCTACCAACCATGACATCCCTTGACCCAGGGGATCCCTGGGTCGTGTCGTTTTCTTCACGCTCGACGGCGTTGCCATCCGCGCCCGCTATCCGTCCGTAGGGTTGATTGACGGCCGGACATCCGTCAGGGGGCCCAGTTCGGGTCCGACGCTATACTCGCCACACGGAGCGACGCTCGATCGTCGCCCCACTCACACCCGGAGGCTCCCCTCTTGAACCCGAAGTTCTTCCGGAACGGCATCGTGATGCTGGTCCTTGTCGTCGGGACGGCCGCGCTGCTGTTCACGTGGATCACGTCCAGCTCGCAACCCGTCACCACCGGCTATTCGCAATTCCTCGGCGACGTCGCCTCAGGCAAGGTCGCGGAAGTCACCCAACAGGGCACGACGCTGACGGTCAAGCAGGACGGCGCCGGAGCCACGACCTATACCGTCACCGTTCCCACGATCCTGACCGACGTCTGGGGCGACATGCAGAAGGCGGCTGAGGGCACGAACCTGACCCTGAGCCCCGGCATCTTCAAGGCGACCCCTGCGCCAGATACGTCGTGGCTTGGCCTGCTGCTGACCGCGGTCCTGCCACTGCTCATCATCGGCGGCTTCATCTTCTTCATGATGAGACAGGCGCAGGGCACCAATAACCAGGCCCTCAGCTTCGGCAAGAGCCGGGCGCGCATGTTCCTGGGCAACAAGACCGTCGTCACGTTCGCCGACGTGGCCGGCGTCGACGAGGCCAAGACCGAGCTCCAGGAAGTCGTGGAGTTCCTGAAGTTCCCCGAGAAGTTCAACTCCCTGGGCGCGCGCATCCCGCGCGGGGTGCTGCTCGTCGGCCCTCCCGGCACCGGCAAGACCCTGATGGCTCGCGCCGTCGCGGGTGAGGCCGGCGTGCCGTTCTTCAGCATCTCCGGCTCGGAGTTCGTCGAGATGTTCGTGGGCGTCGGCGCAAGCCGCGTGCGCGACCTGTTCGACCAGGCCAAGCGCAATAGCCCGTGCATCGTCTTCGTCGACGAGATCGACGCGGTCGGCCGCCAGCGTGGCGCCGGTCTCGGCGGCTCGCACGACGAGCGCGAGCAGACCCTCAACCAGATCCTCGTCGAGATGGACGGCTTCGACACGAACACGAACGTGATCGTCGTCGCCGCCACGAACCGGCCGGACGTGCTGGACCCGGCGCTCCTGCGCCCGGGTCGCTTCGACCGCCAGGTCATCCTCGATCGCCCCGACATCCGGGGCCGGACCGAGATCCTCCGCGTCCACACCAAGGGCAAGCCGCTCGACAAGGGCGTCGATGTCGAAGGCGTCGCGCGCCAGTCGCCGGGCTTCTCCGGCGCCGACCTCGCGAACCTCGTCAACGAGGCCGCCATCCTGTCGGCTCGTCGCAACAAGAAGGTCATCGGCATGTCCGAGTTCCAGGAGGCCCTGGAGCGGATCATCGCCGGCCCGGAGCGCAAGTCGCGGGTCATCTCGGACGCGGAGAAGGCGATCATCGCCTACCACGAGGGTGGTCACGCCGTCGTCCAGCGGATCCTGCCCAAGTGCGACCCGGTCGCCAAGGTCACGATCATCAGCCGCGGCATGGCCCTCGGCTACACGATGGCCCTGCCCCGGGAGGACCGCTATCTCCAGTCCAAGACCGAGTTCGAGGACAAGATCGCGGGCCTGCTCGCCGGCAACGTCGCGGAGCGGATGATCTTCGGCGACACGACGACCGGTGCCAGCAACGACATCGAGAAGGCGACCGACCTCGCGCGGCGCATGGTCACCGAGTTCGGCATGAGCGACAAGCTCGGCCCGCTGTCCTTCGGGAAGCGCGACGAGCTGGTCTTCCTCGGCCGTGAGATCGGCGAGCAGCGCAACTACAGCGACGACGTCGCGCGCGTCATCGACGAAGAGGTCCGGGCGATCATCGACAAGGCCTACGAGCGGGCGACGGAGGTCCTCACGACCCACCGCGATCGCCTCGTGGCCCTCGCCGAGAAGCTCGTCGCCGAGGAGACCGTCGACAGCGACGGCTTCGAGGCACTGTTCTCCGACATGCCGCCCAAGGACGATGGCCACGGCGTCCCCGCCGTCATCGGCCCAGGGCAGCCCATCCCGGAGGCGAACCCGCAGCCGGCCTGACCCGCGCAACGAGCGAACGGCCCCGGGCGCATGCCCGGGGCCGTTCCATGTCTGCCGGCGCGGCGGCCCGCGCGCGGAGGGACATCGACGTACACTCGAGGCCTCCACCCCCACGAGGCCTCGAATGACCACGACCCAGGCGACCGACGCCGCCCTCGACGCGCACCTCGCCGAGACCCGCGACGCTCGGCTGGAGAGCTACAAGGACTTCCTGCGGATCCCCAGCATCTCGGCACTGCCGGAGCACGCTCCCGACGTGCGCCGGGCCGCCGAGTGGCTCGCTGACGTTCTCCGGACGGCCGGCCTCGAGAACGTGGCGGTCGAGGAGACGAGTTTCCACCCGGTCGTCTACGCCGACTGGTTGCACGCCGAAGGGGCGCCCACGGCCATCGTCTACGGCCACTACGACGTCCAGCCGGTGGACCCGCTCGACCTGTGGACGTCGCCCCCGTTCGAGCCGGTCATCGTCGACGACCGGATGCTCGCGCGCGGATCCGCCGACGACAAGGGCCAGATCCACGCCCACGCGATGGCGGCGGCCGCGATCCTGGCGACCCGCGGCAGCTATCCGATCAACGTGAAGTACGTGTTCGAGGGCGCCGAGGAGAGTGGCTCGGAGGGCCTGGACGGCTGGCTCACCGCCAACCGCGACCGGCTGACGGCGGATGTCGCGATCATCAGCGACACCGGCTTCTTCGAGGGCAACATCCCGGCCATCACGGTCAGCCTGCGCGGCCTCATGTACGCCCAGATCGACGTGGTCGGATCGCCTGTGGACCTCCATTCGGGCAGCTATGGCGGCGTGGTCCAGAACCCGGCGAACGCCCTGGCCCAGATCATCGCCGCGCTCAAGGGTCCGGACGGCCGGATCCGGATCCCGGGGTTCTACGACGCGGTCGTGGCCCTCACCGACGAAGAGCACGCCGCCATCGCCGAGCTCCCGTTCGACGAGGACGCGTACCGGGAGGCCAGCCACGTGGGGGACCTGGTCGGCGAGGTCGGCTACTCGACGCTCGAGCGACGCGCGACGCGCCCCACGCTCGACGTGAATGGCGTGTGGGGCGGGTTCCAGGGGCACGGAACAAAGACGATCATCCCCGCGCACGCGCACGCCAAGGTCAGCTGCCGCCTCGTATCGGCCCAGGAGCCGGAGGACATCTTCGCGAAGTTCCGCGACTTCGTGCTCGAGATCGCGCCACCCGGGGTCGAGGTCACGGTCCAGGATCTGGGCGGTGGACGGCCCAGCCGAACGCCGATCGATCATCCGATGACCAGGGCCGCCGCACGGGCGCTCGAAGCGACGTTCGGCCGCGCGCCGGTCTACAGCCGCCAGGGCGGGTCGATCCCGGTCACCGCCAGCTTCGAGTCGATCCTGGGCTTGCCGGTCGTCTTGCTTGGCTTCGCGCAGCCGAACGAGAACGCCCACGCCCCGGACGAATGGATGTCCCTGGCCAACTACGAAGGCGCGATCCGGGCGATCGTCGCCACGTTCGACGAGATCGCCGCGATCGATTGAACGGGGTCCGGAATAGCACTTCCGGGTAGGTGAGTCCCAGTGACGCCGGTGCTACGCTACGACGGCCGCACCGCGGCTGCGAACGCATGCCTCTCGGGGAGGACACCACCGCGTGACCACCAAGACTGAACCCGCCAGCGTCCCGTCTGCCACGAGTGACTGGCATCTCGACACGGCCAACGGCAGCATGACGCCGCGCTCCGCGCTGGACGTCCTGGGCGACCTCAACGAGCGGGTCACGACCGGGCACCTCGCCGAGTACCAGCCAGTCCCGCTGGGCTTCACTCCCCTCGACAAGACCATCGGCCTCGGCCTGCGCGCCGGGGAGCTGATGCTGATCGGCGGCGCCCAGGGCACCGGCAAGACCACGATGGCCCTCCAGATGGCCCGCAACATCGCGTCCGGTGGTCAGGCGAACGTCCTCTACCTGTGCTTCGAGCACGACGAGGCCTATCTCATGAACCGGCTCATCGCGATGGAGTCGGCGCTGGCCCACCTGCCGCACAAGACCGGCGCGATCAAGATCCAGGACGTCCGCAAGGAGATCCTCGGGACGTGGATGGCCGAAGGGGGCCCCGCACCGCAGCTCGCCAACAACCCGCGACTGCGCCCGTCGCTCGACCGCATTGCGCGCTACGGCCAGAACCTGTACCTCCTGCGGGGTTCCCAGACCGCCAGCACGATCGACAACATCCGCAAGCTCGTCGAGCAGCACCGGCAGCTCTCCGGCGAGCGCCGCCTCGTGGTCTTCGTCGACTACATGCAGAAGGTGCCGCAGATTCCCGAGCCCGAGAACGAGTCGGAGAAGGTCACCTACATCGTCAACGGCCTCAAGGACATCGCGCTGTCCGAGGAAGTGCCGATGGTGGCGATCGTGGCCGCGGACAAGGAAGGCCTCAAGGCCTCGCGCCTGCGCAACTTCCACTTGCGCGGCTCGTCGGCGATCAACTACGAAGCCGACATCATCCTGATCATGAACGAGAAGTACCACATCGTCGCCAAGGTGAACATCGAGTTCAACCCGTACCAGGCGCAGCGCTTCCGCGACTGGGTGATCCTCTCGGTCGAGAAGAACCGCGGTGGCCAGGACAACGTGGACCTCGAGTTCGAGAAGCACTTCGAGTTCTCCTGCTTCGACCCGAACGGTCGAACCGTGCAGGAAAAACTCATCGAAGAACGCCTCTACAACGACTGGCCCTTCGGGCGTTCGGCCCGAGAGCGGCGCCGATCCGGGCGTGATCGCGTCGTTGTCGGCTCCGTGCGGTAGCCGTGGCGGTTGGCGCCACGACCGTTCCAACCGGCGGCGGAACGGCTCTGGGCGGCCGGTTCCGGGGTCGAACGGGGACACAGGGCGAGCAGACTGCGGCAGAGATCCGCCGTCGCTTCGCCGGTCCTCGCCGAACGCTGGTGGCGCCAAGGGCTGGTGACGAGCCCCGTCGCGGTATCGTGACGGCATGCAGAGTCCCCGGCACCGTATCCCGACGTCGTCGAGATCGTCGTCGAGATCCCGCGCGGGTCGCGCAACAAGTACGAGTTCGATGAAGAGGTCGGGGTCTTCCGACTGGACCGGGTGCTGAGCAGCGCGGTCTACTACAACTTCGACTACGGCTTCATCGAGGGCACCCGCGCCGGCGACGGCGACCACACCGACGCGCTCCTCGTCATCGACGAGCCCACCTTCACCGGCTGTCACGTGTGGGCGCGGCCGATCGGCGGCCTGGAGATGCGCGACGAGAAGGGCTTCGACTTCAAGGTCCTGTGCGTCGCGCTCGGCGATGCCCACCAGCAGCACATCGAGCGACTGGAGCAGGTCCGCCCTCATCGCCTGGTCGAGATCGAGCAGTTCTTCAATACCTACAAGGCGCTCGAAGACAAGGCGGTCGACGTCGTCGGATGGCGCGATCAGGAAGCCGCGCTGCAGGTCCTGCGGGACGACCGCGCGACGTGGATCCGTGAGGTCGAAGGGCGCGGTGGCGCCCTCGGTGAGAAGGCTTCGCGAGAGCCCGAGGCGAGCGACGGGGCCGCGCGCGAGGGCGCCGTCGAGCGGCCTTGACGCCGAGCCGCGAACGGCGGGGCGACCCATACGCCGGCATGCCCGGCCGGCGCCTCTTCGTCGCGGTGCCGCTCCCCGAGGACGCCGCGTCGGCCGTTCGCTCGGTCGTCGACGAGGTGCGGGCTGCGGCCCTTCCCGACGGTGCGCGTGATGTGCGCTGGGTCCGACTCGACGGTCTGCATCTGACGCTGCGGTTCCTCGGTCCGACGGCGGAGGACCGCGTCGCACCCACCGCGGACGCCGTTCGGGCCGTTGCCTCCGCTGCGCCCGGTCCCATCGATCTCGAGCTCGGTGGCGCCGGGACCTTTCCGCAGCACGGTCGGCCCCGGGCGCTCTGGATCGGGGTCGCCGCCGGCACCGAGGCGCTCGCAGAGCTGGCGGCCGGCCTCAACGAAACGCTGGTCGCCGCGGGCTGGGAGCCCGACCATCGACCGTTCCGGGCCCATCTCACCCTGGCTCGATCGGACGGGATCGCGGCCGGCTCGCTCGTTGCCGATCGGCTGGCTACGGCCATGGCCGATCGTCGGATCGAGGCACGCCTGACCGCCCTCGGCCTGTTCGAAAGCGTCACCGGCGGCGGTCCCGCTCGATATGTCCCCGTGACCTCCGTCCCACTCGGGGCAATGCCCCCTGATGCCGAAGGCGTGTACCATCAACCCATCCCGGGGGCGCACTGACCGGGCCCAGGAGGAGGGTTCCATCGACGTGACACCGGGTCAGCGCGTCCGGCTCATCCTCAGCCTCGGCGTCCTGAATCTGGTGCTCGCGACGATCGCCCTTGGTCTCGGTGGCGTGGAGCTCCAGCAGCAGGCTGCGGCATCACAGCGTCCCACGGACATCGCCGCCATCCCGACGCCGACCCCTGACGAGGGGGCACCTACCGACGCACCCGGGACCCCTCCGACGACGCCCCCCGGGCAGCCTTCGCGTCAGCCGTCCTCGAGCCTCGGCCCGTCGCTGGCAAGCGCCTCTCCCTCGGTCGTGACCGGTCCATCGGCGTCGCCGTCTGCCCCGCCCGCGTCACCGGCCACGGCGACGGCGTCACTCGGGCCGACCCCGGCCCCGGGCGTGACACCTGCGCCGATCCCCACGACCCAGGTCGCCCCGACGCCCGCGGTGACCGCCGCTCCGACTCCGCGGGTCACGGCGGCGCCGACACCACGCCCGACCCCGCGGGTCACGGCGGCACCGACCCCGCGCCCGACCCCGCGGGTCACGGCTGCCCCCACCCCACGCCCGACCCCGCGGGTCACGGCCGCACCGACACCGCGCGTCACCCCGGCCCCGACACCGCGCGTCACACCGGCCCCGACGCCACGCCCGACCCCGCGGGTCACTCCGCGGCCCACCCCGAGGCCGGCGGTCGTCACGCCGAAACCGACGCCAAAGCCCGCCCCGAAGCCGCCCAAGCCAAAGCCGCCCAAGGCGGCAAAGGGCAAGAAGCCGTGCCCGGAGAAGGGTGCCGGACCGCCCGGCCAAAACAAGGGCAACGGCTCGGGGGACCGGCCGTGCGGCAAGGGCAAGGGCAAGGACAAATCCAACAACGGCGTGATCCTCGTCCTGCCGCTGCTCGCCGGGACCGCCGCGTGGTCCACACGGCCCGAGCGGTTGCGCCGCCGCGTCCGCGGGCGCTAGGCTCCCGTCCCGGCACCTAGCCGGACCACATCGGGAGGTTCCCATGGCGCCCTCGGATCCGCGGCAGACCAAATTCGTCCTCGACGAGACCCGGATCCCGCGTGCCTGGTACAACATCGCGGCCGACCTCCCGGTCCCGCCACTCCCGCCGCTCCACCCGGGGACCGGCCAGCCCATCGGACCCGACGACCTGGCCCCGCTGTTCCCGATGGCCCTCATCGGCCAGGAGGTGTCGGCCGAGCGTGACATCGAGATCCCCGAGCCGGTCCGCGATGCCTACCGGCTCTACCGGCCCAGCCCGCTCTATCGAGCCCATCGACTCGAGCGCGCGCTCGATACCCCGGCCCACATCTACTACAAGTACGAGGGCGTCAGCCCGGCCGGCAGCCACAAGCCGAACACGGCCATCCCGCAGGCGTTCTTCAACCAGCAGGAGGGCGTCAAGCGCCTCGCGACCGAGACCGGTGCCGGGCAGTGGGGGAGTGCCCTGGCCTTCGCCGGGCGCCCTGTTCGGGCTCGAGGTCAAGGTCTACATGGTCCGTGCGAGCTACGACCAGAAGCCGTACCGCCGGATCCTGATGGAGACCTACGGAGCCGAGGTCGTCGCCAGTCCCTCGCTGACCACGAACTACGGCCGGACGGTCCTGGGCGAGACCCCGGACAACCCCGGATCCCTGGGCATCGCCATCAGCGAGGCCGTCGAGGACGCGGCATCCCGGGACGACACGAAGTACTCGCTGGGATCCGTGCTCAACCACGTGCTCCTGCACCAGACGGTGATCGGGCAGGAAGCGATCGAACAGATGGGCATGGCCGGGGAGTCGCCGGACATCGTCATCGGCTGCACGGGCGGCGGCTCGAACTTCGCGGGACTGACGTTCCCGTTCCTCGGCCGCAACTTCCGTGAAGGCGCCACGCACAAGGTCATCGCCGTCGAGCCGGAAGCGGCCCCGAGCCTGACGCGCGGGGTGTACGCCTACGACTTCGGCGATACCGGGAAGCTCACGCCGCTCGTGAAGATGCACACGCTCGGCTCCGACTTCATCCCGGAACCGATCCACGCCGGCGGGCTTCGGTACCACGGCATGGCGCCGCTGGTCAGCCTGCTCAAGGAGCACGGGTTCATCGAGGCCCGTAGCGTCCACCAGCGGTCGAGCTTCGAGGCCGGCGTCGCCTTCGCCCGCGCCGAGGGGATCCTCCCGGCGCCCGAGCCGAGCCACGCGATCCGGGTCGCGATCGACGAGGCCAACGCGGCCAAGGAGGCGGGCGAGGCACGGGTCATCCTGTTCAACCTGTGCGGCCACGGTCACTTCGACCTGTCCGCCTACGAGCGCTACCTGGACGGTTCGCTCGAGGATTACGAGTATCCGGCCGAGAAGGTCGAGGCCGCGCTAGCCGCCCTGCCCGGCGTCGGCTGACAGGGCGGGCCGATGCCGCGACTGGCCTGCTGGAAATGCGGGCGGCAGCTGTACACCGTCTCGCCTCTCGAATCGCTGTTCGCCGAGGAGCGACGCTGCCCGCGCTGTGGCGCGAACCTGAACCCGGAGCGTCGCGAAGCCGAGCGGCGCGGGATGACTCGGCGGGTCAATCCGCCGGACGATCCAGGGCCGCCCGACGAGGAGGAACGGCGCGTCGCCGAGCGCCGCGAGGCCCGGGTCCGGCGACGGCGCCGCGCGGGCTAGGCCGAGGTCGGGCCGGGGCCCCTTTTCAGTAGAGGCGGTCGTCCGCCCGCGGCGGATCGATGATCCGGTTGCGCAGTCCGACGGTCACCGCCTCGAGCTTCGAGTGCACATGTAGCTTCATCATGATGTTCTGCACGTGCGTCCGAAGGGTGTTCCGCGAGATGAACAGCCGTTCGCAGATGTCGGGTGTCGCGAGTCCCTCGGCGAGAGACTGCAGGACCTCGAGCTCGCGCGCCGTGAGGGTCTCGATCGGTGGCCGCTCCGGCTGTCGATCGCGCGCGGTGGCCACGCGCTGGGCAATGCCGATGATCACCGAGCGCGGCAGGAGCGTCTCGCCCGCCCGGGCGCTCCGGACCGTCGCGACGACGTCGTCGACTGCCCGGTCCTTCGTGAGGTAGCCGTCCGCCCCGGCCTGGATGGACTCGAGGACGGTCTCGTCGTCGTTGACCGCCGTCAGCATCACGACCCGGGCGCTCGGCCAGCGCGCCTTGATCGCGCGGGTGGCTTCGGCGCCGGTCCCGTCCGGCAGGCGGTAGTCCATCAGGACGACATCCATCCGCTCGCGGGCGAGCAGCTTGGCATCGGCGACGCTCCCGCCCACTCCGACGACCTCGATGTCGGGCTCGGCGGCGAGGATCCGCGCCAGGGAGTCGGTGAGGAGCTGATGGTCGTCCACGAGCAACACACGGATCGGCCTGGTGTCGGCGGTCAATCTGTCCTCCGTGGGCTGGAGGTTTGAGGACGCCCCGAACCACGTTCGCGCGCTCCGGGCGCGATGGTAGCACCGCCGTACAGCGCGTCGGGGGAGCGGCTGCGATACTCGCGGGCATGCGCATCGGGCTGCTCGGACTGGGGCTCATCGGTGGCTCCGTGGTCCGTGCACTGCGCGAACCCCCCACGTCGGAGCCGTCAGGGCCGTCGTCTATCGCCGCCTGGACACCGTCCGGGCGCGGACCGGCGGCGGCCCTCGAAGACGGGGTGATCGACCGGGTGGCGGCGTCGCCCGAGGAAGCGATCGAGGGCGCGGACCTCGTCGTCCTGGCCGGTCCAGCACCGGATTGCCTGGCGCAGCTCGACGAGCTGGCAGGTCCATGGCGGCGCCTCCTGGGTCCTGACGTGGTCGTGACCGACGTGGCGAGTACCAAGGAGGCCATCGTCCTGCGCGCGACGGCGCTCGGCCTCCGCTTCGTGGGCGGCCATCCGATGGCCGGGCGCGAGACCAGTGGCTACTCAGCGTCCAGCGCGGACCTGTTCATCGATCGGCCGTGGGTCGTCGTACCGACGTCGGATGCCGCCGCCGTCGAGCGCGTGGAGAGCCTCGCGAGGGCGTGCGGCGCGCGACCGGTCCGCCTTGGGGCAGCCGCCCACGACCGCGCCGTGGCGGGGATCAGCCACCTGCCCCTCGTCGTCGCGGCGGCCCTGGTCGAGGCCGTCGCCGGGGGAGCATCCGCCGGCCCCACCGGCGACTGGCCGATCGCCGCCGACCTTGCCGCGACCGGGTGGCGCGACACGACGCGTCTTGCCCGCGGCGACGTCACCATGGGCGCGGGCATCATCGCCACGAACGCCCCCGCCCTCGCCGCGCGGGTGCGCGAGCTCATCAGCGCCCTCGATGGCTGGCTGGCCGAGCTCGAACGTCCCGGCGGACCCGATTCCGGCGAGATCGCGGAGCGCCTGCGGGCGGCGCGCGAACGATTGGAGGCGATGCCCTGATGAGCGAGGAGCAGGTCCTCGTGGTCGCCCGCGAGCTGTGCCCGGACGCGGCCGGCTGGCACGGCTTGCGTTCCGACGGGCTGGCCGCCTTCCTCGAGGTCGTCGCTCGCGAGGGGCGCTACGCGCCACGCGATGCGATGGAGCACGACCCGACGCACAAGCAGATCATCCCGTACCTGGTCCTGCGCGACGGCGACCGCTACTTCCTCATGCGCCGGACGCGGGCTGGTGCCGATCAGCGCCTGCACGACCGCTGGTCGATCGGGGTCGGTGGCCACCTGAATCCCGGTGACGACGGCCTGCTCGGCGGGCTGCGCCGGGAATGGCGCGAGGAGCTGGACGCCGACTTCGAACCCGCATTCGAGCCGCTGGCGCTGCTCAACGACGACACGACCGACGTCGGGGCGGTCCACCTTGGCGTCGTGTTCGTGGCCGACGCCGCCGGCCGGCCGGTTGCCGTCCGGGAGCACGACAAGCTCACCGGGGCATTCGCGACTCCGGGCGAGGTTGCGGCGGTCAGTGAAGACCTCGAGACCTGGAGCCGGCTGGTGTTCGAGGCGCTGGAGGCAGCGGCGATACGATAGGCGCGAACCGGAGGTTCAGCGTGTTCCGTCGCCTCGCTCCGTTCGTGCTCATGCTCCCCCTGGCGCTGGGCGCCCTCGAGATGCTCGCCGCGACCGGCGCCGCAGCCCAGGAGGCATCGCCGAGCGCATCGGCGGCGCCGTCGGAGCCGGGGACCGCCCCGAGCGTCGTGGTCCTGACGGCGACCGGCATCGTCGACAACGTGATGGCCGGCTATCTCACCGAAGGGGTGGCCCACGCCGCGGGCGAAGGCGCCGAGGCCGTGGTGATCGAGCTGAACACGCCGGGCGGCAGCCTGGACGCCACCCAGCGCATCGTTTCGACACTGCTCGATGCGCCACTCGCGACGATCGTCTGGGTCACGCCGTCGGGCGCGCGCGCCGCCAGCGCCGGAACGTTCATCACGCTGGCAGGACACATCGCGCTCATGGCTCCAGGCACGAACATCGGCGCCGCCACTCCTGTCGGCGGCGGGGGCGAGGACATCGAGGGCGACCTCGGCCAGAAGGTCCTCAACGACGCGGTCGCGAGCATCCGCTCGATCGCGGAGACGCGCGGTCGTGACGCCGACTGGGCCGAGCAGACCGTCCGCGACGCTCGTTCGTCTCCCGCGTCCGAGGCGCTCGCGGTCGGCGCGATCGATGGGATCGCGGGCACGATCGACGAGGTCATCGCCATCGCCGACGGCCAGACGGTGACCGTGAACGGGCAGCCCGAGACGCTGGACCTTGCCGGTGCGACGGTCGAGGAGTTGGGGATGAACCCGTTCCAGCAGTTCCTCCATCTCCTTTCCGACCCGAACATCTCCTTCATCCTGTTCACGATCGGCTTCTACGGGATCCTGTTCGAGCTGCAGAACCCGAACTTCGTGACCGGCATCCTCGGCGCCTTGGCGATCATCCTCGCCTTCATCGGCTTCGGGAGCCTGCCGCTCAACGTCGCGGGCCTCCTGCTGATCGTGCTCGCGATGATCCTGATCGGGCTGGAGCTGACCGTGACCAGCCATGGCCTGCTCGGCCTGGGCGGCATCGTGTGCTTCGCCCTGGGGGCATCAGCCCTCTTCACCCAGCCGGGGGACCCGTTCGAACCGCTGGTCCGCGTCGCGACGCCGGTCGTGGCGAGCACGACCGTGACCGCAGCCGTGCTCCTGCTGCTGATCGTGGCGTTCGCCGTCCGTACTCGGGACATGCCGGCACCAGCCGGCCTCGTCGGCAGCGCGTCGGCCCTGGCACCTGGGGTCACCGGCGTCGTCCGACGATCGATCGAGCCGCTCGGCTCGGTCTACGTCGCAGGCGAGGAGTGGTCAGCACGGACCGCCGATGGCCATCCGCTGGAGCGTGGCGTGCCGGTGCGGGTGGTCAGGACTGACGGGTTGACCGTCATCGTCGAACCCGACCCGTCATCATCGTCGCAAGTCTGAGCAAGGGAGATCCCCGATGGAGTTCCCCATCCTGGCAACGGCCGCAGCCGTCGCCTTCGTCGTCGTCGTCCTGCTGGTCATCATCTATCTATCGATCCGGGTGGTGCAGCAGTACGAGAAGATGGTCGTCTTCCGACTCGGGAAGACGAACGAGTCGATGGTTCGCGAGCCGGGCCTGCGCTTCCTGGTCCCTGTGATCGACCGACCGGTCAAGGTCGACGTCCGCGAACAGTTCATCGAAGTCCCCAGCCAGACGACGATCACCAAGGACAACGCACCGATCAACGTGGACTTCCTGATCTACTGGCGGATCAGCGATCCGCTCAAGAGCGTGGTCAACGTCGTCAACTTCCCGGGTGCCCTCCAGGGTGTTGCGACCACCACCTTGCGGGCGGTCATCGGCGACATCCTGCTCGACGAGGTGCTGTCCAAACGCGAGCAGATCAACGAGGTGCTGCGGGTCAAGCTCGACGAGGTGACCGAGCGCTGGGGTGGCAAGGTCACGACCGTCGAGATCCGCGAGATCACGCCGCCGGTCGCCGTCCAGGACGCGATGAACCGCCAGCTGTCCGCCGAGCGCACCCGACGCGCGGTGATCACGGAGTCGGAGGGCAATCGGCAGGCGGCGATCAACAACGCCGAGGGCCAGAAGCAGTCGGAGATCCTGAAGGCCGAGGGCGAACGCCAGGCGGCGATCCTTCGGGCCGAAGGCTTCGGCCAGGCGCTGACCCGGATCTACGAGGCGGCCGCGCTGGTCGACCAGAAGACCATGTCGCTGCAGTACCTCGAGACCCTCAAGGCACTCGGCACGAGCCCATCGACGAAGTTCGTCATCCCGTTCGAGTTCACGCGACTCCTGGAGCCGTTCCTCGACTTCGTCCAACCGGTCGCCGAGGCCGGAAGCGCGAGCCGAAGCGCCCGACCGGTCGCGGCCACCAGCTCCGCCGCGGCGCCGGCGCCGCCTCCGCCGCCGGCCGCACCTGGCACCGACCTGACCGCAGGGTGATCCGCCGGGTCGCGGCGGCCGCGGTCGCGGGGGCGGTCTCGGCGATCACGCTGCGGGCCGTCTCGCGGCGCGCGGTAGACCGCCTGCTCACGGCACCGCGGACCGGTCCGGAAGAGGAGGCCCTCGGCCCCGCCCTCGACGAGCTGGGTGGAGAGGTCGTCCGGCTGCGGGCGCGCGACGGGCTTCGGCTGGCCGCTCGCTGGCTGCCGGCGGGGGACTCCGCCGCTGATTGGACGCCCGATCCGCACGAGGCCGTCCTGTTGCTGCACGGCTATTCGGGCTCGATCGCACCGGACCTCATCGAATACGCGCCGTTCCTGCGGCGGACCGCAGGGGTGCTGGGGCTGGATTTCCGCGGCCACGGCGGCTCGGACGAAGGGCCATCGACGTTCGGGCTGCTCGAGACGGAGGACATCGCCGGCGCCCTCGCGTGGTTCGGTGAGCGCGGGATCACCCGAGTCGCCCTGTTCGGGACGTCGATGGGTGGCATCGCGGCGATCGCGGCCGTGGCCGTCCTCGGCGATGGAACGCTTGCCGCCGCGGACGGGGACCCGACAGCGCCGCGCGACGTCGATGTCGCGCCCCGCCCCACTGTCGTGGGCGTCGTCGCCGATTCGACCGCGCCGGAGCTCGAGATCCCGGTCGCGACCCGGATACGCGGTCCGGCCGGGCGCTTCCTGGCCGCCCGCCTGTTCGACGGGGCGACGCGCGCGCTGGGCGCCGATCCGCGGGCGACCGAACCGGCGCGCGTGGTCGGCCTCCTCGAGACCGTGCCGCTCCTGCTCATCCATGGTGAGATCGACACGGTCGTGCCGATCGCAGACGGTCGACGGCTGGCCGCGCTCGCCGGGCCTGCGTCCGAGCATTGGGTCGTCCCGGGCGCCGAGCACAGCGGCAGCCACGCCGTCGCGACCGATGACTACGAGCGGCGGGTCACGGACTTCCTTCGCCTTGCGTTCCGCCGCGGGCGCGGCGACGATGTCGGTGCGGCGGGGTCCAGCCCTATAATCGCCGCGCCGGGGAGCCCACCCGGCGACCCCCGTGCCCGCGCACCCGCCGTGGAGGACTGATGGCCGCAAAGATCCTCGTCGTCGATGACGACCCGAATGTCCAGCGTCTCCTGCAGTACACGCTCAAGCAGGAGGGCTACGACGTCGTCATCGCCGGGGACGGCGCCGAGGGATTCCGCCTGTGGGGTGCGGAAGAGCCGGATCTCATCCTGCTCGACGTCATGCTGCCCAAGCTCGACGGCTACCAGGTCGCGGCCAAGATCCGCAGCGAAGAGGGCGGCTCGTCGCACGTCCCGATCATCATGCTCACCGCCGAGCGCGAGGTGGAGCAGAAGGTCCGCGGGCTGCGGGCCGGCGCGGACGACTACCTCATCAAGCCGTTCCACCCGGCCGAACTCCTGGCACGGATCAAGAGCCTGCTGGCGCGCTTCGCACCGCGCGATGCGCTGCTCGCTCGACCGCCGATGGGCCGGATCCTCGCGTTCTACGGCGCGAAGGGTGGCGTGGGCACGACGACCATCGCGATCAACGCGGCCATCGCCCTACACCGCGAGCTCGGTCGCAAGGTTTGCCTGGTCGACGGCAACCTGCAGTTCGGCGACCACCGGGTATTCCTGGACCTCGGGCTCGACCGCAAGAGCATCGTCGACGTCGTGACGGCTCCCTCGATGGACGCCGAGTTCATCCGCCAGGTCATGGTCAAGCACGATTCGGGCGTGGATCTGCTGCTGGCCCCGCCGTCGCCCGAGACCGCCGAGCTGGTGCGCCCGGAGCACCTGCCGATCATCACCGAGCACCTGACCACGATGTACGACTACATCCTCGTCGACGTGGACAAGCGGCTCGACGATGTCAACCTCGGCGTGTTCGAGGTGGCCGAGACGGTATTCGTCGTCATGACGGCCGACCTGTCCTGTCTCAAGAATGTGCGGCTCATCCTCGAGACGATGAACCACCTCGGGTATCCGCCGAACAAGGTCCAGCTCGTGCTCAATCGATCGAATGCGTTCACCGGCATCAACGTCAAGAACGCCGAGGGCGCCCTGAAGCGGACCATCGACCACCAGGTCGTGAACGAGTACCGCGGGGCGATCAGCGCCCTGAACTCCGGGGCGCCGTTCATGTTCACGAAGGCCGATTCGCCGCTCGGGGCGTCACTGCTGCACTTCGCCCGCGCGATCGACAAGGCGACCGCCGCCGAGACCGTCACCGCGCGTTGAGGTGAGCCGCCGGTGAGCGGCCGGTAAGGGCGGGGTGAGCGAGCGCCGCTAGGGTGGCGCCATGTTGGCTGTCGTCCCGTCCGCCACGCTCCATGGGCTCGACGGCCGGCTCATTCGCGTCGAGGTGGACGTCGCCCCGGGGCTGCCCGGCTTCACCATCGTCGGCCTCGCCGACACCGCGGTCCAGGAGGCTCGCGAACGGGTCCGCGGGGCGATCCGCAATGCCGGGTTCGTGTTCCCGCCGCGCCGCATCACGGTCAACCTCGCGCCCGCCGAGCTGCGCAAGACTGGCGCGTCCCTGGACCTCGCGATGGCCATGGGGATCCTCCTCGGCTCGGAGCAGGTCCGCGCGGACCGGGCTGCAGTCGCGCTGATCGGCGAGCTCGGGCTGGGCGGCGAGGTCCGCCCGGTCCCGGGCATCCTGCCGATGGTCGCCGCGATGGCGCGGGGGCGGGTTCGCCGGGTCGTCGTGGCCGCCTCGGCGGTCGATGAGGCTCGGCTCGTCGACGGTGTCGAAGTCGTGGCGGTCGCCACCCTGGCCGAGGCGTCGGTCGCGGTCCGCGGACGCCGGTCGCGCCGCGCGCTCGTGGCGATGCCCCGCGTGACGATCTCGGACACCGTTGCTGCCGCCGCGGACGCACCGCACGATCACCCCGACGGACGCGCCACCCCGACCGTTCCGGACCTGGCCGAAGTCCGCGGCCAGCTCGAGGCGCGGCGGGCGCTGGAGATCGCCCTGGCCGGTGGCCACGGCATGCTCATGATCGGACCGCCCGGCGTGGGCAAGACGCTGCTGGCGCGGACGATCCCCGGGCTGCTGCCACCGCTCGACGACGCGGCGGCGCTGTCCGTGTCGATCGTGGCGTCGGCGGCGGGGGAGGGACCGGTTCGCGAGCTCCACCGTCGGCCGCCGTTCCGGTCACCACACCACACGTTGTCCTATGCCGCCATGGTCGGTGGCGGCCCGAACATCACCCCCGGCGAGATCACGCGGGCGGACCTGGGCGTGTTGTTCCTCGACGAGCTGGCCGAATTCGACCGCGACGTGCTCGACGCCCTTCGACAGCCGCTGGAGGAGGGACGGGTGATGATCGCGCGGGCCGGTCGCACGATGACGTTTCCGTGCCGCTTCCAGCTGGTCGCGGCCATGAACCCCTGTCCGTGCGGTTTCGCCGGCACCTTGCCGGAAGGGCGCTGCCGGTGCACGCCGGGCGACGTCGAGCGCTACAGCCGCCGCGTGTCCGGGCCACTTCGAGACCGGATCGACCTGTGGGTCACGATGCCGCGGATGTCGGCCGGCGCGATCGTCGCGGTCCGGGATCCGGAGGGGTCCGCGGCCGTCGGTGCTCGCGTCGCCGCCGCGCGGGCTCGTTCGGCGCTCGATCGCGGGACCCTCAACGGCCGGCTGCGGGGACGGGCCCTCCGGCGGGCGTGCCGGCTCTCGCCCGCCGCGGCGGCCCGTGTCGTCGCCCTCGCCGATGACGAGCTGGCGTCCGGTCGCGGCACGGAACGGTTGCTTCGGGTCGCGCGTACGATCGCCGACCTGGATGGCTCGATGAGCGTGGATGCGGTCCACCTCGACGAGGCCGCGTGGTACCGCTCACCGGCGGCACGCGCCGCCGAGGCCCTGGCGTCCTGATGCTCGGCGTCGGGACCGGCACGACGCATCCGCCGGCCGCGGATGCGTCGCTGGGCGGCCCTGGCAGTGTCTCCCGACCACCGGCACCCGGTGCCCGAGGACGGATGGCGGATGACGCGCCGGATCCGTACGCGAGCGAGCGCGACGCCTGGACGGCCCTGACCAGCGCCCATGGCCTGGGCCCGGTCGGCTTCGCCGCCCTGCTCGCCGCGTTCGGAAACGGCCGCGCGATCATGGAGGTCGCCGGCGGGCCGTCTGGCGTGGAGCGGCTGATGGCGATGCGATCGGCCGGAGCGGACGGGCGTGAGCACGCCCCGATCCATGCGGGCGTCGCGCGTTCGATCGCCGCCGTCGTCCAGCGTTCCGATGAGATCGTGGCGCGCGTCCGTTCGCTCGGTGTCCGCGTGGTGACGGTCGAAGAGCCCGCCTACCCGTCGCGCCTGGCCTCGATCGCCATGCCACCCCACGTGCTGTTCGTCACCGGCGACCCGGGCGCCCTGAGCCGGGAGCGGGCCGTGGCGATCGTGGGGACGCGTCGCGCGACGACGGCCGGTCGCACGACGGCGGGTCGGATCGCGACGGCCCTGGTCGCCGCCGACGCCACGATCGTGTCCGGACTGGCCTTCGGGATCGACGGTGTGGCGCACGAGGCCACGGTCCGAGCGGGCGGGACGACGGTCGCGGTCATCGGGGGCGGCCATGCCGTCGTCGCACCGAGATCGCACGCGCGGCTGGCGGCGGCGATCATCGCGGGTGGTGGCGCGGTGGCGTCCGAGCTTGCCCCGGACGTCAAGCCGAGCCACGGGACGTTCCCCCGGCGCAACCGCATCATCAGCGGCCTGAGCGACGCGACGGTCGTCGTCGAGGCGCCTGCGCGGAGCGGTGCGCTCATCACGGCATCGTGGGCGCTGGAGCAGGGCCGGCCGTGTTATCTCGTGCCGGGCGGCCTCGACGCCCCGGCGTCGGCCGGTTGCCTGGCGTTCCTGCGGGAATGGGAGCACGAGGCGCACATCGTGGCCGGCGTCCCGCAGCTCATCGCGGACCTGGGCTTCGCTCGCCCGGTCGCCGGCATGCGCGACGCGGTCGCGGCGGCGACGACGCAGTCGCTCGGGGCGGTCGAAGGGGCGATCGCCGCCCAGCTGATGTCCGGTCACGTCACCGTCGACGAGCTGGTGGCCGTCACCGACCTGCCGATCGCGACCGTCCTCACCGCGCTCGTCCTGCTCGAGCGCCGGGGCCTCGCCGTGGGGATCCACGGCCGTTACCGCCCCGCCGGTTCACTCCTCGGCGAGCGGACGCCGATCAGGACGCGATGAGCCGCACGACCCCCCGGTGGGTTGCCCGCCACGCTAGGTCAGTGCTACCCTCGGTCACGCGTCACGCCCCAACGAGACGTAGCGGCAGCGTGGATGTCTCCCCGCCGCTCCCCACTGACCCAGTCAGGGATCTGTATTGCGGAAGCTCATCATCGCGATCCTCGCCGTCCCGGTGCTGGCTGCCATCTATGCGGCCACCGCCCTGCGGCGATCGGGGATCGTGCGCGCGGCGGTCGCGCTGAGCCTCGGGGCAGCGTTCGGACTGGGGGTCGTGGCGTTCGTTCGGCCCACCCTCACGACGGCGACCCCACCGACCGATATCGTGCCGCTAACCCAGGCCGCGTTCCGGACCTCGGTCGGCACCGGCGTCGAACTCCGTGCGCCGGCCGTCGTCGGATTCTCGACGCCGATGGAGCGTGCGTCGGTCGAGTCGGCACTCCTCGTTGAGCCGCCGACCGCCGTCGAACTGCACTGGAGCGATGACGACACCGCCGTGAGCATCGTGCCGGTCGGGCACTGGGCGGCGGATACCTATCACACGATCACGGTGCAGTCCGGCGCGCTCGCCGGAACTGGCCGGCCGCTGACGAAGCCCGTGCGGGCGGCGTTCCTGACCCGCGGCGCGACGACGCCGGTGGTGGCGGCCACCGAGAAGCTTGCCAAGCGGGTCGCGCTCGACACCGCGTTCTCGATCGGGTTCGATCGCGCCGTGGACGCCACGAGCGTGAAACGGGCCGTCCGGCTCGATCCCGCGGTCCCCGGCACGGTCACGGTCGAGTCGGACGTCGACGGCCTGCCGCGCTACGTGTTCACGCCGCGCAAGGCGCTGAAGGCGAATACGCGCTACACGCTCATCGTCGAGGGCGTCACGGACCGCGACGGCGTCCCCGTCGACCGGATCGCCATGGCGGTCAGGACGGCCGTCGCCCCGGCGGTCGTTCGCTTCCGGCCGTCGGCGCGGACACAGGACGTGGCGCGTCCCACGGACATCTCGGTGCGATTCAGCCGCTCGATGGACCGCGCCTCCACGAAGAAGGCCTTCAAGGTGCTCGTGGCCGGCAAGCCGGTGAAGGGCAAAGTCACGTTCGCTGAGAACAACAGGGTCCTCATCTTCGATCCGGCCAAGTCGTTCGCCTACGACACGCGGGTCGTCGCCACCGTGGCCCGATCCGCGCGCAGCGCCGACGACGTTCCCCTCAAGTCCGCCGAGCAGATCGCGTTCCGGACCGAGCTGAAGCCCGTCGTGCGGCAAATCGCGAGCACCCCGACGTCCGGCGGCGGTTCCTCGGGCGGTGGCGGCAGTAGCGGCGGTGGCTCCGTCGGCGGCGGCAGCTGGGCGTCGGTCGAGCGGTTCTACCTGGGCCTGATGAACTGCACGCGAACCGGTGGCTGGGTGACGTCAGGTGGCGGCTGCAGCAGCCCCGGCGGTCGCAACGTCGCCGCCCTCAAGTTCGACAGCGGCATCAGCAGCAAGGTCGCACGCCCGTATGCCAAGCGGCTGGCAGTCGGGGGCGATTGCAGCCACTTCATCGGCGGTAATCCCGGTGATCGACTGCGCCGGGCCGGCTACACGAGCTACCGCTGGGCCGAGAACCTGGGCTGCCGGTCCGGGAACCCACGGAGCGCCGTCCTCGGCAGCCACCTGTACTTCCAGAGCGAAAAGTCGTACAACGGCGGCCACTACGTGAACATGATGAACAGCCAGTACGACCGCGCCGGCATCGGCGTCTGGGTGTCCGGCGGGCGCGTCCGGCTCGTCATCGACTTCTACCACCCCTAGACCGGACCATCGGGCCACTCCTAAAGGGCGTTGCCGCGGCCCACCATGGGCCCATGATCCGAAACGTCGTCCTCCACCTCAACAACGAGCAGCCCGTCGTCGTCGACCTGTTCGAGCTGCCGACCGCGATCGACCTGGGCGTGCGCTGCACGAACATGAAGACCCTCGACGGCAAGCGCCCGGTGTTCATCGACGACATCAACGCGGTCTTCTTCTTCCCGTACCTCCACGTCCGGTTCGTCGAGATCCCGCCGCGGTCGCTCGTCGGCACGGAGCTCGAGGTCGCGGTGGAGGTCGCCGTCCCCGTGGCAGCGCCCGCGGCCGAGTCGCTCGACGACGACGAGAACCTCGAGATCGACGAGGACTTCCTCCGGCGCATCCGCGAGGTCTGACGCCGCGCGCCCTTCGGGCGCGATCTCCGACCCGTGCCGGCGCCTCGAATGAGGTGAGGGTCGGCGAAGGACCCGGTGCTACACTCCCGGCCGTGTCAAAGAACCTCGTCATCGTCGAATCGCCGGCCAAGGCGCGCACCATCGAGCGGTATCTGGGGACCGACTACAAGGTCCTCGCGTCCTACGGCCATGTCCGCGACCTGCCCGAGAACCCGGGCAAGGGCAAGTTCGGCGTGGACGTCGACCACGAGTTCGAGCCCGAGTACGTCATCAACGACGACCGGCGCAAGCAGGTCAACGAGATCGAGAAGGCCGCCAAGGGCTCGGATCTCGTCTACCTCGCGACGGACCTTGACCGCGAGGGCGAGGCGATCGCCTGGCACGTCGCCGAGGCCGCCCACGTGCCCGCGGAGAAGACCCGTCGGGTGACCTTCAGCGAGATCACCGAGTCCGCGATCCAGGAGGCCTTCGCCCACCCGCGCGACATCGACCGCAATCTCGTCGACGCCCAGCAGACGCGCCGGATCGTCGACCGGCTCGTCGGCTACACCCTCAGCCCGCTCCTCTCGCGCAAGGTCCGCGGTGGCCTGTCGGCCGGCCGCGTCCAGTCGGTCGCCGTGCGCCTGGTCGTCGAGCGCGAGCGCGAGATCGATGCCTTCACCGCTCGCGAGTACTGGACGATCGAGGCCATCCTCGCGACGGCCGCCGGTGACACGTTCGCCGCCGAGCTCGTCCGGATCGACGGCGAGGCGCTCGATGTCGCCGACGAGGCCACGGCCGAGCGTCATGTGACCGCGCTGCGCGATGCGAAGCCCGTCGTGCGCAAGATCGGCGTGCGCACCCAGAAGCGGTCGCCGGCCCCGCCGTTCACGACCTCCACGCTCCAGCAGGAGGCGAGTCGCAAGCTGTCGTTCAGCCCCAAGCGGACGATGTCGATCGCCCAGCGGCTGTACGAGGGCGCCGACACGCCGGACGGGCTCATCACCTACATGCGGACCGATTCGACCGCGATCGCCGGGATCGCGATGGGCGAGGCCCGCGAGGTCATCGCCGCTCGCTACGGCGAGCCGTTCACGATGCCCAAGGGACGCGTGTACAAGACGAAGTCGAAGGGCGCCCAGGAGGCGCACGAGTCGATCCGGCCGACGTCCTTCAAGCGCGACCCGGATTCCCTCGCCGACATCCTCAAGCCCGAGGAGCTGCGCCTCTACCGGCTCATCTGGCAGCGCGCGCTCGCGTCGCAGATGGCCCCCAAGGAGCTCGAGACCACGACCGTCGAGCTCGCCGACGGTCCGTACGAGCTGCGGGCCAGCTCGACGAAGACGCTGTTCGAGGGCTTCGCCCGGGTCTATACCGAGGGCCGCGATGACGACGCCGACGAGGACGAGGAGGGGAGCGGCCGTCTGCCGGCCCTGGCCGAGGGCGATGTCACGGACGTCCGGGACGTCACCCCGACCCAGCACTTCACCGAACCGCCGCCGCGCTTCACTGAGGCGACGCTGATCAAGGCCCTCGAGGAGCACGGGATAGGGCGACCGTCGACCTATGCCGCGACCATCTCGACGATCGTCGACCGCGGATACGTGCGGGTCGAGGAGCGCCGCCTGTGGCCCGAACCCGTGGCCGGGATCGTGACGGACCTGCTCGTCGAGCACTTCGGCGACTACGTGGACGTTGCCTTCACTGCGCGGATGGAGGAGGAGCTCGACGAGATCGCGCGTGGCGAACGGGCCTGGGTGCCGCTCCTGCGCGCCTTCTACGCCCCGCTGCGCGACCGCGTCGCCGAGAAGCGCAAGGAGCTCAAGCGCAGCGACTTCACGACGGAGGAGACGGACGAGGTCTGCTCGGAAGGCCACCCGATGGTCATCCGCCTGGGACGGAACGGCCGCTTCCTCGCCTGCTCGCTCTACCCGGAGCACAAGGAATCGCGGCCGCTCCCTGGCGACGAGCTGCCGCCCCAGGAGGGTGCCGGCGAGGTGTGCCCCAAGTGCGGCGAGGGCACGCTGGTCGGCAAGAACGGGCGCTACGGGCCGTTCCTGGGGTGCTCCCGCTACCCGGAGTGCGACTACATCAAGAAGGAGGGTCCGCCGCCGCCGGACCCGCTGCCGTTCGAGGTCGTTTGCCCCAAGAACAAGGACGGCATCCTGGTCCCGCGTCGCGCACGACGGACCGGCAACGTCTTCTGGGGGTGCTCCAAGTATCCCAAGTGCGATTTCACGACGAACCACGAGCCGCTTGGTGGCCTGCACGACGTCGACGACGGCCCGCTCGCACGCAAGGGCGAGGCCGCGATCTGCCTGATCTGCGGGTCCACGAGCGAGGCCGCGCCCGACGCCATCGTGCCCGGCGAGCGATATCCGGGTGGCCCGGCGGATCCCGCGGCGCTGGCCAGGCCGGCTCGTGGCGGCCGTACCGGTGGTGCCCGTGCCGGTGGACGGCCCCGCACGACGCGGGGTGGCGCACGCGGCAGCACGCGACGGGCGGCCCCGACCGAACCCGCCGCCGAAGCGTGAGCTCGGTCGCGGGCGAACCTGCGACCCACCCGGCGCTCGAGCGGTTCCTCCGCTCGCTCGCGGCCCGCGACGCCTCCCCGCACACGATCCGTGCGTACGCGACGGCCGTGGGCGCCTACCTCTCATGGCTCGTCGAACGTGGCGTCGACTGGGCGCGTCCCGCGCGCTCAGATCTGCGCGCGTACCTGGCGCTCCTCGGGACCACCGCCGCGCGAACGACCGTCGCCCAGCGGCTGGCCGCGATCCGCTCCTTCCACCGATGGGCTGCCCGCGAGGGGCTCGCGGCGGGTGATCCGTGGGGCGCCATCGCGACGCCGCGACTGCCGCGGCGACTCCCCCGGGTCCTTGAGGTCGACCAGGTCGATCGCCTGCTCGCCGCCGTGGACGCCGAGCTGACCGAAGCCGAGGCGGCGAGCCCGGATCGGATCGCCGTGGCCATCGCGCTGGCGCTGCGTGACCGAGCGCTCGTCGAGACCGCCTACGCCGCCGGCCTGCGCATCAGCGAGCTCGCGGCGGCCGACCTCGGGTCGCTGGACCTGCGCCGCGGCGAGATCCGGGTGATCGGCAAGGGCCGCAAGGAACGCATCGGCCTGTTGGGGCGCCCGGCGCTCGCGGCCCTCGGCACGTACCTGGATCACGGCCGGCCGATCCTCCTGGACCGCCGCCCCGCGGGCGATGCCGACCCTGCGCCCACCGAGGTCTTCCTCAACCACCTCGGCGCGCCGCTCGGAGTCCGTGGGCTGCGCTACCGGCTTGACCGCCTGTGCCGCCGCGCGGGCCTGCCCGTGGGCGTGTCGCCCCACACGCTGCGGCATTCCTTCGCCACACACCTGCTCGACGGTGGCGCGGACCTGCGTGTCGTCCAGGAGCTCCTCGGACACGAGAACCTCGCGACCACCCAGATCTACACCCATGTGTCGCCCGGCCGATTGGCGACCGCGTACCGCGATGCGCATCCGCGCGCCCGCCGAGGGGACGCGCCGTGACGGCGGCGCGCACCCTGGCCCGCGCCGGGATGATCGTCTCGGGGGCGTTCCTGTTCTCGCGCGTGCTCGGCTGGGTGCGCCTCGTCGTCATCGGCAACAACCTCCCGACGTCCGAGCTGGACGCCTTCTTCGCCGCGTTCCGCCTTCCTGATCTGATGTTCCAGCTCGTGGCGGCGGGGGCCCTGTCGTCCGCGCTCATCCCGGTCCTCGCGAGCGTCATGACGTCCGATGGCGAGCAACGCGCCTGGCGCGTGGTCTCGACGGTGGCGAACCTCATGCTCGTCGCGCTGGCGGTGCTCGGCGTCATCGTGTTCGTCGGTGCCGACGTGATCGTGCCCGCCTACGCCGGCGGCTTCGATGCGGCGACCCTGGAGCGCACGATCGAGTTGACGCGGATCATGGTGCTGAGTCCGATCTTCCTCGCCCTCGGCTCGGTGGCGACGAGCGTCCTGAACTCCCGTGGACGGTTCGCGGCCGCCGCGGTCGCGCCGAGCGTGTACAACCTGGCGATCATCGGTGCCGCATTCGTGCTGGCGCCCGCGCTGGGCGCCGTCGGGCTCGCGATCGGGGTCGTCGTCGGGTCGCTCGGCCACCTCCTGGTCCAGGTCGCCCCGTTGCGGGCCATCGGGTTCCACTACCAGCCCATCATCGATACCGCTGATTCGGCCGCCCGGAAGACCCTCGGACTGATGGCCCCGCGGGCGATCGGGCTCGGGGCGACGCAGATCACGTTCCTCGTGGTCACGGGCCTGGCCACCGGACTCGGTCTCGGGGCCGTGACCGCCTTCACGTATGCGTTCACCCTGCTCCAGATCCCGATCGGCGTCATCGGCGTGCCGCTCGGGGTCGTCCTCTTCCCATCGCTGTCGCGAGAGATCGCGACCGGCAACCGGACCGAGTTCGTCGCGCTGCTGACCCGGGCGCTGCGCTTCCTCACCGTCCTGATGCTGCCCATCGCGGCCGTCGGCGCCATCCTGAGCGTCGAGATCGTCGCCGTCCTGTTCTTCGGATTCGAGCGGTCGGTGATCGAGCTGACCGCGGACACCCTGCTCGCCTTCCTGGTCGGGCTCGTCGCACATGCCCTGATCGCGGTCCTGGCCCGGGCGTTCTACGCGCTCCACGACACGCGGACGCCCGTGGCGATCGCGGTCATGGCCGTCATCATCAACACCACCCTCGCCGTGGTGATGGTCGGGCCGCTGGGCCTGCCCGGGATCGCGCTCGCCATCGCGATCGCCGCCTGGCTCGAGGCGGCATTCCTGCTGGTCCTGCTGCGGCGCCGGGTCGGCCAGCTCGGGTTCGCCGCGGTCGCATGGCTCGGGCTGCGGGTCCTCCTTGCGACGGCGAGTCGCGGGCCTGGCCGGTCTCATCGCCCACGACAAGGTCGGCCCGCTGCTGGCCCCCGACCCGAGCGCCGGTGGGTTCGCGAACGTGCCCGGCTTGATCGGGGTCATCGTGATCGTCAGTGCCGTCTATGCGGCGGTCTTCGTGGTCGCCTCGCTCGCCTTGCGGATCGAGGAATTGCGCTCTATCGTCGGGATCATGGTCGACGCGCTCCGCCGCCCGCGCGTGTCGTGACGGCCACGGCCGACCCGAGCGACTGGGACGCCTTCGTCGAGTCGAGCGATCCCGGCTCCTACCTCCAACTCGAGGCGTGGGCGCGCGTCAAGGCCGTCAACGGCTGGTCGGCGCACCAGGTGCGAACCGGTGATGCCATCGGCGCCCAGGTCCTCGTCCGGCGTCCACGTCCGCTGCCGTGGGCGTTCGCCTATGCACCCCGCGGTCCCGTCGCCGGGACGTGGTCGGAAGAGGAGATCGGCACGTTCACCGAAGCGATCCGCACCGACCTCCCGGCCGCCGCCGGGAGGGTCTCGCACCTGCGCATCGACCCGGAGATCGAGCTCGACGGCCCACGCGACGCCGATGGCTCGCTTCGGTCGGCCCTGCGCGAGGCGGGCTGGCGGCCGGCGGCGCCCATCCAGCCGTCATCGACCCGAATCATCGACCTGCGGGCGGACGAGGACGCGCTGTGGGGCGACCTCCGCAAGAAATGGCGCCAGTACGTCAACAAGGCGAAGACTGCCGGCGTGGTCGTGGTGGACGCCGAGGGCGACCGACTCGGCGAGTTCTACCGGATCTACCGCGATACCGCGGACCGGGCCGGATTCCTGATTCGGACGGAGGGTGCCTACCGCGACGTCTGGGAGGCCTATCGACCGGCCGGCCGCGCCCGGCTGCTGTTCGCCCAGGCCGCCGATGGTGAACCGCTCGCAACGCTCTTCCTCGTGCGGTGCGGGCCGCGGGTCGTGGAGCCGTACGGCGGCATGACCCAGGCGGGCGCCGAGAGCCGGGCCAACTACCTGCTCAAGTGGGAGGCGATCCGGACCTCCCGGGAGCAGGGCGCCACGAGCTACGACCTGTGGGGTCTCGCGACCGGGGGCATCGCGCACTTCAAGACCGGATTCGGGGGTCGCGAGGTCCGCTACATCGGTGCGTGGGACCTCGTGCTCGACCCGTTCGGACGCGCGGTGTACGAGGGGGCCGGTCGCGCCCGGGTCTGGTGGTCGCGCCGCCGGCACGGCCTGGGTGGTGGCGGGAGCGCATCGGCGTTCGGCGGCGCGGAGTGAACGTCGAGGAGGCCACGCCGGCGACCCCGACGGAGCAAGCCGATTGGGATCGTCGCGCGGTGGAAGCGCCGGGCGGCCATGTCTATCAGTCGCTGGCCTGGGCCGAGCATCGCCGGGCCTCTGGGTGGCGGCCGCGGTTCCTGCGCTTCGAGGATGGATTCGCGGTGCTGGCGCTCGAACGGGCGTGGCCGTTCATCGGCGGTTCCAGTGCGTACCTGCCGCGCGGACCGATCTCCGCCGGGGAGGCCGCCGAGGTCACCGCGGATCGCCTCGCGGCCGTCACCGACTACCTCTCCGGCCAGAGCGTGGACGTCCTGGCCACCGATGCCGAGATCCCGGCCGACACGGGCTACGGGGACCGGATCCGCGGGGCGGGTTTCCGGCCGATCCCGGAGATCCAGCCGTCGCGCCATCGGATCTCGCTGCCGCTCCCCGCGGACGCGACCGACGACGACATCCGCGCCGGGTTCGGCAAGTCGACCCGCCAGCGCATCAACGGCGCCGAACGCGCCGGCCTGCGGGTCGCCCGCTACGACACGGCCGGCTGGACGGACGACGAGGACGTGTTCGTGGCGCCCACCCGGCCGCTCGGCGAGGCCCTGCACGGGTTCTACTCGATGCTCGAGTCGACGGGTGGCCGGCGCGGCTTCCATTTCGGCCCGCGCACGGCCTTCGTGCCCTGGTGGCGGCTCGCCCACGATCAGGGCCTGCTCGTGTATCTCGAGGTGAACGACGACGCCGCGACAGCGATCGGCGGGCTGGTCCTGTACCGCCACGGGGGGCGCCTGACGACCGTCCACTCCGCGGATCGCACCGGCGCGCGGAGCGACCACCCGGGCCTCATGCACCTGCTGCGCTGGCGGGCGATCCAGCTGGCGATGCGCGAACGCTGCACCGAGATGGACCTGGGCGGGGTCGACATCGCGCCCTACCACCGCGAGCCGGTGGACGGCGAGCCGATGTTCGGCCTGTACGAGCACAAGCGCTCGTTCGGCGCCCACTGGGTCGAGATGACCGGGGCCCACGAGCGGGTGATCCGGCCGTGGCGCTATCGGGCGGGACGGGCGGCGGCGCGTGCCGCGAGGCTCGTGCGTCGATGACCGGCGCCCCAGCATGAGCGGCTCCCCGCGGCCCGGCGACCTCCCCGCGATCCGCCCGCTCGGCGAGCTCATCGCGCGCCTGACCGCCGAGGGCCGCCTGCGCGGGACGCGCCTCGACGGACGAGCCGCCGGCAGCGCCGCGCTCGCCGATGTCGCCGTCACCTCGGTCACGCACGATTCGCGCACCGTGGAGGATGGCGCGCTGTTCGTGGCCGTGCCCGGTGAGCACGCGGACGGCCACGACTTCGCGACCGCCGCGGTGGACCGCGGGGCGGTCGTCCTGATCGTGGAGCGGCCACTCCCCGAGGTGGCCGCCGCGCAGCTCGTCGTTGACGCGTCCCGGCCGGCCCTCGCCAGCGCCGCGGCGTGGTGGTACGGCGATCCGTCGCACGCGCTCACGGTGGTCGGGATCACCGGAACGGACGGCAAGACGACGACCGCCTACTTGGCGGTCGCGGCGCTGGAGGCCGCGGGTCGGCGAGCCGGGATGATCGGGACGATCGCAACGCGCATCGGCGGCCGTACAGACGCCCACGAGGCACACGCCACGACCCCTGAGGCCCCCGAGCTCCAGGCGACGCTGCGGGCCATGGTCGACGCCGGCGACGACATCGCCGTCATCGAGACGACCTCGCACGGGCTCGCCCTCGATCGCGTCGCGAGCGTGGCTTACGACGTGGCCATCCTCACGAATCTCACCCACGAGCATCTCGAGCTGCACGGCACCTGGGAGGCCTACCGGGACGCGAAGCTGTCGTTGTTCGATCGCCTGCGAGCAGCGCGGCTCGTGCGCAAGCCGCGTCCGGTGGCTTCGGCCGCCATCGTCAACATCGACGACCCATCGGCCGGCGCGTTCATCGGGACGGCTCGTGACGCCGGCGCCCGGGTCGTGACGTACGGCACCGAGACCGCGGCGGACGTCCGCGCGATCCGCATCACCGAGGACGCCGACCGCCTTCGCGCCGACGTCGAAGCCCCGGGCGGCACCTCGACCCTCGACCTCCAGCTTGCCGGCCGCTTCAACGTCCACAACGCCCTCGCGGTCGTCGCGCTGGGCGAGGTGCTGGACCTTGACCGCGCCGCCGTCCTCGAAGGCATGGCCTCGCTCGAGGGAGTCCCGGGCCGGATGGAGCGGATCGAGGCTGGCCAGCCGTTCGGTGTCGTGGTCGACTTTGCCCATAGCCCGGCGTCGCTCCAGACCGTCCTGGACCTGCTCGCGCCGGCCGCAGCGGCGCGCGGCGGGGGCCTGATCGCGGTCTTCGGGTCGGCGGGCGAACGGGATACCGCGAAGCGGCCGCAGATGGGCCGGATCGCCGGCGAACGGGCCAGGCTCGTCGTGGTCACCGACGAGGACCCGCGCGGCGAGGACCGCGAGGCCATCCTCGACGAGATCGCCCGGGGCGCGGAGGCCGCCGGCAAGCGGCGTGGGGGAGACCTGCAGGTCATCGCCGACCGCCGGACGGCCATCGCGACCGCCTTCGAGGCCGCCCGCCCCGGCGACATCGTGCTGCTGGCCGGCAAGGGCCACGAGCAGTCGATCATCGGTCCGGACGGTGAACAGCCGTGGGATGAACGGGCGACCGCGCTCGAGCTGCTGGCCGAACTCGGGTACCGGGCCTGACCCGGGACGACCAGCGGGCCTGAGAACGAAGGGTCCGCTGCTATCCTTTTCGGGCCATGGCCGCCACCTCACCCCGCCCCAAGACCACGAGGAAACCGACCGCCGTCGAGAAGGCGCCGGTGAAGCCTGCGCCGGCCGTGGTGGACAAGCCCGCGGCCGCCGTCGTGGAGAAGCCGGCGCGAACGAAGACCGCCAAGCGTCGCGGGCCGCGGCGTCCCCAGGTCCTGTCGCGGGTGACGGCCGGCGGCAAGGTCGACCTGGAGGCCCTGCGCACCGCCCTCAAGGCGTCGATCGCGGAGCACCACCCGACCGCAGACCTCACCGCCGTCGATGCCGCCTTCGACCTCGCGGTCGAGGCCCACGCCAGCCAGCGTCGTGCGACAGGTGAGACCTACGTCACGCACCCGATCGCGTCCGCCCAGATCGTGGCCGAGCTCGGCATCGACCCGATCGCGGTCCAGGCCGCGCTCCTGCACGACGTCCCCGAGGACACCGAATACAGCCTGACCGACATCGAGGAGCGCTTCGGCGGCGAGGTCGCCCAGCTCGTCGACGGCGTCACGAAGCTGTCCCGCTTCAGCACCCATAGCCACGAGCAGCAGCAGGCCGAGAACATCCGAAAGATGCTCCTGGCCATGGCCCAGGACATCCGGGTCGTCCTGATCAAGCTCGCGGACCGCCTCCACAACATGCGCACGTTGTACGGCCTGCCGTCGGACAAGCAGCAGCGCATCGCCCGCCAGACCATGGAGATCTATGCCCCACTCGCCGAGCGCCTCGGCATCTGGCAGATCAAGTGGGAGCTCGAGGATCTCGCCTTCAAGGCGCTCGAGCCCGAGCGCTTCCGCGAGCTGGCCAAGCTCCTCGACACGCGGCGCAAGGGCCGCGAGACGTACATCGACCGGGCGATCGCCGAGCTCAAGCCGCAGCTCGAGGCGGCGGGCATCCACGCCGACGTCGAGGGCCGGCCCAAGCACATCTACAGCATCTGGAAAAAGATGCAGCGCAAGAGCGCGGAGTTCGGCGAGATCTACGACGTGTACGCCATCCGCCTGCTCGTCGAGGACGTCCGCGACTGTTACGCGGCCCTCGGCATCGTCCACAGCATCTGGCGACCGATCCCGGGCCAGTTCGACGACTACATCGCCGTTCCCAAGAACAACCTCTACCAGTCGCTTCATACCGCCGTCATCGCCATCGACGGCAAACCGCTCGAGATCCAGATCCGGACCCATCAGATGCACCAGGTGTCGGAGGTCGGGATCGCGGCCCACTGGCGCTACAAGGAAGGCACCAAGTCCGACCGCGAGTACGACGCCAAGCTCGCCTGGCTGCGCCAGCTCATGGACTGGCAGCGGGACGTGTCCGAGTCCGACGCGACCGAGTTCGTCGAGGGCATCAAGCTCGACATCTTCCAGGACCAGGTCTTCGTGTTCACGCCCAAGGGCGATATCAAGGACCTGCCGGCCGGCGCGACACCGCTCGACTTCGCCTATCGCATCCACACCGACGTCGGTCACCGCACGATCGGCGCGAAGGTGAACAACCGGCTCGTCCCGCTCGACTATCGGCTCAAGAACGGCGACATCGTCGAGATCGTGACGACGAAGGGCGAGCACGGCCCTTCGCGCGACTGGCTCAACGTGGTCCGCACGAGTCACGCTCGCGAAAAGATCCGCCAATGGTTCAAGCGCAAGGACCGCGACGAGAACATCAGCCACGGCAAGGAGTCGCTCGAGCGCGAGCTGCGGCGGCTGGCCAGGACGTCGATCGGGGCGGTCGGGCAGGACAAGATCGCCGAGGTCGGCCGCCAGTACAACTACGAGACCGCGGACGATTTCTACGCGGCGATCGGCTATGGCGCGGTCGGCGCCCAGACCGTGGTCATGCGCCTCGGCGTGGTCGACGACGGCCAGAGCCAGCTCCCGACCGTCGCCCCGCCACAGCAGGTCGCCCGGACCGGTGGCGTGCGGGTCAAGGGCGTCGGCGACCTGCTCGTCCGGTTCGCCAAGTGTTGTTCGCCGATCCCCGGCGACCCGATCGTGGGCTTCATCACCCGCGGCAAGGGCGTGACCGTCCACCTCCAGTCGTGTCCCACGGTCGTCAACGAGCGCGAGGTCAGCCGGCTGATCGACGTCGAGTGGGAGGCGGAGGCGACCCAGACGTACCCGATCGCGATCCGGGTGGAGGCGTACGACCGGACCGGCCTGCTGAGCGACATCACCCAGGTCGTGGCGGAGAACAAGGTCAACATCGTGGCCGCGTCCGTCGGGGTGACGCCGGATCACACGGCGGTGGTGACCGCCACGCTCCAGGTCCACTCGGTGTCGCAGCTGGCCCGGGTCATGGGCCGCATCGAGAACCTCAAGGACGTCATCAACGTCCAGCGCGACCTGGGCTGACCCGGTTCCTTGCTCGCCGCCTGACGCCCTAGACTCCCATCGATGCCGACCTTCAAGGCCCCACGGGGCACGCGCGACCTCCTGCCGACCGAGACGGCCGCCTGGACGCGGCTCGAGCGGCTCGCCGCGGACCTCGCCACCCGCTACGGCTACGGCCGCATCGAGACGCCGATGTTCGAGCAGACCGCGGTCTTCGAGCGTGGCGTCGGCGAGGTCACGGACATCGTCGAGAAGGAGCTGTTCCGGATCGTGCCCCGTTCCGACGAGGCCGAATCGTGGTCGCTCCGCCCGGAGCCCACCGCCGGGATCGCGCGGGCGTACGTCCAGCACGGGATGCAGACGTGGCCGCAGCCGGTGAAGGTCTACGAGATCGGCCCGATGTTCCGCTACGACCGCCCGCAGGCGGGTCGGTACCGCCAGTTCTGGCAGTTCGACGTCGAGGCGATCGGCGACCCGGGACCGGCCGTCGACGCCGAGATCATCGAGCTCGGGACACGGTTCTACGCGGACGCCGGACTCACCGGCGTCGAGGTTCTCGTCAATTCGATCGGCGACGCTGCGTGCCGCCCGGCGTACGTGGCGGAGCTGACCGACTACTACCGCGCGCACACCGCCGAGCTGCCGGCGCTCGAGCGTGACCGGCTGGAGCGCAACGTCCTGCGCCTGCTCGACTCGAGGGACCCGGTCATGGCGCCGATCAACGCCGACGCGCCCAAGATCACGGACCGGCTGTGCGACGCATGCGCCGACCATTTCGCGAGCGTGCGTGCCCACCTGGACGCCCTCGGCGTGCCGTATCGCGTCGAGCCCGGCCTGGTCCGCGGTCTCGACTACTACACGCGGACCGCATTCGAGTTCTACATCGCGGGCCGCGAGGGACAGCAGCAGGCGCTCGGCGGCGGCGGCCGGTATGACGGCCTCGTGGAGCTGCTCGGCGGTCGACCGACGCCGGGCATCGGCTTCGGGGTCGGGCTGGACCGTCTGCTCCTGGCGATCGACGAGCAGGGCGGGGGAGTCACAGCGGACGCCCCGCCCACCGTGGTCGTCGTGGGAGCCGACCCGGACGACACCGTGAGCCGCCTGCGGATCGCCACGGAGCTCCGTGGCGCCGGCCTCACGGCCCGGGCCGAGCTCGGCCGGCGAAAGCTGGGCAAGCAGCTCGAGTCGGCGGCCAAGGAGCACGCCCACTTCGCGGTCATCGTCGGCGACGAGCTGGCCGACGGCGACGTCCAGCTGCGGGACCTGCCCGCCGGGACCCAGAAGGTCGTCCCGGTCGCGGACGTGGGACGCGAGATCGCGCGGGCCCACGCCGCCCACCGCCACGGGAGCTGATGCGTTCGCGCGACCGTGACTGACCGCATGGCAGCGCACGGTCGGCAGACCGGACCGAATACCATGACCCGGCCATGACCGACCCGAGCCCGAGCCTTGCCACGCCCTACCGCACCCATACCGCGGGTCAGCTGCGGGCCGCCGACGCGGGGACCGAGGCCCGGCTCGCTGGCTGGGTCCATCGCCGCCGCGATCACGGCCAGCTCATCTTCCTGGACCTGCGCGATCGCCACGGGATCACCCAGGTCGTCGTGGACAAGGCCGATGCGCCAGAGGCCCACGCGACCGCGAGCCGGGTGCGGAGCGAATTCGTCATCGATGTCCGGGGCACGGTCGCCAAGCGGCAGCCCGGAACGGAGAACCCGCGGCTTCCGACGGGGGAGATCGAGCTCCAGACGACCGAGTTCGAGATCCTCTCCGAGGCGAAGACCACGCCGTTCTACATCAACGAGCCCGACGCGCCGGTCGACGAGGGCCTGCGGCTGAAATACCGCTACCTCGATATCCGCCGCCAGCCCATGGCCGACCGCCTGTTGCTGCGCAGCCGGATGGTCCAGGCGATCCGCCAGGTCCACCACGCCAACGGCTTCGTGGAGGTCGAGACGCCGACGCTCATCAAGAGCACTCCGGAAGGCGCGCGCGACTTCATCGTCCCGAGCCGGCTCCAGCCCGGCAGCGTGTACGCGCTCCCGCAGAGCCCCCAGCAACTCAAGCAGCTGCTGATGGTGGCCGGCATCGACCGCTACTTCCAGATCGCGCGCTGCTACCGCGATGAGGATCTGCGCGGCGATCGCCAGCCGGAATTCACGCAGCTCGACCTCGAGATGAGCTTCGTCGACGAAGAAACCGTGATGGCGTTCATCGAGGAGATGGCCATCGAAGTTTCGAAGGCCACCACGCCCGAGCGCCCGCTCCAGCAGGTCCCGTTCCCGCGCTTCACCTACGACGAGGTCATGGACCGGTTCGGCAGCGACAAGCCGGACGTGCGGTTCGGGATGGAGCTCGTGGACCTCGCGCCGGCGTTGTCACCGGCTTCGGGGTTCAAGGTGTTCGACGAAGCGCTGGCGGCTGGCGGGCGCGTCAAGGCGATCGTCGCCCCGGGCATGGCCGGCATCACCCGCCGCGAGATCGATGAGCTGACCGACCGCGCCCGAAGGTTCGGGGCGAAGGGGCTGGCCTACCTGGCGCTCGAGCCCGGCGGCGAGATCAAGAGCCCGATCGCCAAGTTCCTGACCGACGAGGCCCAACGCGCGATCGTGGAGCTGAGCGGGGCGGGGGAGGGCGACCTCATCCTGGTCGTCGCCGACACCGCAGCCGTCACCGCCGAAGTGCTGGGACGTCTCCGCGCCGAGCTGGGCGAACGCCTGGGTCTCGCGGACCCGAACGTCCTGGCCTATGCCTGGGTCAACCGCTTCCCGATGTACAAGTGGGACGAGGAGCTCGGTCGCTGGGACGCGACCCACAACCCGTTCAGCGGCGTGGTCCCGGAGGACGAGGCGCTGCTCGTGACGGTGTCCGGGGACCCGGCCAAGCCATCGCCCGAGGATCCCGCGGGCCGGGCGCGGGCGCTCCAGTACGACCTGGTGCTGAACGGTTGGGAGCTCGGTGGCGGGTCGGTGCGGATCCACCGCCGCGATCTCCTGGAACGCAGCTTCCTACTCCAGGGCCAGACCCTCGAGGGGATGCGCGACAAGTTCGGGGCGGTGCTTGACGCGTTCGAGTTCGGCGCGCCGCCACACGGCGGGATCGCCCTCGGGATCGATCGCTGGGCGGCGCTCCTGGCCCAGCAGACGAACATCCGCGAGGTCATGGCCTTCCCCAAGACCCAGTCTGGCAGTGACCCGATGCTCGAGGCACCCTCGGCACCCGAGCCGGAGCAGTACGAGGAGCTCGGATTGCGGTTCGTGGGTCTCCCGCCAAAGCCAGCCGCGGAAGGCTGACGTGTCGCGCGACGGCACGGGCGAGGTCGACGACTGACCGCCGGCACGGCGGCGGACACCGGGATCCCAGCGCTCGACGCGATCGCGCGCCGGCCGCGGCTCGCCGCGCTGATCGGGGCGATGTGCATCGCGTTCTCGGGCATCTTCTATCAGTACGCGGACGTGTCGCCTTCGACGGGCACGGTGTACCGGGCCCTGTTCGGGCTCCCGCTGCTCCTGCTCGTGGCCGCGGCGGAGCGGCGTCGGTACGGGCCGCTGCCGGGTCGTGCCAGGCGCTTCGCGATCGTCGCCGGCATCTTCTTCGCGGGCGACCTGATGTTCTGGCACCACGCCATCGAGTACGTCGGGGCAGGGCTGGCGACGGTCCTGGGCAACCTCCAGGTCCTCGTCGTGGGTGTCGTCGCGTGGCTGGTCTTCGGGGAGCGGCCGTCGCGGGCGACCCTCATCGCGGTTCCCGTCGTGCTCGTCGGGGTCGTGCTGATCTCCGGGGTCGTGGGAGCGGGGGCGTATGGCGCGAACCCGGCCCTCGGGGTCGTGCTGGGCGTGGCCACGGCCCTGTGCTATTCCGGGTACCTGCTGTTGATCCGCATCGGGGGACGGGACGCCCGGCGACCGGCAGGTCCGGTCGCGATCGCCACGATCGGCACCGCCCTCGTGGCCGGTTCGGTCGGGCTGGTCATGGGGGACCTCGACATGACCCCGGGCCTGGCCAGCCTCGCCTGGCTCGCGCTCCTCGGGGTGACGTCGCAGTCGATCGGCTACCTGTGCATCTCGCTGGCCCTGCCGCGCCTGCCGGCGGTCGTGACGTCGATCATCCTGCTCGTGCAGCCGCCGCTCACGGTGCTGCTGAGCATGGTGCTGCTCGACGAGCGGCCGTCGGCGGCGCAGCTGGCCGGGGTGGCGCTGGTCATCGGTGGGATCGCGGTCGCGACGATCCCGCTGGCGCGGTTGCGAGACGGGCTGCGGAGCCGCGACGAGACCGCTCCGGCTGCCGACTGAGGCCGGCCAGCGAGCTCAGTCCAGGTCGACCGCCGCGTCGTCGGCCGCCTGCGGGAACGGCGCGAGGCCACGGCCCTCCCCGGGCACGCCCTCGTCGACACCGTCCTCTTCCACGCCGTCACCCCATTCGTGGGTATGGCCGGCGGGCGGGTCGGGCGGTCCGTCGTAGGGCGGCAGGTCCGCGAACGCAGTCTCGGCGTCATGGACGACGCCTGGGTCGCCCACCTCCACGATCCGTGATGGTGCGGCGGCGACGAGCTCATCGATCACATCCGGCGGCATCCGGTCCGCCGCCACGCCGCGCAGGGCCGCGAGGTGCGCGATCGGGACGAGCACCGGCCAGCCCGGCGTCCCGTTCCAGGCCGGTCGCAGGATCGTCGCAGCGTCCGGGCCGTGCGCCTCGATGAGCGAGGTCACCGTCTCCGGTCCGACCCACGTCATCCGCGCCGGCCAGACCAGGACGGCACTCGTCTCGCGGACCTCGGCGAGGGCAAGTTCCGCGCCGCGGACCATCTGGCCGGCCGGGCCCGCCTCGGCCGCGGCGGGTGCCCCGAACACCGCTTCGCTCCCGACCAGCGCCGCCGCGACTGCGCCACCGTCGTCGGGCGAGACGACCACCACTGGCAGGGCACCACCGGACCAGGCGATGTCGACGAGCCGCCGGACGCGTGGCTGGCCCAGGGTGTCCGTGACGGCGCCCTGTGCGGTCGCGGACAGGATCACGGCGGCAACGGTCATGAGGCCATCGATGCTAGCAGGCGTTCCGTGGGACAATCGGCCGTCCCCATCACCACCGGAGTCCCGCCCCACCGTGCCCGACAGCCCCTCTGCAAGCGCCACCAGCCACGCCGCGGCCAGCCGCGAAGACCTGCGCAACGTCGCCATCGTCGCCCACGTCGATCACGGCAAGACCACGCTCGTGGACGCGATGCTGCGCCAGACGGGCGCCTTCCGCACCAACCAGGCCGTCGTGGATCGGGTCATGGATTCGGGCGACCTCGAGCGTGAGAAGGGCATCACGATCCTCGCCAAGCAGACCACCATCGACTACGCCGACATCCGCCTCAACATCGTCGATACGCCCGGACACGCCGACTTCGGCGGCGAGGTCGAGCGCTCCCTGCTCATGGTCGACTCGGTGTTGCTGCTCGTGGATGCCGCCGAGGGTCCGCTTCCGCAGACCCGCTATGTGCTCCAGAAGGCGATGGCGCGCCGCCTCCCGGTGATCGTGGCGATCAACAAGATCGACCGCTCGGACGCCCGTCCGGCCGAGGTCCTCGATGCGGTCTACGAGCTGTTCATGGATCTCGGCGCCGACGAGGACCAGATCGACTTCCCGGTCCTGTACACGAACGCCAAGGCGGGCACGGCCACGACCTCGCTCGACGAGCCCGGAGAAGACCTTCGGCCGTTGTTCGACGTGCTCATCGACGTCACGCCGGCTCCGACCTATACGCCCGATCATCCGCTCCAGCTTCTGGTCACCAACCTGAGCGCCAACGACTACGTCGGCCGGATGGCCGTCGGGCGGATCTGGAACGGCCGGATCAACGTGGGCCAGCGCATCACCATCGTTCGCGAAGAGGCGGACGACACGGCGGGAACCGTGGAGCCAGGCCGGACGGTCACGCTCAGCGGGGTCGTGACGAGCCTGCAGACGGCGCACGGGATCGACCGCATCGACATCACCGAGGCGGGACCGGGCGACATCGTCAGCGTCGCGGGCCTGCCCGAGGTGACCATCGGCGACACGCTGACCGACCCGGCCGATCCGCGCCCGCTGCCGCGGCTGGACGTCGACGCGCCGACGCTGCGCATGACGTTCGGCGTCAACACGTCGCCGCTGGCCGGACGCGAGGGCAAGTACGTCACGAGCCGCCAGATCAAGGCCCGCCTCGACAAGGAGGTCCTCGGCAACGTGTCGATCGAGGTCCGGCCGGCCGAGACCGCCGAGGCGTTCGAGGTCCGCGGCCGGGGCGAGCTCCAGCTCGCGGTCCTCATCGAGCAGATGCGCCGCGAGGGCTTCGAGCTCACCGCCTCCCGACCCGAGGTGCTGCTGCGCACGGTCGATGGCGAGATGCAGGAGCCGTACGAGCGGGTGACCATCGACATCCCGCCCGACTACATCGGGGAGATCCAGGGCGCCATGGCCGGCCGCAAGGGCCGCCTCGACCAGATGAGCACCGATGCCGACGGTCGCGTCCGGATGGAGTACGTGCTGCCCGTCCGCGGCCTGATCGGCTATCGCGGGCAACTGCTGACCGATACCCGCGGCACCGCGCTCCTGCACCAGATCGGCGAGGGCTACGGCCCGTGGGCAGGCGAGGTGACCCACCGTACGAACGGGGTGCTGGTAAGCGATCGCGCCGGCACGAGCAACTCGTATGGCCTGTTCAACCTCGAGCAGCGTGCGGAGCTGTTCATCGGTGCGGGCGTCGAGGTCTACGAGGGCATGATCGTCGGCGAGAACAGCCGCTCGGGCGACATGGACGTCAACCCGACCAAGGAGAAGAAGCTCACCAACATCCGGACCCACTCCCATGACGAGTCCCTGCGGCTGACCCCGCCCCGACCGATCACGCTCGAAAGTGCCTTGGAGTTCATCTCCGGCGACGAGCTCGTGGAGGTGACACCGCTGTCCATCCGGCTGCGGAAGCGGGCCCTCTCCCAGCACGACCGTCGCCGCGAAGTCGGTCGGGCGGAGGATCTCAAGCGCGCCGCGGAACGCGAGGCCGCACCGGCCGGATGACCCGGCCCGGGGCCCGTCGATGAGCCAGCCGCAGCGACGGGTGGACCAGCGCGGGGTTGCCCGCTCGTGTACCGTGTCGAGGTGACGAAGCGCCAAACGGGCCGGGGGTCCGCCAGACGCATCCTGTTCGCCGCATCCCTTGCTCTCATCGCCCTGGTACCGACGTGGGCGACGCCCGAGGTCGCTGCGGCGGCTGACCGACTCCCCGACCTGAGCGCGGCCAGCCCGTCCCAGTTCCGGATCGTCAACACCGGCGGCCGGCGTCTCCTCCGGTTCACGGGCGTGCTCATCAACAAGGGCGCAGGACCCATCGAGATCCTCGCGCGCCGCCCCAACTCCTCGTCTCCGTGGCGCGTGCAGCAGGTCATCGATAACACGGCCGGCGGGGAGCGGCGGATGGACACCGATGCCGCGCTGATCTACGGCGGCGACGGCCACAACCACTGGCACGTCAAGAGCATGATGGCCTACCACCTGTGGTCCGGCCACGGCACGAGGGCCGACCGCAAGGTCGGGTACTGCTTCTTCGATACGACGCACTGGTCACCCAGCCTGCCGCGCTCGCCGGGCAGCCGGCACTACCGCGAATCGTGGTGTGGCGGACGGACCGCGCTGACGTCGCGGACCGGGATCTCGGTCGGATGGGCGGACACGTACCGCTGGAGCCTCCCGCACCAGTGGATCGACATCACCGGGTTGCCGGGTGGGACGTACACGGTCCGCGCGATGTCCGACCCGAACGACTGGTTCCTCGAGGAAGACGAGACGGGGCGGTGCGGGTGGACGAAGGTGCGGTTCGGCTCGAGCGGCACCTCGGTTTCGGTCGTCAGTCGAGGGACCGGCTGCATCAACGACTGGAGAGGCACGACCTTCGAGCCCCACATCGCGTGGGCGTTCGCGAACGGCGTCACCAGCGGCTGCTTCGTCGACCTGTACTGCTACGGCAACTCCGTGACCCGCGCACAGATGGCGCTGTTCATCGATCGGGCGACGGACCTGCCGCCGACCAAGGAGGACTTCTTCGACGACGACGACGGCGCGACCGGCGAGGCGGCCATCAATCGCCTGGCCGCGGCGCACATCACCGGCGGTTGCGCGCCGCGCCGCTTCTGCCCGCACGACAGCGTCACCCGCGGCCAGATGGCGAGCTTCCTCGTCAGGACGCTCGACCTTCCGCCCGCCACCGAGCCGAACCACTTCAGGGACGACAACGGTTCGACCCATGAGGCCGATATCGACAGCCTCTTCGAGGCCGGGATCACGGGCGGCTGCGGCGCTGGCCTCTATTGCCCCAAGGATCCTGTGACCCGCGGCCAGATGGCCGCATTCCTGTACCGCGCGTTCGCGGTCCCACCGGAGGGATAGCCCATGATGACCCGACGCCACCTGCGAACCGCCTTGCCGGCGATCCTGGCGGCCGCCGCGACGCTCTTCAGCGTGATCCCCGTGGCCGCGGAAGAGCCACAGGTCGCGGCGCCTGCCGAGCAGACCACCGAGGCCATCGAGCCCGCGGCGCTCGTCTCGGGGCAGCTGACCGTGGTGCGGGTCACCGGCGGGCTCAGCAGCCCGCTCGGTGTGACCCATGCCAAGGACGGCTCCGGCCGCCTGTTCGTCGTGCAGCGCGACGGCCGCGTTCGCGTCGTCAAAGGCGGGCGGGTGACGGGCACCTTCCTGGACCTGAGAGGACCAGTCTCCGCAGGCGGCGAGCGCGGCCTCTTGAATGTCGCGTTCCATCCAGACTTCGCAACGAACCGATTCCTCTATGTCTATTACACGCGATCGGACGGGGACATCATCGTTTCCCGGCTGCAGGCGAACGCCGGCAAGACATCGGTGAGTCCCAGCACGGAACAAGTGCTGCTCCGGATCGAGCACAGTGCGAATTCGAACCACAACGGTGGCGCGATGGCCTTCGGGCCTGATGATGGCTACCTCTACCTCGGGACGGGTGACGGAGGGGGCGCGGGCGATCCGCTGGAAAACGGCCAGGACATCACGAGCGAACTGCTCGGCAAGATCCTGCGCATCGACGTAAACGGCACAGGCGCCGGGCCTTTCGACCGGTATGCCATCCCCGCAGACAACCCGTTCGTGGGCGATCCCGGGGACGACGAGATCTGGGCGTACGGCTTGCGCAATCCGTGGCGCATCTCTTTCGACCGCACCTCGGGCAACCTGTTCATCGCCGACGTAGGTCAGGGGCGGCGCGAGGAGGTCAACCGAGAGGTAGCCTCGAGCGCGGGAGGCCGCAACTACGGCTGGGACGTCATGGAAGGCTCGCTCTGCTTCGAGCCGGCCAGCGGCTGCAACAAGTCGGGCAAGGTGCTGCCGGTGGCGCAGTACGGCCACGATCTCGGGTGCTCGATCACGGGCGGCCACGTTTATCGCGGCACCCACCGCGATCTCCAGGGTCTGTATGTCTATGGCGACTTCTGCAGCGGCCGAATCTGGACCATGCGGGAGGATGGCTCGGGCGAGACGGTCCGCAAGGACACGGCGCTCAACATCAGCTCGTTCGGCGAGAGCGAATCCGGCGAGCTCTTCGTGACCGATCTCAACGGCGCCCTGTATCGGGTCATCGCGCCCGAGTTCCGGGACATCGCGACGTCGACATTCCTCGACAGCATCCACTGGCTCCTGTACGAGGGCATCACCGCGGGCTGCGGCAGCGGCAGGTTCTGCCCGACGGCATCGGTCACGCGGGTCCAGATGGCGATGTTCCTCGTTCGCCAGTTCAACCACCCGACGGTGAGCACGAACTACTTCACCGACGACAACGGCATCACCGGGGAGAGCTCGATCAACGCGCTGCGAGCAGCCGGTATCACGAGTGGTTGCAGTTCGACCCGCTTCTGCCCGACCCGGAGCGTCTCGCGCGCCGAGATGGCGATCTTCCTCGACAAGGAGCTGAACCCGCCGGCCACGAGCACGGACTTCTTCGACGACGACGACGGCAAGACCGGCGAGTCCTCGATCAACCGGCTCGCCGCGGCGGGCATCACCGCTGGCTGCGGGACGCGACGGTACTGCCCGACCGCCAGCGTCACGCGTGGCCAGATGGCGGCCTTCCTGCGCCGGGCTGACGCCTACGTGCCATAGCGGATCAGCGACGGCGTCCCGGAAGCCCCGTGCGGGGCACCCGGGCGCCCGAGCGTACAATCCGCCCGATGGCGATCTATCTCGACCACGCGGCGACGACCCCGCTCCGGCGCGAGGTCCTCGACGCGATGCTCCCGTTCCTGACGGAGGCCTTCGGCAATCCGTCGTCGGCGCACGCGTTCGGACGGACGGCCCGGGCGGCCCTCGACGAGGCGCACGAGCGGGTCGCGACCCGGCTGCACGCCGAGCCGCGCGAGATCGTCTTCACGTCGGGCGGCACCGAGGCGAACAATCTCGCGCTCAAGGGCGCGGCCTGGGCCGGCAAGGCGCACGGCCATCGGATCGTGACGTCGTCCGTCGAGCACCACGCCGTGGGGCACACGCTCGGTCACCTCGAGAAGTTCGGCTTCGAGATCGTCGAGCTCCCGGTCGACCGGTACGGGCGGATCGATCCGGACCAGCTCGAGGCAGCGCTCACCGACCGCACGATCCTGGTCTCGATCATGCTCGCCAACAACGAGGTCGGCACGATCCAGCCGATGGCCGAGATCGCCAGGGTCGTTCACGCTCGCAAGGGCGTCCTCCTCCACGTCGATGCCGTCCAGGCGGCCCCGTACGTCGATCTCGACCTGAGCACCCTCGATGCCGACCTCGTGTCGCTCGGGGCGCACAAGTTCGAGGGGCCCAAGGGCGTCGGCGCCCTGTACGTCCGCCACGGCACCCACATCCTCGCCCAGCAGCAGGGCGGCACCCAGGAGCGCCACCGCCGCGCGGGCACGGAGAACGTGGCCGGGGCGGTCGGCCTGGCCGCCGCCTACGACCTGTCGTGTTCCGAGCGGTCCGAGACGGTCGGCCGCCTGCGCCGCCAGCGCGACCGGCTGGCCAAGGCGATCCTCGCCACCCCCGGCACGGAGACGACCGGTCATCCCAAGCAGCGACTGCCGGGGCTCCTCTCGATCATCGCGCGCGACACGGACGGGGCCTCGGTGTCGATGTCGCTCGACCTCGAAGGGATCGCCTGCTCGGTGGGCTCGGCGTGTACGACCGGCTCGACCGAGGTCAGTCACGTGCTGACCGCCATGGGCTACCCCGAAGAGGAGGCACGCGGGGCGCTGCGCCTGTCCCTCGGACGGACGACGACCGACGACGAGGTCGCCGAGGCCTCCGAGGTCGTGCCCCGGGTCATCGCGTCGATGCGCGTCGGGGGAGCGACGGTCGCCAGCGACCCGCTCGGTCAGGCGATCGGGGTATGAGCCGCATCCTGGTGGCGATGTCGGGCGGGGTCGACTCGTCCGTCGCCGCGGCGCTCGTCAAGGAGGGGGGCCACGACGTCGTCGGCGTCTGGATGCGGTTGCACGACGTCGCCGACACGTATTCGGAGTTCAAGAAGAGCTGCTGCTCGCTCGATGCGGCCGACGACGCCCGGCGCGTCGCCGCGCAGCTGGACATCCCGTTCTACGTCATGAACCTCGAGCGCGAGTTCGACGCCGGGGTGATCGCCCCCTTCCTCGATGCCTACCTCGACGGTCGGACGCCGAGCCCGTGCGTCGACTGCAACACCTACGTGAAGTTCGGGGCGCTGCTCGGCCGGGCCCGCCACCTGTACGACTGCGAGGCGGTCGCGACCGGCCACTACGCTCGCCGGGTGGTCGGCGACGACGGTCGGGCGCGGCTGCTGCGGGCACGGGACGAGGACAAGGACCAGACCTATTTCCTGTACGGCCTTCGAGCCGACCAGCTCGAGCATGCGCGCTTCCCGCTCGGGGAGTTGACGAAGCCCGAGGTGCGGACGGTGGCGCGTTCACTGGGCCTCGCGACCGCGGACAAGCCCGAGAGCCAGGAGATCTGCTTCGTCCCCGGCGGCGACTACCGGGACGCCCTGCGGGAGCGCGCCGGATGGGTCCCGGAGGCCGGGCCGCTGCTCGACGTGGACGGCGAGAGCGTCGGCGAGCACGGCGGGTCGGCCGCCTACACCGTGGGGCAGCGCAAGGGTCTGGGCGTCGCCCTGGGCGAGCCGCGCTACGTCTCGCGGATCGATCCGCGCTCGAACACGATCCAGTTGGGGCGGCGCGAGGACCTCGAGACCAGCGAGTTCACGATCGAGCGCGCCTCGTTCATCGCGCCGGACGTGCCCGTCTCACCGTTCCGTGCCGCAGTTCGCATCCGCCACCGCGCGACGCTCATCCCCGCGACCGTCCGTTCGATCGGCGACAAGCGCTGGGCCATCACCACCGAGATACCGGTCTGGGCCGCGGCCCCCGGTCAGGCGGCGGTCCTGTACGACGGCGACGAGGTCATCGGCGGCGGCCGCATCGAGGCACCGGACGCGGTGGCGGCCTCGGAGACGGCCTCGCTCGACCGCGTCGGGGTCCTCGCTCCGGCGTGAGCCTGGAGCCCTCGCTGGTCCTGTCCGTGCTGATCGGGATCTTCCACACCGCCCTGTCCGTGGCGATCCGCGGCACCGCGGGCGGCCGTCTGCCGCTCCTGCTCGCGGCGGCCATCCTGGGCGCGTGGGCCGGTGACGCGATCTTCGGTCGGCTCGGCATCGAGCTCCTCACGATCGGCGACTACCAGGTGCTGGGCGCGTCGATCGTGGCGTGGGTCGGTATCGGGCTCGTATCGGTCGTGGCCGTGCTCGGCCCGTCCGCGGAGCGGCGGACGTGAACGCTCCCGATCGGGCGAGGTTCCTGCGCGGCCTGACGATCGGGGCGCTGATCGGCGCGGTGATCGCCGGATCGCGGATCTGGCGCAGCCTCCGCGGGAGCCCGCCGCGCTAGGTCAGGCCAGCTGGACCGCGATCTCGAACGTCGTCTTGTAGGTGTCGCCGTCCTGGGTGACGGCCAGCAGCGTCGCGCCGCCGCTCTCGTTGAAGATGGAGTCGCTCGAGTTCGGCCGGTCCTGCGGTCCTTTCGACGCGTAGACACCCGACGCGTAGACCTGCTCGCTCAGGGCGTCGTCGAAGAAGAGCTGCGACGTGAACTCGAAGCCGGCTTCGGCGTCCGGGTCCGTGCGGATCTTGAAGTGGATGTGGACGGCTCGGCCGGAGTACCAACCCGGGTAGACCGTGGTGAACGTGGCGGCGCCGCTGGCGTCGGTGCGCTGGAAACCGCGGAGGAAGTCGGTGCCGGCGCTGCCCTGGACCCCGGAATACACGCCGAGCGCGTCGCAGTGCCACACGTCGACGATGGCGCCCTCAAGGGGCAGGCAGGCCTCGCCATCGACCTGCGACACGAGCCAACCGAGCTCGAGAACGGCGCCTTCCGCGACTGCACCGTCGCCGGTGTTCGGGCGGATATCGGATCGCTCGAGGTTCACGTCGAGGTAGTACGGGCCTTCGGTCAGCTCGGGAGCGACGACACACGACGGCACGCCTCCCACGGCAGTCGCGCTGGGCGAGGCAAGAGCGCTCGCCGCGGGCGAGGCACTGGCGGAGGCGGGGCCGCTCGACGCGGTCGCGCCCGCGGAGGCACTGGTCGAACCGGAGGGGGCGCAGGCGGCGATCGTCAGCGCTACGCCGCCGGTCCCGAACAGGGCCAGCACCTCGCGCCGGCTGAGGATCCGCCCGATCAGGCGGTCGTCGTCATCGAGGTCCGGGGCGGGCGGCGGGGCGGGGGTCTGGAGCTGGCTCATCGACGGAGACTCCTGAGGGGATCGGTCACGGGCATGGTCCCGGTCGCTCCTGAGAGTCCCCTGAGACGGCGATGAAGAAGCGTCCGCCCGAAACCGGGCGGACGGGATTCAACGGGACGGTGCGCCGGTCTCGGCCGTGGCCGTCGCGGCCTCCTCGACCAGGTCGAACTCGGTCCAGGCACAGGACTGGCACGTCCACTTCTGGAACGCTCCCTGGTCGGCGGCTTCGGCCGCGGATGACCAGCTCTGGCGAGTGTCGACGTTCCCGCATTGTTCGCATTTCCGGACAAAGGCCATGACGTCTCCTTGTGCTGCGTTTCGCACGTAGAAACCCTGGCCGATGACGGCTACCCAGCGCATCAGCGGAGGCGAAGGCCGGGTAGCGGATGCGTAACAGAGATGGCCCGGTCCGGTTCGGTACCATTGCGGCCGATGTCGACCCCACCCCTTACCCGCGATCCCCGGATCACGTCCCTGCCGTCCGGAGAGATCCGGCGGCGATTCATCGAGTTCTTCGCCGAGCGGGGCCATACCGTCGTGCCGAGCGCCAGCCTCGTGCCGGCGGGCGACCAGACGCTCCTGTTCACGAACTCGGGGATGGTCCAGTTCAAGGACCTCCTGACCGGCGCCGAGAAGCGGAGCTACACGCGAGCGGTCGACTACCAGCGGGTGCTGCGGGTGGCCGGCAAGCACAACGATTTCGAGGAGGTCGGCCGCACGCCGCGTCACCACACGTTCTTCGAGATGCTCGGCAACTGGAGCTTCGGCGACTATTTCAAGCGCGAGGCGATCCTCTACGCGTGGGACTTCCTGACGCGCGACCTGGGTATCCCGGGCGAACGGCTGGCCGCGACGACCTACACGACCGACGACGTCGCCTTCGACGTCTGGCGCGACGAGATCGGCCTGCCCGAGGAGCGCCTCGTCCGCTGGGGCGATTTCCCCAAGGGCGACGAACGCAACTGGTGGCGCATGGCCGATGTCGGGCCGTGTGGGCCGTGCAGCGAGATCCACTTCGACCGTGGGGAGCACCTCAGCGAAGGACCGCATTGCGTGCCCGATCACAGCGAGCAGTGCCCACGCTGGCTCGAGGTCTGGAACCTGGTGTTCATGGAGTTCGACCTCCAGCCGGATGGCTCGCTGGTGCCGCTGCCGGCCCCCGGCGTCGACACCGGCATGGGTCTCGAGCGCCTCGCGAGCGTCCTCCAGCAGGTCCCGACCAACTACGACACGGACCTCTTCACACCGATCCACGCCCGGATGCGGGAGTTGCTCGGGCACGACCCGGACGACTTCGAGCAGGAGCGTTTCAGCTACCAGGTCATCGCCGACCATTCCCGCGCCGTCACGTTCCTCATCGCTGATGACGTCCTTCCGGGCAATGAGGGGAGGGGCTACGTCCTGCGCCGCATCCTGCGTCGAGCCGTTCGCCACGGCCGGCTGCTGGGTCGGCGCGAGCCGTTCATGGCCGAGACGGCGACCGTCGTGATCGACACCATGTCCGAGCCCTTTCCACACCTGGCCGAGAAGCGCGACGTGGTCCTGGCCACGATCCTGCGCGAGGAAGCCCAGTTCGCCCGGACCCTGGACGCCGGCTCGAAGCTGCTCGACGAGGCCATCCGCGGGGCGTTCGGGGGCGCCCTGCCCGAGCGCGTCATCGGACGCCGTCCGGAGGACCTGCCGGGCGATGCGCCGGTCCTGGACGGCGACGTGGCGTTCCGGCTCCACGACACGTACGGGTTCCCGGTCGACCTGACCGTCGAGCTCGCCGCGGAATACGGGTTCACCGTCGACCTCGCTGGGTTCCAGGACGCGCTCGCCGAGCAGCGTGCGCGCAGTCGATCGGGCAAGAAGGCCGATCTCGCCCGGCACGCGGAACTGACCTCGCTGTACAGCGCCATCCAGGGCCGCCACGGTGACACCGAGTTCCTGGGCTACGAGACGACCACGGCCGAGGGCCGGGTCGTGGCGATCGTGCGTGACGGCGTGGAATTCGATGAACTGACCGGGAACGGAGCGGCCGAGGTCGTGCTCGACCGCACCCCGTTCTACGCGGAGGGCGGCGGCCAGGTCGGCGACCAGGGCACGATCCGTGAACCGGGCGGCGGCAGCGAGCTGTTCACCGTCACCGACACGCAGAAGCCGGTCGGCGGCCTGATCGTCCAGCGCGGCACCCTCCACGGCCGGCTGCGGGTCGGTGAGACGGTCGAGGCCGTCGTCGATGCCGAGCGACGGGCCCACACGATGCGCAACCACACGGGCACGCACGTCCTCCACCGGGCGTTGCGGAACGTGGTCGGGGAGGGCGCCCGCCAGGCCGGCTCGCTCGTGACCCCCGACAGCCTGCGGTTCGACTACCCGTTCGACCGGGCGCTGACGGACGACGAGAAGCGCGCCATCGAGGACGAGGTCCGCGGCATCGTCCGAGACGATCGCCCGGTGACGATCGCGTTCATGCCGATGGCCGAGGCCATCGAGCAGGGCGCCGATGCCTTCTTCGACGAGAAATACGGCGAGACCGTGCGGACGATCCGGGTCCAGGACTACAGCTTCGAGCTGTGCGGCGGGACGCACTGCCGGGCGACCGGTCAGATCGGCGGTTTCAGCATCACCGGGGAGCGGAGCATCGGCTCCGGGATGCGCCGCATCGAGGCCGTCACCGGGGCCGCGGCGGATCGGCTCGCGCGCGAGCGCAGCGAGGCTCTCGAGCGCGTCGCCGGGGCGGTCGGTGCGCAGACGGTCGACGCCATCGAGGACCGCATCGCGGCACTGCAGGACGAGCTGCGGGAGACGAGGCGCCGTCTGAAGGCTGGCGCGGGCTCCGGTGTGCCGCAGCCCACCGAGCTCGCGGCGAAGGCGGAGGAGGTCGCACCGGGCGTCCGGCTGGTCGCGGCCGCCATCCCATACGAATCCGGGGAGGCGCTGAAGGGGGCGGCGAAGGCCGTCCGCGGGATCCTCGGGTCGGGTGTGATCGCGCTACTGCTCGACGCCGAAGCCCCTCAGGTCTTCGTCACCGTTTCCGACGATCTCGTCGAGCGGGGGCTCTCGGCGGGTGAGCTGGTCAAGGCGGCCGCCGCGCCCATCGGCGCGAAAGGCGGCGGCCGTCCGCAGATGGCGCAGGGAATGGGCACGGACCGTTCTGGTGTCGCAGAAGCGATCGCCTCGATCCGTGCAGCGATCGTCCGGCAGCTCGGGGCCGCCTGACGATGCCGTCACCCGTGCCCGACTGGAACGCCTGAACGTGGCCTTCTGGCGCAAGATCTGGCAACGGGACGAGGGCGACAGCCTCGCCGTCTGCACCGCCCTCGACATCGGCACCGAGTTCGCGAAGGCCCTGGTCTTCGAGATCGACGATTCGGGTCTGGGCACGGTCCGGGGCGTCGGTCGGAAGCGGCAAGGCCTCGCGCACATGCAATCGGGGACGGTCGCGGATATCGCCGCCGTCGTCGACAACTGCGCGATCGCCCTGCAGGAAGCCGAGGAGATGGCGGGCTTCCGGCCGAGTCAGGTCGTGATCGGCATCGCCGGGGAGCTCGTCAAAGGCTTCACCACGACCCACAGCCAGGAGCGCAAGAAGCCGGATCAGCCGATCAGCGAGAACGAGCTCCAGAAGCTCATCGACTCCGTCCAGCGCGAGGCGCTCCGCGAGGCCGAACGGGCGATCACGTGGGAGACGGGTCTGCCGCACGTAGACGTGCGGCTCGTCCACGCGGCGGTGACCGGTGCGGCGATCGACGGCTATGCGCTCACGAACCCGGTCGGGTTCCAGGGCCGGCACGTCAAGATCGGGATCTTCAACGCGTTCGCGCCACTCGTCCATCTCGGGGCGCTGCAGAGCGTCGCCTCGCAACTGGACCTGGAGCTGCTCGAGATCGTGGCCGAGCCGTACGCGGTGGCTCGCGTGCTGGGCCTCGAGCAGGTGCGCCAGGGCGGGGCGCTGTTCGTCGATGTCGGCGGCGGCACGACCGACGTCGCGCTCGTGCGCCAGGGTGGCATCGAGGGGACCCGGATGTTCGCGCTCGGTGGTCGGGCGTTCACGAAGTCGCTCGCCGACCGGCTCGACCTGCCGTTTCCCAGGGCCGAGGCGCTCAAGGTCGACTACGCGCGTGGCCTGCCGGTCGAGTCGCGCGACGACGTGGCCGGCATCATCGGCGACGACGTGCGGGTCTGGGCGGCCGGCGTCGAGCTCGTGATGGAGGAGCTGTCCGGCGGGGACCTGCTGCCGTCGCGGATCTACCTGTGCGGCGGCGGCTCCCGGCTGCCGGAGGTCCAGGCGGCGCTGGAGGCCGAGACCTTCTGGAAGCCGATGCCATTCGCCCGGCCGCCAGAGGTCATCGTGATGGCGCCGAACCTGATCGAGACCGTGATCGACGCGACCGCACTGCTCGTGGACCAGCAGGACGTCACGCCACTCGGCCTCGCCTATCAAGCCATCGAGCTGCAGACGTCCGAGGACGCACTCGACGTTGCCCTGCGGCGGGTCCTGCGCGCGATGCGGGTCTGACGATGGCCGGCGTCATCTACCTCGACATCGACGACGAGATCACCTCGGCCGCGGCGCGCGTCCGGTCGACGGAGGGGAGCCGGGTGGCGGTCGTGCTGCCGTACGGCTCGCGCGTGGCGACGTCGCGCATCAACTTCCGGCTGTTGGCGCGTGATGCGCTGACCAACGGCAAGCGGCTCTCGATCGTCGCCGGCGATGGGGCGACGCGGGCGCTGGCCGCGTCGGCGGGCCTGCCGATCTTCGCGACCGTCGGTGAGTACGAGTCCTCACTGGAGGAGGATCGCTCCGGGACCGACGCGGAGGCGGGTGCCGTGGCCGCGGCGACCGCGACCGGCGTTGCGTCCGGTGGTGCCGGGCCGGACGCCGATGCCGCCCCTGTCGAGGGGGATGGTGGTGTCGACGGGATCCTGGTCAGCGAGACGGTCGCGACGCCCAGGGCGAAGCGGCGCGCTGGACGCTCCGGGCCTGATGCCGCACCGGACAAGGACAGGTCCGCTGCGGGCGCCGTTGCAGCCGCGGGGGCATTGGCGGCGACTGCCGGAGCGGCAACCGCTGGCGCGACAACCGCCGGCGCGGCCACCGCGGGCGCAGCAACCGCCGGAGCGGCTACCGCCGGAGCCGGAGCCGCGGCCGCGGGTGCCGGCACGGCCACGCCCGCCACCGACGCGGGCGCGACCCCGACGACTGACCGAGGACCGCGGTCGTCCGCGCCATCGAGCGCAGAACCCAAGCGCGCCGTTCGGGCGCCTGCCGCGATCCCGGCGGCGCGGGTCGTGGCGGACACCCCGGCCATCGAAGTGGATCGTCCGGACGCGATCCGACCGGAGCCGATCGGTCGCAGGTTCCGCCCGGATGTCGGCCGGACGCCGCTCGTCATCGGGCTCGCCGTGGTGGCGCTCGCGCTCGTGGTCGGTGGCGCGGCGGCATTCCTGTACCTCCCGACCGCGACCGCCGTGATCGCGCCCCGCGAAGGGACCATCGGCCCCGAGTCGCTGCGGATCGTCGCCAGCACCACCGCCACGGCGCCCGATGCGGCGGTCTCGCCACCGGTCGTGCCGGCCCAGCTGCTGACGATCGATGTCGAGGCCAGCGACACGTTCCCCGCTACCGGCAAGCGGATCGAGGAGGCCAAGGGGACCGGAAGCGTGCGCTTCGACAACCTGGACCCGACCAGCTCGAACACGGTGCCGAGGGGCAGCGTCGTCAGCACGGGTTCCGGCATCCGATTCCGCACCGACCGGGCCGTGCGGGTCCCGCCCGCCGAGCTCGTCGGGCTCACGATCGTTCCCAGCCGCGCCTCGGTTACGGTCACGGCGGTGGACGCCGGCCCGGAAGGCAACGTCGAGCCCCGGGCGATCACGACCGTGCCCCGCGACGAGGAGCCGTTCTTCCTGAAGGTGACCAATCCCGACGCGACGACCGGCGGCAAGCGGACCGAGTTCCCGCGGGTCCAGCAGGAAGACGTCGACAAGGCGATCGCGGCCTTGACCGACCAGCTCAACACGGCATTCGACGAGCGGCTGGACGACCCGGATCTCCCAGGCGACACAGCCACGGTCTTCCCCGAGACCAAGACGGTCGAGCCCCCCGCCTTCGATATCGACCCGGCCACGCTCGTGGGCCAGGAGGTCGAGGCCTTCGAGCTGGCGGGGTCGGCAACCGGGACGGTCGTGGCGGTGGACACGACGCCCGTCCAGGCCGTGGCCGAGGCACGGATCGCCTCGAGCGTCGACCCGGGCTATGAGCTGATCCCAGGCTCCGGGCAGGTCGTTCCGGCGCCGGCCGAGATCTCCGGTGGCGTCATCACCTTCCCGGTCGTGGTCACGGCACGGCAGGTCCTGCAGCTCGATCCGGCTGCGATCGAGGCCGAGATCATGGGCAAGCCGCTCGCCGAGGCACGCGAGATCCTCAACGCCTACGGTGATGCCCAGCTGACGGTCTGGCCCGACTGGGTCGGGACGGTCCCCACGATCGAATCGCGCGTCGAGATCGAGACACCCGGATCGACCGGGGATGAGACGCCCAGCGGTCAGCCAGAGGCGTCGCCGTGACCGAGCCCTCGGCATCGATCTCGGGGAGCGGCGCATCGGCGTCGCGATCGCGGACGGGCCGGACGTCGGGGCACGTCCGTTGACGACGCTCCGCCGCGGTCGTCACGTCGACATGGACGCCGACGCGCTCCTCGCGCTCATCGTCGCCCACGAGATCACCGAGCTCGTCGTCGGCCTGCCGATCGATGCGGCCGGGCACGAAGGACTTCAGGCCGAGCTGACCAGATCGTGGGTGGAAGACATCCAGTCCCGTTTGGGCGACCATGTGACCATCACGTTGCACGATGAACGGCTGAGCAGCCATGTCGCCGAGACGCGGCTCGGACCGATGAAGCGCGGTCGCTCAGGCGGTCCACCGTCGCGCCACCAGCGCGACGAGTACCGGGCGCGCGTCGACCGTGAGGCGGCCGCCGTCATCCTGCAAGATGCCCTCGACACGCGACAAGCCGGGTCCCCGCCCGGTCCCCGACCCACGACACCGGAGACCACCACATGACGATCCGCTCCGGCGGACGCCCGCGCGACCGGCGCCAGCCCAACGGCCGGCGGTTCGAGTCGGACGCGTATGCCACCGACTACGTGCCCGAGGCCTACGAGCCGTCTCGCCGGGCCGGCAACGGCGAGGGGCGGTGGTCGGCGGGGTGGCCGCGGTGGGGGCGGCCTCGGCGGGGTCGTCAAGTTCCTCATTTTCACCCTGGTCCTCGCCGGCCTCGTGCTGCTGATCGGCCTGACGGCGCTGCGGCCCCTGGTCAACAACGCGATCCTGTCGTGGGCCGCCGACAGCCCCGCCGCGCTCAACCTCCCGTTCGTCGCCGATCTGGTGCGTGAGGATCTCGGCGATTCCCTGACGGAGCCCGTGTCGGACGACCCGGAGCAGGTCGAGTTCCTGGTCGAGGAGGGTGACACGGCCACGACCATCGCCACCCGCCTGGGGACCGACCGCCTGATCCAGGACCCGCGCGCCTTCGTGTTCATCGCCAGCGACCGCGAACTGACCGGCTCGCTGCAGCAGGGCACGTTCGTCCTCCGGCGCAACATGACCCCGGAGCAGCTCGTGGTGGCGCTCCTGGCACCGCCGGAGATCCCCTACGTGGAGATCGCGCTGCGGACCGGCCTGCGTCTTGAACAGATCACGGCGTTGATCCAGACGATGCCGGCCCTGGAGATGGACCCGCGCGAGTTCTACGAGCTCGCCAAGGAACCGCCCGCCGCCCTGCTCGCAGACTACCCGTGGCTCGAGAAGGTCCTGCAGGATGCGCCGGAGGGCACGACACCGTCGCTGGAAGGCTTCCTCTGGCCAGGCACCTATCGGGTGCTCCCGGATACCACTCCCGAGGAGCTGATCCGCCGGATGCTCGACGGCTTCATCGCGGCCGTCACGGAGGCCAAGCTGACGGTCCCGCAGGAGCGTGGCTTGACGTTCTACGAGGTCCTGACGCTCGCCTCCATCGTCGAACGCGAAGCCAAGCTCACCGAGGAGAAGCCGCTGATCGCCGGGGTCTACCAGAACCGACTGGACGGCATCCCCGGGATCAAGAACAAGATCTTCAACGCCGACCCCACGGTCATCTATGGAGTCGACACGGTCAAGCTCTCCGAACTCGAATTCGAGACGTGGAAGGACTACCGGTTCTGGACCGTGCCAAAGGACATCTCGATGAAGGACATCGTGCTCCCGGAGGAGTTGCTCGGCTTCCAGACGTACACGCAGCCGGGCCTCATCCCCGCCCCGATCGACACGCCGACCCTCGCATCGATCGACGCGGCACTGCATCCCGACACCGCCGACAAGTACATCTACTTCCTGGCGATCCCGGACAAGAGCGGGAAGCACGTCTTCGCCAAGAACCTCGACGAGCACAACGCCAACCGGCGCGAACACGGCTACACCTGATGACGTCGACACGGGGCGTATGGCCACGCCCCGAGGATTTCGCCGAGCCACCCGACACGGCGCAGCGGAACGCCTGGTCCGAGTCCGATCGTCTGGCGCGACCGGCCCGACTCGGCCGCCTGCGCGCTCGGTTCGCCGACGCCGGTATCGATGCCTACTTCGGCGTCCGACGCGAGCACATGCGCTACCTGACGGGATTCACGCTCGCGGAGGGCGAGGAGAAGTCCGCCGGGAACTCCGGGCAGTTCCTCGTCGCGGAGGACGAGCTGGTGATCCTGGCCGATTCGCGCTACACGATCCAGGCCCGGCGTGAGGCACCGGACGCGCGCCTCTTCGAGGCCTACGGCAACCTGCCCGACCGCTGGCCGGAGCTCGCCGGGTCGGTCGGTGCCCGCCGCATCGGCGTCGAGGCCGGGTTCGTGTCGCATGCCGCATGGGAGCGGCTGGCGGCAGCCGCCCCGGACATCGAGCTCGTGCCGGTCGAGGGCTGGCTCGAGGCCGATCGAGCGGTCAAGGAGACCGCAGAACTGGAACGGGTCGCCGCGGCGTGTGCCGTCGCCGATCGGGCCCTCGCGACGCTCCTGCCGGAGATCCGTGCGGGCGTCACCGAGGCGGAGCTCGCGCTCCGGCTCGAATGGCTGATGCGCACGGGTGGGGCCGAGGCGCTCGCGTTCGACGTCGCCTGCCTGTCCGGGCCGGAGGCGGCCTTGCCGCATGGTCCGCCGGGCGACCGGCCGGTCCAGGACGGTTCGGTCCTCCTCTTCGACTTCGGGGCGCAGGTCGAGGGATATCGGAGCGACATGACGCGCACGTTGTTCGTGGGCGATCCGTCGGCGCGTGATCTGGATGTCTACGAGCTCGTTGCGAAGGCACAGGCGGCCGCGATCGACGCGGTCGAAGGCGCCGTGCGCGGGCGGCGGGGAGATGCCCAGCGGACGGGCCGTGGACGCCATCGCCCGCGCGATCATCGACGACGCCGGCCACGGCGACCACTTCGGTCACAGCACCGGGCATGGGATCGGCCTCGCGACCCACGAAGGCCCGTCGCTCGGGAAGACCGCCGCGGAGACGCCCCTGCCGAGCCCGACGGTCTTCTCCGTCGAGCCCGGGGTCTATCTCGATGGCGAGATGGGCGTCCGCATCGAGGACCTCATCGCCCTCGATGCTCCCGCGGGCCGTGTCGAGCGACTGACCAGATTCCCGAACGAGGTCATGGTGGTCGGCGCCGGCTGAGAGCTCGTCTACCCGCCTGCTACGGCGCTGGTCGCCGTTTCGGGGCCGGGCGGTCCGCGTAGAGCGCGGCGAGCCGGTCCAGTCGCTCCCGCCAGGCGGCACGTCGCGTCGCGACGTCCTCGGCGTCGGCCAGGCCTTCATGCGTGACCGTCACGGTCGCGCGGTCGTCGCCACGGGGGTCGATCGCGACGGCGACCCGCGTCCCGTCGCCGGGTCCGGCGAACGACGTCGATCGGCCGATCGACCCCGTCGTCCGCCGCCGGCCGAGCGCGCCCGTCTCGATCCAGCGCCGGCGCTGTCGGGGCTCCAGGAACGCGTCCCACACCTCCGCGGGCCGAGCGGCGACCGTCTTGGACACGCTCACCTCGAAGCCGCGCTTGGTCTGGTGCATCGCGCGCAGCCCACGAGCCCGTTCATAGCCGACCGTCACGGCCTGTGCCCACCAGCCGCTGACGCCCTGCTCGTCGCGGACGAACCGGGCGATGTCCGTGTGGGAGCGTTCCGTCCCGCCCCAGCCGTCGAGCAGCCGGAACCAGTGGTCCCAGCCCGCTCCGCTACCGGCCGTGATAGCGGCCTCGGTCATGCCCGGGTCGGCGACCCGCGCGGGAAGGGCCGGTGGAGCGGTCGGGGTGGCCGGCTGGTCGCTCGCGACGACGTGTCGCCGCGCAGCGGCATAGCGCTCGCCGGTCTTGGTCATCCGGGTTCGAACGGCGCGCTTGCGCGCCTTGTCGGTCGTCATCGTGTGCTCCTCGTTCCGACCAACGGCCCGGAGGACCCACGCTCCCGAGCCATCGATCGTTGGCACACCAACCGACGACCCCGAGGCGGAGCCCCTTTGCCTCCACGGGCCGGCGGCGTGGGCGCCGGGTCGGAGGTGTGGCGTGAGGAACGCCGCGTCGGATGCTATCAGGGGGCGTCGAGGATGGCGACTCCCGCGTGCGATGATGCCGACAGCGCTTGCGTCACGAAACGAGGGGAAGGCCGTGGACGTCGGGTTCGGGATGTTCGACTGGTTCCTGCCGCTCATGGCGGCAAGCCTGCTGATCCCGCTGGTCATCACCGGCCTCGTGGTCGGGGTCATCGTCTGGGCGATCCGTCGCAACAGCGGGCCCCGAGAGGACCCGGCGGTCGCGGAGCTCAAGGGCCGGCTGGCGCGCGGTGAGATCGACACGGCCGAGTACGAGGTCCGGCTGCGTTCCCTGATCCAGGATCGCGGATGATCCGGTCCCGGACCGCTGCGGCGCTCGCCGGGGTCGTGCTGGTCGTCCTGAGCGTCGCCGCGTGCGACGCAGTCACGCTGCCGCAGCCGCAGCCCGTGGCCAACCCACAGGTCGTCTGCCTGGCCGTGCCCGACCAACCCTGCAAGCAGGCATTCGACATCACCGGAGCGGCCCCGGGCAGCGTTGCCCAGGTCGTCGTGCAGTGCACGGCGCCGGTCTGCACAGTCCAGGACGGCGAAGCGAACGTGACGGTCGTCTTCATCGACGGTCGCCGGGAGTCCAGCGGCTACGGCTGGGCCGGGGCCGGTGGCGGGGGCGTTGCCGCGCCGCCGCCGATCCCCGTGCAGCCACCGGAGCCGCTCACGATCTCCCCGGTGTGCCTGGGCGTGCCGCTCGCGCAGTGCCTCGACATGGCCGCCACCGGGCCCGAGGGGGAGGGCGTCGGGCCGGAGGTCCGGTCCATCACGGTCCGCTGCACGGACATCTGCACGAATGGGGGCAGCGGCCAGACCACGTACGAATTCAAGGACGGCCGGCCCAGCGTGACGATCATGTGGGCCAGCGCGAGCGGCGGCTGAGAGCGCTCCCCGAGCCGGCCGCGGCCGTCGGCTAGAATGGCGGCTCGACCCCGACCACCACAGGTCCCGTCGGCGCGTGCCCGGCGGTCTGACCCCAGGAGCCCACCACCACATGATCAGTACCGGCGAACTCAAGAAGGGCGTCGCCATCGAGCTCGACGGCGAGCTCTGGCAGATCCTCGATTACCACCACATCAAGATGGGCCGCGGATCGGCGCAGGTCCGCATCACCCTGCGCAACATCAAGCGCGGCCAGACCGTGGAGCGCTCGTTCCAGGCCGGGACGAAGTGGCCGCGGGCCTCGATGGAGAAACGCCCGGTCCAGTTCCTGTACCGCGACGATCGCGATTACCACTTCATGGACAACGATACGTACGACCAGTTCGTCCTTACCGCCGATCAGCTGGGCGAGACCGCGCAGTACCTCAAGGACGGGATGACGCTCGATCGCACGAGCTACCAGGGCGAGACGATCGGGGTCGAGGTGCCGGTGACCGTGGATCTCGCGGTGGTCGAGACCGAGCCCGGCTTCGCCGGCGACACGCAGTCCGGCGCGCGCAAGCCCGCGACGACCGAGACCGGGCTCGTCGTCCAGGTCCCGATCTTCGTCGAGCCCGGGGACACCATCCGCGTCGACACGCGGACCGGGGAGTACCAGACCCGGCTCTGATGGCGAGAGACAGCGACCCGCCGGACTGGGCGCTGCCGGGCTGGGACGCGGTCTCGGATGCCGACGACGGCCCCCGACGAGCGCCCGGGGCGGCATCAGCAGCAGGACCCGAGTCCGGCCCGAGCACGCCAGCGGGCGGCACGGCGGCGCCTGGCACGTTCGGGCTCCGGATCCTTGGTGTCAGCGAGGTCACCCGGGCCGTCCGCGCCGCGGTGCGCCAGGATCCCCGGCTCGTCGACCTGTGGGTGGAGGGCGAGATCGGGCGGGTCACGGTGTCGTCCGCCGGCCACGCCTATTTCGCGCTCAAGGACGATCGGAACCAGCTCCAGTGCGTCTGGTTCCGCGACGACCGAGGCCGGAGCGCGTTCCAGGCCCAGGCCGGGCTGCGCGTGGTGGTCCACGGCCGGATCGACCTGTACGAGCCGACCGGCGCCATGCAGCTGTACGTCGATTCGATCCAGCCGGCGGGGTTCGGTGACCTCGCGCTCAAGTTCGAAGCGCTCAAAGCCCGACTTGCCGCAGAGGGGCTGTTCGACACGGCCCGGAAGCGGACGCTGCCCGTGCGCCCCGCGACCATCGCCGTGATCACGAGCCCGTCCGGCGCGGTCTGGCGCGACATCAGCCACGTGCTGGCCCGTCGCTGGCCGCTCGTCCGGGTCGTGCTCGTGGCGGCGCGCGTGCAAGGGGAGGGTGCCCCCGCGAGCCTCGTGACCGCGTTCCGCCGCGTGGAGCGCTATGCCGCGACCTGCCGCGCGGAGGGCCGCGACCAAGACGCGCCCGCCGTGACCATCCTCGCCCGCGGCGGCGGATCGCTCGAGGACCTCTGGGCGTTCAACGACGAGCGGGTCGTGCGGGCCGTCGTGGCCCACCCGATGCCGGTGGTCTGCGGCGTGGGTCACGAGGTGGATGTCACCCTCGCGGACTTCGCGGCCGACGTGCGCGCGCCCACACCGTCTGCCGCCGCCGAGATCGTCGTGCCGGACCGGCTCGAGATGGCCGGCGCGCTGCGCCGGGCCGCCGATCGGCTCGGAGCCGCCACGGAACGTCGTCTTGCCACGGCCGCGCGCGACCTCGTCGTGGAGCGCCGGGCCCTGGATCGGGTCAGTCCGGCCACCCGTCTCGCGGCCGCTCGCGAGCAGGTCGGCCTCTTGTTCGACCGCGCCACGCGTGCGGTCGAGGCCCGCCTGGCCCGGGAGCGCTTCCGTCTCGACGCCGCGGCCATCGCCCTGCCACGCCACACCGCAGCTCGGCTGAACGCCGCGCGGGCCGCGTTGGAAGCTGCCGCGATCTCGCTGCCGCGCCAGTCGGCGACGCGGGTCGCGCTCGCCCGGTCATCGCTCGATACCGCGGCCGCGGCCCTGAGCGTCCTGGGTCCGTCCGCCACGCTCGAGCGCGGCTACGCCATCGTGCGCCGCGAACCGGACGGTTCGATCGTCCGTGCCCCGTCGGAGACGCCGCCCGGGACCGGGCTCCGGATCCGCGTGGCCCTCGGCGATATCGCCGCCACCGTCGACGATGCCGACGCCTCGTGATCGGCGAACTGCTCGTCTTCGCCGGGTTCGTGACGGTCGTCGCCATCGTCGGGGTCGTGGTCGGTATGCTGGTCGCCCCGCGCGTCGGGCGCATGGGCGAGCGGATCTCGGAACCCAAGGATGAGGATGCCGGTGACGGAACCGACTGAGGCCGCGCCGCCGATCGACGATCTGACGTTCGACGACGCCCTGGCGGAGCTACAGCGGACGATCGCCGAGCTCGAGACCGGCGGTCTGCCGCTCGAACGCACGCTGGCCCTCCACGAGCGCGGCGCCGCCCTGCTCGAGCGCTGCGAGACCCTGCTGCGGAGCGCGGAGCTGCGGATGCGCCAGCTGGTGGCCAAGCCCGGCGGCCTCGAGACCGTCGACGTCACGGCCGACGGCGCGATCGACGAGAGCTGACGAGTCGCCGTTCCAAACGCGAGCGCCCGTCCGTCAACGTCTGGATCGCCGCAGCGAGGCCCGCGGAAAACCTGCTCCACTGAGGTATCAACTATCATTCCGTAGGCCGCCGCAGGCCCCCGCGCCGGAGCCGGAGTAGACTCCCGCGGGCACAACACAGGAGCCTTCCGGACTTGTCCATCCTCTCCGACCTTCAGGGTCCCGCCGAGCTGCGCGGCCTCTCCGAGGTCCAGCTGACGCAGCTGGCCGCCGAGATCCGCGACACGATCATCCGCACGGTCGCCGAGACCGGTGGTCATCTGGGCTCGTCGCTGGGCGTGGTGGAGGTGACGATCGCGCTCCACCGGCTGCTCGAGTCGCCGCGCGACCGGATCGTCTGGGACACCGGCCACCAGGCGTACCCGCACAAGCTCCTGACCGGCCGTCTGGCCCGTTTCTCGACGCTTCGCTCGCTCGACGGCGTCGGCGGCTTCCCGAGGCGGAGCGAGTCGCCGCATGACGTGTTCGACGGTGGCCACGCCGGAACCGGGCTCTCGATCGCCGAGGGCCTCGCGGAGGCGCGTGACCTGCGCCATGGCATGGAACGGATCGCGGTCGTCGTCGGCGACGCGGCGTTGATGAGCGGCCTGTCGCTCGAGGCGCTCAACGACATCGGCCAGCGCCAGACCCAGATGCTGATCGTCGTCAACGACAACGAGATGTCGATCAGCCCGACGGTCGGCGCCTTCTCGAAGTACCTCTCGCAGATCAAGCTCTCGAGCGCCTGGCGCCAGAGCAAGAGCGCGTACGACCGGACCGTGGAACGCGTGCCCGTCCTGGGTCCGCACATCCTCGAGCTGTCGAAGCGGCTGCGAGCCTCGGTCGTGCGGTTCGCCCAGCCCGGCCAGCTGTTCGAGGACCTCGGGCTTGACCTATATCGGCGTCGTGCCGGGGCACGATCTCCGAGCGTTGCTCGAAACGCTTGGTGCCGCGCTCTCGCTGCCGGGGCCGACGATCGTGCACGTCCGCACGCAGAAGGGCCGCGGCTTCCGGCCGGCGATCGAGGACCAGGTCAGCTTCCACGGCGCCGCGCTGCCGCCGATGGCGCTCTCACCCCGAACGGACGCGTACGACGGAACGAAGGCGAAGGCCGGCAGCAAGGCCGCGACCACCAGGGCGACCGTAGCGGCTCCCACCTCGATGCCGACCGAAACGATGGCCGACGACGCCGCGGCGCCGACCCCGGAGCCCGCCGCGCCAAAGAAGCACCCGAACTACACGGCAGTCTTCGCGGCTGAGCTGATCGAACTTGCGCGAGAAGATCGCCGCATCGTCGGCATCACCGCCGGCATGCCGACCGGGACGGGGATGTCGAAGTTCGCCGAGGTGTTCCCCGATCGCGTGTTCGACGTCGGGATCGCCGAGCAGCACGCGGTCACGCTGGCGACCGGGCTCGCGATGGGCGGCATGCGCCCGGTCGTGGCGCTCTATTCCACGTTCCTGCAGCGCGCCTTCGACCAGACCGTCCACGACGTCTGCCAGAACGACCAGCCGGTCCTGCTCGCGGTCGACCGATCCGGTCTCGTGGGCGAGGACGGCACGAGCCACCAGGGCATGTTCGTGTTGCCGGCTCAGCGCCAGCTACCGAACCTCGTCATCGCGTCGCCGAAGGACGAGCAGGAACTGCGGTCGCTCCTGCGTACGGGGCTGGCCCAGGATCGACCGTTCGCCCTGCACTACCCGCGCGATGCCGGTTTCGGTCTCGCGCCGGTCGAGCCGGCGGTGCTCGCGGTCGGGCAGGGCGAGACCTTGCGCGAGGGACGGGACCTGCTGTTCGTCGGCTTCGGGCCGATCGTGGCGCGGGTCACAGAAGCCGCGACGGCCCTCGAGGCCGAAGGGTGGTCGATCGGGGTCATCAACGCCCGTTTCGCCAAGCCGCTCGACCGGCAGCTGATCCTGGACGCGGCGCGCGGCAAGCGACTCGTGGTGACCTTCGAGGAGAGCGTCGTGACCGGTGGCTTCGGGAGCGGCGTCCTCGAGCTGTTCGAGGAGGCCCGCCTGGCCGATCCGTCGTACCGCGACGTGCCGGTCCGCGTCGTCGGCATCCCGGGCGACCGGTTCGTCGATCACGGGTCCGTGGCGGATCTCCGTCGCCTGCTCCGTCTGGACGCCACGGGCCTCGCCGACCAGGTGCGCGAGGCGCTGGCGGCCATGCAGGCGACGCCCGGACGCTCAGGCTCCGAGGTCACCGCCGGCTGACGGTCGCGACGCGCCGTTGAGCCCGGGGAGAGCGGGCTGTGCCACGATACGGACGTGACCCCGGAACCCGTCGCCAGCCCCAAGCGCCGGAGCGCGCGCGTCCGACTCGATCAGCTGCTCGTCGAGCGCGGGCTGGTGGAGACGCGCAGCCGTGCGCAGGCGCTCGTGCTCGCCGGCAAGGTCCGGGTCGGAGACGGTGACGGCGCGCGCCTGGACCACAAGCCCGGTGACGCGCTGGACCCGGCGACCGCTATCGAGGTGGCGCAGCCGGAGCCGTACGTCAGCCGCGGCGGGCACAAGCTGGCAGCCGCCCTCGACGCGTTCGGGATCGACCCGACCGGGCTGACAGCACTGGACGTCGGCGCCTCGACCGGCGGGTTCACGGATGTGCTGCTGCAGCGTGGCGCGCGGCACGTCTACGCGCTCGACGTCGGTCGTGGCCAGCTCGCTGAGCCGCTCCGACAGGACGAGCGGGTCACCTCCATGGAGCGAACCAACGCACGCACCCTGACCGGCGCGACACTCCCCGAGCCGATCGACCTGGCCGTCGTCGACGTGTCCTTCATCTCGCTCGACAAGGTGCTCGGACCCATCGCGAGCACGCTCGCGCCGCCGGCGCCGATCGTCGCCCTCGTCAAGCCGCAGTTCGAGGCGGGCAAGGGCCGGACGGACCACGGCGTCGTGCGCGACCCCGAGATCCACCGCGAGGTCCTCGAGCGGGTCGTCGCCGTGGCCGCGGAACACGGGCTCGGCACGCGCGCGGTCATGGCCTCCCCGATCCTCGGACCGCAGGGCAATCGCGAGTTCCTCGTGCATCTCGCGCCCGGCCCCGGCTGTGCCGAGATCGGCGAGCTCATCGCCGAGGCCACGACCCCGTGACCGTCGCGCGCATCGGCTTCGCCTACAACCCGACCCAGGAGCCGACCGCGGAGCTCGCCGCCCGGGCCGCGGGATGGTGCCAGATGCGCGGGATCGCCGAGTGGCAGTGCCCGGCCGGCGACACGGAACGGCTGCTGCGCGAGCTGCCGACGACCGACGCGCTCATCGTGCTGGGTGGGGACGGCACGTTCCTCCGGGCGGCTCGTGCCGTGGCGGAGGTGGACGTCCCGATCCTCGGCATCAACCTCGGCAAAGTCGGCTTCCTGTCGAAGGCGGAGGCCAGCGACCTCGAGACCGTGCTCGAGCGGATCGCGGCGGGCGAGTTCACCTTCGACGAACGCATGGTCATCGAGGGCCGCATCCTGCGCGCCGCCGGCGGCGGGGCAGGGGACGCCGACCAGCACATGGCCCTCAACGACATCGTGGTCGCCCGCGGGTCGCTGGCCCGGGTCTGCCGGCTCGACGTCTCGATCGACGACACCCACCTCGCGACGTTCATCGCGGACGGCCTTATCGTCGCGAGCCCGACGGGCTCGACCGGCTATTCGTTCTCGGCCGGCGGTCCGATCCTGGACCCGGTCAGCCGCAACCTCATCGTCACCCCGATCGCCGCCTACCTGTCGGCCTTCCGCTCCGTCGTTGTCGGCCCCGAACAAGTCGTCCGTTGCCGCGTGGTCGACGCGCACGAGGCGCTGGTGTCCGTCGACGGCCGCGAGGACATGCAGATCGCCGTCGGGGACGTGGTCGAGGTGCGGGCCCTGGAACGACCGATCCGCCTCCTGCACCCCCGCGGCGCCCTCTCGTTCTGGGACCTGCTGCGGCACAAGGTGGAGCTGCTGCCGTCGTGAGCGACGACACGGCGACCCCGGGGCGCCTCCTGGAGCTCACGGTCTCCGACCTCGCGCTCATCGACCGGTTACGCCTGGCCTTCGACGCTGGTCTCAATGTCATCACCGGCGAGACGGGGGCCGGCAAGAGCCTGCTGATCGATGCGCTCGGGCTGGCGATGGGTGCCCGCGCCGACACCGGCCTGGTCCGTCACGGGGCGGAGGCCGCGCGGGTCGAGGCGCTGTTCGACCGGATGCCCGAGCCGTTGATCGCCGTCCGGGAGGTCGCGGCCAGCGGCCGGTCCACGGCGCGTCTCGACGACGCCACGGTCACGGCGGCCCGACTGGCCGACGAGGTCGGCGCCATGGTCGAGGTCCACGGCCAGAACGACCAGGGGCGATTGCTCGACGAGCGCTGGCAGCGGGACCTTCTTGACGGTTTCGGTGGCCACGGCGAGCTCCGCGCCACGATGGCCGGTGCTGTGGAGCGCTGGCGTGAGAACCGGGCCGCGCTTGATGCGGCCGCGCTGGATCCACGGGAGGTGGCCCGCCGCCTGGACCTGCTCGAGCACGAGGCGGCCGAGATCGCCGGCGCGAACCTCCGCCCGGGCGAGGCGGACGAGATCCGCGGCCGCCTGACGGCGGCCCAGCATGGCGAGGCGATCGCCCGGGGAGCCGCGTCGCTGCGTGAAGCGCTCACCCAGGAGGGAGCCGGCGCTCGCGACACCGCCGCGGTCGCGTTGCAGGAGGCGCGTGGGCTCGCTCGTCTCGATCCACGTTTCGAACCGCTCGCCGAACGGCTGGCGGGCCTGGAGGCCGAGCTGACCGATGTTGCGGAGGAGGCGCGCCGCCTGTCCGAGAGCGTGGACCACGATCCGCGCGCGGTCGCCGAGCTCGACGCCCGCCTCGGGGTCATCCACGGGCTCCTCCGACGCTACGGCGACGACGAGGCGGCGGTCATCGCGCACGGCGAGGGTGCCTCCGTCGAAGCGGAACGCCTGCGTGGCCTCGACGAGGAGCGCGCGCGACGCCAGCGAGAGGATGCCGAGCGGCTGGCCGAGGTCGCGACGGCCGCTGCCGCTCTGTCGGTGGCGCGGCGGGCCACGGCGACGGGCCTCGGCTCGGCGGTCGGCGAGGTCCTCGAGGAGCTCGGGTTCCCGGCGGACGTCTTCGAGGTGGCGGTCGGTCGTCGTGTCGCGGGCGCCGGGGAGGCGGCCGTCGAGATCGATGGCGATGCGGTCGCCTTCGATGCGGCCGGCGTCGACCAGGTCGTCTATCGCCTCGCCCCGAACCCCGGCGAGCCGGCGCGGCCGCTCGCGAAGATCGCGTCCGGCGGCGAGCTGTCCCGCGTGGCCCTCGCCATCAAGCGCATCCTGGCCGAGGCGGACGAGACGCCCACGCTGGTCTTCGACGAGGTGGACAGCGGCATCGGCGGACGCAGCGCCGATCCGGTCGGGCGGAGCTTGTGGGGCCTTGCTCGCCGTCACCAGGTCCTGTGTGTCACGCACCTGCCCCAGATCGCGGCGCACGCCGACGCGCATTACCGCATCGCCAAGCGCGAGCGCGATGGCCGAACCGTCACCGAGGTCGAGCGTCTCGATCGCGAGGGTCGGATCGTCGAGCTCGCGGCCATGCTCGGCGGCGGCCCGGGCGATCCGGCGGCCCTGGCATCCGCTCGGGAGCTGCTCGATCGGGCCGACGCCTGGCGGGGCGGGGGAGCGGCCGTCGGCTCGGCAGGCGCCGACCGGCCAGCGTGACCGCCGCCTCGTTCGAGCGGGTCGTCGAGGACTACCTCGCGTACCTCCACGTCGAGCGGGGTCTCGCGCCCGCCACGATCCGCGCGTACCGTGGCGACCTCACGGACTTCAGGGCGTCGCTGACCGATGACGGTGCATGGGCCCGTTCGCCCGACCCGGCCGTGCGCTATCTCGCGGCCCGGACCCAGCGAGGTCGCCGGGGTGAGACGGGCCTCGCCCCGACCAGCCTCCGGCGGCGCGTGGCCGCGCTCAAGGGCTTCTACCGGTTCGCGTTCGGCGAGGGTCTCATCGACGTGGACGTCGCGACCCACCTCGACCTGCCCCGCCAGAGTCGGCGACTGCCCGACACGCTCGATGTCGGCGAGGTGGAACGCCTGCTGGAGGCCGCATCCGAGCGCGGCGTGCGTGACCGGGCCCTGCTCGAACTGCTCTACGCGGCCGGCCTGCGGGTGAGCGAGGCGGTCGGCCTCGATCGCGAGGATCTGTCGCTCGACGGGGCGTTCGTGCGCGTCATCGGCAAGGGCGACAAGGAGCGCCTCGTCCCGATCGGCGAGATCGCGCTGGACTGGCTCGTCGCCTGGCTCGATGGACCGCGGCCGCCGCTCCTGGAGCGCAGTCACGTGTCGCCGGTCCGCGGCGGCGCCCTGTTCCTCGGGGACCGCGGCGCACGGCTCGCGCGGCAGTCGGCGTGGGCGGCCGTCACCACGGCGGCGAAGCGGGCGGGCCTCAGCGGCAAGGTCAGCCCGCATACGCTTCGGCACTCGTTCGCGACGCACCTGCTCGAGGGCGGGGCCGACCTGCGGGTCGTCCAGGAGTTGCTCGGTCATGCGAGTATCTCCACGACCCAGCTGTACACGCATCTGACCGGGGAGCGGATCCGGGACGTCTATCGCCGGGCCCATCCGCGGGCCTGATCAGGAGGGACACGGGGCATGAGCTACGCCGACGGACTGCTCTCGACCGGGGAGCGGATCGCCCACCGCGAGAAACAGCACTGGTTCGTGTTCATCTGGGGCGCGAAGATCGCGGTCGGCGCCATCCTCCTCGGCCTCGTCCTGCTGGTCCTCAGCCAGAACCTCGCGACGGACCAGCGTGGGATCGCCGGCTACGCCGTCGCGGCCCTGGTCATCGGCGGGCTAGTCGTGCTCGGCTGGCACTTCCTTCGCTACATCAACCAGGAATACGTGCTCACGAACCGACGCGTGCTGCAGGTCGCCGGCGTGCTCAACAAGACCTCCACGGACAGCTCGCTCGAGAAGATCAACGACGCGCGGCTCTCGCAGTCGGTGTTCGGGCGGATGTTCGGCTTCGGTGACCTCGACATCCTCACCGCGGCGGAGACCGGCGTCGAGCGGTTCCGCATGATCCGCAACCCGGTCGGGTTCAAGAAGGCCATGCTCGACGCCAAGCACGAGTACGAGCGCGATGTCGCGGGGACCGGGTTCGCCCCGAGCCCGCCGCTACGCACCGACGCGGGCCCGCCGCGCCCGGTCGCGGCCCCGGTCGCGCCTGCCCGGCCACGGACGGCGATGAGACCGTCTCCGCCGGCATGCCCGGTCGCCCGCCGACCGCGGCGTTGAGCTCGGACGAGCTGACCCGGACGCTCTCGAGCCTGGCCGACCTGCGCGACCGGGGCGCGATCAGCCCCGAGGAGTACGAGCGCAAGAAGGCGGACCTGCTCAGCCGGCTTTAAGCCCAGCGCAGCGCCCGGGCGACCGGCGCGGCTACGATAGGCGCCATCCCATAGCGAAAGGCCCTCGTGTCCGACGAACTCGTTGCGCGCCTCATCGTCGTCGCCATCATGCTGCTGGTCGGTTTCCCTGTCCACGAGTTCGCGCACGCGCTGACGGCGTATCGACTCGGGGACGGAACGGCCAAGCTGTTCGGGCGGCTGACGCTCAACCCGGTCGCCCATTTCGATCCGCTCGGCGGAATCCTGCTCGCCGTGACGTTCATCGCTGGGGGTTTCGGGTTCGGCTGGGCCAAGCCGACGCCGGTCAACCCATCCAATCTCGCCGGGGGGCATCGCGGAGAGGCCCTCGTCGCGGCTGCTGGTCCTATCTCGAACCTCGTGCTCGCAGCAGCAGCGGCGCTGCCCCTGCGGTACATCCTGGCCACGCCGGACCTCGCCGAGCAGCTCCCGCCAATGGTCATCGACGTCCTGTTCTACTTCGTGTACATCAACCTCGTCCTGATGATCTTCAACCTCATCCCGATCCCGCCGCTCGACGGCTCGAAGGTGCTCTTCACCTTCCTGCCGCCTCGGATGGCATGGCAATGGCGACCCGTCCTCGAACAGTACGGTTTCGTCCTACTGCTCCTGATCTTCTTCCTGCCGCCGGGAGATTCCATCGGCAGCCGGATCATCACCCCGATCCTAGATGCACTCTTCAGCCTCCTGGTGGGCGGCTAGGGCCCGCCAGTTCCGTGCGCACGTGCGGGCCTCGGTCGGCCCGGCGGAACGCGCGGGACTGGAAGCCTGGCTCACCGATCCGCAGCTCGCGCTGTTCGACGGCATGCACCTCGCCGATCGGCGGCATGGGCTGGACGTCGTGGCGACGCTCCGGGCGGACGGCATGACCGACCCCGAGGTGTTGCTCGCCGGCCTCTTGCACGACGCCGGCAAGGGGCAGACCGGGGTGTGGCCGCGCGTCGTGTACGCGCTCGGCCAGCGATACGGGAGCTGGATCCCGCGGGTCGCGGGCGTGCTGCCGCCCGCGCGTGCTGCCCAGGCGCGGCTGCGCGACCATGCCGAGGTCTCGGCCGCGCTGGCGGGCGGCGCCGGTTGCTCGCCACGGACCGTCGAGCTGATCCGGCACCAGGATGCGCCGGTCGATCCCGAGGCGGGCCGGCTCCTCCAGCTCGCAGACGAGGCGAACTGATGTCCCAGGTCAGCGGCCCGGGTGTCCCCGTGATGGCACCGACCCCTCCGGCCTCGCCCACCCCGCCCACTGCCCCCGCCATCAGCTTCGGCGACGGCCGCCGGCCCGAAACCGCCACCCAGGTCCAGATCGCGGAGTTCGACGGGCCGCTGGCCCTCCTGTTGTCCCTGATCGAGGCCCGCCAGCTCGATGTGCTGACCGTCCCACTTGGCGGGCTCGCCGACGCGTACCTGGACGCGCTCGCCGGCCTCGAGTCGGACCGGCTCGCGAACGTCAGCGCGTTCGTCGCGGTCGCCTCGCAGCTGATCCTGATCAAGAGCCGCGCCATGCTTCCCCGGCAGACCGCAGCCGATCCGACGGCGATCGCGGACGAGGGTCCCGACCCCGAAGCCGAGCTGCGTGCCCGGCTCATCCTCTACCGCGCCTACCGCGATGCCGGGCAGCGCCTCGCCGACGGCGCGCTCCAGCGGATCGGCCTCTTCCGCCGGGAGCCGGGCGCGGCACGGGCCGCCGGTCTGGCCGGTGCACGGCCCGCGGACGCGCCGCCGCTCGATCCGGCCCGGCTCGTGACCGCCGTGTCGCATCTCGCCGCGATCGTGCTGCCCGTCGCGCCGCCGCCCGAGGTCATGTAGCGCGTCGTCACCCTCACCGAGCGAGCCAGCATCATCCGCGCCGCCCTTCGTGGTGCCCCGTCCGTGGTGCTGCAGGAGCTGCTCGCCGGCGTCCGCGACCGCGTCGTGATCGCGGTCACGTTCCTGGCGATGCTCGAGCTGATGAAGCGGCGCGAGATCGTCGTGGAGCAGGCCGAGCCCTGGGGTCCGATCGTTGCCCGCGCCACAACGGCCGAAGAGCGCGCGGCGGCCGGCCTGGCGCCGACGCCCGACGCCGAGGACGCACCCCTCGACGAGACGCTGGAGTCCTTCGCGTGACCGACGAAGCGTTCGAGCTGGCCGCCACGGAACCCACCGACCCCGACCGTGTCGATGGCGCTGCGGGGGACGAGGATCGCCCGCCCATCGAGCTCACGGAGTCCGCGCTGGAGGCCCTCCTGTTCGTCGCCGAGCGCCCGTTGAGCCGCCGAGAGATCGCCGCGCTCGCCGGCACGGACCGCGCCACGGTGGACGAGCGCCTCGGCGACCTCGAGGTGTCGCTGCGCGACCGTGGCGTGCGGCTGCTGATCGACGGCGACCGCGTGGAGCTGGCGACGGCCGCCGACGCGGGCGCGCTCGTCGCGCGCTACGTGGGCGCGGACGCGGTCCGCCTCTCCCCGGCGTCGCTCGAGACGCTCGCGATCGTGGCGTACCGGCAGCCCGTCACGAAAGCCGCGATCGAGCGGATCCGCGGCGTCGACTCGGACTACACCGTTCGGACGCTGCTGCATCGGCGGCTGCTGGTGGAGCTCGGCCGGTCCGGGGCGCCGGGTCGGCCGTTCCTGTACGGCACCGGTTTCGAGTTCCTCGAGCGGTTCGGGCTCACGAGCCTCGAGGAGCTGCCGCCGCTCGATGGCGACGTCGCGGCCCGCCTCGCGGAGGAGGGCGGCGAGCCGATGACCGAAGCGTTGTTCGATCGGGTGGCGGCGGCGATCGACCCGACGGGCGCATCCGACGCGGCGGACCCGACGGACCCGGCTGCCACGAGCGACGCCGCCGAAGCGCCGGTCGGCAAGGAAGACCCCCGGACCGACTCCTGATGCCGACCGAGCGGCTCCAGAAAGTGCTCGCCGCGGCCGGTGTCGCGTCGCGCCGCGCGGCCGAATCGATGATCGCGTCCGGTCGAGTCACCGTCGACGGCAAGCGGGCCACCGTCGGCTCGCAGGTCGACCCGGATCGCGTCGTCATCGCGGTCGATGGCCACATCATCGGCAGCGCCGCGGCGATGACCCATCTGCTCCTCCACAAGCCGGCCGGGGTCACCTCCACGACCCAGGACCGCCACGCCGCCCAGACGGTGCTCGAATTCATCCCGACCGCGCTCGTGCCCGATGGGGCGCGGCTCTACCCCGTGGGTCGCCTCGACCAGGACTCCGAGGGGATGCTGCTGCTGACCAACGACGGCGAATGGGCGGACAAGGTGCTCCATCCGCGCCACGGGGTCGAGCGCGAGTACGCCATCGCCCTGGCGGCGCCCCTGGATCGCCAGCAGGCCGACGCGCTCCAGGCCGGGATCCCGCTCGCGGAAGGGCTGGCCACGGTGGGTGCCCTCCGACCCATGACCGCGATCGAGGCGCAGCGCCTCGCCGAGCTCCTCCGCCCGACGCCCTCGCCGGGGCTCACCTGGTACCGCGCGACCCTGACCCAGGGCTGGAAACGGCAGCTTCGCCGGATGTTCGGCGCCGTCGAGGCGCCGATCCAGCGCCTCGTGCGCGTCCGGATCGGGCCGGTCCGCATCGACGGCTTGCGCAGCGGGGTCGTCCGCCAGCTCAAGGCGCCCGAGATCCGCGGGCTCGGCGCCGGGGCGGGCAAGTCCCGGCCTCCAGGCGCCGGACGGTCGCGGCCGACGAACACAGAGCGTTCGGGGTCTCGGGCGCGCGAAGCGCGCTGATGGGCTTCCTCAGGCGACTTCTCGGCAACGACGGCGAGTCGGTGCCGGATTGGGCACCGTTCGACACGGCGAAGGACTACCAGGCGTTCATCGATGCCGTCACCGCCGATCTGCGCCGGCGCGACATGACCGTCGAGCTCGGCGACGGCGTGGTCCTCGCCCGGCAGCCGGGAGCCGAGGAGCCGCACCAGCTCGGTCTGGCGAACCTGTCGCAGCTCTGCCACGCCGCGGACCCCGACGACTGGTCGCGCATCATCGCCTCGCATTTCACGAGCCTGCTCTCGATGCAGGGGCGCGACCTGGACGCGCTCGCGGCCGACTACGAGCAGGTGAAGCCGATCCTTCGCGTTCGCCTCATGCCGGACGAATCGATGGGCGGGATCGAGCTGCCGCAGTCCGTGGCGCGACCGCGTCGCACCCGGCATCCTGGCCGTGCTCGTGTTCGATTTCCCCGATTCGACCGCGACCGTCGATGCCGACCACCTCGCCGGCTGGCCGGTCGATCGCGACGAGGTCTTCGAGGGGGCGCTCGACAACCTGGCCTCCGAGCCGACGCCCCTGCACGAGGGCGTCGATGCCGAGGATGCTCGCCTCACGGTCTGGTACGGCGACAACTTCTACGTGGCCACACGGGCACTCCGCCTCACCGACGTCCTGCCCGGTGGCACGACGGATGCGCTCATCGCGGTCCCCAACCGGCACACCCTGATCGTCCACCCGATCGTCGATGGCGGTGCCGTGACCGCGATGCAGGCGATGTACCAGCTCGCGGTGCAGCTGTTCCGCGACGGACCGGGCTCGATCAGCGATCAGCCGTACTGGTGGCACGACGGCTCGATCGTGCAGATCCCGCACCGCGAGGACGGCAAGAAGATCGCGGTCTATCCGCCTGACGACTTCGTGGCCGTGCTGGAAGGCGTCCTGGCCCGGTCGGCGGGCGAGTGACCGGTATCCTGCGCCCCATGGGACGCCTGATCGTCGCCCTCGATGGACCCGGCTCGTCCGGCAAGAGCAGCGTGGGGGCGGCGGCCGCCCGGGAGGTCGGCTACCGCTTCTGCGATACGGGGCTCCTGTACCGCGCCGTCACGTGGCTGGCCGAGGCCCGTGGCGTCTCGGTGGACGACCCCGAGGGCCTCGTGGGCTTGGTGGACGAGGTCCAGCTCGCGAGCGACCCGGACGGGCGGCTGGCCGGCGTGCTCGTCGACGGGGTCGACCACACGGCCGATGTGCGCGCACCTGCGGTGGATTCGGCCGTGTCCGCCGTCTCCGCGGTCCCGGAGGTGCGGTCGGCGCTCCTGCAGCGCCAGCGCGACCTCGCCGCCGGTGGCGGGATCGTGATGGCCGGTCGCGACATCGGCACGATCGTGCTGCCCGACGCCGACCTCAAGGTCTACCTCGACGCGTCCGTGACCGAACGAGCTCGGCGGCGCGCCGAGGAACGCGGCCTGGAGCCGGATAGCCCCGCGGCCGCGGCGATCCTCGAGGCCCTGCGCCGGCGCGATCACCTGGACGCCACGCGCCAGGTCGCTCCGCTGCGGATCGCGCCCGACGCCCGGATCATCACGACGGACGGCAACGAGTTCGAGGAAACCGTGACGGCGGTCGTGGGTGCGATCCGGGACGCGGAGGCGCGGCACGTCCCGGACGCCCACGCCATGGGTGAAGCGCCGTGACCGGCTCGCCGGATGCGAAACCCGTCGGCCCGACCCCGCTTGACAGCTCGATCACGCCCCTGATCGCGACACTCACCTTCGGCGGGCGGCTGTTCGGGCGCGGCATGACGCGGCTGTCGGTCGAAGGCGCGCTCGATGAGATCCCGCGTGACGGCCCGGTCATCATCGCGGCGAACCACGCCTCCAACCTCGATGCCGTCGTCCTCGGCTCGTGGCTCATCCCGAAGATCGGACGGCGCCTCCAGTGGCTCGGGAAGAAGGAGCTCTTCGCTTGGCCGATCGTTGGGTTCCTCGCGCGTCACGGCGGCGTGCACCCGGTCGACCGATCGAGGGCCGATATCGAGGCGTACCGGCTGGCCAAGCGGATCCTCGATGAGGGTCACGTGCTGTTCGTGTTCCCGGAAGGCACGCGCAGCCCCGACGGGGCGCTACAGGAGGGCCGCGACGGGGTTGCATCCCTCGCCCTGAGGACCGGAGCCCCGATCGTGCCGGTCGGCATCGGCGGATCCGATCGCGTGTGGCCACGCGGCCAGCTGCTGCCACACCCCGGCGGCCGCGTCACGGTGCGCGTCGGTTCCCCGTTCCGCCTCGCCGACGTGCTTCCCCCCGAGGTCGAGAAGGGCGACGCCAAGGCGGCGGCGACGGACCTGATCATGCGCCACATCGCCGCGCTGCTTCCCGAACGCCAACGGGGCGTCTACGGGGGCTGAACCGGGCCCCGTGCGATAATCGACACGTGGGAATCGTTCAGGAAGTCCGGATCGCGAAGCGCACCGGGTTCTGTTATGGCGTACGAGAAGCGATCGACAAGGCCAAGGAGGCCTCGGCCGCCGGCAAGGCGACGCATACCCTCGGCCAGGTCGTCCACAACGAGGGCGTCGTCCGCGACCTGCAGGATCTGGGTATCGAGACGGTCGAGTCCCTCGACGATGTCGACCACGGAGCGGCGGTCGTCATCCGGGCCCACGGCGTGCGCCCGGACGTCATGGATCGGGCCAACGCGCGCGGCCTCGAGGTCATCGACGGCACCTGCACCTGGGTCATCCAGGAGCACCGCGAGCTGACGAAGCTCGTCGAGGAGGGCTACACGATCGTCCTGCTCGGTACCCCCAAGCACGCCGAGGTCGTCGGCATGCTCGGCTTCGCGCCGGATGCGATCGTCGTGGACGAGGAAGAGGAATGGGAGGCGGCCATCCCGCGCAAGAAGCGGATGGCGCTCATCAGCCAGTCGACCCAGCCGCCCTGGAAGTTCGAGAAGCTCGCCGCGTTCATGGTCGGGCGTGCCCACGAGCTCAAGATCGTCAACACGGTCTGTCCGGTCACGATCCGTCGCCAGCAGGACACGATGGAGGCGGCCAAGGACGTCGACCTCATGGTGGTCGTGGGCGGCCGATCGAGCGCCAATACCAAGGAGCTGACCCGGCTGTGCGAGATCGCCGGCACGCCTGCCATCCAGATCGAGGGGGTCCGTGACCTCACCGATCCGGAGGTCTTCGCCACAGCCCGAGTCGTCGGGGTGACCGGCGGCACGTCGACGCCCATCGAAGACCTGCGCGACGTCGCCCAGCACATCCTCGAGATCGCGGGCACGCCCGACGTGCAGGCCCGGGCCGGGGAGCTTGCAGGAGCCGCCCTGGCCGTGGCGGCGACACCGGCGGGTCGTACCACCTCCCTCCCGAGCACCGCGCGACCGTCCTCCGGCGCCGCATCCTCGGACCGATGGCTCGCGGGGCGTCGCCTCGGTCCTCGGAGCGTCACGCGTCAGCATCGTGACCCGCCGTACACAAACGGCTCCCTCGACGACACGGCTTGGCGGGGCGCTCCCGGTCGTGGCCATCGTCGGACGTCCCAACGTCGGCAAGAGCACGCTCTTCAACCGCGTCCTCGGTTCGCGTACGGCGATCGTGGAGGACCGCGCCCGGACCACGCGCGACCGGCTGTACGGGGACACCGAGTGGAACGGCCGCCGATTCGTGCTCGTCGACACCGGCGGACTCGAGCTCGACCCGAACGACCCGATCGAGGCGCGCGTCCAGGAGCAGGCCCGCCTCGCCATCGCCGAGGCCGACGTCATCGTCTTCGTCGTCGACGCCGTGACTGGGCTGACCCCCGCGGACAGCGAGGCAGCAGAGCTGCTGCGTCGGGCGCCGGCTCCGGTCCTCGTCGCGGTCAACAAGGCGGACAACGAAAAGCGCGAGCTCGAGGGGATGGAGTTCTACGCGCTCGGCTGGGAGGAGACGTACCCGATCTCCGCGTCGCACGGGCGCGGCACCGGCGACCTGCTCGATGCGATCGTCTGGGCCCTGCCCCCGGAAACGCCGCAGGAGACGGCGCGCAAGGCGCGCGAGGCCGAGGCCGAGGCGTGGTCCGACGAGGTCGCGGCCGGACGGCTGGAGCCGTTCGTCGTCGATCAGCCTGAGGAGGGCGACCGGGCCGATGGCGATGACGGCGCCGAGGGCGAGGAGTCCGAGTCCGCCGAGGCGGCGCGCTGGGACGCCGCGATCGCCGCCGAGGCCGACACGGGACCCGCCTCGATCGCGTTCGTCGGGCGCCCGAACGTCGGCAAGTCGAGCCTGCTGAATGCCCTGCTCGGCGAGGAGCGCGCGATCGTCTCGGAGACGCCCGGGACCACGCGCGACGCCATCGACACCCGGCTCGCCTGGGGCCGCAGCGAGATCATCCTCATCGACACCGCCGGCATCAAGCGTCGCGGCAAGGTCGCGTCGGGTCCCGCCGCCGAGCGCTACTCCACGCTCCGGGCGCTGAGCGCCCTGTCACGCGCCGATGTCGCGGTGTTGGTCGTGGACGCGGTAGAGGGGCTGACCGCCCAGGACGCCCACGTGGCCGGATACGCGGTGGAGGAGGGGAAGGGCCTGGTCGTGGCGGTCAACAAATGGGACCTCGTCGCGGACAAGACCGATCGGACCTTCGACCAGTACATCGAGTGGATCCGCAACGAGGTGCCGTTCCTGGACTTCGCGCCGATCGTCTCGATCAGTGCCAAGACCGGCCAGCGCGTGGGACGCGTTCTCGAGGCCGCGGTCGACATCTGGGCGGAACGTCGCCGGCGTATCCCGACCGGCGAGCTGAACCGGGTCCTGATGACCGCGCTCGAGCGGACGCCGCCCCCGCCGGTCCGCGGCCGGCGCCCGAAGATCTTCTACGCGACCCAGGCCGCGATCGGCCCGCCCACGTTCGTGTTCTTCGCCTCGGACGCGTCGCTTATCCACTTCTCGTACCGCCGCTACCTCGAGAACCGGCTGCGTGAGACGTTCGGGTTCGATGGGACGCCGATCCGCCTCGTGTTCCGCGATCGAGCGTCGGTGAAGCTGCCACGCCGCAAGAAGAGCCGCTCCGCCCAGGTCAAGCCCGTCCGACGGCCGAGCGCCGCCAAGACCCGCCGGTCGCGCTGATGTCCGGCCCGCGCGTCGCGGTCGTGGGGGCGGGTGCGTGGGGCACGACCCTCGCCGCGATCGTCGCGAAGCGCGAGCCCGTGCTCCTCATGTGCCATCGCCAGGAGCTGGCGGACGAGATCAACCGGACCCAGCGCAACGACCGGCGCCTGCCCGACGTGGAGCTCCCGGACACGCTCGTCGCGTCGGCGGACCCCGCGGACCTCGTCACGGCCGTCGACCTCGTGATCTTCGCCACACCCTCTCCGCACCTGCGCGACATCGGGGCGAAGATGGGACCCCACATCCGGACGAGCGCGGACGTGCTCTCGGTCGTCAAAGGGCTCGAAGGCGGGACGCTGCTCCGCATGAGCGAGGTCATCGCCGAGGCCGCTGGGATCGCGCCGGCACGCGTGGCCGCCCTGTCCGGCCCGAACCTCGCCGCCGAGATCGCCCGGGGCCTGCCCGCGTCCGCCGTCGTGGCCGCCGAGGACCTCGAGCTCGCGACCCGCATCGCCGAGCGGCTCGGCCGCCGCGAGTTCCGGCTGTACGTGAACCGCGACATCCTCGGTGTCGAGCTGTGCGGGGCCCTGAAGAACATCGTCGCGATCGCGGCGGGCGCCGCCGATGGCCTCGGGTTCGGGGACAACGGCAAGGCCGGGCTCATGACCCGGGGACTTGCCGAGATGATGCGGCTGGGTTCGGCGGCCGGAGCGAATCCACTCACGTTCGCTGGGTTGGCGGGCATCGGCGACGTCATCGCCACCTGCGGATCCACGCTGTCGCGCAACCACCGTCTGGGCGAAGAGCTGGCGCGCGGCCGTCCCTGGTCGGAGATCGAGGCGACGCTGCCGGGTACGGCCGAAGGCGCCTACACGGTCGAGGCGGCGCTCGCCCTGGCCGAGCGCCTGGACGTCGAGATGCCGATCGCGCAGGAAGTCCACGCGGCGCTGTTCGAGGGCAAGAGCGTCCAGCGCTGCCTGATCGACCTGCTGGCGCGCGAATCGAAGGACGAGCTCGGCGGGCTGGGTTAGCCCGGCAGGGTGCTAGACTGCGGGCTCCGTCGGGGCGTGGCGCAGTCTGGTAGCGCACCAGTCTGGGGGACTGGTGGTCGTCGGTTCAAATCCGGCCGCCCCGACCATTTCCTCCGTTCAGCGGGACGAACCAAGGGGTCGAAAAGGGCCTGATGGGCTCGGCCGATCGCCCGCACAGTCGGCACGATCGCCAGAGCGTGACTCCAACGCAGGGACCACATCGCTGTCACGTTGGAGGAGGGCTCGAGCTCGGTGGAACGTGACGACCCCGCCTACGAGGGCCAGCGCGAGTACACCCCGCTCTTCCTCAAGATCTACGACCCCCTGATCCTTGGCTTCTTCACGCCGGTCGTGTGGCGGTGCCCGACGACTCGCCTGGTGGAGGGATACCGGCGGCACCTCGGCCACCCGCACCTCGACGTGGGTCCCGGTACTGGCTACTTCCTGGAACGAGCCGGCATGCCTGACGGCAGCCCTGTCACGCTCGTCGACCCCAACGTGCACGTCCTCGACCATGCATCCCGGCGGCTGCAGCGCCTGGACATCACGACCATCGAGGCCGACGTCTGCAAGCCACTTCCCGTCCACGGGCCGTTCGACTCCGCCGCGCTCAATGGCGTGCTTCATTGCCTGCCAGGACCGCTCCCACGCAAGGCTGCTGCCGTCGCCAACGTGGCCGCCGTCCTCGCTCCGACGGGCGTCCTCTTCGGTGCATCGATCCTCGGGCACTCCGGGCGACATACCTGGTTGGCGCGGAGCATTCTCGAGGCCAACAACCGGCGGGGCACCTTCGACAACCTCGGCGACACCCAGGAGGGCCTCGGCGAGATCCTCGAGGCATCGTTCGAGCGGGTGGAGATGGAGACTGTCGGTTCGATGGCCATCTTCGCGGCCACGAATCCGCGCACGAACCCGTCGACTGGCATGACACCCCGTCGGTGACACTTACCGACAAGACGAAGCCCAGCCGCCTTGCAGCCTGGCGAAGGCGCTAGCCCAGGGTGCGACTGGGGTTCGGGGTCGCGAATAGGTAACCCGACCTAATGCCTCCGGAGGCAGTGGCGGCTACTCTCCGCTCCGGTCCGCTTGTCCCCCTAGTGGACCCGAGGCTGACGGCGTAGAGTCGTACTCACACGCCAAGAGCCGAGCGCCCGGAGGCCCAGTGCCTCCGGGCGTCTCCCGGTACCTGTCAGTGGAGCGAAAGGCCCCCGCCTCGCCGCTTGCAGCGAGGCGGGGCCCGCCCTGAGTCGGTAGCCCGGTCGTTCCCAGCCCGCGTCATCGACCGCGGTTCGTAGGGCGGGCCACTCAGGGGAAGCGCGCCGACGGGACCGCTGCGTGTGCTTGGGCTCTCCAGGGTCCTCGCGGCCCTATCTGGTGCGTCGCGAGGGGCACATCATTTGGCCCGGCGGTCTACAGCCCCCGAACTGAAGAACTCCTCGATGAGGATGGAGCCGCAACCGCACCCGGGCTCAAACTCCACGCCCGCCCAGAACTCAGCGGTGGCCGTGATGGTCATCCAGCCGTTCTTGAACGGGGGACCCGAGGTGTCGGCGAGGACCGTCACATTGACGGTCTGGGCCGTCCCGTCGCAGACGACCAAGAGCTCGCGCGACGAGGAACCATTCGCGACTGCCGATCCGTTGGCGATCTTGCCATGGACCGCCTGTCGCACCGAAACAGTGATGCTCTGGCTCACGAGCGTGTAGGACGGGTCAAGCTCGGGGCATGTCACGTCCACGGGCACAGTCACGGCCACCCGCGATCTACTGATGGTGGGTGATCCGACGTCGATGCTGTACGACGAGGCCAGGACCGGAGTCGCAATCATCCCCAAGACGATCGCGGCAAGGACTGCGAACGTTCGGCGCATAGCGGGAGCCCTCCTTCGACGGCACCCGTGGGTGCTCGGCGTGTGACGGAGCGATCTGCTCCGTCTCGCCTGTCTGACGCGCTTCCAGCACCCGTGTTTCAGTCGGTCCCACCGACGTGGGTGAGCGCGAAGGCCGTCCTATGGCAAGGGCGGCCCGCCTGTCCGATGCTCAGTGGTCTTCAGGGACCGTCTTGGACCACCACATCGCCGGTGGTCAACGGGAGCCCATCCGCCGGTATGAACCGCCTCTCGCACCAATCCGTCATGGTGACGATCGTCTGTCCGAGAGTGGTCAGCCACAGGAAGGCGGTGTCGCCCTTGCCGTCAGGGCCGCCGTCCGTGACATGGTAGAAGGCGGCGAGGTCCTCGGTCCCGTCGGTGGCCGTAGTGGCTGGCCCGGCGAGCCAGGCATCGGACCCCGAGACCACCAGGCACGTCACGGGGCCGCCGTAGAAGGTCCCACCACCAGTCGCGGGCCGCCTTCGCGACCACTCGCCGACCACCTGACCTTGATCGAAATGTGCCGCCAACGTGTCGCGCCGCGGCGGGGTGCCATAGACGTAGTTCCCCACCACGAACGGCGCGGACGCCGTCGGCGTGGGAGACACGGCCGGCACCACGGCAGATGGTGAGGTGACGGACGGCGACGGAGGAGACGGCGCTGAAGCCGGTGGTGTCGAAGGCGAAGTGACGGCCGCCGACGGGGGTGTCACCGGCGGCGGCAGATCCCCCACCAACCTCCCGCCGGCGAGCAGGGGCACACCGATCGCGGCCACAGCCAGCGCCGCCGCGAGGCCGAGGACGAGGCGCGGATCGATGCGCCGACGTCCGGCGGCCTCGTCGAGCACGCGACGCCGGACCCGCGGCGAGACCGTTGCGACGCCCAGCTCGGCCCGCATCCGGATGTCGTCTCGGCGCATTCCCGCAGCGATCGAGCGACACGTTGGACACGACGCGAGGTGACCGTCCAGATCGGCCTGCTCCTGGGCGGAGAGTGGCTCGCTGATCTGCTTGGCGGCCAGGAGGACGAACGTCTCGTGATCAGTCATCGCTCGGTGTCCCTGTCCGGTGCCAGGATCTCCCGCAACCGGACTCGGGCGCGGCAGATGTAGGTCGAGGTGGCATTCGTCGATCGACCGATCGCCTGGCCGATCTCGGCGGGCGTGAAGCCGGCGGCCGCCATCAGGAGGGCCGCTCGCGCGTCGATGGGAAGCTCGCCCAGGGCGTCGCGGAGGCGAGCACTTTCATCCATGCGGACGACATGGTCCTCTGGAGAAGCGCCCACGTCTCGGTCGACCAGCAACGACTTCTTTCGGCCGGCGACACCCTGTCGACGACCCCGGCTGATGATCAGGTTCGCGCAGACGCGATGAAGCCACCCGGGGACGTTGTCAGGCACCTGCTCGCTGCGGACTTGCCGGACGAACCGAAGGAACGTCTCCTGGACAAGGTCGTCCGCGGCGTCATCGTCGCGTACCGCGGCGAGGGCAAAGGCCTTGAGCTGCGGGGCATGGGCGTCGAACGCGTCTTCGACGACCGAGCCAAGCATCGACGCGACAGGCGCGACCCCAGAGGCCGCGACGCCACGGGTGATCACTGGGGCATCCGTAGGTTCGACATCCGGACCATTGACGTTCGAAGGGCGGAGGTCTTTCACGAGGTCGCGCCTTCCCAAGTCGGCCGATCACCCGCGCCGCGGCCACGCATCGTCAGGCCGCGGCACTCCCGCTGACGTCGACTTGCCGGCTAGGACATCGACGTCATGACGCAATCGCTGTCGGCTTCACGCGTCATGTCTGGCAGCAACGACCCTGAGTGTACGCCGCGTCAACTGAGGAACACCCTACTGATCACCTGCGCAACTGAACGTGGTCAGGCGGTCGAGATGACGCTCGCGACCGTTGACCGTCGACCGAAGGGTGGTGCGAAAGGAGAATCAAATGCGCCTCGTGCTGGCGGCCGTGTCCATGCTCGTCGGGGCGGCGATGCTGCTGCCCGCTGCGACCGCCCTACCGGCATTCGCCCAGGTTGCCCCGAGCGCGAGCGCCGAGCCGAGCGCGAGCGCCGAGCCGAGCGCGAGCGTCGAGCCGTCAGCACCACCGCTGCCTGACGCTGAGGTCGAGCTTGACGGAGGGACGTTCGAGCCCGTGGCGAGCTGGTTCATCGCCGTCAGCGGCGGGAGCCCGAGCGTCAGCTTCGTCGAGGTCAATGATATTGACAACGCATTCTTCACCGTGACCGTCTTCGGCCAGTCAGCGACCCTCGAGATGATGGCGATCCTCCCGGCTGGCTCGCGGTTGATCGGGGGTGACTGCCGCATCGATGGCCTGGGTCCAGACATAGACGTGCTCGTCCCGCCGGATCGGCTTGTCATCGAGGTCGTTCAAGGGACCAACTACCACTGCTCGTACGTAAGCGACGCGCCCGTTGCACCGGAGCCCACCGAGCCACCCGCTCTGACCGCCCCGCCGACGGATTCGCTGGCAGGCGCCCAGACTGGCTCGTCGTCCGACAGTTGGCCGCTGGTCCTCGCCTTGATGGCCGCGGCCGTAGCTACCGGCGTTCTGACGGCCGTCCGCGCTCGGCCCCGTGATAGAACGCGCCCCTGACGGATCGAGTGGCCTGCGAGGGGGCCGGCCAGCAAGGACTGTGAAGCCGAACCCAGGAGGCCGAGATGAATCCCTACGGATATGACGACGTTCAGGGCATTCGCGAGGAGATCAAACGCTACTCGAAGGGAGGGGCGCTGATGGTGCGCTCGATCGCACTGCTCGTCGTTGCTGGCGGAGCCATCGTCAGCCTCCTGCTTGCGAAGCCGGCCGCGGCGGCTGGGCTCTATCCGACCGACTCGTCCGGTATATGGGGACCGGACAGCCTCTGCGACCATGAGGCATGGTCACGCACGTACATCCTCGGTTACGTGATGAATGACCAGCTGGACTACTTCTTCGACATCCCCGATCCCGTCCTCATCATCGGCGAGACCGTGAGCGTGTCCCTCACGCCCACCGTCGTCGGCACTCTTCCCGGGACGGTGGACATCGCCGGGGCAACGACGATCACGGGTCGGATCGACCCTCCCGACGCGTTCGGAGGGTTGTTCGACGCCGCAGACGCGTTCACGCTCAGCTTCACGCCCGGGGAGCCGACGGTCGGGTCTCTGCCGGCCCCCGCAGGCTGGCACCATCCTGCGGGTTGGGCAGCGGTGACAGCGACGATCTCGGGCACGGAGAGCGGCGAACAGACGATCGTCATGCTCGCTCAGCCGTTCGTGGACGCCGAGGTCTACTGCCCGGAACCGACTGTGCCGAGCCCCAGCCCCAACCCTGACCCGGCGCTGCCGACCGCCCAACCCGACCCCGTCGCGGTGACTCCGCCGGCCACTGACGTTGACCTTGCACGAGCCGGAATGACGACGACGGCAGCATCGTGGTTGCTCGGCGCGCCGTTGATCGGTGCCGCGCTGCTTCTGGCTTCCACGTGGTACCTAAAGCGGCGCGCGCAACGGCGGAAGTAGTGGCGGGTGAACCAAGCTGAGTACGTGGCCAGTGGGGTCAGGCAATCTGAGGTACTGAACGTCGTCAACGTTTCAGACCTCCCGACGGCCGTGATTAGGGCTACTTGTACATTGGCGTGCGGGATCGGGAAGGCGGCAACCTCGCCGCCTGTTCCGTCAACTACTGAGGGCTACACGAGGTCGAACGACTCCGGCGCGACCTCCAGCCATTCCGCAATAGCGGAACGTGCCGCCTCTAGCGCCTCGCGTCGGTCCGCGGCGGTCACTTGCGGCTCTGCGCGAACTCGCAGGGAACCTGCGGAACATCCGGGAGCCGTGACCTACGCCAAGTCGAACGACTCCGGGTCGACCTCCAATAGCGCAGCGATAGCCGCCCTTGCAGCCGTCAGGGCGGCTCTCTTTGTCTCGGCGGCTATCGTGACACCTGGGAGACCGACGACGGTCCACGCGCCGTCCTGGCGGGCTCTGAGACCGTATCCCGCTCGCTCACCGCGGGCGATCATCCGCCGGCCTGCTTGGAGGGCGGCCGCGCGTTTTGTCGCTGCGCTGACGTGCCGTGCCATTGGGGTGAGCGTACGACGGCACGAAGTCACCTTGCTGTCCCGCGTATCCTCGAGACTGGATGGAGTACAAGGTGTTGGTCGGCGCGATCGTCGCGACCCTCTTTGTGGGGATGGCCATCTCTGTGGCGATGTGGCTCTGGATCAATTTGCCCAGCTGATTAACGTGGACGCGCCCCGGATGCGGGTCAACGCGCGACTCCGGGCGGCGTTCGTCCTCGTGGTGGCCGTCGTGAATGCTTGACCTCGTCGCCGGAGTCGTTGGCATGGCCGCGTGCGCTGCGCCCCCGGAGGGCTGGCACCGCGTTACAACGCTCGGAGACTTCATGTGGCTAGTGCCGCCACTCGTCGTCCTCTTTGTCGGCCTGTACTTCGCCCTCGCCCCCCGGCGGTTCAGGGTCCGGGTGCTTCGCTCGGCGGTGGTCCTCATCGGGACTGTGGTCGTGGCGTTCTTTACTGTCGCGACCGCGTCGTCGTGCGGGCAGTACGCTCCCTGAAAATCGCCGGACAGCGCTCAGAAGTCGCGATACCGCCAGTGGACCTCGCCGCGCTCCGGATCGAGACGTGAAAGTCGGACCAGCCACACTAGCCCGAGGACGACGCCGGCCCCACCGATATAGGGCAGGAGCGCCGCCCACCCCCATCCCCCGTAGAACATCGGCTCACCTATGGTCCCGGGCTTAGCGACTAAGACGAATGCCAAGACCACGGGCGCCAGGAAGCCAATAGTGAGTTCTAGGCGGATCGCGGCCCCCGCGCGGTCCAGGCGTCGTTGGCGTTCCTCGTAGTCCATGCCGGCACCGTACGCCCCGCGGTCAAGGTGCTTAAGGCCGCACCCGCGTCCGTCGCTGCTCGGCTATCCAGCGATAGGCGGCGTCCCAATAGCCCGCACCGGGCTCGACGCCGTCCTTGGCCGCCTGAGTCGCCCATGCGTCGATCCACGCGTCCGCCGTCTCCTCGGACATGCCGACGCCGATGAGCCGGTTACGAGTGGCCTGGTACCGCGCTTCCTCGATGCGCTCGGGAGTCGATCGGCGGGCCACGAGGTAAGTGTCGGAAAAGTCGTGACGGCTAGGTTGTCAAGACCCCGGCTTGTGTTGATGGTTGGCTGGGATTCTGTGCTGGTGCGCTACCGAGCCAGGCGGACGGTCGTGTCGGCGAGCGGGAGCCGCTCACATCCGGTGAAGTCGGTCTCACACACGCTCACCGAGTAGTGCGTCACCCAGGCGATGCCCGGGCGGAACGGCTCACCAAAGCTGTCGAGCCCGCCGGTCAGGGTCGTCGGGGTCGGGCCGCAGAAGCCTTCGACGGTGAAGTTCGTGAACGCGATGCTCCGAGGGTCCTGGCGCTTGGCGGTCAGGCGTGGCTGGCTGAGCGTGAACTGGACGTCGACGTACTGCTCCTCCGCGCAGGTGACCGTGACCTCGGCCACGACGGGATCGCGGGTCACGCGCTCGATGTGGACGGTGACGTCGGCGGCCGCGACGGTGCCGGGGAGGGCGAGGGCACCGAAGAGTGCGAGGGAGGCACACAGGCGCTTGATCCGGGAAGTACGGAGAATCATGGTTTCTCCCTCCATTCCTGAGGGGACCGGTGGCGCAGCCTGCCCTCGGTCGCCCGAGACGACGCTCGACCCGTCCATACAGCGCACTGTGCCCGTCGCTTGCCGAGCAACCTGCGGTCAGCGGGTCGCGAGGCCGGTTCACGTGCTGCGACGGGCAGGGATGGATTCCATGGTCCTGAGGCCACGAGGAACGTCTGCAGCGACGGCTAGGCTGTCACGGCCTCGGCTCTGGTCCCGGACTCGCGATCCCGCGTCATGCGACCAGTCGGTCCGGGCCGACCGAGGCAGAGACGCCCACACGACGATGACGGTCTATGGTCGCGAATACGCCGGGCCGGGGAGCGATGCGTGTGGAAATGCAGGAGGTCGGTCATGGTCCGCAGACTACTGCTTGCGCTGGCACTCGGCGCACTGGTACTCGGGGCGCTCGCGCCGGTCGCATCGGCAGCGAAGCCGGAGCATTTCACGGAGACGTTCGACGACGAGTTCGTCTTCCCCGCAGGTGAGGTCTGCGATTTCGACTATCTCCAGAGCTTCACGGGGCGGGATATCGTCACCGTCTTTGAGGACCGTGTCCAGGTCCAGGAGAAGATCACGATCACGCACTCGAACCTGGATACGGGCTACACCTTGACCGAACGCCTCAGCTACAACATCACGTTCTATGAGGACTCGGACAGGACGGTCGGGCTCGTCTGGCACCTGCGTGATGCGGACGGCAAGATGCAGGTCGTGCAGGCCGGACAGTTGACCTTCGATGAAAACGGCGTCACGCATACCCCGGGCATCAACCCGACATTCGAAGAGGTGGTCTGCACTGCGCTCGGCGGCAATCCGGCCTAGTACTCGCCCGCTCCGCGTGCGGACGGCGATCCGGCCCGCCGGTCAGTCGAGCCGGAGCGACGGGCGAGCTTCTAGCCACTGCGCTCCTGACCGTCCTAGAGCGTTCTGGTGAGATGACACGCCGACGTTTGCCGTGGTGGAAGGCTCTCGCGGTCTGCCTGGTCGTCTGGTCGCTGAGTGGATGTGACCTGGCGCTGGACCCATACCGAGCGTCGATGCAGGCACTTTGCATCGCGCTGTGGGGTGCTGTGCCTGTCGAGGATGGTGGGACAGCCGCCGGGGAGGCGGGACTCAACGAAGGATTAGCGAAAGCAGCCGTGGCCCACGCCAACTTCAGTCGCGTCGCTCCACCCGAGAAATACAGGGCTTTGGTCGACCACGCCGATCTCGTGAAGCGTCTTCGGCCTACTCGTGAACACAACAAAAACCAGGCCAGGATCTGTGACACGTTCGAGAGCACATTAAGCAGTGCAGGCCCATGATGCCGGCTCATGGTCGTTACCCGCCTCGTCCGCCGATGGGCGATCCGGTCGCCCCGCCGTCCAGTACGAACCATCCCGGGTCAGGTCCCTGCTCAGGCCTCAGGCATCGGACGAACGGACTAAGGGACATGAGCGGCTGTGCACCGACGTCCAGCCTCGCTTTGTCTCAGGTCTGCAAGGCCATAGCGGGTATCCATCCTCAGGAAGTCCGGACGCTGGGCCGACCCTCATGTGGATGGCAGACCCCAGCGACGACCTGACCGATGCGATCGAGGCGCTTCAGGACCTGACGCTCGTCAGGCAGGCCCTTGAGCGCGGCAGCCGGGAGTACGAGGCGGCCGTCCAGCAGGAAACGAAGCAGATCCAGATCGTCCGGGAGCTCGCCGCACCAACCTTTACCGTCACGAGCGACTAGGCGGTCATTCCGACGGCGCGGGATGCCGTCGCTCGCGCTCGAGGTCGGCGAGGATTCCGCGGCCGGTGATCCGATACTGGCGATTCTGGGGCTCATGGCCCACGTGCGCGTACGCCCAGCGCGGCTCGACGACTTCCTGGCCACCGATCACGTCCGCGAGTTCCCGATACAAAGCACGAACCTCGTCGGTCGGTTCCAGGCGGTCCCCGCAGCCCTTACACAGATAGATGACGCTCGACATGCGTGGCAGGGTACCCGGTGACTCCGGCTCACTCAATCCGTCGTGGCACAAGGACGTGCCGACCGGCGGGTAGTCTGACCCGATGCCCCGCCCGTCGCCCGCCAATCGCCGCGCCTTCGTTCGGCGCGCTACGCGCCTCCAGCCGGTGCCGGATGTCCCGGGCCTCCGGCTCCATCTTGCGGACGATGTCGCCGTCGCCTCGCGTCTCGCCGCCGCGGAGTTGGGACAGGCGGACCCGGGCCTGCCGTTCTGGGCGTTCGCCTGGGCCGGTGGACTCGGGATCGCCCGCTACCTCGCCGAGCATCCGGACGAGGTGGCCGGCCGGCGTGTCCTCGACGTCGGCTCGGGATCCGGCCTGTGCGCCATCGTCGCCGCGCGAGCCGGGGCCAGCGCAGTCCGTGCGATCGACACCGATCCACTCTCCGAGGCCGCCGTGGCGCTCAACGCCCGGATCAACGAAGTCCACGTCGGGTTCACGCGCATCGACCCGCTCAGTGCGCCGCCGCCGGCATGCGACGTCATCCTGGCGGGCGATGTGTGCTACGAGCAGACGATGGGCACCCGGATGATCGAATGGCTGCAGGTCGCGGCGTCGCGCGGCACACGCGTGCTCCTCGGGGACCCGGGACGGAAATACCTGCCGCCGGGGCTGGAGCGACTGGCGACCTACCGAGTGCGAACGTCCACCGAGCTCGAGGACGCGGCGGTGAAGGAGACGTCCGTGTTCACCATCTCGGCAGCGCGCACGGGCGTGCCAAAGGAGCCGCGCTGAGCGAGCGGATCAGTGCGAGCTGGGGAAGTTCGTATTCGGCTGCGTGATGGGAACGTCCGGGCGCTCCATGTCCGGGATGACGATGCCACGCTCGGCTCGTTCGCACTCCGCGCAGCGGAGCAGGCCATCGGCTGACCGGACGTGGTCCGAGTACAGCGGCGATCCCGGCGCGATCGACTCGCCACAGCGGACGCAGGTGGTGCCCTCCGATGGCGCAGCTCCCTGATCCGTTCCCATCCGTGCCTCCGACGTCGAATCTGGCCCCTATCATTACACCGGTGTCGACGCATGGAAGGGGAGCACGATGACGCAGCCACCCGACGACCAGGACCGTCGGCCCGACGCCACGGGTCCCGACGACGCCGTCGCGCCGGAAGACCAGCCGACCGTCGCCTGGACACCGCCCGACCCACCGACCGAGCCGACCCCGACCCAGCCGGCCCCGCTCGACGTTCCCGCGCCGGTGCCGACCGACTCGACGCCCACCGACGCGACGGCGCCCCCGGCGAGCCCGATCATCAGCGCCAGCCCGGCCGTCCCGCCGGATCCGGCCGATCCGGCCGCAGCCGCGGCAGCCGCGGGGGCTGCCCCGCTCGTCGGCTGGGAGGCACCACCACCGGCGAGCGCTGCCCCAGGTCGCGAGGGGTACGTCATCGCGGGCATGGGCGCCCGGCTGGTGGCTTACTTCATCGACAGCCTCATCGTCTCGATCATCCCGACCGTCCTGACGCTCCTAGTCGTCGACTACAGCGGCATGATGCAACAGGCCATCGACGCAGCGGAGTCGGGCACGCCCGCGGCCCAGACCTCGTTCGTGATGGCCGTCACGCCCGAGCTCATCCTCGTCACGCTGATCTCCGTAGCGATCCAGTTCCTGTACTTCGTCGGGTTCTGGACCAGCGGAGCCCGCGCGACGCCCGGCATGCGCGGTTTGCGGATGCAGGTGGTCGATGCTGCGACGGGGGCGGGCCTGTCCCTGGTCCAGGCGACCAAGCGGTTCATCGCCCTCGGGGCGCCGCTCGCGCTCCTGATTCTCATTCCGGCGCTGCAGTCGGCTGCCGGGATCGCCCAATTCGCGCTCTCGCTGTTCTTGTTCTTCACCGCGATCACCAACGACCGACGACAGGGTCTCCATGACAAGTGGGCGAACTCGCTGGTCATCCGCTCGACGACGAGTGGCGACGGAGCCGTCGTCATCGGGTGCCTGGTCCTCATCGTGATCTCGGTCGGGCTGGCGATCATCCTGTCGATCGCGGCGTTTGCCGCGATGGCGCCGCAGATCGAGGAACTGCTCCGCGAGATGGAGCAGGTCAGCTGAGCGAGGGCGAGCCGGCTCGGGCCTTTCGAGGCGATCCAGCCTCCGCGTGAGCCCGAGCCCGCAACCGCACGACGTCCGGTTCTTCGCGACCCCGGACGAGTTGCGCGACTGGTTCGACGCGAACCACGAGACCGCCGACGAGCTGTGGCTCGGCTACTACCGGAAGCGGAGCGGGCGTCCCAGCGTGGACTGGCCGCAGGCCGTTGACGAGGCCCTGTGTGTGGGCTGGATCGACGGCGTGCGTCGCAGCGTCGACGAGACCTCGTTCGTCCAGCGGTTCACTCCGCGTCGCAAAGGGAGCACCTGGAGCGCGATCAACGTCGCCAAGGTCGCGGCGCTGACCGAGGCGGGGCGGATGCGCCCGGCCGGGATCGCGGCATTCGAGGCTCGATCCGATGCGAACACCGCCATCTACTCGTACGAGCAGCCCGACGCGGCCTTCACCGCTGACGAGGAGGCGCGGTTTCGATCGGACGCCGGGGCGTGGGCGGACTGGCAGAAGCGACCGCCCTCGTACCGGCGAATCGTGACGCATTGGGTCACCAGCGCGAAACAGGCGGCCACGAGGGCGCGCCGGCTGGACACCCTGATCACGAATTCGGCGGCCGGGCGCAAGGTCGGGCCGATGCGCTGGTCACGCGATACGTGAGGTGCCCGGACCTCGGCGAGATCGCCGAGGCCCGGTTGCGGACGTTTAGTGGCCGCGGCGGCCGTCGACACCCTGCGTGGTCGTGAGTGACGGATTGCCGCCGTTGGCCCCGAACGGGACGTAGACGGCGGTGAGATTCCACTCGGCGCCCGCGACGTCACCGGTTGGGGCCGTCGTCGGGCGGATGGACGCGCCAAGGTGGTAGGTACCGGTGACACCGGATCGGACCGTGAAGAGGTACGTGACCGACGCCGTCCCTTCGTACCACTCCGTGAGCTCCGAGTCCGGCGGCGCGGGCACGTCGGTGATCACTTGGAACGTCCCAGCTGACTCCTCGCTGGTGTTCTCGTTGACAAGCCAGACCCCGAGTTCGCACGGGCAGACCCCTGCGAGCGTCGTGTATGCCGAGACGCTGGCCGTCACCAGGACATGACCGGTGCCGCCCGGTGCGCCACCGTGCTGAAGGTCGACCGTGGCGAGAGAGCCATCGTTCATGGCCGCCCAGTCGTCGGCCAGGCCGGACCCGCCCACATCCACGGCGCCTCGACCGAGACCGCGGTTCAGGAAGGCCGCCATCTGACCGCGCGTGACGTTCGCGCCCGGGCAGAACCTCGTTGCCGTGCAACCGCTGGTCAGGCGTGCCCCGTACAGCCGCGAGATCGCGGTGTGGAACGTGTGCGAAGTCGGTACGTCGTTGAAGACATGGCTCGCGCTGACCATCACGGGTAGCGCCAGCATCAGGCCCACGAGCGCAACGCGCGTCAGTCGCTTGGCCAGCCGCGGCCGAGACGTCGCTCGCGTCCACCATGACGGACCGGCTGTGGAAGACACGGCATCGAGCTGCGTCCGCAGCCCCGCCAATTCGGCCCGAATGGCCTGGATCTCGCTGCGGTCGCCAGATTCCATCTCGCCCTCCTTCAACCCGATCGCGCCGGGAGTCGGGTCACCATACTCCGTGGCCGTCGTGAAAACGCGTGCTTCCGGGTCGGGCGCCAAGTCGCCGATCAGGCGTCGGGCGGGTCCTCGTCGCGCTCCGTGGATCGCCGGGCGCGATCGTCCGCGACACGATCCCGCTTGCCGGCGGAGGTCGCACGGCCCAGGGACGTGACGTTGCGTTCGCGCGTGCGGGCGGCGCGGTCGTTGGTCGCGGCCTGGCGTTGGTCGCGTGACCGCACGTACTCGGTCTCCTCGGATGCGCTGACGGGTGGCTGGTCCGAATGCTGGCGGTCGGATCGGGCCTGATCCCGGTCGGATTGCCGCTGGTCGAACGCCGCGTTGATGTCGTCCGAATCCGAGGCCGCTTGATCGCGATCCGAAGCTCTCTGATCGGCATCGGCCGCCTTCTGATCGGCCTCGGTCGCGGTCTGGCGAGCCTCGGGCAACTCGGGCGTGAAGGGTGGCACGTCAACGACTCGGTGCTTGCGGGTGGCTTCCTCCGCGAGTTGGTTGTATTCGTCACGCAGCCGCTGGATCTCCCGCTCCAGGCGGATGCGCTCATCCTTGTGCGCGTCGACGGTCGCCAGTTCGCGCTCGGCGGCGCGCCAGTCGTTGAGGATGTCTTCGGCGAGCTTCCCGTACGGCATGTCGGATACCGGCCTTTCAGCCCGGGAGTGCCGCCGGGGCACCAGCATACGCCCGCCGCGGGCTGTTCGGAACTTGTTCCGATGCGAGAAAGCCCGCGCGTCAGCGCGGCTTTTCAGCCTCTTGGCGGTCTTGAGGCGATCGGGGCCCGGGTGTCTCGGACGGAACGCCCTCGATGTACTCGCGGCGGAGTTGCTCGATCCGCGCCGCGAGCCCCTCGGCGATCTCGGTGTCCGTGGCTTCCTCACGCTCCATGGCGAGCTCGTGCCATTCGGCGAGGATCTGGGAGGCGTTTCGAGGCCGCATTGCTCGCTCCCGTGCTGTGCCAGGTGCCCGCGGCCACGGAAACGGCCGACCGGGGTCGATCTGGAACACGGATAGTAGCCGTGTGGCAGCTGCGGGCGTGCATCGGCCAGCCCGCTCGCATTGCACCCGCGTGGAGCCGAGGCGGGAGCACGGGCGCGTTCCCTGGACGGGCGCCTCAGGCGCCGAAGCGACCGATGCCGGGCAGGAACCGGCCGGTCGTCTGCGCGTACCGGCGATACGCGTCCCCGTGCACGCGCTCCAGGTACGGCTCCTCGACCAGGCGGACCTGGATGTGAATCGAGACCAGGGACAGCACGAGCATGATCACGGCAAGCACATTGGGGACCATGAGCGCCAGCCCGACGAGCGTCGCGGCCGTGGCCGTCAACACCGGGTTGCGGACCACGCGGAAGGGTCCCGTAGTCACCAACTCCGTCCGGACGTCCGGGTCCACGTCGGCGCGCCACGAGGCACCCATCGCGACCTGCGCGGCCACGGTGCCGGCGATGCCGAGCAGGACCAGCGCGACACCGCCGAGGCGCAATGGCTGGCGGTCGAGGACGGCGATCGGCGGCACGCCGGCGAGCTCGGCCAACGGGCTCGCAACGGCGAACACGACACCAACGCTGGCGAGGCTCCGGGCCCACCACTCCGGAGAGCCACGCCGGACTCCTTGGGTCAGGGGGACCTCGCCCGTGCGCCGAACGTGCAGGTAGCTTCTGACCCCCGCGACCAGGACCAACCACGCGACGATGAGGACCAGGGCGAGGACCGCCACTACGGAACCGGTGCCTCCGTCACTGGTTGCCCGAGCGAATCAAGCCCGATGGCCTTCGTACCCGGCGGCCAGTCGCCGGGCCACCAGGCGAGATACCAGCCATTTTCGATAGACGCCGTGACCGGAGGCCTGCCTGGCATGGCGATGACGACCGTCACGACACCGGCACCGACTCGTCCAGAGGTGCCGCTCCCTTCGCTCGAGCTGTACCCAGACACGGTTTCAAGTTCGAGCGCAGGAAGGGCAAGCCACGGCTGGCCACGAGAGCCCGTGCCGCCGCCACCCGCTTCGACGCGCCCGTCGGCGTCGATCGTCATGCTCGCGCAGGTCGCGTCTTCGCCGTTCGGCGCGGCGTACTGGGCCTCGATGCGCCCGGCACCACGCGCATCGATGACCATCAGCTGGGTGTGCTGCGGGAACTCGCGAAACGAGCTGCGGCACGTGCGGTCGACGGCCTGGACGATGTGGGCAGGCAGGGCGATCGGAACGGGTTGCCACGGCCCGTTGGCCGCTGCGGCCAAAGCAGTCATTTCTGTCGGGCCGTCCGACCCACACGCCGCCGACGCCAATAGCAACACGACGATGAGCGCGACTCGAACTGCCACGGCGTGAGTGTAGAGGTGACCGGTCGCCGCTCCGTGCATGGCCGATAATGCCGCCATGCCGCCGATCACCGAACTCACCCGCATCGAGCCCGTCCTGCTCGAGAAACTCGAGCGTCAGGGCACGTTCACCACGGGCCTGCTGCTCGAGCGCTCCGAGACCGCGACGCGTCGTCAGTACCTCGCCGACCAGCTCGACGCCACCACCAACGACGTCCTCACGTGGCGCGACGAGGCGCTCATGCTCAACCTCGCCAGCTTCGGGCCGGCCGACCACCAGCTGCTGATCCAGGCCGGGATCGAGGGGCTGCGTGACATCCTGGCCTTGTCCGGCGACGCCTTCCGCCTCCGCCTCCTGCAGGCGGCGATCGAGCTGAACGAAGAACCGCCGAGCGACGCGACGATCGCCGGCTGGTGGGAGCAGGCCCGCACGCTCGAGGACGAGTAGGCGGCCCGATCCGGTGTGAAGCTTGGCGTTCCGAGCGGACCGCCGCCAGGAAGATGTGCCTGCCAGTCCGCACCAACGCGTCGGGGGCGGGGATGCCGACCCGGATCGACCTTGTCGGCCGGAATCTGTTGCCTGTCAGTCACGAGATCATGCCGAGGCAAGGTCGCGACCTCGCCGTCGGCCGCTTCGAGCGCTTCATGCAGACTGCCAGGCACGCGCGCAGTTCGGGTCGCGAACGTCGGCGCGCGCGAGCGCAGCCCGGCGGCCTTCCCGCGGGAACGGACTACGATGAGCGCGTGCGTACCAAACGCGGCGGGGCCGCGAACCTGCTCATCGGCCTCGCGACGGCGCTCGCGATCGTAGCGGTGACACTGCCGCTGTTCCTCAACCCGGTGTGGGTCGCGTTCGAGCAAGGTCGTGCAGGGGCCGCCGCGTGGACCGGCTTCACCGAGCCCGAGCTGCGGACCGCTACCGACGCCATCCTCGCCGACCTCGTCGTCGGCCCGCCCGAATTCGATGTCGCCGTGGCCGGCACCCCGGTGCTCAACGAGCGTGAACGAGGGCACATGCGGGACGTGCGCGGGGTGTTCATCGGCTTCTTCGCGATCGCGGCCATCCTGGCGGTGCTGGCGCTCGTCATCGCCGTCCGTCGACGCGGCGCCGACCGGACCCAGAGCTGGGTGGCGGTGCTCGGCGGGGCGTTGGCGCTGATCTCGGTCCTGATCCTGGGCGGCATCGTCTCGTTCGTCGCGTTCGACGCGCTGTTCGAGACCTTCCACCGCATCTTCTTCGCGGGCGGCTCGTACACGTTCGATCCGGCGACCGAGCGGCTGGTCCAGCTGTTCCCGTTCCAGTTCTGGCAGGAGACCGCGATCGTCGTCGGCGCCGTGTGCATCCTGCTCGCGGGCGTCGTGGTCGCGATCGCGACGGTCCGCGTGTCCGCCGCCGACGCCCGTGCCGCCGCGCAAGGACCTGCCGAGCTCGCGGACGGGACCGGCACCTCCGTCAGCGCCACGGGATCCTCTCGATGAACGCGCTTCCGATCGCGCGCCTGCTCGGGTTCGAGATCCGGATCCATGTGTCGTGGGCCATCATCCTGGCCGTGATCGGGGTCACGGCGGCGACCCAGGTCGCCGTCATCGCTCCGGGTATCGGCACTGCCGGCGGGTGGGTCATCGGGGCCGTGGTCGCGGCCGCATTCCTCCTCTCGGCGCTTGCTCACGAACTCGGGCATGCCCTCGCGGCGCGCCATGTCGGGCTGCCGGGCAGCCCGGTCATCGTGTATTTCTTCGGCGGGGCGGCGACGTCGCGTCTCGAGACCGCCCGACCCCGCGACGAGGTCCTCGTGGCGGCCGCCGGACCGCTCGTGAGCCTGATCGCCGGGGCCGGCCTCCTGGTCATCACGTTGCTCGGTGAGCTGGCCGGCAGCGGGCCGGTCCACGTGATCGGGCGTGTCGCCCTCGTGATCGGCGTCATGAACCTCCTGCTCGGCGGGGTCAACCTGCTGCCGGCGTTCCCGCTCGACGGCGGCCGCATCGTCCGCGGGCTGGCCTGGGCCCGCACGGGCGATCCGGCTCGCGCCCTGCAGATCGCGGCCTCGTCCGGGCGCTATCTCGGGATCCTCTTCGCCACGGGCGGGATCGTCGGCATCCTCGTCGTGGATTCGATCGACGGTCTGATGCTCGCGGTGTGCGGCTGGTTCATCGTCTCGAGCGCCAGCGCGGTCGAGCGCAGCGCTGCGGTCGACGTGATGCTCGATGGCATCCGCGTTGCCGATGTCATGGATCACGACGTGACCGGTGTCCCGCCCGGCTTGACGCTCGATACGTTCGCCGACCAGATCCTCGACAGTTCCGCGCAGTCGTCCGTGCCGGTGGTGCGTGGCGCGGACCTCCTTGGGATGGTCGGCGCGAAGCAGGTCCGGCGGATCCGCCGAGACCGGTGGGCGAACACACGCGCGGAGGACCTGATGGTCAGCGGTGACGCCATGCCGAGCGTCGGGCCCGAGACGTCCCTTCGCGATGCCCTCGAGCGGTTCCACGGGAGCGGCCTGGACGGACTGCCCGTCCTCGAGGCCGGCACGCTGACCGGCATCGTGACCCGCCGGGCGGTCGCCAAGGCCATCGCCGAAGCCGGCCTCGATCGCCTGCGAACGGGGGGCGCGCCGGCCTCGTGAGCGGGGACCGGCTGCTCAGCGTCGAGGAGGCCCGACGCGCCGTCTTCGCGGCGATCGCCGGCCCGACGCCGACCGAGGTCGCCTGGGTCATCGAGGCGCGCGACCGCGTGGTCGCCGAGACGGTCATCAGCCCGATCGCGCTGCCGCCGTGGGACAACTCCGCGATGGATGGCTACGCCATCCGGGCTGCGGATGTCGCCGGAGCGACCGAGGACGGGCCCACCCGCCTCGAGGTGATCGGCGAGGTCCGGGCTGGGCAGGCGCCCGAGGTCACGGTCCAGCGCGGCAGCGCGGTCCGCATCGCGACGGGCGCCCCCGTGCCACCGGGCGCGGACGCCGTCGTGCCGGTGGAGGCGACCACGCCGCTGGACGCCGCGGGTGCCCCTGCTGGCCCGCGCGGTCGCGACGCCACGGGTCCACTCCCGGCCGGGATCCTGGTCCACACCGCCACCCCGGTCGGGGGTTCCATCCGGCGCGCGGGCAGCGATCTCGCGGCGGGAACCCCGATCCTGGGTCCCGGCACGGTCCTGACGCCCGCGGCCCGCAGCCTTGCGGCCGGGGTCGGGCTCGACCAGGTCAACGTCCATCGGCGCCCCATCGTCGGGATCCTGGCGACCGGCGACGAGGTGCGATCGCCCGGGAGGGACCTGGGCCCGGCGGGCATCCCGGATGCCAACGGCCCGGGCCTCGTCGCCCTGGTCGAGGAGGCCGGCGGCGACCCGCGGGTCCTCGGCATCGCGAAGGACAACCTGGATGACGTCAAGTCCCGCATCTGTGCCGGGCTGATCGAGGGCGCCGACGCGCTGATCGTCTCGGGCGGGGTCTCGGTCGGGCCGTACGACGTCGTGCGCGCCGCGTTCGAGGCGTTCGGGACGGTGGACCTGTGGCGAGTCGCCGTCCAGCCCGGCAAGCCGTTCGCGTTCGGGACCGGGCGGGCGCCCGGCGACGACGGGACCGGCGAGCGGCCCGCGACCCTCTTGTTCGGGCTGCCGGGCAACCCGGTCTCGACGTTCGTCACCTTCGAGCTGTTCGTCCGGCCGGCCATCCGCCGACTAGGCGGCCACCGCGACGACGACCTGTTCCGCCCCCTCGATCGTGCCGTCCTGCGCGACCCCGTCACGAAGAGCAGCGGCCGACGCGCGTTCGTCCGGGTGACGGTGGAGCGCGATGATGCCGGCACGCCCCGGCGAGACGATCGCGGCCGGGTGGGGGCAAGCCTCGCCGGCGGCGCCGGTGGACAGGGGAGTCACGTCCTGTCGGCGCTCGCCACGGCCGACGCCCTCGCGGTCATCCCCGAGGCCGACGACAGCCTGCCGGCCGGTGCCGAGGTGGAGCTCTGGTGGCTCGACCGCGCCTGACGCGCTCCCGGGCGGTGGTCACGCCCGCTATCCTCGGGTCGTGATGGACCCCAAGGCCGGCCGATCGCTCGCCCCACGCTCCGAGCGCCGCCGCCTCACCCACGTGGATCGCGGCGGCCGCCCGCGCATGGTCGATGTGTCGAACAAGCCCATCACGGCACGCCGCGCCGTCGCCGAGGCGACCGTGTCGATGTCGGCGGAGACGCTCAGCCTCGTCATCGATGGCGGCGGGCCCAAGGGTGACGTGCTCGGCGTGGCGGAGCTCGCCGGCGTCATGGGCGGCAAGAAGACGAGCGACCTGATCCCACTCTGCCACCCGCTGCCGCTGACCGACCTCCAGGTCTCGATCACCCCGGAGCGCGCCGGCGGGCTGCTCCGGATCCGCGCCGAGGCCGCGACCACGGGTCAGACCGGGGTCGAGATGGAGGCGATGACGGCCGCATCGGTGGCCGCGCTGACCGTGTACGACATGGTCAAGGGCGTCGAGCGCGGGGTCACGATCAGTGCCGTCCGGCTCATCGCCAAGAGCGGCGGGAAGAGCGGCGACTGGGTGCGCCACGATCCGCCGGGACACGAGGGATCCGCGGCAACCGGGCACCAGCCGGGAGCGCGCGCGGCCGGGCGCATCGCCAAGCCGGCGCGAGGGGGAGGCAAGAGCGGAGGCAAGCGGTCGGGATGAAGCGAGCCGTGGTGATCACCGCAAGTGACGGGGTCAGCGAAGGGGTCCGCGAGGACACGTCCGGCGTGTTGGTGGGGGAGCGGCTCGAAGCCCTGGGCTACACCGTCCAACGCGCCGTGCTGCCGGACGAACAGGCCGCTCCTGACCGAGATCCTGCGCTCCTCGGCCGAGACGCACGACCTGATCGTGACGACCGGCGGCACCGGCCTGACGCCGCGCGACGTGACGCCGCAGGCGACGAAGGCCGCGATCGACTACGAGGTCCCGGGTTTCGCCGAGGCGATGCGCGCGGCGGGCCGCCTCAGCACGCCATACGCGGACCTGTCGCGCAGCGTCGTCGGGGTCATCGGCCGGACGCTCGTGGTCAACCTGCCCGGCAGCCCGAAGGGAGCCATGGAATCGCTGGCGGCGATCGAAGGCGTGCTCGACCACGCCGTGGAGACGCTGGCGGGACCGCACGACCACGACGAAGGCCAGGACCCGACCGCGTGACGCTCTTCGGCCCCTTCGCCGATGTCCCGTTCTACCCCCTCGTCTTCCCGCTGTTCTGGGGCGCGGTCGCGTTCTTCTGCCTCGCGATGGCCCGCCACCTGCGGGTGTTCGCGGCGGTCCGCGCCGAAGGCCCGAACCCCTTCGCCGACGTCTCGCGCCGGTTCACGGGGCTCATCCAGTACGCGTTCATCCAGACGAAGATGTTCAAGGATGCCCGGGCCGGGCTGATGCACGCCGGCATCTTCTGGGGCTTCGTGCTGCTCACGATCGGGACGGCGAACGTCGTCACCGGCGGGATCATCGAGCAGGTCCTGTCGATCCCGTTCGACGGCCTGCTGTGGGCGCTCATCAGCGCGATGCAGAACGTGGTCGCGGTCATCGTCCTGGTGTCGATCGGCTGGGCGTTCTTCCGCCGGCTCGTGACCAAGCCACGGCGCCTGACGTTCAATCGCGACGCGCTCGTGATCCTGGCGATGATCGGCGGGGTCGTGGCGACCGAGTTGCTGGCCGAAGCGTTCGAGTTCGCAGCCCACGGCGATCAACCGGGGGCGTTCGTGGCGGCCGCCCTGGCGGCGCCGCTGCGGGCGTGGTTCTCGCCGGAAACGCTCGAGACGCTGTTCGCCGTCCTGTGGTGGGCGCACATCCTGCTCGTCGCGGCGTTCCTGTGCTACCTGCCCTTCTCCAAGCACCTGCACATCGCCACGAGCTTCCCGAACATCTGGTTCCGCAAGCTCGCGCCGCGCGGCGAGCTGCCGAAGATGGATCTCGAGGACGAGAACGCCACGTTCGGCCTCAAGACGCTCCAGGACCTCGGCTGGAAGGACCTGCTCGACGGGTTCACCTGCACCGAGTGCGGCCGCTGCCAGGAGGCCTGTCCGGCGCACGCGACCGGGAAGCCGCTCAACCCCAAGACCTTCATCATGGGCATCCGCGACATGTCGGTCGATGCGGAGACCGGGCTGAACCTCATCCCGAACTCCCCGATCGTGCGCGAGACGTACGGGCTCGATGACGCCCGGCCCGCGGCGGTCGCCCTGGCCGAGCCCATCGTGGACACGGCGATCCCGTACGACGCGGTCTGGGACTGTGTCACGTGCGGGGCGTGCGTCGAAGCCTGCCCGGTGCTCATCGAGCATGTCGACAAGATCGTCGGGCTGCGCCGCAACCTGGTCCTCGAAGACTCGCGCTTCCCGCAGGAGCTGACGCCCGCATTCCGGGCCATGGAGGGCCAGGGCAACCCGTGGGGACAGCCGGCGTCGGCGCGACTGGACTGGACGCGGCCGCTGCCGTTCGAGGTCCGGACGGTCGCGTCGGTGGCAGCGGCCGACGAGCTCGACAGCCTCGAGGTCCTGTACTGGGTCGGTTGCGCCGCGGCGTTCGATCCGCGGAACCAGCAGGTCGCCAGGGCCGTGGCGACGTGCCTCCACGCCGCGGGCATCTCGTTCGCGGTCCTGGGGCAGGAGGAGTCGTGCACCGGCGACCCGGCCCGCCGGATGGGCAACGACTACGTCTTCCAGATGCTGGCCGGCGCCGCCGTCGACACCCTCAATCGCTACCGGATGGGCGAGCGCACGATCGTGACCGCCTGCCCGCACTGCTTCAACACGATCGGCAACGAATACGGCCAGTTGGGTGGGGAGTTCCGGATCGTCCACCACAGCCAGTACCTCGCGGAGCTGGTCGCCTCAGGCCGCCTTGCGACCGTGCCGGAAGACGCGGCGTCCGAGACCGGCGACCACCGGCCAGGCAGCGTCACCGTCCACGACTCGTGCTATCTCGCCCGCTACAACGGGGTGACGATGGCGCCGCGCGACGTGCTCGGTGCGGCCGGTGCCGAGATCGTCGAGATGGAGAAGTCGTTCGAGAACACGTTCTGCTGTGGCGCAGGCGGCGGTCGGATGTGGATGGAGGAGACGCGCGGCACGCGGATCAACGCGGAGCGGACGCGCCAGGTGCTCGAGACCGGCGCGACGACCGTCGCGACCGCCTGCCCGTTCTGCATGGTGATGCTGTCGGACGGGCTGGCCGCAGCCGAGGGTGGTGCGGGGGTCGCGGCCCTGGACGTCAGCGAGGTCCTGGCGGCGCGGCTGGCGAGCATCCCGGAGGACCGTCGCCTGCCGGTCGTGTAGGACCCGTCAGAGCGCCGCGAGGTTCGACACGCCACCCGCGAATCCGGCGACCACGGCCGCGACAGACACGACGGCCGCGAGGCCGAGGCTGGCGCGGCGTGTGGGGCGCGTCGCGAGGAGCACGACGATCGAGCCGACGAGCACGACCAGGGCGAGCTTCGCGACCACGACGAGCACCATCCCCCAGTCGGCGAAGCCCTGCGCCACGATCGGGTTCACCTCAGCGGCGACCCCGTGACGGTCGACCATCAACGAGAACGTGCCAAGGTCGAAGAACTGGGCGGCGAACAGCGCGGCCAGGCGAAAGCGGACGACCCCGCGACGGACTGGGCGGATCGCATGATTGGCGCGCCGGCGCATCGACACTCCCGGAGTGCGACGGGCCGGTTTCGCCAGTAGCTCGACTCGGTCTCAGGCGGCCATATTCTTGGACCGAGCGTCAGATGCTGCCCGCTGCAGCCATCATGCACCTTGCCCCTCAAGCGAGTCATCACCTGCGGTGCGGTCAGGCAACGGGTTTCGCCCGACGCGACCGAGTCGAGGTGTCGCAGAGATCCCGGCGCCCTACCCAGGCAGCTTCGCCAGCAATTGGAGCTGGTGTCGTCGGTGACGAGGTTGCCTATACCGCACGACGGACGGCGTTCCAACCCTTACGGGCGCGCGAGACCAGCCACGGGTCAGCCGCGCAGCCTTGTCCCGCAACTGGAGCAGTTGTCGTCGGTGACGAGGTTGCCCATCCCGCACGAGGGACAACGCTTCATCCCTTCCGTCGCGACGGCAAACGGGTTCTCGGGTGGCGGTTCTTCGGTCGCGACGCGGTCGCGACGCAGGATCGCCACCACGGCGACGATCCCCAGGGCGGCAACGAGGACAAGGGCCAGGATCTGGGTGGTCTGGTCCACGGTCGTCTCCCGCCGACTGGAGCCGTGCCCCCGTGCCCGACTCGCCGACGTGGCCCAAGCGTACGCCGACCGGACGCGGCCAGCGCCGCCTCGGTGCGCGGTACGATGCTGCCGGTGACCACCGCGAACCGCGCCCCCGGGCCGTTCCGCCTCACGGAGGAGCACGAGATGCTCCGAGACGCTGTTCGCGTGCTCGCGGACGAGCGCGTGGCTGCCCGCGCGGCGGATATCGACCGGACCGCCGAATTCCCCGAGGACCTGCGGGGGCTCCTGGCCGACCACGACATCCTGGCGCTCCCGTTCCCGGAAGAGCACGGCGGTCTCGGCGGGGAGCTCCTGAGCGTCTGCCTCGCCGTTGAACAGCTCAGTCGAGCCTGCGCCACGACCGGCCTGATCCTCGCGGTCCAGGAGCTTGGCTCGCTCCCGATCACCATCGCCGGATCCGCGGAACAGCAGGCCCGCTGGTTCCCGAAGCTGGCCAGCGGGGAGCAGCTCATCGCGTTCGCCCTGACCGAGGCCGAGGCCGGCTCGGACGTCGCCGCCGCCCGTACCCGGGCCGTCCGCGACGGCGAGGACTACGTCATCGACGGGGCCAAGCGGTTCATCAGCCACGGCTCGGTCGCGGATCTCCTGGTCGTCTTCGCGGTCACGGACGCGGAGGCCGAGCGGCATCGACGCCTGTCCGCGTTCGTCGTCGAGGTCCCGACCGACGGCTTCGCCGTCACGAGGATCGAGCACAAGATGGGCCTGCGTGGCAGCCCGACCGCCGAGCTGGCCTTCGACAAGGTCCGCGTGCCCGCGGCGAACCTTCTGGGCGCAGAGGGCGACGGTTTCGACATCGCGATGCGCACGCTCGACCGCAGCCGGCCGGGGATCGCGGCCCAGGCGGTCGGCATCGCGCAAGGCGCGCTCGAGGTGGCGACGGCCTACGCCAGGGACCGCAAGCAATTCGGCCAGCGCATCGGGGACTTCCAGATGATCGGCGCGATGCTGGCCGACATGGACGCCGGGACCGAAGCCGCCCGCCAGCTGCTGTACAAGGCCTGCGTCGAGATCGATGCGGGCGCGCCGGACGCGAGTCGGTGGTCGGCGCTGTGTAAACTCGTGGCCGGTGACAATGCCATGCGGGTCACGACCGATGCCGTCCAGGTCCTGGGCGGTTATGGCTATATCGATGAGTTCCCGGTCGAGCGGATGATGCGTGACGCGAAGATCACGCAACTGTACGAGGGGACTCAGCAGATCCAGCGGCTGGTCATCGCACGGGCACTGCTCGGCAAGGGCGGCTGACCGGCGGGAGGTCCAAGGCTCGTGCGAATCGTCGTCCTCACCAAGCCCGTCCCCGACCCGGCGTCGGGTGGTGAACGGCTGGGCGCCGACGGGCGCCTGGACCGAACCAACAGCCCGGCGGTCGTCAACGGCAACGACGAGTACGTCCTCGAGAAGGCACTCAAGCTCGTCGAGGCGGCCGGCGAGGGCGAGGTGATCCTGCTCACGATGGCGCCCGCCACTGCGCCCGAGACGATGCGCAAGGCGCTGGCCATGGGCGCCACGCGCGGCGTGCTCGTGACCGATCCGCCCATCGGCGGCTCGTGCACGGTTGGCACCACGCGGATCCTGGCCGCCGCGCTCAAGACCCTCGAATTCGACCTCGTGCTCGCCGGCGTCGACACGTCGGACGGCGGTGCCGGCGTCGTCGCTCCGGGCGTCGCGGCGCTGGCCGGGCTGCCGTACCTGTCGTATGCCGCCTCGATCGAGCCGGACGCTGCCGCCGGCAAGGTCCGGGTCAACCGCATCACGCCATCGGGGTACGACGTGCTCGAGGCCCCGATGCCGGCGCTCATCAGCGGCACCCAGGCCCTCGGCGAGCCGCGCTACCCGTCGCTCAAGGGGATCATGGCCGCGCGCAACAAGGAGATCACGACCCTCACGCTGGCGGACCTCGGGATCGATGCGGCGACGGTCGGCACGGCCGGCGCGACCACGAAGGTCGTGGACTCGCGCGCACCCGAGCCGCGCGCCCCGACGCGAGTCATCCGCGAGGAACCCGACGAGGCGGCGCGCCAGGTCGTGGCGCTCCTCGCCGAGCGGCGGCTCATCTGATGGCCGGCATCTGGGTCCACGGAGAGCTCGCAGCGGACGGTTCGCTGGCCAAGCTCTCGACTGAGGTCGCGACGCTGGCGCGTGCCCTGGCGGGGAGAGCGGCGGTGCGGACGTGACCGGCGTCGTGATCGGCGCGGATCCGGCGGCTGGGGCCGCCGAGCTCGCCCGCTTCGTGCCCCGCGTTCTCGCGATCACCGAACCCACGAATGCTGACCATGCCGCGGGCACGATCGTGGCCCAGCGACTCGCCGCGCTCGTCGAGGAGCACGACCCGGACGTGATCCTCGCTGGGGCCGGTCCGGAGGGACGTGATCTCGCTGGCGCCCTGTCCGCCCTGACCGGCCGCGGCGTGCTCGCCAACGCGATCGCGCTGCGGGGCTCACCGGACGGCCCCATCGCGACCCACAGCGTGTTCGGCGGCAAGCTCATCACCGAGAGCGCCTTCACCGGCGGCCGCGGCATCGTCACGGTTCGCCCCAACACCGTCACGGCCGAGGCCGCGAGCAGCCCCGGCAACGTGGAGACCGTGGCCCCGACCGGGGAGCTGACGCAGCCCGCGGTCCCCATCGTTGATCGCATCGCGGCGCAGGGTGCCGCCGCGTCCATCGACGACGCGCGGATCATCGTGGCCGGCGGCCGTGGCGTCGGTGGGCCGGAAGGTTTCGGCCTCATCGCGGACCTCGCCGAAGCCCTCGGTGGCGCGGTGGGAGCCACGCGAGCCGCGGTCGATTCGGGCTGGATCCCGTACAGCCAGCAGATCGGCCAGACCGGCAAGATCGTCAAGCCCCAGCTCTATCTCGCGATGGGCATCAGCGGCGCGATCCAGCACAAGGTCGGGATGCAGACCGCCTCCACGATCGTCGCGGTCAACCGCGATCCGGACGCGCCGATCGCGGATTTCGCGGACATGGTCGTGGTCGGCGACCTCGTCGAGGTCGGCCAGGCGATCCTCGCGCAGCTGCGCGAACGGTCGGGCTGACCCAGCGGCCTCGGGGACGAGACAGGTGACCGAGCTCGCCATCCTGCTGCCGCTGGCGGCGTTCCTGATCCTCGCGATGGGGTTCGCGATCGTCCTGCGGCGAGCGGGCCGCATCGTGGCCCGGACCCGCGAGGTCGAGAACTTCCGCTCGTCGGTGCGCGAACTCGCCGCCCGCATCGACCAGTCGCTCGAGGGCGCCGCCGGGCGTATCGATGCCGTGCGTCGACAGCAGCTTGCCGCCGTGACCATCGGCGCGACGATCGAGGCCGCGACCGACGCGATCTCCCGCTATACCGACGAGGCCCGGGCGTTGCATGGTCCACCCGCCGCCGAGGCGATCCGCGACGACCTGGTGGCCGAGCTCGAGCGCGCCGACCGCGCCCTCGCGATGGTCGATCACGGGGCGACGATCCTTGCCCAGACGATCCGCCGCGGGCGCGAGTTGGAAGCGCAGACCTCGATCAAGCGGGGGTACCTCAACCTCGTCCATGCCCGCGAGGCGATCCATGCCCACGCGGCTCGCGCCGAGGCGTTGGATGCAAACCTGGCGCCGGCGCCAGCGGCGCCGCCGGAGCCGTCGGCGGCCCTGCGCGAACCGCGCTCTGACCACACCATGTAGTGGTATCCTCGTCGCACACCACAAGTGGTAGTGGTGCCGAGTGACAGGAGAGCGATGCGCTGCCCCCAATGCGGCGAGCGGGACACCCGCGTCGTCGACTCGCGCGATCTGGATGATTCCGCCACCATCCGGCGTCGCCGCGAATGCAATGCCTGCACGATGCGATTCACGACCTACGAGCGGATCGAGGCCGCCCGGCTGGTCGTGGTCAAGCGCGACGGCACCCGCCAGGAGTTCGACCGCGATCGGCTGATCACCGGCTTGCGCAAGGCGCTGACGCGTCGGCCCGTACCGGACGGTGCTGCCGAGGCGGCTGCCGACGGCATCGAAGCGGAACTGCGCGCCGCCGGCGTCACCGAGGTTCCCTCGTCGCGTGTCGGCGCACTCGCGATGGAGGCGCTCCGCGGCATCGACCAGATCGCCTACATCCGGTTCGCCAGCGTGTACCAGAGCTTCGAGGACCTCGAGGACCTCAAGCGCGAGGTCGATACGCTCTACAACGAGAAGGGCAACGGGGGCGGTAAGTGAGCGTCCTGTCCGATCGCGACATCCGGGCCGCGCTCGAGGCGGGAACGATCAAGATCGAGCCCTACGACCCGGAAGACATCCAGCCCTCGTCGGTCGATCTACACCTGGACCGCTCGTTCCGTGTCTTCCGGAATAACCGCTACCCGTACATCGACGTGCGCGCCCCGCAGCCCGACCTGACCGAGATGCTGACGATCCAGGACGACGAGCCGTTCATCCTGCATCCGGGCGAATTCGTGCTCGGCCAGACGCTCGAATTCGTCGAGCTCCCGAACGACATCGTCTCCAGGCTCGAAGGGAAGGCGCTGGCGCTCGAAACGCCCGTTCCGACGCCGTCCGGCTGGCGGACGATGGGCGAACTCGAACCCGGCGACTACGTCTTCGATGAGTCGGGAGCTCCGACCTTGGTGGTGGCGGCGACCGAGACCATGGTCGGACGACCCTGCCGCGAGGTCACATTCTCGGATGGCCAGCGAGTCGTGGCGGACGCCGACCACCAGTGGGTGACCGTTGACAAGGCCGAGCGTCGCGCTGGGCGCCACCAACTCGGCATCCGGACGACCGACGAGATCTCGCGAACTGTTCGTGCCAATGGCGAGATGAACCACCACATCCCGCTCGCGGGTCCCGTGCAATACCCAGACCGACTCGACCTTCCGATCGAGCCATACACCCTCGGTGCCTGGCTCGGCGACGGGACGACCACGGCCGCCGCGATCACCTCGTGCGACGAAGAGGTCCTGCAGCAGATCAGCGGCGAAGGCTACGCGGTCCGACGGCTGCACTATGCGCCGCATCTGTACTCGATCGGCGGCACGGGGCGAACGCGTGACGGCTTGACCGGCCGATACGCTCGGAACGGATCCTTGTCCAGCCGCCTGCGCGACCTTGGTATGCGCGAAGGCAAGTACGTGCCACGGGCGTATCTGGAAGCCGGTGTTGGTCAGCGCTTGGCGTTCCTCCAGGGCCTGATGGACACAGACGGATTCGTCGATGACGTCGCCGGTCGATGCGAATTCACGAGCATCAACGAGAATCTCGCCGATGGCGTCGTGGAGCTGGCGTCGAGTCTCGGGTTCCGGCCATTCAAGACGTTCGGACGCGCGACGTTGAACGGTGTTGACAAAGGGCCGAAGTACCGCGTGAAGTTCACCCCGGATCGACCAGTGTTCCGCCTCACCCGCAAGCTTGCTCGGCAGAAGTCGCCGGACGCCCGATTCCACCGGTTCCGCGCGATCGACGCCGTCCGTGAGGTCGCTTCAGTACCCGTGCGATGCATCCAGGTCGCGTCGCCGAGCGGAGTGTTCCTGGTTTCGAAGTCCTTCATCCCGACCCACAACAGCTCGTTGGGCCGTCTCGGCCTCCTGATTCATTCCACGGCGGGCTTCGTGGATCCGGGTTGGAAGGGCAATCTGACGCTCGAGCTGTCCAATGTCGCCACGCTTCCCATCGCGCTATATCACGGCATGCGCATCGGGCAGATCTCGTTCTTCACGATGTCGTCCGAGGTCGATCGACCCTACGGCTCGCCCGAGCTGCGGTCGCGCTACCAGGGCCAGAAGGAGCCGACCGCGTCGGCCTTCCACCGGGACTTCGTGAAGGACTGATCCCGTGGCGCTCAACGAGTCGGTGGCGTGGCGGACCGAGCTTGGCGGCGGCACCCGGGTCGCGCTCGTCCAGGCAGGGACATTCCGATCCGACGCCGGCACGCTGTTCGGGCCCGTGCCGCGCGTGCTGTGGGGCGGCCTCGTCACCGACGAGATCGACCACGAGCATCGGCTCCTTCAGGCGCTGAACTGCCTCCTGGTCGAAACGCCGGCCGGACGCGTGCTCGTCGAGACCGGCATCGGCGAACGCGTCGACGACAAGACGCGGGCCCAGCGGGTCTACGAGGGCCTGCCGGTCGTGCCGGCGCTCGAGGCGGCCGGCTTCGCACCCGAGAGCGTGGACGTCGTGGCGATGAGTCACCTCCACTTCGACCACGCCGGGGGTCTGCTGCGGACGGACGGCTCGCGCGCCTTCCCGCGCGCCACGATCGTCGCCCAGAAGGCCGAATGGGAGGTCGCCCTCGGCGACAACCCGCGTTTGGTCGCCTCGTACGTGCAGCCGGAGCTGCGTCTCGTCCACGACTGGGGATCGGAGGGTTGGGCGGACGGCGAACGCGAGCTCCTCCCCGGCGTCACCGTCGTCCCGACGGGCGGCCACTCCACGGGTCACCAGGCCGTGATCGTCCGCGGCACGGGCGATCAACCACAGACCGTGGCGTTCTTCGGCGACCTGTTCATGCGGCCATGGGGCGCAAACCCGCGCTGGGTGACGGCGTTCGATGACTTTCCGCTCGATTCGGTGATGCGCAAGCTCGAGCTGTTCGCCCAGGCGGTCGACGAGAACTGGCTGATCGTGCTGTCGCACGAGTCGATGCGGCCGGTCGGCCGCCTCGAGCGCGACCGAGACCGCTTCCGGTTCGAGCCGGTCTGACCGTTACCGGTCCGGCGCCTCGAGGACGGCGCTGAGCTGCGGGTCGTGTTCCCGCTTGTGGGCGTACATCTGGTACACGAGCAGGTCGTCGAGCGAGTACTCCGGCCCGTACCAGGGAATGGTCCCGACCTCGCGCCACCGTTCCGGCGTGATCGCCCGGGCGTGGGTCATGACCCGTTCGTTGGCGTCGAGGAACTCCTGGGTGACCTGTTCGATGGTCCAGTCCTTGCGGATCGCCGCCTGGTCGTCGTTGAAGGTGCGTGGGTCCGCGCTCATCAGGTCGGAAGACGGCGGCGCGCCGACGAACGTCGCGAGGATGTCGGCGAACCGGACCTCGAACGCCCCGAGGTGCCCGAGCAGGTCCTTCGACGTCCAGACGCCGAGCGCGATCCGGTCCCAGTCGTCGGGCCGGTAGCGGCCGATCGTCGCGAGGATGGTCTTCTGCCCGTATGTCAGGACGTCGATCGCGTTCATCGCCTCACCTCGGCTTCAGTATGGCGACGTTCGCCAGCCCGCCGTCCTACGTCGGCCCCGGGTCGGATGGGACGGCGCCAAGCATCGATTCGATCAAGGCCGACGCCCCAGCCTCGTCGACCGGGCCATTGAGGACGAGCTGGATCACGCCGTTCTGGTCGATGAAGAACTGGGTCGGCAGCGCGAACACCCGGTAGGTCCGCAGGATGTGCCCGGATCCATCGAAGCCGATCGTGTAGTCGAGCTCATAGCGGTCGGCGTACGCACCGACGTCGGTCGGGGTCGTCTCCTGGACGCTGACGCCGACGATCGCGAGGCCCCGGTCGCGGTACTTCGCATCGAGCGCGCGCAGGATCGGCGTCTCCTGCTGGCACGGCGGGCACCACGACGCCCAGAAGTTGAGCCACACGACCTTGCCGCGCAGCGCGTCGAGCCGGATCGGCCGGCCATCGAGGTCGGTCAGCTGGTAGGTGGTGCCGTCCACGAGGGCCGTCGCGAGCTCCGGGGCCGTCTCGCCCGCCCGCAGGCCCTGGGCCGGTGCCTCGCCGATGATGAACGGGGTGGCCTGGGGGTTGACGAGGTTCGGCCCGATCGAGGTATTGCCGAGCGGGGTCGTGATCGCGACCCCGACGATCGCCACGATCGCGATCGCCATAGCCGCGAGCAGCAATTGGCGGCCGCTGAACGGGCCGATCAGGCCGTGGCGCTCACGCTTGTGACTGAACCCGGGACGCTCTTCGGCCACGCGCGACTCAGATCGCCGTCAGGAAGGTGAAGTAGCGCGGCATCAGCGACAGCCAGTCGAAGACCATCGCGACGCCGATCAGCGCCACGAGCAGGCCACCGATGAGGGACACCATGCGGCCGTGGCGCACGAGCGGGCGGATGAGCCCGGGCGCGCGGTCGTAGGCGAGCGCGATCGCGATGAACGGGAGCCCGAGGCCCAGGGTGTACGCGATCAGCAGGACGGCGCCCTGCAGGACCGTGCCGGTCGTGGCGGCCATGGTCAGGATCCCACCCAGGATGATGCCGATGCATGGGCTCCAGCCGATCGCGAAGATCGCGCCCAGGCCGAACGAGGCGAGCAGCCCGCCGTTCGTGCCGATGAGCCGGCCACCGAGGCGGTCCCCGATGCCGGCTTGGGTACCTGGCGCGCGGCCGGGCGTCCCGAGGGCGATCGAGCCGGTCGTCGTGGCCAGGCTGCCGGCCGCGCCGGCATCGAGCGGACGCCAGGTGCGCTCGAGCGCGGGGATACGCAGGATCCCGGCCAGGTTCAAGCCGAGCACGATGAGGATGAGCCCGCCGATCACGCGGAGGGTCGGGATGTACGCCGCGAGACCGGATGCCAGGTACGTCGCAGTGACGCCGAGGAGCGTGAATACGGCACCGAATCCGGCGACATAGGCGAAGGCGTGCCGAACGGCCAACCATCGGTTGGGGGCGGTCATCTCCGGGCCGCGACCGGCGACGGCGATCGCCGTCAGCTGGCCGAGGTAGGCGGGCACGAGCGGCAGCACGCACGGCGACAGGAAGCTGATGACACCCGCTGCCAGCGCGAGGAGGATCGTGAGGTCGGTGCCGCCGGTCATGCGGTCGTGGCGGCTGTGGGTCCGGTGGGCGCGCCGTCGCCGTCGAGGACGTCAGTGAGGAGGCGGCGCAGCTTCGCGAGGCTCGTGACGGTCTCGAGCCGCCGACCGCCCAGCTCGACCACCGGGATCGATGCGAAGAGCGCGCGCTCGAGGGCCGGATCGGACTCGATGTCGACTTCTCGGAGGTCCGGAGTCGGAAGGCCAATGGCGCGCCGTTCTTCGAGGAGCGCCTGGACGAGCTCGCGGGCTTCGTCGCACAGGCCGCAATCCGCGCGGCCATACAGGATCAGGTCGGGGAGGGGAGTGCCGGACATCGCGCTCGGATTGTACGTGGGGACCGCGTCCGGCCCCGGTGATGGAGATGACCGCCGTAGGGAGGCACGGCGGTCATGGTGTCGGGACGCCCGTGCGGGTTGACAGGTTCCGCCGTTCGCCGCTGATGACGACCTACCAGTGGGTCGGTGCACCGACCTCGATCGGGTCGAGCGGGCGGCCGTACCGACATGCGCTGATGTCGAATTCGGGCTCCCGGCCCGCGATGAGCTGGCTGAGGACTCGGCCCGTCACCGGGCCCGCGGTGTTCCCGAATGTATGGCCGGCGCCGACGAACAGCCCGGGCATCACTTCGTCGATGACCGGCGCCTGGTCGGAGGTGAAGGGGAGCAGGCCGGCCCACGTCCGGGCGATCGGCACGTCCCGCAGCGACGGGAAGTCGGCCGTCAACCCGTCAGCGATCTGCGCCAGCCCGGCAAGGGTCGGGTGCGCATCGAGCTCGCCCGGGTAATCGGTCGCGCATCCGATGCTGAGCTCGCCGGATGCCCGCTGGACCAGGAGCGGCAGCAGGACGAGGCCGTCGCGATCCTGGCCCGGCGTGGTGAACAGGGCGGGATCCCACGACGGGAGGTCGCGGAACAGCGCGTATTGCTTGGTGGCGTTCGGACCGAACACGAGCGGCTCGATCCAGAATGGTTGCGGTCCCGTCATCGCCACCTGCAGGCGCTCGCCGCCGATCGGCACGTCGACACCCACTTCTGCCAGCAGCCGGGTGCTCCAGGCGCCCGTGGCGACCACGATCGCGTCACCGCTGAATCGGCCGGCGTCGGTCTCGACGGCCTCGACCCGGTCGCCGGATACGACCAGCCGCTCGACCGTGACGCCCTCGCGAATCGTGGCTCCCTCGGCCCTCGCGCCACGGGCGAACGCGTCGACCACGGTGGACGTCACGATCTGCGCGTCGTCGCTGCAATAGCTCGCCCCCAGGACGTCCTCGCGGATGGGCGGCACGAGGCGGCGCACCTCGGCTCCGTCGATCAGCGTCATATCGAGGCCGTCGCTCCTTCGTGCGGCGACGAACTCCTCGAAGACGGCGCCTTGTTCGGGGCTGGTGAAGTACATCAGGCCGCCACTCGGTCGGTACTCGAAGCCGCCCGGCAATTCCTGAAGGAGCTCTGGGTACAGATTCCGGCCGGCGCGGGCGATGTCGAGCGCGAAGCCGGCGGTGCGGCAGTGGAGCCACAGGAAACCGACGTTGCGGCCGGATGCGCCGTACCCGACGGTCTCCTGTTCGAGCAGGGTCACATTCATGCCGTCGCGGGCGCAGTAATACGCCGTGGCACAGCCGACGATCCCGCCACCGACGACGATCACTTCCGTGGTCATCGGGGCATCCTACGTGAGCGGCCTGCGAGCGACTGGGACCGCGACGGATCCGGAAGCTACCGACGGCCCTCCATCGGGGCCCTAGATCGACTTGTCGGGACCCTGATGCTCGTCTGCTTCGTCGACGCCCTGGCGCTCGATATGGTCCGACGGCGTCGTCCACGGCGCGAGCGAGCGCAGGAGGCGCACAGCCGAGTTCGGCTCCGTCGACATTCCGGCCGCGACGGGCATTGGCTCCCGCTCGTCTTCGGTCACATCCGCACGAGCTGCGTCGAGCGAGGCGTCCTCCACGGCGGCTTCGCTCGCGTCCTCCGCTCCCGCATGAACCGGCATCAGCACGTCCGGCGGTCCAGTCTGTCGCGCGGCCTCAGGGTCCATGACGCCGATGAGCGGGGCTCCGTCCTCTGGCGATTCGGCGATCTCGGTATCGTCGGTCACGGGCTGGTGGGTCGCCAGGGTCGATTCGGCTGCCTCTTCGAGCGTGGCTTCGGGCGTCGAAGGGTCGTGGTCGTTATCGGCTGCACCGTCCGGCGCCGTCTCCCGAGCGAGCCGCCCGACGGCTGCGGCTCGCGCATTGGCACGCACCTCATCGAGGTCCGGCGGTGGTGGCAACGTGCCTGCACGACGAGCGATCTCGGCAGGGTCCGTGGAGGCCGTCAGTTCGGAGAAGAACTGCTGGAGTGTGAGGCGGTATTGCGCTATAGCGCTGTCGACGCCCTGGATCTCTGTGTCGATGATCGCCTCGTGTTGCTGGATATAGTCGTCAAGAGCGGAACGGCGCTCACCGGCCCGACGTGCAGCTTCGCCGTGGATCCGCTCGATCTCCGAGGCAGACCACTCGCTGATCTGGTCCAGATCCTCGTCGGCGATGCGTCGGAGCTCCTCGGCCTCGACGGAGGCTCGGGCACGGGTACGCTCGACGTGGGCGGCGCCCTCGTCCGCGACGACCAACTCCATCCGCTCGCGTTCCTGATCTGCCGCTGCGTGCATGGCCTTCGCGAGCTCAACGAGGAATCCATGGGTCACGCTCGCACGCGGATCCCCGAGGTCCCTGCCGTCGGCGTGCGATGCAATGCCCGGGTCAACCCCGCTAGCCGAGGTCGCTTCGTCGTCGGGTGGTGAGCCTGCGTCTGGCGGCGGCCCGCCGTTCGACGATCGATCAGTCGTGTGGTTCTGGCCGGCGTAGTCCATCTGGCCACCTGTGTGGGCACCGAACGTACTGCCAGGTCATGGAGGAGACAACGCCTGGCGAGAGTTTGTGGTGCTTCCAGGAACCGGAGGTCGCGCCTTATCACGTCATTCGGACGATGCCTTGGCGGAGGCCAGGTCACACCCCGCGCACCCTTCGGCACGATGGCAAGGGCAGGGCTTGGGGAGGATCGACCACCAGACCGCTCACGGGTACGATGAGTCCGCGCCCCCGTAGCTCAGTGGATAGAGCGAGGCCGTCCTAAGGCCTGCGTCGGCGGTTCGAATCCGTCCGGGGGCGCCACGCCCAACACCGCGCGCTCCTCGGCGAACGCCACGTTAGGAGACCTCGTTCGATGATGAACTTCCCCGATTACAAGACCAAGCTGATCGAGATCGCAGAGCGATTCGCGGCGAAAGGTGCGAAGGACGATGTCGACTTCCTACACCGGTTTCGGACGATCTACCGGCACCTCATCACTACTGTCGACGGCACGGCGAACGACCTTGGGATGAACCCTTTCGGTCCCATGCCTATGGAGTTTCAGTCGCCACGGCCGGACTTCGCCAAGCTGCTCCAGGACACCGACACCGACATCGACTCGCTGCGCTGAGGTTTGATCCCGGCCTCGACTCGGTCCGGGAAGCATGGCCGGGCAGGTTGCTGCGTAGGCCTACGATGGGCGCATGAAGAACCGGACGCCTGAGTACTGGCCGACGCGGTTCCTGCTCGCCATCGGCTTCGTCGCGACGGTCTTCGTGCTGCCGCTGTCGCTCGAAGGACTGACGGAGCTGGGGTATGTCTCGATGCCGGCCGTCCTTGGGCTCCCTCCGATCCTGGTGGTCGTTCTCGTCGGCCTGGCCATGGGCCTCTTCGGTTTCGCTTGGATGCTCCGCATCTTCCGCGGCCCGCGCGACGAGCCGCCTGCCTGGCGTTACCGCGACCGCTGAACCGGTTGCCCAACTGCCTGGCCGCCGTCTTGAGTCCGGCGGCATGCCCGTATAGGCTCTCGCACAATCCTCGGACGTCCTGCCCGGGTCATCAGGGAGCACCGCCGTGGTAGACAAGGTCGATCTGCTGGCGCGCATGCCATTGTTCGCGGGGCTAGAAACCGACGAGCTGGCCCGGATCGCGGACCTGACCGAGGAAGTCGAGGTTGCCGCCGGAACCGTCCTCACGCACGAAGGCCGATACGAAGGCTGGTTCTATCTCGTGGTCGCAGGCACCGTTGAGATCGCTCGTGCCGGGGCGGCGGTCGATACCGTTGGCGCCGGTGACTTCGTCGGTGAGATCTCGCTGCTCGACGACGGGCCGCGCACCGCGACCGCCACGACGCTCACGCCCTGCGAACTGCTCCGGGTCAGCAACAGCCAGTTCGACTCGCTCCTCGAGGCGAGCCCGGCGATCCGCGAAGGGCTCCAGGAGGCGATGGAGGCGCGACTCGGGCGGATGGACGCTGAGGCGCGGTAGAGGCGCCCTCACTACCCGTTCGTGCGCGCTCCCGGCGACGTGAAGGCAGCTCGGAGCGTTTGGCGCGCGTGCCGCTGACCCATCGAGCGCTGAACCGGGCCACCCTCGCGCGCCAGCTCCTTCTCCGCCGCCGGCGACTCGGGATCGTCGAGGCCGTCCACCGCGTGGTCGCGCTCCAGGCGCAAGCGCCCGCGTCGCCGTACCTCGCGCTCTGGAACCGGCTCCGCCCGTTTGATCCCGCCGAGCTGGACCGCGCGTTCGCCACCCACGCGATCGTCAAGGCGACCCAGATGCGCTCGACCCTCCACGCCGTCGACGCCGCGGACTACCCGGCCTTCCACGAGGCGATGCAGCCGTCCCTCCGCGCCGCGCGGTTGGACGACACCCGATTTACCGTCGCCGGGCTGTCGGTCGAGGATGCCGACGCGCTCGTCCCGCCGCTGCTGGCGTACGCATCGGAGCCGCGCTCCAACGCGGAAATCGAGCGATGGCTGGATGAGCGGCTGGGTGAGATCCCACGGCGGGGCGCATGGTGGGCGCTACGGCGGTACGCGCCGTTCGTGCTGGCACCCACCGGGGGCCCGTGGTCGTTCGGGCAGGTGCCGGCCTACCTCGCGGCGCGCGATCTGCGCCGACCGGGCGACGTCGCGGCGTCCCTCGCGCATCTCATCGTGCGCTATCTCGAGGGGTTCGGGCCGGCGACGGTCGCCGACGTCGCGCAGTTCTCGATGGTCACGCGTGGCCGCGTGCGGGAGGCGGTCCAGGCGCTGGGCGACGCGCTCGTGGAGCTCGAGGGGCCGGACGGCGCCGTGCTGCTGGACGTGCCCGATGGCGAGCTGCCCGGCGAGGGCACGCCAGCGCCGCCGCGGCTGATGGCGATGTGGGACAGCACGCTGCTGGCGTACGCGAACCGCGCCCGGATCATCCCGACCGACCTGCGCCGCCACGTGATCCGGATCAATGGCGACGTCCTCCCGACGGTCCTCGTCGACGGGTACGTGGCCGGCGTCTGGCGGCCGGTCGAGGACGGCATCGAGGCTGACGGCGCTCCATCCCATCGCCGAGGACGCGTGGGCCGGCCTGGACGCCGAAGCACGCGCCCTGCGGGCGTTCCTCGCGGACCGCGAGCCCCTCGTGTACCGCCGCTATGGCCACTGGTGGCCGCGGCTGCCCGACGGCGAGTGCCGCGTCCTGGGCGGCTGACGGCCCGTGCATCGCCTTGGAGCTGCCCGTTCCGCGATCGGAGTCGGTAGTCTGGCATTCGTCGGCGAGGTTGAGCAGGGGAGAGGACGCGTGCATGCCCGGCTTGTTTGACCGACTCCGCGGGAAGAGCGATGACGAACCCGTCGACATGGAGGCCCGCTCACCCGAGAGCGGCCTCAAGTACAAGGACATCGCCCTGCTCGGCCAGATGATGCAACAGGGCGCCGACCTGAGCCAGCCGCGGCACGCGCTCTACTACCTCTACTTCACTTCTCCCGAAGCCGCCGAGGCTGCGGCGGTCGACGGCCGAGGGGCGGGCTATGCGTGCGAAGTCCGCGACCCGCTCCCCGCTTATCCGGGGCAGTGGTCGGTGGTATGCCAGCGGTTTGACGCTGTGCTCGATATCGAAGGCGCACGCCGAGCCGACGACCTGTTCCAGGGGATCGCCGACCGGCTCGAAGGCGAGTTCGACGGCTGGGAGGCCGCGGTCTAGGACTCAGCCAGCGGCAGCCATATACCGGTCTCCACCCGTGCCCTTGGCTCAGCCCGCTCTACGAGCGAGCAGCGCGGGCTGTATCTGTGTCCTCGAGGACGCTGGTTGTGCGTCGTCCTTCGTGTCGCCGGGTGGCAGCGAAGCGCGACGACGAGGGCCAGCGCTGCAACGATGGCCAGCGCTGCAACGATGACCGTGGGCACGGTCGGTCGGGTGGTCGCGTTGGCCGAGCCGGTCGATGTCGACGGTGGCGTGACCACCGCGTCGGTCGGCGCTACGCCGCCGGTCGGTGAGTCGAGAACCACCACGATGACGAAGCCGCCAGTGCCGTCGTCATCCACCAGGCACCTTCGATCGCCCTCGATGACGACACAGTTCTCTGGCGGATCGGGAACCGCGACGTCGACCAGGATGGGTGCGGCGACGTCGAAGCCCGGGGGTGCCATGGCCTCAGCGACCCAGTAGCGATCCGGCGCGTCGGGCGCGTAGACGGCAAAGCCCGTGCCCAGATCGACGCCTTCCAGGGCTGGCGCATCGTCGCCGTCCGGCTCATAGATGCCGTCACCGTCATCCGGTCGGACCTCGAAAGCTGCCCCTGGCAACAGCTCGTCATCAGCTCGGTCCGCCGTGCCTCCGTCGTTGACCTTCGCGATGATCAAGGGCGGTCCGGAGGGCGGCTGGGGCTCGTCCGTGGGCAAGGGAGTCGGAGTCGGGGTCGGAGTCGGGGTCGGAGTCGGGGTCGGCGTCGGGGTCGGCGTCGGGGTCGGGGTCGGCGTCGGGGTCGGAGTCGGCGTCGGGGTCGGCGTCGGCAGGCCTGAGGCGCTCGCGACCGGCGTCGGGGTCGGCGTCGGGGTCGGCGCCGGCGGTCGGGGTCGGGGTCGGCGTCGGCGTGGGGTCGGCGTCGGCGTGGGCGTCGGCGTGGGCGTGGGCGGGGCCGACGTGCAGTCGATGACGACGTCGAGCCGTCGATCGGCCACCGCGGATGTCTCGCCGGCGCGTGGGGCGCGGTCGACCTGGGCGTGGACGTTCAAGGCGTCATCGTCGCCGCTATACGTCCCTGGAGCGAGTGGGAACGACGCCTCCCACGCTGAGACGCCGATATACCGGAAGTCGGGCGGCGTACCGTTATCGCCCGAGTTCCCGTCCACGAGCTTCTCGGTCTGGCCGCGTTTGACGAACTGGTCCGAGGGCGACGGGATGATCACCCAGTTCGGGATGGCCTGGATGAGGACATAGAAGGTCTCAGTTGCGCAGTCGTACCGGCCATAGAGGTGAGACAGGACGGGCTTGTCCGGTTTGCCCGCCGTGTACATCTCGGCCAGGAAGTCCAACGCCGGCTCATCCCAGTCCGCGCTGTTCCCGTCGATCGAGATCCCGGCTGGGCTGACTTCGTGCACGTCCGGCGCCGCCGCAAGGACGAGGGTCGGCATGCGCATCACGAGCAGCGCCATGATCCCGATCAGTCCGAGGACGGCGGACCGGATCGACAACCGAGGCGATTGACGCATGACCTGGGCCCCCGTTCGGCTCGAACCCGCCTCAGTCGGCCTCTCCCGTGTCTCTCGAGTGAGCCCACCGGCCGAGTGAGCCAGGACTGGTCGCGGTTGCGCGCTTCCGTCGAGGATACGGCAGGTCACAAGACCCAAAGGTCCTCTACGAATGACATGGGTGGCTCTGCGAAGCATCTGAACCCGCCTCCACCCGCTGGCCGAGGCTGCCGACTACACTCTTGCGCGGCCCAACCAACGTGCCGCGAAGCAGAGGTAGCCCGTGCACCATCCGTCGGATCACGCGTCGTGACAGGTCTCGCAGTTCAGTCGAATCGACGGGGATCCAGGCGGTGAATGCCAGGCGAATTGCGTCCGTCCGTCGTCTGCTGGCGGACCTCCGACGCTCCGAGACGAGGGGCGACGCGCTGATCCGGGTACGGCGGCGAGCCGGTTCAGTGGTCCGCAGCCGGACCGGTCGCACCCCCTCCGGAAAGGCCTCCACGCGAACATCCGGTTCCACCCCCGGGACCAAGCGGCCGGACTCCTGGTATGTGGGCGAGTGGTCGCGCTTGGCCAAGGCGGTGTTCGGGCCGGGCGACCTGACGGATCCGCCCAGGCTCGACCCGGCCGTGGCGCCCAAGGCGGTCAAGCAGGCGGGCCGGCAGCGAGGCCAGGCCGTCCTCGCCGAGGCCATCGCGCGGGGCGAACCGCTCGAGCGAGCCGTTGCCCGAAGCGTGGCGTCCCTGGCGGACGCCAAGGAGTTCAGCGACGCCTGGTCGATCGCCGAAGGCGCCGGTCGCCTCTCAGGGGGCGCTGCCGCATCGGCGATGGGTCATGCCCTGCTCCTGCATCGTCGACGGCAGTTCGAGCGCGCCTGGACCCGGATCCGCGACCTCGATGACGACGCGCTCGCCACCCACATCCCAGTCGAGGCGGTCGACGCGGCCTTGGCCACCAAGACGCCGGAAGCCCGCCAGCGTGCCCTCGCCATCGGCGTCCCGACCGACACCATGCCCCCGGACATCCTGGTCGACCTCGCCGGTCGATTCCTCGCCTTCGGGGAGCGAGCGCGTGCCACCGAGCTGGTTGCGGAGCTCCGTCGGCGACCGTCCGTCGATCTCGATGAGCGGCGGCGCTATTCGTGGACCCTGATCGAGGGATGGCTCGACCGTCAGCCGACCGAGGTCCCGGCTGGCTCGATCCCCGTCGCCGTCATGGGCTACCAGACACCGGATCACGTGCTGACCTCGGGCAATCTCGGCGACTACATCCAGACGCTGTCGCTGCTGGGCAACCTCGCCCGGCACAGCAACGCGACGTTCTCGGGCGAGGACGGGCTGGGGGAGCTGGCGACCGAGCTCAAGGACCGCGTCCAGCCCGACCTCCGCGTGCCCAGCACCAAGGGCTCGGTGCACCTGGTGCCGGTCGATCGGGAGTTCAGTAGCGCCAGCGCCGTCCCCGAAGCGACCTGGATGGTCGCCTTCGGCTGGCACATGCACCCGCTCTACGACCTCCGATACGACTTCCCGTACCACCCCGACATCCGCCCGTTGTTCATCTCGTTCCACGTCAATCGGCTCGACATGCTCACCGACGAGGCCCAGGACTACCTGCGCCGGTATGGACCGGTGGGTTGCCGCGACTGGAACACGGTCTTCCTGCTCCTGAGCGCGGACATCGACGCGTTCTTCAGCGGGTGCCTGACCACCACGGTCGACGCGCTCTTTCCATCGCGCGAGGAGGCGTACCGCGGCAACGGCGTCGTCGGGGTCATCGACCGCCCGACCAAGGCGGCCGGCCGCGACGTCAGCAAGGTGCGCCACTACAGCCATCAGTCCGACGAGCATCGCTACACATCGCTGACCGACGGCGTCCGCAACGCGGCCGAGGTCCTCGCGGCCTATCAGCGGGACCTCGATCGAGCGGTAACCGGCCGTTTGCACGCGTATCTCCCGCTCACCGCCCTCGGCGTTCCGGTCGAGTTCCAGAACCCCAGTCCCGGTGACATCCGCTTCGCGGGCCTGACCGACCTGCAGCCTGGTGACGCTCGCCTGACGGAGCTCAGGACGGGCATCCGCGACCTGCTCGCGAAGACCTTCGAGAAAGTGCTGACGGGAGCGGACGAGACCGCGGTCTACGACCTCTGGCGCGACCTCACCCGCGGCCAAGTCGCCGAGGCGAAGGCACGGTTCGAGGCTCCCGTCGTCGACCCGCCGACGACCATCGACGTGGCCGCCGCGGTCGCGACGGCCCGGGCGGGCAGCCGACGGTTCGGGCCGCACGACACGGTCGACCCAACGGCCGTCACCGACATCGTCCTCTGCTTCGACCAGAACCTGACGTCGCAGGCGCCCGTGCTGATCGAGTCGATCGTCGCGAACGCCTCGGGACCGTTGCGTCTCTGGGTCCTCGGTCGCGGCCTGACGGACGCCTACTCGGCGTGGCTGGCCGGCGCGTTCCCGTCGCTGCCGATGACGTTCCTGCCGTGCGACGCGATCGCGTACCACTCCGCCGGACGGCCCCAGCGCCTCCCCACGAGGATCACGATCTCGACGCTGGACCGGCTGATCCTGCCGCACCTGCTCGACGAGATCGATCGGGTCGTCTACGTCGATATCGATACGCTGGTGCTCGGCGACATCTGCAGCCTGGCTGCCACGGACCTCGACGGTCGACCGATCGCCGCCCGGGACTCCAACGTCAGCGAGGCGAGCGAGTGGCAACGGGCACCCCGCCGCGTCCCCGAGGAATCGGCGACCGAGTTCCGACGGCGCATGGGCCGAGCCCACGGGATCGGTGGCGCGGCCCTCAACGCCGGCGTGCTGGTGCTCGACCTGGATCGAATGCGCCGGGACGGCTTCACCGACACGTACCTGCCGTGGGTGGAGCGCTATGGCCTGCACGACCAGGACATCATGCTGGCCTATGCCGGACCGGACCGGACCGTGCTCGAGCCGCGCTGGAACGCGATGCCGGTGCTCGAGGACGTGCCCGACCCGAGCCTCATCCACTGGGCGACGTTCGGGAAGCCGTGGGACCCTGAGCTGACCTACGGGCGAGACCTGTGGCAGGGATACGCCGCCAGCCTTCGCCGCCGCGCGGGCACCCCGCCGACGGCGGACGGCGCGGCGACCGGGTCGCCGGGCTCGCTCTACAACCCGATCGAGATCGGTCCCGCCGCGGGTCCCTTGCCGGCGGAGGTCGAGCGCGTCATCGGTGCGGTGCAGGAGGAGCACCTCAGCTACCTCGGGGCGCCCGGCCTGCGGACGCTGGCCGCGACCGTCGAATCGATCGAGGCCGAGGGGATCGACGGCCTCGTCATCGAGGCCGGCACGGCGCGCGGTGGCTCGGCCATCGCGATGGCGGCCGCCAAGTCGAGCGCGCGACCGATGAAGGTCTACGACGTGTTCGGGATGATCCCGCCGCCCGGCGAGCGGGACGGCGAGGACGTCCATCGCCGCTACGCCACGATCGTCGAGGGTCGGTCCAAGGGCATCGCCGGCGAGACCTACTACGGCTACCGCGACGAGCTCCTGACCGAGGTCACCGAATCGTTCGCGCGCCACGACCTGCCGATCGCGGCCAACAACGTCGAGCTGATCCAGGGCCTGTTCGAAGACACCATCGCGCTCGATGAGCCGGTGGCGCTGGCTCACCTCGACGGTGACTGGTACGCCTCGACGATGACCTGCCTGACCCGGATCGCGCCGCTGTTGTCGGTCGGTGGTCGCTTCGTGATCGACGACTACGACACGTGGTCGGGCTGCCGGACGGCCGTCGACGAGTACTTCGCCGGACGGCCCGGGTTCCGCTTCGAACGCCGCGGAAGGTTGCACATCGTCCGCGTGTAGGTCCGGTGGCGGCGATCGGGCTCAGTGGTGTCCGTGCACGACCGCGTGTCCGCGGCCACGCGCGATCAGCCAGCGATTGACGGGATACGCGGCCACTCCGGCGACGACCAGGGCGATCGCCAGGCTGCCCCAGAACAGGCCGTCGGTGATGCCGGCGTCCATGGCTCCCGGGATGAGCAGCAGGATCGCGTTGTCCACGATCTCCATGACCGTGATGGACAGCGTGTCCGCGGCGAAGGCCAATCCCAGCGCGGCGCGGACCGCGACCCCGGAGCTCAGCAGCGGCCGCAGGGTCAGCGCGTAGCCGAACACGAATGCCAGGACGATGGCGAGGGCGATCGCCGCCGCATCGTGCCAGCCCAGCTGCGTCGCGATGACCAGCCCGAGCACCTCCCCGATGGCGCAGCCGGTGAGGCAATGGACCGTGGCGGAGAAGGCGAGGCGGTCGAGCGACGGCATCGCGTGGTCCATGCATGCAACGTATCGATGTCGTCAAGGCGATCCCGTGGCCGTGGATACGGCGCCGCAAGGGCGCCCGTCGTAGGATTTCGGGACCAACCTAGCGTGGAGTGCCCTCGTGTTCTTCGATCCTCTGTACATCGCCCTGATCGTCGCGACGTTGCTGATCGCCGGCGGGGCACAGCTCTACATCCGCTCCACGTACGGGCGCTGGAGCCGCGTTCCCAACGGCGCCCGTCTCAGCGGCGCTCAGATCGCCGAATTCCTGCGCGATCGCGCGACCTTCGGCGATAGGCCCGGCCAAGAGGCCATCACGGCCATCAAGGTGGTGCCCGGCAACCTGTCCGACCACTTCGATCCACGCGACCGCTCGCTCGGGCTGTCGCAGGCGGTCGCCGAGCAGCCCTCGGTCGCGGCCATGGCGATCGCGGCGCACGAGGTGGGTCATGCGCAACAGCACGCCGAGGGCAGCGCCCTGATGAAGCTCCGCGGCCTGCTCGTGCCGGCCGCCAGCCTCGGCCCCAACGTGGCGTACATCCTGATCTTTGCGGGGCTGATCTTCCAGGTGACCGGGCTCGTGACGCTCGGCATCCTCTTCTTCGGGATCGCGGTGCTGTTCTCGATCCTGACCCTGCCTGTCGAGATCGGGGCGAGCCGGCGGGCGCTGGCGATGCTCGAGTCGACCGGGATCATCACGTCGCCCGATGAGAAGCGCGGCGCGCAGTCGATGCTGACCGCTGCTGCCCTGACCTACGTCGCGGCCGCGATCACCTCGATCCTGACCCTGCTCTACTACCTCACGCTGGCGCGGCGGAGCAATTGACCCCCGCCGTGACACGGGTCCATATCCCGGAAACCGTGCTCACGGCCGCACACGATCGAGCGCGCGCCCGTGCGGCGCGCGACTGGGCCCTTGCAGATCGGCTGCGCGGCGAGATCGAGGCCGCGGGTTGGACCATCGTGGATCGCGGGACCGATTTCGCGCTCTCGCCTGCCGCGCCGCCCGATGTCGACGAAGGGGCACGAGTCCGGTACGGGGCGTCGCGCAATGTTCCCGCGCGCTTCGAGGAGGCGGCGGTCGGGCTCGCCACGGTCGTGTTGGTGGCCACGGACTGGCCGGCGGACCTCGAGCGGGCGCTCGCGGGACTGCGGGCGCACGCGCCGGGCGGGACGTCGGTGGTGATCGTGGCCGACGGTCCGTCCGAGGAGCAGGCGGCGTCGCTGGAGTCGATCGAGCCGACAGGGGAGGGCGCCGGACTCCCGGTCGAGCTCGTGTGGACCTCGGAGCGGCTCGGGCACGCCGCGGCGACGAACATCGGGATCCGCCGCGCGGAGGCGCCGGTGGTGATCCTGCTCGACACCAGCCTCGAACCCACCGGCGACTTCGTGACACCCTTGGTGCAGGCGCTCGACGATGAGGCCGTGGCCGTCGTCGGAGGTTGGGGGATCACCTCGCAAGACCTGCGCACGTTCGAGGACGCGCCGCCCGGCGAGGTCGACGCGATCGAGGGCTATGTCCAGGCGTTTCGGCGGTCGGATGCAGCCGAGTTCGGCCCGCTCGACGAGCGCTTCCGGTTCTACCGGAACCTCGACATCTGGTGGAGCCTCGTCCTGCGCGATGGCGCCGACGACGACGAGCAACCGCGACGCGCGGTCCGCATCGAGGGCCTGCCGCTCGAGCGGCACGAGCACCGCGGCTGGACCAGCCTCCCCGACGAGGAACGTGATCGACAGTCGAAGCGCAACTTCTACCGGATCATCGACCGCTTCGGTTCGCGGCGGGATCTGCTGGTCGCGAACCGATCGACCGACAAGGGGACGCGCTGATGACCTTCGACCCTGCCGAGGACCGGGATCCGCCGCCCACGGGCGCCGACCTGATGGAGCACCTCCAACGGACCCTCGGGATCGCCGTGGTCGTCGAGTCGGTGGAGTCGGGCGATCCAGGCTCGGCGCCCGACGCCGTCACGATCCAGGCGGCGTTCATGGCGGGGGCGCACTCGACCAAGGTCACGGTGGCCGGACCCACGGAGTCGGATGCCTGGGCTGCGCTCGCCAGAGCCGCGATCGCGTGGCGAAATGCCGACTTCCAGCAGATCCCGATGTGGTGGGGCAGCGGCTGACGAGTGGGCGCTGCGCGGTATGGGAGGCGCCGAGGTCATCCGGGTGCTGGACGCGCTCGAGGCCGCCGGCATCCGGGCCGGGATCACGGGCGGGTGGGGGATCGATGCGCTGCTGCGCCGGGAGACTCGCGCGCACGGCGACCTTGACCTGGGCGTGGCGGCGGAGGCCGTCGACCGGGCGATCGAGGCCGTGCGGCCGCTTGGGATACGCCGTGACCCTCGACGAACGGCCGGGCCGAGTCGTCGTGGAGAGCGATCGTCGGTCGAATCGACCTGCACCCGATCGTCTGGGGGCAGTCCGGGCCGGGCGTGCAGACCGGGTCGGCCGGGGAGGTGTTCCACTACCCCGCGGGCAGCCTCGACGCCGAAGGCGAGATCGCGGGACGGAAGGTCCGCTGCGCGACACCCGATCTGCAACTCGCGTTCCACGCGCACTACGAACCACGCGACCACGACCGACGGGACATGGCGGCGCTCGCGGATGCATTCGGGCTATCACTGCCGTCGTCCTATCGGACCGGAGGTGTCGGCTAGTCCGAGCGGGACCTGACGCTGCGGAGCCCCGCGATCGCCAGAAGGCCGACTCCGAACCCCACGGATACCGCCGAGAGGAACAGGGACAGGTAGGTCGCGAGGTTCTCACCCAGGTACGACATGAGTCCGAGACCGAGCGCTGCCGGGTAAGACAGTCCGACTCCGAGAAGCACGGCGACCAGGGCGAAGGGTCGAGGCGCCACTACGGCCGCGAGCAGCCCCAGTGCGAACGGCGTCAACCAGAGCCACGGATCGGTGGGTCGCAGGGCAGCGACGGCGAGCCACCCGACGAAGCCCACGAGAAAGGCCGCCACCGACCTGCCTGCGTCCTGAAGATTCAAGGCCCCCACCTCATGACCGTGCCACGACGCGCATCACGGCGTCAGTATTTCTCGGCCCATCACTCGCGCGACGTTCACCCCGTGAAATCCGGCTGGGTCGTCCAGGCCGTCGAACGCCCGGACAGCCACGATACGTGTTCACCCGGTGAACGTCGCGCGAGCGGCTCGACGAGAACCCTCCATCGGCGGTAGCCGCTCCGGGGCGTCGGGGCCCGACCTGGCGTCCGACGTCAGCGGCGGCGCAGCGTCGAGCCGCCGGGGCCGTCCACGACATCCCAGCCGCGTTCGGCGATCTCGCGGCGGAGTTCGTCGGCGCGCGCGTAGTCGTGGGCGGCGCGGGCCTCGACGCGGGCGGCCACGAGACCGGTGACCTCGGGTGGCACGTCAGCCGAGGCGCCGGTGGCACCGCCTTCGCCGGCGCTCTCGGTGTCCCAGACTCGGTGCAGGTCCAGGCCGAGGACGGCGTCCGCGTCCAGCACGAGCCAGCGGCGTTCGTCCGCTGACAGATCGGCCCGGAGCATCGCCCGCACGCACGCGAGCGCGCCCGGGAGGTCGAGGTCGTCGTCGAGCGAGGCGACGAATCGGTCGTGGAGCTCGCCGCCCGCCTGGGACAGGGGCGCCGAGGGCGCATGGGCTCGATCCGTGACGACGTACTCGGCAGCGTCGCCGAACCCAGCGACGCCCGTGGCCGACCCCACCGGTCGGTCGCCGGCCGCGCCGGCCGTCAACACGGCGGGTGCCGCCCATGGACCGTCGGGCGGTGGCGGGCCCAGCCCAGACAGGCGAGCTCGGAGCGACGCGAGGCCCGCGGCGGCTGCGTCGAGCGATTCGTCCGAGTAGTTGAGCTTCCGCCCGTACCGCGACGTCAGGGTCAGGTAGCGGAACGCCAGTGGGTCGAGGCCGCGCTCGGCGAGCTCCGTGACGCGTTGGAAGTTGCCGGCGGACTTGGCCATCTTGCGGCCCGCCATCAGCAGGTGTTCGCCGTGGACCCAGACCGTGGCCGGCGGGCCGCCCACGAGCGGCGCGGACTGCGCGATCTCGTCCTCGTGGTGCGGGAAGACGTTGTCGATGCCACCGGTATGCACGTCGAATCGATCGCCCAGGTAGCGCCGCGCCATCGCAGAGCACTCGAGGTGCCAGCCCGGGTAGCCGTCGCCCCATCGCGCGGTCGGCCACTTCAGGGCACGCCCCTCGCCCGCCCGCTTCCACAACGCGAAGTCCGCCGGGTCGCGCTTGTCCGGCTCGATGTCGCCGCGGTGACCGGCGCGCAGGTCGTCGAGCGAGTTGCCCGACAGGCGCCCGTACCCGGGGAACGACGACACCGAGTAGTACACGTTGCCTTCTGGTGACTCGTACGCGTGCCCGGCATCCTCCAGGGCTTCGGCGAGGGCGAGCATCTCGGGGATGTGCTCCGTCGCTCTGGGGAACACGTGCGCGGGCAGGATGTTCATGAGCGCCTCGTCGGCGTGGAAGGCCGCCTCGTAGGCGTCGGCGATCTCGGCGGTCGACCGGTCTTCGAGCCCGGCGGCCACCAGCATCCGGTCCTCGCCCCGATCGAACCGCTCGTCCCGCAGGTGCCCGACGTCGGTGATGTTCTTGACGTGCAACACCTCGAGCCCGTGATACAGGAGGGCCCGCCGGAGGATGTCGGCCAGCAGGTACGAGCGCAGGTTCCCGACATGGGCGTACCGGTACACGGTCGGGCCGCAGGTGTACATCCGGACGCGCCCGGCTTCCAATGGCTCGACCGGCTCCACGGTCCGCGTGAGGGTGTTGCGGAGGCTCAGGGTCACCTGGACATCGTAGCCCCGAGCTCGTGCCGACCCGCCGACGCAGCGAACCGCAAATCCGCAAATCTCCCCGGGGCGGCCCTAACGACCGCGATCCTGAGTCGTTATCGCAGCAGAGGCCTCGTGGGCAATGCATCGTTCCCCCGGCGGTGTGGTCTGCGAGGCCTCATATCATGCCCACCGCCGAACGAGCCCCGGTAGACGGCCCGGCCGTGGTCCCGCGGGGTCCTGCGGGCATCACCCGTATACTCCGGCCGATGCTGCGCCGGACCGCCTTGCTCGTCCTCCTGCTCGCCGGCGCACTGCTCGCCGGTGCCTGCTCCCAGGCCCCAGCCGCGCGAGAGCGACGGGACCGCACGGATCGGGCTGGGACTCCCGACCAGTCTCGACCCCGCCGCCACGGGTGACGCGGGCAGCGCGGCCGTCATCGCCCAGTTCTTCGAGACGCTGACGACCTTCGACGAGACGCTCGAGCTGCGGCCGGCCCTTGCCGAATCGTGGCGGATCGAGGACGGCGGCCGCCGGGTGATCTTCCACATCCGGCCGGATCTCACGTTCAGCGACGGTTCGCCGTTACGAGCCGCAGACGTCGTCCGGAGCTGGCTCCGCATCATCGACCCCGCCGCGCCCTCGCCGCTGGCGACCCTCATGCTCGATGTCGAGGGAGCGCTGGACTACATCCGGGGCACCGGTACGGCCGACGACGTCGGGCTCACTGCTGATGAGGCGGCGAACGACGTGATCGTCGACCTCGTCCGGCCGGCCGCTGAGTTCGTCACGGTGGTGGCCAGTCCTACGTTCGGCATCGTGCCGCCGGGTGTCGGCAGCGACCCGGCAGCACTGCGGGCCGGGGATTCGTTCGTCGTCAGTGGCGGCTACAGCCTGGCCGAGGTGACCGAGGACGCGATGGTCCTGCGCGCCAACCGGGCCTACTGGGCCGGGACGCCGTCGATCGGGGAGATCTCGGTCGTCACGGATCTCGGCGGTGGCAGCGGCGTCGATGCCTTCGAGGAGGGCGAGCTCGACTACATCGGCATCTCCGTGTTCGACGCGTCGTGGATCGCGTACGACCCGGTCCTCGGGCCGCAGCTCCGCGAGGTGCCGTCGCTCTCGACCGACTTTTACGGGTTCGATACGAGCCGCCCGCCGTTCGACGACGTCCGCATCCGGCGAGCCTTCGCCGGAGCCGTCGACTGGCGGCGGATCGCGTTCTTGTCCGCGTCCGACCCCGACTCGGTCGCGACGTCGATGGTCCCGCCCGGCATCCCGGGTCGGAGCGATCGCGACGTCCTGCCCGACCACGACCCGGAGTCCGCCCGCGCGTTACTGGCCGATGCGGGGTACCCGGGCGGCCAAGGTTTCCCGGAGGTCACGCTCCTGACCGGCGGCTCGCCGTACGACCAGGCGGTCGTGAGCGAGATCGAGCGGGAGCTCGGGGTGACGCTCAACTCCGAGGTCATGGACTTCGAGACGTACTTCGACCGGCTCGACAACGACCCGCCGCAGATGTGGCAGCTGTCGTGGGTCGCCGACTACCCGGGCCGCAACGATTTCCTCGGCGTCCTGCTGGGCACGGGGTCCACGAACAACTACGGCCGCTGGTCCTCGGATGAGTTCGACGCCGCGATCCTCGAGGCGGGCGCGACCACGGACGAGGCCGCGGCATCGGCCGCCTATGACCGCGCCGAGGACGTCGTCCAGCGTGATGCGCCAGTCGTCCCGATCACGTATGGAACGGGATGGGCGCTTGCCCGGGATGGGCTGCTCGGTGCGGGCCAGAACGGCCTGGGGGCGTTGCGCTTTGCGGGGCTGGCGTGGGGCCAGCCGTGATCGTGCCAACCGCGGCGGCCGTGCCGGGTCGCCGTCGCGCCGCACGGAGGCTGCGGCGGGCCGTCGCTCCGACACTCGCCACGGTCGCTGCGTTCGCCGCGCTGACGGCGGTGGCCGTCACCCCGGTACACGCCGCGGACCCCGAATTCGGGACGCCGACGATCGATGCCACCTTCGGCGAGGGCGTGGAAGTGACCCAGCCCGTGACGCTCGACGAGACGCCGGCCCGCGTCGAGGTCCTGCTGACGTTCGCCGACGCCTCGCCACTCGTCGTGGAGCTGCCAGCGCCGACCACGATCGGCTCGACCACGCTTCGGCACCAGGTCAACGTGGCCGCGGACGGCCACATCCTGCCCAATACCCCGGTGGCCGCCCAATGGCGGATCACGTCGGAGGACGGCGATCCGGCGCTCGGTCCCGAGGTGGACACCGTCTACGCCGACGAGCGTTTCGACTGGAAGACCGAGCGTGGTGAGCTCGTCACGGTCCATTGGTACGAGGGCGACGCCGCCTTCGGTGCGCGGTCGCTTCGGGTCGCCGAGGAGGCCGTGCAGGAGACGTCGGACCTGCTCGGGGTGACCGAGGACGAACCCATCGATTTCTTCATCTACGCCGACCAGGATGCGTTCTATGACGCGCTCGGCCCGGGGACCCGCGAGAACGTCGGCGGCCAGGCGAACGCCGAGATCCGCACGCTGTTCGCGCTGGTCGGCCCGACCGATGCCGGCTGGGACGAGATCGTCGTCCGACATGAGCTCGTCCACCTCGTCTTCGACACGGCCGTCGACAACCCGTACCACTTCCCGCCGCGCTGGCTGAACGAGGGCCTGGCGGTCTACCTGAGCCAGGGCTACGACGCGGGCGACCGTTCCGCCGTCGAGTCCGCGGGTCGTGCCGGCACGCTGATCCCGCTCGACGGGCTCACCGGCCAATTCCCGACCGGCGACGGGTTCTTCCTCGCGTATGCCGAGAGCGTGAGTGCGGTGGACTACTTCATCCGGACCCACGACCAGGACGCGCTCGTGGCGCTCATCGGGTCGTACGCCGATGGCCTGACCGACGACGAGGCCTTCCAGGCGGCCATCGGCATGGATACCGCTGCCTTCAACTCCGCGTGGCTGGCCGACCTCGGTGCGGTCGTGCCCCAGCGGCATGGGCCGCAGCCGGCGCCGCCCGGTCCCAGGCCATCCGCGTGGGGCGCCCCCGGCGAGATCCCCGGTGCGACGCCCGTGCCCGGAGCCCCGGCGCCCATCCCAAGCCCAGCCGCCGGCGACGACAACGGCTCGGACGGGCCACTCGGCGGGAATTCGACGCTCGCCCTGGGGATCGTGGCGGTGATCGTGTTCGGTGCCGCGGGCCTGCTCGTCTGGTCGCGCGCCCGCCGGGGTCGACCCGGCGCCGTGCCGTGACCGTCGCGGCTCGCCTGCGCGCCATCCCGAGCTGGCAGGTCACCCTCGGAGTCGCCCTGCTGGGCCTCGGGTTCCTCGTCGCGGCGCAACTCGCCGCCGAAGGGCCGCGAGTCCGCTACACGACCCAGGAACGTTCCCCGCTCGTCGAGACGGCGAGTGAGCTGCAGGCCGACCAAGAGGCGCTCAAGACGTCCATCCTCGATCTGCGAGCGAGGATCCAGGCTGCCGAGCAGGCTGGCGAGGGATCCGCCGCCCTGGTCAGCGACCTCAACGACCAGCTCCAGGCCGCGCGGATCGCGGCGGGACTGATCCCGCTCACCGGCTCCGGCATCGTGCTCCAGCTCGAGGATTCGCTCGAGCCGGCCGACCAGGAGGGCAACACCTCGGACCTCCTGGTCGGGGCACGCGACCTGCGCACGATCGTGGAGGAGCTGTGGGCCGCCGGCGCGGAGGCCATCGCGGTCAACGGCGAGCGGATGACGCCGACCACCGCCGTGATCGATATCGGCCCGTCGATCCTCATCAACTCGGCGTACCTCGCCGGGCCGTTCCAGGTGACGGCCATCGGGCCCGACGACCTGTACGCCCGGCTGAGCGCCTCGCCTGGGTTCGTCGACTTCATCCGCGCCCGGGCCGAGGCGTGGGGCCTGCGCGTCTCGATCGCGGAGCCCGAGTCGGTCGACATGCCGGCGTTCGCCGGCACGGTCACCCTGCGGTATGCGCGACCGCAGCCGTCCCCGGCGGGCGCGCTCACACCGGCCGACTGACCCATGCATCAGCCTCGCAACCAGCTGACCATCGCGGCCGTCGCCTTCGTGCTGGGCCTGCTCGTGATCGTGCAGCTCCGGACCCAGGCGAGTGGCGCGGCGTTCGCGGGCTTGTCCTCGCAGGAGCTCACCGTGCTCGTCGCGAACCTCAACGATCGCAATGACGAGCTGCGTGGCGAGGTCGGCACGCTGGAGCGCGAGCTCGCCACCCTCACGGCCAACACGCAGCGGGGCGAGGTCTCGGTCGACGAGCTGCGCGCCGACCTGCGCCGCGTGCGCCTGTACGCGGGCATCGATGCCGCGACCGGACCCGGCATCGTCATCACGATCCGCGGCCCCGTCGACGGCAGCGGCGTGGAGGATCTCGTGAACGAACTCCGCAACGCCGGGGCGGAGGCGATCGCCGTCGAGTCCGTCCGGCTGGTGCCCGGCGTCGTGACGATGGGCTCCGCGGGAGCCGTCACGGTCGACGGCGTCCCCCTCTCCGACCCGTTCGAGCTCTCGGCCATCGGGGCACCGGACAAGCTCACGGGCTCGCTGACCCGATCGGGCGGGATCATCGCGCAGCTCGCGGCGACCCTGCCGGATGTCGTCGTCGAGGTCACGCCGCTCGAACGCGTCGACGTGCCCGCAACGGACCGCCAACTCGTCCCGGGGCACGGCCGCCCGCGCCTCTGATAGCCTGTCCGCCGTGCCGGTCCGACCCGTCCTGACCCTATTGCTCGGCGACGTGCTGCGGCTACGCCGGGGCCACCCGTGCGGTGGCGATTCCTGGCTCGTTGACCGGCTCGGGGCCGACATCGGGCTGCGCTGCCAGACGTGTGGCCGGCACGTGCTGCTGGAGCGGGCGACGCTCGAACGGCGCTTCGTCGAGTTCGTGCAGCGCGGCGACCAGGCACTCAACGCCGCGGTCGCGGGCGCCCCGAACGCCGGTCGAGGACGAGGGCTCATGACGGCATCCGGCCAGTCGACCGACGCCGGCACGGTCGGCGGGACGCCGCCCGACGCCAACGGGTCGGAAGGGGCGATGGCGGTCTTCCGCAACTCCTCCTTCCTCCGTCTCTGGTTGTCCCAGGCGGCGACCCAGATCGGCGGCAACATGGTGCTGTTCGGCCTGACGGTCATCGTGTCGTCGACGCAGCCGAACACCGCGGTCAGCCTGCTGATCCTGTCCTTCCTGGTGCCGGCGGTGCTGTTCTCGGCCGTGGCCGGCGTCTACGTCGACCGGGTAGATCGGCGGCTCGTGCTCATCGCGACCAACATCCTGCGCGGCTTCGCGATGATCGGCCTGGTCCTCGTCGGTGACCAGTTCCTGTTGATCCTGTTGCTGAACATCTTCGTGTCGACCGTGACGGTCTTCTTCGCCCCCGCGGAGGCGGCGATGATCCCGGAGGTCGTGCCGCGCAAGCAGCTGCTCTCCGCGAACGGCGTCTTCACGATCACGCTGAACGCAGCGTTCGCGATCGGGTTCGCCCTCCTCGGCCCGCTCGTCATCAACCTTGCCGGCCCGCAGGCCGTGATCATCGTCGTCGCCGCCCTCTACTTCCTCGCGGCGGTCTTCTGCTTCACGCTGCCGCCGTCACCGCCTCCGGCACGGCCGCCGACCGACACGGGTGCCCACCCGGTCGGGGCCACGCAGGAGGCTATCCGGTCGACCGTCGCCCAGCTGCGCGAGGGCCTGAGCTTCATCTGGTCCAATCGATCGATCGGCTGGTCGCTGCTCTATCTCGGGATCACCGCGTCGCTGATCGGCGTGCTCGGCGTGCTCGGTCCGGACTTCGCGGAGACGGCGCTCGGACTCGAGCCCAAGGACTTCGCGGTGATCGTGCTTCCGCTCGGCGGCGGCATCGTCATGGGCATCCTGCTGCTCAACTCGTACGGCAAGTTCCTTCCGCGCCGGCGGGTCATCGAGGGTGGCCTGATCACGCTCGGGGTCATGCTCGTGCTGCTCTCGATCGCGGGACCGATCAGCCGGTTGCTCCAGACCGCGGACGCCGCCAGCGGTTTGCTCGACCTGTCGGCCGTGACCTCGTTGCTGGCGATCGTCGTGTTCATCGCGTTCGTGGCGGGCGTCGGGTACGGATGCGTGGCGATCCCGGCGCAGACCCAGCTCCAGGAAGACCTGCCGGAGGAGGTCCGCGGTCGGGTGTTCGGCGTGCTCAACATGCTCGTGTCGGTGTCGAGCTTCCTGCCGATCATCATCGTCGGGCCGATCTCCGACCTCATCGGGACGGTGACCGTGATGCTCGTCGTGGGCGTGAGTGTCCTGGTGTCTGGCATCGCCAGCGTGTTCCTGCGCGACCCGAACCTGGGCGTGGCGGGTGCCAGCGCGGATCCCCACTTCGAGGACCCGCTTGCCGCCGCGCTCGGCGCGGACCGGCCGAAGTGGCGCGAGGACCCGGATGCGCCCCAGAGCAAACTGCCACCGCCGGTCGATCCGGTCGCGATGAGCGCGCCGGAACCGGGGGAGCACCAGGATGAGACGGTCGAGATCAAGCTCGGACCCGCGGGCGCGGCAGGTCCGGACGGCCCGGAAGATCCCGGCGAGCCGGCCGATCGGATCGGTCCGTCCGACCCGGCCGACCGCGCCTGACGCCGAAACCGACCATGGCCCGGGTCGCGATCGTGTTCACGGGCGGGACGATCAGCATGGGCTTCGACCCCGTGGCGGGCGGCAACGTTCCCTCGCTCGATGGCGCCGCGATCCTGGCCCGGACGCCCGGTCTCGACGCGATCGCCGAGATCGTCCCGATCGACCGCGGGCTGACGCCCGCGAGTCACTTCTCGTTCGAGGACGTGCTCGAGATCGGGCGAATCATCCAGGAGGCGCTCGACGACCCGTCGATCGACGGCGTGGTCGTCGTGCAGGGCACGGACACGATCGAGGAGACGAGCTTCGCCTGGGACCTCGTCCTCCGCTCGGCGAAGCCGGTGGTCGTGACGGGCGCGATGCGGGCGCCGCATGAGCCGGGGTTCGACGGTCCGGCGAACCTGCGCGACGCCGTCGCCGCCTCCGCATCCCCCGAGTTGCGCGACGCGGGGGTCGTCGTGACGCTGGCCGGGACACTGGAGCCGGCCGACGACGTCACGAAGCTCCACACGGCCGCGTTCACGGCGTTCGGTTCGCCCAATGGCGGCACGCTCGGGCGCGTGGCGGATGGTCGCGTCGTGGCGGAGCGGGCTCGTGGGCCGCGTCGGCGCCTGGACCCGGTCCCAGCGACGGGCGCCCAAGTCCACCTGCTCACGGCCGGGATCGGCTCGGACGGGTCATTGCTGGATGCCGCGGCCGCCGCCGGCGCCGACGGCATCGTGGTCGCCGCGACCGGAGCCGGGAACACGTCACCCGGCTGGCTGGCGGCCGCGGAGAGAGCGATGGCCGCGGGTATCGTCGTCGCGCTGGCGTCCCGTTGCCCGGCCGGCCCCGTCTCGATCGCCTATGCCTTCCCGGGCGGCGGCGCGACATGGGTCCGCGCCGGCGCGATCCGGGTCGGGACGCTGTGCGCGATCAAGGCGCGGGTCGGGCTGGCCCTCGGTCTCGGCGCGGGGTTGTCGCGCGAGGCGCTGGCGGGGTTGCTCGCCGATCCGGTCGGGACGGAACCGCCAGCGCAGGGATCGCCCGAACCGCTAGGCTGACCGGCCATGCCCCTCGAGACCCTCATCACCGGCCGCATCGCGACCCTGTCGGGCGACAAGGGGTTCGGCTGGGTGGAGGCGATCGGGATCCGCGACGGCCGCATCGCATTCGCCGGGTCCGAGATCTTCCTCGAGACGCGGGCCGATCCGTTCACCCAGCGCATCCGCCTGGAACCCGACCAGGTCGCGATCCCGGGGCTGACCGACGCGCACCTCCACCTGGCGCAGGCCGCCATCGCGAAGCGGCAGGTCGACCTGACGGATGCGGCGACACTCGACGATGGGCTGGCGCGCCTCCGGGCTGCCCACGAGGCCATCCAGCCCGACGCGTGGCTCGAGGGCCACGGCTGGGACAGCGATCGATGGGGCGGCTGGCCGACCGCCGACCAGCTCGAAACCGTAGCCCCGGGTCGTCGTGCCGCGCTGTGGGCGCACGACCATCACGCCCTGTGGGCCAGCCACGCGGCCCTCGCCACGGCGGGCCTCGGTGCCGATGACCCACCGGGCGGCGTCGTTCGCCGCGCACCCGACGGGACGCCAGAGGGCGTGCTGTACGAGGCGGCCACGCGACTCGTCACGATCTACGTCCCGCCGCTCACCCCGGACGAGCTCGCGGCCGCGATCGTCGAGGTCGGGCAGGATCTCGTGTCGCTCGGGGTCGTCTCCTGCCACGACCCCGGTGGCGTCGCCCCGGACCCGGACCTCACGTACTCCTTCCCGGTCTACGCGCGCCTCGCCGAGTCCGGGCGGTTGCCTTTGCGGGTGCATGCCTGCCTGCGCGACGACGCCCTGTCGGCCGCGATCGAGGGCGGCTACCGAAGCGGGGCGGCGCTCGGTGGCGACCCGACCGGCCGGGCGAAGGTCGGCTGGCAGAAGTGCTTCGCTGACGGCTCGCTCGGGTCGCGCACGGCCGCGCTCCTGGCCGACATCGAGCCCGAGGACGATCGACCGCTCCCGCCGGACCGCCGCCGGGGCGTCTGGATGACCGAGCCCGACGAGCTCGCCGATCTCGTCGCGCGGGCCTCCGCCGGGGGCATCGCGACACAGATCCACGCGATCGGTGACGCCGCGGTCCGGGCGGCGCTCGACGTCCTGACCCCGGGAGCGAATGCGGCCCCGCTGATGCCACGCATCGAGCACGTCCAGATGCTCCACCCGGACGATCGCCCGCGGTTCGCGGCCGCCGGCATCGCGGCCAGCGTGCAGCCCGTCCATCTCGGTTCCGACGCCGCCCAGGCCCGCAAGCTGTGGGGCGACCGTGCGGAGTCGACCGCCTACACGTGGAAATCGATCGCCGACACCGGCGCCGTCATGGCGTTCGGGACGGATGCGCCCGTCGAGGCCTACGACCCGTGGCCGGGTCTCGCCCTGGCCGTCCGCCGTGAGGACCCGCGCTGGCCGGCAGGCACCCCGGTCTACGCCGACGAGCAGTCCCTGACCCTCGACCGAGCCCTGCGCGCCGCGTCGATCGACCCGGCCGTGTCCGCGCGCGAGCCCGACCGTGGCCGGCTGACCGTGGGCCAGCGCGCCGATGTGGTGGTGATCCCCGCCGCGGCGATCGACGAACCGGTCACCCCCGGTGGTCCGCTGTCGACGACGCGGCCCGCGATGGTCCTGCTCGACGGCGAGGTCGTCTTCGAGGTCTGAACCGGGCCGGCTCCACCCACGACGAAAGATTGAGTCGCCGAGGCCTCGACACCGCCCATACCGTGTGAACGTTCGGCCAGACCGGACGGCGAAACGGCGGAAGTGACTGTGGATCCCGATCTGATCGGACGGGCGCAACATGGGGACGAAGAGGCATTCGCGAGCCTCGCCGTTGCCGCGGGCGACCGACTCCACGCGGTGGCGCACAGGATCCTGCGCGACGCCGACCTCGCCGAGGACGCGACGCAGCAGGCGCTGCTCGCCATCTGGCGTGACCTTCCGCAGCTCCGCGACCCGGCGCGCTTTGACGCCTGGTCGTACCGGCTCCTCGTGCGCGCCTGCTACACCGAGGGTCGCCGGACGCGCCGCTGGGCGCCGAACGTCCGACTGCTGCCGGCCAACGAGCCGAAGGTGTCGGACGGCTTGGGCTCGGTCCTCGATCGGGACCAGCTCGAGCGCGGTTTCCGGCGACTTTCCATCGATCACCGTGCGGTAGTGGTGCTGCATCACTACCTCGACCTGCCGCTCGACGAGGTCGCCGATGTGCTCGGCGTCCCCGCCGGGACGGTCCGATCCCGACTACATCACGCGATGCGCGGTCTGCGTGCGGCCCTCGAGGCCGACGCCAGGCCGACGCCGCAGGAGGTTGCCCGATGAGCGCCGATCGCGACGTCACTCGCATCGTTCGGTCGTGGCTTGAGGATGGCGCGACTGCGCTCCCGGACCGCGTCCTGGACAACGTGCTCGACCAGCTTCCCGCGACCCCACAGCGCCGTCCCTTGTGGCCGGTGCGGAGGTTCCGAGACATGAACACGCCTATTCGGATTGCGATTGCAGCAGCGGCCGTCGTCGTCATCGCGGTGGTCGGCTGGCAATTCCTGCCCAGATCGGAAGGCGCCGTCGGCGTCCCCGTCCCAACGCCGTCGCCGTCGCTATCGCCATCGCTGCCGCCTTCGCCGTCGCCGAGTCCCTCGCCAGCACGGATCCCCGACGGCCCCCTGGCGGCGGGTACGTATACGACCCAGCCGTTCGCGGGCCCCGGCGGTCTGTGCATGGGGCAGGCTGGCTGCGTCGAAGCGGGCGCGGAGGACGACTCCATCCGCATCACGGTCACGGTCCCGGACGGCTGGTCAGGGTTCGACGGCAAGAGCGTTGTTCCGTCCGCCGAGAGCTACTCGCCACCCGGCGGAGCGGGTCTGCTCTTCGGGCGCGGCGGCTGGTTGTACACCGTCTCGCAGGTCTGTGGGGGATCCGGACCGGACGCCCCGACCGGACCGGACATCCCGACCGGCACGACCGTCGACGAGTTCGTGACGGCGCTCGTGGATCACCCTGACCTCGACGTGACCAGTCCTGTGGACGTGACTCTGGCCGGATACTCCGGGAAGTACCTGGAGCTCCAGGCGCCAGCGAACACCACCACCGACGAGCTGGGACCGGACCCCAGCGGGTGCAACTACTACTTCGTGTGGGAACCCGGGGTCTACGCCCAGGGCCCGAACGCCCTGTGGCGCATCTGGGTCCTCGATGTGAACGGAGTCCGTGTCGTGATCCGAAGCGACAGCTTTCCCGGTACGACCTCACAAGTCCAAGCTCAACTGCAGGCGATCGTGAACTCGATTCAGATCGAACCCTGACGCGACACGGGTCGGGTGGCGTCGCCGCCCGGCCCGGTCAGCCCTTGACGACGCTCCCGGGCTGATCGAGCTCACCCAGCGCGTCCGTGAACAGGCCGGCGAGGATGCGCGGGGTCGACGGAAACGCGTGGATCACGTTCACCAGCGTGTCCATCGGGATCCGGGCCTGGATCGCCAACACGCATTCGTGGATGGCGGCCGAAGCGTCGGGGCACGCCATGGCGGCGCCGATGAGTTCGCGCGTACCGCGGTCGACCACGATCGTCACGTGCCCGAACTTGGCCTCGAGCGCGTAACCGCGAGTGTTCCTCGCGAAGTCGGCCTTGAGCTCGAAGGCGTCGGTGCCGGCCTCCTTGGCCGCTTCGACCGTGACCCCGACGAAGGCCGCCTCGGGGTCGGTGTAGGTTGCTCGGGGTAGGGCGCGGTAGTCGGGCTTCACGTCCTCGCCGAGCGCCATCCGCACGGCGATCTCGCCCTGGTAGTGGGCCTGATGCGTGTGCAACTCCGGCCCCGCCGCGTCGCCGGCCGCCCAGAGCCCGTCCGCGATCCGCAGGCGACCGTCTCGCGGAAACGGCGGCGTCCGACCAGTCGTGTCCAGGCCGTAGTGTTCCAGCCCCAGGTCGTCGAGCGGCACCTCGCGGCCGACGGCCGTCAGGATCACGTGGCCCTCGGCCGTCGAACCGTCATCGAGCTCGATGACGTGCGCGCCGTCCTCACCGGCGCCGGCGCGGGCGGCCACCGCTCGTGCCCCGGTCCGCACGGTCACGCCGTCCGCCTCGAGCGTCTTGCGGATGACGTCGGAATTGCGTGGATGGTCGGTGGGTGCCAGGCGCGGCCCGGACTGGACGATCGTCGTCGGGACCTCGAAGCGCGCGTAGACCTGGGCGAGCTCGCAACCGGTCGGGCCGCCGCCGAGGACCAGCAGGCTCCGTGGCAGCTCCCGGGTCAGCGTCGCCTCGACGTTCGTCCAGGGCTTCACCGCGTCCATCCCTGGGATCTTGACCACCTTCGATTCGGATCCCACGGCCAGCACCACGTGCTTCGCGGTCAACTCATGGGCCTGGTCGTCGTGCCCGACCGTGACGATGCCCCGGCCGGTGATGCGGCCTTCGCCGCGATAGACGGTCGTCCCGGCCTTCTCGAGCGCCCGGACGTGGGCGCTGTCGTCCGGCTCGTCGGCGTCCGCAGTTCGCTCGACCATGAAGTCGCGATGCGCCGAGGCGTGGGGCCACTGGTGCGTGGCACGGTTCCGGTGATGCTCGTACGCATCGGCAAGCAGCGATTTCGACGGCAGGCAGCCGACGAACGGGCAACTGCCGCCGAACCAGCGTCGATCGATGATGGCAACCGTCGCGCCGAGCCCGCGCGCCCTGTGCGCCGCCGCCTCGCCCGCGGGCCCGGCTCCGATCACGATGAAGTCGAAGGACGTGCTCATCGGGTCAGTCTGCCTCGGTCGGATGACCGGTGCGTTGCCGGCGCGCCTCGTACACGAGGATGGCCGCCGTCACCGAGACGTTGAGGCTGTCGGCGACACCCAGCATCGGGAGGTGGACCCCTTCGATGTCCGGCCCGCGCCATGCGTCAGTAAGCCCTCCCGCCTCCGAGCCCAGCACGATCGCGATGGAGCCCGCGAGGTCCAGGTCCGTGTAGGCCTGCGTGGCGTCGACCCGCGCGGCCACGATGCGGATGCGATGATCGCGCAGCCAGCGGAGCACGTCATCCGTGGGCGCGGCCGCCATCGGGACCGTGAAGATCGTGCCGGCACTCGCCCGGATGACGTTGGGGTTCGCGAGGTCCGTCAGCGGCGAGGCGGCGATCAGCGCATCGACGCCGGCACCGTCCGCGCTGCGCAGTACGGCCCCCAGGTTGCCGGGCTTTTCGACGCCTTCGATGACGACGACCAGCGGGTCGGCCGGCAGCGCCAGGTCGTCGAGGGCGAGCGACGGCGCGCGAACGACGGCGACGAGCCCCTCGGCCCGGTCGCCGAACGCGAGCTTCGAGAACGCCGCCTCGGTCGTGGTCGTCACGGCGACGCTGCGGGACCGGAGCTCGTCCAGGGCGGCTCGGGCATCCTCGCCGGCGACGAGGGGCTCGCACACGAATGCCTCCACCACGTCAACGCCGGCTTCGAGCGCGCGCCGCAACTCCCGGGCCCCATCGACCAGCGTCAGGCCACGCTCGTCCCGCTCCCGGCGATCCCGCAGGCGCGCAGCCGCCTTGATGCGCGGATTGGACGGGCTGGCCAGGGCTGGTTCCGACATCGTCGTCATCTTGCGCCGTCCCAGCGCGCGAAGACACCGAGCCCCAGGCTCGCACCGGACGTCGCATCGAGGCGCAGGTCGCCGGTTTCGATGTCGCCCGCGGCGCGACGAAGCGCGAGACCGAGACGGCCGGCGAGCTGGTCCTCACCCAGGTGCTCGGTGTGGGCGGTCAGCAGCAGGAATCCGTCGGGGGAGAGGATCGCCCGGCAATCGGCGAGGAGCGGATCCAGGTCGGTGTCGAGCCGCCATGGCCTTCCGGAGGCGCCGTGACCATAGGTCGGCGGATCGAGCATGACCCCGTCGTATCGACTTCCCCGCCGGCGCTCACGCGCGACGAAGGCCCGGGCGTCATCGACCAGCCAGCGGATCGGGGCGTCTTGGAGGCCGTTGGCCGCCGCGTTGCGCCGCGCCCAGGACACGGCCGGACGAGCCGCATCCACGTGCGCCACCGCGGCGCCGGCCGCGGCCACCGTGAGCGTCGCGAGACCCGTGTACGCGAAGAGGTGCAGCACCCGCACCACGGCAGCGTCGTCGGGGGCGGTCGCGCGCCGGAGGTCCACGCGCTCACGGAGCCATGGCAGCATCGAGGCGTGCTCAGGGAAGCACCCGACCTGCCCGGCGTCGGTCGGTCGAAGGCCCATCTCCAGGCCGCCGATATCGGCCGTCCAGCCCTCGCCCGCGCCCCTCAGACCCGGTCCCGACCACCCTCCGTCCCGGTCGAAGCGCAGATCCGCAGCTTCCCAACGCTCGGGGGCCTGTCGCTCGCCGTATGCCCCGCCGTGAGGCCGGTCAGTCACGTGCTCGCCGAATCGCTCCAAGCGGGCGCCCCCACCCGCATCGATGAGCTCGTAGTCGTCCACGCGAGCATCATCACCGAAACCGCGCTCCCACGGCCGTCGTACCGAATCCGAGACGAGCCATGCCGGACGAAAGGAGAAGGAGACCGCCCCATGCGTCGAGCTCTCATCGCGTGCGTGATCATCGTTGCGGGGCTGCTGGCAGCCTGCACCGCGCCGTCCGGCGGGGGTGCCGCGTCCCCGGACGCGCCGGCACCAGACGCAACCGCACCCGCGCCGAGCGTCGTCGCACCGCCGGCCTACTAGCTCAGCGGCCCGGATCGGACCGGTCCGGGTCAGCCTCGGTCGCGCTCGTCGCGTTCGAGGCCGCGTTCGTCGCGCTCGTCCGCCGTCCGGTCGCGCTGACCCGCCGCGGCGTCGCGATCCCGCCCGGTACGGGAGCGCTCGATGCGGCCACGCTGCCTCGCCGCGGAGACGCTTGCCCTGGCGTCCTTGGCCTCGTGGTACTCCTGAACCTCGGCGGGCGTCGGATCCACGACGGCCTCGTGCAGGCGGTCGGCGATCTCCTGTTCGTGATCCGACGCCGCCTGGTCGAGGCCGGCCAGCTTCTGATCGGTGTCCGAGGAACGCTGGTCGGCACCGGAGATCTGCTGGTCCGCGTTGGCGGCGGTCTGGTCGGCATCGGCCAGGGCCTGCTCTGAGCGCGGTTCACCCGGGACGTCGACAGGCCGGGCAGCTGTCGTAGGCTCCGGCGTGTCGCGCTTCATCGATCCCCTAGACGAGGGCGCAGGACGCCCACGGCTGAGAGCGTGTGGGCCAGTTGGCGGATTCCGTGAGGATGAAAACACCGGTTTGTCCGCCGCCGGTGCGTTGTCGCCTCGCGCCGGCCTCTGGTAGCATTCCCGAGCCGCAGGCTCAGGAACGCCAAAGGTCACGAATCTTGTCGCGGGACGTGGAACACCCCGTGAGCCAACGAGATCCGAGGACGTGACGCAAGTGGGCCCGCGACGCGGGCGGCTAGCTCAGCTGGTTAGAGCACTTGCTTGACATGCAAGAGGTCACTGGTTCGAGTCCAGTGTCGCCCACCACCACATCGAATCGATAGAGCGTCGAGCGGGACACGCCCGTCCGATCCGGACGATCCGCAGAGAGCCGGGCCCCAGGGCTGCAAGACCCGGCGATCGATCCCAGGACGGCACCACCCGTGAGCGATCGGTGAACCGATCCGGGCGTCGCCCGTTAGCGCGATACACGAGCGCACCGCCGCCGTTGGCGTCGGTGAAGGCCGGTGGGACCGCGGGAGCAGACCTCTCGTCCAGCCAGAGGACGAGGGGTTTCGTGATTCCAGGGAGGATCTGATGGTCGAAGACGAAGAAGGTGTCGAGGTCGAGGAAGCCCTGCCGGACGCCCCGGAGCGGCGCGATGCGGCCGAGCTCATGGACCACGGCGCGTCGGGCGACCTCGGGCCGATGCGGCACAGCGCCGCGCACGTGCTGGCAGAGGCCGTCCTGGACCTGTTTCCCGGCACGAAGCTCGGGATCGGTCCCGTCATCGACGACGGCTTCTACTACGACTTCCTGCTGCCGCGACCACTGACGCCGGAGGACCTGCCCGCGATCGAGACGCGCATGCGCGAGAGCATCGCGGCCGATCACCCGTTCGAGTTCAGCGAGGAGACCCCGGAGGCGGCACGTGCCGCGCTCGTCGAGCGCGACCAACCGTTCAAGGTCGAGATCATCGACGACCTGGCCGCCGCGGCCGAGCGCGACGGCACCCCCATGCCGCCGACGACCTTCTATCGGCAGGGCCCTTTCATCGACCTGTGTCGCGGCCCGCACGTGGCCAGCACGGGCAAGATCGGCCCGTTCAAGCTCCTCGGCACGGCCGGCGCGTACTGGCGTGGCGACGAGAAGCGGCCGATGCTCCAGCGCGTCTACGGCACCGCCTGGACCACCCAGGCGGAGCTCGACCTCTACCTCGAACGCCGGGCCGAGGCGAAGAAGCGCGATCACCGCCGGCTCGGCGTCGCGCTCGACCTGTACTCGTTCCACGACATCTCACCGGGCTCGGCCTTTTGGCACCCGAAGGGCCAGCGCATCTGGCGGACCCTTGAGAGCTCGATGCGCGAGCTGCAGGACCGGCGCGGCTACCAGGAGATCTCGACGCCGATCCTCGTCAGCGAGCGCCTGTGGCGCCAGTCCGGGCATTGGGACCACTACGCCGAGAACATGTTCATCGTCGAGAGCGAGAAGCAGCTCTTCAGCCTCAAGCCGATGAACTGCCCCGAATCGACCGTCATCTACCGCTCGAAGCTGCGGTCGTATCGGGATCTGCCGCTCCGTTTCAGTGAGTTCGGCCGGCTCCATCGCAACGAGCGCTCCGGGACCTTGAGCGGGTTGACCCGTGTCCGCCAGTTCATCCAGGACGACGCCCACGTCTACGTCCGCCCCGACCAGCTGTCCGACGAGCTCGAAGCGATGCTAGGCGAGGTCAAGGAGGCGTATTCATGGTTCGGCCTGACGCCGCGCTTCGCCTTCGCGACCAAGCCCGACAAGGCGATCGGCGATCCGGCGCTCTGGGAGCGGGCCGAGGAGCTCATCCACGCGACGCTGATGCGGACCGGCGTCGACTTCGTCACCAAGCCCAAGGACGGGACGTTCTACGCGCCCAAGATCGACATCTACATCGATGACGCCCTGGGCCGCGAGTGGCAGATGGCCACGATCCAGTGCGACCTCGTCATGCTGCCCGAGCGTTTCGATCTGACCTACATCGACGAGAACGGCCAGCCGCAGCGCCCGATCGCCATCCATCGGGCGATCTACGGGTCACTCGAGCGGTTCATCGGCATCCTCGTCGAGCACTTCGCGGGGGCCTTCCCGCTGTGGCTGGCGCCCGTCCAGGCGGTCGTCATCCCCATCGCCGACCGCCACCTCGAGGCCGCCGAGGAGTTCGCCGTCGTGCTTCGATCGCGCGGCCTGCGCGTGGAGGTCGACGGCTCGTCGAACCGGATGCAGTACAAGATCCGCACGGCGCAGGAACAGAAGGTGCCGTACATGGTGGTGCTGGGCGACCGCGAGATCGAGGCGCGCACGGCCTCGCCGCGGACCAGGGCAGGGGAGCAGCAGGACCCCCAGCCGTGGGACGAGTTCGCCGACCGACTGGCCGAGGAAAGCCGGTCGCGCGGCGTCTCGTAAGACTCCCGCTGGTTACCGGCGGGCGGGCCTGCTCGAGGCGGCCACCGTCGCGGCGAGCAGGAGCAGGAGTCCACCAAGGGCGATCAGGACGGCGCCGCCATTCGATGCGGGTCCGCCTTCGACGAGCGCCTCCGTGTCCGTAGCCGGCGGCGTCGGGACCGGCCCTGCCGACGGGCTCGGGATCGGCGCCGCGGGCGTGGGGGTCGCGACTGGCTGATGGGTCGGGTTCGGCGCGATGAGCGTCGTGGGTGGTTCCTCCGCCGGAGTCGCAGTCGGGGTGGGCGTCGGAGTCGCGGTCGGTGTGGCCGTCAGCGACGGCGTCGGTGTCGGGGTCGGGGTCGGTGTCGGCGTGGGCTCCGGAGTCGGAGTGGGTGTCGGCGTGGGCTCAGGGGTCGGTGTGGGCGTCGGCGTCGGCGTCGGCGTGGGCTCGGCGTGGGCGTCGGGGTCGGTGTGGGCGTCGGCGTCGGCGTGGGCTCCGGTCGTTGGCGTTGGCGTGGGCTCCGGAGTGGGCTCCGGAGTCGGAGTGGGCGTCGGCGTGGGCTCCGGTGTTGGCGTTGGCGTGGGCTCGGAGTCGGCTCCGGAGTCGGAGTGGGCTCCGGAGCAGTGGGACAGCCGGTGACCGCGTTGGTGTCCATCGTGACCGACCCGTTCCGAGCCAAGGCCCGGCCATCGATCGTTGAGCCGGTCGTGAGCGTGATCGAGGTCAGAGCCAGGATGTTGCCTGAGAAATCCGAGTACGTGCCAATGGTGGCCGAGCTCCCGATCTGCCAGAAGACGTTGCACGCCTCGGCGCCGTTGATGAACGCCACAACGCTAGCTGTTGCCGTCGTGATGGTGGAGCCGACCTGGAAGACCCAGATCGCGTTCGGGTCGCCCTGGGCGTCGAGCGTCAGCGTCCCGGTGATGCCGATCGAACTGGGGGCGGTGTAGACCCCCGGAGTCAAGGTGAGGCCACCGAGGTCGGCGACCGGGCCGAAGGCGAAATCGGAGGCTTGCCCGGCCGCGTTGTTGTAGGCCTCCGTAAGGTCGATCTGGGCCTGGGCCGCCACCGCGTCGGCGGCGTGGAACGACCCGATGACGATCCCGGGTGGGAACCCGGTGTACGCGCTCCCCGGGCTCACGCCCAGGTCAGTGCCGACGACGGTCGGACCAGTGTTGGTGACCGTCTCGGCGCCGAGCACCGCGAACGCAGCGGCCGTGCCGAGGCTGACGGGCGATGCGACTCCACTCACCGTGGCAGGCAGGACGAACATCGTGATGGCGAGGGCGGCGATGGCGATCCGCCTGGTCATGTGCATGTCGGCAGGCCTTCTTGTGTGGCGTTGGGGCGTGGCTCGACGGGCACGTACTCACCAGCGCCGAGGACCACCGGGGCCCCGTTGATGGGAGGGAGATGTCTCACCTGCGGCGGACGCTGCCTTCGGAAATCGGGTCCACGACGCCCGCCGGATACAGTCGTCGGATGGAGGGATCGTCGACGTCTGCCTCGCGCCCGTTGCTTGTCGTCGATCTCGCGGTCAAGGTCGCGACCGTCGGCCTCCTCGCGTGGGCCGTCCTCAACCCGGACCTCCCGCAGTTCACGGGCAAGGCGTTCACGGGTCGGGCGCTCGCGTATCCCGTCGCGTTGGCCCTGGTGCCGATCGGCTGGTGGCTCTTCGGCCGGTCGCGCATCCCGTATCCAGTGGCGTCCGACATCCTGTTCAGCCTGCCGTTCCTCATCGACGTCGTCGGCAATGCGCTCGACATCTACGACACCGTCTGGTGGTGGGACGATGCCAATCACGTCGTCAACTGGGCGCTCCACACCTCGGCCGTCATGCTGCTTCTGCGCTATGGCGGGTGGGGGTACCGAACACGCGTAGCGCTGGGATTCGGCTGGGCGGTAACCTCCGCCGTCCTCTGGGAGTTCGCCGAGTACGTCACGTTCATCCCGGACTCCCCCGAGGCCGCGACCGCCTACGCCGACACGCTGCTCGACATCGCACTGGGCATGCTGGGAGGCGGAGCCGCCGCGATCGTCGTTGGTCGATTGCGTCAGCCCGTCCGGGAGCAGCGCGTTCGCGACGTCGGCCCTGCATTTCGACGCTGACGTCGCCGGATCGCTGGTCGCCACTTTGAGAACCCGTGTGCTATCCTGCCGGCTCGCCCGGTAGGGGGACGTATGCCCCCATGCCGGTCGAATGGACCAGCAGCAAACAAGGGGTGAACCATCAGTCGAGACCTGCGCGTAAACCAGATGATCCGGATCCCACAGGTTCGGGTGGTCGATGAAGAGGGTGCTCAGCTGGGCGTGATGCCCACGCCGCAAGCCCTCGAGATGGCGCAGGAACGGGGATACGACCTCGTCGAGGTCGCCCCGATGGCGCAGCCCCCGGTGGTCAAGTTCCTCGACTTCGGTCAGTACAAATACGAGCTGACGAAGCGGGAGAAGGAAGCCAAGCGCAAGCAGCGCTCGGTGACCTTCAAGGAAGTCCGCCTGTCGCCGAAGATCGGCGTCGGCGACTTCGATACGAAGGTCCACCGCGCGATCGAGTTCCTCGAAGATGGTGATCGGATCAAGGTGACCGTCCGCTTTCGCGGTCGGGAGCTGACCCACCCGGAGATCGGGCGGAACCTCATCACCAGGTTCGTGGATCGAGTCAAGGATCACGGAGTAGCGGAGCGGACGCCGTTGCTCGAAGGCAAGTCGATGCACATCACGATGGCATCGACCCACAAGCCCAAGAGCCACGACGCACCGGACCGCAAGCACGCGGTCGACGAGGTCCCCGCCGACGCCCTGGCCATCCCGGCCGAGGCAGAGGAGGGAACCGAGGCGGCCACGGTCCCGGCGGGAGCCGCGACCGCAACACCGGCCAAGGCTCCGGCCGCGACCGCACCGGCGGCCGAGGCTCCGGCCAAGGCCAGCACCGCGGCGGCCCCGGCTTCGGCCAAGGCCACCGACGGAGCACCGGCCAAGGCCTCGACCGAAGACGGGCCGACGAAGACGAAACCAGCGGCCACGCCGGCCGCCGCGGCGACCGCGGCCCCGGCACCCGCCGCGACCAGGAGCGAATCAAAGCCGGCCCCGGAGCCGGTTCGAACAGGAGAGTGAGCCGATCGTGCCGAAGATGAAGAGCCACAAGGCGGCCCAGAAGCGGATCGGCGTGACCGGCTCCGGTAAGTACATCCGGGTCAAGGCGTGGCGCGGGCATCACCTCGAGATCAAGTCGTCTCGACGGACCCGCCGGTACGCCGGCAAGGCCATCATGGCGCCGGCGCAGACCAAGCAGGTCCGCCGCCTGCTCCCGTACCTCTAGGAGTCCGGATAGCGATATGGCACGAGTCAAGCGAGGCGTCACCTCCCACAAGCGCCACAAGCGCCTGCTCAAGGCGGCCGAGGGCCGCAAGGGCACGAAGTCGAAGCTGATCAAGCCCGCCCGCGAGGCCTTGCTGCACGCGCTCGCCTACGCGACCCGCGATCGGAAGCAGCGCAAGCGCCAGATGCGCGAGCTGTGGATCGTCCGGATCAATGCGGCCGCCCGCCAGAACGGGCTGACGTACGGGCAGTTCATCGCCGGTCTCAAGAAGGCGAAGATCGAGATCGACCGTAAGATCCTGGCCGACCTCGCCGTCCGCGACAGTGCGACGTTCGGCCGCATCGTCGACCTGGCCAAGGGTTCCTGAACACCGCCCGGGATACCGACACGGCTGACGCCCGGTCATCTCAGCCCTCGACGTCGATGACGCTCGAGGGCTCATGATTCGGGGGCCCTTCACCCGCAGCCAAGGAAAGACGTGGACCTCGCCGACCTGACTCGCGATCTCGAGGCGCTCCAGGAGGAGGCGCTGGCTGCGGTCGCGGCCGCCGCGGATGTCGCCGCCCTCGAAGCGCTCGAGCTCGACATCCTCGGCAAGAAGGGCCGCCTGACCGGCGTCCTGCGCGGGATCGGAGCCCTCCCACCCGAGGAGCGACCACAGGTCGGCGCGATCGCGAACAGCGTCCGCACCGCCATCGAGCGGGCCCTCGAGACGCGCGGGGCGGAGCTGCGCGGCTCCGAGCTGACCGCCCGGCTGATCGCCGAGGCCGTCGACGTCACCACGCCAGGCCGCCCGATCCGGCGCGGCAGCCGCCACCCGATCAACGAGACGATCTCGGAGATCGCCGAGATCTTCGGGCGCTTCGGCTTCGTCGTGTACGAAGGCCCCGAGATCGAGGACGACGTCCGCAACTTCCAGATGCTCAACATCCCGCCCGACCACCCGGCCCGCGACCTGTGGGACACGCTCTACGTCGACGTCGAGGGCCATCTCCTGCGGACGCACACGTCGCCCGGCCAGATCCGGGTCATGCACGAGGAGCGCCCGCCGATCCGCGCGCTGCTCCCCGGCCGCTGCTTCCGGTATGAGGCGATCGACGCGAGCCATGCCTCGGAGTTCTTCCAGGTCGAGGGCCTCATGGTCGACGAGGGCACGACCATGGGCGACCTCAAGGGCCTCCTCGACCAGTTCGCCAAGGCGATGTACGGAGCGGACAAGCGGACCCGCTTCCGCCCCGGCTACTACCCGTTCACCGAGCCGTCGGTGGCGTTCGACGTCGAGTGCGTGGTCTGTGGCGGATCCGGGTGCCCCGCCTGCTCGCGCACCGGCTGGATGACGATCCTCGGCGCCGGGATGGTCCACCCCGTCGTGCTCCAGTACGGCGGGCTCGATCCCGAGCGCTACCAGGGGTTCGCCTTCGGGATGGGCGTCGAACGCATCGCGAACCTGCGCCACAGCGTCGGCGACCTGCGCCTGTACATGGAGAACGACCTGCGCTTCCTTGGCCAGTTCCGATGAGGGTGCCGCTTTCCTGGCTCCGGGACTACGTCGACATCCAACTCACGCCGGAGCAACTCGCCGAGCGGCTGACGCTGCTCGGGATGGAGGTCAAGGGCCTCGAGCGCTGGGGTGCGGACTGGGAGAACGTCGTCGTCGGCGAGCTCCTCAGCGTCGAGCCCCATCCGCGGGCCGACCGCCTGTCGCTCACGCGCGTGTCCGTAGGGACGGGCGAGCCGCTCGAGATCGTGTGCGGTGCGACGAACATCGTTGCCGGCCAGCGCGTCCCGGTGGCGCTGCCGGGCGCGGTCCTGCCCGGTGACCGCCGGATCGAGCGCACCGAGAAGATGGGTGTCGCGAGCAACGGCATGCTGTGCTCCGGAGATGAGCTGCGACTGACGGCCGATGGGGACGGCATCCTGATCCTCCCGCCTGAGACCCAGATCGGGGTGCCGCTGACGGATCTCTACGGCGACGTGGTCCTCGATATCGACGTCAAGCCGAACCGCGGTGACGGACTCTCGATGATCGGGCTCGCCCGGGAGGTCGCGGCGGTGACCGGGGCGGACATCCGCTTCCCCGCCACCGACCCGCCGGAGCGGGGCGATCCCATCGAGGGTCGGCTGGCCGTCGAGGTCGAGGAACCGGCGCTGTGTCCGCGGTTCGTGGCGCGCGCGGTGAGCGGCGTGACGGTCGGGCCGTCGCCGGACCACGTCCAGATGCGCCTCATGGCAGCGGGTCAGCGGCCGGTCAGCAACGTCGTCGACGTCAGCAACTACGTGATGCTGGAGCTCGGCAAGCCGATCCACGTGTTCGACGCCGCCGCCGTGCACGACGGCCGGATCATCGTCCGCCTCGCGCGCGAGGGCGAGCGGATGGAGACCCTCGATCACGTCGAGCGCGAGCTCGACCCGGAGACCCTGCTCATCGCCGATCCCGCAGGGCCGTTGGGGATCGCCGGCGTCATGGGCGGGGCCACGTCCGAGGTGTCGGCCGCCACGACCGATGTCATCATCGAATCGGCGATCTTCGATCCGGTGAGCATCCGCCGCACCGCCTTCCGCTATGCGCTCCGCTCCGAGGCGAGCCTCCGGTTCGAGAAGGGCCAGGAGCATCGACTTGCCCGGCTCGGGGCGGACCGGACCGCTCGGCTCATCGAGGAGTGGGCCGGCGGGACTGTCGCGAAGGGCGTGATCGATACCACCCCGACGGAGCCGCCGCCGGCGCGCGTGCCGTTCCGACCGGCGCGGGTCAGCCGGCTGCTGGGCGTGGACGTGCCGGCCGAGGAGCAGCGCGCCGTGTTGTCACGCGTCGGCGTCGCGACCGAGCCGGCACCGTCCGGGACGCCGGTGGTCGTGGCCGGTGGCCAGGACCCGCTCGAGGTAGACGCCTCCGAGACGGACGTTCTCGTGGCGACCGTCCCGTCATGGCGCCGTGACCTCGCGATCGAGGCCGATGTCGCCGAGGAAGTCGCGCGGATCCGCGGCTACGAGCTCATCCCGGACATCCTGCCGCACACGCCGATGCCGCCGTACCGGCCATCGCCGCTGCGCCTCCGGGACACGGTGCGCGAGGTCCTCGCCGGGGCGGGGCTGTCAGAGGCGGTGTCCTTTGCCCTTGTGTCGCCCGCCATGGTCGACCGGTTCCCGGCCGTCGAGGACCCGGCCGTCCCAGGGGAGGGCGCCGCCGGTGGCCGACCGGTCACCGTGACGAACCCGCTGTCGAGCCAGCATTCGGTGATGCGCCAGCGGCTGTTGGGGAGCCTCCTGGAGGTGGCCGCGACGAATCTCCGGCAGGGCGGGCCGGGCGTCGCCATCTTCGAGATCGGCAAGGGGTATGGGGCACAGGACGATGGGGAAGGCACCCACGAGTGGTGGCGGCTCGGGTTCGTCCTGACCGGTCCAGCCGAGATCCCCGCCTGGAATCGGCCCGCCCGGCCCTACGACCTCGATGACGGCAAGGGTGTCATCGATCTCGTGGCTCGCTCGCTGGGCATGCCCCAGCCGGCGTACGCGCCCCTGACCGACGACCCGACGCTCCACCCCGGTCGGGCCGCCCGTGCCGTCGCCACGGACGCGATCGCGGGGCGCGTCGGCGAGCTCCATCCCGCGCTGATCGACGAGCTCGGGTTGCGTGCGGAGCGGGTCATCGTGGCAGAGCTCGCGGTGGCCGGCCTGTCGGGCGGTCAGCCGGCGGTGCCGCTCGGACGGACGCCATCGCGCCACCCGGTCGTCGAGCGCGACCTGGCCGTGGTCGTCGCCAACGCTCGACCGGCGAGTGAGGTCGAGGCCGCCATCCATCGGCATGCCGGGCCGTTGCTGGCATCCGTCGAGCTGTTCGACATCTATCGCGGTCGGCCACTTCCCGACGAGCGACGCAGTCTCGCGTTCCGGCTCGTGTTCGCCGCGCCCGACCGCACCCTCACGGAGGAGGAAGTCGATCGGGCCGTGGCAGACGTAGCCGAGGGCCTCGCCAGCGACGTGGACGGCCACCTCCGCACGTGATCCGCACGTGATCCATACGCAGACCCGCTCGAAACGCCGCTTCCGGACGCCACCGGACCGCACTGGACCGCAACGCACCGGCCCCATCGCCCACGACCTTCGTCCCGGTTGCGACGCGTCGAGGGCCACTGCTACCCTTGCGCCGCCCCGGACCAGACGGTTCGGGCAGATTCTTATGTTCCAAGGGAGGAACGGTGGACTTCGGGGAGTTCCTCGCCGGGATGTCGACGGTCGACCTGGTGCTCGTCCTCTTATTCATCGGGTTCTTCGTGCTCGGGTTCGCCCAGGGCGCGATCCGTCGGGTGATCGGCATCGGCGCGATCATGTTCTCGTTCCTGCTCGCGGCCAACCTGTACGAGCCGCTCGGCGCGTTCCTGGCCAACAACTGGTCACAGTTCTCGCGGCAGTACTCCTACATGATCGGGTTCGGCACGGTGTTCGTGGCCGCGGTCATCGCGTTCGCGCTGGTCGCCCAGGGCTGGTACAAGCCGCAGCCCCTGTTCGCGAAGGCCCGCTGGGCGGATGAGATCCTTGGCGGTGTGCTCGGGGTGATCGAGTTCGGGATCATCCTGGGCGCGACCATCATCATCCTGGGCTCCTTCTTCCTGATCCCGGGCATCGCCCAGGACCCGAATGAGCTGCTCGGGCTGCGCGAATTGTGGAACGCCCTCGAGACCTCGCAGATCGTCGACTACTTCCAGTCGACCTTGATCCCGGGCTTCTTCTCGGTCTTCGGGCTGTTCATCCCGGACTCCATCGAGGTCTACTACACGAGCCCGCCGGCCTGACCGTCGTCGATCGAGGGAAGCTGGCCGGACCGTCCGACGAGGTCGCCCCGAGGCTGCTCGGCGTGCGTCTGATCCGCGACGACGCCACGGGGCGGCGCGAAGCGCGGATCGTCGAGGTCGAGGCGTACGGGGGTCCCGAGGACCTCGCGTCGCATGCTCGTTTCGGGTCGACGGCGCGGAATCGGGTCATGGCCGGGCCGCCGGGATTCGCCTACGTGTACCTTGTCTACGGGATGTACGACTGCCTGAACGTGGTCACCGAGCCGGCCGGCCGGCCGTCCGCGGTGCTCATCCGCGCCGTCGAACCGCTGGTCGGCGTCGAGCGCATGCGAGGCGACCGGCTGGCCTGGGATCGTCGTCGGCGCGCCGGTCGGACCGAGGCCGGAACCGTCGCGGCACGGCAGCGCCTGGACCGGACCCCCGACCACCGGCTGGCGAGCGGCCCCGGACTCGTAGGAGCCGCCTTCGGCATCGACACCACGTGGACGGGCGTCGACCTGTGCGATCCCTCGAGCCCGCTCCGGCTGGAGTCCGACGAGGGGGCACCAGCCGCCATCGTGACCGGCGCGCGCGTCGGGGTCGCCTACGCCGGCGAAGCCTGGGCGGCGCGTCCGTGGCGGTTCGCCATCGCGGGTCACCGCTCAGTGTCCGGGTCGGCCTCGGCGTGGCGTGAGGGTAGCCGGCCACCCACGGCTCCCCAAAGCGACTGATGGACGCCCGCTCGCAGGCCCTGCTCGAGTTCCCGCTCGTTCGCGAGCGGCTCGCGGCGGCCACATCGTTCCCGCCGTCGCGCCGGCTGGCGGAAGCCCTGGAACCGGCATCCGACCCGGTCATCGTTGCTCGCCAGCTCGACGAGACCGACCAGGCTCGATCGCTGCTCGAGGATCGTCCGGGCATCGGGATCGGGGCGGCCCACGACATCGGCCCCTCGATCGAACGAGCGGCCCGCGGCGGTCGCCTCGATGCCGCCCAGTTCCTCGAGCTCGCCGAGACACTCGATGCGACCGCGCGATTGGCCACGTCACTTGCCGACGAACGGCGATCCCTGCTGCGCGACCTTGGCAGGGAACTGCATGCCCTGCCGGCGATCCGCAGCACGCTCGCACGCAGCTTCGACCCGGTCGGCGAGATGCTCGATACGGCCTCGCCGAGGCTCGGGGGCCTGCGCGCCGCGGTCCGGGTCGCGTACGACCGGCTCCGGCGGCGGCTCGATTCCCTCGTCGGCGCCGAGCTCGGGAACGCCCTCCAGGAACCGATCGTGACGCTGCGCAACGGCCGCTACGTCGTGCCGGTCAAGGCCGAGGCTCGTTCCAGGGTCAAGGGCATCGTCCACGACGCATCGGGCAGCGGCCAGACGCTGTTCATCGAGCCGCTCGTCGCGGTCGAGCTCGGGAACACGTGGCGTGAGGCGCAGCTCGCCGAAGCGGACGAGATCGCCCGGATCCTCGACGAGTTGTCGGCGCTCGTCGGGGCCAACGCCCCGGCACTGCGCGAGACCCTCGACGCGCTGGCGCGGTTCGACCTGTGGGCGGCCAAGGCGACTCTCGCGGCCGACATGGACGGCACGCGCGCGGAGACCGCGGACCGACCCGAGGTGATCCTGCTATCGGCTCGCCATCCGGGCCTCACCGGCACGGTCGTGCCGATCGATATCCGGATCGGCGACGGCTACACGGCCCTCGTCGTGACCGGTCCCAACACCGGCGGCAAGACCGTGACGCTACGCACGCTGGGGCTGCTCAGCCTGATGCACCAATCCGGGCTGCACATCCCAGCGGCGGCCGGGAGCCGCCTGCCGGTTTGGCGCGACGTGTTCGCCGACATCGGCGACGAGCAGTCCGTGGCGCAGTCGCTGTCGACGTTCTCGGGCCATCTTCGCCGCATCACGAGCATCGTGGCCGAGGCCGGTCGAGGCACGCTCGTCCTGCTCGACGAGCTCGGTGCGGGGACGGATCCGACCGAGGGTTCGGCCTTGGCCCAGGCGCTCCTCGACCACTTCATCCGGGCTGGGGCCGTCGTCGCCGCCACGACCCACTACGCCGAGCTCAAGGCCTACGCTCACACGACACCCGGGGCGAGCAACGCCGCCGTCGAGTTCGACATCGAGACCCTGTCACCGACCTATCGCCTCACCATCGGTCTGCCCGGTGGCAGCCAGGCGTTCGCGATCGCCGAGCGACTCGGGCTTCCCGAATCCATCGTCGACGACGCCCGATCGCGCCTCACCGAGGCGCAGCGGTCGTTCGAGGCGACGCTCGCCGCGATCAAGGCGACGGAGGGCGAGACGAGCGAGGCGCTCGACCGTGCCCTCGCGGCCGAGGCCCGGGCCGCCGACGCGCTGCGGACCGCGGCCGAAGAACGCCGGAAGGCGCGGAGCGAACGAGACGAGCACGTCCGCGCGGCCCGCCTGGAAGCCGACCGCGTCGTGGAAGACCTGCGGGCGGAGCTCGCGGAGACGCGCCGGGCGCTCGAACGGGAGACGGTCACGGCCGGCACCCTGGACGCGGCGGTCAATCGGGCGGAGGCCATCGCCGCGCGGCTCCCGGCCGTGGAGGATGGGGACGAACCGGCTCCGACCCGCTCGGAGCCCCGTACGTGGCAGGTCGGTGACCGGGCGCGAAGTCGCTCGGGGGGCTGGGAAGGTCGGATCGCGGCGATGGACAAGGGCGGCCTGCGCGCGACCCTCGAGGCCGGTGGGATGCGCGTCCTCGTGGACCTCGACGACCTGGAGCCCGCGCTCGGCCAGCCAGCCCCGGCGCTCGAGCGTGCCGGCGGCGCCGGCAACACCAACGCCACCGCCCTGCGGCTTGATCGAGCCCGCAGCGTGGCGTCGTCGCTGGACCTGCGCGGGGCCCGCGTCGAGGAGGCGCTCGAGGCGCTCGGTCGCTACCTGGACGACGCGAGCTTGGCCGGGCTCGGTGCCGTCACGGTCGTCCACGGGATGGGCACGGGGGCCTTACGTGACGCGGTCCGCGAGGCCGTAGCCACGCATCCATTGGTGCGGTCCGCGCGCCCCGGGGAGCGCGGCGAGGGTGGAGACGGGGCGACGATCGTCAGCCTCTGACGAGGGTTCGTGGGCGTCAGCCCCCTGGTGGCTTCGGGGTCTTCTTCGGCGGTTTGTTGCCGCCCACCGTTTCCGCCGCCCCCGCCGTCTTCAGACGGGGCCGGGATGCACGGGACGCTGGGCGGAACGCTCACCAGTGGATCGCAGATGACATCCGGTGGTGGGGCAAGCGGGCACTTCGTGCGCGGTGCGAACGGCGCCCCCCACGAGCTGCCGAACGGACGGAATCCGCTGTTGTAGAAATAGGACGTCCTGGTGCCCTCGGGGCCACCCCGGCGCCCAGGGCCCCGGGCTGCGCGTGCGGCCCAGTTGCGGTTGGCCTTCTGCCATGCGGGGTAGTTGCTTTCCACCTCGCGAAGGTCGAAGAAGCCGCGCTCCACCTTCGGCCCGACGCATCCGTCCCGCCACAGGAGGCCCGAGGCATCGTCGACGGTGAGGGACACGCGGATCGTCTCGCGCTCGGTCGGGACGGTGCCCTTCAGGAAGAGTTCCTTGACGGTCTTCTTCGTGAACGGACCGGGCTTGAGGCCCGTGAAGGCGTCAACGGTCGCGGTCTGTAGACCCCCGGGCGCCTTGAACCTGGAGATGCCGTATTTCGCGCTCACTTCCTCGAGGAGGGCGGACCACAGCGGCGCCGACGAATCGAGCGAGAGGCTGCCCTTGTTCGGGTCGTTGTTGCTGTTGCCCATCCAGACGCCGGCCGCGAGCGCCGGCCGGTCCGGGTCCTTCGGCGGTGCCAGGTACCCGTAGGCGTGCACGTCGACGTTTTCGCTCGTGGTGCCCGTCTTGTACGCGGCGGGGCGGCGGACGCCCTTGCGGTAGATGGCGAATTCGCCCCAGTACGGGTTGGTCTTCATCACAGTATTGCCGGCCAGGATGTCCGTGATGATGTAGGCGGCCTGCGGGCTGATGACCTCGACGCCCTCCGGCTTCTGGTCATCGAGCGGCCAGATCTGTTTTCCGTCCTCGTCGACCACCTTCATGATCATCTGGCGCGGCATCCGGACGCCGCCGTTGGCGATCGTGCCGTAGCCGCTGAGCATGTCGATCGGGTGGGTCTCGAGCGTGCCGATACCCATGGAGAGGACCGGAGTCGCCGTGTCCGGGTAGGCAAGCCCGAAGTCCTTGCTTCGCTCGAAGGTGTGATCGAGACCCTGCATGATCGTGGCCTTGATGGCGGGGATGTTGAGGGAGAACTGCAGGGCGCTGCGGAGGCGGACGGGCCCACGCTCGAGATCGTCGGCCTGAGTCGGGGTGAACTTCCCGCCGAAGTCGGTCACGACGTCCATGAACATCGTGCTGGCGGTGAGGACCTCATCCTCGATGCCGATGGCGTAGTCGATCGGCTTGATGGACGATCCGGGCTGCCGCCAGCCGTCGCTCAGCACGTCGAACTGTGGCTGGAACTTCTTGGTGCCCTTGGAGGTATAGCTCGCGCTGCCCGCGTACGACAGGACCTCACCGGTGCGGTAGTCGATGACGGCGGCCGCCGCGTTGTGGAGGTTGCGGCCCTTGAGGTTCAGGATCCAGCCCCATTCTCGCCTCGGGATCTTCTTCTGCGTGAGGATCTTGCGGGTGTTCTTGGATTGCGGGGCCCGGGCCGCGACGTAGACCCACTTCTCCGTGATCTTCTGCATGTCCCAATCGAGGCTCGTCGTGACGCGGTACCCGCCCGTGTCGACCTTGGTGCAATCGGTGGGGTTCTCCGGGCATACGATGGCCGAGAGGGCTTCGCGAACCTGCCACACGAAATGGGGCGCACGCCAGGTGGCGGAGATCTGCTTCGCGATCACGACCGGCTCGAGCTTGGCGGCCTCGTACTCCGCCGGTCGGTGCTTCGTGCCGGTCAACGGGCTGCGGGTGCGCATGAGATCCAGGACGTAGTTGCGACGCTGCACGATCTCGCTCGTGTCGGGCACGACGAGCTGGACCTCCTTGCAGTCGACGGTCTCGGCGTCCGCGGCGGCCTCGGCACCCTCCTCGACCTCGTCGAGGCAGACCTCTTCGGCGTTGCGCACGAGGTCGAACCGCGTCGGCGACTGCGGGATGGCGGCGAGGATCGCATACTCGGCGAGGGTCAGGTCTTCCATCTTCTTGCCGAAGTAGCCCTTTGCGGCCGCCTTCACCCCGTACGTCGAGTTGCCGTAGAAGTTGTTGTTGAGGTACGCGGTGATGATCTCCTGCTTGCCCTTGTCGCCCGGATAGGCTTCGGTCAGGCGGATCGACTGGATGATCTCGCGGACCTTGCGCTCGTACGTCGAGTCCTCGAAGGCCTCGGCGGGCAGGAGCCGGTTGCGGACGAGCTGCTGGGTGATGGTGGAGGCGCCGCGCGGACGACCGGAGATGGTGTCGAGCCCGGCGCTGATGATGCCCAGCGGGTCGAAGCCGGCGTTGACCCAGAAGTCCTTGTCCTCGATCGCGGTGGTGGCGTCGAGCATCTCGCCCGGGATGTCCTCGAACTCGACGAGCTCGCGGCGCAGGGTCCCCAGGCGTGCGAGCTCGACCTTGCCCGTTCGGTCGGAGACGATCGTCTGCTGCTCGAAATCGAGGTCGGTCAGCCTGCGACTCGGGGTCCGGCAGGCCGGCTGCGTAGTAGTTGTACGCGGCCACCGTGAACAACGCACCAGCCCCGGCCAGCAGCACGCCGACGAGGAGGATGATGATCGGGATGGCGATGAGGATGCGACGGAGGGTGGACCCGCGCTTGACGGGCCGGCGGCCCTGGGCGCGTCTATGACGCTGCCGCCGCGCACGAGTGGTCTGCATCTAAGTCCGCACGATAGCATAGGGTCCGTGAACGGACGTTCGTACTTGGCTCACCGCTCAGGGACGCCCTGGGACGCCGCCCTGTGACGCTCGGGGCCCCTTCCGGCGCGGGTCTTGGCCTGCTCGAGGAGCTCGAGTGGCGAGGGATCCTGCACGACACGACCCCAGGTCTGCCGGCGCGCCTCGCGTCGGGCGAGCCGATCAGCGGGTACATCGGCTTCGATCCGACCTTCGATTCGCTGCACGTCGGGCATCTCGTGCCGATCTTCGGGCTGCTGCGCCTGCAGCGCCACGGCGGACGGCCCGTGGCCGTCGTCGGCGGCGGAACCGGGATGATCGGCGATCCGTCGGGGCGGTCCTCCGAGCGAAACCTGCTCAATACCGAGACGCTGGAAGCCAACCTCGCCGCCATCCGTACGCAGCTAGAGCGGTTTCTGGACTTCTCGTCCGGTGCCGGGGCAGCGCGGATGGTCAACAACCTGGATTGGCTCGGCCCGTTGTCGCTGATCGACTTCCTGCGCGACACGGGCAAGCACTTCACGATCCCGTACATGCTCGCGAAGGAGTCCGTCCAGGTGCGCCTGGAACGTGGGCTGTCGTTCACTGAGTTCAGCTACATGCTGCTGCAGGCCTACGACTTCTTGCACCTCCATCGCGAGATGGGCGTCGAGCTGCAGATGGGCGGCGCCGACCAATGGGGCAACATCACCGCCGGTCTCGAGCTGATCCGCCGAACCAGCGGGGCAGGGGAGGAGTCCCATCCGGCGCACGGGCTGGCGTACAAGCTCCTGCTCACGCCGTCTGGGTCGAAGTTCGGGAAGAGCGAGACCGGAGAGTCCGTGTGGCTCGATCCGAGACGGACCACGCCGTACGCGTTCTATCAGTACTGGCTCAACACGGACGACCGCGATGTTGGCACGTACCTGCGCTGGTTCACCGAGCTCGGTCGCGAGGAGATCGAGGCCCTCGAGGCCGAATCTGCGGCTCGACCGGATGCTCGTGCGGCGCAACGGGCTTTGGCGCGCGACATCACCGCGCGAACGCACGGCGAGGCCGCCGCGGCCGAGGCGATCGGCGATTCGGAGGCGATGTTCTCGTCTGGTCCGATCGAGGACCCCGAGGTGCTTCGGTCGCTGTTCGAGTCGACCGGCGGGTTTCGGTTCGATCCTGGGACGCTGGCGATGGGGGCGGCGGCCTTCCTGGCGGAGGCTGGGGTCTTCCCGTCGCGGGGCGAGGCGCGACGGACGATCGCGGGCGGGGGCGTGACGATCAACGGGACGCGGGTGTCGGACCCGGCGTTCGTCCCGGAACCGATCGCCGGGGAGTGGCTGGAGATCCGGATCGGCAAGCGGCGGCGCGAGATCGGGCGCCGGGCAGGCTGAGGGGGCTGCCCGCCGGAGCGTGGCGCCGGCCGGCTTGGTGCCACCGGCGTTCCAACGGGCGGAGGAAGGCGACCTTAGCGCGTTCGGAACGGACTACGTCCCCGTTTGACGCGGGAACACCGGTCCGTGGCGCGTTCCGGCGTCGGTTGGAACGGTCGTGGCGCCACTCGCTTGGGGCCCGAGCTCAATGGCCCGGCCATCGTGACCGTAGCGATCCTGGAGGAAGGCCTATCCCGCGTGGCGGCTCCGCAGCGTGGCGAGCACGTCGGACGGTGCGACGCCGCGCTCGGCGAGCAGGACTAGAGCGTGGTACAGGAGGTCGGCCGCTTCGCTGGCCAGAGCGCTCCGGGTCGCCTCGGACGTGGCGGTCGCATCGTCTTTGGCGGCGAGGAGCAACTCCGTGGCTTCCTCGGTGACCTTGCGACCGACCGCATCGACGCCACCGTCGAGGAGGCTGGTCGTGTAGGAGCCCGACGGGCGCTCCTCGGCGCGTGACGCGATCGTCGACCACAGCGTTTCGAGCCATGCGAATCCCTGGGTGACGCGCTCGGCCCCCGCGCCGTCCGGATCGAAGCACGAACGGGTGTCCCGGTGGCAGGTCGGGCCGACCGGGTCGGCGGTCACGAGCAGGGCGTCGCCGTCGCAGTCGACGGCCAGGTCGATGAGCCGCAGGACGTTGCCGCTCGTCTCGCCCTTGCGCCAGAGTCGGTCGCGCGAGCGCGAGTGGAAGTGGACGTCGCCGGTCTCGACGGTGGCGGCCAGGGCTTCGGCATCCATCCAGGCCAGCATCAGCACACGGCCGTCGGCTGCGTCCTGGACGATCGCGGGCACGAGGCCGTCGGGGCCGAAGCGCACCTCGGGTGCTGGAGCGTCGCTCACGACGCTCGACGGCCGCGCCGAGCGGCCGGCAGCCACCTCGCTCACGCGGCCAGCTCCGGGACGATGCGCACCGGCAACCCCGCATCCGCCATCGCCGCCTTGACCGCGGCGATCGAGTGGACCCGGCGATGGAAGATCGACGCCGCAAGGACGGCATCGGCCCCGCCGTCGCGGACCGCGGCAACGAAGTCGGCGGGTCCCGCGGCACCGCCCGAGGCGATGACCGGCACCGAGACGCGCTCCGTGATGGCCCGAAGCAGCTCGGTGTCGAAGCCCGAACCTGTCCCGTCACGATCGATCGAGGTCACGAGGAGCTCGCCGGCCCCGAGCTCGACGGCCCGTTCGGCCCAAGCCACAGCTTCGAGATCGGTGGATTCGCGGCCGCCCTTGACGACGACCTCCCAGCCCGCGTCCGTCGCCGCGGAGTCCGCCCGCCGCCGGGCATCGATGGCGACCACGACGGCCTGGCTCCCGAAGCGGGCCGCACATCGTGCGATCAGCGCCGGGTCGGCGACGGCCGCGGTGTTGAGCGAGACCTTGTCGGCGCCGGCTCGTAGCACGTCGCGCATCTCCTCGACGGTACGGACCCCGCCCCCGACGGTGAGCGGGATGAACGCCCGGCGCGCCGTCCGCTCCACGATGTCCAGGAGCGTGCCGCGCCGCTCCGGAGCCGCCGAGATGTCGAGGAAGACGAGCTCGTCCGCCCCTTCATGCGCGTAGCGTTCGGCGAGTTCGGGCGGGTCACCCTCGTCCACGAGATCGACGAAGCGGGTTCCCTTGACCACCCGCCCGTCGGCGACGTCGAGACACGGGATGACGCGGCGGCGCAGCATCAGGCGGCCACCCCGGCCGGTGGCGCGGCCCCGGCGCGCACGAGACCCACGAAGTTCTCAAGGAGGCGCAGCCCGTCCGTGCCGCTTCGTTCCGGGTGGAACTGGACACCGAGCAGCCGCCCTCGGGCCACGGCGGACACGAAGGAGCGCCCGTGGTCCGTCCGCGCAAGGACCGCATCCTCGGCCTCGGCCGCGGGCACGCCCGCATACGAATGGACGAAATACAGATCCGCACCGTTGGCGATGCCATCGAACAGCGGGTGCTCGCGGACTCGCACCACCTGGTTCCAGCCGATGTGCGGCAGGGTCGGCGCGTCGAGCAGCCGTGACGTCCGACCCGGCAGCACGCCCAGCGTCGTGGCGCCGTCCTCGTCGCTTCCGCCGAACAACAATTGAAGGCCCAGGCAGATCCCGAGGAACGGCCGATCGGCGGCGATCCACGCACGGATGGGTTCCACGAGGCCGCGACCTTCCAGACGCGCCATCGCCGGTCCGGCCGCGCCCACCCCGGGGACGACGACGGCATCGACGTCGCGGAGCGCATCGCCCTCCCGCGCCACGGTCACGGAGGCCCCGACGCGCGTCAGTGCCTGCTCGATGCTCACGAGGTTGCCGGCCCCGTAGTCGACGACCGCGATCCGGGGCGGGCGCGTGTCCGCGCTCACCCGAGCGTGCCCTTGGTCGAGGCCACGCCGTCGCGCCGCGGGTCCGGCTCGCACGCGGCGCGCAGGGCGCGCGCGAGCGACTTGAACGCCGCCTCGGCCAGGTGATGGTCGTTTCGGCCGCTGCCTCGGAGGTGCAGCGTCGTGCCGGACCGCCCCGCGAACAATTCGAGCGCATGCTCGACGAGCTGGAGGGGCAGCGCACCCACCCGTTCGCCGCGGAACGGCAGGTCGATGACCGCGTACGGCCGGCCGCCGACGTCCACGACGGCCGTAGCGAGCGCCTCGTCCATCGGCACGCTCGCTTCACCGAATCGATGGATGCCCGCACGGTCGCCCAGCGCCTCGGCGAAGGCGACACCGAGCACGAGCGCCACGTCCTCGACGGTGTGGTGCTCGTCGACCTGAAGGTCACCGTCTGCCGTGATCGCCAGGTCGAACAGGCCGTGATGGCCGAACGACCCGAGCAGGTGGTCGTAGAAGCCGATCCCCGTCGCGATCGACGTGTGGCCGGCGCCGTCGAGGCCGAGTGTCACGGTCACGTCCGTCTCGCGCGTGGTCCGCGCGACCGAGACGCGCCGGCCCTCGCGGGCCCCGATCGTGTACTCGCCGCCCGGGGTGGTCATGCCGACGCCTCCTCGACCAGGCCGCGGGCGGCTTCGATCAGCCGGTCGTTCTCCTGGGGAGCCCGCACGGTGAGCCGCAGGTGGTCCGCCAGTGGATGGCCGGCCGGGAAGGTGCGTGGCACGAGGCCGTTGCGCAGCAGGCCCTCGGCGACGGCGGCGGCCCGATCGGTCGAGCCGAGGTCCGCGAGCACGAAGTTCGTGACGGATGGACCGACCGACCAGCCCAGTGCCGACAGCTCCGTGCGCAGCCGCTCGCGCTCCGTGACGACGCGCGCGATGTTGGCCGCCGCCGCGGTCCCGTCGAGCAGGGCCTCCGTGACCACCGTCACGGAGACCGTGGACACCGAGCCCGGCGGCCGGAACGGATTCAGCCAGGCGATGACCTCTGGCCGGGCGATGCCGAACCCGACCCGCAATCCTGCGAGGCCGTATGCCTTGCTCGCCGTCCGTACGACGATCAGGTTCGGATGGCGACCGCGCAGGCCGACGAGCGATCGATCGACGAACTCTGCGTAGGCCTCGTCCAGCACGACGATGGCCGGGTCGCGTCGGTCGGCGGCGGCGTCCTCCGCGAGGCCGGCGAGCAGGGCCTCGATCGCGCCGTCCGGTTCCGGAAGCGCTGTCGGGTTGTTGGGGCTGCACAGCCAGACGACCGCGGCCGTGCGAGCGGCCGCTCGGACCGCCGGGACGTCCATCGCGTAGCCCTCGGCGGCGCTGAGCCGTGGCACCGCGTCCACCTGTGCCCCGCGCTGCTCCGTGATGACCCGGTACATCGCGTAGCTCGGCGTCGGGACGACCGCGGTGCTTCCCGGCGGCAGGTAGACCTTGCCCACGATGTCGAGGATCTCGTCGGCACCTGCCCCGACGATGATCTCGTCGGTTCCCACGCCGTAGCGGTCGGCCGCGGCGGCGATGAGCCGTCGATAGTCGGACGGGGCGTACTCGGACAACGGCGTCTCGAACCGGCCCTCCGCCAGCACGCGGGCAGCGAGGTCCGGCGGAGCAGGGGAGGTGTTCAGGTCGAACCGGACGACGCGCTCGATCGGCACGCCGTAGCGCGCCGAGACTTCCTCGTCGGTCGCCTCCCAGCTGTACGAGGCCGGAGCGGTCGGTGAGGTGAACGTGACGGGCGTCGGGCTCATCGGTCGGCGGCCTCGGGATCTGCGGCGACAGGCGCCTCGAAGCGGCGGGTGACGGCGTCGCGGTGGACGAGCAGGCCCTCGGCCTCGGCCAGGGTCGCGATCGTCTCGGCGATGCCCGCCAGGCCGTCGCGGGTGATCCGCTGGACCTGCACGAACTTGCCGTAGCTCTCGACCGCCAGCCCGCCGGACGAGCGAGCCAGGCCGCCGGTCGGCAGCACGTGATTGGCACCCGTCGCGTAGTCGCCCGCCGACTCGGGCGCCCACGGGCCGACGAACAACGAGCCGGCGTTGCGCAGGCGAGCGACGGTCGCTTCGAGCGGCTCGACATCGACCGACAGGTGCTCGGGCGCGTAGTCGTTGACGAAGTCGATCGCGGCGTCGAGGTCCGTGGCGAGCACGATGCAGCCGTGCTCGGCGAGCGAGCGGGCGAGGATGTCGCGGCGCGAGGCGGTGTCGAGCAGGGCGCCCACCTCCAGTTCGACCGCGTCCGCGAACCCGGGATCGGTCGTCACGAGGATCGCCGGGGAGTCGGGGCCGTGCTCCGCCTGCGTCAGCAGGTCCAGGGCCACGCGGCGAGCCTCGGCCGGCGGCGCGGCGAGGACGAGGCCCTCGGACGGACCGGCGGGCAGGTCGATGCCGACCTCGCCGCAGACCTCGATCTTCGCGGCGGTCACCCATGCGTTTCCCGGACCGACGATCCGATCGACCGGCTCCAGGCCGGTATCGGGCAGGCCGTAGGCGAGCGCACCGATCGCCTGGGCGCCACCGGCGACGACGAACGCATCGACCTCGAGCAGACCGGCGACGCCGAGCAGGACGGGGTCCGTGTCGCCGTCGCGGTCGGCAGGGCTGGCGACGACGACGCGATCGACCCCGGCCACGCGCGCCGGGACGACGGTCATGATCAGCGAGCTCGGATACGGCGCCGAGCCGCCGGGGACGTAGGCGCCGACGCTCGCAAGCGGGGTCCAGCGACGTTCGATCTCGATCCCGGGAGCGATCTCCGTGCGGGTCGATGCCGGTCGCTGGGTCTCGGCGAAACGCGTCACATGGTCGATGGCCTGGTCGAGAGCTCGAAGGGTCCGCTGGTCGAGGCCGTCGCGCGCGGCGCGTAGGTCGGCTGGCTCGACGACGAGGCGTCCATCGACCCGGCCCCCACCGACGCTGCCGTTGGCGTCGCGGACCGCGGCGTCGCCACGTTCGCGGACGTCGGCGAGGGTCCGGCGGGCGGACTCGCGAACCGCGGGATCGGGAACAGCACCACGCCGCACGAGGGCGCGCCGATGCGCGACGGCTTCTGGCACGCCCACAGCGACCTCGGCGAGGTCGAGGCGGCGGAGGCGGACGGGCGACGTTGATCGGTGCGACCGCCGACGCGGCGGCGGCGGGCACGCTCACGGGACGATCTTCTCGATCGGGAGCACGAGGATCCCCGACGCGCCCGAGGCCTTGAGCCGGGGGAGCAGCCCCCAGACGTCGTCCGCGCCGACGACCGAGTGGATCGCGATCATGCCGTCGTGTGCGAGGGGGATGACCGTTGGGGATTCGAGGGCCGGCAGGACCGCCTCCAGGTCCGGCAGGCAGGCCGCAGGGGCATTCATCATCACGTACTTCCGGCCACGAGCGGCGATGACCGCGCTGATCATCGTGTCGATCGCGTCCAGGTCGGAGCGGCGCTCGCGGTCGGCCGTCGGGTTGGCGACCAGCACGGCCTCCGACTCGAGGACGTCGCCGATCTGGCGCAGGCCGTTCATGACGAGCGTGGAGCCGGTCGACACGAGGTCGACGATGCCCTCGGCCAGACCGAGGCGTGGCGCGACCTCGACGGCGCCCGAGATCGGGATGACCTCGACCGCGATGTCCCTGTCTTCGAAGAACCGACGGGCCGTGTTCGGATGGGCTGTCGCCACGCGCAGCCCGCGCAGGTCCTCGACGGTTCGATAGGGCGTGTCGTTGGGGACGGCAGCCGCTAGGCGGCAGCGGCCATACCCGAGCTCGCGGATGCGGGGCAGCTCGGCGCCCGTCTCCGACAGGAGGTCGATGCCGGTGATCCCGAGGTCGGCCACGCCGTCGCCGACGAACTCGATGACGTCGTTGGTCCGCACGAACAGGATGTCGAGGTCATGGTTCTGGACGCGGGCCACGAGGCTGCGGTCGTGCTCGTCGAACACGAGCCCGGCGTCGTGGAGGAGCCGAAGCGTCGGTTCGACCAGCCGTCCCTTGTTCGGGACGGCGAGGCGGAGTCGCTCCCTCATGCCTTCGCCTTGTCGAGCATCGCGCGATAGCCGCCCTCGCCGTGGTTGAGCCACGACGCGATCCGCGTGATGGTGGCGGTGCTCGCGCCGGTCGTGCGCGAGATCTCGGCGTAGTGCAGGCCCTGGTCGAGGAGGCGCGCCACCGCCCAGCGCTGGGCCATGTCGTGCAGCTCCTTCAGGGTGAGGAGGTCGCGAAAGAACCGCTCGGCCTCTTCGGGGGTCTCGAGCTTGAGGATCGCGTCGAAGAGCGCTTCCGTGTCGGGGGTTCGCCAGTCCTGGGCCATCGCTCGTTTGCGCCTCGCTGTCGTGCTAACGTAGTAACGTGCTAAAACGCTACCACGGTGAGGCCCGGGTGACAAGCGACTTCCAGATCATGCCCGCGATCGACCTCCGCGATGGACGTGTCGTGCGGCTCGTTCAGGGCGATTTCGAGCGCGAGACGGCGTTCTCGGACGACCCGCTGGCGGTCGCGCGCGCATTTGCGGACGCGGGGGCGGCGTGGCTCCACGTGGTGGACCTCGACGGGGCGCGGACCGGGGAACCGGCACACACCGCGGTGATCGGCAGGATCGTCGAGACGATCGGCGATCGGGTCGCCGTCGAGGTGGCCGGTGGACTTCGGACGGAGGCGATCGGTCGCAGCCGCGCTTCGCGCGGGGGCCGCCCGGGCCGTCGTGGGGACCGCGGCGTTGCGCGATTTCGCGTTCGCGGGCCGGCTCGTCGCCGCGCACGGTAAGGATCGTGTCGCGGTCGCCCTGGACGTCCGCGACGGTCTCGCCCTCGGGAGAGGGCTGGCGCCCAGGCGCCAGCGGGATCCGCGCCGAGGATGCCCTGACCGCCCTCGCCGACCACGGCGTGACGACCTTCGAGGCGACCGCGATCGATCGCGACGGCCTGCTCGGCGGGCCGGATCTCAAGCTCCTCACCCGACTGGTCGCACTCGGTCGCGGGGCCGTCATCGCGTCGGGCGGGGTGTCCTCGGTCGCGGACATCCGCGCCGTGCGCGAGCTCGGCTGCGCGGGCGCGATCCTGGGCCGTGCGCTCTACGAAGGGCGGATCGATCTCGCTTCGGCCATCGGGGCCTGAGCGGCGAAACGCCGCCCGATCGTCCCGCGTGACGCCTCAGCGTGCGCCGCGATCCCCGTGCCCGCCGCCCGCGCCATCGCCGGACTTGCGGTGCTCCTCGATGACCTTTTCCGCGACGTGACCCGGCACGTCCTCGTAGTGGTCGAGCACCGCCGTGAACGAGCCACGCCCGTGCGCCAGTGACCGCAGCTCGGTGGCGTACGAGAACAGTTCGGCCTGGGGAACGTGCGCCGTGATGATCTGGTCGCCGCCGTCGGTGTCCATGCCGAGGACCCGCCCGCGCTTCCCGTTGAGGTCGCGGTTGACCTCGCCCATGTACTGCTCGGGAATCCGGATCTCGACCGCCATGATCGGCTCGAGTAGGGCCGGGTGGGCATGCTGGACGCCATCCTTGAGCGCCATCGAGGCCGCGATCTTGAACGACAGCTCGTTCGAGTCGACCGGGTGGAACGACCCGTCGTAGAGCGTCGCCTTGAAATCCGACAGGGGGTAGCCGGCCAGCACGCCCTCGGCCGCCGCCTCGCGGACCCCCTTCTCGACGCCCGCGAAGAAGCCCTTGGGCACCGATCCACCGACGACCTTCTCGGCGAACTCGATGCCGGCGCCGGGGTTCGGCTCCAGCTCCAGCCACACGTCGCCGAACATGCCGTGGCCACCGGTCTGCTTCTTGTAGCGGCCGTGGACCTTGGTCGTCCCTCGGATCGTCTCCCGGTACGGCACCTTGGGGGTGTGGGTCGCGATCGCGGCCCCGAACTTGCGCTTGAGCCGCTCGATGATGACCGCGGTGTGGGCCTCACCCATCGTCCGGAGCACCTGCTCACCCGTGTCCGAGCGCTCGAGGCGAGCGGTCGGCTCCTCCTCGAGCATCCGGGCCAGGGCGGGCCCCATCTTGTCGAGGTCCTGCTTGGAAACGGGTTCGATCGCCACGAGCAGGGACGGAGCCGGGAACTCGAGCGCCGGCAGGCGCAGCGGGCGCTCCTTCGTCGCGAGCGTGTCGCCCGTCTCGGTCACGGCCAGCTTCGCGACCGCGCCGATCTCGCCCGCCTTCAGCTCGCCGATGGGTTCCTGATCCTTGCCATGCAGCAGCAGGAGCTGCCCGATGCGCTCGTCCTGGTCGCGGGTCGTGTTCCAGACGTGCGCCTGGGAGCGCAGCGTGCCTGAGAGGACTCGCAGGTACGTCAGCCGGCCGACGAACGGGTCCGCGGTCGTCTTGAACACCCGGACCAGCAGCGGGCCGTTCTCGTCGGCCGGGATCTCGACCTCAGCGCCGCCCTTGTCGATGGCCTTGACCGGCGCCTCGTCGGCCGGGGAGGGGAGGTAGCGGACGATGGCGTCGAGCAGCGCCTTGAGGCCGATGCCCTTGGCCGCCGAGCCCACGAGGACCGGCGCCAGGATGCTTTCCTTCACGCCCTTGCGCAGGCAGGCCTCGAGCTCGGGATCGGAGACGTCCTCGCCGTCGAGGTACTTGACCAGCACGTCGTCGTCGGCCTCGGCGGCGGCCGCCAGCAGCTGGTCGCGACGCATGGCGACTTCGTCGGCGAGCTCCTCGGGCATCGGGATCTCGACTTCGTCCGTGCCGTTCCACTTGTAGGCCTTGCGATGGACCAGGTCGATGTGGCCGTCGAACGACTCGGCCGCCCCGATCGCGATCTGGAGTGGCGCGATCTTGTCGCCGAAGGTCGCCCGCAGGGCATCGAGCGCCGCCGTCGGATCCGCGTTCTCACGGTCCGACTTGTTGATGAAGAAGCACGCCGCCGTCCCGCTCTTGCGACCCAGGGCGACGGCCTGCTCGAGCCCGGCGCCGACACCCGCCGAGGCGTCCATGACGAACAGGGCGCCGTCGGCCGCCGCGAAGCCCTCGACCATGTCGGCGACGAAGTCCGGGTAGCCGGGCGTGTCGACGAGCGAGATCCTGGTGCCGTCGTGCTCGAACGTCCCGACCGCGAGGCTGAGCGACTCGCGCCGCTTCTGCTCCTCGGGCTCGAAGTCCAGGTGGGCGCTGCCGTCGTCGACGCGGCCGAGCCGCGGGATCGCTCCGGCGTTGAACAGCAGCTGCTCCGCGAGCGTCGTCTTGCCGCCGCCGGCGTGGCCGGCCAGGACGACGCTTCGGAGGTGGGGCAGGTCGACGCTCTTCATCGTCATCGGGCCAGACGTTCCTCCTGTGGAAGGGTGCGACCGGGGGCCGGTAGGGAGCGGGGTCCGGCCATGATAGTCGGCTATACTCCGGCCCGCGATGTCAGGTCACTCCAAATGGTCCACGATCAAGCGCGCGAAGGGCATCACCGACGCCAAGCGCGGCGCGCTCTTCACGAAGGTCGCGCGCGAGATCAGCGTGGCCGCTCGGCAGGGGGGCGGCGATCCTGACGCCAACTACCGGCTTCGCCTCGCGATCGAGAAGGCGCGCTCGGTGAACATGCCGTCCGACAACATCAAGCGGACGATCGACAAGGCGACCGGCGGCGGCGAGGCCGACCAGTACGAGGAGATCGTCTACGAGGGCTACGGCCCGGGCGGCGTCGCGGTCCTCGTCGAGGCGCAGACCGACAACCGCAACCGGACCGCGGCCGAGGTCCGCTCGATGTTCGCGAAGTCCGGTGGCCAGCTGGCGGGATCGGGCGCGGTCGCGTGGCAGTTCGAGCCGCGTGGCCTGATCACCGTTCCGCGCGCCGGGCTCGACGCCGACGAGGTCGCGCTGTCGGCCATCGACGCGGGTGCCGAGGACGTCGACACCGACGACGACGAGGCGATCGAGGTCTACACGACGCCCGCCGAGCTCGAGGCCGTTCGGGCCGCGCTCGAAGGCGCCGGCGTGCCGGTCGATTCCGCCGAGGCCACGATGGTCGCGAAACAGACCGTCGAGCTGGATGTCGCGAAGGCGCGCCAGGCGCTCCGGCTCGTGGAGTCGCTCGAGGACCTCGAGGACGTGTCGCGCGTGACCGCCAACTTCGACATCCCCGAAGAAGTCTTCGCCGAGGTCGCCGGGTGATCGTCCTGGGCATCGACCCGGGGACCGCGGCGCTGGGCTACGGGATCGTCGAGGCGACGCGTGGCCGCGTGCGCGAGGTGGACCACGGGTGCCTCGTGACGTCGCCCGATTCGTCGCTGCCCGAGCGGCTGCACGCGATCCACACCTGCGTCGACGAGCTGATCGCGCTCCATCAGCCGCACGTGGTCGCCGTCGAGCGCCTGTTCTTCTCGAAGAACGTGCAGACGGCCTTCGCGGTCGGCCAGGCGCGGGGCGTCGTGCTGCTGGCGGCGGCCCAGCACGACGTGCCCGTTCGCGAGGCGACCCCGAACGAGGTCAAGTCGGCCATCGCGGGCTACGGTGCGGCCGACAAGGAGCAGGTCCAGCGGATGGTCCAGGTCGTCCTCGCCATGGCCGAGCGCCCGCGACCGGACGACGCCGCGGACGCCCTCGCCATCGCGGTCTGGGCGGCCAACACGGAGAGCTCCGGGGTCGGCGCGGCCACTGCGGCCGTCATGGATCGCTCTGCCATCGCGCCGATCACGCGCGGTGGCTCGGGCTACGAGCGTGCCGTGCGCGAGGCGATCGCCCGCGAGAGGTCCGAGGCCCTCGCCGCGAAGCGCAACGCGTCGTAACGACGAGGTGATCGCGTCGGTCGAGGGGGTCGTCGGGGCGATCACGGCCGATTCGCTCGTCATCGAGGTCGGCGGGATCGGGTATCGGGTGTTCGCGGCACCCGCGATCATCGCCGCGGCCGTGGCGGGTGGCCGGCTCAAGCTGCACACGTACCACCTGGTCCGCGAGGACCAGCAGGCGCTGTACGGGTTCCGGACGGCGGAGGAGCTCGGGTTCTTCAACCTGCTGCTGACCGTGAACAGCGTCGGGCCCAAGGTCGCCCTGGCGATCGTCGGGTCGCGGCCGATCGCGGATCTCCAGCTCGCGATCATGACCGCCGATCAGGCGGTGCTCGTGTCGATCCCGGGCATCGGCAAGAAGCTGGCCGAGCGGATCATCTTCGAGCTCAAGGAGAAGGTCGCCGCGGCCGGGGTCGCGGCGCTCGGCCCGTCCGGCCCGGGTGGCGCCGCGGGGGAGGGCGAGATCGTCGCCGCGCTGCAGGCGCTGGGCTACTCGCTGGCGGAGGCGCGCGAGGCGTCACGGACGGCCCTCGCGGACGTCGGCGTCGGGAGCAGCCTCGAGGAGCGGGTCAAGGCGGCGCTGCGGAGCCTGCTCCGCGATTAGCGCGAGTCAGCCGATCCGCCGCTGCTTGATCCGCGATGCATCCGCGGCGAACGGCCCGGCACCCACGCCATAGGTCGAGACGATCGGCAACATGGCTCCGGGGAACTCGCCGATCGATGAGCGGTAGTCCAGATTGAGGGCCGCGATCCCATCACGCAGCCGCTCGGCCGACTGCCGCGCGCCAGGCGTCGTCGACATCGGCCAGCTCGGACAGTTCGAGCGCGATCGACGGCCGCGGGGTCCCCGTGTCGTCGTCGATCACCGAAAGCATGAACGAGTGCAGCCGAGGCCCGATCGCCGGGTCGCGATAGAGCACGGTCTCGACGTCCTCGGGGTAGATGTTCGATCCCATGACGCTGACCGTCGCGTCCCGCCGGCCATGGATCCACAGGAACGGCAGCGGGATCGGGCGAGCCCATGGCAGCGGCCCGCGCGGTCCGTGGGCTTCGGGCGCCTCGCCGAGCGCATCCAGGTCGAAGCCGTAGCCGCGCAGCACCCGGCGGACGTCCGCGATACGGAACGATCCCGCCCGAGTCGTGGACGTTGTAGCGGATCCGTGGCGCCAGCAGGTCGAGCCTCGACACCGTGCAGATGACCTCGCCCTGGTCGTTGACCTCCATGTAGTGGATCAGCGGGTTGTACTGGAAGACCATCGGCAGACGGGAATCGGTCCCGAACAGCGCTCGGCCGATGTCGGGACGGGCGCGCGCCAGACGACGTACGGCGATGCTCACCGGTGACTCGCCGGCCATGCCGATCTCGATGTCGGTCGCGCCGTAGCCAGAGAACACCGACACGAACCGGAGCAGGAGCAGGTCGCGGAGCTCCTCGGTCATCCCCTCGCCGCCGACCAGCCCGTGGATCTCGTAGTCCGCCCACGGGAAGCCGCGGCGGTCACCCTCGTCGAGGAGATGCTTGAGGAACGGCGGGTAGCCCGAGATCAGGAAGCGGTAGGTCGGGCCGAGGACCGTCGAGGGTCGAGAGGATCTTGTCGAGGTCGGGGCCGATCGACTTGACGATGCCGTGGCGCATCATCCCGAGACTCATGTTGAACCCGGCCGCCCACGCCCCCATCGAGAACGCGTTGATCGTGACAGGGGCGCCGTGCCGAAGGCGTATCTCGCGAAGAACGCGATGTTGCGATGGGCGAGCTCGCGCTCGCGTCGCCCTCGGATCCAGTTGTAGGGCGTCCCGGTGGAGCCGCTCGACTCGTCGATCGTCGTGCCGGCGAAGGGGACGCCTCCGCCGGTTGCAACGGTCCATCAGCGGGTAGCGGTCGACATAGGACTTCTTGTCGGTCTCCGGGAGGCGACGGAGGATCCCCAGCGGGAAGAGCCCGCGGGCATCGACACCGGCATCCGCGAGAAACGCCGCGTAGGCCGGCACGCGACGGGTCGCGCGCCAGGCCGCTCGTTCGGCCCGAAGTCGGCTGATGATCCGGAGCAGCGAGGCCGGCGACGCCGTGAACAGGGTCATGAGCCAGCCATAGCGCAGCCCGACGGTCCGGAACATCGCGTCGAGGGGAAAGAGCCAGACCCCGCGTCCCACGCCGACGAAGGACGCCAGGCGTCGTGTGCCATCCGTCGACTGGCCGCCACGGCGTCCCTTCAGTCGACGATCCTCAGCGATCGCGTCGATGATGGATGACGCCCGTCCGCGTCGGCGTACGAGCCGGCCGGCGCGCCGCCCGGCGGGCTACGGCCGCCGGCCGGCCAGGGCGTCGGCGTGGAGACCGCGCGGGTCGATCGAGGCCCGGCCTTCGCGGGCCGCGAGCTCGGCCAGGGTCTCCTTGTCGAGGATCTCGAGCATCACGTCGCGGACATCGATCATGACGTCGCGCAGCGGGCACGTCGGCTCGTCCGGGCACGAGCAGCGGCCGTAGTACCGGAGAGAGACGCAGGGCAGGGGCGCCAGCGCCCCGTCCAGCAGCCGAACGACCCGCCCGATCGTCACGGCCGAGGCGTCCGCGGCGATCTCGTAGCCGCCGTGGGACCCCGAGCGTCGTCCGGACGATGCCGCCGTGCTTGAGGGTCGCCATGATCTGCTCGAGGAACTTCGTCGGCAGGTTGTTGCGCTGCGCCAGGGCGCCCAGCGCGACGGGTCCGCTGCCCTCGTGCCGGACGAGGTCGACCAGCGCGCGGAGGCCGTATTCGGAGCGGCGCGACAGTCGCATGGGCGGCATCGTAGACCCGAATGCCTAGTCGCGTGGTGGCCATTCCGACCGTTCGAACATCCGTGCGAAATGGCCGCGTGCTGTGCTACCATCACGCGCGATGGTCGACGACGTCTCACGCATCCTGTCCGGCGACATCGAGGACGAGGCGGACCTCGTCGTCGAGGGCGTCGCTTCGACCACGGTCGCTCGCCGAATACATCGGCCAGCAAGAGGTCAAGGCCAACCTGTCCGTGCTGCTGCAGGCCGCGAAGGGCAGGGGAGAGGCGGCCGACCACATCCTGCTGTACGGCCCGCCGGGCCTCGGCAAGACGACCCTCGCCACGATCGTCGCGCGCGAGCTCGGGGTCAACGTCCGCTACACCTCGGGCCCGGCCATCGAGCGCGCCGGCGACCTCGCCGCGATCCTGACCTCGCTCGACGAGCGCGACGTCCTGTTCATCGACGAGGTCCACCGCCTCAACCGCGCCGTCGAGGAGATCCTCTACCCGGCGATGGAGGACTACGCCCTCGACGTCATGATCGGCAAGGGTCCCTCCGCCCGGAGCCTGCGGCTCAGCCTGAAGCCGTTCACGATCGTCGGCGCCACGACCCGGGCGGGCCGCATCAGCTCCCCGTTGCGTGACCGGTTCGGCGCGACCTACCGGCTCGACTTCTACGCGGACGACGAGCTGGCGTCGATCGTCCGGCGCTCGGCGGAGATCCTGGGCGTCACCATCGACTCGGCCGCGGTGGAGGCGATCGCCCGGCGCGGACGAGGCACGCCACGGATCGTCAACCGGCTCCTGAAGCGGGTCCGCGACAACGCCGAGGTCCACGGCGACGGCCGGGTGGACGAGGCGACCGCCACGGTCGGCCATGCGCATGATGGAGATCGACGACGAGGGGCTCGATTCGGCGGACCGCAAGCTGCTCGCCGCCATCGTCCAGAAGTTCGCCTCAGGACCGGTCGGGGTCGCCGCGCTGGCCGCGGTCCTCTCGGAGGAGACCGACACGATCGAGGACGTCCACGAGCCGTTCCTGCTGCGCCTCGGGTTCATCGACCGGACACCGCAGGGCCGCATCGCGACCGACCTCGGCCGCGCCCACCTGTCCGGGCTCGGCTACGAGATCCCGCCGCCGCGCCGGTCGGATCCGGACATGGTCGCTTGTGGGACGACGGATCGAGCCGGGGTGCCTGAACCCGCGGTGACCGCCACCCAGACCGTGTTCCGCGGCCGTGCCGGCCGGTACGAGGTCGAGGTCCCGCCGCCGGCGGACGGCTCGACCCGGGCGAGGGCGGGCCGGCTGACGCTGCCGCACGGCGAGGTCGAGACGCCGCAGTTCATGCCGGTCGGCACGAACGCGACGGTCAAGGCCCTGACCCCGGACGACCTCCGCGACGCCGGCGCGTCGATCATCCTCAGCAACACCTACCACCTCTACCTGCGGCCCGGCCACGAGCGGATCGAGCGGCTCGGCGGGCTGCACCAGTTCATGGACTGGGACCGGCCGATCCTGACCGACTCGGGCGGGTTCCAGGTCGTATCGCTCGGCGACCTGCGTGTCGTCGACGACGATGGCGTGACCTTCCGCTCGCACCTCGACGGGTCGATCCATCGGTTCACCCCGGAGCACGCGACGGCGGTCCAGGAGGCGCTCGGCTCCGACATCGCGGTCGCGTTCGACCAGCCCGTCTACCCGAGCTCGCCGCGCGAGGTCGTCGCCGAGGCGACGGCGCGGACGCACCGCTGGGCGGAGCGGTCGCTCGCCGCGCACACGCGCGAGGACCAGGCGATGTTCGGCATCGTCCAGGGCGGGCTGGATCCCGAGCTGCGCGAGGCGTCGACGCGGTTCATCGCGGCCCTCCCGTTCGATGGCATCTGCATCGGCGGGCTGGCCGGCGACGAGACGCCGGAGCAGCGCGACGCGGCGCTCGACGTCGCGATCCCGTTGCTGGCGGACGACCCGCGGCCGCGCTACCTGATGGGCCTGGGCTCGCCGGCCGACCTGCTCGAGGCCGTGCATCGTGGCGTCGACCTGTTCGACAGCGTGCTCCCGGCGCGGGTGGCACGGAACGGCCAGCTGTGGGTGCCGGGCGGTCGATTGAACCTGCGCAATCGCGCCCACCTGGACGATCCGGCACCGGTCCAGGAGGACTGTCCGTGCCTGTTGTGCCGCCGCTTCTCGCGCGCCTATCTGGCCCATCTCTTCCGCGCCAAGGAGCTCCTGGCCTACCGGCTCGCGACTTGTCACAACCTGACCTTCACCCTAGACTTCATGGTCAGGATCCGAGCCTCGATCCGGGCCGGAACGTTCCCCGCCGACATGACCGATCTGCGCTCGCGCGCGGGCCGGGTAAGTGGTGGTGAAGTCGCGGAGCAGTCCGCGTGAAGGATCGCTCGGTACGCTGCATGACAACCCGGAGGCGAAGCGATGGGCTCGCGAGATCGACCCGGCAAGGAGACCAAGAAGAAGAAAAAGGCCAAGTTGGCCGAACCGGGCGGCCTCGCGCCGATGTCGGAATCGCCGCAGAACGTCGAGGTGATCCGGAAGCCGCGCAAGGAGAAGCCAGTCGTCGTCGAGGACGACACGGAAGAAGGCTGATCGACGGGACGGACGCCATCGTGGCCCGCTCCGCTGACCGATCGAGCCGATCGATGAGGAGCGTGACGAACGGATGGCGATGACGGACGAGCGGACGGCGGAGCGAGCGCTCGCGGAGCGGGGCAAGGCCGTGGATGCCGCCCTCTCGGCGATCGAAAAGCAGTTCGGGCGCGGCGCGATCATGAAGCTCGGCTCGGCCGAGCGGCAGGCGGTCGATTCGATCCCGACGGGGTCGATCGCGCTCGACCTGGCCCTGGGCGTCGGTGGCATCCCGCGCGGCAGGATCACGGAGATCTTCGGCCCGGAGTCGTCGGGCAAGACCACGGTCTGCCAGCACGTGCTCGCGGAGGCCCAGGCGCGTGGCGGTGTCGTCGCCTTCATCGATGTCGAGCACGCCCTGGATCCGACCTACGCCCGCGCCTGCGGCGTCAACGTGGACGAGCTGCTCGTCTCGCAGCCGGACACCGGTGAGCAGGCGCTCGAGATCACCGAGACCCTGATCCGCTCCGGCGGCATCGACTGCGTCGTCGTCGACTCGGTCGCGGCGCTCGTGCCGCGCGCCGAGATCGAGGGCGAGATGGGCGACTCGTTCGTCGGCATCCAGGCCCGCCTCATGAGCCAGGCCCTGCGCAAGCTGACCGGCGCGGTCTCGCGTTCGAACACGGCGCTCGTCTTCACGAACCAGCTGCGCGAGAAGATCGGCGTCATGTTCGGCAACCCGGAGGTCACGCCCGGCGGCCGCGCCCTGAAGTTCTACGCCTCGGTCCGGCTGGACATCCGTCGCGTCGAGACCATCAAGACCGGGACCGAATCGGTCGGCAACCGGGCGCGGGTGAAGGTCGTCAAGAACAAGGTCGCGGCCCCGTTCCGCGTCGCCGAGTTCGACATCATGTACGGCGAGGGCATCTCCAAGGAAGGCGGCCTGCTGGACGTCGGCGTGGCGATGGACGTCGTGTCCAAGACCGGCGCCTGGTTCAACTTCGGGGAGACGCGGCTCGGCCAGGGCCGCGAGGCGTCCAAGGACTTCCTCAAGACGAGCCCCGAGATCGCGGCGGACATCGACCGCCAGATCCGCGGCAAGATCAACGAGGTCGTGATCCCGGTCGAGGGCATCCAAGAGGCCGAGTAGGGCCAGCGTGGCGGGCCGACCGGCGCGGCGGGAGTCGTTCGCAGAGCGACGGGAGCGGCGCGCGGCCGTCGATGACCCGGCGGTCGTGCTCGAGGCGGCGGCGCGCTTCCTGGAAGTCCGGTCCCGCTCGGTGTACGAGGTGCGGCGGCGTCTCGGGGGAGCGGGGTATCGCCCGACCTGGTCGATGGCGCGATCGAGCGCATGACCGAGCTCGGGATGCTCGACGACGAGGTATTCGCGCGGTCCTGGGTGGAGTCGCGCGACCGCGCCCGGCCGCGCGGCGAACGGGCCATCCGCGAGGAGCTGCGCACGAAGGGGATCGATCGCGAGACCATCGACCTCGTGCTCGGGGAGCGCCGCGATCGTGCCTTCGCCTCGAGCGAGGCCAACCGCGGGGACGACGACCGCGACGACGTGGCGCCCGTCAGCGCCGACCGGACGGCGGCCGAACGGCTCCTCGCCAAGAACGCCCGCGCCCTGGCCCGCGTCGCAGATCCGCGCCAGCGCCGGCAGCGCGCCTACGGCCTGCTTGCGCGTCACGGATTCGACCCCGAGACGTGCCGTGAGGTGGCCGCCTCGGTGCTCGCGGTGCCAGAGGACTGACGCCCAACGGGCGATCGATCGGCCCAACCGGTGTTCGGGGGTGCCGGACGGCACCACACCGGAATGTGGCCCACGGCCCCGCACCACCCCAGACCGAGCGATGTCGGCCCGACCGTCCGGGGCAGGTTGTGGACCAACGTCAGGGGACCTGAGCTGCTCACTGCCCTCGATACTCACCGAGGGCCGCGTGGTCCCCCGGCGTATGCCGCGGAATCATCTTTTCAGCCGGGGCGAGAGGTAGAGCATCGAATGACGAAACGACGATCGACGTGGCTTAGCGCGACCGGAGCCCTGTTCCTGATCCTGTCCCTGAGCGGCGTCGCCGCCGGCGCGACACCGCCGGACGCGGTCCCGGACGTGGTCGTTGATACGACCGCCACCTTCGAGGACATCGACGGCAACGGGATCGACGACGATTGCCAGGACGTCGCCGCAGTCGTCGACGAGGACGCCGCTGCCGCGGCCGATCTGGCCGTGGACGCGAACGCGGACGGTGTCATCTCCACGTCCGAAGCCGCGCACAGCGACCGCATCGGTGGCAAGAACTGCAACCACGGCGGCTACGTGAGCTGGATCGCCCACCAGGACGTCGCCTGCGAGGTCACGCCGACCGAGCCCCCGACGGAGCCCGCGGTCGAGCTGATCGTGGCCGAGCCCGAGGACGGCGACGACGCCACCGAGCCTGAAGCCGAGGCGTGTTCCGAAACCGACGTTTCGGGCGCCGAGGCCGCGAAGCACGAGAAGACCGTGGCCGCCGAGCTCCGTGCGGCACTCAAGGCCGAGCGAAAGCTGGCCCGTGAGACCGCCAAGGCCGAGCGGACCGCGACTCGTGACGCCGCCAAGGCCGAGCGAACCGCAGCCCGCAACGCCAGCAAGGCCGAGCGCGCAGCGGCGAAGGCGGCGAAGTTCGCCGAGCGGCAGGCAGCCAAGGCTGCCAAGACCAAGAAGGGCCACTGACCCCCAGAGTCAGGCGGCCCTTGACGGAGCGGCGTCGCGAAAGCGGCGCCGCTTCTTCGTGTCCGGGGCCCGGCGATCCAGGTTGCTCAGCGGAGCGCACGTGTTGCCGAAGCGCAACCGTCCGGTAACCGTCGGTTGACCCTCCGCAGCGTCGGCCGTAGGCTACGTAGATCGTTCCCGGGGCCGCCGGTCATGGCGTTCCCGGACGGAAAACCGGCCGATCTTGTCCCACCGGAAGGGGCCCCGGACCGTCGAGTTGACGGCGCGGGGCCAGGCTCGACCCCATTCATGGGTCCGGTCACCTCCCCAGACGCGATCGTGCCCTCGCACAAGTGACGCGTCCGGCCGCACGATCCGGTCCGGATGGGAGGACAACCGATGGACACACCGGTCCTCGTGGCGGTGGCCCTTGCTGGCCGCCGTCGGCGGAGCCGTACTCGGCGCATTGGCCCGCAGCATGTGGGCATCCCAGGGCATGAAGGCGGCGCAAGTCGGAAGCTCGCCGCATCGAAGCGGAGGCGCGCGCCCGCCAGAAGGAGCTCATCCTCGAGGCGAAGGACGAGAAGCTGCGGCTCGGTCGCGAGGCCGAAGAGGAGGCCCGCGCCCGACGAGGCGAGCTCTCCGCCCAGGAGCGTCGACTGGTCCAGCGCGACGAGCAGCTCGACCAGCGCGCCGAGATGCTCGAAGCCCGCGATCGCAAGCTCCTCGACCGCGAGCGCGAGCTCGAGAAGTCCAAGGAGGACCTGAGCCGCGCGATCAATGAACAGGTCGTCGCGCTGGAGCGGGTGTCGGGGATGGCCGCCGACGACGCCAAGGCGATGCTCCTCGAGGCCGTGCGTGCCGAAGCCGAGCACGACGCCGTCAAGCTCGGCCGCGCGATCGAGCGCGCCGCCCGCGAGGAGGCCCAGGACAAGGCTCGCGACATCGTGCTGACCGCCATGCAGCGGGTCGCCGCGGACCACACGGCGGAGCACACGGTGTCGGTCGTCCACCTTCCGTCCGACGAGATGAAGGGCCGCATCATCGGCCGCGAGGGCCGCAACATCCGGGCGCTCGAGCAGGCCACCGGCGTCGACCTGATCATCGACGACACGCCCGAGACCGTGATCCTGTCGGGCTTCGACCCGGTCCGTCGCGAGGTCGCCCGGATCGCCCTCACCAAGCTCATCGCCGACGGCCGCATCCACCCGGGCCGCATCGAGGAAGTCGTCGCCAAGGCCCGCGCCGAGGTCGACCTCAGTCATGCGCCAGGCCGGTGAGGCGGCCGCCTACGAGGCCGGCGTGCCGGGGCTGCCGGCCGAGATCATCAAGCTGCTCGGCCGGCTCAAGTACCGCACGAGCTACGGCCAGAACGTGCTCCGCCACTCGGTCGAGACCAGCAACCTCGCCTCGGTCATCGCCGCCGAGATCGGGGCGGACGTGCAGATCGCCAAGATGGGCGGCCTGCTGCACGACATCGGCAAGGCCGTCGATCACGAGGTCGAAGGGCCGCATGCGGCCATCGGTGCGCAGATCGCCCAGCGCCACAACCTGCCGTTCAAGGTCATCAACGGGATCGCGGCGCACCACCAGGAGGTCGAATACGCCTGCCTGGAAGCCCCGATCGTCCAGGTGGCCGACGCGATCAGCGCGTCGCGCCCGGGTGCCCGTGGCGAGACCATGGACACCTACGTCAAGCGCCTCGAGGACCTCCAGGCGATCGCCGAGAGCTTCGGGGGCGTCGAGCGCTCGTTCGCCGTCCAGGCCGGTCGCGAGGTCCGCATCCTCGTCCGGCCCGAGGAGATCGACGACCTGACGGCGACGCGCCTGGCGCGAGACATCGTGAAGAAGATCGAGGAGCAGCTGACCTACCCGGGTCAGATCAAGGTCACGGTCATCCGCGAGACGCGGGCCGTGGAGTACGCCAAGTAGACGCTCGGGTCGCGGCTGCGCCCCGGTGTCCGTCCGCACCACTGATCACCAGACCGCCTCTATCCGACACGCCGTCGAGGCGTGCAGAATGCGAGCCGACCGATGGTCAGGCGACTCGCCGCGACATCCCAGCGTTCGGTCGCCGGGACGAATGAGACCGCAGATGGGGAGGCCCGCCGTATGCGCGCGATGCGTCGACTGATCGCTCTCTTGGTCGCAGCTGCGCTCTGTCTTTCGTTGGCGGTGACGCCGGCGGTCGCAAAGGACGCGTCCGGCAACGCTTCCTCGTCCACGCTCTGCGACTCGCACGGGGATCCGGCCTTCGAGGGCCGCTCGCCGGTCGCGGGCCGTGACCAGAAGGTTCTTGAACCGGACCTCGGGCAGGTCCACGTGGATCTGCCCGCCTCGGCGAAGGGCAAGGCCAAGGCGGCCAGCTTCTCCGCCACCGTGCCCGTGTACTTCCACGTGATCACCGACGGAGGAGTCGGGAATCTCACGGCGAGGCAGCTCAGCGACCAGGTTGCGGTCCTGAACAAGACGTTCGGCGGTCGCGAGGGCGGGTTCCGGACGAATTTCTCGTTCTACCTCGCGGGCGTCACACGCACGGACAATGCGTCCTGGTTCGCCGCCAAGAACGAGAGCGCGATGAAGAAGGCGCTGCGCCAGGGCGGGAACGATGCCCTCAACGTCTACACCAGCACGGCCGGGGTCTACCTCGGCTGGGCATACCTGCCGGACATCCTCACGAAGCCTTCCACGGCCCACCTCGACGGCATCGTGCTCGACTGGGAGTCCGTGCCGGGCGCGTCGGACGCCTATGCCGGTCAGTACGACCTGGGCGAGACGTTGACCCACGAGGCGGGACATTGGCTGAACCTCGAGCACACCTTCTTCGGCGGCTGTAACGCGAAGGGCGACTTCGTGGACGACACGCCGGCGCAGAAGGTGCCGACGTTCGGCTGCCCCGTGGGCCAGGACACCTGCAAGGCGCCGGGCCTCGATCCGATCCACAACTACATGGACTACTCCTTCGACTCCTGCTACACGGAGTTCACCGCCGGACAGACGCAGCGGATGCAGGACGCCTGGCTCCTGTACCGGGCGTCCTAGGTGAGGACATCCTCGTGATCGGGGGCGCGACGTAGACGGTCCGCCGCCGACGACGCCCGCGAACATCGGCCTGACGCGCCTGGGCAACCCGGCGAACGGCGATGCGCCGCGCCCGCCGGGGGCGTGCCGCGTCCTGATGATCGGCGACCTGATCGGCAAGCCGGGTCGCCACGCGATCGAACAGGTGCTGCCGGGCCTGCGCGAGGCCCGCGGCATCGACTTCGTGACGGCCAACGGCGAGAACGTGGCCGGCGGCATGGGCCTGACGCCGTCGCTGGCCGACGCGATCCTCGCCGCCGGCGTCGACGTCATCACGAGCGGCAACCACATCTGGGACAAGCGCGAGATCTACCCGTACCTGGATTCGACGGACCGGGTGCTTCGGCCGCACAACTACGGCTCGCACGAGGTGCCAGGCCGGGGTTTCGGCGTGTACGACGCCCTGGACGGGTCGCAGCGTCGCGGTCATCAACCTCCAGGGCCGGACGTTCATGCAGCCGATCGAGAACCCGTTCACGGACGCGGACGCGCTGCTCGACGAGTCGTCGTCGCCGGAGCCGCTCCCGCCGATCCGCCTGGTCGACTTCCATTGCGAGCTGACATCCGAGAAGAACGCGTTCGGTCTGTATCTCGACGGGCGGGTGAGCGTGGTCGTGGGGACGCACACGCACATCGTCACCGGCGATGAGCGGATCCTGCCGGGCGGGACGGCGTATCAGACGGATCTCGGCATGACCGGGCCGGTGTGGAGCGTGATCGGGTTCGATCCGGCGACCGTCCTGCCGCGGTTCATCAACGCGCTTGCCGACCCGGTTCGAGGTCGGGAGCGGGCCGGTCGTGTTCAACGCGACCCAGGTCGATATCGATCCGGCGACGGGTCGGGCGCTGGCGATCGAGCGGATCCAGCAGTTGGTCGACGTCTAGAGCGCGTTGCGCAAGGGGTCCTGTCACCGGGCGAATGCCGTGCGCCTACGCCCTCCGCGGCTCCGCCGCTAGCGGGCTCCGCGCCCGGATTCCGCCCGGTGCCACCCCTCCACCGGCCCTCTTGTTACGCTCGCTAGCGATGACCGATGCTCCGTACCCTCTACGACCTCGGAAGCGGCACGACCCTGCGCTCCCTCAGGGTCTGGTCGTCCCACCTGGGCCCTCGACGGTCGATCTGCACGCGCATTCGACGCGGTCCGATGGGGTGCTTGCGCCACGGGAGCTCGTGGAAGCCGTGGCGGCGGCCGGCGTTCGCGACGTTCTCGCTCACCGATCACGACACGTTGGCCGGCTACCGGGAGCTGGCCGCCGGGGAGCTGCCCGACGGTCTGACGCTCATTCCCGGGGTCGAGATCAATGCGCTCGTCACCCGGGACCTGGGGTTGTGGGAGGGGGAGCTGCACATCCTGGGGTTCGGGATGGACCCGGGCAACGAAGCCTTCGAGGCGGCGCTCGTGGCGCAGCGGAACGCGAGGCGGACGCGGTTCGATCGGACGGTGGCGCTGTTGCGGGAGCTCGGGCTGCCGATCGATGCGCAGGTGGCGGCCCTCGAGGTCGGGGCCGACGACGCCCTGGGCCGGCCGACGATCGCGCGGGCGCTCATCGCGGCGGGGTTCGCGACCAGCGTCGAGGATGCCTTCAGCCGGATCATCGGGCACGGGGCGCCCGGGTACGTCCGACGGGAGGGCCTCGGGCCGGAGGAGGCGATCGCCACGATCGCGGCTGCCGGCGGGATCCCGGTGCTGGCGCATTTCCGTGAGGCGCCGACCCGGCTCGACGTGATGCGCGACCTGGTCGATGCCGGGCTACGCGGGCTGGAGGTGTACTACCGGACCTTCGACGCGGCCACCGTCGAAGCCGTCGGCGCAGTGGCACGCGACCTCGGGCTCATCGCGACCGGCGGCAGCGACTACCACGGCGACCTCGGTACCTACGCCGAAGCGCACGCGTCCCTGTGGGTCCCGCCGGAGGTCGGTGCGGACCTTCTGGGCGCGATCGCGGGATAGGTCAGCCCGTCGGCTCTGCCTCGTCCTTGACGTGGTAGGTCGGGCGCAGCTCGACCGGCTTCTTGCTCCGCCGTCGCAGGTTGAGCGCCTCGACGAAGACGCTGAAGGCCATCGCCGAGTAGATGTAGGCCTTGTCGATGTGCAGGCCGAACCCGTCCGCGATCGAGCGTGACGCCGATCAGCAGCAGGAACGACAGCGCCAGGATCTTGACCGACGGGTGGTCGTGGACGAACTTCGAGAGCGGCCCCGACGCGAACAGCATCACGCCGACCGCGAAGACGACCGCCACGATCATGATGATGACCTCATCGACCATGCCGACCGCCGTCAGCACCGAGTCGAGCGAGAAGACGATGTCGAGCAGGACGATCTGCACGAGCACGCCCCGCAGGGAAGCGGTGCCCCCGGTCGGGGAGTCGTGCGCCTCCTCGCCTTCGAGCGCCTCGTGGATCTCGGACGTGGCCTTCCACAGCAGGAAGAGGCCGCCGCCGATGAGGATCACGTCGCGCCACGAGAACTCGTTCCCGGCGATGGTGAACAGCGGCTGCGTCAGGCCGATGATCCACGAGATCGTCAGCAGCAGGAGGATCCGCATCCCCATCGCCAACCCCAGGCCGACGTAGCGGGCCTGATCGCGCTGGTGCGCGGGAAGCCGCTGCACGAGGATCGAGATGAAGATGACGTTGTCGATGCCGAGGACGATCTCGAGCACCGTCAGCGTCAGCAGGGCGACCCAGGTCTCGGGGGATGTGAAGAGGGTGACGAGGTCCATGCCTTTCGAGGATAGCGGGCGATCGGCGACTCTGGGCGTACCATGGCGCGGCCGTGAGTGACACCCGCCTATCGACGCGATCGCTGCCCGTGCTCGAGGTGCTGCCGACGAGTGCGCCGGCCTCGTCCGCGGGCCCGCGTCTCCCCGCCGCACCCGGCGACGAGCGCCTCGGCGAGTACGTCCCGGATCTCGCGTCGCTGCCGCGCTTCCACGTCTGGACGCTGGGCTGCCAGATGAACCGCAGCGATTCGGAGGAGATGGCCGGCCGACTGCTCGCCGCAGGTTGCGCCGAGGCCACGTCGATGGAGACGGCCGACCTCGTCGTCATCAACACCTGTGCGATCCGCGAGGGGGCGGAGCAGAAGGTCATCGGCCGGCAGGGACACCTCGCCCGGCTGAAGGCCGCGAACCCGGGACTGCGCGTCGTGCTGACCGGCTGTTCCGTGCGTGAGCCGGACCGGGGCGGGCTGCGCCGCCGCTATCCGGCCGTCGACCTGTTCCTGCGACCGGACGAGGAGCCGGAGCTCGTGGACCGGCTGGGGCTGGCCTCGGCGCAGGGCGCGATCGGCGCGGTCGGCGTCGCCGTGGGGCCGGTCGGTGCCACGACGACGGTCGGGCGTGCGGTCGTCGGCGTCGCCGACGGGCTCTCGGCGACCCGTGCCCGCGCCATCGGGGAGGGGACCGTCGCCCGCGGCTCCGCGATCAGCGCCTGGCTCCCGATCATCTACGGCTGCGACAAGACCTGCACCTACTGCATCGTGCCGTTCAGCCGCGGCCCGGAGCGCAGCCGCCCGTTCGACGACATCGTCGACGAGGCGCGCGCCCTGGCGGCCGCCGGGTATCGCGAGGTCACGCTGCTCGGCCAGAACGTGAACTCGTACGGGCACGACCTGCAGCCCGAGGCGCGCTTCGCGCACATCGACCCCGAGCGCTGGGCGGGCCGGCGCCTCGACCTCCACGGCCGCCCCGACCTCGCCGAGCTCATCCGCGCCATCGACGGCCTGCGCACCTCCGACGGTCGTCCGGCCATCCCGCGGCTGCGTTTCGTGACCTCCCACCCATGGGACCTCTCGGATCGGCTCATCGCCGCCCTGGCCGACTGCCCGAGCGTCTGCGAGCACCTCCACCTGCCGGTCCAGTCCGGCGACGACGAGGTGCTCCGGAGGATGGGCCGCCAGTACACGATCGAGCACTACGGGGAGCGGCTCGCCCGCATCCGCGAGGCGGTACCCGGGATCACGATCTCGACCGACATCATCGTCGGCTTCTGTGGCGAGACCGAGGAGCAGTTCGGTCGAACGCTCGAGCTGCTGGAGACCGTGCGCTACGACCAGGTCTTCGCCGCGGCCTACTCGCCGCGGCCGGGCACGCCCGCGACCCACCTCGCCGACGACGTCCCGCCCGAGACCAAGCGACGCCGGCTCAACGAGCTGCTCGCGGTCCAGGAGGCCATCGGCCTGGAGCGGAACGAGGCGTGGATCGGCCGGGACGTCGGGGTGCTGGTCGACACGCTCACGCCGCCGCGGGCCCACGACCACGCCCACGCGGACGACGAACCGGACGGTGCAGCCGCGGCTCTCGGGGCGGACCCGCGGCAACAAGCTCGTCCACCTCGCGGGGGGCCCGGACCTCGTCGGCACGGAGGTCAGCGTTCGCGTCGATCATGCCGGTCCGTACGCCCTGCGCGGACAACTCGTGCCGGCGAACGCCGCAGTGGTGCGTTGACAGCCGGAAGAGGGCACCATTACCGTGGGTCAACTCCGGTGGAGGAACTGCGCTAACCGCACAGCCGGACGAGGGATCGCAGAGAACGGCGACTGACGGGTCGCGTGGTCGAGGAGGATTGAGCACCATGGACTTCTCCCGCCTGGATCGGGTTCGCCGATCAGCCACTCCGCTCGAGCTCGACGTGGTCGAGGCCTACGCGAACGGCCGGATCACCCGACGCCAGTTCATCCAGCGCGCCACGGTCATCGGCCTGTCGCTGCCCGCCATCGGCGCCGTGATCGCCGCGTGCGGTCCTGCCGCCCCTAGCGCAGCGCCTCCGGCCACCGGTTCCGCGGGACCCGTCACGAGCGCGCCACCGAGCGCGCCCGGGAGCGCCGCCCTCGGGCGGCACGATCCGTTGCGCCATCCAGCGCCCCGTCTCGGTGGACCCGGTCGCGATGCAGGACCTCGGCGGCTACGGGATCGTCGCCCAGACGATGGAATTCCTGTGCACGCAGAACACGACCGATCCGGGCTCGCTCGCTCCGGGGCTCGCCACCGAGTGGACGTCGAACGACGACGGCACCGTCTGGACGTTCAAGCTGCGGCCGGACGTGAAGTGGCACGACGGCGCGGCCTTTACGTCCGCGGACGTCGTTGCCTCGATGGAGCGCCTGGTCGCCGCCGGCAACTCCGGCCTCAAGGGCGTGCTCGATCCAGGCGGCGCAGCCGCGACCGATGACCTGACGGTGACGTTCACGCTCGTCGGCGCGAACGGCAACTTCCCGTACCTTGTCTCGATCTACAACGCCCAGACGGTCATTACCCCGGCCGACTACGTGGCGGGCACGACGCTCGACCAGCGGCCGACCGGGACCGGCGCCTGGAAGCTCGTCAACTACAACCAGCAGACCGGCGCGACCTTCGAGCGAAACCCGGACTGGTGGGGTGGCACCACGCCGCTCGACGGCACGGAATTCCTCTTCTTCGACACCACGGGGCCGATGATCACCGCCTACCAGGGCGACCAGGTCGACGCCATCGTCCAGTTCGACGTGAATTCCGGCGCGGCACTGTTCCAGGACGCGAACTTCAGCCTGATCGCCACGCCGGCCGCCCTCCATCGCCAGATCTGGATGCGCACGGACACGGGCGCGTTCACCGACAAGCGGGTTCGCCAGGCGCTTGCGCTCACGTGGGACCGCCAACAGCTCATCGACCAGCTGTTCCAGGGTCGGGCCGAGATCGGCAACGACCACGTCATCTGGCCCGGATATCCGTACTACGACCCGTCCGTGGCACAGCGGACGCAGAACATCGACCAGGCCAAGCAGCTCCTCGCAGACGCGGGCGCGGCCGACCTCACGGCCGTCCTCCATGCCGGCCAGTTGCAGGAGATCCCGGACCTCGCCGCGCTCCTCAAGAGCCAGGCTGAGCAGGCCGGCATCACCCTGAACGTCGAGGTCGAGAGCCTCGACACGTTCTATGGGGCGCAGTGGTGCCCGGCCGAGCCGGCGAACCCGCCGTGCTCGGGTGCCGCGGAACTCGGCATCGTGGACTACGGCCATCGCGCGACGCCGGACGTCTACCTGAACGCCGCGCTCAAGACGAACGGCATCTGGAACTCGTCGCAGTACGCCTCCGACCCCTTCGACGCGGCGTTCACGGAATTCCAGGCGGCGGTCACCGTCGACGCCCAGAAGGCCGCGTGCACCAAGATCGAGACGATCCTCAACGACGACGTCCCGGTCGGTCTCCCGTACTTCTACAACTACCTCGCCGGCAACTCCAACAAGTTCACGGGCGTCTTCTCGAGCGCGCTCGGGCAGATGTCCTTCTCGACCACACAGCAGGTCGGCTGACGACGCACCGCGTGGGGATGATGGCGCAAGCCGTCGTCCCCATGCATCGATCCACCTGAGTCACGGCCGAGGGAGCCGATGGCACGTTTCATCGCGCGCAGGCTGCTCCTGTCCCTGCTCACGTTGTGGCTGCTGGCCACGATCGTGTTCGCCATCGCGAACGTCCTCCCGAACGACGTGGGGAGGACGATCCTCGGGCCGTTCGCGCCGCAGGAGAGCGTCGACGCGCTGAACGAGCGCCTCGGCACGAACCGCCCGATCCTGACGCGCTACGTCGAGTCGATCGTCGGGGTCTTCACGCTCGATTTCGGCGACTCGTTCGTGACGAACCGACCCGTCCTCCCGACCCTGGCCGAGGCGGTCGGGCGATCGGCGAAGCTCGCCGGGCTGGCGTTGGTCATCACGATCCCGATCGCCATCATCGCCGGATTGTTCGCCGCCCGGCGTCGTGATCGACCCGCCGATCGCGCGATCGTGCTCCTCGGCGTCACGTCGGCCTCGATCCCGGAGTTCGTGACGGCCACGATCCTCGTCGTGGTCGTGGGCGTCCAGTTGAAACTGCTTCCCGTCCTCGCAACCCCGCCGCGCGACGCCGACATCCTGACCCAGATCCGGTACCTGCTGATGCCGGCCTTGGCGATGGCGATCGTCTACTTCGGGTACATCGCGCGCATGACCCGCGCCGGGACCATCGAGGTCCTCCAATCGGACTACACGCGGACCGCGACGATGAAGGGCCTCAATACGTCGCAGACCATGCGCCGTCACGTGCTGCGTAACGCCCTGATCCCCACCGTCGCGGTCATTGCCGTCCAGGTGGGCTACCTGTTCGGCGGGATCATCGCGGTGGAGCGGATCTTCGCGTATCCCGGGATGGGCCAGACGATGCTGTTCGCGGCCCAACGCAAGGACATCCCGACGCTCACCGCGGGCGTCATCATCGTCGGCGTGGTGTACATGCTCGCTACCCTGATCGCCGATCTCACGATCGCCTGGATGAACCCCCGGATCCGACTGGACGCGGAACGCTGATGGACGCTCCCGTCGTCAGCCCCTCGTCGGTCGCGCCGACCGCGGCCACGCCCGTCTCGGAGCGATCGCAGGCGCGCCGCGAGACCCTGCGCCAGCTGGTGCGGCGCCCCGCGTTCATCGTCGGCTGCGTGGTCATGATCGGGTGGATCATCACGGCCATCCTCGGCGATCGCATCACGCCATACGACCCGTTCAACGACTTCCGGGACAACCATCAGCCACCGGGTCTGGCGCACTTTTTCGGTACAGACCGGCTGGGACGCGATGTCCTGTCCCGGGTCATGGTCGGGTCGCGTGATGTCCTGATCGTGGCGCCCATGGCCGCGATCGTCGGCGTCGTCGCCGGCACGCTGCTGGGCCTGATCATGGGCTTCTACCGGGGCGTCGTCGATGACGTGCTGAGCCGCCTGGTGGAGGCCTTCCTCGCCCTGCCGGTCATCCTCGTCGCCCTGCTCACCCTCGTCGTGCTCGGCTCCTCGCCGTTCGTCGTCGTGGCCGTCGTGGGGATCCTGTTCACGCCGATCGTGGCGCGCACCGTCCGCTCGGCGGTGCTCTCCGAGCGACAGCTGGATTACGTGACGGCGGCCAGGCTCCGCGGGGAGTCGGGCCTGTTCATCCTGTCGCGCGAGATCTTCCCCAACGTGCTCGGTCCGACCGTCGTGGAGCTGACCGTCCGGTTCGGCTACGCGATCTTCACCGTCGCCACGCTCTCGTTCCTCGGCGTGGGGATCCAGCCGCCGTCCCCGGACTGGGGCCTGTCGGTCAGCGAGGAATACACGAACATGATCTCGGGTGTGTGGTGGCCCACGCTGTTCCCGGCGCTCGCCATCGCGAGCACGGTCATCGCGGTGAACCTCATCGCCGATTCGCTCCAGTCGGTGCTCAACGAATGACCGTCGAGACGACCGCGCCGCCACCGCCCCCCTCCGCCCCGACGACGGCCGCCCTGAAGGTCGAGGATCTCTCGCTGGCCTATGTCGTGCGCGGGATCCAGCGCCCCGTCCTGCGGGGCGTGACCTTCGAGGTCCGACCCGGCGAGTCGTACGGCCTCGTCGGCGAATCCGGTTGCGGCAAGTCCACGACGGCCTATGCCGCCGTGCGCTACCTGCCACGCAACGCCGTGATCACCGGCGGCCGGATCCTCGTGGCCGGCGACGACGTGACGAAGATGAACGACGAGCAATTGCGTCGTTTCCGGATGCGGCACGCGTCGATGGTCTACCAGGACCCGGGCGCGGCCCTCAACCCGACCACCAAGGTCGGCCCCCAGGTCGTCGAGGCATTCAGCATCCTGGGGCAAAGCGCGGAACAGGCGCGGGAGAGCGCCCTGGCGTCCATGCGACGGGTCCAGATCGCCGACCCGGAGCGAGTCTTCCAGCGCTACCCGCACCAGCTGTCGGGCGGGATGCAGCAGCGTGTGGTCATCGCGATCGCCCTCGCGTCCGACCCGAAGCTCCTCGTGCTCGACGAGCCCACGACGGGCCTCGACGCGACGGTGGAAGCGAGCGTGCTCGATCTCGTGCGGACGCTCGTGGCCGATACCGACGCTGCGGTCCTCCTCATCGCCCACAACCTCGGCGTCATCCGCACGATGTGCGACCGGGTCGGGGTGATGTACGCCGGCAAGATCGTCGAGGAAGGCAACGCGATCCAGGTCTTCGAGCGTCCGCAGCACCCGTACACGGTCGGGCTGCTCCAGTCGCTGCCGCGCCACGGGATCCGCAAGTCCGAGCGGCCGCTCACGACGATCCCGGGCACGCTGCCGCAGATCGGCACGCCGCTCCCGACCTGCGTGTACGTCGACCGCTGTCCGCTTGCCACCGACCTGTGCCGCGAGGTCGTGCCACCCGTCGTCGAGCTCGAAAACGGCCAATGGACGCGCTGCCACCACTGGGAGCGCATCGGCGAGCTCAAGCCGCCGCCGCCCGGTGTGGGTCAGGCGCTCGTTCCGCAGGGGGATCTCACGCTCGACGTGGCCAACGTCTCCAAGACATTCCGATCGTCAGGGCACGACATCCCGGCGCTCGTCGGGGTCAACCTGCAGCTGTACGACGGCGAGACGCTCGGCCTGGTCGGCGAGTCCGGATCCGGGAAGACCACCCTGGCGAAGACGATCCTCGGCATCGAGAGCCCCGACAGCGGCGGCACCATGGAGCTCGATGCCCACGCGCTCGCCGCCCAATCCGGGGACCGGCCGACCGCCGACAAACGGTCCATCCAGATGGTCTTCCAGAACCCGGATTCCGCGCTGAACCGGGGTTGGACCGCGCGACACATCCTGTCCCGCTCCGTCGAGAAGCTGACCGGTCTTCGGGGCAAGGCCGTCGGCGAACGCGTCGACAAGCTGGCCGAGGGCCTGCGCCTGACCCAGCGGCACCTCGATCTCAAACCGCGCCAGCTATCGGGCGGGCTGAAGCAGCGCGTGGCGATCGCCCGCGCATTCGCCGGCGACCCGCAGATCGTCGTGGCCGACGAGCCCACGAGCGCGCTCGATGTCTCGGTCCAGGCCGCGATCCTCAACGTCCTTTCCGAGCTGCAGGCGAAGAGCCGGACGAGCTATCTGCTGATCTCGCACGACCTGGGCGTCGTTCGCTACCTGGCCGATCGGATCGCGGTGATGTACCTCGGCCGGATCATGGAGGTCGGCGATTCGGAGGCCGTCTTCCGCGGCCCGAACCACCCGTACACGGAGGCGCTGCTGTCCGCGGTCCCGAGCATCGACGGCGAGGAACGCGTCCGCATCCGGCTGGAGGGCGAGGTGCCGAGTCCGGCCAACCCGCCGTCCGGCTGTGTCTTCCACACGCGCTGCCCGCGCGTGATCGCCGGGCTGTGCGAGGTGACCGAGCCGCCGCTCATCGAGGTCGAGCCCGGGCACATGATGGCCTGCCACATCCCGCTCGAGGAGCTGCGCCGGCTCCAGCGCCGGGATGCGGCCCCGCCGGTCCGTGACGAGTCGGTACCGACCGAGCCAGAGGCTTAGCGGGCGAACGTCTCGATCAGCATCGAGACGAACTTCGGCGCATCGGCGCCGAACGCGACGAAGGCATTCGGTTCCTTGCCGAACCGACCATGGGTGTCCATGACCGTGCGCCCAACGGTCAGCTCGCCACGCGTCTCGACGTCGACGTGGACGCGGCGGCCGCTGATCACGGTCGGATCGACCAGGTAGGCGATGCACAGCGCGTCGTGGACCGGCGCGCTGCTGGGTCGCTCCATGGGCTGTAGGGCGTCGTAGGCCTGGATCCGGTCCTCGATGAAGGCCGCAGACGCGTCCCCGGCGGGCGTGCCGAGCTCGCGCAAGCGCCGGCAATCCTCGAGCGAGACCAGGGCTTGGTGCGTGGCATCGAGCGGGACGAGCGTGAGGTTCCGGAGGCCGGCCATGAATACGACGCGCGCCGCCTCCGGATCGACCCAGATGTTGAACTCCGCGGACGCCGTCGTGTTCCCGGATTCGTGGGCGCCGCCCATGATGATCGTCTCGGGGATCCGGTCCACGATCCGTGGCTCCGCCTTGATCGCCATGGCGATGTTGGTCAGCGGGCCGACCGGCACGAGCGCGATCGGGTCGGTCGCGGCCATGTACGTTTCGACGAGGAAATCGACCGCCCGCTGCGCCTCTTTCGTCGAACGCGGGGCGGGGATGGGCAGCTCGCGCGGATGCATGCTCCCGCGCTCGTGGAGGATCCGGCGGGGGACGGGGAAGTCGTCGCGGATCAGGGGCGTGGCCGCTCCCTCGTGGACGGGGATGCTCGCGCCGAGCAGGTCGAAGACGCGCAGGGTGTTGTCGGTACAGGCAACGACCGGGTTGTTGCCGTTCACGGTCGTGGCCGCCACCAGCTCCAGCGCCGGATGCAGGGCCGCGAGCATCAGGGCGACTGCGTCGTCCGTGCCGGTGTCGACGTCGAGGATCAGCTTCTTGCGTGCGCTCACGCGCGCCGCCTAGACGTCGGAATCGGGGAAGCTCGCCTTGCGCTGATCCATCCAGGCCACGAGCTCCTCGTGGACCGCCTGATCGAGGAGGGGCTCCTCGTACTCGGCCAAGCGGCGCTTCCAGGCGGCGTTCGCACGCTCGGCGGCATCGTGGCCGCCGTTCAGCTCCCACTGCTCGAAGCTGTTGTTGTCCGACAGCTCCGAGCGCCAGAACGCGTTCTCGAAGTTGGCGAGGGTATGCGGCGAGCCCAGGAAATGCTGGCCCGGCCCACCATCGAGCATGGCCTGCAGCGCGAGGCCGTTCTCGGACAGGTCGACGCCTGCGAGATACGCCCCGGCCATCGACGCCTGGTCCTCGTCGAGCATGAACTTCTCGTAGCCGATGGCGAGCCCGCCTTCGAGCCAGCCCGCGGTGTGCAGGTTGAAGTTCACGCCGGCCTGCATCGTGGCCATGAAGCTGATCGCGCTCTCGTAGGCCGCCTGGTAGTCGGGCAGCTTGGAGGCCGTGAAGTTGCCACCGCTGCGGAATGGCACGCCGAGCCGGCGAGCCAGGGCGGCCAGGACGAACAGCACGAGCTGCGGCTCCGGCGTCCCGAAGGTGGGTGCGCCCGTCTGCATCGACATCGACGAGGCGAACGAGCCGAAGATGACCGGCGCCCCGGGTCGCACGATCTGGCAGAACGCCATGCCGGCCAGCGCCTCGGCGAGCGTCTGGGTCGCGGACGCTGCGACCGTGACCGGCGCCATCGCGCCACCCAGGATGAACGGCGTGATCAGCATGATCTGGTTGTTCTCGGCGTAGACCTTGGCCGAGCCGAGCATGTTGAAGTCCCACGACATCGGGGAGTTCGCGTTCGCGAGCCCCATGATCACGTGCTCGGTCTCGAGCGTCTCCGGGCCGAAGGCGATCTTCGCCATGTCGACCGAGTCCTGGGCGCGGCTCGGATGGGTGACCGAGCCCATGAACGCCTTGTCCGTGTAGCGGATGTGGCTGTAGACCATCTCGAAATGGCGCTTGTTGACCGGCAGGTCCGTGGGCTCACACAGGGTGCCGCCGCCGTGATGGAGGGTCGTGCTCGTGTAGGCCAGCTTCACGAAGTTGCGGAAGTCCTCGATCGTCGCGTAGCGCCGGCCGTCGTCGAGGTTGTGGATGAACGGCGAGCCGTACGTCGGGACGAGGACCACGTGCGGGTCGCCGATCACGACGCTGCGTTCTGGGTTGCGGGCACGCTGCGTGAAGCTGCGCGGCGCCGTGGCCTGGACGAGCTGCCGGCACATGCCGCGCTCGAAGCGGACGCGCGAGCCCTGGACGTCGGCGCCGGCCGCGCGGAAGATCTCGACCGCCTCGGGGTAGTTGACGACCTCGATGCCGACTTCCTGGAGGAGGGTGTCGGCGTTGTGCTCGATCGCCTCGAGGCCCTCGGCGGAGACCACCTCGACCGGCGGCAGCTTGCGGGTCAGGTAGGGCAGGTGCTCCATCGACCGCGCGAGGCGCTCGGCTTGTCGAGCCGTACGGCCCCGGCGGCTGGTCCGCGGTTCGGGTGCCTCCGTGGTGGTCATCTCGCGTCACCTTACATCGCGTTCGCGGCCCCAGTCGCGCGTTTCACAGCCTCCGGGCGAGCTCGCGGCCCTCGAAGAACGCGAGGCTCGCTCGACGGGGCGCGACGCAGTCCCCGATCTCGTGGAACGCGACGCCCGCCGCGCGTCAGCGTCGCTCGCCAGCGATGTCTCCGCGACCGGGGTTTCGGCGATGACCAGGGTGTCCGCCGGGAGGCGTTCGGTGGCTCCGGTGAGGGTGGAGCGGACCGTGGCGCCTTCGTCGTCCCAGGCGAGGACCACCGTGTTGGGCCGCATCGTGCCACCTGCCGCCGAGAACCGGCTCCGGAGCGGCACGTCCGCCGCGCTGTGGAAAAGGCCGCCACCGACGACCGCGGCCGAGGTGACGACCGTGACCTCGTGGCCGGCCTCGGCGAGATGCAGCGCCGTCCCGAGCCCGCGCCAGTCGCCGAGGTCGTCGAGGACGAGCACGCGGCGCGCCCAGCGTTCGCCCTGCCGTCGAGCACGTCGTGGATCGAGACGGCATCGGGGCGCTCCGCGCCCGGCAGGCGATCGACCATCGGCAGCGCCCGCTGGAACCCGGTCCGCGGTGGCCGTGCCCCGGTCGCGAGCACGACCTCGTCCGCGCCCGCGGCCGCGACATCGGCGGCGGTCGCCGTCGTGTCCCGAGGCCGACCTCCACGCCCAGCGCCTCGAGCCGCCGCCCGTACCACGCCAGCAGGTCGCGTGATCTGGTCGCGCGACGGTTGCCGGCCGGCGAGCCGGAACTGGCCGCCGAGCTCCGCGCCGGCCTCCAGGAGCGTGACGCGGTGGCCGCGCTCGGCCGCGACCCGGGCCGCCTCGAGGCCGGCCGGCCCGCCGCCCGACCACGAGCACGTGGCGCGGCCTCGCCGCCGGCGTGAATCGATCGCCGCCCCACTCGAACTCGCGGCCCGCCGATGGATTCACCAGGCACGAGATCCAGTAGTCGCGGGAGCGCCGGCCCCAGCACATCTGGTTGCACGAGATGCACGGCCGGACGTCCTCGGCGCGGTCGGCGCGGGCCTTGGCGACCAGGTGCGGATCGGCGATCTGGCCGCGCACGATGCTGACCAGGTCGGCCTGACCGCTGGCGAGCACGGACTCCGCGGCCTCGGGGGTGCGAATGTGGCTTTCGGCCTGCACGAGGGCGTGCGTGACGAGGTGCTTGAGCTCGGCCGGCGAACGGGACGCCGAGCTGCTGCTCGTACAGCGACACCGGGATGATCGGGTAGAAGTCGAAGTAGGAGCCAGTGCCGCACGTCACGTAGTCCATCGCCCGGCGCGCGTCGTGCCACGCCACGATCTCCGCGAGCTGGCTCATCGACAGGGTCAGCGTCCGATGCGCTCGTCCATGCTCACGGCCAGGCCGATGATGAAGTCGTTGCCGCAGGCCACCCGGATCCGGTCCAGGATCGTCGCCGAGAAGCGCATCCGCCGCTCGAACGAGCCGCCCCAGTCGTCGCTCCGCCGGTTCGACCACGGCGTCCAGAACTGGTCGACGAGGGCGTGATACGCGGCGAAGATCTCGACGCCGTCGAAGCCCGCGTCCTGGGCCCGTCGCGCGCTCGCCACGAAGCCATTGATGACCTCGTGGATCTCGGCCTCGGTCATCGCGTGGCTGCCGTCCGCGTCGTGGTAGGACGGCAGCCCGGAGGGCGACCAGTTCGGCGCGAAGGAGTTGTCGGCGTCCCCGTGCTGCCCGACGTGGTACAGCTGCTGGATCATCACGACGTCCGGGTTCGCGTCGCGGCAGGCATCGGTGAGGCGGCGGAAGTGCGGCACGACGGCGTCGTCGCCGTGGCGGAAGTTGCCCCTGGTCAGGACCGCGGTCCGGTGGACCGGCACAGGTTCCACGACGATCATCCCGGCGCCGCCCAGCGCTCGTTCCCGGTAGTAGCCGACATGCCGGTCCCCGGGCAGTCCGGCCTCGGCCATGTTCGCCGTGTGAGCCCCGAACGTGATGCGGCTGGTCAGGGTCTTGTGGCGCAGCGCGACGGGCTCGAACACGTGCGGGAAGGGCATCGCTCGTGCAGTATGCCGAGATGGCCGACGCCCCACCGCTCGTCGTCGTCGCCGGCGCGACCGCGACCGGCAAGACCGAGCTCGGGATCCGGCTGGCCGAGGCGTTCATCGGGGAAGGCCGGCCCGCCACGGTGATCTCGGCCGATTCCCGGCAGGTCTATCGCGGCCTCGACATCGGGACGGCCAAGGTGGGCGCCGCCGACCGGGCGCGCGTCCCGCACGAGGGCCTGGACCTCGTCGATCCGCCGGAACGGTTCGCCCTGGCCGACTTCGTGGCGCACGCCCGCGGGGTGCTGACCGAGCTGGCCGCGCGCGACGGCGTCGCCCTGCTCGTTGGCGGCACGGGCCTGTACCTGCGCGCCGTCGCCCGCGGCATCGACCTCGACGCGTTGCCCGATGACCCGGCTCTGCGCTCCCGTCTCGAAGCGGAACTCGCCGATGGTGGCCTCACACCCCTCGTCGAGCGACTGAAGGCGATGGCCCCGACCCTGGCAGCCCAGACCGATACGGCCAACCCGCGCCGCGTGCTGCGCGCCCTCGAGATCGCCGAGCTGCGCGGCGACGGTCCCCGCCCGGCCCCACGCGGTTACGACGGGCCGGTCATCTGGATCGGGCTGACGCTGGGCCGCGACGAGCATGAGCGTCGCATCGGCGCCCGAGCCCGCCAACAATTCGCGGACGGGCTGGTCGACGAGGCGGTGTCGCTCAGGGAGCGATACGACCCCGACCTGCCGGCGTTCTCGGCCATCGGCTATCACGAGGCCTGGGACGTGGCGGACGGCCGCACGACGCTCGAGGAAGCCGTAGCCACGGACACGAAGCGCAACATCGCGTTCGCGAAGCGCCAGCGAACCTGGTTCCGCAGCGAGCCCGACATCACCTGGCTGGACGCCACGGACACGGATCCATTCGAGCACGCGTGGGAGTTGGCCCGGCCAACCTCATCGTGACCGCCGACAAGGCGCGGACGTCACCTCCAGTTACGAAACTGGGACAGCTCTCTCATGAGCCGTTGTTTCGTGGGCCGATCCTCGCGATCTGAGCTCACGAACACGCGGGGCTGTGCGGAAATCGTGCCTGGGGCTGACGACCGGGAACCCAACACGCAGGACTGTGTGGAAAGCGTGCCTGGGGCTGACAGTGGCGGAGGCGCGAGGCGGCGGACCCGGTCTAGCCGTCGGCCAGCTCGGTCTCGTCGATGACCTCCTCGATCCCGTCCACGCCCTCGATGACTGCGACGATCGTGTCGCTGTCGTCGACGTCGTCGACGATCCCGCGTACGACGGCCGTCGAGCCGCGAGTGCCGATGACGAGTCGGTCCGCGTAGCCGCTGGTTGCCGCGTCCCGCTCGAGGGCGTCGCGGATGCGGGCGGTCAGGTCGAGCTCGCCGGACTCGTCCGCTCGCGCCGGCCACTTCGATGCCTTCGGGATCCTCGGCGTCGACTCGGAACGGTGGGTCCGACGGTGCGACATAGGCAAGCCCTTCCTCGGTCGCCACGTCGGGATCGTCGGTCTCGCCCTCGCGCAGGTCGTCGCAGCGCCAGTCCATCGAGGCTCTCGGTGTCTCCGTCCTCTGCCTCCGGATCCGGAGCTGAGCTCGCCGCGGTCGAGCTCAGTCTGCGTCGGCTCGCGGCGCTGCTCGATCTCATCGGGCTCCAGGACCGCGTCCTGGTCGATGGGCATCGCCTCGCCCTGCAGGTTCGCGATCTCTTCGATGTCGCGCGACGTCGTCGGGATCCGGCTGTCGGGGCGTCTCTGGTCGCGGTTCGGACATGCGGTACCTCCTCGGGATCGCCAGCTTCGCCCGAGAGGCGTTGCAGCGGGCCGTCATCGCCCGGGCACGCTATCCTGCACGCGCATGACCTCCCGCCTCATCGATCTCGAAGTCCCGGTCGAAAAGGCCTTCCTCGTGGCCGTCGACACCGGCTCCGAGGACGGCTGGACGGCCCAGGAATCCCTGTCGGAGCTCGCGAACCTCGCGACCACCGCCGGGGCCGAGGTCGTGGGCGCGGAATGGCAGAACCGCCGCCACGTCGATCCGAACTGGTACATCGGCAAGGGCAAGGCCGAGGAGCTCGCGGCGGCCAAGCGTGAGACCGGGTTCGATCTCCTCATCACGGACGACGAGCTGTCGCCGGCCCAGCAGCGCGCGCTCGAGGACCTCCTGCGCGTCAAGGTCATCGACCGAAGCCGATTGATCCTCGACATCTTCGCGCTGCACGCGCAGACCCACGAGGGCCGGCTTCAGGTCGAGCTCGCCCAGCTCGAATACCAGCTTCCGCGCCTGACCAAGCTGTGGACCCACCTCTCGCGAACCCAGGGCGGGATCGGCTCCCGAGGCCCGGGCGAGAGCCAGCTCGAGACGGACCGCCGGATCATCCGGACTCGGATCTCGAAGATGAAGGAGCGCGTCGAGCAGGTCCGCCAGCAGCGCTCGACCGCGGCGCGCGGCCGCGATCGACGCCTGTGGCCGACGGTCGGCATCGTCGGCTACACGAATGCCGGCAAATCGACGCTGCTGAACACGCTCGTGGGCTCGGAGGTGGCCAGGGCCGAGGACAAGCTGTTCGCGACGCTCGACCCGACGAGCCGCCAGGTGAAGCTCGGTGAGGGCCAGACCGCGATCATCACCGACACCGTGGGGTTCATCCACAAGCTGCCCCACCAGCTGGTCGACGCGTTCCGCGCGACGCTCGAGGAGGTCAACCGGGCGGACGTCCTCGTCGAGGTCGTCGACGCGTCCGATCCGCACGTCCAGGAGCACCGCGCGACCGTCCAGACCGTGCTCGACGAGCTCGGGGCAGGGGAGAAGCCGCGGCTCCTGGCGTTCAACAAGGCGGACCTCGTCGAGCGGGCCGCGCTGGACGGCGGTGCGGTCGCGCCGGCGGTCGCGGGCTCCGTGCTGGTGTCGGCGCTGACCGGCTTCGGGATGGACACGCTCCGGGCCGAGATCGCGGCGCTGCTGGGCACGTTGTGGGTCGATATCGACGCGGCGGTGCCCTACACGGCGGGCGAACTGCTCGCCCGGGTTCGCGAGCGCGGGACGGTGGAGCTCGAGTACGGCGAGCGTGACGTGCGGATCGTCGGTCGCGTGGCGCCGGCGCTGGCCAGCGAGCTGGAGGCGGCCTCGGAGCGCTGGGCGCAGGCCGCGACCGAGGCGACGAACGGGACGGGTCCGACCGCCGCAACCGGCTAGACGGGGCCCGCGCCGCAGCGGCCGCCACCGCGCCACCCGAGGAGCGCCCGGTACCATCCGAGGTCATGTTCATCCTGAGCTCGGAACGGCGGCTGTCGCTGACCTTCGTGGCCGCGTCGGCCGTCGTCTTCGCCATCGCGCTGGCACTTGCACCGTCGTTCCCGGTGACGTTCGACGAGGCCCGCTACGTCGGCGTGGGCTACAGCATGGTCGAGGGGCAGGGGCCGCGGACGGTATTCGGTGACTACTTCCTGCCGCATGCGCCGGTGTGGTCGACCGTGGTCGTGGCTCCCGCGGTCGCGCTCGGGATCGATCCGCTGGTCGTGGGGCGGTTCCTCAACGCGCTGAGCGGAGTGGGCCTCCTGCTCGTGAGCGCCGCCCTCGCATGGCGGATCCGGCCCGCCGCCGGTGCGCTGGCCGCGATCGCGCTCCTGGCGACCACCTACATCCATGAGCTGACCCGCACGTCGCGTCTCGACATCCCGTCGACGACGCTCGCTATCGCGTTCCTGGCGCTGGGCCTCGTCGCCGTCCGACGTGGTTCGACGCGATATTCGATCTTGGCGGGGCTGCTCTTCGGGTTGGCCTTCCTCGTCAAGGAGATCGCGCTGCCGCTCGCGCCCGTGCCGATCCTCGCCGCCGTGCTCCACCGGCAGCCGTGGCGACCGATCCTCCGGGCCTCCGGCTGGTTGATCCTGGGCGCGACCGCCGTGGTGGCACCGTGGTTCATCTTCGTGGCGCAGGTGACCGACCGGGTCTACCGCCTGGGAACCCCCGGCTGGACGCTCGCGCCGATCGGCCTCGCGTTGATCGTGATCGGGGTGGCCGCGGTGCTGGCGAGCCGGCTCGAGCCGCCGGCGGCGGGGGAGGGGTTCGAGGCCCGGTTCGAGGGTCGCGGCCGCACGTGGCTCGTGGTCGGTCTCACGACCGCCTGGGTCGTCGGCCTGACGCTGGTCTTCACGGGCACCCTGACGACTCGCGGCACGGCGCTGATCGATCTGCCCCAGATCGCCCAGTACGTACTGGAGTGGTACCCGATCCTGGTCATGATCGCGATCGGCGCGGTCGGCCTCGTGCTGTCGATCGTGGCGCGACGGGATCCCGCATTGGGCCGCCGAGAGGCGCTCGAGGACCTGTGGCTGGCCACGATCTGTGGCCTGCCCCTCGTGATCCTCGTCATCGGCGTGGGCGAGGCGCCGCGCAACTACCTCGCCCAGCTCGCGATCGGGGCTGGCATCGCGGCGGCCGGGTGGCTGTGGCTGTTCGAGCTGGCGGTCCGCCGGTGGCCCTCGCTGACGATCCTGGCGGTCGGCGCTGTGTTCGGCGCGATCTTCGGGGGAGCCTTCGGCGACCTCCTCGGTGTGCGGACCCGTGTCGCCGCGTTCGGCGGGCTGACCATCGGCCTCGTCGTCGCGGGGGCGGTCGCCGCCGCGCTTCGTGCCCAGGCGCAGGCGTCTCGCGCGGACCCGGCGTTCCTTGAGCGCGCCGTTGCCGGTCTCCTGACGATCAGCCTGGTCAGCGCCGGCGCCGTCCTCATGGCCCCGATCGACTACCGCCGGACCGTCGCGACGCGGGAGGAGGCCGTCGACACGGTGGTCGCGTGGGTGCGGGACAACGTGGAGCCCGGCTCCACGATCGCATTCGGGTCGTACCTCGGGTTCGAGATGGGTCTGCCGCTGCGCGACGACTTCAGGCTGCGCCCGGTCCACCATCAGACGGTGGTCGCCGATGTCGAGGCGCCGGATGGCGTCACCGGGTTCGGTCGCGAGGCGACCGACGACTGGGTCTCGATCGATATCGCCCCGAAGAACGTGAACGAGTTCCAGGCGTTCTCGGCGGACACGCTCATCGGGCGTCTCCGCGACAGCGATGCCAGCTACTGGGTCTACACCACGGGCACCTCGACCGCGGCCCCGACGATCATCCCGGCGATCGAGGGCGCGCCGGGCTTCGAGGAGGTCGCGCACTGGACGTTCGAGCGGCCCCGCGGCGCCCCGATCGAGTCATTCGTCTTCCGGCTGGACCCTGACGAGCTCGCCCTCGACACCGCCCGGATCCACGTCGCGCCCGAGGCCCTCGAGCGGATCGTGACCCTCGTCGAACGCGAACACGCCGTCGAGCTCGCGCGTCGTCTCGAGCCTCAGATCCAGCCCGAACCCGCGACGGCGACGACCGATGTCCTCATGGATCGACTGCGCTCGATCGCGGCGGGGGCAGTCGATCCGTGATCTCCGTCATGTCGTACGGCCGGAGCTTGCCGGCCGACGTGTACGAGCGGTCGGGGAGCAGCGGTAGGTCGGCGTCGAAGTAGCGATCGAAGACCAGGCGGAACGTGTTGACCGAGCTGAGGGTCGGCGACGGCGCCGGTGACTCCTCGCCAGGCAGGTACATCGCGTTCAGGATCCCGAACTTGATCTCGAGCTCATCCGTCGAGGCGGTCGCCCAGTCGTACTCGATCGTGTTTCGGGCGTACTCGCGTGGATACGGGCCCTCGTCCGCCTGCAGGATGATGATCGGCCGCTCCGCTTCGGGACGGGCCAGCAGCCGGTCCACCAGGGCCTCGACCCGTGTCTGCAGGTAGGTCAGCTGCTCGCCGTACGCCAGCGCCTGCCGCCGACCGACGTCCTGCTCGTCGGTCACGAACGACCCGTCGCTCGCGAACGTGTAGGGCGGGTGCGGCAGCATCACGTGCGCATAGACGAACGCCGGACCCGGATCGTCCGCGACGTCGTCGAGCGTGTCGAGCTGATGGCGCCCCGCTGCGTAGTGCCGCTGGCGAGGGGAATCCACCGGGCCGATGCGCAGGCGGCGGGCGATCGCCGGCAGGGCGGAGGTGTCATACAGGGTGGCGACGAAGTCGGATGGCCCACCGGGCGGAAGGTTGCGATCGGCGATCTTGCTGTTCTTTGTCGGGCCGTAGTACGAGCCGACATGGATGTATCGGTAGCCGCGCTCCTGCAGGAATCGTCCGACCGCATGGTCGGACAGCCGCTCGAAGACGGGTCCGTGGTCGTCGGACGCTGGATCCTGCGCGGCGACGAGATCGTCGAGGTAGTCCAGGTTCAGTGTTGCGGCCAACGACAGTGAGGTCTTGACGTAGTTGGCATGACTGTCAGTCACGATCTCGAAACCGCGTGCGCGAAGGCGGTCCAGGAAGGGCCGGTCGTCGATGTCGTACTGGAGATCGAGCGAACTCGCGGACCCGTAGCGATCGAAGACCAGGTACCAGATGTCGCGGCCCGGGCCGGCGTCGCCCCCGACCGCCGCGGTCGCGGCGGTGGTCCGGCCGAACCGATCGACCTCCGCGGGCACGACCGTGATGAGGGCGAAGGCGACCAGAACCGCCATGACAAGGTTGAGCGCACGTGTCACAGACGCCAATCGACCAGTGCCGAGACGAAGCGCCAGCACCCCGGCCGCGAACACGAAGGCAGCCCAGCCGATCTGCTGGAACGCCGCAAGCACGCCGCGCGGCGCCAGGACCCCGGCGACGTGGCCGTACAGCAGCAGCATCGCGGCCACTGCGGACACCAGGAGCGCGGCGCGGCGGCTGTCGCGAAGGACGGCCGCGCCGATCACCATGAACACCAGCGCGGCGGCTACGACGGCGACCAGCGGGCCGAGCAGGTCGGACAGCTCGAGCTCACCGAGGTTCGCGCCGTAGAGGAACAGGACCGGGTAGGCGGCGACCAGCAGCGGATGCACTGGTAGCGGCCGGCCGCTCCACGCCGTGCGAAGCCGCCGGGGGATGGCCGTCGTGACCGCATCGGCTGTGCTTGGGTGGGTTGTGCTGACGTTGGTCACCAGATGATTATCGGGCCATTACCCATGACAGGAGCGACCCGCGAACAAGTCTGGACTCCCGTGCATGGATCCGGGCACAGGTAGCCACCGGCTAGGGTTCGGCCGTCGGCAGGCGATTCGTGATCTCGGTGAGGTCGTAGGGCCGGAATTTGCCCGCGGACGTGAATGATCGGTCGGGGAGCAGCGGCAGGTCGGCGCCGAAGTACGCGTTGAAGATCAACCGGAAGGTGTTCACGGAGCTGAGGGTCGTGGGAACGTCGGGCCCATCACGCCCGGGCAGGTACATGGCGTTGAAGATCCCGAACTTGATCTCGAGGTCCTCGGGCGTCGCCGTCGCCCAGTCGTAGCCGACGGTATTTCGCCCGTAGTCGACCGGGTATGGCCCCTCATCTGCCTGGAGGACGATGATCGGCCGCTCCGCCTCTGGTATCGCGAGGAGGCGGTCGACCAGGGCCTCGAGCCGCGACTGCAGGTAGTTCAGCTGCTGGGCATAGCCCTCAGCCTTGGTCAGCGCCGCGTCCTCCGCGTCCGTCAGGAACCGACCGTCGCTCGCGAACGTGTACGGGGGATGCGGCAGCAGGATATGCGCGAAGACATACTTCGGGCCGGGTTCGGTGACGAGGTCGTCGAGCGTATCGAGCTGGAAGCGTCCGACCTGGTAGTGACGCTCTCGTGCGGGCGTGTTCGTGCGGATCCGGAGCCGACGCGCGATGGCCGGCAGCGCCGACACGTCGAACAGCGCATCGACGAAGTCGGTCGGGCCATCGATCCGTGGGTTGAGATCGGCCAGCGGGCTCGTCTCGGTCGGGTCGTAGGTCGAGCCGACATGGACATAGCGATAGCCTCGATCGTGCAGGAAGTGGCCGACGGCGTGGTCGGCGAGGTGCCGATAGATCGGACGGTGGTCCTCCGAGGCCGGGTCCTGCGCGGTGGCGATATCGTCGAGGTACTCGAGGTTCAGCGTGGCCGCCAGGGACAAGGCGGTCTTGACGTAGTTCGCGTGACTATCGGTCACGATGTCGAAGCCCCTGGCGCGCAGCCGATCGAGGAAGGGTCCGTCGTCGATCCCGTAGAGCAGGTCGAGCGATCGGGCGGACCCGTAGCGGTCGAACACCAGGTACCAGATGTCGCGGCCGGTGCCCGCCGTCCCCCCGATCGGCGTCGCCGACGCGGCGCTCCGGCTCCCTCGAGCGAATTCCGCGGGCACGATCGACACCATGGTGATGATCACCAGGAGCGCGGTCACGAGGTTGAGGCCGCGAGTCACCAACGCCAGTCGAGCCGATCCGGCCCTGGCCGCGAACACCACCGTGAGGCCGATGAGGCCGATCCAGCCGACCTGGAGCACGACGGCTCGGACTCCCAATGGACCCAGGAGTCCCGCGAGGTGGCCGTACAGGAGGAGGGCGGCCGCCAGGACGGAGACGACCAGGGCCGCCCGCCGGCCGTCACGGACGAGGTAGGCGCCGACGATCGTGGCGACCAGAGCGGCGAGGACGATCGCGACGAGAGGCCCGACGAGGTCACTCGGATCCAGTTCGCCCAGGTTCTGCCCGTACAGGAACAGGACCGGATACGCGGCCAGCAGCAGGGGATGCACGGGGAGCGGCCGGCCGCGCCAGGGCGCACGAAGACGACCTTCTCTCGGAGCCGTAGCTCGGGAGGCCGTGCTATCGTTGGTCATCAGGGGATTATCGGACGGTTAACCAAGAACGGAGCGACCCGCGAACATGCTTGAACTCGCGTATATCGATCCGGGCACCGGCAGCCTCATCATCCAGACCGCGATCGCGGCGGCGATCGCCGTGCCGCTCTTCTTCCGGCACCAGATCGGTCGGTTCCTGAGCGTGGTGCGTCGTCGCGGCGACGAGGGCAAGCCCTCCGCGCCTGTGCATGACAGCACCCGGGGTCGCTGACCCGGCCTCCGCGGGCCCAGGCACGGACCCGGCCGCCGTGGCCGGACACCCCGAGCGGGACGCTGGCTCGTTCCGCGATCCCAGCGGCTTCATCTTCTGGCAGGACGGCCAGCCCTACCGCCAGATCCAGCGCAGCTTCGCCGCCGAGTGGGACGCCTTCGAGGCAAGCCCGCTCAAGCAGCGCCTCATCGATGGCGACCGGCTCATCCCGTATGAGCCCGTCCCGATCGAGCGCGCCCAGGGCGCCGACGCCCACGCGGTCATCCGGCCCGAGAAGATCGAGTTCATCAGCTATCCGTACGAGTGGACCTTCGGCGAGCTGCGCGATGCCGCGCTCCTGACGCTCGACGCCCAGCTGGACGCGATGGCCGAGGGCTGGCAGCTCAAGGATGCCTCGGCCTACAACGTCCAGTTCCGCGATGCCCGCCCGATCCTCATCGATTCGCTCTCGTTCGAGCCGCTCGACGAAGGCGCGCCCTGGGTGGCGTACCGCCAGTTCTGCGAACACTTCCTGGCGCCGCTGGCCCTGATCGCCCGACGCGACGTCCGGCTGGCGAGCCTGCTCCGTGCCGACCCCGACGGGGTGCCGCTGGATCTCGCCAGCGACCTGCTGCCGTGGCGGACCCGCCTGAACTTCGGCTTGCTGTCGCACGTCCACCTCCACGCTCGAGCCCAACGGCGGTATGCCGGCAACGAGGACGAGGGTGACGTCGACGCGGCGCGAGGAGCGCGGATCAGCCGGGGGCGGCTCGAGGGGCTCATCCGGAACCTGCGTGGCACGGTCGAGCGGCTGCGCTGGGAGCCGGCCGGGACCGAGTGGTCGGACTACGCCGACCACACGAGCTACGGCGATGCCGCGACCGCGGACAAGGCGCGACTCGTGGAGGCCTTCGTCGGTGAAGCCCAGGGATCGCGGCTCTGGGACCTTGGCGCCAACACCGGCCGGTACAGCCGGATCGCGGCAGATGCCGGCAAGCGGGTCCTCGCCTTCGACATCGACCCGGCGGCGGCGGAGCGGAACTACCGCCAGCTTCGCACCGAGGGCAGGGCGGACATCCTGCCGCTCATCCTCGATGTGGCGAACCCGAGCCCCGGCATCGGCTGGGCGGGTCGCGAGCGACGCTCGTTGCTGGACCGCGCGGATCCCGACATCACGCTCTCTCTGGCCCTGGTCCATCACCTCGCGATCTCGCGCAACGTGCCGCTGCCGATGGTGCTCGGGCTGTTCGCGGATCTCGGCCCGTGGGCGATCGTCGAGTTCGTCCCGAAGGAGGACCGCATGGTCCGGCGGCTGCTGGCCACGCGGCGTGACGTCTTCCCCGACTACACGCTGGACGGATTCCGGGCGGCCGCGACGGAACGGTTCGAGGTCGTCCAGGAAGCGCCGATCGAGGACAGCCTCCGGGTCCTGTTCCTGCTGCGCCGCCGCTGAGGCGATCCCGGGAGCCCCGGGCTGTGGAAAGCGTGTGGACAGCACCTCGAAATGCAAGGCTCCGGCAAGGAAACTCGTGGATAACGGCATTGTGGGCGGGTGCGGCGCCGGGTAAGGTAGGCCTTGCCTGAAGGGGCACGAACATCTAGTGATTTGATCTGGGTTTACTTGGATCGAAGCATCTAGTGATCGAGTTCCTTCGGGCGTTTCTCTTTGTCCGCCCGAGGACGCCGCGGCCGGCGGGCGCGTGGCACGATGGGGCGCATGCAGATCTGGGGCCAGGCGGCGGTCGTCGCCACGTTGCTGTGGATGGCCTGTGGACGATCCGCGACTGCAGCGCACCGAAGTCGCAAACTCGTGGATAAACCCCCTTCCCAGGCCCCCGGGTCGCCGGATACAGTTCGTCTTGCTCGAAGGGGCGCCAGACCGCAAGTGGCGGTACCGGTGTTTACATCGGTATTGACAACTACGGACCGGCCGTTCCTTCGGGCGTTTTCATGTCCCGGGCAGCTCGCGCCGTGATCGCGCACCCGGACCTGGAGCCGGCGGCCATCCGCGCCGCGCACGAGCGGATCGATCCGGTCTTCACCGGCACTCCCCAGTACGTCCACGAGGGCCTCTCCGCGCGCCTGGGTGTCCCGGTCCTGGTCAAGGTCGAGACCGTCAACCCGATCCGTTCGTTCAAGGGCCGCGGCACGTGGGTCGTCATGGCGGCGCTGGCGGGGGAGGGGAGCGTCGGGCCGGACCGCGCGGTCGTGTGCGTGTCCGCGGGCAACTTCGGGCAGGGCGTCGCGTACGCGGCGCGTGCGCTGGGCGTGCCGGCCGTCGTGTTCTGTTCCACCCGGGCGAACCGCGCGAAGGTCGCCCGGATGCGGGCGCTCGGCGCCACGGTGATCGAGGCCGGCGACGACTTCGACGACGCCCGCGCGGTCTCGGAGGCGTATGCCGCCGAGCATGATGCCGCGCTGCTGGTCGACGGCGACGACGCCCGCATCTCGACCGGCGCCGCGACGCTCGCGCTCGAGATCACCGATGCGGTCGCCGCCGGGCTGCTGTCCATGCCGGCGGTCGCGGCCGTGCCGGTCGGCAATGGCGCGCTGATCAACGGCATCGGGTCGTGGCTGCGCCACGCCGCGCCCGACTGCCGAGTGCTGGGCGTCCAGGCCGAGGCCGCGGCGGCGATGACGCTGTCGTGGCGGGCCGGCCGGCCGATCGACACCGACAGCGCGGCCACGTACGCCGACGGTATCGCCTCGCGTGTCGCGATCCCACGTGCGGTCGAGCTCATGCGCGGCCGGGTCGACGACATGGTCACGGTCTCCGAGGACGCCCTCCGGGCCGCCCAGGCCGAGTTGACCGACGAGCTCGGGATCACCGTGGAAGGAGCGGCCGCGGCCTCGTGGGCCGGGCTGCTCGCGGCCGAACCCCCTGCAGGTCCGGCGCTCGTCATCGTGACGGGCAGCAATGCCTGACCCGGCTCCGGCCGCGGGCACCAGGACTCAGCGCGAGGGGTTTCGACCGGACATCGAGGGCCTCCGCGCCATCGCCGTCCTGTTGGTGCTCGCTTATCACGCGGGCGTGCCGGGCTTTGGCGGGGGCTTCGTCGGGGTCGATGTCTTCTTCGTCATCTCCGGGTTCCTCATCACCGGCGTGATCACGCGCGAGCTCAGCTCGACCGGACGGCTCTCCCTCCGCCAGTTCTACGCACGACGCATCCGGCGCCTGCTTCCGGCCGCCCTCGTCGTGATCGTCGCGACGGTGGTTGCGTCCGCGATCTTGCTTCCACCGCTGCGCATGCCCGATGTGGCTGCCGACGGGGCGGCCGCAGCGCTGTACGTCAGCAACATCCGGTTCGCGATGCAGGCGACCGATTACCTGCAGGCAGAACTGGATCCCTCACCGCTACTGCATTTCTGGTCGCTGGGCGTCGAGGAGCAGTTCTATCTCGTCTGGCCGGCGCTGCTCCTGGTCGCGGCCGGACGAGTGGCCGATCCGCGACGCATCGTGGCGGTGATCGCAGCGGTCGTGGTCGGTTCACTCGTCCTGTCGGTGACCCTCACCGCAAGCAACGCCCCGTGGGCCTTCTTCATGCTGCCGACGCGCGCCTGGGAGCTCGGGGTCGGCGCGCTCCTGGTCGTATTCGCGGCCCGAGTGGCGCGCCTGCCTCGGTTCGCACTCGGCGTGTCGGCCCTGGTCGGCATCGTTGCGATCGTCGTTGGGGCGATCGCATTCGATGACACGACGCCGTTCCCGGGCGTTGCCGCGCTCCTTCCGGTGGGTGGCGCCGCCCTCGTCCTGGCAGGCGGGTTGGCTGCGCCCCTGCCGTCGCCGTCACGGGTCCTCGCGATCGCGCCGATGCGCTGGATCGGAGGAATCTCGTACTCGTTGTACCTGTGGCATTGGCCGATCCTCGTATTGCCAGCTGCCGCCATCGAGGCGCCGCTGCCGTGGCCGGCCGTGATCGGCCTCCTGGGACTCACGTTCGTCCTGGCGGCAGCGAGCCAACGTTGGATCGAGGACCCGATCCGCTACGGCCCGCTGGCGGCGAGGCGCCCGAGTCGGACGCTTGCCCTGGCCGGCGTCATGAGTGTCGTCGTTGCGGCGGGCTCGCTGGCTGTCGGGCGGGTCACGATGGCGCCCGTCGCGGCGTCGGACGCGTCGCTGGTAGAACTCGTGCTGCCGACGAGCGATCTCGCCCCAGGCTCGACGCTGCCACCCACTCCCGGGGGCCCGGTCCCGATCGACTTGGTGCCGCCCCTGGCCGCGGTGCGCGACGACGTCCCGCCGGTGTACGCCGCCGGCTGCCATGCCGAGGCCGCGGACACCGCCCCACCGACGTGCGCGTATGGCGAAGCGGACGCACCCGGCTCGATGTTCCTCATCGGGGACTCACACGCGGCCCAATGGTTCCCGACCCTCGAACGGATCGCGCAGATCCGGGGATTGCGCCTCGTATCGTTGACCAAATCGAGCTGTCCCGCGGCCGACCTGGAGATCTGGCACCCCAGGCTCAAGCGCCCGTACGCGGAGTGCCGCCTCTGGAACGACGCCGTGATGGGCCGGATCGTGGCGGAGCGACCTGCCCTCGTCGTCGTGGCAAACACCCGCGGGGCGGTGCTGCTCGTGGACGGCGCACCGATCTGGTCGTCGGGCCGCGAGGACTTGTGGACGGCGGGGGTGGAACGGGTCCTCACGTCGATCCGGGAGCGCGCCGGCGATGTCGTCCTGCTCGGTGATACCCCCGATCCAGCTGGCGACCCGCCGGTCTGCCTGTCCGATCATCTCGACGACGTCGCTCGCGTGCGCGACCCCATCGCGCTGGGCGGTCGATCGGGGACACATGGACGCGGACCGCAGGGCAGCGGCGCAGGCGCATGTCGACTTCATCGATCCGTCAGGGTGGGTCTGCCCGACCGAACCGTGCCCCGCGACGATCGATCGGTTTGTCGTCTACCGCGACGATCACCACATGACCGCGACCTTCGCCCGCGCGCTCGCAACCCTCCTCGAGGCAGCCCTGCCGCCGCCAGTGCGGGAGGGGTAGCGTGGGAGCCGCGCGCCGCTATCTCCCGAGCGACCCCGTGGACTTCGCGCGGTCCGCGGTGCCCCTCGGGTTGCTGGTGCTCGCGGCGGCGGTGCCGGCGCTGCGCGTCGTCGTCCTCGTGGTGCTCGCGCTCGGCGCAGCCGTGGCGATCGTGCGCGACGCGCCCGTGCGCTGGGCGTGGGCCGCGGCGGTGCCCGTCGCACTGAGCCTGTTCTGGGGCGGCCTGGCATCCCCGGCGGCGGCCCTCGACGGGTCCGATTGTGCGAACCCGGCCTCGCCCGTGGCGACTTGGCGCGCTCTCGAGGCGCTGGTGGTCCTGGGCGCCCTCGCGGGCCTCGCGTTCATCCTGCGGGCGACCCCCGCGTCGCTGTCGCTGCGCTGGCCCGCCCGCCGCTGGGTCCGCTGGGCTGTCGTCGGCTTCCTCGTGTCGGGTCCGGTCGCGCTGCTTGTCGGCCCGTATCTCGCCCGGCCGTTCTTCGGCGACGTCGGCTACGAGCTGGTGGCCGCGGCGCTCGTGCCCGCGCTCGTGTTCGCGGCCGCGAACGGGGTCATGGAGGAGGTCATCTATCGCGGCGCGCTGCTGGGCTGGTCGGCCAAGGTCATGGGGCTCGGCCCGGCCGTCGTCGGCCAGGCCGTCGTGTTCGGCGTGGCGCACTCGGGCTCGGACGTCATCGGGTTGCAGCTGCCCCTGATGCTGGCCCTGGGCGTGGGCGGGCTGCTGGCCGGGGTCATCGCGGTGCGGACCCGATCGCTCCTGATTCCGATGGCCGTCCACATCGGGCTCGACATCCCGATCTACTTCGCGTTCGCCTGCGGAACATGAGCCGCGCGTCGCGACGGCATACGCGTGCCCGGAACGTATCATCGGCCGATGCCGCAGGACTCGCTGTCCGGATCGGCCGACCGAGCGGTCGAGGATCGATTCTCGCGCTTCGTCGTCATCGCCTCAGGCCTGGTATTCGGGGCGCTCCTACTGGCCGTTCCGCCGTTTTTCCTCTCGTTCGACGAGGCCAAGTACATCGGCATCGGCTACAACGTCCTTGACGGAAGGGGTCCGCGCTCAGCGTTCGGCGACTTCTTCCTCCTCCACGCCCCGGTCTGGTCCACCATCCTCGTCCTCCCCGATGTCTGGTTCGGGATCGATCCGCTCGACACCGGGCACCTCCTCGACGCGATTGCCGGGATCGGGCTTGTCCTCCTGGCCGGGGTGCTGGGCTGGGGCGTGCGGCCAGCCGTCGGTGCGATGGCTGCGGCCGGCATCGTCGGTGTCACCTATGTCCACGACCTGACGCGAACCGCCCGTCTGGACCTGCCCGCAGCGACTCTGGCGGTCCTGTTCCTCGTCCTCGGGTTCGACGCGATCCGTCGCGGGGGAGCGCGGCGGGCCATCGTGGCGGGAGCGGTCTTCGCTCTCGCGTTCCTCGTCAAGGAGATCGCGCTGCCCCTGGCCGCCGTGCCATTCCTGGCCGGGATCGTCTCCGGGCGGCCGTGGCGAGCGCTGGCCGTCTCTGGCGGCTGGATGCTGGCGGTCGCGGCGATCGGCATGTCGTGGTGGTTCCTGCTGGTGGCGGACCTGTCCGGGATCGTCTATCGGCTCGGCACCCCGGCCTGGACCCTCGCCCCGATCGGCGCCGGGATCGCGGTCCTCGCCGGGGTCGGGATCTACGCGGCACGGATGCCGCCGCTCCGACCCCTTGAGGATCTGGCTCGCCGGCTGCGGCTGCGGGCTGGCGGCCCGGGCCGGATCGTCCTCGCCGCCGCCTTGACCGCGGTCTGGTGCGTCGCCCTGCTCGGCGTCTTCGCCGGGGCGCTCGAGTCGCGCGGGACCGCCCTCCTGGACCCGACCCAGATCGCCCGCTACGCCGCGACCTGGCTGCCCGGGGCGCTCAAGCTCGTTGCGGGGGCCGGAGCCGTGGGGGTCGTGCTCTCGATCGCCGCCTGGCGCGCGGCCGGCCACCGCGGGCGAACCGCTCTGACCGAGCTGTGGCTGGCCACCATCTGCAGTCTGCCGCTGGTGCTCCTGGTGGTCGAGGTCGGGGAGCCGCCACGCAATTGCCTGGCCCAGATCGCGATCGCCGCAGCGTTGTCCGCCGCCGGCTGGCTGTGGCTCGGTGAGACGGCGATCCGGATGTTGCACATCCACGAACGGCGCCCCCGACTCGCCGCGGCCGCGGTCCCGGTCGCGCTCGTAGTCCTGTTCGTGGCCGCGTCCACGGTCCTCGCCCAACACGCCCTGACGTTCCGCGAGATGCGCACGAGCGCTGCTCGAGCGGCGGCGATCACGACCACGGTCGACTGGGTCCGCAAGAACGTGCCCGCGGGCGCGACGGTCGGGATCGGCTCGTTCCTCAGCTACGAGATCGCGATCGGCCTCCGGGGCTCGCACAAGGCGGCCCAGATCCGGCACATCCTCGCGATCGGAGATCCCGTGGCTCCGCGGGGCATCCGCCGATCCACCGAGGTTGGGAGCGACGACTGGATCGCGATCGACATCGCGCCGCTCAACCGCAACATGTTCCAGGGCTTCGCCGCCGGACGGCTGACGGAGCGGCTACGGTCCACCGGCGTCGACATATGGATCTACGCGACCGAGGCCGCGACGAGCGCACCGACGATCGTGCACGCCCTGCCCGGCGCTCCGGGCGTCGAGGAGATCGCGGCCTGGTCGTGGCCCACCCCGACGATCCCGATCGATGTGCGTGTCTACGTGATCGACCGGGCCGCGCTGGCGTTCGACACCGACGAGATCCACGTGTCGATCGAAGCGCTCGAACGGCTGGTCAACATGCTCGAGGCCGACGGAAGAGTCGTGTCGGCATCAACGGCGGCCAACCTCGCCGAGCATGTCGTCGTCAGCCCGCCGTCCCCGGCGGGAGCCGCCTTGATCGAGCGCCTCCGCGTGCTGGCCGGCGGCTGAACGGGCGGGACGTGAACCGCGGGCCGCCCGATGGGTCGGCCCGCGGTAGATTTCCGGTTCTCGACGAGGGTCAGCGCACGGCGACCCGCAGGTTGCCGTACGGGAAGGACTCCGGGAACCCGCCGATCTGGACGTAGTACGACGTCCCAGCCACGGTGTTGAAGGTCACCGCCGATTGCAGGCTGCGACCCACCGGTACGACCGGGATATCGTCGACGCAGGCGCCGGCGACGGGCGTGAAGGTGCCCCCACTGGACGTGTACACCGCGATGACGGTGTCGAAGTCACTGCCGGCCGTATCGATCGTCACGGGTCCACCCGTGCCGACGATCCGATACCAGACGGTGTGCCCGACGGGCACCTCGAAGACCTCGTCACCTTCCTGGAAGGTCAGGCACTCGTAGGGCGCCTCGCGGTTGGGTGACGCGCCCTTGGTCGCGACCGACGTCTTCGATCCGACCGTGAGCAGCTTCGCCCCGCCGGGCAGGTCGTTCGCGGGAACCTTGCCACCGGGCTTTGGGCCCTTGGGGAAGGTGGTGATCTCCTTGACCTTGGCGTCCACGCCGATGCAGGCCCCGAGATCGAAGACCATGGTGTCGAGGGTGAGCGTCCCCTCGAGGTCGACGGTCGTGCCTCGCACAACGGCCCTAAAGGTCGCATTCCTGATGGTGTATGCGAACCGCTCGCCGGCGCCGACGATCTCGATGTGGACGGAGCCGCCCCCGGCGATCGGCTCGCCGGTCTCCGGGTCGAATGTCTCGAGCGGCGCGTCAACGACGTTGCCGACCAGGGTGCCGAAGCCGAACGCCGCGATGTTCTGGGCTCCGTCAGCCGATGTGCCGAACGCGTCGATGAACACCTCGGTCCCATCCAGGCTGGCGAACAAGAAACCCGTCTCACCAGCGGCATTGGTCAGTTCGCAGCTGACGCTGCGGTCCGAGAAGTGCCGGACGATCGCGTTCGGGTTCGTCGTGAAGACGCTGACGGTGGTCTCGTCGGCGAAGCATTCGTCGAGCGAGAATGTCGAGCCACCGATCGTGAGCGTGCCGCTCGGGTCCATCGGCTGGGTAACACCGCTGAACCGCTCGCGGCGGTTGCCGTCCTTGAACGTATCGTCGAACGGGATCGGGTCGCCCGCTGGGGTGAGGGTCGCGCTGAACGCCGGCGACGCCGGCGGGATCCCCGTTGCTGTCGATGAGCGGGATGGATCCCTGCGAGCACCGTGCCGTTCCACGTGACGACGGGCACTTGCTCGAAGTCCCGGAACCGGTCCGGATTGCCGGTCGGCTCATTGGCCGTCCAGTAGTCGACGAACGCGTCAGGCCCGAACTGTTGGGATGTGACTGCGCCGAAGAACACGAAGCCGCCCCCGGCTCGTGGCCGCCATGCCGTCGCAATTGATGCCGACCGTGTGGTCGGTGTAGCGCGTCGGACGCGCCGCTGACGCGGTCGCGGGCACGGCCGCGAGCAGTGCAAGCGCCGTCAAGAGCGCCAAGAGCCGTTTCATCGGTCCCTCCCCGGCCCCGATGCGGCCTGCCGCCGCCTTCGCGGGGCCACTCCCTCTCCTGGCACGCCGCTCTGGGGGTCCACGCGCGCGCCTCTGGGGCAGTCTAGGCCCGTCCCGTCACGATGCAATACCTCTGTTGCAGGACGCGGGCCGGCCCGGGCCGAGGCGGCCGGCGACGCCTCGTGACATCATCGAGACCATGACCCAGCAGTTCGCGCGCATCCCGTCGGACGCTGGGGCCGTCGTTCGCGAGGTCCGCGGCTTCGGCGGCGTGCCGTGGTGCGCGGCTGTTCGGCTATCTCCGGCCGCACTGGCGCCCGTTCGCCCTCGCGCTGGTCGGTCTCGTCGTCTCGTCGGCGGTCGGCCTCGCGTTCCCGTTGATCATCGCGGGCATCACGACCGAGGTGGTCGCCGGCGGCGACGCCGGTGGGCTCGACCAGCTGATCGTGATGCTCATCGCGCTGTTCTGCGTCCAGGCGGTCGGTGGCTTCGTGCAGACGTACCTGCTTGGCGTGGTGGGGGAGCGGGTCGTCGCCCAGCTGCGCGGCGAGCTGTTCGGGCGGCTGATCACCCTGTCGCTCGACTTCCATGCCAGCCGGCGCGTCGGCGAGCTCATCTCGCGCCTGTCGAACGACGTGACGCTCGTGCGCACGATGCTGACGCAGACGGTCACGAGCCTGCTGTCGTCGATCATCGGCCTCGTCGGCTCGGTCGTGATCCTGTTCACGCTGAGCCCGACGCTGCTGCTCGTCGTCCTGCTGCTGGCGCCGGCGTTGATCGCGGTGGCGATCGTCTTCGGTCGGCCGCTCCAGCGGGTCAGCACCCAGGTCCAGGACACGATCGCCCGCAGCACGACGACCGCGGAGGAGGCGCTCTCGGGGATCCGCGTCGTGAAGAGCTACGTCCGCGAGGAATGGGAGCTCGAGCGCTACGACGCCGACCTGCGCACCGTCGTCGCGACCGGCTCGCGGCTGGCGCTCTGGCGGGCCGGGTTCGGGGCGCTGATGGGTTTGCTCGGGTTCGGCGCGATCGCGGCGCTGCTCTGGTACACGGGGCACCAGGTGATCGATGGGACGCTCGGCATCGGGACGCTGACCGGGTTCCTGCTGTACGGCGTCGCCATCGGGGCGAGCCTCGGCTCGATCGCGAGCCTGTACGGGCAGTTCCGCGAGGGGACCGGGGCCATCGAGCGCGTGTTCGAGATCATCGACACCCGACCGACGATCCTCGATGCGCCCGACGCGCGGCCGCTGGGGCGGGTCGCCGGCCGGATCGAGCTCGATGGCGTGTCGTTCGAGTACCTGCCGGGTCGACCGGTCGTCCGCGAGGTGTCGCTGACCGTCCCGGCAGGGGAGACCCTCGCCCTCGTCGGGCCGTCCGGCTCCGGCAAGACGACGCTCGTCGGGCTGATCCCGCGGCTGTGGGAGGTCACGGCGGGCACGATCCGGGTGGACGGCATCGACATCCGCGACGTGACCGTGGACAGCCTGCGCGGCCAGATCGGGCTCGTGGCGCAGGAGGCGACGCTGTTCGGCGGGACGGTCCGCGAGAACATCCTGTACGGCCGCCTGGACGCCAGCGACGACGAGATGGTCGCCGCGGCCGTGGCGGCCAACGCGCACGACTTCATCAGCGTCCTGCCCGACGGCTACGACACCGTCGTGGGCGACCGCGGGATGCGCCTGTCGGGCGGGCAGCGTCAGCGGGTGGCGATCGCCCGGGCGATCCTCAAGGACCCGCCGATCCTGCTGCTCGACGAGGCGACGAGCTCGCTCGACAACGAGTCCGAGCGGCTGGTCCAGGAGGCGCTCGACCGGCTCAAGGTCGGGCGGACGACGATCATCGTGGCCCACCGGCTCTCGACGATCCGCGCGGCGGACCGGATCGCGGTGCTCGACGACGGCTGGCTCGTCGAGCTCGGGACCCAGGACGAGCTGCTGGCACGCGACGGGCTGTACGCGCGGCTGCACCGGACGCAGTTCTCGCAGCCGCGCGAGGAGCCGGAGGAGAGCGTGCCGGTCGAGGTCTGAGGCGTCTCAGGGCTCGAGCGCGTCGCGCAGCTCCGGAAGACCTCGCGCGAGGGCCGGCAGCTGGTAGTGGGCGTTGAGGCCGCTCGGGTTCGGCAGGATCCAGAGGCTGCTCGGTCCGAGGCGCTCGGGCTGCGGTCCGAGGGCGGCTTTCGGTCGATCGAAGGCGATCCGGTAGGCGGAGATGCCGAGGATGGCCACGCAGGCCGGTCGGTAGCGCTCGGCGGTCGCTCGCAGGCGGGCGGCGCCCTCGTGGAGCTCCTCGGCGTCGAGCTCCGCGGCCGTCGCGGTCGTCCGGTTGACGAGATTCGTGATGCCGAGCCCGGCTTCGAGCATCGCCTCGCCGTCCCAGGGCGTCAGCAGCCGGTCGGTGAAGCCCGCGGCGTGGAGGGTCGGCCAGAATCGGTTGCCCGGGCGGGCGAAATGACGGCCGGTGGCGCCCGAGTAGCGGCCGGGGTTGATGCCGCAGAACAGGACCTTGAGTCCCGGGGCGATGACGTCGGGGATGGCCCGGCCGTCGGCCGCCTCGAGCTCGGCGCGGGTCGGGCGCCAGGGGTGCGCCGGGGGAGGGGACTCCATTTCGGTCATGGTGGCACGCCTCCCCTGCGCAACGGTGGGCGTCGGGGTCGCACAATGGGTCGATGCCGTTCGATCTGGAGCGCTTCGTCGCAGGCCCAGGAAGGCGTGTACGAGGGTGTCCTGCGCGAGCTCCGCGCGGGCCGCAAGACCGGCCACTGGATCTGGTTCATCTTTCCGCAGGTCGCCGGCCTCGGGCGCAGCGAGACTGTCCCGGTTCTACGGCATCGCGTCGCTGGACGAGGCCCGGGCCTACCTGGACCATCCGGTCCTGGGCCCTCGGCTGCGCGAATGCGTCAGCGCCGTCCTGGCGACCTCAGGCGCGACCGCCGACCAGATCTTCGGCTCGCTCGACGCGATGAAGGTGCGCTCGTCGATGACGCTGTTCCATCGCGCCGCACCCGACGAACCGCTGTTCGTCGAGGTCCTGGAGCGGTTCTATGGGGGCGTCGCGGACGCGGCGACCGACTCGATGCTCGGGTCAGGCAGCTAGCGCCGAGGGTTGACGGGTGACAAGCATGTTGTAGTATGCAACAACGATGCTGACCGTTCCTGAAGCCGCGCGACGTGCTGGACGCAATCCCGAGACGATTCGACGTTGGATCCGCGAAGGCAAACTGCGCGCCCGCAAGGTCGGGACCCAGCACGTTCTCGAGGAGGCCGACCTCGCCGAAATGATCGGGGCACTCGAGGATACCGTCGAGCTCCCGCCCGAGTGGCAGCGAACCTTCTGGGGCGGCCCGATGCCGGACGTCGTCGCGGCCGTTCGACGGTCTCGCGCGGGACATTGACGTGCTGCTGGTCGTGGATGCCAGCGTGATCGTCCAAGTCAGCCTCGCCGGCGGCGCGCTAGGACCGCTTGAGGGACATGAGCTGATTGCTCCGCCGTTGTTGGCGTCGGAGGTCACCTCGATCCTGTGTGAGATGGCGTATCGCGACGAGGTGCCACCGGACCACGCCCGCACCGCCGTGGTGAGTTTGATGGGCCTGCCGATCCGCTACGAGCGCCCGGACGGCCTTCCGGAGCGCGCCTGGGACCTAGCGCGATCGCTTGGCTGGGCCAAGACCTACGACGCCGAGTACCTCGCGCTCGCCCTCATCAATAACGCGCCGCTGTTCACTATCGACGAACGCCTGCGCCGTGGCGCGGGTCACGTCTTGGCGATGCCGAGTCCGGCCGACCTCACGGTGACTTGATCGACGGCGCAGGTCCTTTCTCAGCCTGGTTACCACTTCCGATAAGGTGAGTTATGTCCGCGAGCTCAGAGGAGGGCGTTTAGATCCTTGAATAGACCTTCGAATCGATCCAGTGCGCCGTCGATGTCAGGCAACGAGGTCTGAAGCGTGGCCCAATTCTGAACTAGGAACGCGGCGGGATGGTAGTGGTCGAATGGCGGGACCCGCGGCTGGAGCCACGTCGAGCTTCGCTTGGACTTCCGCGAGGACGAGATCAGGTGCGGCCTTCGGTTTCGTCGCCGGGAGCGTGCTTGTACCGGTCAATCCGTACGCAGCGTTCACAAGCCCTGCGTAGAAGTCGCGGCCCAAAATGTCCTCAATGTCGGCCTCGGCGGCCCCGGCATATTGGTCGGCGGAAAAGACATGTCCGGCCCGCAGGATCGTTAGGTCGCGTAGGGAGTTCACCTTCTTCTTATCGCCGGAGTGGAAGTCAGTGAGCACCGCGACATGGAGTTTGTTGCCCCCGAATAGGGCGATGAAGCTCGCGATCTTGTCTATGCCGCCTGTCGGAGTGATAACCCACCGAGGATCAAGCCGAGTCCTGCCTCTACTGAGCAGTTCGTGAGATGCCCAGGTCAAATAGAGGAGGTCCGACGGACCTTCGACAAGCAAAGTGTGCTCGCCCACAAATAGGGTCTGGGTAATGTCGTAGCCGAGAACGGCCCGAAGCGGAAAGATCGTGTCGGCGTCGGTGCTGAGGATTTCGTCTCCGACCTTCGTGCCGAGAATGTCGTCATCCGGCGAGACCTTGTCCTCAACCGTTCTGACTGTGAAAAGGTCCGCGGCGTCGATCATGAATGGTGAATGCGTTGAGTAGACGACTTGATACTTCGGAAGCAGTTGTTCCTTGATGTAACGGAGCAGATCCCCTTGGGCCTTGCCATGGAGGCTAAGCCCCGGTTCGTCGAGGAGGATGACTAGCTTGTCGCCGAACTCGCTCTCCATTTGCGAGAACCAAACGAGGAACGAGAAGAACCAGACAAATCCGGCACTTCGCTCGTCAAACCCAACGGTTACGCCGTGGCGCTGGTTCTCCACCCGCGTCAGAAAGACGTGGCCAGCCTCCGGATCTTCAGGCAGGGCCTCCCGGTAGTCGAAGCGAACTTTGAGATGACGATTCTGGCTCCAATACTTGAAGATCGCCTTTGTGATTCGGTTCGATACCCCCTCCAGCTTCGCGATTAGGGCCTCGGAGAGCTGGGCGTCGCGAACCTCTTCCATCGACGTGCCGGCGAGCTCTAGTAATGCGAGGAATATTCGCTCACCTTCTTCCAGATCCTCGTCGGCCCCGAGGCTCGCAATTAGCGCCTCGACGCCTATCCGTCCTGGCATGGCTCCGTAGGTGTCGAAGTAGAGAAACTTGGGCACCCGATCGGCGAGCACATCCATAGCGGTCAACGCTGGTCGCCCATCTCGAAAAGCGCCGAATAGTTCAACGAGCTTCTTTTCGCCAACAGTGGCCTTGTCGCCGAGTGCACTTGTACTCGCGTGCAGGCCGGTGACCGACGTCTGCTTGGCAACGCGAGTTCGAGCTACCTCCGTCAGGTCATCGACGCTATCCGCGAGGCGCTTGATGATTCGCGGTTCATCAATCGGGATCGTCCAGGTTTGTCGACCGGATCGATAACCCTTGCTGATGGTGATCTGCCGGCTTGTGAGCCCTCCCGTTCCTATTTGTGCCTCAACCGCGGCGACGTCGTCCGGGGAAAGCTCCCATGTTGTCGTGAGGACCTCTGCCGATTCACCTTCGGCCCCTGCTTCGTTGATCCGACTACGTGGAAACTCCATCGTGTGGTTGAACTTCGCTTCAGATTCTTCGACAGGATTGAGCCGTCGGAGGGCTTGCAGGACGGCAGTCTTCCCCGACTCGTTCTTACCAGCGAGACATGTCAAGTCGCCGATTGAAAACGTCTCACTGTCTTCGATTGACTTGTAGTTCTGTACGCGCACATCCGTGAGTTTCAATCGGACCTCCGTTCGACTTCGCCGCGTTGCGGATCGGCTCACCGTTCTGTAAGGGGCAGCGGATTCAGCGCCTAACCGAGATGGGCACATTTGCCGATCAAGGCGGCTTAGGACGAAGCCAGCGCCCGGTGGTTTAGAAGTCGGCCAGTACCTTCGCCTTTAAGGCTTCGTACTCAGTCTCTGAGATGAGGTTCTGGTCGAGCATGGCCTTGGCCTTGGCCAGCTTGCTCATGGCGTCGTCTGCCGGCGCGGGAGATGACGCAGCTGGCTGTCCTGGCATCCCACCGATGTAGACCCCGCCTGCCTTGGCCCTGGCCTCTTCCATCTCCCGAACGCGTCGCTTCTCACGCCACTCTTGCTCCATCTGCTGCGCGATGCCATAGAGCCTCTTCGCCTGCTCTTTGTCGATTGCGCCCACATCGTGTTTGCCCGCGGCAGTCGAGATGACGATCTCGGTGCTGAGCATCCCCTGCCTCATCGAAACATCCAGGACGTCCTGCCATTGGTGGTCGTTGCAACTCACACGTCCGAGGACTGCCGGACTGAATCCGATGATGCGATTCGTGGTTACCACAACCGAATCCTTCTTGATTGAGAGGGCGGTTGCGTTCTGCATGGCGATGTACAGGATTTCTTCTGTCGGCGTAAGGATTTTCGCTACCTCGCGCGCGACCTTCTGGAGCGTCTCCGTGTCTTGGTCGGGTTCAACGTGGCGGAGTCTGGGATCGGGCCGGTCATGAACTCAAGCCTCGCATCTAAACTATTGGGCCGACGTTGGCGGGCAGTGTACTTTGGCCCCGGCTTGCAACCGTCGCTCTGACGAACGTGGCAAGTCATGTGCGCGCCATCGCGCGCACGACATCCAGGACGCGCCGGATCTGGCTCGGGAGCAGGGCGCGGTTCTCGATGTCGACCCGGAACATCAGCCAGCCGTGCTCGCGCAGCCACGCATCACGCCGGCGGTCGCGCGTGTAACAGCGCGTCTTCTGGTGAATGCCGCCATCCGCCTCGAGCCCGACCTTGAGCTTCTGGCCATGCGAAATCGAGCGTGTACCGGCCGACCGTGTACTGCTGATGGCAGTCGAGGACGCCACCAGCTGCGTTGAAACGAGGAGCGACCCCAGCCGCGGCCAGGACCTCGACGACGAGGTTCTCGCCCCGATTGCCATCGGCCCAGCCTGCCGAGAGCAGCCCGACTGGCAATTGACGGTGTCGCGCGGTACCGAGACCGTTCATGTCGCGATCGTGACGGTCCCGCGTGCCACCTAGGCTGTCACGACCCTCATCGCATTCGCTGGTCGGCTAGTTGAGCGAGGTGGGCGACCTGCTCGGCGTCGAGGATGGCGGGTAGCGTCCGGACGGTCTCGATCAGTCGCTTAGGCGGCGTCACCTCGATCCCGCGCGCGGCAGGACGTCCGAACCACGGGAAGTCGCCGCCCAGCACGCAGATGAAGCCTCCGACCTTCGTTACGTCGAGCGCGGATTCGACGGCCGCGAGTTGGCGATCAACCTGTTCGAAGAACGTCGTCTTGCGCCGGCCGTTGATGTACAGCTCCCCTCCCCTGACGCGCACCGATCCCTTGTAGGTCTTCGTCTCCACGACGAAGATCCCCGGCGGGCCGATGATCAGATGGTCAATGTTCTCGCGGCCACGAGGCACGCGAAGGTCATGGAGCACGACGAAGCCGTCGGCTTCCAAGCTGGCCAGGATTGGACCAAGCCTTTCCTCGCCTCCGGCGCCGATGTCCCATGCGCGTACATGCGCCGGTTCGATGAACATGTGCCCGAGCGTGCGCGCTACGCCCAGGAACACGAGCGCCCACCCGAGGAAGGACCAGGTCGACGGCACCGTGGTCAATACGAGCCCGATGACGACGAGCAACGCGCCCACGAAGAGGATCTGCGGTCGGCGCTTCCGGACGCGCGCTCGGTGACGCTCCAGCCGGCGGTCGTGAGTTGCCCGAGCGGAGGCTCCCGCCTCGGCTCGCCGCCAGCTCGGATCGTCCCAAGGGACCGCTTGTGGCATCGACGCCGCGGGCAGGTCCCGTCGGACAGCGTCGATGGCGTCGAATTGACGCGTGCCGTGGCACCGAGGGTAGTTCGGGCATCCCCAGAATTGGCTGCGGTCGCGTCGATTCTTCGCGCAGGACCATGGGCGAGCCGCACCTGGGGCACGCCAACTCGCTCGAGCGGCTGTCCGCGGACTCCTCGGTCACGTCGCGGACGATATCGCACCAGTCGGGCGAAGCGCCGCTTCGTGGCAAGATCGTCGGTACGCCGGCGTACAAGTCGATGACGATCCGCAGCTGGCAGACGACGATGGCGCTGCTCGAACGCATGGAGGCGCCCGAGGCCGAAGCCTGACCGGACCGATGGCGACCTACCCGCTGATTCCGAAGACGACGGCGCACCTCCGGCCCGGGCAGTTCTGGTCGATCCCGATGGCAGACGGCCGGTTCGGGTGCGGACGCGTGCTTCGGATCGACACCGGCGGGTCGACTGGCGGCCGGACGCGGTTCATCGCCGCGATCCTCGACTGGGTCGGCGACTCCCCTCCTTCATCGGAGGCGATCGCCGGGAGCCCGGTGCTCAGCGTCGGGAACGCGCACGTCCTGCTCGTGTCGTTCGGCGGAGGCGCCATCCTGGGCGAGCGGCCGCTGGCCGCGGACAGCATCGAGCCGCCCGCGACGGTCGACACCTACTGGGGCGATGGCTACGCGGTCGCGAGAGCCGAGCTGCGCTTCATCGCCGGCGATCCGCAGCCGACCTCGGACTTCCGCCAGGTGTCGAGCCCGCTGACCGACGAGATGCTCCGGCCGGCGCCCACCGGTCGAGGCGTCGTCCAGTTCGACCGCCGGCTGACCGACGACGACTTCCGGAAGCTCGGCGAGTGGTTCCGCGCGTATCCAGAGATGGACCTCCGCGCGTACGGTTCCTACGACCACTCGATCACCGATCTCGAATTCCTGCGCTTCTTCCCCACGCTGCGGCGGTTCGCCGCCGACGCGCTCTGGGACTCGCTGACCTCGCTCGATGGGCTGCGTCATCTGCCGACCGACCTGGAGGAGCTCGGGATCGGCGCGACGAAGGTCAAGCTCGACCTCGCCGTCCTCTCTCGCTTTCCGGAGCTGCGATGGCTCTTCCTCGAGGGTCAGACGAAGCACCTTGAGGTGATCTCGGGACTGACGCAGCTGGACGACCTGACGTTGAGATCGATCACGATGCCCGATCTGTCGCTGCTTCTGCCGTTGAAGGGGCTTCGGTCGTTGGACCTCAAGCTCGGCGGCACGCGCGACCTCCGACTGCTGCCGCGCGTCGGCGAGCTGTGGTACCTGGAGCTCTGGATGATCCGCGGACTGACGGATGTGACGGCCGTCGGCGCGATCTCGTCGCTCCGGGTGCTCTTCTTGCAGGCGCTGCGTCAGGTCGAGGCGCTTCCGGACCTGAGGGCGGCGACTTCGCTGCGCCGCGTCCGGCTCGAGACGATGAAGGGCATCCGCGACCTGCGACCGCTCGCCACGGCGCCGGCGCTCGAGGCCATCGAGCTCATCGACATGCGCCACCTGCGGCCGGAGGACCTCGCGCCGCTGGTCGGCCTGCCGAATCTCAAGGCCGTCACACCGGGTCTCGGGAGCCGCCGGAGGAACGAAGCCGCGACGGCGCTGCTCGGCCTTCCCCTCGTGCGCGCGCCCGACGACTGGAGGGCGCCGTGATGGACTCGACGTGCTCGGTCGTCAATCGATCGTGTCGTGGAGCAGCGGCCACACGCGCGCCGCGAACACGGATCGGAAGACGTCGACCAGGAGCGTGGCCCGGTCGGCGTCGGACACGGACGGGTCCAGGAGGGGGTCGAGCAACTCGTCGATGCGTTGGCGACGCTCATCTGCGGCCAGGTCCGAGCGGCTGGTCGCGGATAGGTCCCAGAGCTCTTCGTAGAGGAACCAGCGAACTCGTCGTAGATCAGCCGCGCCTCGATCTCCCAGGCTTCTGCGGACTTCACGGCGGCGCCGACCTCCAGGGCCGCGGGAAGCAGACCGAGCTCGAGCAACCCGCCGAGACTGCGCTCCTGGTCCTCGCGCAGCTCCGAGAGACTGACGGTGCCGACGGCCGCCGTCCCCAGGACGGCGCTCCAGCGGCTCGCCGTCCGCGACGCCGACTTACTCGCCAGCATCCGCATGCACGCATGGAAGGCGCGCGCGACCGACACGTACCCGTGCGGCGTCGGCGCCGCCGATCGTCAGCAGGGTCTTCTGGAGTGCCCAGAGGTCCTCGGGTGTCGGGATCGCGACGACGCGTTCGAACGACGTCCGCAGATCGTCGATGGGGGCTTGACTCGAGTCCATCCTGGGACATGTCGGCAGGGTATCGCTGGGGATCGCGCGCGGATGGCTGGGCGCCCGACGACTGGAGAGCGCCGTGATGGACCGCCGGGAGGTCGGCTCGGCGACTGCTTCGCCACGACCGTCGACCTACCATCGCCATGGACCCGCCTCGGGCGTGTCGCATCGCGGGGGTCGATTTGGGGAGGTCGACGATGCGCAGGCTGCTTTCCGTCTTGGTGATCGTGCTGGTGCTGGTGGGGTGTAGCGGATCGCCGGGGACGGCCCCGACGGATGGGCCCGCGGCCGGGGTCGAGCGCTCCATCGGCGCCTTCGGCATTCAGCGCACCCGTTGAGAGCGCTGCTCCCCCCTCCCCCGCCGCGCGCGTCCGCGGCCGCCGGCAACACGAGCGTGCTGCCCGGCGCCTGCGCGGATGGGCTCGCCAAGTACCTCACCGAGATCGAGTCGATCGTGTCGTCGTTCGATCCGGCCGCCGCGACCCTGGGGGATCTGTCGACGGCCGTACAGGCCGTCCAGGAGAAGTCGTACGAGCTCTTGTCCGCGAACAACTCGACGGCGCCGTACAGCTGCTCCGAGGTCGGTCTCGAGTTTGCGTACTTCGACTCGAATACGCCCTGGGACGCCGTCATGGCCGTCGCCGGCAACGGCCGCCCCGGGAACGGTGGCCTATCTGACCGCCGTCCGCGACATGGCCGCGATCGACGTGGCCAAGGTGACCGACTACGGCGTCGAAGGCTGCGACGCGGCGGTCAAGAGCATCAAGGAGCGGATCGCGGCCGAACTCTCGGGCGGCGCGGAAGGCGGCGAGGAGATGGGCCTCAAGGAGGCCTAGCGCTGCTCGGCCTCTACAAGGCGTACATGGCCGACGTGAGGAACGAGATCTGCCCGCGGGACGAGCTCGGCAATGACGAGTTCGGCTTCTTCGGGTCGCTGGGCTGATCGGCTAGCTCGGTCCGGGCGGCGCTCGCCGCAAGCGTGAAGGCGCGTCGGGGAGGGCGCTTACGCACGCGGCGAGGAGATCCCCTTCGAAGGTCCCGGTCTGACTCGCTTCTCTTCGACAGACTCGTCGTTACCGGGCAGCCGGTGCGGACACCAGGAGGGCATCGGCCGCCAAGGCTTCGGGAAGGCCCGACGTCGGCGGCAGTGCGCCGCGCGCGGCCATGAGGAGGTCTCGAGCACCCTCGACATCGCCCGTCAGCTGGACGAGCCGGACCGCTGACCGAAGCGCAAAGAGGTTCGCTCCTTGTCGGGTGGCGACGTCTACCGCCTTGCGCAGTGCGAGCGAGGCCGCCGACGTGTCCCCGCCCGTGGCAAGCAGTGCTTCGGCGTAGTGGCGGTGGAGCTCCGCCTCGAAGAAGCGCTCGCCGGTGCGCTTGACCGCGGCAAAGCCGTCGAGCGTCGCCTTGAGGGCCTCGTCGGGCTGACCGGTGGCGAGATGCGCTTCCGCCCGCGACGCCAGGAGGTAGGACAGGAACTGATCCGATCCCGTTGACCGTGTGGTCGCGATCGCCTCGTCGATCCACTCCCCTCCCCGGTCCGCATCACCCCCGTGCACGGCGGCGCGGCCGGAGATCACCTGGCACCACCCAAGCATCAGACGGAACCCCTGGTCACGGGCGATGGCCGTCGCTTCATCGGCGTTGTGCGTGACCGCATCGTGATCGCCGACGGCCTGGGCGGACAGCGCGCACGGAAGGTCAAGGCGAGTCCGAGCGAGAACGGATGGTCGAGTGAACGCGCCAGCGTGACCGCCTCGTCGCCCAGGCGCGCCGACTCGTCCGGGAGGCCCATGATCGCGGACGCGCGACCGGCGAACATGCCGCCGCAGACCGCTGGATCGTGGCCGCCGTACGTCGCTGCCATCCCGGCATGTCGATCGCGGTCGTACAGCGTCATCGCCGTGTGCGGCGTGGCGACGCGTCTCCTCGAAGGCGCCGCGCGAGAAGGCCGTCGACCACGACGCGTGGGCCGCCTGGATTCGCAGATCCGGGTCGCGTCCGGCGCGACGGCGCAGGTCACGCGCCAGACCGTCGGCCGTTCGCATCTCGCCGCGACCCCAGTAGAAGAGCCACAGCCCGAAGAGCGCGGGAAAGCGCCCCGGCGTGTCGCCGATCTGCTGGCTGAGTTCCCGTGCTCGGGAGTAGGCGGCTTCGACTGGCGGAGCCCCGAACCCCGCTGTGGCCATCGTCGCGGCACCGAGCCCGATCTGGAGGCCCGAGCTCGCGCGCGTCGCGGGCCGCATCGTCGGGCTGACGCATCAGGAGTTCGAGCGCGCGCTCGTAATGCCGACGCGCCTCACGGAACGCACTCCGTCGCCGCGCGGAATTGCCGGCTCGCTGCAGGTAGTGGACCGCTTGGCTGTCGTCGCCGCCGAGCTCGAAGTGGAGGGCAAGCTCCGCGGCGATCTCGCCGGCTCGCGGTCCCCAGGCGAGCTCCTGAGCGGCAGCGATCCGGCGATGGAGGGCGGCCCGCCGACCCCTCGGGATCCCACCGTAGAGTGCGTCGCGGAACAGCGCGTGCACGAACTCGAGGTGCAGAGAGCCCCTGTCGTCGGACGGTGTCGCGGCCGTGGTCCGCACGAACCGACGGCTGGCAGGGTGCTGCAACGTCGTCTCCGCATCGTCTTCATCCAACTCGGCCGCTTGCGCGACCACCGCAAGGTCGAACGTGTCGCCCACGGCGCTGGCAGCTTCGAGGACCACGCGCTCGCTCGGCGAGAGACGGGCGATCTGCCGCTCGATAACGGGCCGGATGCTGTCGGGGATCCCGAGGTCCGCGTGCTCGACCTCGTCGCTCGTGTCCCACCCGTCGGCGCCTGGCGTCACCACGTTCCGCTCGACGAGGTGATCGAGCACGGTGCCCATGAACAGCGGATTGCCTCCAGTGTGGCGATGGATCTGCTCAGCCAACCGCTCGAAGGCTGGGCGACGGCTTGGAGCCGGGGGATGTGTCTGGAGGACGTACGTCGCGACCGCTTCCTTCGGCCAATCCGGTGAGTGCGATCTCGCGAGCGAGGCCCCGGGCGCGAAGCGACTCGCGAAGCTGTGCCTGCGGGCTGTCGGCATCGTCCCCGCCGGTCGGTCGCATGGTGGCGATGACGAGGAGCTTCGCGGGATCCATCCGCGGAGCCACGTTCGAGATCCAGTCAAGGGTCGATGGGTCGCTCCAGTGGAGGTCTTCGATCGCCAGAACGAGCGTGTCGTGAGCGGCGAGTGCTTCGACCGCGGTGGTCAGCTCCCGCAACATCCGATCCCGGACCGTCCCGACGAGCCGCAGCTGCAGCGCGGCCGCCTCACGCGGTGCGAGGATTCCCGGCAGCTGGGCCAGCCACATCGGTGCGAACCGCTCGAGTGTCGCGATCGTCCGCTCGCGCTCCGGGCCCCGGCACAATCGCATCAGCGCATCCAGCAGCGGCTGGTACGGCTCGCCGATGCCGTACTGCTCGACGCAGTTGGCCCACGTCACGGCGGCGCGGTCCCGCTCGCGCAGCCGGGCGAGAGCTTCGGCCAGGACGGCACTCTTGCCGACGCCGGGTTCGCCGCTGATGAGGCAGACCTGGCGGGTCCCGTGTCGAGCTCGATCGAAGGCGTCGGTCAGCACGGCGACCTCGTCTCCTCGACCGACGAGCGGCGTGGAGGACGGGAGCGGCACTCCCTCCGTCGGTCCGGTTGGTGCATCGTCCGTCGTGCGGGCCACAAACCGGTAGCCACGACGATGCATCGTCTCGATGAAGCGCGGGTCGCGAGCTGTGTCCCCGAGTGCTCGGCGGATCTCCTGGATACAGGTGGCGAGCGCCGCATCCGTGACGGCGGTTTCCTGCCACACGGTCGTGAAAAGCTCGTCCTTGGTGACGACGCGACCGGGCTGGCTGGCAAGCAGTGCGAGGACGGCAAGGGACCTGGGTGTCAGCCGGACCTCCCGCTGGCCGCGCGTGAGGCCCTGCACGGGGTCCAGCTGGTACGGCCCGAAGCGAATCATCGAGCGGCCGCCCCGGATCGGTCCTGAAGAAACCCCATGACTTTCCTGAGACTTCGCCCGCGGCCTCGGACCATCCTCGTGCCCCGGTGGTCGTTGACGACCGGAACAAGTGGGATCAGCGAAGGAGAAGCGGTGAAGAACAAACGAGCCTTCCTGGGGGTGATGGCCGCCTTGATGGTGATGATGACCGTCGGTGTCAACGTCCTGCCTGCACTCGCGGTGGAGCCGCCGCTGCCGATCGTCGGCGAGCCGCTCTCAGGTCGGGCGACCTTCTCCGACGACATCCATCTGAAGATCAAGATCAGCCATCACGATTCGGAAACCGTCGTCGTCAACACCGGCGACCCGTCGCAGACGGTCGTCGTCCGATACACGGTGCAGCCGGGTGCGCAGTTCCCGTGGCACACCCATGCCGGTCCGGTCGTCGTGAACGTCGTCTCCGGTGCGCTCGTCTACATCGATAGCGAGGGCTGCGCGGAGCACACGTACGCGGCCGGACAGGCGTTCATCGACGCCGGTCATGGTCACGTCCACTCCGCGGTCAACCGCACGGACGCCCCGACCGTCCTGATGGCCACGTTCTTCGCGGCCCCGGCGAGCGGTCCCCTCCTCATCCCGGTGGATCCAGTCGCCTGCTGACGCACGAGCCCAGCGACACCAGGGAGAGCCGGCGACTCGTGTCGCCGGCTCTCTTGCGTCCTGCTGAGGTTCTGGCTCGCCCGCGTCGGATCGAGGTGATGGCCTTGATGGCTGCCGTCAGCTCGCTTGCCACTGCAAATCGTAGACCCTAAGAGCCGCAACAAGTCGCCCCACGAGCGGCTCGTCGGATTCGATCCGCCGCGAACACGAGCGCGTATCGTGTCCTGATGGCGACTTCCGCGTTGAGGGCTCGAGGGTCGATCGCAGCGGCGCTGATCGCGGCCGTCGTGGTGGCCGCCGCCTGCGCCCCGGCTCCGGCCCCGTCGGCCGCGACGACCGAACCGAGCCTCGCCGCACTGCCCCCCTCCCCCGCTGCGAGCGCGCAGGTCGAAAGCGCCGCGCCGACCGCCGCCACGACGCCGGCGCCGGTCGGTCGCCTCGCCTCCGCCGGCACGGTCGCCCTCCTGGCCCGCGACGGCTCCACGATCTCGCTCGTCGATGCCGCCGGGGATACCGGTGCTCATTTCCGAGGCCGGGATCGGCGGGTACGGCTTCCCAGCCTGGTCGCCAGACGGGAAGCACCTCGCGACGACGCGGGTCGACGATACCGGCCGCGCGATCGTGATCATCGACCCGACGTCCCAGGCCGCGCAGCCCGCGGCAAATGTGGTCATCTTCGAGAGCACCACCGCCCAGCCGTTCTACCTGTCCTGGCGGCCGGACTCGGAGATGGTGTCATTCCTTGCGCAGGAAACGGACGGCCTCTCGCTGCGCATCGCGCCCGTGGACGCGAGCGCGCCGCTCGACGGGTCCGGCCCTGCACGCCATCATCCGCACCGGCAACCCGTTCTACTTCGACTGGATCGGCTCGGACCGGTTGCTGGCGCACATCGGGATGGGGCCGGAGGCATTCCTCGGCGAGTTCGGGCTCGACGGCGAGGGGCCGGGTGGCGAGCTCGGCGCGCCGGGCGACTTCCGGTCGCCGGTCATCAGCCGCGACGGCGAGCACGTGGGTGTCGTTCGGGCGGACCTACCCGGCGCCAGGACAGGCCGGTCTTCCCGCACTTCATCATCCTCGCGAAGCGCGACGGCGAAGCCGCCGCGGCGATGCCGGTGATCGGGCCGGCCGCGATGGCCTTCGACCCCACCGGATCCCGGCTCGCCGCGATCGGCGCTGTCGAGCCCTTCGAGGGCGCGCGCGCGATCGCGATGGGGCCGGTTCGAATGCTGGAACCCGGTACCAGGGAGCCGCGGACCCTCCTCGATGGCTCGGTCGTGAGCTTCTGGTGGTCCCCGGACGGCGCGACGATCGCCGCGATCCGCGTCGCGACCGTCGACGGCCAGCCGGAGGTTCGCCTTGTGTTCGTCGACGTCGCCAGCGGCGACATCCGCGCCGAGCCGCCCGTCCGGCCGTCATTGGTCTTCATCGAGCAGGTGCTGCCCTACTTCGACCAGTACGCCCTCAGCCATCGATTGTGGGCGCCCGACAGCTCGTCGTTCCTCCTCCCGGTCCTCGACGCCGACGGCATCTCGCGCGTCCTCGCGGTGACGCCCGACGGCGAGGTCCTCGCTCGCCTCGATGGCGCGATGGCCTTCTGGAGCCCGTGACGTGCCCGAGACCGTCGACAACCTGATCCTCGACCTCCTCGAGTGGATCGGCCCGGGCGAACGCCCGTACCAGGAAACGATGGAGGCGTGGCGGACCTCGTGCCCGCGCCTGCCGGTCTGGGAGGACGCGACGGACCTGGGCTTCATCGAGCGTCGCCATGAGCGCGGTCGCGGGGCCCTCGTCGCCGTGTCAGCCAGCTGGAGCGGAGCACCTGAGAAAGCACCGGCCGCTCGTCCGATGAGGGGCGTCGCGGTCTTGGCGTTGCCGGCGATCCTCGTCGTTGCGTGCTCGGGCGCGCCGGCGCCCGGCTCCGGGAGTCCGGTCGTCCGCCTCGCCAGTCCCGTCCCCACGAGCGTTTCGACCCGTCGCCGTCCCCTGCCCCGTCGGAGCTCGACATCACCGTTGGCGGCGACCGGCCGGTCACGGTGCGCGTGCCGCCTTCGTACGCTGACGACCATCCTGCTCCCCTGTTGATCGTGCTCCACGGGTACGGCTCGACGGGACGCGAGCACGACGACTACTTCGGTCTGCGCGACCTGGCGGCGGAGCGCGGATACCTGTACGCGTCGCCGGACGGCACGCTCAGCGATGACGGCAACCGCTTCTGGAATGCGACGGACGCCTGTTGTGACTTCGATCGAACCGGTGTCGACGACGTGGGCTACCTCATCAGCGTCATCGACGAGATCGAATGGCAAGCTCAACGTCGATCCGAAACGGATCGCGCTCATCGGGCATTCGAACGGCGGGTTCATGACCTACGCCGTCGCCTGCGCGCACGCAGACCGCATCGCCGCCCTCGTCAGCCTCGCCGGCGCGACGTTCGCGAAGGCTGCCGACTGCGCTCCGAGCGAGCCTGTCGCCGTCGTCCAACTGCACGGCACGGCGGACGACATCGTCGAGTTCGATGGCGGGTCGGTCGAGGAGATCGGGTCGAGTCCGATGGGGCCGTATCCGGGCGCCGAAGCCACGGTGGCGGCTTGGGCGAAGTACGACGGTTGCGAGCCGTCAGCCGCCACACTGGACGAACGGATCGACGTGGACGCGGACGTGACGGTCGAACGGTGCGGAGGCGGAGACGACCGTCGATCGCTGGTCGGGATGCGGGTCCGGTGGTGCCGTCGAGCTCTGGACCATCCCGGGCGGCGGGCACGTCCCGAACCTCACCGACGCGTTCTCGTCCGCTGTCTTCGACTTCTTCGACGCTCACCCCAAGCCCTGACGCTTGGGCTGCCGAGCCCTACTGCGGCAACGTCCAGGTCGACCAGGGCGACGTCTGGACGCCCATCAGCATCTTCACGAACTGGTGGCGGACCCACGGGATCCGGCCGATCGGCCCGAGGAGGGCGTCACGGCCCCAGCCGATCGGCACCAGGTCGGACTGGAAGACGGGCGTCATGAAGCGCGAGCACCACGTGTAGTAGCGAACGTGCGCCGCGCGGCCGGCGGCATGCTCCCGGAGCGCTCGAGGCAGGTCGCGCGGATGCGCGCGCAGGCAGGCGGCCAGGGACCACGCGTCGGCGAGGGCCAGGCTCGCGCCGAGCCCCAGTTGCGGGCTCATCGCGTGCGCCGCATCGCCGATCAGCACCAGTCCGGAGGCGCCTCGAACGAGCGCCGGCGAGCGGACCACGACATCGCGATACGACGCCTCCAGGATCCCCTCCGTCGCCGCCCGTTCGACGAGCGGCGCCAGGCGACCGGCGTATGGGCGCGCTCGCTCGACCCACGCGGCCGGCCCGGCGGCGACCACCGCCGCCAGCCGCTTGGTCGGCGTCGACCAGAAGAGCGACGCCTGGTCGACCCCGGTCGGGAGCACCCCCAGCGTGATGCGGGTTCCGTCGTAGCGCTGGTGGAGGACGTCGCCGGCCAGGTGGTCCGGGTCCGGCACCACGGTCCAGATCGCGCCGTACGGGTACCCGACATCCTTGCTGGCCAGCCCGCTCACGCGTCGGATGCGGGATCGCGCACCATCCGCGCCGACGACGAGATCGAACGGGCCCAGCTCCCCGCGTGCGGTCGCGAGTCGCCACCCGTCGCGATATCGCTTCAGGCCATCGACTTGCAGGCCGGTCGTGGTCGGGATGGCGGCGGTCTGGACCGCGCCGTAGAGGAGATCGAACAGCGTGCCTCGGTGGACACCCCAGCCGTAGGACCCGGGCACGAGGTCGTCGTACCCGAAGTCGAGCACCCGACGGCCCGCCTTCGTTCGAGCGTCGATCCGCCGGACCGGCGTCGAGCAGGACTCGAGGGCGTCGGCGAGGCCCAGTTCGTCGAGCACTCGTTGGCCAAGACCCTGGAGCAGGATCCCCGCCCCTACCCCGCTCGGCGCGGCGACGCGCTCGAAGATCTCGACGTCGTGGCCATCGCGGGCGAGCAGGAGCGCCGCGGCCGACCCTGCTGTGCCGATGCCGACCACCGCGATCTTCATCGCGGCGCCGACCAGAAACATGCTATCCACAGATATCACGATATGGGCCGTCGAGGCGGCGGTCAACAACCGCCGACGGAGGTAGCGCCAGGCGGCGAATCTGTGGGATAGTTGCTTACGCAACCGAGTGCGCCGCTGAGCCCGAGGATCTCGCCATGACCGACTACGCCGACTGGACGAAGAACCTGATCGCCGACATCCGCGCCAACGGCCGTCCCACGAGTGGCTTCTTCGAGGGGCGCCCCGTGATGGTCCTCACGACGACCGGGGCGAAGACCGGCGAACCGAGAGAGGCCGTCGTGACCTTCTCGCGCGACGGGGACGACTACATCGTGGTCGGCTCGAAGAGCGGCGAACCCGAGGATCCGTGCGTGGTTCGGGAACCTCGTCGCGAACCCGGTCGTGACGGTCGAAGCCGACGGCCGGAAGTTCCAGGCCAACGCGACGGTCGCGGAAGGGGCCGACCGCGACGCCCTGTGGGACCGGCACGTGGCGGAGCACCCACAGTTCGCCGAATACCTGACCAAGACCGACCGAGTCATCCCGATCGCCCGGCTCACGCCGCTCGGCTGACCGCATCCCCCAAGCGAGGTAGCCTCTCCGGCATGACCCTCGGATTCGGACTCCTCAGCGCCCAGCTCCGACCTGGCGAGACGGACTGGACGCGTGCCTACGACGACACGGTGCGCCTGGCGGTCGAGGCCGAACGGCTCGGCTTCAGCTCGGTCTGGACGACGGAGCACCACTTCGTCGACGACGGCTACATGCCATCGCTCCTTGTCGTCAGTGCGGCCCTCGCCCAGGCAACGTCACGGATCGAGATCGGCACCGGCGTCGTCCTCGCGCCGATGCATCACCCGCTGCGCCTGGCGGAGGACGCGGCCACGGTCCAGCTGCTGAGCCACGGGCGGCTCGCGCTCGGGCTGGGGCTCGGGTGGTCGGAGGTCGAGTACGCCGGGCTGGGCGCCGACATGCGTCGTCGCGGCGCGGCGATGGAGGAGACCCTTCGGATCCTGCCGCAGGCATGGAGTGGCGAGCCGTTCACCCATGAAGGCTCGGTCTACCAACTCCCGACCCTCGCGGTGCGTCCGACGCCGTCAACCCGGATCCCGATCCTCATCGGCGGTGGTGCCGAGCCGGCGATCCGCCGCGCCGCCCGCCTCGCGGACGGCATCTTTTCGAACGCGCCGGCGGGGAAATTCGGCGAGCAGGTCGGGTGGGTGCTCGACGAGCTCGACAAGGCCGGACGCGACCCGGCCAGCTTCCGGTTCATCCACTACTCGATCCTGCTACCCGGCGCGTCCCGGGCCGACGCGCTCGCCCGCTACCGCGACGCCGTCTGGGGGCTGAACTGGAAGTACTCGGACATGGAGGCCTCGGCGACCCGACCGCTCCCGGCCGCGTCCCCTCCCCCGTTCGAAGGCGATGCCGAGAAGCTCCTCTCGCGCCGGACCGCGCACGCCGGCACGCCCGACGAGCTCGTCGAGGCGCTCCTCGAGGTCCGGCGCCAGGTGCCCGTGCCGGTCGAGTTCGTAGCGCGCAGCCACCTGCCGCTGCTCGAGTACGACGCGCAGGTCGAGGTCATGCAGCAGCTCGCCGAGGGAGTCGCGCCGCACGTCTGATCCGACGGGACCGGATCGCGTCGTGGCATCCTCCAACTCATGGCGACCAGATACCTCGTCCTCCTGCGCGGCATCAACGTCGGCGGCCGGAACAAGGTGCCGATGGCGGCCCTGCGCGAGCTCCTCGAGTCGCACGGCCACACGAACGTCTCCACGTACATCGCCAGCGGCAACGTGATCCTGAGCTCCGATCGGTCGGCGGCCACGATCAAGCGCGAGCTCGAGGACGCGCTCCCCAAGACCTTCAAGCTCGACAGCGAGCTGATCGCGGTCCTCGTCCTGACGCTCGCCCAGCTCCGGGCCGTCGTCCGGAAGCGGCCGAAGGGCTTCGGCGACCAGCCGGACACGTACCACAGCGACGCGGTCTTCCTCATGGGGATCGACGCGCGGACGGCGATGAAGGTCTTCGACCCGCGGCCCGGCGTCGACGCGGTGTGGCCGGGCAAAGGCGTGATCTATTCGCAGCGGCTGAGCGCGCAGCGGACGAAGAGCCGCCTCAGCAAGATCGTGGGCACCCCGGCCTACAAGTCCATGACGATCCGCAGTTGGGCGACGACGATGGCGCTGCTCGAGCGCATGGAGGCATCTGGATAGTTGCGTTGAGACCTAAGCACCACGATTGCGCTTGACTCGCCAGCGATTGACGACGGCCCGCCGTCGTCTGTGGCCCGCGGCGGACCCAATGACCGGGCTGAATAGGGGCCATTCGGCCCGTTGCTCTGCCAGGGCAGTCAACCGACACTGAATACATGGGAACCCGACGACTGCTCCTGCCCCTGGCCGCGCTGATGCTGGCCGCGTGCTCCTTCGCGCCGAGCGCACCGCCGGCCTGGACTTCTGGAGATGTCACGCCTGCTCCGAGTGCAGTTGCCGTTGCCAGGGTGATCGAAGTCTTCAAGTCGCCCACATGCAGTTGCTGCCACGAGTGGGAGGCCTACCTGCGCGGCCTCGGGTACACAGTGAAGTCCGTGCCGACCGACGACATGGTCGCGGTGAAGGCGAAGTACGGGCTGCCGCAGGAGACCTGGAGTTGCCATACGGCCGTCATCGCCGGATACGCGGTCGAGGGCCACGTCCCGGTCGCGGCGATCGAGGACCTGCTAGCCAGCCAACCGGCGATCGATGGGATCGCGCTCCCGGCGATGCCGCCTGGCTCACCCGGCATGCCGGGCGTCAAGGCGGGCCTCTTTCAGGTGCTCGCGGTCAAAGACGGCGTCGCCTCCCCCTTCGGCTGGTACTGACCACCGCGCACCGCTCCCAGATACTGCCCGGGAGTATTGACAAGAGGTTGACAAGGCAACTGTTTTCGAGTACAGTATTGACCTAGCGGGCGTGTCAAGAGTTGACACGCCAGCACCTGTGTCCGGGACCTGGCGGACCCGGAACGCGAGCCGAACTCCGTGGCGGATGGGGTTCGGCCACCACCCGAATCTTCAGGGCGGAGGCGCACCGCCATGCGCGGTCGCTCGTACACGGAGCAGTCTTGATCCAGTTCTCTGACAACACTCAACAGCATGACTCTGACGCGGCAGGACCTGTCGCGGCCGCCGACGAGCTCGAGCAGATCGAGCTCGAGGCGGTCGTCGACGCCGTGCCGACCGTACCCAAGACCAAGGCCGGCGCCGACGACGCCGACGCGGACACGGACGACGCTGCCCTCGACGTGGAGGATTCGACGCGCCTGTACCTCCGCGAGATCGCGCGCGTGCCCCTTCTCACGGCTGAAGAGGAAGTCGTCCTGGCCAAGGCCATCGAGCTCGGAGTCCGCATCCGGACCGAGCCCGGGACCGCTGTCCTCGACCTGCACGAGTGGACGCTCCACGATACGGAGGCGACCGCGCGCGCCAAGCATCCGGCGTACGCCCTGCCATTCGGCGCAGAGGCTCATCGGATCGTGCGCAGCGCGCTCGCCGACGAGTCGGCAGGGGATCTGCTCGTCACCGCACCGCGTTTCGGGTTCACCGAGGCGATCGGCATCGCAGAGGAAGGCCCTGCCGCCGAGCTCCTGGAGCGCGCCCGTGCCCTCCGGGCGGTCTACAACGAACGGCTCGATGCGGACGCGTTCATCGCGATCCTCGATTGGGCGCATGCGGTCAGCCGCCATCCGGCGCTCCGCGAGGAGAAGAGCGTCCACGCAATGCTCGCGTGGGCGCGCGAAGAGGTCGCGATCCCGGCGCTTCGTCGTTGGCTCGAAGCCGGTCACGACCAGGACATCCTGGCGACGCTGGGTCATCGACCCGAGGCCGATGACGAGGGGAGCGGTGTGCTCATCGACCAGGCCAAGGCGGCGCGGGACCACATGATCTCGGCGAACCTGCGGCTTGTCGTCGCCAACGCCAAGAAGTACATGAACCGCGGTCTTGGCTTCCTGGACCTCATCCAGGAAGGCAACGCCGGGCTCATGCGTGCCGTCGACAAGTTCGAATGGCAGCGCGGTTTCAAATTCTCGACGTATGCCACGTGGTGGATCCGCCAGGCGCTTCAGCGCGGCATCGCGGATCAGTCGCGGACCATCCGCGTGCCGGTCCACATGGTGGAGACGATGCAGCGCGTGACCCGGACGACACGTGAATTGACGGTCCAGCTCGGGCGCGAGCCCACGGCTTCGGAGATCGCGGCGACCCTGTCCGAGGATCCGCGCTGGACCATCACACCCGAACGCGTCGAAGAGGTGAAGCGCTACGGTCGGATGCCGATCTCGCTGGAAACCCCCATCGGCGAGGACGGCGACACGGAGCTTGGTTCGCTGATCGAGGACGAAGGCGCGGTGTCGCCGGTCGATGCCGCGACGAACCAGTTGCTCAGGGAGCAGCTCGACCGGGTGCTCGACAGCCTGGACGGCCGTGAGGAACATGTCCTCCGGCTGCGGTTCGGCCTCGACGACGGACGTCCGCGGACGCTCGAGGAGGTCGGGCAGGAGTTCGGCCTGACGCGCGAGCGGATCCGGCAGATCGAGTCGGGCGCACTGCGCAAGCTGCGGCACCCGTCTCGCAGCCGCAAGCTCCGAGAGTACGCCTCGGAGTAGTGCCTCGACCGCCTCAGGTCAGCTCGGTGGCCTCGGCTACATCCGCCCCGGGGACAGCCGAGCGACCATGGAAGGGCGCGCCTAGGATGGTCGCGGACCGCGCTCCGATGGGAGTCGGCGACATGACGGCAGCGGCCGTCGACAGGTAGGACGACATGCAATTCGGGGTTTTCACGGTCGGCGACGTCACGCCCGATCCCACGACGGGCGAGACGGTCAGCGAAGAGACGCGCATCAGGATCATGGTCGCGGTCGCCCTCAAGGCAGAGGAAGTCGGCCTCGACGTCTTCGCCACCGGCGAGCACCACAACGTGCCGTTCGTCCCCTCCTCCCCTACCACGTTGTTGGGATACATCGCCGCCAGGACCGAGCGTCTCCTGCTGTCGACCGCCACGACGCTCATCACCACCAACGACGCGGTCAAGATCGCCGAGGACTACGCCATGCTCCAGCACCTGGCCGACGGACGCGTCGACCTGATGCTCGGCCGCGGCAACATGGGCCCGGTCTACCCGTGGTTCGGGCAGGACATCCGGAACGCGATCCCACTCGCGGTCGAGAATACGAACCTTCTCCATCGCCTCTGGCGCGAGGACGTCGTCGACTGGCAGGGCCAGTTTCGGACGCCGCTCGCCGGCTTCACGTCCACGCCGCGCCCGCTCGATGGCGTGCCACCCTTCGTGTGGCACGGCTCCATCCGAAGCCCGGAGATCCCCGAGCTCGCCGCCTACTTCGGCGACGGCTTCTTCCACAACAACATCTTCTGGCCCAAGGAGCACGTCCAGCGCATGGTCGACCTCTACCGGCGCCGCTGGGAGCACTACGGCCACGGCCCGGCGAACACCGCGATCGTCGGCCTCGGCGGGCACGTGTTCATGCGCAAGAACAGCCAGGATGCCATCCGCGAGTTCCGTCCGTATTTCGACCATGCGCCGGTCTACGGCGGCTCGATGTCGCTAGAGGACTACATGGCGATGACGCCGATGACGATCGGCAGTCCACAGCAGGTCATCGACCGGACGCTCGGCTTCCGCGAGATGGTCGGCGACTACCAGCGGCAGCTGTTCCTCGCCGATCATGCCGGCCTGCCGCTCGCGACCGTGCTTGAGCAGATGGACATCCTGGGCTCCGAGGTCGTGCCGGTCCTGCGGCGGGAGTTCGAGGCGCGGCGCGCACCGGGCGTTCCGTCGGATCCCCCGCTCCATCCGCGGGTGCTGGCGCGGGCCCGGCGGCTCCGGCGCGACGGCTCCCGAGCCCGAGGGGGCTTCCGCATGAGCGGGGACGAGACGCGCTCGCTCGTCGTCGTTTCGGCCGGCGTCGGGCGAGCCCTCGTCGACCCGCCTGCTGGCCGATCGGATCGCCGCGGCGCGTGGACCGGCACCTGCGAGACGCGGGCATCGAGCCCCGCATCGAGACGATCGAGCTTCGGCCGCTTGCCCATGACCTTGCGAGCCATATCCTGGCCGGGTTCGCGCCGACGCCGCTCCAGGCGGCGTTGGACGCGGTCCTGGCCGCCGATGGCGTCGTGGCGGTCTCGCCGATCTTCAGCGCCTCGTACAGCGGCCTGTTCAAGCTGTTCTTCGACCTCGTCGATCGGGACGCGTTCGAGGAACGGCCCGTGCTGCTGGCGGCGACCGGGGGGACGGCGCGCCACTCGCTGGCCATCGAGCACGCGATGCGTCCGCTGTTTGCCTACCTCAAGGCGGACTCCATGCCGACCGGCGTGTATGCCGCCACCGAGGACTGGGGCACTGGCACTGTCGCGATGGAGGGCGGGCTCGTCGGCCGGATCGACCGGGCGGCGAAGCAGCTCGCCAGGGCGATGGTCGCGCGACCCGCAACCACGCAGCGCGACCCGTTCGCCGATCCGGTGCCCTTCGAGGACCTGCTGCCCGAGGGCTCCTAGACCGGGATCGATGTGACGGCCCGGGCGAGGTGACTCGCGGGTATCGCTGACGCCGCCGGGGTCACTCGTCGGCGTTGGCGAAGGTTGCCCGTCCCGGCCGGTCGATACGTCTGGAGCATCACGCCGGACGGCGTCGAGCGCGACTCGACCAATTCCAGGTTGTGCGTCTGACCGCGTTCCGGAAAGAGCCGACGCCCGTCGCCCACGAGGACGGGGCTGATCCGCAGGTTGAGCTCGTCGACGAGGTCGTGCTCGAGCAGCCAACGGAGCAACGCCCCGCTGCCGTGGACCTGGAGATCGCGCCCGGGCTTCGCCTTGAGCTCGCGGATCGCCGCCTCGACGTCGCCATCGATCACGTGGGTGTTCCAGCCCGGATCCTTGAGCGTGGTCGACGGCACGTACTTGGGCAGAACGTTGATGCCGTGGGATACCGGATCGGCCTCGCCCCCGTCGTGATGTGGCCAGTACCGCTCGAAGATCTCCCACGTCTTGCGCCCGAGCAGCAGGGCATCCGCGCGCTCGAACCATGAGGTCAGGAACTTCCCGCTCTCCTCGTCGGCGTACGCCGCCGTCCAACCACCCCGCTCGAAGCCGTCGCGCCGGTCCTCGTCGGGGCCCCCGGGACCCTGGTACACGCCGTCCACGGTCAGCATCATCGAGGCGGTCAGCTTCATGTCATCGCTCCCTGCAAGTGATCATCGAAGGTTAGACCCGCGTTCGGACGGAAACCGATCGGTTCGGGGCCGGCGGATGGTTGGGCGAGGAAATACGGCAAACGGCGTTTGACGGGTTTCTCCATCCCCGTGACCATGTCCCGATGCACCGAGCACTCGCGGGGCTACTCGCCATGTCCGTGGCCGTCTTCTTCCTGGCATCGCCGTCCGCGGCGGAGGCCAGGAGCGGGCCGAAGCCCACGCGACCCCCGACTCCGATCCCGACCGTCGAGCCGACTCCGACGCCGCCGACGCCCGCGCCGGCGTACGTCGACGGCATCGATGTGAGCTACCACCAGGGGCCGATCACCTGGCCGTTGGTCGCGGCAGCCGGCAAGCAATTCGCGTTCGTTCGTGCGACCGCGGGCACGCTGACTGCGGATACGGCCTATTGGGCGAACAGCTCGGGGGCGCGAGCGGCGGGCCTCCACGTCGGTTCGTACCACTTCGCCAACCCGGATCGGGCCTTCAACGACGCGGGCAACGAGGCGGCTTGGTTCCTTCGAAACGCGGCGATCGCGTCCGGCGACCTCGTCCCGGTGCTCGATCTCGAGACCGCCAACGGCCTTGACCCGCTGTCACTGACGACGTGGGCGCAAACGTGGCTGTCACAGGTCACGGCGGCGACCGGCGTGCGACCGATCATCTACACGACGCCGAAATTCTGGTCCACGTCGATGGCGAACACGGATTGGTTCGCGCGGAACGGCTATTCCGTCCTCTGGATCGCGCACTGGACAGCGGCGAGCCAGCCAGCGGTCCCGGCCGGCGGCTGGGGCGGGAATGGCTGGTCGTTCTGGCAGCACTCGAGCACGGGCACCGTGCCCGGGATCAGCGGGCCCGTCGATCTCGACCGGTTCAACGGTTCGTCCCTGCCGGCGTCGCTGTTCGTGCCCTGACCTCACGGCGTCGACCAGCACGTCTGAGCAGCCGACCGCTCCTGCTGGTGGGCGTCGCAGCGGCCATCATCGTCGTCGGGGTCCTGCTCGGCGGGAACGTCCTCTCGTCGCTCACGGCGCCGGCGGGCGAGCCACCGGTCCTGGCCGGGCGGCAGCTGTGGGGTTCCTGCGCCGCCGGCTTCTATGCCCGCAGGGAGGAGACGGTCGTCCTCACCTCCTCGGCCCACTGCGCTCCGGAGGGCACGACGGCCGTGGACCCCGACGGTCGCACGGTGCTGGGCGTGTTCGGGCCGGCCGCCCTGCTCGAGCCGTGCCAGCACGAAGAGCACACGTGCCGGCCGTCAGACATGAACTACCTCGTCGTCGCACCTGATCGAATCCCTTGGGGCCGGCTCAACGTCGTCGACATGGGCGAGGGTGGAGAGCGCGTCGTCGAGGCGAGTACGGCCCCACTGTCATGCTCGGACATCGAGAGCGGCGACGCCGTCGAGATCAACGGGCGCGACATCCACCGCGTGGGCACGGTGGCGGAGAAGGGCGAGTACCTCCACGATCCCGTCGCCGACGGCGACTATTTCCCGTGCATCGTCGCCTCAGCGGACGTCCCGGTCGGCGTCGGCGACTCAGGTGGTGCCGTGCTCGTGCGAGGACTGCCGGCCGGCGCCACGAGCCGGAGCTTCGGTGGGATGCTCGGCTTCACGCCCCTGGCCGAGGGCCTGGACGCGCTCGGGCTGGAGTTGTGCACGACGCCCGACTGCGGGCTGACACCATGACTCGGGCCGCGGTCACGAAGCGAACAGCTTCAGATCACTCGGCCGCCGGCGCCACGTTCGGGTTCACGTGGAACACGTTCTCGGGATCCCATGCGCGCTTCAGCGCTGCGAGGCGCTCCAGCTTGGCGTCGCCGTACAGCCGACGGGACTCATCCGGGCTGGCGTCGCTGTTGCCGTTCGGGTAGCCGCCGAGGGCGAAGTCCGGCTCGACCACGGCGAGCGCCTGCCGGCTCCAGTCGGCGCATGCCTCGTCGAGCGCCGGGTCGGTCCAGTTCGCGTCCGTGCTGAGGTCGAACGCAGCGTGACGGCCGGCGTACGCCGTCGCGTCCTCGGGGATGCGGCCGATCGCTCCGCCCAGGGCGGTGACCGAGAAGGTCCCCTCCCCCGGCGCGGTCGCCACGAGCTCCACCAGTTCGTCGAGGGCTGCGCGATGGACGTCGTTGCCGTTGTGGCTCTTGATGAACGAGCGGCTGCCCCAAGCGAACACGAGGTCGTGCGCGGTCTGGACCTGGAGGTACGGGGCGCTCCCGATCGAGGTCGTCACCGGCTTCGGGCCGGCGCGAAGTCCGGCAGTGTCGTGCTCGACGTCATCGGCCGAGCCGCTGTGGTTCCAGGCCAGGTACGTGATCGGCTTGCCCACGAGGTCGTCCGAGTAGCCGGCGTCCGGTCCCGCGCGATCGATCCCGAAGATCACCGAGACGGTGTCGGGAGCGTTCGCCGCGTAGTCGCGGAAGACGGTCCACACGTCCTGGATCTGGGTCGCCGGGAAGGTCAGGACGCCCCGGTGGAGGTCGGGTCCGAAGGGATGGAGCCGGAACTCGAATGCGGTCGCGATCCCGAAGTTCCAACCGGCGCCGCGGAGACCCCAGAAGAGCTCGGGTTCGTCGGTCGCGGTCGCACGGACGAGCCGGCCGTCGGCGGTGGCGATCTCGACGGCCGTCAGGTTGTCGATCGTCAGCCCGAAGTTGCGCTGCAGGCGGCCGACTCCCCCGCCGAGGGTCAGCCCGGCGACGCCGGTGTGGCCGACGACGCCGGTCGGGCACACGAGCCCGTGCGCCTGAGCGGCCACGTCGAGCTCGCCAAGGAGCGCGCCGCCGTTCGATCTCGCGATGCGGGTCCGCGGATCGACCACGACACCGCGCATCTCGGACAGGTCGACCACCAGGCAGCCGTCCGAGCCCTTCAGCCCGGCGGCACTGTGACCCCCAGACTTGACGACGATTTCGAGATCGTGCTCGCGCGCGAAGCGGATCGCCATGGCGACCTGCTCGGACGTAGTCGGCCGGACGATGACGGCGGGCCGGCGATCGTGGATCGCGTTCCAGAGCCGGCGCGCATCGTCGTACGTGTCGTCGTCCGGCGTGACGACCTCGCCGCACGTTCGGCGCAGCTGGTCGAGGTGGGCAGGGGCGAGTGAGGCAGTCGTGTCGACCATCGGTCCCCCTCTGGGCAGGTGGTTCGTGGTTCGCGACGAGTATGCCGCGACTCAGGCGCCGTCGAACTCCCAGCGCGTCGGCTTCGGAAGCTCGGCTTGATCGTACTTTTCCATCCCGAGCATCCCGGGCAGGCCGAACACCTTCAAGGGGACCATCCGGTAGATCGAGTACGGCGGCGGACCGGCCGTCGGGGCGTTTGGACCATCGACCTTGACGCCGTGCGCTTCCAGCGGCCAGTTGTTGCCGCGGAGCATCTCGGCGATCCGCTTGACCGCGGCCTCGTCGTCGAGCGGCTTGGCGTGCCCCTCCACGATGAGGTCCAGCGATGGGAGCGTCGTGCTGCCGGTTGCGACCACGCATCGTCCGTCGGCGGCGAGGTTGCGGCCCTTGCGAGTCCCCTCGCTTACGACGAAGTGGAATGCGTCCTCGATCCAGAAGGCGATGATCGGCATCAGGTGGGGGCTGCCATCGGGCTTCACGGTGGCGAGCCAGCTAGTCTGGCCCGGCGCGGGATTGGCGAGGCGTTCTCGCGCGAGTGCCCACGGGGTCGTGCTCGGCTGGTCGTTCAACAGGGGCTCTTCGTGCACGGGTGCGCGTTCGGTCGTCATGGAGCTCCTCCCGGCCCGTCGTGGGCCTGAAACGCGGACGTCTACCCTAGCCCGGCGATGCTTGGACCGCAGGGCGCCCACGGCGACCACAACCTCGAGCCCCGGAACGGCCGCGCCTCAGCCGGTGTAGGTGGCGCGTGAAGCAGTTCCAAAGGGCCGCGACGCTGGTCCTGGCAGTCTCCTTGGTCGGATGCGCGGGTGGGGATACGCCCGTACCGTCATCGGCGGCGGCTCCGGCGATGACGGCGATGCCCGCGGCCTCGGCCACTCCCACGCCCCTCCCCTCGCGGGTCGTCCACACCGGCAGCGGCCCGCACACGACCGGCGATCCGATCCCGCTTGGCGACCTGTCGGGCCGCATCGTGTTCGATGACTTCGAGGACGTGTTCGCGATGGACGTCGACGGGTCGAACGTCGTGAAGGTCGCCGATGACTCGGCGGGGCCCGAGTTCGACGGGGCGTGGTCGCCCGACGGCGACTGGGTCGTCTATCGCGACTCTACGCGGGGGATGAACGACGACGATGAGATCTATATCGCACGAGCCGACGGGTCGGAGCGGCGGAATCTCACCAGCAACCCGGCGAACGACTGGGGACCCGACTGGTCGCCCGACGGCAGCACGATCGTCTTCAACTCCGACCGCGACGATGGTCGGTTGCGCGGCTACCTCGTCGATCCCGATGGCTCGAACCTGCGCCTGCTCGACATCGAAGGTTGGGTGGAGTACCCCTCGTTCTCGCCCGATGGCGAGCGGATCACGTTCATGGGCCACGACGCGGCGACTACGACATCTACACCGCCGACCTCGACACGGGCGCGGTCGAGCAACTGACCGACAGCCCGGGAAACGACGGCTGGCCGGTCTGGTCGCCCGACGGCTCGACGATCGCGTTCACCTCCGAGCGGGACGACTGTGCCTACGCCCCGTCCGGATCGGGAGTGCTGGCGATCCGACGAGCCCGACGACCAGTATCGCGACGTCTGGCTGATGGACGCAGACGGCGCCAACGCCCGTCGGGTGTCGCCCGAAATCGGGCAGTTCGTGGCCTGGTCACCCGACAGCCGGCTACCTGCTGGTCTCGGGTCGCGCGCTCTATGTCGTTCGCCAGGACGGGACCGGGCGACTCGAGCTGCGCGCCGATGGCATCGACCTGCCACTCGGCGGCATCCCGGACTGGCTACCGTCGCTTGGCCAGTGACGCCAGCCACGCGTCGCGATCGAGCGCCATGGTCTAGGTGCTCTACGCGACGCCGGCCCAGGAGAGCACGCGCAGCGCCCGGAGCGTGTTCCACCGGCTCGGTTTGCCCTCGCCGTCCTCCATCTGGAAGTATTCCTGGCCTTCGTGGACGTTCTGGAGCGGCCACCGGCCGTCGGGATCGCGATGGCCTTCGACGACCTCGATCGCCTCGGCGGTCCGGTCGTCGGGCTTCACCTCGGCGTCGCGCAGGTAGTCGAGGCCGCGCAGGACGTCGTAGTGCCACCAGGTCGGGAACGAGAACCAGAGCCAGCTCGGGTCGATCACCTCGCCGGACGACTTCCGGCGGAACAACCGGCGCTCGAGCATGTACGCCTCGCCGCGCCGGCGTGCCGCGGCCACCTCGGCCGAGCCGCCGATCGCCCGCTCGTGCTCGAGCAGGCCCTCGAGGACGTTGATCGTCGTCCCGAACGACGACACCGTGGCACCGCGCTCGACCTCGCAGTTCCAGCCACCGTCGGGAAGCTGCTCACCGAGGAGCCGATCGACGAGCGGCGTCATGTCCAAGCCGAAGTACGCGCCGGTCTCGACGACGTTGCCGTTGATGCATGGCTCAACTTCGCCCTCGAAGAACCGGTTGTCAGACCATGGGGTCTCGAACTCGGGAACCCGCCAGGTGACGTGCTCGCGGACGAGCCCGACCGCCCGTCGCGCTTCCTCACTGCCCGGATCGAGCCCGAACCGTCGCAGGAGCTCGAGCACATGGAACGTGTCCGTCCAGTCCTGCGACCAGGGCCTGCCGGCCCACAGGCCGTCCGGTGTCTGCAGCGCGAGCAGCCGGGCGCCCCAGCCCTCGGTGGCGATGCGCGATCGCTCGGAGGCGATGACGTCCGGCGGTTCGTGCGTCAGGTCGCGCATGACCTGCCAGCGGATGGAGGGATCGGAGTCGAGCAACCAATCGATGACGGACATGTCCCTATGTTCAGGCATCAACCGGCGCCTTGGGTCAGCCGGGGGTTGACATGCATCCCGTACGGTGGAGCCATGACCGATCCGAGCCTGCCGACCGGCCTCGATCCGGAGGCGATCATCAGCTACCTGACGACCACGTACCCCGAGACCGACGTCGTGACAATCCCTGGGGCGTGGTTCTTCTCGCTCGATCCCGAGAAGCACTGGCCGAACTACGCGACGATCGTCACGACGGACGAGCACGACACGGGTTCGCCATCGAACCTGAGCGAGCGGCCGGAGGTCTTCCGACTGAACCTGGGCGTGGACAAGGCGACGTTCGAACGCGTCGCCGCCCATCCCGATCCGGACTACGCGGCCGTCGATCGGGTCCTCCCCCACCCCGTGTACGCCGACCAGCGATGGATCTCGATCCTCAACCCGTCCTGGTCGACCTGGACGGAGACGGTCATCCCGCTCATCGCCGTCGCCCACGACCGCCTGGCGGCCCAACGCGCCCGCCACGGGCTGGGCGGAGACTGACGATCTGCGGCGCTCTAGTGCGAATCGTCAGGCCACCTCCGCCTGACGTGCCGGACCGGTGGCACCGAGGAACGCACAGGCGTCCTCTGGAAAGGCGGCGCCACGGCCGTGACCGGCCCCCGGGTAGTCGATGTGCCGCACATCCGGGATGCCCGCCACCATCTCGCGAGTGAGGTCGGGCGGATAGGCGAGGTCCCGGCCACCAGAGACCACGAGCGTGGGGCAGCGGATCCCGCCCAGCGCGTCGGTCGCGTCGTGCTTGTCGTCGGAATCCGCGTCGAGCCGGAGCACGCGCAGGTCGGTCGGCGTACCGGCGACGTGCGGGCCCAGCAGCCAGGCGACCGCGCTGGCGATCCGTGCGTGCTCCGGCACGACCCACGGAGCCATCTCGGCGAAGCCGGATCGCCAGCGGCCCGCCAGGAAATGGTCGACGGCGCGGCGCTGGACCGCCGCCACCTCGGGAGGGATGCGATGGCCGGTGTATGCGAGCACGAGGCGGTCGACGAGCTCGGGATGCCGGCTCGCCAGCCACTGGGCATATCCGCCACCGGTGGAGATCCCCATTACCCCGACCGCGCTCCCCCACCGCTCGCGCATGACCGCGGCGTAGTCGTCGGCGATGTCGACCGACGTGCTCCCGGGCGGGAGATCGGCCCGGCGACCGACATCGAGGACGGTCAGATCATGTCGCTCGATCGGCTCCAGCCAGCGCTTCCACGACCGCCGAACCGAGCCGGGCTTGGCCACCTCGGCGGTGAACGACAGCCCCGGGATGGACAGCACGACCCGCGAGCCCGTGCCGATCCGCGCGTACGGGTGACCGGAAGGCAGCCTCCCGGTCTCGATCATGTCAGTTGGCGGCACGTCAGTCCCAAGCTGGGCATGGCCGTAGTCTCGTGTCCGGTACGCCGGATGTCACCCCCGGATCCGGCCCCGGCTACGTCTTCTTCGGGCGCTTCGCCTTCTTCGGCTTGGCCTTGGGCTTCGGCGGCTTCGCGGCGGCCTCGGTGAGCTGGCGGAATGACTTGGCCAGCCCGGGGCGCAGCAATGCCCGCCGCTCGGCGTCCATGTCGCGATCGCGACGTCGAGCTCGCGCGGCTTCGCTGGCGGGCAGTTCCTCGTCGGTCATACCGTCAGTTGTACGCGAATCCGGGACCTGGGTAAACCGGGTCGAGTAGGCTGCGGGCCGTGACGACGCCAGTTTCGCCACCGACCACGCTGACGCCGGAGCTCCGCCGCGACATCGAGCGATGGTTCGCACGGCGCGGGGTTCCGCAGCTCATCGAGGGCTACAGCTCCGAGCGCGCGATGGACTCGCGCGCCGCGCCGTTGATCTCGCTGTGGCTCATCGTGGGCACGATCTGGCACTGGGGAACGCGCCCGGACTGGCCCGTGGCCTGGAACGTCATCGGCATCGCCGCGACGATCGCCTGGATGGCCCTCGTCTGGGCCATCGTCAGCCGCCTGCGTCATCGACCGGCCGCGCTGCGGCCGTCGACCTTCGACATGCTCGATATCGCGACGATCGGACTCCTGCCCGCCCTGCCGGCGGCGCTGATCGATCAGAACGCGACCGAAGCCATCACGGCGACGCTCGGTGCGCTGACGGGCATCGGCGCCATCTACATCGTCATCGGCTTCGGGCTCATCGAGATCGGGATCTGGGCGTTCGAGCGACTCTGGCTCCAGCTCGTTCACCTCGTCGAGCTCGTTGCCCGGACGTTGCCATTGCTCGTGATCCTCGTCGTGTTCCTGCTGTTCGGCGCCGAGATCTGGCAGGTCGCCCATGCGATGAGCGCCGGCGAGCTCGCGCTCGTGCTGGCGTTCCTGCTCCTCATGGCATCGATGTTCGTCATTACCGCCTTCCGCCGCGAGTTCAGCCGGCTCGGCGAGGAACTCGGTCGAGAGGCGATCCTGGCGAGCGCGGCGGCGACCCCGGTCGCACCGCTCGTGGCCGACGCCAGCCCCGCGTTGGACGGTCTGCCGCGGCTGTCGTGGCTGCACCGCAGCAACCTGACCCTGCTCGTCGTCGTGCCGCAGCTCCTCCAGGTGGCGGCGGTCGCGCTGATCGTGATGGCCTTCCTGGTGGTGTTCGCCGTGCTGGCCATCCCGGGAGACGTCCAGGCCGGCTGGATCGGGGCCGCGCCGCGCGTGGTCGTCGAGTTCCCGCTGGCCAACGAACCGCGAACCATCTCGACCGAGCTGCTCGTGGTCAGTGCCGTCCTGGGCGGGATCGTGGGCCTGTACTTCAGCGGGCTGGCGATCTCGGACCCGACCTACCGATCCGAGCAGTTCGACCGTGACGTCGACGGCGTCCGGGAACTGCTGGCGGCCCGCGCGGTCTACCTCGACGCCATCCGGCAGGAGGCGGGTTGAGCGGGACCGCGGCACGCCGTGTCGGTGCAGGGGGCGTCGCTACACTTTGACGGCGGGCTCCTGATCAGGAGCGGAACCTGGATGGGGGACACGATGGAACTCGGCGCATTCTCGGTCAGTCTCGCCGTCAAGGATCTCGAAGCGTCGCGACGCTTCTACGAGAAGCTCGGCTTCGCTCCGTTCCACGGCGACGCGAGCCAGGGCTGGCTGATCCTCAAGAACGACGACAAGGTGATCGGGCTGTTCCAGGGCATGTTCGAGAAGAACACGATGACCTTCAATCCCGGTTGGGACGGCGACGCGAACGCGGTCGAGTCATTCACCGACATCCGTGACCTCCAGCGACAGCTGAAGGCGGAGGGCATGGAATTCGTCGCCGAAGTCGACGAGGCTGGCTCCGGGCCCGGAAGCTTCATCATCGTCGACCCGGACGGCAACCCGATCTTCTTCGACCAGCACGTCTGACCGCCCTGGACCCGGCGGTCGCGGGTTCGTCACACTGCCCGGGATGCCCGCCGCCCTGAACACGGTCCGCGCGGTCTTTCGGCTGCCGGCGTTGCGGCGGCTCATTCCGGCGTTCCTGGCGTTCAGCGTCGCGGAATGGGCCTCGTGGATCGCCCTGGTCGTGTACGCCTACTCGCGCGGCGGAGCGGTCGAGGCCGGGATCGTGGCCGGCGTGGTGTTCCTGCCGTCGGTCATCGTGGCGCCGGCGGCGTCCATGTTCGGCGATCGACGCCCCCGAGCCCAGGTCCTGGCCGCCGCCTACGCGATCCTGTCGCTTGCCATGGCCGGTGCCGCCCTGGCCCTGGCGGTCGCCCCGGCACCGATCGCGTACGGGATGGCGATGCTCGCGGCGACCAGCATCACGCTGGTCCGGCCGGCCCACGCGGCGCTCCTGCCGGAAGTGGCCGAGGCGCCCGAGTCGCTGGCCGTGGCGAACGCCGCGTCCGGGACGGTCGAGGGCCTCGGGGCGCTGATCGGCCCGCTCCTCGCCGGGCTGCTCGTGGGCGTCGGCGGTGCCGCCGCGGTCTACGCGGCCCTGGCGCTGCTCACCTTTGCGTCGTTCGTTGCCGTCCTGCCGCTGGCCCGCGCGGCTCGCCCATTGGTCGTGCCGATGTCGACCGCGCGCCGCGAGCGGCTGCTCACCGAGCTTGGCGCCGGCCTGCGCACGATCCTCGGCGATCGACGGCTCCTTGCGGTCATGGCGATCCTCAGCGGCGCGATCGCCCTCCTGGGTGCCTTCAACGTCCTCCTGACCGTCATCGCCATCGACCTGCTCGGCGGCGACGAGAGCACGATCGGGTACCTCGCGGCGGTCGCCGGGCTCGGCTCGGTGTTCGGTGCCAGCGTGACGGGCCTCCTCATGGGTCGTGAGCGCCTCGCGACGATCTACGTGGGAGCGGGCGCCCTGTTCGCCGTGTCCGTCGCCGCGATCGGTCTGGGGCCTCCCCCGGTCGTGGTCCTGGCGCTGGTCGTGGCGTCCGGAGTCGGCTGGGCCTTCGTGTACGTCGAAGCTCTGACGCTCGCCCAGCGGCTGGCCGGGGACGACGTGATGAGCCGGGTCTTCGGCGTCATGGAGTCGACGATGATGGCGTCGCAATCGCTTGGCGCCCTCGCCGTCCCGCTGCTCATCGTCGCGCTCGGACCCATGGCGGCGATCGTTGCGAGCGGACTGGCGCTGGGCGCCGTTGTGGCGATCGCCGCGCCGACCCTGATCCGGGCGGACCGTCTCGTCCCGAGCCGCGTTCGGCAGATGCGGGCGATGCGGGGCGTGCCGATGTTCGGGCCGCTGTCGGCGACGGTCCTGGAACGACTCACCACGAGCTCGACGACCGTCGAGGTCGAGGCGGGCCGCACGATCGTGACCGCCGGCGAGATCGGCGATCGCTTCTACGTGATCCTGGCCGGTGACGTCGAGGTGGCGACGCCGGGCGGAGGACTGCGGCCGCTCGCCGCGGGAGACTCGTTCGGGGAGATCGCCCTCCTGCGCGACATCCCGCGCACCGCGACGGTGACCGCCCTGACGCCGACCGAGCTGATCGCCATCGACCGCGGGGCGTTCATCGAAGCCCTGACCGGGCAACCGCGCAGTCGAGCGCTTGCGGAGGCGGAATCGACTCGCCGGCTCGAGGCGGACCTCGCCGCCGAGGTCGGCGGCCCGCGGTAAGGTTCACCGCAACCTACGGAGGCACTCGGGTATGACCACGAGACGCGTGGCGTGGCGGCGATCCGATGAGGTCGCCACCGACGAGCACTGCACGCTGACGCTCCGGGACGGGGCGCTGTCGCTGATCGGCACGGTCCTAGGCTCGGAGGACGGTCTGCCTGTCCGGGTCGAGTACCGCGTGCTCACGGATCGTGCCGGGATGACGACCGCCGTGCACGTCCGCGACCTCCGCGGGTTCGACACGCGGACGATCGGCCTCGAGCGCAACGCCAAGGGCAGCTGGACGGTCGACGGGGTGGCGGCGAAGGCCCTGCGAGGCTGCACCGATGTCGATCTCGGTTGCAGCCCGTCCACGAACACCCTGCCGATCCGACGCCTGGGCCTGGCGATCGGGAAATCCCAGACGATCCAGGCCGCGTGGATCCGGTTCCCGGAGCTCACCGTGGTCAAGGCCGCCCAGACCTACACGCGGCTCGACGAGTTCACGTACCACTACGCGAGCGGCACGTTCGAGGCCGACTTGTCGGTCGACGACGACGGACTCGTGGCCGAATACGCCGCACTGGCGGCGAACCGGCTTCTCGTTCGGTCCTGAGGACACCGCGCCGCTCGACGCTCAGTCAGGGTCGTAGGCTCCAGACGGGTCGTGTCGCGGATCGAGCTCCAGGCGGCGGACAAGCGCAGACCCCGCCATCGGGCGGGGCCTGCGGTCGCGTTGGAGGCTCGGGTCAGCTGGCGAAGGCCGCTGCCCACTTGGCCGCCTCATCGGCGGAGTAGTCGAGCGTGTAGCCGCACGCGTTGATGTTCGAGCCGGCCGCGGTCACGAGATAGCGACCACCGACCCCGAATTCGGGCATCTCGCCGAGGAGCGCGATGTCGGTGTCGGGTGCGGTCAGGGTGATGCTGCCGCCGGCGCCCTTCCAGTCCTCGTTCACGTCGAACGTGACCTGGTCGCCGTCGACCGCGGTGACGGTGCCGTCGAAGACGATGTCGAAGGTCGGGAGGGTGGCCGGGTCGTAGACGAGGCACGACGCCATCCCGCCGCCTCCGGCCGCGGGGTTCTCGGAGGGACTCGGGTTCGCGGCGATCGGTGCGCCGCCGGGCGCTTGGGCACCGAAGTTGGACCCGAAGGCGATGGCGAGGGCGAACGCGCCCGCGAGAGCCAGACCGCCGAGCAGGGCGAACGGGCGGCGCCGTGGGGCGATCGGTGGAGGTGTTCTGGATGTCGGTCACGATGTGCTCCTGGATCCTCGCCGACACGCGGGCGAGACTCGCGTCGGGCACGTCGTCCGCATGGGTCGGGTTGGCAGCGCCGAGCCGGTCGATCGGATCGGGTCCGTTCGCCATGCTCACTTCGCTGCTCCTTTCCATGCGGCACCGTTGGTGCCCTTCACATCAGCCGATGTCCGGCTCGGATCCAGATATTTCAGGTCATCGTCACGAGATTCTCGGGCGAGGGCTTCCGCGAAGCGCGCTCGAGCTCGATGGAGGCGGATGGCGACCGCGTTCGGCGTGATCTCGAGGACCGCCGCGATCTGCTGGTTTCCCAGTTCCTCCCATGCGACGAGGCGCAGGAGCTCCTGGTCCGCTGGCGACAGGGATGCCAGGGCGGCGAAGGCGGGTCCGTCGAGGTCTTCGCCGGCACGGATCGGCGTGGCCACGTCCTCCACGCGCAGCAGGGCGGCGAGTCGGTCGCGGCGGCCATTGCCCCGGCGTTGGTTGGCAAGAACCCGACGCGCGACGGCGTAGAGCCACGGGAGCGGCTCGTCGGCCGGGACCGCATCGATCTTGCGCCACGCGATGGTGAAGGTCTCGGCGGCCACGTCCTCGGCATCCGCGAGCGTCTGGGTACGGCGCATCGCATAGGCGAGGACGGGCCGCTGGTGCTCGGTGAAGAGCGCGTCAAATCGGGCGAGCGGGGAGCTCGCAGTCGGATCGGTCACGGTCTCGGGACGACCGGAGGCACGGCCAGGTTCCCACGCGGGTCGTCTGCGAAGATGCATGGGTGGACATGACGAGCATCGCGGCGGTCGTATTCGCCGTCGTGGCAGGTGGGGTCGTGGCGTTCCAGTTCGCGCTGGCCTTGGGCGCGCCGTGGGGCGCCTACGCGATGGGCGGATCGTTCCCTGGCCGGTTCCCTCCCCCGCTGCGGGTCGCGGCCGTCGTCCAGGGCGTCGTGATCGGGCTGCTGGCCGTCGTGGTGCTGTCGGACGCGGGCATCGTCCTGCCGGACATCGCCGCGTCGTTCCCGTGGCTGGTCTGGGTCCCCGTCGCAGTGTCGGCGCTCGCCGTCGTCCTGAACGCGATCAGCAGGAGCGCCGGTGAACGCCGGATCTGGGTCCCGGTCGCGGTCGTGCTCCTCGTGTCCAGCCTGGTCGTGGCGCTGAACTAATCGGAAGACTCGACCGCGTTCTCGAATGCCAACGCGAAGTCCTCCGAGGGTCCGGAATGACCCGCGGATTCCTCGATGGTATGCGTGCGGGCAAACGCCAGGTGCGCGGCCTCATGGCGGATCGTGGCCTTCAGCTCCTCGAGCGTCGTCCAGTTCGCGAACACCCAGATCGTCGTCGGATGGTCCGTCGTGTAGGCGCCTTTGAATCCGTAGCGGAGCCCCCTGGTCGGAGGCGGCTCCACAGCGTCGACGAAGGCGATTGATGCCTCCGGCACGTCGAGCTGGCGACAGGCCTCCTCGAGCACGCTTAGCGCCGTTTGAACGTAGACCGGGTCTGGGTTGGCGACTCGCACCAGATCCGACTGGACGTGAACTCCCAGTCTCTTGAGGGCGGCAAACTGAGGAAACGCGTCCCGCCCGATCGCGAAGGTCCCGTCCGGCGAGACGACGGGGAGCTTGGCGACGGCAACGCGCGGTTCCATCTTCGTAGTGGACCACGACCGGAGTCGAAAGGGCTAGGTGTCCTTTCCTGCTCGCGCCCGGCGACGGGCCGGGCGTATCGTTTGGGCGATGGCGAGCGAGGTCCGATCGGCTGGCGCCCTGACGCGGATCCCATGGGTCACTGCGCTCACCTTGATGCTGCCGCTCATCGGCCTGGGCCTGCTCCTCGCCCGGCCCGAGCTCGATATGGAGTGGCACCACGAGCCGAGCCATTTCTGGCTCGTCCTGGTGGCAGCGGCGGTGAACGCCGTCCTCGCGTACGTCACCAACATCGCGGCGGGTCGCTACCGGGATGCCCGAGTCGTGCTGATCTCGCTCGCGTTCCTGTCGAGCGCGGGGTTCCTCGGCCTGCATGCGCTCGCCACGCCGGGCGTGCTGTTGTCGGAATCGAATGTCGGGTTCGCCACGGCGACGCCGGTCGGGCTGATCATCGCGTCGGCGTTCGCCGCCGCGTCCACGAGCCCCTTGGCGGGACCGCGGGCCCAGACGGTCCTACGGCTTCGACCCGTGCTGCTGGGTGGCCTTCTCGCGTTGATGGCCGCCTGGGCTGTGGTGTCGATCGCGGGTCTGCCGCCCCTCAATGGGCCGCCCACGGCGTTCGAGGGTGAAGGGCTCAGGGTCCTTTCATTCGTCGCGGTCGCGCTGTATGCCTATTCGGCGTGGCGCTCGTTCCTGTTCTACCGCCACCGTGGTGGCGCCGTGACCTTCAGCATGGGCGTGGCGTACGTGCTGCTCGCCGAGGCGATGATCGCCGTATCGCTGAGCCGGAACTGGCACGCCAGCTGGTGGGAGTGGCACCTGCTGATGCTCGCGGCGTTCGCGGCGATCGCCCTGGGAGCCCGCCAGGAGTACCGCCGCGGTGGTTCGCTGTCGGCGACGTTCGGCGGCCTCTACCTCGAGGCGACGCTCGCCAATGTCGATCGATGGTTCGCGTCGGCGGTGACCTCGGTGGCGTCAGCGGAGGTTCGGGGAGAGTCGACCGAGCGCGTGCTGTCGGACCTGCGGCAGGAAGGGGCGTCGGACGATGAGTTGGCGCTGCTCTCGGAGACGGCGCGAGAGGTCCGTCGCCTCGATGCGGCATTTCGGCCGTACCTGCCGTCAGTCGTCACCCAGGGGATCCGTGGCGTCGCCCCCGACGTCGCGAAGCGTCCTGGCGAGGAGCGAGAGGTGAGCGTCGTATTTGCCGACCTGGCGGGATTCACGACGTTCAGCGAGACCCGTTCACCGACCGAGGTGGTCGGCATGCTCAACGAATACTGGGGCGCGGTCGTCCCGGCCATCGACGCCGGGGGCGGCGTCATCGAGCACTTCGCGGGTGACGGCGTGATGGCGATCTTCAACGCGGGTGGAGACCAGCCCGATCATGCCGAGCGCGCCGCTCGGACGGGCCTCTCGATCGTGGCGGCTGGAAAGCCGGTCGCCACGGCCCATCCCCGATGGCCGGTGTTCCGGATCGGGGTCAACACCGGGCCTGCGGTCGTCGGCGTCGTGGGTGCCGACGCTCGGCGGAGCTTCTCGGCGATCGGTGATTCGATCAATACCGCGGCGCGTCTCATGGCGGCCGGAGACCCCGGGCAGGTGGTGATCGGCAAGGCGACGTGGGAGGCCCTCGGGGAAGGCCGGGCCGGCGAACCCCTGGGGGCGCTGCGCGTCAAGGGCAAGAGCGATCCCGTGGAGGCGTGGCGCCTGCAGGATCTGTCGTCCAACTGACGACGCGATTCGCGCCCGGACCGACCGGACGCCCCCGATCCCTCAGCCAGGAACGGCTGCGGGATCGTCGCGACGCAGGAGGATGCCGAGGTACAGCCTTCCATGGGCCGACCTCGGCATCGCCAGAGCCCGCCAGGCCCGCGAACACCTGCGCGACGTGATCGAGATCGTGAACGGCCCATGTCGCCAGCAACTCGCGCACCGTCACCTCCCCGAGGGACGGATGCAGGCCGCGCCGGTCGAGATCGGTGTCCGAGACGAGGGCATCGAGCCGGGCGAGGTTCTCGGAGCGCAAGGTGGCGAATCGCTCCACGAGCTCGTCGAGGGTCGCGCCGGCATCACGGTCGGCGTGGGCGAAGCGGTCGAACGGGTCGAATGCCCTCGACGTGCCGTGCTCGATGATCCGCCTGGTGCGCGGGATCCAGTCCTCGAGCTCCGCGCTGATGAGGTGGCCGATCGACGTCCCGCGGACGCCAGCCGTCCTCGACGTCGGGCGTGTCCGTCCAGCGATCCGGCAGGCCGAGCAGGAGGGCGCGAAGCAACGCGGGCGTCCGGCCCAGCAGGTCGCGATAGTCCGCGAGGAAGCTGTCCATGGTCAGGGTCCAGTCTACGAGCGCTGCGCGTGGGCGGCGCGGGCCGCATCTGCGATCTGACCGTGGCGGCCAGCCACCCAGCGACGGGTGGCTAGCCCCTCCCGCAAGACGCCCGGTGGCCGGATTGGCGCGTCGTCACCCGCCTCGCACAGTGAGGACCGGCACGAAACGGCCAGCCCGCTGACCGAAACCGATCGTGCCGGCACCGCGCTCTGCCCGAGCGCCGAGCAGCGTCGCGACTCGCGTGAGACCGTGACGCAGGAGGGATGGATGCGAGTCGATCGCCGATTTCTCTACGTCGGCCTGTTCATGATGGCCATCGGCGCCGTCCTGGTTGCCGCCAGCCTGGGCGCCGACCCCGCGGTGCTGGAGGACGTCGCACGCCTCTGGCCGCTGGCGCTGGTCGGCCTCGGAGCCGGCATCGTGCTACGACGCAGCCAGTTCAGTCTTCCCAGCGGGATGCTCGCCGCGGCGATCCCGGGCCTCGTGCTCGGTGGCGCCCTGGCCGCTGCCCCGAATGTGGCCGGCGACTGCGGCGGTGACGCCGTACCCACGACCGTCGCGTCCGAGCAAGGCACCTTCGAGGGGCCGGCGACCGTGTCGGTCACCAAGGGTTGCGGGACGATCCAGGTGCACACCGCGCCGGGCAACGGCTGGCGACTCACCGGCAACACCGCAAGCACCACGCAGGTGATCCGGTCGTCGGCGCGATCGCTATCGATCGGCTCGGAGGGGTCCGACGGGACGGAGTTCTTCGGCCACCGTGAGGAGGCCTGGGACCTGACGCTCCCGACGACCGAGCTCGAGCGCTTCTCGATGGTGACCCTCGGCGCTGACGGCGACATCGACCTGGAGGGCGCCCGGATCGGGACCTTGGCCCTCACCGCCAACGTGTCGGACCTCGTCGTCGACGCCTCGGCGGCTTCGGTCACGGACCTGTCCGGCGTCGTGAACGTCGGGTCTCTGAAGATCCAGCTGCCGGGCGACAGCGACCTGAGGGGGTCCATTCGCATCGGCGGAGGGGAGCTCCGGATCTGCCCACAGCCCGGCGCCGGCTTACGCGTTGCGACCACGGGATGGGCCAGCCCTGTTCTCGTCGACGGCGTCGAGCAGACCAGCGAGAACTGGCAGAACCCCGAATACGCGTCGGCGTCCCATCGCACCGACCTCACCGTGCACGGCAACTTCGCCTACATCCACATCGACACAGCCTTGGGAGAATGCTCATGAACCGCCGCCTGTACCGCTGCCGCGACAATCGGATCCTGGCCGGAGTCGCCGGGGGCGTGGCCGAGTACTACGACCTCGACCCGTCGCTCGTCCGCATACTCTTCTTCATCTCGATGTTCTTCGGAGGGATCGGCCTGCTGCTGTACATCGGTATGGCGATCATCGTGCCGCTCGAGCCGCTCTCGGCCGAGGCTGCCGCCGCGGGTGCCGTGGTGCCGGAAGGGCATCGCCACGCGCGAGGCGGTGACGGACGCTGGACGACGCTCATCGGGCTCGGACTGATCCTGTTCGGCACGCTGGCCCTCCTCGACCGGTTCGTGCCGGCGCTGGATGTCGAGAACGTCGTCGTACCGGCGGTCGTGATCGGCATCGGGGCCTTCCTGGTCGCGAACGCCGTTCGGCGCGAGCCCATGGAGTCGTGATCGGTGCGGTGGTCCTGGCCGCAGGGCTGCTGCTGATCCTGGCTGGGCTGGTGTCAGCCCGGATCCCCGGCGGGGCGTCATTCGCCCGGTCGGGGATCGATTCTTCGGGTGCCGGCGACGACGCGACCGGCGGCCTCTTCGCGTTCGCGCGTCGCGGCCGCGACCCCATCCGGGCGTTCCTGCTGTCGCCGATCCATCCGGCGACCTGGTATGCCAACACGGCGATCGCCCTCGGACTGTTCATCGGCGTGGGGGCATTCGTCGCGATCGCCGGCCTCGTCTCGACCGGCTTCACGCTGATCCTGGCGCTCATCGGCGTGCTCTTCTTCGTGCTCGCCCTGGAGGGCTCGCGGCTCGTCGCGCGGATCGAGCGACGGCGCGCCTTCATCGGCGAGCGCGTCCGGCCTGCGGCGCACCCGTACCGCCCGCTCCGTGGCGACATCCGCACCGTCCTGCGCGCCGAATTCGCGGACGAAAGCCGCTGGCGCGACGTGCTGTACGTCGCCATCAACCTACCGCTCTCTGCCATCGAGTTCTTCGTCGCGGGTTTCCTGTGGATCGTCGCCCTGTCACTGCTGACGAGCCCGATCTGGTACGACGCCGCCGCGGGTGCCTCGTCGATCGCGGCGTTCGGGCCGCTGGCGGGGCACAGCGCCCCGGCCATCCTCCTTCGCACCGTCCTGGGCGGTGCGTTGCTGCCGGTCGCGGCGTCCGTGTCGCAGCTGCTGATGGCGCTCCATCGCGGAGTCGTGGCCGGGCTCCTGTGTACGTCGGAGAGCCGCGAGCTGCGGCGGCAGGTCGAGACGCTTCGCGAGAGCCGCTCAGCCGTCCTCGACGTTGAAGCCAGCGAGCTCCATCGGATCGAGCGTGACCTCCACGATGGCGCCCAGCAGCGCCTGGTCATGCTGACGATCGACCTGGGGCTGGCCAGCGAGCGGATCGATGACGATCCCGCGGCGGCCAAGCAGCTCATCCTCGAGGGGCAGGAACAGGCACGCGAGGCCCTCGCGGAGATCCGCGACCTGGTCCGCGGGATCGCGCCATCCATCCTCGTTGACCGGGGTCTCGTCTCCGCCATCGAGTCGATCTCCGGCCGCGGTCCCGTGCCCACGATCATCACGAGCGACCTCGCCCCCGGCGAGCGGCTTCCGCCGGCGGCCGAGCGGGCAGCCTACTTCGTCGTCACGGAGGCCCTGGCAAACGTGGCCAAGCACAGCGGCGCCACGCGATGCGAGGTGCGTTGCCGCCGGGAGGGATCGCGGCTCGTCGTCGAGGTCTGGGACGACGGAACCGGCGGGGCTCGCGTGGAGCCCGGTGGCGGGCTCGCCGGCCTCGCCAGTCGGATCGCGGGCGTGGACGGGACGTTCGTCCTCTCGAGTCCCGACGGCGGGCCGACCGTGGTGCGAGCCGAGATCCCGGTCTGACGCCGTGCCCGGGACCTACGAACCGAGGTAGGTCAGGACCGCCAGCACCCGACGGTGGTCGTTCTGGGTGTCGGGCAGGTCGAGCTTCCCGAAGATGTTGCCGATGTGCTTCTCGGTCGCGCCCTCGGTGATGCTCAGGTGCTTCGCGATCCCCACATTGGTCCGACCCTCCGCCATCGCCGCGAGGACCTCGCGCTCCCGTGGTGTCAGGGCGGCCAGCGGATCGTCGGCTCGATTGCGGACCATCAGCTGGGCGACCACCTCGGCATCGAGCGCCGTTCCGCCGCGAGCGACCCGGCGCAGGGCGTCCATGAACTCCGGGATGTCACCGACGCGGTCCTTGAGCAGGTAGCCCACGCCCCCGGCGCCATCCGCGAGGAGCTCGGTGGCGTACTGGCGCTCCACGTACTGGCTGAGCACGAGCACCGGGCTGCCCGGCACCCGCCGGCGCGCCTCGATCGCGGCTCGAAGCCCTTCGTCGCGCTGACTTGGCGGCATCCGCACATCGACCACGGATACGTCCGGGCGATGCTCCGCAACCGCTTCGATGAAGGCGTCACCGTCACCGACTTTCGCGACGACCGTGCCTCCCGATTCCTCGATCAGCCGGGCGATCCCCTCGCGAATGAGGACCGAGTCCTCCGCGATCACGACGCGGAGCGGCGCGTCGGTTGCCGTCACGATCCCGGCGTGACGATGACCTTGCCGGCGGCGTGCCCGTCGTCGACCCAGCGAAGCGCGTCGACGATCTGGCTCAACGGGAACCGTCGATCGATGACCGGCTTGACCTTGCCGGCCGCGATCAGCTCCTTGAGCTTCGCCACGTCGTCCGCGTAGAACGGCTTCCACCAGAGCATCAGCCCCGACTTCTTGTCGCTGGGCAGTGAGAGCAGCGGCCCGACGGTCACTCCCGCCAGGATCGGGAGCGCAGAGCCGCCGAGGGAAACGTAGACGCCGTTGGGGCGGAGTGCGCGACGGACCGCTCGGAGGGAGTTGTGGGAGTCGGTGTCCATGATCCAGTCGTAGCGCTCGCCGGTCTTCGTGTAGTCGACGTTCTTGTAGTCGACTACGTGGTCGGCGCCGAGCGAACGAACGAAGTCCACTTTCTGCGTGCTGCAGACGCCGGTCACCTCCGCACCCATCGATTTCGCGATCTGGACGGCGAACGGGCCGACGTTGCCCGATGCACCGACGATCGCGACCTTGTCGCCCGCCTTGAACGTCTGGCCGCGACGCCGCCGGAGACCCTGGAGCGCGAGGATCGCCGAGTGCGGGAGCGCGGCGGCATCCTCGAACGACATGTCAGCCGGCATCTCCTGGAACGCCTTCTCCGCTGCGCATGCGTACTCCGCGAACGCACCCCCGCCGTGGGGGTACAGGTCCGCGAACACCCGGTCACCGGGTCGGAACCGGTTGGCCGTCGCTCCGACCAATTCGACGACGCCGGCGACATCGATGCCCATCCGATGGTTGCGTGGCGCGCGCAGGCCGAGGAACAGCCGCACGAATCCGGGCCGCGGCCCCAGGCCGTCGAGGTCGGCGCGGTTCACGGACGCGGCCTCGACCCGGACGAGCACCTCGTCGTCCTTGGGAACCGGGCGTTCGACGTCCGCGACACGGACGATCTCGGGCGGGCCGTAGCGCTCCTGGAGGGCTGCTTGCATCGCTCCCCTTCTCTCGACCAACAGGATAGGTCTACGCCGCGGTCCTACGCGGGTGCCTCGCGAACGACGGCCTTCGGGTTCTTGCCGAGATCGAAGCCCTTGTACGCGGCCTGGCGGACGAGGCCGTCGCCGGTCCAGCCGGCGAATTCGGCGCGGATGACGAGCTCCGGCCGAAGCCAGATGGCGGTCCGAGCCACCGCCCGGGACGGTGGCGTCGCGAACGGCGACTCGTCGGCGGCCAGCGGCTCGATCGCGGCCAGGAGCTCCGCCCGGATGTCGGCCGTGAAGCCGGCGCCGACCTTGCCGGCATATCGGAGCGCAGCCGTCCTCGTAGACCCCGACGAGGAGCGCGCCGAGGTCCACCGCCGTCCCCGTCCCGCGCGTGTACCCGCCGACGACGAGTTCCTGCTCCGGTCGGATCTTGATCTTCTGCCAGGCCATCGACCGCTTGCCGGGCAGGTAGGTCGAGCGCCGGTCCTTGGCCATGATGCCCTCGAGGCCGCGCACCTTCGCCGCCTCGAAGAACGCGATCCCGTCCCCCGCGATGTCCTCGCTCAGGCGGACTCGGGGGTCGGTGCGCAGGACCTCGCCCAGCAGGCGCCGGCGCTCCTCGAGCGGCTCGTCGAGCAACGATCGACCATCGAGGAACAGGAGGTCGAACACCTCGTAGACGAACGGCGTGGCGGCGCCTCCCCTGCTCTTGCCCTTGATCCGGGCCTGTAGCAGCGCGAAATCGGGCTCGCCGTGATCGTCGAGGGCGATGACCTCACCATCGACGATCGCCTGGCCGGCGGAGATCCAGGTCGGCGGCTCCAGGAACGGACCGAAGTACCGCGCGGCGTCCTGCTGCCCGCGGGTCAGGAGCCGGACGGTGCTCCCCTCGACGATGGCCTCGACCCGGAACCCGTCCCACTTGATCTCGAACTGCCAGTCCGGATCGTCGAACGGGGCGGCCACGAGCGTCGCGAGCATCGGCGGGATGAAGGTCGGCATCGCCATCTTCGGTGCCTTCGCAGTCTTCGCAGTCTTGCGCGCGGTCGTCACATCCGAAGAGTAGCCCGCCGAGTCGAGGTGCAGAACGGGCGGGTGCACGGAGTATCCGGTGCCAGGCGATAGAAGTAGGCCACCCGCTAGGGTGGCCTACGTTTTCGACGACTGGGCCGCGCGGCGGCTCCGCTGCTACGCGTTCTAGCGTGGAATGAGCTCCCCGGTGAAGGAGTTCCAGCTCGCGAGATCACCGTCGTCGACGGCTGCAACCTTGCGCACGGGCACGCCGACGGTCTCGATGCCAAAGCAGTCTCCGCCGCGGCCAGAGGTCACGGTGTACGAAATGCGATACACGCGGCCATTCAGTGACGGATTTCGCTCTCCGCGCAGGCTGACCTGCGCGGCGTCGATGCCGTTCGCGTCGGGCATCTTCAGGTCCTGGCGCCAGCCTCCGCTTGTCGGCTCGTCCTGCGTGACCCCGGTGATCATGTAGCTGATCGTGTCACCGTCCTCGACGGTCGCGCCGGAGATCGTCACTCGCTGGAGCTTGCTGTCCGACTTCAGCGTTTCAGGCCTGACGGTGACCGCGGAGCAATCCGGTGCATTACAGCCGACCACCCACGTCGCGTTGCCCGCATCGATCGCCCACTCGATCTCGTACGTACCCGATGCCTCGATCTCGACCTCCACCACGCCGGGGAACGACGCCGTGTCGACGACGACACCATCGATGGCAACGTCACCGTTGTCGGGTTGCCCTCACTCGTCGGCGCACCGGCCGCCATCGTGAGCCGATCACCGGCCACGAGGTCGTACGGTTGGGGAGTCGAACTGAAGTAATGCGCGTCGTGGACCGGGGAATTGAGGAACGAGCACCCTGGTGATTGCGGCTGAGCGCTCGCGACGGGTGCGGCAAGCACGCTCAGGATCATCGCCGCAGCGACCGCGGCCAACATTCGTTTCGTCATCGGTCTGCCCTCTCACCTGTTGCACGACCGTCATTCGGCGGTCTGGGAGGGAGACGTCCCGATTGCCTGGTTGGCACGGCCGGATCCAGTCAAGTAGCCGACACCCGGTGGCAGCCCGGGAGCGGCCGGTCGTCGATCAGGCGGCCGCCGGCTCCTCCCGGCGCAGGTACTGGCCGGTCAGCGAGCGTTCCGCGCCGAGCAGCTCGGTCGGCGTGCCCGTGAACACGATCTCCCCGCCGCGGGTGCCACCCTCCGGCCCGAGGTCGATGATCCAGTCGGCGTTGCGCACCACGTCGAGGTTGTGCTCGATCACGACCACCGTGTTGCCGGCGTCCACGAGCCGATCGAGCATCGCCAGCAGGTGGCTCGTATCGGACATGTGCAGGCCGGTCGTCGGCTCGTCGAGGACGTAGATGTTGCCCTTGCGATGGAGCTCGCTGGCAAGCTTGATGCGCTGGCATTCGCCGCCCGACAGCGTGCTCAGCGGCTGTCCGAGCGTCAGGTAGTCCAATCCGACGTCGCTCATCGCCTGGAGCTTGCGCAGGATCTCCTTCTGCGTGAACGCCTCGAGCGCGTGGGCGACCGTCAGTCCGAGGACCTCGCTGACGTTGCGGCCGTCGAGCTTGTACTCGAGTACCTCGTCCTTGAAGCGCCGCCCTTCGCAGGTCTCGCACGGCGTCTTGACGCCGCCCAGGAACGACAGCTCGGCGTAGATCACGCCGGCGCCGTTGCAGGTCTCGCAGGCACCCTTCGAGTTGAAGCTGAAGAGCCCAGCATCGACCTTGTTGGCGGCCGCGAACGCCTTTCGGATGTCGTCCATCACGCCCGTGTACGTGGCCGGGTTCGAGCGGGTCGAGGTCCCGACGGCGGACTGGTCGATGACGATCGCCTCCGGGTGCTCCGGGAGGAACACGCCGTCGATCAGCGAGCTCTTGCCCGAACCCGCGACGCCGGTGATCACGGTCAGCACGGCGGTCGGGATGTCGACGTCGACGTTCTTGAGGTTGTTGACGGCCGCGCCGCGGATCGGCAGCCAGCCGCTCGGGGTGCGCACGTCTTCCTTGATCGGCAGCGACCGCTGCAGGAACCGCGCGGTCAGGGTGTCGGCCCGCTTGAGGTCCTTGTACGTCCCCTCGAACACGATCTGACCGCCGGCGTCACCCGCCTCCGGTCCCATGTCGACGACATGGTCGGCGACCTTGATCACGTCCGGATCGTGCTCCACGACGATGACGGTGTTGCCCTTGTCGCGCAGCTTCTGCAGCAGGTCGTTGAGGCGATGCACGTCGCGCGGGTGCAACCCGATGCTTGGTTCGTCGAGGATGTAGGTGACGTCGACCAGGCTGCTGCCGAGGTGCTTGACCATCTTGATGCGCTGCGATTCGCCGCCCGAGAGCGTGTCGGTCTCGCGGTCCAGGCTCAGGTAGTCGAGCCCGATGTCGACCATGGCCCCGAGCCGCTCCACGAGCGTCGCGACCATCGGCGCCGCCACCGAACCCTCGATCTCCTGGAGGATCGGGATCATGTGGCCCACCTCCATCGCGGTGAGCTCGTTGATCGAGCGGCCGTTGATCTTGGAGGCGAGCGCCGCCTGGCTCAGCCGCGCGCCGTGGCACAACGGGCAGGTGCGCATGCGCAGGTACGGCTCGACGGCTTTCTGGGTCCGTTCGGGGCGGGTCTTGATGTCGCGCCGCACGTAGGCCTGCTCGAACTTCTCGATCACGCCGAGGTACGTGGCGTTCATCGACTTGTCGCCGATGCGCAGCTTGTACTTGCGATCCTTGCCGTAGAGCAGGAGATCCATCTCCTCGGGCGTGTAGTCGGAGAGCTTCTTGTCGTTGTCGAAGAAGCCGGACGCCTTGTAGGCGTCGATCTCCCAGCTGCCCCAGACCGGGACCTGGATCGCGCCCTCGTTGAGTGACTTGGACATGTCCAGGAAGTCGTCCGAGACGACACCGACCTTCCTGCCCAGGCCGTTGCATTCGGGGCACATGCCCTGGGGGTCGTTGAACGAGAACGCGTTCGAGTAGCCGACATGGGGCTCGCCGAGCCTGGAGTAGAGCAATCGGAGGACCGTGTAGATGTCGGTGATCGTGCCCACCGTCGAGGTCGATCCGCCGCCGAGCCGCTTCTGGTCGACGATGACCGCCATGCTCAGGTGCTCGATCGCGTCCGCCTCGGGCTGCGGATAGCGCGGCAGGAAGCTGCGGATGAACAGGCTGAAGTTCTCGTAGAGCTGGCGCTGCGCCTCGGTCGCGATGGTGTCGAACACGACGGACGACTTACCTGAGCCGGACACCCCTGTGAAGATCGTGATCTGGCGCTTCGGGATGCGCAGGGAGATGTCCTTGAGGTTGTTCTCGCGGGCGCCCCGGATATCGATGAACTCGGTCACGCTTCCCCCTTGAAGACCATGGTGAGCGCCGCAGCGAGGACATCCGTGCGACGCGTGCCATTGTAAAGACCGCCCGGAGCCGCCGGACTCATCGGTCGTCGGGCGGTATCGTGGTGACAAGCATCTCGCCGCATCCAAGGACACGCCCATGACCGATATCGACCTGTTTCACGCGATCAACGCCCTCTCCGCCGAGGAGGAGCGGCTGTACGCCTCGGCCAGCGACGGCTCGGGCCTGAGTCAGGATGAGCAGGACCGGCTCGAGCAGATCAAGGTCGAGCTCGATCGCGTCTACGATCTGCTGCACCAGCGACAGGCACGCGCCGCCGCCGGTCTCGACCCCGACCAAGCCGAGGAGCGTCCCGCCGAGGTGGTCGAGCGCTACCAGCAGTAGCCCCGACCGGCGCCGCGCCCAGCGCGGACGGGCGAAACGGCTGGACGTTCGCAATGCGGGTCGGGCATCCTGAGCGCCGGGAGCGCCCGGCGTTCGGTTTGGTGGCCGTACCTGGAGGGAGTGAGGGGATGCGTTCCATCGCGCGCACCTTGTACCTGGTCGTGGCCGTGGCGTTCGTCGTGGGCCTCGCGGCGCAGGTCTTCCTCGCGGGTCTCGGGGTCTTCGACAGCCCGACCGCCTTCGTGACCCATCGAGACGTGGGCTACGCGCTCTCGATCGCGCCGATCCTCCTGCTGGTCATCGGCCTGGTCGGCGGGTTCGGCCGAATGCTAGCGATCCTGGCCGCGGTCATCTTCGGCCTCTTCCTGCTCCAGTCGGTCTTCGTCGCGATGCGCGACTCCTCACCGGCCATCGCGGCCCTGCACCCCGTGAACGGGTTCCTCATCACGCTGCTGGCCATCTACGTGGCCCGCGAGGCGTGGCTGGCGCGCGAGGCCGGCGCGGCCTGAACGCCCATGGCATCGGTCGTCGGTCGCAAGGACGAGCTGGACGCGATCGACGGATTCCTGGCATCGATCGAAAGCGGCAATTCGCCGGTGATGCTGCTGTCCGGGATGGCCGGCATCGGCAAGACCACGCTCTGGAACGCCGGGGTCGGTTCCGCGAAGGACCGCCGGTATCGGGTCGTGACGGCGCGCCCGACAGAGGTCGAGACGGGCTTGGCCTTCGCGTCGCTTGGCGATCTCCTGACGCCGCTGCTCGACGTACCCGCAACGGACCTGCCGGGACCGCAGCGCGAGGCGCTGGATGCGGCGCTCCTGCGCGTTTCGGCGGCCTCGCCGCCACAGCCGCTCGGCGTGTCGCTGGGTGCCCTCCATCTGCTGCGAGCCGCCGCGCAGGACGCCCCACTCCTGCTGGCGATCGACGACGTCCCGTGGTTGGACGACGCATCGGCGCGCGTCCTCGACTTCTCGATCCGGCGTCTCGAGGCGGATCGGGTCGGGTTCCTCCTCGCCCGTCGTGCGGCCGCGCCCGACGAGCCGCTGCCGGCGTGGCTGACCACGCTGCCAGCGGACAGGATGACGCGGCGGGACGTCCCGCCCCTGTCCGTCGACGAGACCGCGGCCCTGTTGCGGGAGCACCTCGGTCTCAAGCTGTCACGGCCGGTCCTCACTCGCCTCCATGCCATCTCCGGAGGCACGCCGTTCTACGCGCTCGAGCTCGGTCGGGACCTGCAGCGCCGCGGGGGCCAGGTGACGCCGGAGTCGCTCGCGGTCCCGCGCAGCCTCGAGGGACTCGTCGGAGCCCGCGTCGCCGCGCTCGATGCGGCGGCCGATGACGTGGCGCTGCACGCCGCGGCGCTCGCCCAGCCGACCGCCCGCGTCATCGAAGCCGCGCTCGGCCACGAACGTTTCGCGGCGGGAATGGAGGGGGCCGTCGCCGCGGGCGTCCTGGAGACGGCCGACGACGACATCCGGTTCACCCACCCGCTGCTCGCCGCGGCCACCTACGACCGCGCAACGCCGAGCCGCCGCCGCGAGGTCCACGAGCGACTGGCCGGATTCGCGACCGGACCGGAAGAGCGCGCGCGGCATCTCGCCCGGACCGCCTTGGGTCCTGAGGGCTCGATCGCGGCCGCGCTTGATGAAGGTGCGGCAGCCGCCGCCGGCCGGGGTGCGCCCGAGGTCGCCGCATCGCTCGCCGAGGAGGCTGTCCGGCTGACGCCCTCGGATGAAGCCGACGACCGCCTTCGACGGCGCATCGCTGCCGCCGAGTACCTGTTCGCCGCCGGCGACGCGGAGCGCGCCGACACGATCCTGACGCTCGCCGCCACGGAGCTATCGCCAGGTTCGGCCCTCGGTCACGTGCTCGCCCGGCGGGCGATCATTGCCTTGATGTTCGCGGACCTCGATGCCGCGGATATCCTGTACCGCCGGGCCATGCCGATGGCGGTCGAGGATCCGCGGCTCCGGATCGCGATCCATTCCGGCCTTGCGGGAATCGGCTATCTGTCGTGGCGGGGCTGGCGCCGCGCTCGTCTCGACATGTCCCTGGCGCTGCGCCTGGCCCGGGAGCTCGGCGATCGCTCCTTGGAGTGTCAGGCGCTGGGCCACTCCGCCTCGTGGCTGAGCTCGCTCGGCCGGCCGTGGCGGCACCTCATGGAGCGCGCAGACTCCCTCGCGGTGCCGCTGGATGCCGTGCCGGTCCTCGAGCACCCCGACCTGCAGTTCGGGAGGATCCTCAGTTACCACGGCGACCCATCCGAAGGTCGCCTCAGAGTCGAGCGATTGATCGAGCACGCCCGTGCGAGCGGGGACTGGACCAGCATCTCGAGCCTGCTTGCCGTGCTGGCCGAGATCGAGGTCGATGCTGGCGACCTCGACGAGGCTGAGCGCATCGCGAGTGGGGCGTACGCAGGCCTCCTGCAGACCGTCGAGGGCGCGTACCACCAGGACATCCTGGCCACTCGCCTGCATCTCCTTGTCCTGCGCGGTGAGGTCGAGGCGGCACGGGCCCTGGGAGCGGAGGTCGAGTTGGTCGCTCAGGCTTCGGCGCACCGGTGGTTCCGCTCGACCGTCCAGGTATCCCTCGCGATGCTGGACCACTCGCTTGGCGACGCCGCGGCGACCTATGGGCGGCTTTCGAAGGTCGTGTCCGAACCGGGTCTCGGCCGACTGGCGCCGCTGCACTGGGAGTCGATCGTGGCGTACACCGCCGAGAGCCTGATCAGTCTCGGGCGACTCGATGAGGCGAGGCGGCTCCTGGATCCCGTGGAGCGACGCGCTCGTCGTCGTCCGTGGCCGGCCGCTATCGCCGAGGTGTCGCGGGTACGGGCGCTGGCCCTCGCCGCCGATGGTGACCACGCAGAAGCGGAACGCGCGTCTCAGGAAGCCGTCCAGATCCACGGCGGTCTTCAGGTCCCATTTCGGACGGCGCGCGCCTGGTTCACGCACGGCGAGATCCTCCGGCGGTCACGGCAGAAGGGTGCGTCTCGGGAGGCGTTCGGGTCCGCGCTGGAGCTCTTCACCCAGCTGCGTGCCAGGGTGTGGATCGAGCGGACGACGGCTGAGCTCGGCCGGGTGGCCATGCGCCGACCGGCGGGATCCCCGCTCACCGAGACGGAGCGACGCGTCGCCGAGCTGGCCGGGTCCGGGCAGACCAACCGGGAGATCGCCGATGCGCTGTTCATCAGCGTCCACACAGTCGAGGCGCACCTGACGCGGGTGTACCGCACCCTGGGGGTCCAATCGCGCACCGAGCTGGCACGCGTCGACCTCGACCAGGGCGCCGCGGACTGACGTATCGCGAGCCCGCGACCCCGTGGTTCGCGAGGCCCGCCGTGCGCCAGATATAGGGACTTCCGTGATTTCCCCGGGGTCCTGCGGCATCGAGGATGGGTCCATCGAAGGCGCTCAACGACGAAGCGCCACGAAGAAGGGAAACCCAAAGTGACTGAACTCACCCAGACCCAGCGAAAGAGCCCATCGACCGCCCTCATCGGGGTCGCACTCGCGGCATCGATGCTCGGTGGCATCGTCGGCGGGCTCGTCGGCACCGGCGTGCAGACGTTCGTCGAACGTGTCACGGCAGACCAGATCCGTGCGGCAGCCGCCGAGCAGGCCAAGTGGGATGCCTACGGCGCCGAGTGGGAGCGGCTGCACCGCGAACAGCGTGGTCGGTATCTCTCGCCCCATGACCAGGCCGTCCTCAAGTCGGCACAGGAGTGGGAGGCGCGCCAGCGCCAGATGTACCCGATCACGCAGTAGCGATCCCCTCGTCGAAGGTCGGGCGATCATCCGATCGCCCGGCCTCTTCATGTCCGGCGCGATCACCGCTGCGTGTTCGCCGCCCGCGGTCAGGCCCGGCCGCGCACCAGGTCGATCAGCCGGCCCAGCACCCGCTCGCCATCGGCCCGCAGGCCGTTGTGCTCGAACTCATCGGTCTCCCAGGTTCGCAGGCCGCGGATCGCGGCGGCCGTCTCCTTGGCGAAGTCGCGCTCGACGAAGAGGTCGTTGACGTAGATCGTGGCGGCGACCGGAACCTCGTTGTGCGCCAGCCGGTCGGCATCGAAGAGCGCCGGCCAGGCATGCTCCGCGAGCAGCTCGGCGGCGGCCCGGTGCTGGCGCAGTCCCGCGTAGTCCTCCCACATCCAGGGGAAGACGTGCTCGGCTGTGAAGGCGCCCTCGGCCGCGATCTCGTCCGGTATCAGACGCTCGGCCGACCAGCGCGTCGCAACGCCGTCCGCGTACGAGGACTCGTGCAGGGTCGCGTACAGCGGGTTGCGACCGAACCGGACCGGGGCCGTGGCGTCGTGCAGGAACGCCGGTGACCCGAACGGCAGCTCGATCACGTGGTGCATCAGCTCGAAGCCGGCGCTGTCGCCGAGCCACATCCCGAGCTGGCGGAAGCGGCGTGCGGTGAGTCGATCGCCCGACGGGAGACGTACATCCTCGTCGTCGAGACGGCGCAGGATGTCGGCGACTCGCGCCCGATCGTCGGGGTAGCGCTCGAAGTAGCGCCGGTTGGCCTCGATCAGCCGTTGGTAGGTGGCCCCGTAGATGTCGTCGACGGGCCTGCCGATCGGCGACAGGCCACCGGTGATGAGGGCTTCACGAAGGCCCTCGGGCGCGATCGACAGGTATGTCATCGAGGTGAAGCCGCCGAAGCTCTGGCCGAGCACGCTCCAGCGGTCCACGCCGAGCTCCCGGCGGACGTGCTCGGCGTCATGCACGATCGAATCGGCCCGGAAATGCGTCAGGTACGAGGCCTGATCCTCCGGTGTGTCGCCGGGGATCTCTGGGCCGACCGGCGTCGACCGCCCCGTTCCGCGCTGGTCCAGCAACAGGACCCGGTAGTCGGCAAGGGCGCGCTTCATCCAGCCGGTCGGTGGACTCGTGGGTCGGGTCGCCTCGAAGCCCGGGCCGCCCTGGAGGAACAGCAGGTACGGGCGGTCGCCACCGTCCGGCGCGGCCACCTCGCGGGTGAAGACGGTGATCTTCGGCCCATCCGCGCGGCCGTGATCGAGCGGCACCTGGTGCTCGCGCTCCGTCAGCGTCGCACCAGGGACGTGGTACGTGACGGTGCGCCCGGCCGGGTCAGGCACTCGGCTCGTTGGTCACGATGACCTCGTCGATGAGTCGCTCGAGCTCCCGATCGGACAGCTTGCGGCCCGCTTCCGCTTCGATCCGTTCGCGCGCCAGTCGCAGAGCCTCGGCCTTGGGGACCCGAAAGCCCTCGGGCAGGCGCACGCCCTCGATCTCCCCGTCGCGGATCATGTCGCGGACGGTCCCTGCCGACCGGCCCAGGACCCAGCCCATCTCCCTCGTGGACAGGAAGTCATCCATCCCCTACGCCTCGAGGTCGAGCGTGATCGGGCGGTCGTCGCCGTCGATCAGGCGCCACCGGACACCGAGGTCGTCGTCGCGGCCTCCGCCAAGCAGCCTGGCGACCGTCACCGGTGAGGCGTCGTCATCCAGCGCCTTGATCGCGCGCGCGATGGCGAAGGCCGCCGCGGCCGGGACCTCCCCGACGATGTCGCGCCGCGCGATCCCTTCCGGGTCCGCCGCGCCGGCCTCCTCGAGCGCATCGATCAGTCGTTTCGCGCGCCGCCGCTCGGCGGGTTCGAGGGCCTGCATCCAGCGCGGCTCGGCCGGCGGTTCGGGCGCGGCGCGCTTGGCGGCGGCACCGGCCTTCTTGGCGGGCGGAGCGGAAGCGGCAGCCTCCGCTTTGCCGGTCGACGCTCCCTTCGAGCGCGATCGATCGTCGTCCTTGCTCGACTTGGCGGCCGGACGGTCGCGCAGCTTCCCCGCCAGTGGCGAGGTCGCTGGTTCCGCGTCACGCGCCGTCGCGATCGCCGCCTTCGCGGCGCCGAGGCTGCCGTACGGCCCGCGGACGAGCGGCAGCCCCAGATCGTCGGTCTGCTCGGCATCGACCACGACCCAGGTGCCCGACTGCGGCTCGATCGTGAATCGCTCGTCGCGGGTCTGCCAGCGCCCGCCACCGAGCCGCTTGAGGGAGTCGTCGTTGTCCGTCGCCTTGGCCATGCTGTCCACGATACGCCGACCGGGGCCGCGGGGGCCGCGAGGTTCGCCGCTAGGACCAGGCGATCGCAGCCACGTTGACGGGAGCCGACACGCCCTTGACCGATGCCGACCGGGCATCCGAGGTCGGGACGGTCCCGGCATCGGCGAGGGTCTCGGCGGTCGCGAGGATCTCCCCGCCCCCGGCGAGTGCCGCGACACGTGCGGCGACATGGACGGCCGTGCCGCTGTAGTCGGTCCCGCGCAGGTTGGCCTCGGCCGTGTGGAGGCCGATCCGAACGGACAGGGCGAAGCCCGTGCTGTCCCGATGATCGGCCAGGGCCCGCTGGATGGAGACGGCACAGTCGACCCCCGAGCGTGCCGAGTCGAAGGCCACGAAGAAGCCGTCGCCGGTGGAATTGACGACTTCCCCTCGCCCGCTCGCAACGAGCTTTCGGAGCATGTCGTCATGCCAGCGCAGGAGCCGTTCCCAGGCCTGGTCGCCCAGCATCTCCGCAAGATTGGTGGAGCCGACGATGTCGGTGAACATGAAGGTCTTCGTGGCGCTCAGCGGCCCGGTCCGACGGTCCTCGGCGTCTCGGAGCTCGCGCTCGGCATGCTCGAGATCGACGCGGGCGCCGAGCCGTCGGAACGCGTCGAGCGCCGCGCGAAGCTCGAGATCGGCGTCGTCCTCGTTGCCCATCGCTCGGAGCGCCGTCGACAGCGCCGCTCTCGCCCGGGCAACTTCGTACGGGGCACCGACCTCGCGCCAGCCCTTGATCGCACCGCGCAGCTCCCGGGTCGCCGCCGGGAAGTCGCCTTCCGCGATGAGGACTCGGCCAAGGGCCGCCCCCCGGCCCGCTTCGATCGCGGGCGATGGGTATCCCGAAACGACGCCGAGGAGCTCATCCACGGCCGTCCGAGCCAGCGCGATGTCACCGGCGGCGATCGCGATCTCGGCCTGGGCGGGAAGCAGTCGGGCTCGTGCCCAGCGATCCCACGTCTCCTCGGCCAGGGCGGCGTTGATCGCCGCCGAAGCGGCCTTGACCTTGCCCTCCGCCAACCGGACGAGGGCCAGCGCCGGCTGCGGCGACCGACCGCGGGCGTGGGCCTCACGGAGCGCCACCTCGGCGCCCTCGAAATCGCCCTTGAGCCGCCGGACGTCACCGATCGCATAGAACCCGTCGGCCTGGGGCGGTGTGGCGTTGTAGGCGCCAAGCTCGATCGTGGCGCGCTCGAGGTCCTGCTCAGCCTGGTCCCACGCTCCGCCGATGACGGAGACCTCGGCGCGATGGACCCGGCAGATGCCCGGGAAGCCGGAGACCGACTGCTGGTCGCAGTACTTCTCGGTCGCCTCGATCCATTCGCTTGCCCGGCGGTAGTCCGTCAGGTCGCGGCACGCGCCGATCATCCGGCACGCCGTCACGCCACTCGTGAACGGCGAGAGGTCGCCGTTGACCGCGGCGATCGACGCCTCCTCCATGAGCGCCAGACCGTCGACGGTCGCGCCCGAGGCGATCTTGAGCGCGCCGAGGTTCGTCAGCCCGTACGCCGTCAGGTCGGCGTCGTCGGCCGCCTTGCCGATCTCGACCGCCCGCTCGGCGAGGGCGAGCGCCTTGTCGGGATCGCCCATCGCCCCGGCGGCCTCGCTATCGATCAGTGCCAGGTAGCCGTGCGCGTACGTCTCACCGTCGGGACCGATGAGCCGCTCCGCGCGACGTTTCCACGCGGAGGCGATCGAATACTTGCCCTCGTAGCCGTACCAGCGGGCGATGTCGATCGCCAGGTAGGCCGCGCGCAGCTTGTTCCCCTCGGCCTCGTACGCCTTGAACGCCCGTTCCTTGGCTACGCGCTCTCCATCCGCCTGGGCGCCGAAGAACGAGGCCAGGGCGAGCGCCTCGAAGTCGGCGCCCGCGGACAGCTCGCCGTTGTGATCGGCCTGCGACAGCTGTTCGAACGCCTCCAGCCACGCGTGCCGGGCCAACGCGTCCCGACCGGCCGACACCGCGTCCGCGTGGGGCGTGAAGGTCGGTGGCTTGACGTCGGTCATGCCGGGCATTGTGCCACCCGGACGTGACGACGCCTCGCCAGCCCGATGGGGCGACGAGGCGTCCGTATGGCGGCGGGACGGCTCAGCTGTCGTCGCTGAACGTCCCTCCAAAGATGTCCGAGTTCCCGAACGTCGGTGCGCAATCGTTGTTCGGCCCGGGCCGAAGATCCGTGGAATGCGCAGCCGGTAGCTCGGCCGCTGCCGCGCGCTCGCGCGGACGGTCGCCGACGATGGGCGTGGCACCTCCACCCGTCACGTCGTCGACGAAGGCCTGGCGGTAGGTGTTCATGTCGTCGCACACGCTGCCGTCGCGCATGTCGTTCCACACCGCCGACCCGAAATCTCGGGTGGCGACGGCGTAGTTGTAGTCACCGAGGAACTCGGACGTGAGGCCGTTGGCGCTCGACGCCCGTCCGTCACCGATCTCTCCACGGTGCACCGTCGTCCAGGGTCCGATCGCTCCCGTGGTGCCATTCACATCGGCATGGCGCACGACGCCGAGCACTCGACGCTCTGATGTGGTGTCGTTCCGCCACGGGTCGAGCCAGGCGTTGTAGACCAGCCACGCATCAGTGCCGTCTGGCGAGATCGCAATGGCCGGGAAATTCGCCCGGTCGATGTCGTTCTCATTGGCATTGATGGGGGCCGAGTACGAGCCACCACCGTTGGTGGAGCTGACGACGAAGGCTCGCTCCTCATTGGTGCCGGCGCGGTCGTCGGACCAGGTGATAAGGATCTGATCGGTGGCGTCCTCCCCTGACGGCGCGCCGTTGGCGACGTCGATGCTCGGGAAGGTGTTGGTCCGGGCGCCGGCGATGCCGTCGATGGTGAACCGGCCCTGGGCCGGGTCGAACTGCCCGATGCCGGCGAGCGGCTTCACAATGGCTCGGGGCTTCTCGAAGTTGGCGCCACCGTCGAACGAGCGTGCCTGGAAGAACACGCCGTCGCGCGTCTTGATGTCGGTGCCGATCCAGACGAGGTAGACCACGCCGGCGCTGTCGGTGCGGATCGCGCAGCCCTGGCGCCCGCCAGTCTGAGCGTTGTTCGTGGCGGCCGTGATCTGGCGGGTTCGCCAGTTGTCGCCGCCGTCAGTCGATCGAGCGAAGAGCACCGGCTCCGAGCCGGCGGTGCCCCGGAATCCGACGTTGCAGACGTAGGCGTTGCCGAAATGCGGGCTCGACTCGGCGTTGTCGGCCCAGATCTGCTCCTTGTCGCTGAACAGCGCGGAGTTCTGTCGAGTCACGACGATCGGGTCCATCCACGCGTCGTTGTCGCCGGCGATGGCACCTTCGATGTCGTCGGTCCGCGACACGGCGATCGCGGCGGGACCGTTGAAGGGTTCCTGGCCCGGCACCTTGGTGGCGATGTTGGCGTAATACAGGCGCTGGCCATTGGCCCACGCGAAATCACCGTTCTCGTCCGGGACAGGACCGAACGCAAGCTCCGGGTCGCCGTTCGAGACGAGACCGTTCTCGAAGTACTTGGGCAGGGTTCCGATCGGCCCGCTCGGGTCCGGCACGCAGCCGGTGTCGGTTGCCGGTGGCTGCCCCGGCGCCGTATCCGGCTGGCCGAGGCAACTGGGCGTTACGCGCGCCGAATTGCCGGTGTAGGTCGGCTGGCTCCAGGTCACCCCGGAGTCGGTCGAGAACTGTACGCCGGACAGGCCGACTCCCGGCGTGAACGGACAGGTGCGGTCGTCCCCGGCGTTGCAGGCCTCCAGGTCGATGTTGTCGTTGGCGCCCGCGGCCAGGATGGTCGGATCCACCGGGTTCACGGCCAGGCCCGGCTCGTTCTGCTTGTTCTGCGAGAAGAGGTCGTCGTTGCTCCCCACGGTGACTTCCGTGGAGCCTCCAGGCGTGATCGGGACGGCGATCGCCGACAGTGGCATGAGCAAGGTGAGGGCGGCCGCAGCTGACGGCCCCGGCGAGTCGGGTGGTACGCATGACACCTCCATGTCGTTGCGTCGGGTGCGCAGGTCGCGCACAACACAAGCCACCCAAGGCGATACGCCCCTGGAGGCGGCTTGGTTTCGTGACTCGGATTCTCCTCCTCCATCCCGGCGATGGCAAACCCTGCACGAGGAAGCCGCTTGATCGCCGCTTACGGCTCCTTGTCGGCGTCGTCGGCGCGACGTTCGCCGCCCTGCGGCGGCGGCTCCCAGGAGTAGCGGGCGTACTTGAGCTGGCGCTGTGCCAGTTCATCGAGGCGCGCCTGCTCCTCCCTGAGCAGCTCAAGCTCGTGCGCGCGCTCGGCGGCGTCGGCGTCTGCCTCGATGTCTGTCGGCTCGGTCGCATCCGTGCTTGCGACGGCTTCGGTCGATCCAGTCGGGGCGTCATCTGACGGTTGCCCACCACCGAGCAGGCGCCGGATGAACTGCTCACGCCGTGAACCTCATTCGCCGGCGAGCGAATGCAGGAATCGATAGGCGCTGCCGATGTCGCCCAACGGTTCGTCGGGAACGTCCTGCTCGACGACGTACCACTCGACGCCGGCGGCTCGGCCCGCTTCCACGATCTTGTCGAATGGCAGGGTCCCCTCCCCGGCCGGAGCGTCGCGCGGCTCCGGACCCGCCGCGCGGTCCTTCATGTGGAGCAGGCGCACACGGTCGGCGGTCGCCTGGATCTCGGTTACGGGATCGCGGCCACCGACCGCCGCCCAGTACACGTCCAGCTCGATCTCGACCTCCGGCGGTAAGGCCTCCAGCAGGATGTCCCAGACCGTGGTGCCGTCCAGCGGCGCGAACTCGAAGGCATGGTTGTGATACCCGAAACGGATCCCGTGCGTCGCGAAGTCCGTGGCGAAGGCTCCCAGCTCGGACGCGAAGCGGCGCACGTCATCGGCGGTCTGCCGATCCTCCTCCGGCATCCACGGCACGATCACGCGCGGGCAGCCCAGTTCGGCCAGCCGCTCGGCGACGGCCGTCGCGTCGTCCCGCAGTCGTTCGATGCCCTCATGGGAGGCGACGGGGCGCAGCCCGGTCTCGGTCAAGCAACGCGGCGAGCGCCGTCGGCGCGATCTCGGGCAGACCGGCGAGCTCGACCGCCCGATAGCCGGCCGCGGCAACCGCCTTGAGCGTTCTGGGGAGGTCCTCGGCCATCAGGCCGCGCACGGTGTAGAGCTGGAGCGCGATCTGGTCCTGTCGCATCCACGCACGATAGGGCATCCAAGTGACGTAGCCTCTTTGCATGACACCTCTCGGCATCGGCATCATCGGCACGGGCAACATCGCGGGCGGGTACGCGAGCGATGCCATCACGCACCCGGAGATCCGGCTGGTCGCCGCGGCGGACCTGGATCCCGAGCGGGCGGCGGCGTTCGCCGCGGCCCATGGATGCCGAGCCCACGCGTCGCTCGACGACCTGCTGGCGGACCCGGAGGTCGACATCGTCGTGAACCTCACGATCCACCACGCGCACCACGAGGTGACCAAGCGCGCGCTCGAGGCCGGTCGCCACGTCTACAGCGAGAAGCCGCTCGCCCTGCGTGCCGACGAGGCGCACGAGCTTGTCGAGCTCGCCGCGGAACGGGGTCTCCGTCTCGGTGGCTCACCGGCGACCTTCCTCGGCGAGGCGCAGCAGACGGCCGCGGCGATCATCCAGACCGGTCGCCTCGGGACCGTGCGGGCCGTCTACGCGGAGGTGAACTGGGGCCGGATCGAGACGTGGCACCCGGCACCTGCGCCCTTCTTCGACGTCGGCGTCCTGGTCGACGTCGGCGTCTACCCGATCACGCTCGTGACCACCATGCTGGGGCGCGCCCGTGCGGTCCGGGCGTGGGGCTGGGGCCTGATGCCGGACCGCGTGACGGTCGACGGGACGCCCTTCCAGATCGGCAGCCCGGATCTCATCGTCGCCGCGATCGAGCTCGATGGAGGCGCGGTCGTCCGGCTCGGTGCGAGCTTCTACGTCGGGCGCCCGACCAAGCTCACCGGCAGCATCGAATTCCACGGCGACGACGCGTCGCTGGCGCTCGGCAGCTTCCAGGACTTCGACGCGACCGTCGAGGTCGGGGCCTATGGCGAGAACTACCAGCCGGTCGACCTCGTTCGACCGGGCTACCGCGGGACGGCGTGGGCCCGCGGTGTCGCCGAGATGGCCGCGGCGATCGCGGAGGATCGGCCGCACCGGGCCAGCGGTGAACAGGCTGCCCACGTCGTCGAGATCCTCGAAGCGGCCGCGACCTCCATGGCCGAGGGCGGACGGCGGATCGACATCCGCTCGACGTTCGTGCCACCCACGCTCATGCCGTGGGCGCGCGAGGCGGTCGGTCCGGCGGTCGACGCCGGGTAGGGAGCGGCCGCGCGCGGGTCCTTTCAGTCGAGGGCGCTGCGGAGCGCCTCCTCCGCCTCGCTGTCGAGCGACGTCTGGATCACGTCGCCACGGAAGTCTCGAAGGGCCGCGATCACCGCGTCGGCATCGGCCTCCTTCAAGACCAGGAACAGCGCGGACCTGCCGGGCGTGAGGGTGTCCTTGACCTCATCGATGAAGTCCCCGGAGACGCCCTTGTCCATCGCCGCGCCCACGGCGGCTCCGAGCGCAGCGCCGATCGCGATCCCGGCCAGCGGGAAGATGAACGTGACCAGACCGCCGACGGCGGCCCCGATCAGGGCGCCCGTCTCGGTCGTGCCGCTGACCTCATTGCGTACGTGGGCCGTGCCATCCGGCTCGCGCTCCACGATGGCCGTGTCCTCGAACCGGACGTGACCCTCGGCTTCCAGCGCACGCAGGCGCTTCATCGCGGCGCGGGCGTCCTCGAGGTGATCGAAGCCGACGACGATGAGCTGGTTCATGCTCCACCTCCTGCCGGCACCCTACCAGACGTCGCCGGGCCGCCACTCGCACGTGATGGTCGCGTTCAGATCGAGCGGCGGCGACGCGGGCGTCGTGAGCACCATGATGTAGCCATCGTCCTCGGGCGTGGGGCGCACGCCCTCGGTGGTGCGCACGCCCGACGGTCCTTTCCAGGTCCGCCAGCCGACCCGCTCGTAGAACGCCTGCCGTCCCGTGCCCAGCGCGCCGAGCTCGAACGCCCCGCGGATGTAGTCACTCACCTCACCCATGACGAGCGAGCCGAAGCCGGCGCCCTGACGGTCAGGGGCCGTCGCCACGGCTTCGACGTAACCCGTCCGGAGCGGGCCGCGGTCGCCGACGTGGAGCTGTCGTTCCACGACGGACGCGTGAGCGACGATCTCGCCATCCAGGTCGAGGACGAAATGCAGGCCCCCGATGGCGTGCGCCCAGTCGTCGTCGGTGAACGCCTCCTCCTCGTCCGACCCGAACGCGGCCACCAGGAGCTCACGGATCGCCGCGGTCTCGGACACGGTCAGGTCCTCGCTCCCGACCCTTCGGACGAGCGTTGGATCGGGCACAGGGGCCTCGGGCTTCAGGTCTGTGCGCCGCCCATCAGTGGGCTCTCCTGGATGGCCCAGCCGTTGCCGTCGGGGTCCTTGAAGAAGATGAACGAGTTGTAGCGGCCGCCCTTGCCGTCCGCCCAGCCTCCCTGCTCCCGATCGACGTGGCGGATGGGCGTGACGTCGACCCCGCGCTCGACCAGCTGGGCGTGGGCGGCATCGATGTCGCCGACGCACAGCTGCATGCCCTGCAACGACCCCGGCACCGCCTCGCTGAGGCCCTGACCGATCGAGATGGAGCAGGCAGACCCGGGTGGGGTCAGCTGGACGACGCGGAACCCTTCCATCGGGCTGTCGTCCACGTCGACGACGAAGCCCAGTTGCTCTGCGTAGAACCGCTTCGCACGGTCGACGTCCGATACGGGGACGACCACGAGCTCGAGCTTCCAATCCATGGGTTTCTCCTGCTGCGTGCTGGTCATCGGCTCACAGGTCGAGCATGTCAGAAGTCGCGCCGGCCGGCGAAGCTGTCGACGACACCGGGTCGAGCGCGTTCGTAGATCGCGAGGCGCTGACCGCCCGGCGCGATGAACGAGCGGACGGGGCCCTGCGGGATCTCTAGCGAGTGGCCAAGATCGGCGCCCAGAGCCTGGAGCTCTCGGGTGGCGACGTCCAGATCCGGCACCCGGTAGACGAGGATCGGCCGCTCCCCTTCCAGATGCCCGGCGAGGACGATCTGTGGTGGCCCATCGGTCAGCTCGACCATCGCGACCCGCGTGCCCATCGCCTCGATCGCAAAGACGAGCCTGGCGCCGAGGCGATCGACGAAATGGGTGACGTCGGCGGCGACGTCACGGCTGGGGTGATAGATGTAGTCGAGCTGCTCGAACATCGCGCACGATCACTCGATTCGGCCGACCGGTGGCCGGCGACTCGCCCCATCTTGCCCGATGGGGCCGTCGCCGTCGCGCTGCGCTCCAGCCGGGCGCGATCGACCGAAGGCAGGACTGCGTTCGGACCGCGCGTTCGTCAGTTGGCGACGAGCGACTCGAGCTGGGTGAGCACGGCCTTCAGGCGGAGGCCGGCTTCCGTACCGAGCTTCGCGTCGAGCTCGGCCATCTTGGCCTTGAACTCGTCGACGGCGGGTTGCGCGGCGGAGAGATCGCCGGTCTGGACGGCCGTACGGATCTTCGCGAGCCCTTCCTTGAGCGCGTCACGCTCCTCGACGGTCAGGCCGGTGGCCGACTGGTTGGCCGTGATCTCGGAGTCGAGCCGGTCCAGGACGGCGACGATGGCGCCGGCGGCGGCCGACGGATCGATCGAGATGGCCGGGAGCGATACGTCGGGCAGGGACGGGCTCGTGCCCGGCGTGCTGCTGCAGGCTGACAGCGTGCCGCCTGCGACGAGTGCGGAGATGAGCACGAGGCCCTTCAAGGTCTTCATCCCCGGACCGTAGCCCTGCCCGCGGGCGCTCAGCCTCAACCAACCGGCGCGGGATGTTCAACCGGCATCGCAGGTGCCGCACCTACGCGAGCGGTGTACGCTGCGCCCACGATGACCGCCCCGATCGGCCTGCAGGCGCAGAGCGCCTGGCTCGCCTCCCTCTTCGACATCACCGGCTGAGCCGCCCCTTCCAGAACCAGCGTCGGTGGAAGGGGCGGGACGACGCGTGCCGCCGTCGCAGCTTTTCGGGCTGCGCGCGCCGCGTTGCCCTCCCGAGTGAAGCGAGGAGATCGGCATGCCGATGCCGCACGGACGTTCGCGCAGGTGGCGAAACGTCGACTCACAGGCAAGGAAGGTCGGGAGCGGATCCGCGAGGTGCAGGCGCTCCTCGGAGAGCTACCGGATTATCGAAACGGGCCGTATGCGGACCTGCGCAAGTGGCTCATGTCGGAGATCGAGGACACGCGGGTCCGGGCGAGCGCCGTCCACCGTGACTCGATCGCCGTCCGCCGCGAGGGCGCGGCCCAGATCGCCCTGGTCGGGCCGCCCAACGTCGGGAAGTCGTCGCTCCTCCAGGCGCTGTCCGAGATCCAGATCAAGACCGGGGATTACCCGTTCACCACCCTCCGACCGGTCCCCGCGCTCACCCGCATCGGCGGCGTGCTCATCCAGCTCGTCGAGATCCCGGGGCTGATCGAAGGCGCGTCGGAGGACCGCGGTGGCGGTCGGGCGCTGCTTGGCGTCCTGCGGTCGGCCGATGCGATCGTCTACTGCGGCCGCAGCGACGCCGATCCTGCCGAGCTCGAGGTCGTCATGGCCGAGATCGCCGCGGCCGGCATCGAGAAGCCGGCATTGCTCGCCGCGACACGGTCCGACGAGGCCGAGGCCGGTGCCCTCCCGCCGTCTGGCGGCGGCCTTCCCGGACCTCGACGTCGTCCCGGTCTCGATCATCGACGAAGCGTCGCTCGAGGCCTTCCGAGCTGCGGTCTGGCGGCTGACCGGCCTCATCCGCATCCGGCTGCGCAAGAACGGCACCGTCGACGAGGAGCCGCTCGCGCTCCATCCGGGCGCGACGGTCACCGATGTGGCCGACTGGGTCCATCACGACCTGGGTGCGAGCTTCACCGCCGCGCGGATCTGGGGAGCATCGGCCCGCTTCGACGGGCAGCGAGTCGGGCGCGACCACGTGGTCGCCGACAACGACATCGTGGAGATCGTGTCATGACGGCGCAGGCGGACCGCGCCGCGTGGCTCGCCGAACGACGGGCGGCCGTCGAGGCCCAGTACGACGCTGAGGCGGCGGGGTACGACGACGATCCCTATCCGGCGACGTCGCACGCGACGTTCGTCCGGCGCCTGCTGGAGACGTGTCCGGCGGCCGGCATCGTGCTTGACGCTCCGTGCGGCACGGGCGCCTACTTCGATCTCGTTCGGGCGTCGGGTCGCCGAGTGGTCGGGATCGATCAGTCGGCCGGCATGCTCGCGCAGGCCCGCGCCAAGGCGATCGCCACGAGGCTGGAACGGGTCGGGCTGCAGGAGCTGGCGTTCGACGCCGAGTTCGATGGCGCGATGACCATCGACGCCATGGAGAACGTCCCGCCCGAGGACTGGCCTCGTGTCCTCGCGAACCTCCACCGGGCGATCCGTCCCGGCGGCCACCTCTACCTGACGATCGAGGTCGTGGACGATGGCGAGATCGAGGCGGCGTTCGCCGACGGGACCGCCAACGGTCTGCCGATCGTTCGCGGCGAGGTCATCGAGGGTGACACGGCGGGCTACCACTTCTACCCGCGACCCGAGCAGGTCGCTGCGTGGCTTGACGCCGAGGGGCTGGACGTCGTTACCGAGGGCTATGACCAGGAGGACGGCTGGGGGTATCGCCACCTGCTGCTGCGAAGTCGCCGGTAGGCCGGTCCCTCGGGGATCACGCGCTGAATGCTTCCAGCGCCTCGCGTTCCTCCTCCACGGCGCGCTGATCGCTGGCCGTGAGGTCTTCGAATGGGTCAAGAACGATCCGACCGTCCTTGGCGGACCAGGCGCCGGCCACGACACCATCGACGAGGTAGGTCCCGACGGAGAACGGCTTGCGGACGCTGAAGACGAGCGGTCGATACGGCTCAGGCAGCACCTGGGCCCGGCGCGCGTGGACCAGCAGGTTGGCGTCCCAATGCGGGAGGAACCGGACCGGCGCCGGCGTGCCCGGGTCGGGCAGGGGCGCGTCCGGCAGGTCGACGAGCGAGCGCCCGTCCTCGTCGCGGTATGAGGCGAGCGTCAGACCCTCGCCGCCGCGCTTCGCGTCCGTGGCCGTGATGCCGGCCCACGAGGCGATGTCTCGCCACGTTGCCGGGCCGAACGCGCGCAGGTACGCGCGGACCAGGTGCGTGAGGCCCTCGGCCTCCGTCGCGTCCGGTGCCCCGACCCAGTCATCGGCGAGGGCCAGGCGATCCGCCCGGCGGCGTTCCCAGGTCCCCGAAGGCGGGACCCGAACGAGATCGACCCACAGTCCGAGGCTGCCCACGAATCCGGCCCCGAGCTCACCGAGCTCCTTGACCGATCGTGGGCCGCCCGCGAGGGCGTCGCGGATCCGATCCGCGGCCTCGACCATCGAGGCCTCGTCGGGCGCGCCCGGCGTTCGCAGCGCCGACTGCTGCCGCGCCCTGCGGACGCCGAGGGCATAACGCCAGTACTCGCGCCGCGACACGACGTGGATCGTCACCCGCATCAGCGATGCCTGGATGGCGCTCCGGTCCTCGAGAGCCGTCGTGAGCGCGTCACGAGGGAGATCGCGCAGCCTCGTCCACAACCCGACGTAGCCGGACGGTGCGTACTGCGTCTGGAGGCCACCGACCTGCTCGACCGCCTCGGGGATCGAGAGCGTCGAGCGTTCGAGAAGGAGCTGGCGTGCCAGGAGCGCGCGGTTCAGCGCGCGCGGGCTGAGGGTCCGGACGGTCACCCGGTGATGATGGCAGCGGACGGCGGGCACGGCATCGCCCGGCCGAGACGACCGGGCGATGGATCTGACGGGGACGGGTCAGCGGGCGTCGGCGGACGCCTCCTCGAAGGTGACCTCGACATCGTCGGCGTTGACGTCGGTGTCGAAGCGCAGGACGAGGATGCGGTCGTAGCCGAGGGCATCGGAGTTCGCCGGCGGCGCCGCCTGGACGAGCCCGAGGCGATACGTGCCGTCGTCCTCGGAGATCGACAGCTGGACCTGTTCGTCGCGCGGAAGACCGACCCACACGACACGGAGGGTCGTCGAGTCGAGGTTCTCGACCTTCACGTCGAACCAGCGGACCGACATCCCGTCGCCAGGCTTGCCGGAGACCGCGCCGTCGAGGATGCCGGTCTCGTCGTCGATGACGACCGAGACGTCGTGGTCGGTGAGGTTGTCGAGATCGACCGTGATCGGGCCGTCCGCCGGGTCGTCGGTCGGCTCGACCGTCGGCTGCGGCGAGGACGGGGCGCTCGGGGCGACGCTGGGCGGTGTCGAGGGGCGGTCGCTCGGGGTCGGGGAGGGATCGGCGGCCCGACCAAGGGCGCCACCGGCGACCACGACGAGCACGGCGAGCACGGCGAAGAGCGCGGCCACTGGCAGGGCCACGCGGGAGAGGTTGCGGGAGCGGTTCATCTGGGTTCCTTCTGATACCGGTGAGCCCCGCGGAGGGTCGAGGGCTCATCTCCCGCATCAGACCACCACGACCCCGAGGCGAACATGTGCAGCGGTCGCATGCGCGCGCGGACCTTCGTCCATCCCGAACCCGGCGAGCGTCGATGCCGGCCCGGCCGTGCTGCCTACTCGGCGCTCGGCTCCCAGCCGACGTCCAGCGGGATCGCGACCACCGCTCCGTCGCCCGCCGCTCCCGCCAGCACGGTCTCGTCGATCGAGAGCGGCTGGATCCGGTCATACGCGGCGGCCAGGGCGAGCTCCGAGCGATGGGCCGGCTCGATCAGCGTAAGGAGCGGCGTGTAGCGCTCGATGGCGGCATGGATGTCGGCGCGCCGCCACAGGAAGATCCCGGCGCTCCAGTACGTCGTCCCCGAGTCGAACAGCTCGCGGGCGCGCGGCGCCGTCGGGTGCGCTTCGTAGCCGTCCACCGGGAAGCCACGCAGCGCGCCGGCCCGGAACGCGTCGCCGTACCGTGGCCGGATGTAGCTCCAGCCGGGGTCCGCATCCGTCGGGGTCACGCTGAACGCTACCAGGGGCGCCGCGAGCCCACCGGGAGTCTCGGTCGCGGTAAGCGACTCCGTCATGGTGCTCACGGCACTGCGGAACGCATCGTCGTCCGCGATGGCGTGATCGGCGATGACCACGAGCATCGGCTCGTCACCGGGTCGCTCGACGGCCACGGTCGCCAGCGTGACCGACGCGGCGGTGTTGCGATGGATCGGCTCGGCCAGCACGAGGGCATTCGGAACGAGGCTACGGACGGTCTGCCCGTGCCGGCGATCGGTCACGACGACCACGTCGAGCGCGTCGATCAGCGGCGCGAGTCGCTCGACCGCCAGTTCCAGGCCGGTCCGCCCGTCCTCGGTCTGCTGGAAGGCCACCGGAAGCTCGCCGCCGGTCGGCGGTCGTTGCCGCGTCCGGCCATCTGCAAGGATCACGAGGTACATGCGTTGAATCATGCCCCATGGAGGACGGGTCGGCGGATGCCACGGCGCAGTCGGTCGGGCGACAGCATCGTGCAGCACCCGACGAGCACGACACCGATCGCGACGAGCAACCATAGGCTCGTCTCGAAATCGCCGGTGACGTCTCGCGCAGCCCCCAGGATGAACGGCCCCAGCGACGACAGGATGTAGCCGCCGAACAGCATCAACGCGGCGACGGAGCCCACCTGGCCGGGATCGTCGGTCACATCCAGGGGCAGGGTCAGGACGAGGGGAAAGACCGCACCGAGGGCGAGCCCCAGCACGGCGATCCAGCCGAATGCCAGCGTCGGCGCGACGATGATGCCCACGAGCGCCGCGGTCGCGACGACGGACGAGGCGAGCAGCTGCACTCGCCGGGCCCCGAGCCGGTCGGCGACGAGCGGCACACCGATCGTCGTCACGAGTCCGACGCCGTTGAACACGGCGATGAGCGAGCCCGCGTCGGCTGTCGACCAGCCCCGCTCCACGAACGCGTTGGGCAACCACGCGACGATCCCGTAGTACATCAGGGACTGGAGCCCGAACAGCAGCACGAGCAGCCAGCCCGTGCCGCTGCGCCACGGGAGCCGCCTCGCCGTGGGATCCAATCTCGGGATCCGTGGATCGCCGCGAACGAGGAGGAGCCACGCGCCGATCGAGATCAGCGACGCGGTGGAAAGCACCAGCAGGGAGAGCCGCCAGTCTCCGCCCACGGCCAGCGGCACGGCAACGGCCGCCGCGATCGTCGAGCCCGCCACGATGCCACCGGCGTAGGCGCCCGTACCGAGGGCCGGCCGCTCCGGGATCCGCTGCGACACGATCATCGACGGGATGGCCCCCGCGATCCCGACACCGATGCCGAGCCCGAGCGTCGCCAGCAGGATGAGCGGGTACGCCGGCGCCACGGCACGCAGCAGACCGCACGTCACGATGACCCCGAGACACACCGCGAAGGCGGTCCGTGGCCCGAGTCGCGCCGCGACTCGTGGCCCGATCGGGGCGAAGATCCCCATGCACAGCACCGGGATCGTGGTCAGAAGGCCGGCCAGGCTTGCCGGCAGGTCGAGATCATCGCGGATCAGGGGCAGGAGCGGACCGATCGCGAGCAACTGGGGGCGCAGGGCCACCGAGGCGAGGAACAGCCCGGCGACCACCCCGAGCGGGATGCGCACGTCAGGGGTGGGTCGGTCGGGCATCTGCGCACGCTACCGCAGCCCGACGCGTCCGCGCATGGGGCAAGATGAGCCGTCACGAGCGGAACGCAGCAACGGAGGGGTGGGGAATGACGGAAGGGTTGACGCGCTCGACCCGGCGATCCGCGGACCGGGTGCTCCTGCAGCAAACAGCCGAGCTGGCCGCTGATTTTCTGGAGTCGCTCGACGAACGGCCGGTCGCGCCGCGAGCCGGGCGCGATGAGCTCCTGGCCTCCCTCGGCGGTCCCCTGCCGGGAGCCGGGTTGCCGGCCACGGAGGTGATCGAGGACCTGGCTCGAGACGCCGAGCCGGGTGTCGTGGGGATGGCCGGGCCGCGCTACTTCGGATTCGTGATCGGTGGGTCGTTGCCGGCGGCGCTCGCCGCCGACTGGCTGACGTCGACCTGGGACCAGAACGCCGGGCTGTTCGCGGCCGGGCCGTCCGCATCGGTCGTGGAGGAAGTGGTCGGATCGTGGCTGGTGGACCTGCTGGGCCTCCCCGAAGGCACGAGCATCGGCCTGACGACGGGTTGCCAGATGGCGCACGTCACGTGCCTGGCCGCGGCGCGTCACCGCGTCCTCGAGCGAGCCGGCTGGGACGTGGAGGACCGCGGGCTCTTCGGTGCCCCCGAGGTCTCGGTCGTCGTCGGCTCGGAGGCGCACGCCACGATCCCGACCGCGTTGCAGTACCTGGGCATGGGCCGCACGCGGGTGATCTCCGTGGAATCCGACGAACAGGGCCGGATGCGGATGGATTCCCTCGCCGCGGCGCTCCCGGCCGGGAATGGCCCGTTGATCGTGTCCCTTCAGGCAGGCAACGTGAACACGGGCTCGTTCGATCCGATCGGTCCGGCCATCGAGCTCATCCGGGAGCGGCATCCCGAGGCCTGGATCCACGTCGACGGGGCGTTCGGCCTGTGGGCCGCGGCGAGTCCCGCCTATCGCCACCTCCTCGACGGGCACGCGGGAGCGGACTCGTGGGCCACCGATGGCCACAAGTGGCTCAACGTGCCGTACGACTGCGGCTACGCCTTCGTGCGCGATCCGAGCGCCCACGCCGATGCCCTGTCGCCGCCCGGCGCGGCGTACATCGTCTACGGGTCCGCCGAGCGTGACGAGTTCCGGTGGGTGCCGGAGTATTCCCGCCGAGCGCGTGGCTTCCCGACGTACGCGGCGCTGCGGTCACTCGGCCGGGACGGCGTGCGCGAGATGGTGGAACGCGGCTGCCGACTGGCCACGCGCATGGCCGACGGGCTGCGCGGAAGCGGCGTCGAGATCCTCAACGACGTCGTCCTCGACCAGATCCTCGCGCGGTTCCATCCGTCAGACGGTGGGGATGCCGATGCATGGACGCGGGAGGTCATCTCGCGCGTCCAGGCCGACGGGACCTGCTGGCTGTCGGGCACGACGTGGCACGGCCTGGCGGCCATGCGGATCTCGATCGTCAACTGGTCGACCACGGAGGATGACATCGACCGCTCCCTAGCGGCGATCCTCGAGGCCGCCCGCGAGCGCTAGAACGTCGTCGCTACGTCGTGCGATCGCCCGTCCTCGATCGAGGCATAGGCTGCGAGCGTGATCTCGAGGACGTGGCGGGCATGCTCGGCCGTCAAGACGGGCTCGATCTCGCCGCGCAAGACGGCGATGAAGTGGCGTGCCCCGGCCTCGACGATGTCGAAGCCGTCCTTCGGGATCTCGATGCCATGCTGCCAGCCTTCGCTCGCACCGGGACCGTCGTCATCGACGTACAGGCTGACCGGATCGTCTTCGTCGTAGCCCGGGCCGCTCAAGCTCAAGGTAGCCATCGGGAAATGCAGCTCGAGCCAGGGTGCGAGGGAGCTGGGTGTCCCGAAGCTCGCCAGCAACTGGCCCAGGGCTCCGTTGACGAACTGCAGGTTGATCAGGACGTGGTCGGGGGTCGTGACCTCGATCGTGCGACCGGTGAGCGGGCCGCCGCGCACCACCCGGGTCGGTGTCGCGATGGTGCCCATCGCCTGGACCCGCGCGACCGGGCCGAGCAGCATCGTGAGTGCGTGCAGGCGGTACACGCCGTGGTCGAAGACCGGGCCCACGCCCTCCCGATAGAACGGCGTCGGATCGCCGGTGTACTCGCGCCAGGCGGCTGGGCCGGGATCGGCGTGGTGGGTGACCGCCAGCGTGGGCGCGCCATACCGTCCCGAGGCGATGAGCTCGGCCAGCCAGCGGAAGCGGGCGGTCACCGCCACGCCCGGCGCGCACAGGAACCGGACGCCACGATCCCGGGCGGTGGCGATCAGCCGATCCGCTTCGGCCACGGTGGCCGCGGGCGGCTTCTCGGAATACAGGTGCAGGCCGGCCTCGAGGATGGCCGCGTTCACCGGCCCGTGCTGGGGGGCCGGGGCGAGGTCGATGGCCGCCTCGGCGACGCCGTCGGTCAGCATCGCGTCGAGATCGGTGTAGGACGCCGCCCCGGGTGACCACGCGGCGACGTGCGACGCCGCGCGCTCGGCGGCCCCCGGTCGAGGGTCCACGAATGCGGTGATCGCGACCTGTTCGGTGAGGGGCTCGAGCGCCGGCAGGTAGTGGCGGTAGGCCACGTCGCCGGCGCCGACGATCGCGAGCCTGATCTTGGGAAGCGCGGCGGGCATGGACGGAGCCTACCCGCCGCCGTTCTCGGTTGCCGGGCGACCCTGGCGAGGCCGCTCGGGCCCGAGGGTTACGCCGCGGTCACCTCCACCGGCTCGCCGATCTCGATGGGGTTGTTGATCGGGTCCTGGCTCCATTCGAACCAGCCACCGTCGTAGACCGCGACCCGCGGCCAGTCCTGGAGATAGGCATAGAACCAGGTCTCGCTGGCCCGCCAGCCGGTCCCGCAGTAGAACGCGACCCACTTGTCGGCGGTGATGCCCGCTTCGGCCCAATTGGCCGCGATCTCTGGATAGGCCCGCATCGTGTTGTCGACGTTGCGGTAGTGCTGCATGTGGTACGCGTCCGTGCCGCAGTTGCCCCAGACGTCGCCCTTGATCCGGCCCGCCGGGCCGATGTAGTTGTAGCCACTGACGTTGCCGATGTGCTCGCGCCACGTGCGGATGCTGACGAGGGCGGCGCCCTCCTGATCGGCGAGGATCTGCTTCGCTTCGTCGATGTCGACGATGACCTCCGGTCGAAGCGGGATCTGCACCCCGAAGTCCGCAACGGGTGTCGGCTCGACCGGCTCGATCTGGAGCGGATTGCCGGTCCGGACCCACCAGTCGTAGCCGCCGTCGAGCAGACGGACGTCGTCGACACCCGCGTAGCGCAGGATCATCAACGCTCGGGTGGCCGCGATCTGGCCGGCCCGACGTCCGGGCCACTTCTCGTTGGCCTGACCTTCGGTGTCACGGCCGTAGACCACGACCGTCGTGTCGTGGGTGATGCCGAGGGCGCGCAACGCGGCCTCGAGCGCCTCCGGGGAACGGCGGTTCCAGTCGGCCGGGTCTTCGAGCCAGTTCGTATCGAGGTAGTGGGCACCCGGGATGTGGCCCTCGGCGTATTCCTCGGGCACCCCGAAGTTCACGTGGAACAGCAGGAACTTGCCCTCGGGGGCGGCTTCGGGGCGCTCGCCAGCAAGCACTCGCCGGAGCCAGTCGATATGCACGAGCTTGTCGTACTTGGCCAGGCGCTCGAGCGGCAGGTCCGGATCGGCCGCCCAGGCCGAGAAGCCGTCGGCATAGATGCGGACGTTCTCGATGCCGAGCTCAGCCAGGCCCGTGGCGACGGCCCCGGCATCGTCGGAGCCGGCGCCGTACACGACGACATCCCGACCCGGGACGACACCCTTCTCGTCGAGGATGCGACGGATCTCGGGTTGATCGACGCTGGTGAGCCAGGCGCTCGGGAAGGCGACGGCACCGGGGAGGTGGCCGCCGCGGGCCTCGCCCGCCAGACGCCAGCCGTTGTAGCCGGTCAGCGGACGGGCGTCGATCACGGTCAGTTGCGGATCGCCCAGGCGATCGCGGAGCTCGGAGGTCGAGATCGTGGGAGTCGTGTTCGCGATCTCGTGGAGGTTGGTCATTCGGTGTGTCCCTCAGTGGTGGTCGTCATGGTGTCGGACAAACAAAAGACCCCTGCCTTGCAGGGGTCCGGTGGGTGAGCGGCGTGCGGGTTATGCGGATCGCACGCCTAGATACACCACCTGCCCTGCTTGGCGTGGGTGGGACACAGACAGCGGCGCTTGGCGATCGCGTGACGGTGCATCGTCTGCGGAGTTTGCCATCCGCGCCGCCGCCTGACAAGTCCCGTTCTCGGAGGGTGGCTGCGGTCGCTCTCTCAGGGTGACCATGCGAGTCGCGACGGGGCCTTGGCGTTCAGCCGGCCTCGTACGCGTCGGCGTCGAGCACCCAGTGGTTGCAGGCCAACCGCCGGCCCGCGTAGGCGACCGTCTCCTCGCCCACATTCTCGAATCCGGCCTTCCGGCAGACCGCGTTCGAGGGCCCGTTCGCCACGCCCGGGAACGCGTGGATATCGCCCCACCGTCCGTCCTGGCGAGCCTGGGCGATCAGGAGCCGCAACGCCTCCGTCGCGAGGCCGCGGCCCTGGTATTCGTGGAGGATCGCCCAACCAGCTTCGCTGCGCATCTCCCCGGCGACGGCGTCCGACCACAGGCAGATCGTGCCGACCGCCGTGCCCTCGGGCTGCAGCTCGACCGTGAAATACCACAGTCGGTCCTCGGCCATCCCTTCCAGCCGCCGGGCGTGGATGCCCGGGATGTCGGCCTCCGGGAGGGGTCCGCCGAGGTCGGCCATCATGACCGGGCTCGTCTCGATCGTCTCGGTCAGCCAGCGGTCGGCGTCGACATACGGTCGGAGCCGGACGGCGGGCGTTCGCGATGCCATCGGGGCACGATACCGGACGCCTCGGTCAGCTTGCCTGCAGCCGCGGGCCGAGATCCCTGAGGGCGAGCAGGCCGTCCTCGGCCAGGATGGCCGTGAGGGCAGCCTCGTCCATGGGCCGGGCGAAGAGATATCCCTGGGCTCGGTCACAGCCCAACGCCCGAAGACGGATCGCCTGATCCGTCGTCTCGACACCTTCGGCCGTGACCGTGAGATGGAGTGCGCGAGCGAAGGCGATGGCCGCGGTGACGATCGCTGCGTCCTCGCCGCTGCGGCCCAGGCCGTCGACGAACGAGCGATCGATCTTGAGCTCGTTCACGGGGAACCGACGCGCGTAGCTGAGCGACGAGTAGCCGGTCCCGAAGTCGTCGATCGCGAGGCGCACGCCGAGATCGCGCAGCGCTGCGACGACCTGATCCGTGCGTTCGCCCTCGAGGATCAACACGCTCTCGGTCAATTCGAGCGTCAGGTGCTCTGCCGCGAGACCGGCCCCTTCCAGTGCCGACCGGACGTCGCTCACGAAATCGGCGTCGACGATCTGGCGGGCCGATACGTTCACGCTGACCGGTACCGGCTGCATGCCGGCCGCCGCAGCCAGCCGAACGCCGGCGCGGCACGCTTCACCTAGGACGAATCGCCCGAGCTCCACGATCAGACCGACCTGCTCGGCGACGGGGATGAATTCGCCCGGGTGCACGATGCCACGCTTCGGGTGCCGCCAGCGCGCGAGCGCCTCGACCCCGCCGATCACGCCGGTGCGCAGGTCGACCACGGGCTGGTAGGCCAGCTCGATCTCGCCGCGCGTGAGGGCCCGGCGGAGGCCGGTCTCGATCTCGAGGCGGGTCGAGGCGCGAGCACTCATCTCGGGATCGAACCAGGCCATCCGGGACTTGCCATCGGCCTTCGCTGCGTACAGCGCGGCGTCCGCGTGGCGTTGCAGATCTTCCGCCGTGAGCTCGGTGTCGTCCAGACCCGCGATGCCGGCGGTGGCCCGGATCCGCACCTCGTGACCGTCGAGCTTGTAGGGCTCCGACAGGGCCTCGAGCAGGCGCCGCACGACATCGTCCGCGGCGACCGTCCCGGCAAGGCCTTCGAGCAAGATGTTGAACTCGTCCCCGCCGACCCGTGCCGCGAGGTCGCTGGCCCGGACGGTCGCGAGCAGCCGGCGCGCGACCTCCTTGAGGAGGCGGTCACCGACGCCGTGGCCGAAGGTGTCGTTGACGACCTTGAAGTCGTCGAGATCGAGGTAGACGACGGCCATCCCCTGCCCCGAGCGCCGTGCGCGGGCGATGGCCGAGGTCACCTGCTCCACGAAGTAGGCCCGATTCGGCAGCCCGGTCAACCCGTCATGGAACGCCTGGTGCGAAAGCTGGGCCTCGAGGCGCTTCTGTTCGGTGATGTTGACCATCAAGCCCTGGATGAGCTTCGGTTGGCCATCCGCATGGCGCTGCACGACCGACTTGTCATCGCGGACCCAGAGTTCGCGTCCGTCCTTCGTGAGCAGTCGGTACTCCCAGGTATGGGAATCGGCGACGGTCAGTCGGTCCGCTCGTTCCTCGAGGACGCGCTCACGATCCTGCGGGTGGATGCGTGAGGCCCACAGCCCATAGCCCGGGATCCATCCATCGTTATCCGAAAGCCATTCCTCGGGTGTATAGCCCATCATCGCCTCGATCTGCGGGCTCACGTAGTAGGTCGGCGTGTCCGCCCCGCGCGACGACATGTAGACGACGCCGGCGATCCGGTCCACGAGGGCGCCGTAGCGGGTCTCGCTGTCCGCTCGCGACCGCTCGGCCGCGGTCGCCAGATCGAGGGCAGCGTGGAGGCGGCTGCTGAACCGCCAGAGCTGCAGCAGGAACACCCCCACCGCGCCGATCAAGCCGCCGAACCGGAAGACTGCCTCCGCCTGCGGCGAGACCAGGCTGACGTACGTGCTCGTCTGCAGCAGGTAGCTGATGCCGACGGTCACGGCCCAGGCCACGACCATGATCGTCGCCAGCACGCGCCCGCGGAGATACGGCAGCGCCACGCCTACGGCCAGCAACGGGATGATGGCGAAGACCGAGTAGATGGGCTCGATCACGGCAAGGGCCATGCCGGCCACGAGCACGGTGGTCACGGTGGTCCCGACGACGATATCGACGCGCACCTTGTCGATGAACAGCCGCGTCGCCGCGAAGGCGATGCCCACGACGGTCAGGAAGGCACCGCCAAGGCGAGCGCCCGGATCCGACCAGATGAGACCCATGAGCCAGGCTGAACAGGCCGAAACCGGTCGCCAGCACGGTCAGGATCACGAGCAAGCGTCGCAATTCGGCGAGATCAGGATGCCGATCCCGGCCGTCAGTGAGGGCCATTGCCTGAGGGTGGGCGTCGTAGGCCCTCACGGCTATCGAGCGGTGGTCCGGGGTGCAAACCCCGATTCCGGCTGTCGGAGGCCGTCCGGAGGCCGTCCCGAGGCCGTCCGGAGGCGTCGTAGCGGCTCGGTTCTTGCCGTTCAGCTAGGCTCACAGCGTGCCGCCGCAACGCTTCCCGATCCGGCTCGGACGTGGATTCCGGCCATTGCTCCGCTTGTTCGGCGTCGGAGGGCCCGAGGATGCCTGGGTGGAGCTCCGCGGCGACGGTCTCGAGGCACGGTTCGGGCGGTCGCGTGCCTTGACGCCCCTGTCGAACATCGCCGGCTGGCGCATCGAAGGCCCGTGGCTCTGGATCACGGCGATCGGCGTGCGGATGAGCCTGCGCCACCGGGATCTCACGTTCGGCGGATCGCACCACGGCGGCGTCCGGCTCGACTTCGTGGAGCGCGTGCGGGTGGGGCCGTTCCGGATCCCGGCGCTCTACGTGACCGTCGACGATCTCGAGGGATTCGCGGCGGCGCTCGCCGAGCGTGGGATCCGCGGCGTCGATGCCCGGAAAAGGGTCGTTCGTTGACCGCAGGGGCCCAGCCTTCCGGCGGAACACCTGCTTCACGCGTGCAACGGTACGGTATGAGCATGGACCTCCGATGTGAGCTCGACCCGCCGCACGCTACCCGGACCGTGAATCTGACCCTCGACCGCCGATCCACCGCGCCGCGCGAGCGCGCCCTCGATGCCGTGACCCTGGCCGCCAAGGTCGCCACGGTCGGATTCGGGATCGATGCCCTGATCAACCATGCGTCGCCGCGCCTGCGCGGCAAGGCGATCCGGACGCGGGCCATCGGCTACACCGCGGCCCTGCTCCTCGTCCCGATCGCTTGGCGCGTGCTCCCTGGTCCGCGGGATCCCTATCCTCGGGCGCTCGATCTCGCGGTGACGCTGCCGCTGCTCGCCGACGCTGCCGGCAACGCGTTCGGCGTGTATGAGCAGGTGCGGGTCGATGACGCCGTCCACGTGGCGAACGCCGCGGTCCTGGCGGGCGTCAGCGGGTCACTCATCGCGCCGCACGTCGATGAGCGGTGGCAGGCGGCCCTGGCCGGGGGCGCGATCGCCATCGCCGGGGAGACGCTCTGGGAGACGATGGAGTACCTGGCGTGGCGGCTCGGCCAGGACGGGATGGACCTTACGTACGAGGACACCATGGACGACATCGTCGGCACGTGGATCGGGGCCGTCGTGGGCGCCCTGTACATCCTCACCCGGGCTCCTCGACACAAGTCGACCCGGGAACGGCGCGGGTGGCGCGCCATACTGGGTGCCTGAACCCCTGCGACTCACCTGGATCGGCCACTCGACGGTGCTCCTCGAGCTCGGCGGGCTGCGGTTCCTGACCGACCCATTCCTGCGCGACCGGTTGGGACCGCTGCGTCGTACCGGTCGGTCCGTGGATCCGACGCTGATCGGGAAGATCGACGCCGTCCTGCTGTCGCACGCGCATCCGGACCACTTCGATCGGTCGTCGCTGGCCGGACTCGAAGGCGACCCGCTGATCATCGTGCCCGCGGGTCTCGGCAAGGTCGCGAAACGCATGGGCTTTCGCGCTCGGGAGCTCGCAGAAGACGAGCGCGTGGACATCGGTGGGGTGGGCATCACCGCCGTCCCGGCTCACCACGGGCGGTGGCCACGCTATCCGTCGGCGGGGGCGCTCGGCTATCTCGTGGAGGGCGAACCCAGCGTGTATTTCGCCGGGGACACGTCCGCCTTCGCGGGCCTGCGGGCCCTGGCGGGACGCGTGGACGTCGCGCTGCTCCCGATCGGGAGCTGGGGGCCGCATTCGGCGCCGTGGCACCTCGGGCCGCGGGGAGCCGCCAGGCTGGCCGACATGATCGGCGCCCGTGTCGTCGTGCCGATCCACTGGGGCACGCTCTATCCGGCCGGGCTGGCGCGGGTGTGGGGCGGGCCTCAGGAACGGCCCGCGGTGCGCTTCAGGGCCGCCTGCGCCGCCCTGGCCCCTGCCACGGAGCTCCGGGTCCTGGGCCCGGGCGAGACGACCGTGGTAGCCGCGCCCCGCTGAGGGGTCGCGGTACGGGCGTCGTGGTCGCTCGAGGTCAGCCGGGGTCGCTCGAGGCTGGCTGGTCGGTCTGGACGAGCGTGGACGGCGTGTTGTGCACGGCCGGGATGCTGCCCAGGCGTCCGGCCTGGTAGTCGGCGACGGCCTGGAGCACTTCCTCGCGCGTGTTCATCACGAACGGGCCCATCCAGGCGACGGGCTCGCGGATCGGACGACCGCCAAGGATCAGGACGTCGAGCGTCGGGCTGCGCTGCTCCTGCTGCGTCGAAGCGGACACCGTCAGCGCATCACCCGGGCCCAGGACGGCCAGCTGCCCCGTGGCGATCGGACGGCCGTCGGTGCCGACACTCCCCTGCCCCGCCATGACGTAGACGAGGGCGTTGTAGTCGGGTCGCCACGGCAGCGCGAGACGGGCGCCGGGACTGAGGGTGGCGTGGACGAGCGTCATCGGGCTGTAGGTCGAACCCGGGCCGGCGTGCCCGGCGATCTCGCCGGCGATGACCCGGACCAGCGCGCCACCATCTGGCGACGACAGGAGTGCCACCTCGCCAGCCCGGATGTCCTGGTAGCGGGGCGCCGACCACTTCTGGTCGGCCGGGAGGTTGACCCACAGCTGGAAGCCGTGGAACAGGCCTCCGCTCAGCACGAGCGCCTCCGGCGGCTTCTCGATGTGGAGGATCCCGGAGCCCGCGGTCATCCACTGCGTATCGCCGTTGGTGATGAGCCCGCCGCCACCGTTCGAATCCTGGTGCTCGAACGTGCCGTCGATCATGTAGGTGACCGTCTCGAACCCACGATGTGGGTGCCATGGCGTGCCCTTGGGTTCGCCGGGCGCGTATTCGACCTCGCCCATCTGATCGAGGTGGACGAACGGATCGAGGTCCTCGAGGGCGACGCCGGCGAAGGCACGGCGGACCGGGAACCCCTCCCCTTCGAAGCCGTGCGGGGCGTTGGTGATGCTGCGGACGGTTCGTTCACTGGGCGACCGCGGGATCGGGCGCGGGGATCCGCGGCAGGACGGTGATGTCTTCGACGACGACGGCGGGCATGGTTCTCGAGCTCCTTGGGTGTTCCCATCATCCTACTCGTTAGGTAGTTGCCGTGTCAACGACCTGTGGTGCGGGTCGCGGCCCTAGACTCGTGCGCATGCCCGCCGACGACGCGAATCCGCACATCCGCCCCGCGACACCAATCGAGCGGGCCGACCCGCGCGGCATGCATGCTGCCAACCGCCAAGCCTGGGACGAGGCCGCCGAGCGCTACGAGGGCTGGTTCGCCGAAGCGGTCGAACTCATCTCGTCCGGTGGCACGAACCTGCTCCCCCCGGAGCTCGAGCTCATCGGCGACCTGCACGGACGATGCCGGCGGGCGATCCACCTGCAGTGCGCCGGCGGTCGCGACACGCTCTCGCTGTGGAACCTGGGCGCGGACGAGGTCATCGGCGTCGACTTCAGCCCGCGGATGCTCGCGCTGGCGGAGCGCCTCTCGACGGCCGTCGCGGCGCCCGCCCGCTGGATCGAGGCCGATGTGCTCGACACGCCGCACGAGCTCGATGGGACGGCCGACCTCGTGTACACCGGTCGCGGCTCGCTGATGTGGCTCCAGGATCTCGATGCGTGGGCGGCGGTGCTGTACCGCCTGCTGCGCCCGGGCGGCCGGCTCGTCCTGTTCGAGGGCCATCCCGCGGAGTGGCTGTTCGACGTCGATGCGGACGGGGGCTGGATCGCCACCGACTACGACTATTTCGCGGGGCCCGAGGCGTCGAAGGGCTGGGCGCCCGAGTACATCGATCGGCTCTCGGTCAGGGACGACGATCAGGCCTGGAAGTTCGCCCGGGCATGGACGCTCGGCGAGATCGTCACGGCCATCCTGGGTTCAGGGCTCCGCGTCGAGCGGTTCGCCGAACACCCCACCGACTGGTGGGACGGCCACGCCGACGTTCGCGCCGACGAGCGCGGTCGGATCCCGCTGTCGTTCTCGGTGCTGGCGCGGCGCGACGGTTAGCCGGTCGGGCTCGCCGGCTGGTCCACGGACACCCAGGCGCGGTCCAGGGCGAGGTGGATGACCGTCGAGCGTTCCTCGACGAGCGCCTGGCGGAGCGCAGGCTCGAGGTCGGCATCGCGCTCCACGTGCACGCCTCGGGCGCCGAGTGCGCGGCCGATCCCCGCGAAGTCGACCGGTCCGAGCTCCGTCGCCACGCCCGCGCCGGTCCCGCGGGTCTCCTGCCACATCCGGATGGTCCCGAACCGCTCATTGTCGAAGACGAGGACGATGATCCTTGCCTGTTCCCGAACGGCGGTCTCGAGCTCGGCCATGGTCATCGCCATACCGCCGTCCCCGACGAGCGCGACCACCGGGCGGTCTCGATGGACCAGCGACGCGGCGATCGCGGCGGGCACGCCGTAGCCCATCGCCCCGGACGTCGGCCCGATGAACGTGCCGGGCTTGCGGAACCGGAAGCCGCGGCCGGCCCAACCGGCGAAGTTGCCCGCATCCGTCGTGACGATCGCGTCGTCGGGCAGCACACGGCGCAGGGTCGTGACCACGCGGCCGGGGTGGACGCCGGCCCCCGTCCAGGCCTCTGCATCGGCGTCGACGATCGTGGCCGCTTCCCATGCGGCGCGGTCGGTGACGTTGTGTCTCCTGGCGGCGCGCGACGAGCGCGGCATCGAGCACGGCCTTGCCGAGCAACCGTTCGTTGGCTGCGCGCAGGAAGGCACGCGCGTCGGCCGTGACCGTGAGGTCGGCGGGCCGCAGACCCTCCGCGCGCGTCGGCTCGAGGTCGACGTGGGCCCAGCGGGTCGTCTCCGCCGGGATCGAGTCGTCGTAGGACGTCGGCTCGTTCAGGCGGCACCCGATGACCAGCATCGCATCCGCGGCGGCGAGGCGCTCGCGCACCGACGCGGCCGCACCAAAGCCGGCCATCCCGAGATAGAGCGCGTGGTCGTTCGAGATGACGTCGCCTCGCCGCCAGGCGGCGATGACCGGGACCTGCAGCAATTCCGCGAAACGCAGCAGTTCGGTCGAGGTGCGGGCCCGCAGGATGCCGCCTCCGGCGAGGATGACCGGTCGCTCGGCCGAGGCGAGCAGCTCGATGACGGCTCGCAGGTCCTCGTCGGTGGGGCGCGCCGGGCCCGGTCGACCGGCGTCGACCCGCGCATCGGTCGGCGCCGGCTGATCGAGCAGAGTCCTCCGCGAACGACAGCAGCACCGGTCCAGGCCGCCCGCCGAGCGCCTGGCGGATGGCCTCGGACATGACCGGGGCGACGTCTTCGGGCTCACCTGGTTCGGCGGCCCACTTCGCCAGCCCACCGACGGTCGTGACCGGGTCGATCTCCTGGAATGCCTCGTGTCCACGATGGGCGCCATCGACCTGGCCCATGATCGCGAACATCGGGGTCGAGTCCTGGCGGGCGGTGTGGATGCCGATCGCGAGATTCGCCACGCCGACTCCTCGCGTGCCGATGCAGGCGGCCGGTCGACCCGTGAGCTGGCCGTGGGCCTCGGCCATGAATGCCGCGCCACCCTCGTGGCGGGTGGCGACGACGCGGATGCCGGCGTCACCGAGCGCGTCGAGGAGGCCGAGGAACGATTCGCCGGGCACCGTGAACGCGTAGCGGACGCCAGCGCTGCGCAGGGCGTCGGCGATGAGACGTCCGACGGTGCGAGGCCCCTCGGCGGCCGGCGCCTCGGAAGCGGGAGCCGCCGCGGCCGGCGCCTCGGCGGGAGCCTCTGCGGCCATGGATTCGGCGGCCGGCGCGTCGGCGACCCGCGCCTCTACGGCGGAAGCCTCGACTGCCGGCGCCTCCGCGACCGGAGCCTCTGCCGCATCGGGTTCCTCGCTCGCCTGGATCGCCGGGGGCTGGCCGGGTGGACCCGGCGCCTCCATCGGTGGCGGTTGCGGATCACCAGGCGGCCCGGCGGGCGGCTCCTGGGGTTCGCCGGGTGGCTCGGGCGGAGGCCCCTCCGGAGCGCCAGGCGGCTCGAACGGCGGCAGGTCGACCGGCGGCGGCTCGCCCGGGGCCTCGTGCGGGGCCGTTGGCAGGTCGTCGGTCGTCTCGGCCACGTGCTCGGTCATCAGGCGTTCCACGACACGAATGGACTCAGACCGCGACCGGATAGGCCATCGCCGAGGCGATCAGGCCGAGGACGATCACGACGGTCACGATGACCATGACGATCCGAGCGAATCGAGATCCGTGCAACACCGATCACCTCAGCGGTAGTTCTGGAACTGCAGCGGGACGACCTCATCGAGCTCACGCAGGCGGGTGATGACCTTCTGCAGCTCGTCCTTGCTCTTGCTCGTGACCCGGACCGCATCACCCTGGATCTGTGACTTGGCCTTGGGGAACTCGTCGCGGATCAGTTTGGTGATGCGCTTTGCGAGATCCTCGGGCAGCCCGCGCCGGAGCTTGATCTCCTGGCGGACCTTGTTGCCACCGGCCGGCTCGACCTTGCCCCAATCGAAGATCTTCAGGGAGAGGTTGCGGCGGATCGCCTTGGACTCGATCAGGTCCTTGACCGCGCTCGCCCGGTGCTCGTCGTCCGTGACGAGCACGAGTTCGTCCTTGGCTTGCGTCAGGTCGACCGTCACGCCCTTGAAGTCGAAGCGCTGGCCGACCTCGCGCCGGACCTGATCGAGCGCGTTGCGCAGTTCCTGTTCGTCGAAGTCGCTCACGACATCGAATGAGGCATCGCCTGCCATGGTCCTCCTCTTCCCTATCCGGTCGCCGGTGTCTCGCGCCGGTGCCACCACTCGCGGAAGCGACGGATGCGGCCGTCGCCCGCGAGCTCGAGCGTCATGAAGCCGGCAAGCCGGACGCGGGCGCGGTCGTTACGCTTGACGTAACTGGCGTGCCACACGGCCAGTGCCGTGTCGCCCACGACCCAATGCCGCTCCACGGTCATCTCCACCTGGTCCTGGGCCTCGGCCGCTTCGAGCAAGTATGCCCGGAGCGCGTTGGACCCGACCAGCGGCGGTTCGAACGGATCCTCGTGGTACTCGGCGTCCTCGGTGAAGAGGTCCGTCCAGGCGTCGCCGTCGAAGGTCTCCCACGCACGCTTGTAGCGGTCCAGGAGGTCGGCGCCGGAAGCGTGGTCCACGGTCATTCCTCCGAAGCGAGTCGGCGTAGGAGGCCCTCAGCGATCCGGTAGCTCTGGCCCCCACCCATCACGAGGACGGCGTCCCCCGGCCTGACCTGGTGCGCGAGCCATGCTGCGGTCGCCTCGACCGAGCCTGGGGCCTCGACCAGGATCTCCGGCCGGACCCGCGCCACGGCCTCCGCGAGGCCGGCGGCGGAGGCGACTGTGGTGTCCGGATCTCGACCGGCCCAGATATCCGCGACGACCACCGCATCCGCTGTCGCGAGCGCGTCGGCGAACGCGGGAAGGAGGGCGGCCGTTCGATGGTACGTCAACGGCTCGTACACCGCCCACACGCGGCGACCCGGTTCACGCTGCCGGATCGCCGTCAGCGTCTCGCGGATGGCGGTCGGGTGATGGCCGTAGTCGTCGTAGACCACGACACCGGCCGCCTCGCCCTTGTGCTCCAGGCGGCGTCCGACGCCCCGGAAGGACGCGAGCGACGAGACGATCTCGGGGGCGGGCACGCCCAACGACATGGCCGCCCCGGCGACGGCAAGCGCATTCGCGGCGTTGTGCCGCCCGGCCGTGCCCAGGCGGGCGACGACCGGCCCGGTCGGGGAATCCAGGCCGTGGATCTCGAGCGTCGTCCCGTCCGGGTCGGCGCTCGTGATGCGACCCATGAGCGGCGTCGCGGGCCTGCCATCGACGCCGAACCGGTCGGCGAGACCGCGCAGGTACCCGCCTCGCCCAGGCGCGACGTCGGTGAGGGCGTAGGCCACGATCGTGAGCGACCGGTCCCGGGCGACCTGGTCCAGCACCGACTCGACGCCCGGATCGCCGGCATTGGCGACGATCGTGCCCCCGTTCGGCATCTGCCGCAGCCAGGCCCCGAACGTGTCGATGACCGCGGCGGCATCGGCGAAGACGTCGGGGTGGTCCCACTCGGCACTCGTGAGGACGGCGACATCCGGCCGGTACGGGTCGAAGTTGCCGGCGTACTCGTCGGCCTCGACCACGAATGGGGCGCCGTGCCCGGTCCGGGCCGTGGACGGGAGCCCGCCCGTGATCTGACTCGGAAGCAACGCCCCCACGAACGCCGCCGGGTCCAGGCCCGCACCCACGAGCACATGGACCAGCCAGCCCGCGGTGGTGCTCTTGCCGTGGGTTCCCGCGACGCCGACGAGCGTGCGACCGACGGCTGCGTCAGCGACGGCCTGCTGCCACGACTCCAGGGGGATCCCGGCGGCGATCACCGCTCGCAGTTCGGGATGATCGGGGTGGACCGCCGTCAGCGCCTTGGTGACCGCCACCCGATCCGGGACGGGCTCACGGGTGACGTGCTCGGCGCTGTGCTTCCAGTCAAGCCCGATGCCGGCCTCTTCGAGCGGCGGCGTGTACGGCGACGCCCCACCGGCGTCACATCCGGTCACGAGTGCCCCCGCGTGGTGTGCGAGGAGGGCTGCGGCGCTCGCCCCGGCACCCGCGACCCCGATGACGTGCAGCCGCTGGCCGGCGGGGATCGGCCGCGCGGGACGGGCCGGCGCGAGGCCCGCACCGATGGCGGCCGCGTCGCGCGTCACGTGTCGGTCGCGGCGAGGCGCTCGAGCACGAGCGACAGCGCGGCCGCCGCGCTCGCCCGCTTGTTGCCACTCCGGTCTTCCGACCACTGGTGCCGGCGGACGTCATCGCCGCCGGCGTCGGCGATGCCGACGTACGTCAGGCCGACCGGTTTCGTCTCGCTGCCGCCATCCGGCCCGGCGACGCCGGTGACAGAGACCGCGACGTCCACGCCAAGCCGGCGGCGCGTGCCCTCGGCCATCGCGACGGCCACCTGGGCGGACACTGCGCCGTGGGCGTCGAGGACGCTTGGCGGGACGTCGGCCAGCGCGGTCTTCACGTCGTTGTCGTAGGTGACCAGCCCGCCCACGAAATAGGCGCTCGAACCGGGGACTTCGGTGATGAGGTGGGCGACCAGCCCGCCCGTGCACGACTCGGCCGTGGCGAGCGTGCGGTTGCCGGCACGGCACGATGCCCCCACGCGCTCGGCGAGGTCCAGGAGCTCCTCGTCGGTCGGCGGCACGTCCGTCAGCGACGCTGGGTCAGCTCAGGCTTGGCGGGTGGCTCGAACAGCCAGGTCTCGGGCGTGCCGCTGCGACCCAGCGCCCCGAGCGACGTCCCGTTGAGCGCGAACTTCGTCACGCCCGACGAGCCCGTGCGGACCTCGATCGACTTCTTCCCGTTGAAGGTCAGGGTCTTGCCGTCGTTGAAGACCCGGCCCGCCGCGCCGACATCGGGATGGATCTTGCCGTCGACCCAGACCTTGATCCATGCGCGGCCACCATCGATCGACACGACGAGGTTGACGCCCTTGAAGGCGACCGTCACGGCACGGCTGAGCGAGGACGTCTTGCCCTCGGGGCTCGAGGCGGTCACGGTGATCGCCCAGCGGCCGGCCGTGAGCTCGTAGGGCGTCGTGAACGTGCCGTCCTCGGCGACCGGGACCGTGACCGGGGCCGGGACGGCCGGTGGTGCGGGCGTCGCGGTACCGGCCTTCGGCGGCTCTGCGGGACCCGAGTACACGGCGCTCACCACGACCGAGTCGGCGTTCGTGGTGCGGCCCTGGACGGGGATCGCGCCGTTCTCGAAGGTCGCGCCCTCGGCGGGCTGGTCGATGCTGAGGGTCGGTGAGACGAAGACCAGGTACGGCACTTCGATGAACAGGCTGACCGCGGCCTCCGACTGCTTACCCGTGTCCGGGTCGACCGCCGAGACCTCGAACTGGTTGCGCCCTCGGCGCAGCTCCACGCTCGCGCTCCAGTCCCCGTCGGCATCGGCGCTGACGCTGTAAGGATCGCGCCCTGGCGTGGCGATGTTGATCGTGGCGCCGGCCGTCGAGGTGCCCTTCAACAGGTACTCGGTGGCCGACTCGTCGACCTCGATCACGGCTGCGGCCGGGCTCGTGACCGCGATCGTGGGCGGCTTGGCGAAGCGCAGCAGCTGGACACCGAGATAGGCCGCGAACCCGAGCACCGCCACGGTCAGCAGCGCGAAGACGACCAGGCTGGGAGAGAAGGTCAGGCCCTTGCGCGGTGTGGCGATCGGCCGGGGCACGGTGATGACGGCCTGTGGCTCGCGCGGGTCACCGCGCTCGCGTCGCCACTGCAGGAGCACGTCGTCGGGGTCCAGGCCGAGATACAGCGCGTAGTTGCGCAGGAAGCCCTTCGTGTAGACGTTCCCCGGCAGCTCGCGATAGTCGCCGCGTTCGAGTGCGGCCAGGTAACGGACCCGGATCTTCGTGTCGCGCTCGGCACGGTACAGGTCGACGCCCTTGCGCTCGCGCGCCGCCAACAGTCGTTCGGGTAGCCCGGGGGCGGGTTCCGCGGTGATCGGGCGTGCCTCGCCGCGCTCGGCTCTGACGGCTCGCCGGACCTGGTCCCGTGTCGTCATCGAGCAGTTCCGTCCTTATCGCGCGCGGTCGTGTCCCGGTCGTCCTGGTCCCGTGCCACCCCGACGACCACCGTGGCGAAAGGATACCCCAGCGACGTTCGGAACCGTATCGACGCCCGCACGGGCGCTCTTGTGTCAGTCGCCCGGGTCATCGACATCGTCCTGCGTGATGAACCAGTTCTCACGGCCGTAGATCTGGCGTGGGACGGCCGGATTCCGGGGGTCCTGCGGCCCGATGATCCCGTTCCGCTCGAGCTCGTCCATGACCCGGCTCGCCCGCGAGAATCCGAGCTTGAGCTTGGTCTGGAGCATCGAGGTCGAGGCCTTCTGCATGGTCGTGACGAGCTCGGCGGCCGGGATGGTCATCTCGTCGACGTCACGCTTGCGCAGCCAGGCGAACTGGCCGTTGTCGCCGCCCACCCCGTCCTCCGGATCGGCGAACGCGAGGATGTCCTCGTCGTAGAAGGTCTTCCCGCCGGTCTGGTCCAGCCAGTGCTTCGTGACCGCGCCGACGTCGTGATCGCTCACGAACACGCCCTGCATGCGGACGGGTCGCGGCAGGTCGACCGGTTGGTAGAGCATGTCGCCGCGACCGATGAGGTCCTCCGCGCCCGGGGAATCGAGCACCGTCCGCGAGTCGATGTTGGAGGCCATCGCGAACGCGATCCGGGACGGGACGTTCGCCTTGATCAGGCCGGTCACGACGTTCACCGACGGCCGCTGGGTGGCCAGGACCAGGTGGATCCCGACTGCGCGCGCCTTCTGAGCGATCTTGACGACCGGATCCTCGACCTTGCGACCCTCGCGCATGATCAGGTCGGCGAGCTCGTCGATGATCAGCACGATGTAGGGCATCCGCTCGGCGGCGCTCTCCGTGTCGACGGCAACCGCGCCTGAGCCTGCGCCGTCCGCCGCCGCTGCGCCGCCGGCCGCGTTGGCCTCCGGCCGGGCGTTGAAAGCCGCAATGTTCCGGACGCTGTGCGCGGCGAGCAGCTTGTAGCGATCCTCCATCTCGCGGACGGCCCAGTTCAACACGGCCTTCGCCTCGCCCGGCTCGACGATGACGTGCTGGAGCAGGTGCGGCAGGCCGTTGTAGGGAGCGAGCTCCACCCGCTTGAGATCGACCAGGATCATGCGGACCTCGTCCGGGCGGGCGCGCATCAGCAGGCTGGTGATGAGCGCGTTCACGCACACGCTCTTGCCCGACCCCGTGGCCCCCGCGACGAGCAGGTGGGGCATCTTGGCGAGATCGACGGCGTACGCCTTGCCCGACACGTCGCGACCCAGGGCGAACGTCAACGGGCTCGTGGAGTCGAGCATCTGGCTCTCCTCGACGAGTGGCTGGAAGCCCACGACCTCGCTGACCGAGTTGGGGATCTCGATGCCGACCACGTCCTTGCCCGGGATCGGCGCCTCGATGCGGATCGAGCGCGCGGCGAGGGCCATCGCCAGGTCGTCGGCCAGCGCCTCGATGCGGGAGACCTTGATGTGGTGCTCCGGGCGGACCTCGTACTGGGTCACGACCGGTCCGGAATTGACCTTCACCACCTTGGCCGGGATCGCGAAGCTCAGCAGCTTCTCCTCGATCCGCCTCGAGTTCGAGGCATGGTCCAGCGTGCCGCCGACGATCGCGACGGGTCGCGGCTCGAGCAGGTCGATGTCGGGCAGGGTCCAGTCGATCGCATTCAGGGACTCCAGGGCCGTCGGGGCGTCGCCCGCGAGCGCGGTCGCGGCGCGAGCGGGTCGTGCCGACAGTGAGCCGCTGCCGCCATCGGAGGGACCCGTCCAGACGGTCTGGCTCATCGGCGACTGGCCGGAGCGTGGCGCCGGCTCGTCGAGGATGCTGCGTGCCGGGTCGTCGAGCGCCGCGGCCGCGATGGGGATGGCGACCGGCTCCTTGGCCGGCGCCTTCGCCTTGGCCGTGCCGTTCGTCGGAGGGGCCTTGGCGTCCGTCGGGCGGGCCTCCTGCGCGCGCCGGAGGGATTCGGCCGTGGTCGAGCCGACCCAGCGGGCCGTGCCCGTCACCGGTGAGAACAGCTGGCGGAGCTGCAGGTTGAACGCGAGCATGAGCCCGAGCAGCCCGATCGCCGTCAGCAGCACGATCGCTCCGGGCGCGGTGAGCAGGGGCTCCAGCGTTCCCCCGAGGAACCGCCCGATCCGGCCGCCACCACGCTCCTCGCCGAGGATATCGAGGGCGAGGATCTCGAATACGCCGAGCGCGGCGATGTACGCGATGGCGAGCCCACCAAGAGTCATCCCCCACCCGGAGCCCGCCTTCTTGCCGGGTCCCGCCGCGATCCACCAGCCGCCAGCGAGAAGCAGGAACGGCAGCAGCCAGCGACCGGCCTCGAACCACGGCGCGATGGAGTCACGCCACCAGTCGGTCAGCGCGCCCTCTCCGGGGAGGACCAGGGCGATGAGCGTGATCGCCCCGAGCGCCATCATCACGGTCCCCAGGATCGAGCGCACGACCTCCGGGTTGACGCGGCCGATGAAGTTGTTCGTCCGACGTCGCCGGGGCGCCCGGGTGGCGCCGGTCTTGGCGGATCGCGTCGTGCTGGACCGTCGTCGTGTCGCCAAGATCTAGACCTCGACCACGACGGGAAAGACCATGGGCCGGCGCTTGGTCTGCTCGTACAGGTAGCGCGAGACGCCCTCCTTGATCTGGGACTTCAGGAGTGCGTGCTCGGCGATATGGTCGCCGGGCGTATCGATGGCCTTGATCACGCGCTCGACGGCGCCCTCCATGAGCGGATCCTGCTCGTTGAGCTTCACGAAGCCGCGAGTCACGATCTCGGGCCGACCGACGACCGAGCCCGTCTGCTTGTCGACCGTCACGACGATCATGAACATGCCGTCGTTGGCCAGTGAGCGGCGGTCGCGCAGGACGATGTCGCCCACGTCGCCGACCGACAGCCCATCGACGAACACGTAGCCAGCCGTGACCGGGGCGCCGCGCCGGGCGGACCCGTCGGCATACAGCTCGATGGGCATGCCGTTCTCGATGATGAACACGTTCTCGGGCTCGACGCCGGTCTCCGTGGCCAGGCGGCCGTGCTGGACCTGCATCCGGAACTCGCCGTGGATCGGGATGAAGTACTTCGGCTTGGTCAGCCCGAGCATCAGCTTGAGCTCCTCCTGGCTGGCGTGCCCCGAAACGTGCGCCCGCTTGATGGTGTGGTAGTACACGTTCGCGCCGGCCTTGAACAGGTTGTCGATAGTCCGGGAGACGTACTCCTCGTTCCCGGGGATGGGGCTCGCGCTGACGATGACCGTGTCACCGGGCTGGATCTCCACGAAGCGGTGGTCGCGGTTGGCCATGCGCGCAAGGCCGGCCATGGGCTCGCCCTGGGCGCCGGTCGTGGCGATGACGAGCTTCGCGTCCGGATGGTCCTTGATCTTGTCCTTGGACACGATCTGCGACGACTCGTATTTCAGGTAGCCCAGGTCCGTGGCGATCCGGAAGTTCTGCTCCATGGATCGTCCGATGACCGCGACCTTGCGACCCATCGAAGCGGCGGCATCGAGCACCTGCTGGACGCGGGCGATATTGCTCGCGAAGGTGGCGACGATCACGCGGCCGTCGAGTGGCTCCATGATCTCGCGGAACGCCTCGCCGACGGTCCGTTCCGAGGGGGTGTAGCCGGGATTCTCGGCGCGGGTGGAGTCGGACAGGAGGCAGATGACGCCTTCGGCGCCGAGCTTGGCGAGGATCGCGAAGTCGGACAGCTTGCCGTCGACCGGGGTGTGGTCGAACTTGAAGTCGCCAGTGTGGACGATCGTGCCGACCGGGGTCTTGAGGGCGATGCCCATCGCGTCGGGGATCGAATGGCCGACCCGGAATGGCACCACCTTGAACGGGCCGATGTCCGTCTCGTCGCCTGGCTCAAGCGCGATGAGGGGGTTGTTGTGGAGCTTGTGCTCCTTGATCTTGTTGCCCAGCAGGCCCCGCGCAAGGGTGCTCGCGTAGACCGGCACGCCCGGGAACTCGGGGAGGACGTAGGGCAGCGCGCCGACGTGGTCCTCGTGGGCATGGGTGATGAGGAAGGCGCGCACCTTGGCGCGGTTCTCCTTCAGGTAGCTGATGTCGGGGATGACGAGGTCGATGCCGAACATCTCCTCGTCGGGGAACATCAGGCCGCAGTCGATGACGACGATGTCGTCGCCGTACTCGAACACGTACATGTTCTTGCCGATCTCGCCCACCCCGCCGAGCGGGATGATGCGGAGCGGCTGGCCAGAATCGGTCGTTTGGGTAAGGGTCATGGGTTTCCTGTGTGAGGGGTCAGAAGAGACTGAGTTGGTCGGCGGCGGGCTCCGCATCCGGGAGCGTCGCGGTCGGTGTGGGCTGGGCGGTCGGGACGGTGGGGTCCGTGCCGGGCGGATCCGCCTGGCCTGCCCCGTCGCCTGGGGACGGATCCGTGGCGAGCGTCGGCGGGGCTGCGGCTGCGCCAGCTGCGGGGGCGCCAGCGCCAGTGGCAGCGCCAGCTGCGGGGGCGCCAGCGCCAGTGGCAGCGCCAGCCGGGGCCGCGATGGGCGCCGCCAGCCCGGCTTGGGCCGCGCGACGAGCTTCAGCGCGACGGGCGCGAGCGTCGGTCAGGACGGTCGGGATGAGCGCCACGTCCCCGTAGCTCTCGCGTTCGATGCTCGGCGTTCGCAGGGCCGCGGCCGGGTGATACATCGCGAACACCGTGGCATCCCGGGCACCGGTCGCCGGGTCGGCGATGCGGGTCGTGCCGTGCGCCTGCGAGATCCGGCTGCCCGGCATGAACCGGCCCATCGAGTGCCGGCCGAGGGTCACGACCACGGACGGGTCGAGCGTCGCGAGCTGTCGTTCCAGGTACGGCGCGCACGCAGCGATCTCGTCCGGTTCGGGATCGCGGTTGCCGGGCGGGCGGCACTTGACGATGTTCGTGATGAACACGTCCTCGCGGCTCCAGCCGATGTGGCCGAGCAGGTTCACGAGCAGGCCGCCGGCGCGGCCGACGAAGGGCCGGCCTTCGCGGTCCTCGTTCATGCCCGGGCCTTCGCCGACGAAGACGACCTCGGTCGAGGCATCGCCTTCACCGGGAACGGCCTTCGTGCGGGTCTCGTGGAGGCGGCATCGCGTGCAGACGCGAACCTCCCCGGCGATCTCCTCGAGCGCCGCGCGGCGCTCGGCGTCGGTCACGCCGGGGTTCCGGCCGCGTTTCGTGCCGCGGCGGCCTTGACCCAGCCCCGCTCGACCAGGATCTCGGCAAGTTGCACGGCGTTGGTGGCCGCGCCCTTGCGCAGGTTGTCGCTCACGACCCAGAAGGCAAGTCCGCGACCATCGCCGATCGAGGGGTCCTGCCGGACTCGGCCGACGTAGATCTCGTCGGAGCCAGCGGCTTCGGTCGCGAGCGGGTACGTCGAGGTGGATGGGTCGTCCTGGACGACGACCCCGGGGACGGCCGCGAACAGGGTTCGGGCTCGATCTGGCGTGATCGGCTCACGGGTCTCGACGTGGACCGCCTCGCTGTGGGCCACGAAGACGGGCACGCGGACCGCGGTGCACGAGACGCGCAGGTCCGGCAGATGCAGGATCTTGCGGCTCTCGGTCACGACCTTCCACTCCTCCTTGGTGTAGCCGTTGTCGAGGAAGACATCGACTTGCGGGAGGGCGTTAAGCGCGATCTGGTGCGGGTAGACGCTGGCCTCGAGCGGCTGGCCGCTGACGTACGCCTCGAGCTGGGCCTGCAGCTCCGTGATCGCCTTCGCGCCGGTTCCGCTGACGGCCTGGTAGGTATCGACCACGACCCGTTCGAGGCCGACGGCGTCGCGCAGGGCCATGAGCACCGGCACGAGCTGCATCGTCGAGCAATTGGGATTGGCGATGATGCCCTCGTGCCCCTCGAGGTCGTCCGGATTGACCTGCGAGACGACGAGCGGGACGTTCGGGTCCATGCGCCAGGCGGACGAGTTATCGATGACGGTCGCGCCGCGCTCCGCGGCGAGCGGCGCGAGCTCCTTCGAGGTGCTCCCGCCGGCGCTGAACAGTGCGATGTCGACACCATCGAACGACTCGGCGGTGGCCTCGCTCACGACATGCTTCGTACCGTCGACGTCCACGGTCCGACCGGCCGAGCGCGCAGACGCCAGGAGGCGCAGTTCCCCGACGGGAAAGCGGCGCTCACGGAGCGTTCGGATCATCGTCCCGCCGACGACGCCTGTGGCGCCGACGACCGCGATATTGAGGGGTTTCGAGTTCATCGTGGGCATGGCTCGACTATGGACTGGGTCTGTTCGGGCACGGCGGGAGTATACCAGCGAGCCTTGGCAGCTCCGGCATGCGCTCGGTGACGGCCACGTTCCTGGGCGCGTAGGCCCGCGTGCCATCGGATTCCAACTTGGCGAGTGCCGGTGAGCGTACACAGCGCAGAACGGGCTTCTGAGCCGAGCATTCGCTCCCGTGCGGGGTCGCGTAGTCGTCGGATGGCTACGAATCGCGCATCAAAGGCCAGTAGCGCGTCGGTCGCGGTCCTTTCGCCGCAATTCGAACACGACCGCAGCGCAAATCGGGGGATCGGGCGGCTGGGCGAGGACGTTCCGGCAGCCGGTGCGCCGCTCGTAGCAATGGGGTGAATACGCCGGCGCTTAAGGCGTCGGGCGCCACTGTTTGGCGTTCGTGGCGCCCGAACGTGACGACCGGCCGGCTCCCGAGGGAACCGACCGGTCGTCTTGGGCAGCTGAGGGGCCGGGCGCGACCGCCCGGCAGGTCGGGGCCTTAGACGGTTTCCTTGGCCAGGTGGCGCTGCATCGCGGCCTTGCGCGAGAGGTTGACGCGGCCTTGCCGGTCGACCTCGAGCACGACGACCATGATCTCGTCGCCGACGGACACGACGTCCTCGACGGTCGGCACGTGGTAGTCGGCGAGCTCGCCGATCCGCACGAGGCCTTCCTTGCCGGGCAGGATCTCGACGAAGGCGCCGAAGCCCATGATCCGGGTGACCTTGCCCATGTACAGGGCACCGACCTCGACCTCGCGGGTCAGTGACTCGATCCACTGGATCGCCTTGCGCGAGTTCTCGCCGGAGACGGCCGCGATCTCCACGGTGCCGTCGTCCTCGACGTTGATCTCGGTCGAGGTCTCTTCCTGGATCTTGCGGATCATCGATCCACCCTTGCCGATGATCTCGCGGATCTTCTCGGGGTTGATCTTGATCGTGATGATGCGAGGAGCAAAGTCGCTCATGTCGGCGCGGGCCTCGGGGAGGACCTCGGCCATCTTGTCGAGGATCGTCAGTCGCGCGTTGAGGGCCTGCGCCAGGCCGTCGCGGATGATCGCCTCGCTGATCCCCTGGACCTTGATGTCCATCTGCAGGGCGGTCACACCGTCCCGCGTGCCGGTCACCTTGAAGTCCATGTCGCCGATCGAGTCTTCCTTGCCGAGGATGTCGGTCAGGACGACGAACCGGCCGTCGGGCTCGCTGATCAGGCCCATCGCCGCTCCGGCGACGGGTGCCTTGATCGGCACGCCGGCGTCCATGAGCGCGAGCGTCGAGCCGCAGGTCGAGGCCATCGAGGTGGACCCGTTCGACGTCACGCACTCGCTCACGAGGCGGATGACGTACGGGAACTCGTCGTGGCTCGGCAGGACCGGGACGAGCGCGCGCTCGGCCAGGTGGCCGTGGCCGATGTCACGCCGGCTGGGCCCGCGCATCATCTTGTTCTCGCCGGTGCTGTAAGGCGGGAAGTTGTAGTGGTGGAGGTAGCGCTTCTCGGTCTCCGGGCTGATCGTGTCGATCCGCTGGACGTCCGAGGACGAACCAAGCGTGGCGACCGTCAGCGCCTGGGTCTCGCCGCGCGTGAACAGGCCGGAGCCGTGCGCTCGCGGGACCAGGCCCACCTCGACCGAGATCGGGCGGATGTCCGTCAGGCCGCGCCCGTCGATCCGGATGCCCTCGTCGAGGACGATCTGGCGGACGGTCTTCTTCTGGACCAGGTTGAACAGGTTCTTGCTGACGCGGGCCTCGCGCCGGGCCGCCTCGAGCAACGCGGGCGTATCGCCACCGCTGCGCTGAGCGCGAACGGCGTTGCCGATCGACTCGCGAAGCGAGGTGATCCGACCCGGCAGGTCGTTGGCGAACCAGAGCAGGAGCTCCGCGGTCGCCTCGGCATCCGGCAGGGCCCGGTGGCTCTGAGAGAGCTCAACGCCGAAGAAGCGGGCCAGGTCACCGAGCTTGTACGACTCGGCGCCGGGATAGCCCTCGCGGGCGATGACCAGCGTGTCGAGGTAGCTGCCCGGCTGGAACCGGAAGCCCTCTCCCCGGGCCTCTTCGATGAAGCCGAGGTCGAAGCCCACGTTGTGGCCGACGATCAGCGCATCCCCGACGAACGACAACAGCTTGTCGGCCGCGTCCTTGGGGCTGGGGGCACCCTGGACGTCCTTGTCGGTGATGCCGTGCATCTGGTTCCCGACGATGGGCCGGCCGGGGTTCACGAACGAAGACCAGCGGTCGACGATCTTGGTGCCCTTGATCTTGACCGCCGCGACCTCGACGAGGTCCGACATCTTGGGATCGGTGCCGGTCGTCTCGACGTCGATGACGACGAGCTCGCGCTTGGCATCCGTCGCGGACGCGAAGTCCAGCACGGAGTCGGTCGGCGGCTCGATGTACGGGATCCGCTTGGCCTTGCCGACGGCCTTCTGGAGCTGCTCCTGCAGGTCGACGATGGGCTGGAGCGCCCGATGGCCGAACAGGATGGCCTCGGCCATGACGGCCTCCGGCAGCAGGTTCGCACCGGCCTCGACCATCATGATCGCGTCGCGCGTGCCGGCGACGATCAGGTCGAGCTCCGAGTCCTTCATCTCGCTGAAGGTCGGGTTGACGACGAATTCGCCGCCGATCCGGCCGACGCGGACCGATGCGATCGGGCCATTGAAGGGGATCTCACTGATCGTGAGGGCCGCGGAAGCCGCGATGGTGCCGACGACGTCCGGAAGGTTCTCCTGATCGGTCGATAGGACCGTGATCACGAGCTGGACATCGTCCTTGTAGCCCTTCGGGAAGAGCGGTCGGATCGGCCGGTCCGTCTGGCGCGCGGCCAGGATCGCGTTCTCGGACGGGCGCGCCTCGCGCTTGATGAAACCGCCCGGGATCTTGCCCGCGGCGTACATGCGCTCCTCGAAGTCGACCGTGAGCGGGAAGAAGTCGAGGCCGGGGCGCGGCTCGGACCGGTTGGCCGTCCCGAGCACCATGGTGTCACCGTATCGGACGGTGACGGAACCGCCGGCGAGCGTTGCGAGCTTGCCGGTCTCGATGGTCAGCGTGCGACCACCGATCTGTGTCTCGAATGTTTGAGACAAGGGAAACGATCCTCCTTGTCGTGGAGGAGGGAGACGACCCGTGGGCGGGTCGGCCTGCTGCGCTGCTGGCCCCGAGATATGCGCGAACCTCGGGGTAACGCCCGAGGTCCGGAACGGCGGGTACTAGCGGCGGAGCCCGAGCCGTCCGATGACGGTCCGGTAGCGCGCGCTGTCCTTCTTCATCAGGTAGGCGAGAAGGCGACGGCGCTGGCCGACGAGCTTGAGGAGGCCGCGGCGCGAATGGTTGTCCTTGGGGAAGCTGCGAAGATGCCCGGTCAGTTCCGCGATCCGCTCGGTAAGGAGCGCGACCTGGACTTCGGGCGAACCGGTGTCACCTTCCTTGGTGGCATACCCGGTGATGATCTCCTGCTTCTGTTCCCGCGCGAGCGGCACTCGGTCCTCCGACACGATCTGTGCTTGATGTTCTTCCATCTATGACCGGCGGATGTTAGCAGGCCGCCGGGATTGCGGCAAACGTTCACGGTGTGTGGCAGGTCGTGTCCGTGCGTCTCCGCGAAGGGGCGCGGGCCGCGAGTGCCACGTTGGACGAACCCGTGCACGCCCCATGTTCATTCCGCCGTCATCGCGTAGGTCTAGCGAACATCGACCGTCTCAGCGACCGCAATCCAGAGCCCCGTGGGTCTCGGTTGCACACCCGGCGTTCGTCGGGTGCCGCATCGACGGACCTTCCTGGCCGAGCCGCTGGCCTTGAGCCCTCGGAAACACGCGAAATGAACATGTGGCGATCGTCGATGCCGATTTGGCGGCGGGCCACGCTCCCGGTGGCGCCCGCCGCGGTACGATCGGTCGCATGCCGCGACTGACCAGGATCTACACGAAGACCGGCGACGAAGGCATGACCGGTCTCGGTGGTGGACGCCGGGTGTCCAAGGACTCGGCACGGGTGCGTGCCTATGGCACGGTCGACGAGCTCAACTCGACGATCGGCGTGGCGTTGGCCCTGGGCCTGACGACGCGGCTCGGGGACGAGCTCCCGCGCATCCAGAACGAGCTGTTCGACCTTGGCTCTGACCTGTGCTGGCCCGAGGACGACGAGCGCCGCGGCGCGATCCCGACGGTCCAGCCGCACCACGTCGAGAGCCTCGAGCGCCTGATCGACGAGCTCAACGCCGTGGTCGGGCCGTTGACGAACTTCGTGCTGCCCGGAGGATCGGCCGGTGCCGCCCAGCTCCATGTCGCCCGGACCGTGTGCCGCCGGGCCGAGCGGGAGACCATCACCCTGGCCCGCGACGAGCCCATCGGCGAGTACGTGCTCCCCTACCTGAACCGCCTGTCGGACGCGCTGTTCGTCATGGCGCGCTACGAGAACCACGAGCGTGGTGTCGACGAACCGCTCTGGCGACCCGGGTCTCTAGGTCGAGGGCGAGAAGGCGAACCAGCACGGGGCCTTGGTCAGCCGCCGGTGACTTCGGCAGCACAGCCCCGCCGTCGCGAATGGTCATCTGCCCCGGCGCACCATCGACCACGCATGCATAGTCGCCGTCGGGCGGCAGCGCCATCGGCCAGCCCAGATCGATCGTCCCGTCACGCACCGTGCCGCGCAGCGTCACCGGTCGGCCCAGCAGCTCCTCGGCGCCGGCCAGGTCCCCCGACGCGATCGCGCTCCGGATGTCCGAGCTTCGAACCGCCCGGCCCTCCAGGCTGAATGGAGGCACGACGACGACGTCGAAGGCACGCTCGCGACCAAGCGCGGCGAGCGTATCGGGCGTCCCGCGCCGCTCGAACCCGAACGCCGCGTCCGGCGTCATGAGCAGCCCGGCGAGCGACGTCCCGGCCTGGATCCGCCCGATGAACGCGTCGTAGGGCGTCTGTCGGACAGCCTCGTCGAAGTGCTGGACGACGGTGACCTTGACGCCGGCCGCCGCCAGACGCTCGAGACGTTCGTCCGGATGGATCAGCAGCGGCGGCGCCGAGCCGGTCAGGACCTCGTCCGGATGGGCGTCGAACGTGATGACGGTCGGTTGCGCCGAGCGGCGCTCGGCTTCGGTGACGAGATGCTCGAGGAGGTACGCGTGACCGCGATGCAGGCCGTCGAAGACGCCGACGACCGCGAAGATCGGACCGTGCTCGGGCCGCAGCCCGTCGACCCCGGCGACGACGTCCATCAGGCGGGGACGACCGATGTGGCCGGCGTCACCAGGACCTTGTCGGGCGCCAGCCGGCCGTGCGGGGCTTCGATCGCCACCGCGGCGAGGGAGCCGTCGGGTGCCCGCAGGCGATAGCGCTCCGCACCCGGATCGAAGCCCACGGACGGGCGGATGAACTGGCCGCGCGCCACCGCGTCGAGCTCCGGTGGGGTCAGCGCCACGTCGGGAAAGCGGTCCAGGCCCGTATCGATCGGCCGCAGCAAGCGCGCCATCGCGGCCGGGTCGTCGGCGGCCGCCGCACGGACCGTATCGAGTGGGATGGCGTCGGCCTCCGGGAACGGACCGGCCGCCGTTCGCCGCAGCGCACCCAGGTAGGCCGCGCTGCCGAGCCGCTCCCCGAGATCGCGCGCCAGCGCCCGGACGTACGTGCCCGCCGAGCACTCGACGTCCAGCACCGCGATGGGACGGTCGGGGTCCGAGCCGTCCCACGACACGAGCGATAGCTCATGGATCGTGACCTGCCGCTCTGCCAGCGTGACCGTTTCCCCGGCGCGCGCCATCGCATAGGCGCGCCGGCCGCCGACCTTGATGGCCGAGTAGGCCGGCGGGCGCTGCGAGATCGGGCCGGTCAGCCCGGCCAGGGCGGCCTCGGTCGCCTCCCGTGTCGGCGCCGGACCGGACGCGGGCGTGAGCTCGCCCTCGAGATCGTCGGTGGACGACGAGGCGCCGAAGCAGACCGTGGCCCGGTACCGCTTGCGATCGGCGAGATGGAACTCGACGACCCGGGTGCCGCGGCCCAGGAACAGCGGCAGCACCCCGGAGGCGAACGGGTCGAGCGTGCCACCGTGGCCGACGCGCTTCGTTGCCGCGAGCCTGCGCACAAGGCCCACGACGTCGTGTGAGGTCGGGCCGACCGGCTTGTCGATCACGAGGATTCCGTCGAGGCCGGGGCCAAGGGACTTGTGCGCCACGGTCAGCGCGCGACCTCGGCGGCGAGGCGATCGGCCTCGGCAAGGACCGCCGGCCGTGCCTGGTCCACGGGGAGCTCCACGGTCGCCCCCGCCGCCCGGGCGTGCCCGCCGCCCCCGAACTTCCCGGTCAGCACCGTGGCATCTACCCCATCGGGCTTCGTGCGGACGCTGATCCGGGTCGTCTCGCCGGCTTCCTTGAACAGGATCGCGACCTCCGCCTCGTTCGCCTGGGCCAGGAGGTCGATGATCCCCTCGGACTGCGGCGGGAGCGTGCCGGTCGCGGCGAGGTCCGCGTCGAGCAAGGTCGAATGGATCACGCGGCCGCTCTCGACCGAGTCGATCCGATCGAGCACCCGCCCGAACAGGCGGAGCTGTGCTGCCGGCTTGGATCGATACAGCCGTCGCGAGATGTCGGACAGCGGCGCACCGGCCTCGACCAGCGCCGCCGACACGGCAAGCGTTCGGGGCGTGGCGTTCGGGTGCGCGAACGTGGCGGTATCCATGACGATCCCGGCCATCAGGGCCGCGGCCATCGCGCCGTCCCCGGTGTCCAGCGGCACGCCCAGGCGCGTCGCCAGGAGCGCGACCATCTCGCAGGTCGCGGCAGCATCCGGTTCGATCCAGTCGGTCTCGCCCGCCGCGTCGTTCGAGGCGTGATGGTCGATGACGACGCGTGGCAGCCGGTCGAACAGCTCCGCGTGACGCCCACGCACATCACCGATCCGGTCGAGCGAGCCGCAATCGGAGACGACAAGCAGGTCATACGGTGCCGCGGGATCCGGGTCGGTGCGGACGCGCTCCATCCCCGCCAGGAAGTCGTACAGCGGCGGGACCGGGTCCGTGCAGACCGGGTCGGCGGTACCCCCGAGCATCTCCACGATCCGCACGACCCCGAGGGTCGCCCCGAGCGTGTCGGCGTCGGGGTTCTCGTGACCCACGGCCAGGACCCGCCGGGCGTCGCGCAGCCGCTGGACGATGGCGTCGGGAACCGCGTCGAGGTACGGCCCGAGGTCGATGCTCATCGGCGCCGTCCCGGTCGCGGCTTCGATCCCGCTCTGGAGCCGGGCATCCCGCCGGGCTTGGGGCCCGTTCGGCGGCGGGCGCGCGGCTTGGGCGGGATCACCGCGGACGGCGGCTCGTCGGGCTCGTCACCCTCGTGGTGGACGCGCGCGACCGGGGTCGGGAGCGTCTCGCCGAGCGGCAGGTCGCCCTCGGGCGCTGCACCGGCTCCTAGCTCGTTGAGCAGCTGCAGAACGCGTGTGCCGCGTTCGGCCGTGTCATCGAGATGGACGTGCAGGTCCGGGATCCGCTTGATCCGGAGGGAACGGCCCAGCTCGTGGCGGACGAACGGCATCGCCCGCTGGAGGGCCGCGACGGTCCCGCGGCGCTCCGTCGGCTGGCCGATGACGCTGATCCAGACCTTGGCGTGGCGCAGGTCCGGCGTCGTCTCGACCTTCGTGATCGTCACGAAGCCGATGCGCGGGTCGGCGACATCGCGCGTGACGATGGCGCCGATCTCCTGCCTGAGCAGCTCGTCGACCCTGTCAGTTCTCTGGGTCATCTCCTGGATCCCGACCCGACGGCGTGTCGCCGCCAGGACGTCGCAGGCGAAGGCGCGAGTGAGCACGAGAGCGAGCGCACCCCAAGGTGCGTGAGCGAGCGCGCGGAGCGAGCAACGCACGCATGCGGCGCCCTGGTGGTGACCAAGATCACGGCCGTTATCCGGCCGGAGCCCGAGTCACGGTCTGGGACGTAAAGCATTCGATGATGTCGCCCTCCTCCAGGTCGTGGAAGCTGGCGAGACCGATGCCGCACTCGTAGTTGGCCTGGACCTCACGGACGTCGTCGCGGAAGCGGCGCAACGATTCGATCCGGTCGGTCGCGATGACCTTGCCGTTGCGCCAGATGCGGGCGCCGCCGCGAACGATGCGACCGTCCGTGACGTACGAGCCGGCGATCTGGGTGTTCTTGCCGACCCGGATGACCTGGCGGACTTCCGCCCGGCCCTCGACGACCTCGACGACGACCGGCTCGAGCAGGCCCTTGAGCGCCGCATCGATGTCGTCGGTGAGCTTGTAGATGATGTCGTACATGCGGACGTCGACGCCTTCGGCCTCGGCGGCCCGTCGGGCCGTCTCGGTGATGTTCGTGCTGAACCCGACGATGATCGCGTCTGACGCCGTGGCCAGCATGATGTCGTTGTCGGTGATGTCGCCGGCCGCCTCGTGGAGGACGTTGATCCGGACCTCGTCCTGATCGAGCTGCTCGAGGGCGTGTGTGATCGCGCCCAACGAGCCGGACACGTCGGCCTTGAGGATGATGCGCAGCTCCTTGGCCTGGCCGGCCTGGATCTGTCGGTACAGGTCTTCGAGGGTGGCGCGACCGCTCCCCTCCCCGCCCTTGGCCGCGACGGTCGCCTTGCGCTGCTCGACCATCGTGCGGGCTTCCTTGTCGTCCGCGGCCACGCGCAGGATGTCACCGGCTTCCGGGACCTCCGAGAGGCCGAGGATCACGACGGCGCTGGCCGGTCCGGCCTGCTTGACGCGCTTGCCGCGGTCGTTCTCGAGCGCGCGGACCCGACCGAAGGTCTCGCCGACGACGATGATGTCGCCGACCTTCAGGGTGCCCGTCTGGACCAGGGCCGTGGCGACGGCGCCGCGGCTCTTGTCCATCTCCGCCTCGACGATCGTGCCGATCGGCCGGACGATCCGGGTTGGCCTTGAGCTCCTGGAGGTCCGACACGAGCAGGACCATCTCGATGAGCTCGTCGAGGCCCTCGCGGCTCTTGGCCGAGACCGCGACGAGCGGCACGTCGCCGCCGTACTCCTCGATGACGACACCGGCTTCGGTCAGCTCGGTCTTGACCCGCACGGGGTCCGCGTCGGGCTTGTCGATCTTGTTGAGGGCGATGATGATCGGGACCTTGGCCGCCTTCGCGTGGGCGATGGCCTCGAGAGTCTGGGGCATGACGCCGTCGTCCGCCGCGACCACGATGATCGCGATGTCGGTGACGCGGGCGCCGCGGGCGCGCATCGCGGTAAAGGCCTCGTGACCTGGGGTGTCGAGGAAGACGACGCGCTTGCCGTCGTGGTCGATCTCGCTCGCGCCGATGTGCTGCGTGATCCCGCCACGTTCGCCGGCCGCGACCTCGGTGGAGCGCAGGGCGTCGAGCAGGCTCGTCTTGCCGTGATCGACATGGCCCATCACGGTGACGATCGGGGCGCGCGGCTGGAGGGCCGCCGCATCGTCCTCGTCGAAGAGAGACTCCTTGGTGGCCTCGGGCGCGGGTCCTTCAGCCTCACCGTCGGGTCCGGTGCCGTTCGTCGACGCGGCGATCGTCTCGGCCACCTCGTAGCCGAGCTCGGAGGCGACGAGGGACGCGGTGTCGCGGTCGATGAGCTGGTTGATCGTGGCGAAGATGCCACTCTTGATGAGCTCGCGGATGATGTCCGCGACGTTGACCGTCAGCAGCTCGGCGAGCTCCTTGACGGTGATGGTGCCGGGCAGCTCGATCGCGCCGCGCTCGCTCGGATCGATCGTCTGGACTTGCGACGCGAGTCCTCCGTCGCGACGCGGCGGCTTGCGGGGGCCGCGTCGGCCGCGGGTGCCGCTCCTACTCCTGGCCACGGGCTCCTCCTTGTGTGGTGTTCGTGGTGATGGCTCCCGATGTCACGGCCTCGAGGAACGCGGCCGGGAGCGGGGTCTCGAGCGCCCGTGCGAGGGCGCCCTTCTTGATGGCGAGATCGAGGCAGGCCGGGTCCTGGCACACGTAGGCGCCACGGCCGGCCAGCCGTCCGGTGGGATCGAAGACGACGTCACGCGCCGGCGTGCGGACGATGCGCTGCAGCTCGCGCTTGGGGCGTGACGTCCGGCAGGCCACGCACATCCGGGCCGGTGTCCGGCGCGGTGTGCTGGTCGACCCTGTCGCCGGTCGCGCGGCCGGGGCTACGACGCCACCTCCTCGGCGGCGGGGGCCTCGGCCTCGGCGGCCTTCTTGGTCGTCCGCTTGGGCTTGGCGGGGGTTTCGGATTCGGTTGTTGTGGCCTTCGCCTTGGGCGCCGCGATCTTGGGCGTTGCAGGCGGCCTTGCGTGGTGGTCTTGGCGGCCGTCGTCTTGGCTGCGGCGGCCTTGGGCTTTGCGGCGGCCTTCTTGGGCTTGGCCTCGGTCGGCGCCGCGTCTGGAGCCGCTTCGGCCTGGGCATCGGTGGCGGCATCGGCATCGGCGGCGGCCTTTGCCTTCGTTGCGCGCTTCGGCTTGGCCGCGACCACCGCGTCCTTCGCCGGCGTCTCGGCCGCGGTCTCGTCCCCGACCGCGGCGACCGGCTCGGCTTCCGCGGGTGCATCCGCGGCGGCCTTGGCCTCCGCGACCGACACGTCGCTGCGGATGTCGATGCGCCAGCCGGTCAACCGAGCGGCAAGCCGCGCGTTCTGACCCTCACGGCCGATCGCCAGCGAGAGCATCCGCTCGGGCACGGTCACGGACGCGATGCGGTGCTCCTCATCGATGTCGACCGACAGGACCTGGGCCGGGCTCAGCGCGTTCGCCACGAACACGCCGGCGTCGTCGCTCCATGGGATGACGTCGATCTTCTCGCCGGCCAGCTCCGCGACCACGGCCTGGACGCGCGCGCCGCGCTGGCCCACGGTCGCGCCCACGGGATCCAGACCCTCCTGGCGCGACGACACCGCGACCTTCGAACGGCTGCCGGCCTCGCGGGCGATGGCCTTGATCTCGACGGTGCCGCTGTGGATCTCTGGGACCTCGAGCTCGAACAGCCGGCGCAGGAACCCCTTGTGCGTGCGGCTCACGAAGATCTGCGGGCCGCGCACGGAGCGGCGCACCTCGAGCACGAACGCCTTGACGTTCTGCCCGATGCGGTAGTGCTCCAGCGCACTCTGCTCGGTCGTGGCGAGGATCGCCTCGACCATCTTGCCGACGTCGAGGATGATCGCTCGCGGCTCGACCCGGTTGACCGTGCCGGTGATGAGCTCGCCTTCGCGGCTCGCGAACTGGTCGAAGACCTGGTCGCGCTCGACCTCGCGGATGCGCTGCAGGACGATCTGCTTGGCGGTCTGCGCGCCGATGCGGCCGAAAACGTCGCCATCGAGCTGCTCGGTCTCGACCATGTCGCCGACCTTGGCCTCGGCCAGGTGCTTGCGCGCCTCGTCGACCGTGATCTCGGTCATCTCGTCTTCGATCTCGTCGACGACGCGGCGGGCGCGATAGACGCGGATGCGACCGGATTCGGCGTCGATCTGGACGTGGATGTCCTCATCGCCGGCCACGCGGCGATACGCCGACTGGATGCCGTCCTCGACGGCCCCGATCAGCTGCTCACGGGAGACCTGCTTCTCCGCGTTGAGCTGGAGGAGGGCGCCCACGAAGTCTCGACTCACGATCGCCTCCTCTTCTGCGCACGGATGCCAAATCACGGCCGGTCCGAAAAAAAGACGCGGGGGTCACCCACGTCACGGAGCGGCCGTTCAGTTGCGCGGAGTATACACCCGGACGCGTGGACGGCTCAAACGGGAGCCGCCCGGGGCCCGATCAGCCGACCGGGGTGACCGATGCGGCGTCCTTGCCGGTCTGCGACGGCTTCGCGATCACGCCCGGCCCTGGATACCGCGTTGCGACGTAGTCCTCGAGGATCTCGATGAACTCGGCGACCAGGCCATCGCCACGCAGCGTCCGGTCGAGCTTGCCGTCGATGAACACGGGGGCCACCGGCTCCTCGAATGTGCCGGGCAGGCTGATCCCGATATCCGCGTGCTTGCTCTCGCCCGGGCCGTTGACGACGCAGCCCATGACTGCGACGCGCAGCTCCTCGGCGCCGGGGTGGGTCTCCTTCCACTCGGGCATCCGGTCCTTCAGGTAACCCTGGATCTGCTGGGCCATCTCCTGGAAGAACGTGCTCGTGGTGCGGCCGCAGCCCGGACAGGCGCTGACCTGGGGCAGGAACGATCGCAAGCCCATCGATTGGAGGACCTGCTGCGCGACCTCGACTTCGCGCTCACGCGGGGCACCGGGCTCCGGGGTCAGTGAGACGCGGATCGTGTCGCCGATGCCCTCGTTGAGCAGTATCGCGAGCCCGGCGGTCGACGCGATGATGCCCTTATCGCCCATCCCGGCCTCGGTCAGGCCCAGGTGGAGCGGGTAGTCGCAGCGGGCGGCGAGCAGCCGGTAGACATCGACGAGGTCGCGGACCCCCGACACCTTGGCACTGATGATGATCCGGTCGTGACCCAGGCCGGTCGCTTCGGCCAGCTCGGCCGAGCGCAGGGCCGACTGGAGCATCGCTTCGATCATCACGTCACGCGCGTCGAGCGGCTCCGGGAGCCTGGCGTTCGCGTCCATGAGCTCGGTCAGGATCGCCTGGTCGAGCGAGCCCCAGTTGACGCCGATCCGGACCGACTTGTCGTTCTCGATGGCGACCCGGACGATCGTCGCGAAATGCTCGTCGTGACGCTTGGCACCCACGTTGCCCGGGTTGATGCGGTACTTGGCCAGCAGCCCCGCCATCTCCGGGTACTCGACCAGCAGCTTGTGTCCGTTGTAGTGGAAGTCGCCGATGATCGGGACGTCCACGCCGAGCCCGCGGACCTTGCGAACCATCTCGGGCACGGCGGCCGCGGCTTCCTCGGTGTTGACGGTCACGCGCACGAGCTGCGACCCGGCGTGCGCCAGCCTCGCGACCTGGATCGCCGTCCCGTCGGCGTCGGCGGTGTCGGTGTTCGTCATCGACTGGACGACGACGGGGTGGGCGCTGCCGACGAGCACGCCGCCGACATCGACGCTCACGGTCGGCCGTCGCCGCGGCCTGAGGGCGTCCTGAGACGTCATGGGGCGCCGAGCGTTCCCCCGGTGAGGCTGCGGATGATGTCGTAGCCCGTCACCCAGAGGATGAACGCGAACAGGAACACCATGCCGACGACGTAGGTCAGCTGCTCCGCCCGCAGGCTGATCCGCCGACCGAAGAGCCGCTTGAGCGTGATCATCAGCATCCGTCCGCCATCGAGCGGCGGGAACGGCAGGATGTTTACCAGCGCGAGGTTCGCCGACAGGATCCCGGCGACATACAGGGTAAGGATCGGGCCCGCGTTCCAGAAGACGTCACCGATCTGCGTCGCGATGCCGACTGGTCCCGCGACCGGTGGCGGCGCCGTCGGATCGGCCGCCACGGAGCTCACGAGCGTTCCCAGGCCGCCCAGGATCAGCCCGAGGGCCCCGACCGTCTGTTCGGCACCGATCGCCAGCGCGTCGGGCAAGGTATTCGTCGTGGTGGCGCCATCGAAGTAGGCCTCCCACGGTGTCGTCTCCTGCGAGATGCCGAGGGCGCCCTGGCCGGCGTCGATGGCCGCCTGGTCGCGCAGGGTGACCGTGACGTCGCGTCGCGTGCCGTCGGCGCTATCCACGGTCAAGACGACCGTCTCTCCGGGCCGTGCGCGCAGGCCGTCGAGGACCGTCAGACCCGCGATGAACTGGTATCGCTCCCCGTCGACGGCCACGATCGCGTCGCCCGGCTGGAGCCCTGCGGCCTGCGCCGGTGAGCCGGGGACGACCTCGTGGAAGCGGATCCCCATGAGCGGCGACGCGAGCCAGGCGATCCCGGCAAAGATCACGAACGCAAGCAGGACGTTCATGGCCACGCCGGCCGCGAGGATGACCATCTTCGTGATCCAACGCTGGGCCGCGAAGGACCGGGGATCGTCCGCGTCGTTGCCGTCCTCGCCGGCGAGCTTCACGAAGCCACCGATGGGCAGCCAGTTGAGCGTGTAGAGGGTCTCGCCCTTCGCCCGGAGCACCTTGGCCCGTGGCGGGAACCCGACCCCGAACTCGAGCACGCGGACATTCGCCATGCGGGCCGTCACGAAATGGCCGAGCTCGTGGATGACGACCAGGATCCCCAGGATCGCCAGGAATAGGACGATCGTGATGATCGACTGGAAGAAGCCGGTCATGCGCGCCCACCGATCGGCCCACTGGCGAAGGCCGCCCGGATCTCCGCATCGAGCGCGATGAGGTCCGCGACGTCCGGCTCGGGATCACCGGTGCTGCCGAAGCGTTCCACCGCGGCTTCCAGCAGATGTGGGATCCCGTTGAAGTCGAGCGACCCCTCGAGGAATCGGCTGACGGCCACGTCGTCGGCGGCGATCAACGCGGCGGAGGCACGCGGGCCCGCGATCCCGGCCTCGCGGGCGATGCGCAGCGCGGGGAACCGCGCGGGATCGGGGGCACGGAAGTCCAGCCGCGCGGTCGCGATCAGGTCGGGCGGTGCGGCCGGCGATGGCCGGCGGTGAGGGTAGGTCATGGCGTATTGGATGGGGAGTCGCATATCCGGGGTGCCCAGCTGGGCCTTCAGGGAGCCGTCGACGAACCGGACGGCGGAGTGGACGACGCTCTGCGGGTGGATGACCACCTCGATCGCGTCGTACTCCACATCGTACAGCCAGTGCGCTTCGATGACCTCCAGGCCCTTGTTGGCGAGCGTCGCGGAATTGATCGTGATCTTGGCTCCCATGGTCCAGGTCGGGTGCTTGAGGGCGTGCTCGGGGGTCACGGCGGTGAGCTCGTCGAGGGTTGCGTTCAGGAACGGTCCGCCGGAAGCGGTGAGTACGAGCGCCGCGACCGTCGACATCGATTCGCCGACGAGGCACTGCCACATCGCGGAATGCTCCGAGTCGATCGGGCGGAGCCACGCGAGCGGATTGGCGAACGGGTCCAGGGGGTTGGCTCCGCTCGTGCGAGCCGCCAGGCGGCGAGCGACGGGCATGACCAGGTGGCCACCGGCGACGAGGGTTTCCTTGTTGGCCGTGGCCACGACCTTGCCGGCACGGAGCGCCGCGAGCACGGGTCGTAGGCTGACGACGCCCCCCGTCGCGACGACCACGAGATCGACATCGGCACGCGTGGCAAGTTCGACGAGCGCCTCGTCGCCGCCGGTCCGCTCCGTGCCGTCCGGGAGATCCAGTGCGGCCAAGGCGTCAGGCATCCGCGAGCGCCACGACTGCCGGCCGCAGCTGCCGAGCCTGTTCCGCGAGCGTCGAGCCGTCCCGGCCGGCCGCCAGTCCGACGACGTGGAAGAGCTCCGGGTGCGCCGCGAGGACCTCGATCGCCTGGGACCCGATCGATCCCGTCGAGCCGAGGAGCGCGACCCCGCGCCGATCAGGTGAGGAAGGCGAGGACATACAGGGTGGCGACCGGTGCGGCGAAGAGGAAGGAGTCCACGCGGTCCAGCATCCCACCATGGCCGGGGATCAGCGTGCCCGAGTCCTTGGTGTTGGCGGCGCGCTTGAGCATGGATTCCGCGAGGTCACCGGCTTGCGCCGCGAGGGCGATCAGCGGCCCGAGCGCCAACGCGTGCAGCGGAAGCTGGCCGAGCCCCCACAGGAGCACCCCGACGACGACGGTCGACGCGATGACGCCACCGACCAGCCCGGCATACGTCTTCGACGGCGAGATGTGGGTCAGGAATTTCTCACGCCCGAACTGGCTGCCGACCAGGAATGCGCCCGTGTCATAGGCCCACACGGCCAGGAGCAGGAGCAGGATCCAGCCGCGCTCCGCGCCGAGCGCCATGAGTGGCGCGTCGTCTGGCACGACCGGGGCGGCATGGCCCAGGCGAACCACGAACGCGAGCAAGCTGACATAGAGCGCTCCGAACACGGTCGCCACCCAGGTGACGAGACCATCGCGCGGGTTCGGGCGAGCAAAGGCGGCAACCGCCACGAGCACGATCCCCACGGCCATCAGCAGCAGGCCGCTCCCTTCGAGCACGCCCGGGAAGGCCGCGTCCGCGACGACCGTGAGTGCCAGCGCCGTCCCCAGCAGAGGGAGGGTGGGCAGGGCCGCGTCCGCGAGGAGCTTGAATGCCTCCCGGGCCGCGAAGACCGTGGCGACCGCCACGGCCGCCGCCAGGACGAACCCGCCCACGGCCAGAACGAGGAGCAGGACCGGGACGAGGATCGCTGCGCCGATGGCTCGGTCGCGCACTCCTGCCCCGCCTACCGTCCGAACCGGCGCTGGCGCCGGGCGAACTCGAGGAGGGCTTCGTCGAAGGCCGCGGGGCCGAAGTCCGGCCAGAGCGCCTCGCAGAAGTAGAACTCGGCGTAGGCCGACTGCCAGATGAGGAAGTTGGAGAGGCGTTGCTCCCCGCCCGTCCGGATCACGAGGTCCGGATCGGGCAGACCGGCCGTGTAGAGCGCTCGCGTGATCGCAGCTTCGTCGATCGACTCGGGCGCGGCGCCCGATGCGACGAGCTTGCGGACCGCATCGACGAGCTCGGTTCGTCCCGCGTAGTTGAAGGCGATGTTGAGCAGCAGCCGCTGACCATCGGACGTCGCGTCGAGGGCCTCATCGATGGAACCGCGCGTGTCATCGGGCAGCTCGTCCACCCGGCCGAGCAGGCGCACGCGCACGCCCTGGCTCCGAAGCTCGTCGGTCTCGCTGCGGATGGCGCCCTCGAGGAGCCCGAAGAGGCCGTGGACCTCGTCGTCCGAGCGTGCCCAGTTCTCGCGGCTGAAGGCGTACAGCGTCAGCACCGGGACACCGCGTCGAACGGCGTGGCGAAGGACCTCGCGGATGGCCTCCACGCCAGCGGCATGTCCGTCGAGCTCCGGCAGGCCCTGCTGTCGAGCCCAGCGGCGGTTGCCGTCCATGATGATCGCGACGTGACGCGGCAACTCGTCGGGCGGCAGGAACGCCGTCTCGGTCGCGCCCTCGTCGGGCGCGGGTGGCGGAGCGATCGCGGGCGTAGGGGCCACCGGCGCCGCCGCCGGTTCATGAGCGGACGGGGGCGCGTCGGTCGGCCGGGCCAGCGGTACGCGGGCCACTAGACCTCGAGGACCTCCTGTTCCTTCGCGCCGCCGCGGCGATCGACCTCGGCGATGTGGCGGTCGGTCGTCTTCTGGAGCACGTCGATCTGGCGATGGCCCTCGTCGGCTCCGACCGTGCCGTCGCGCTCTTCCTTCTTGAGGTGGTCGTTGGCATCGCGCCGGATGTTGCGGATCTCGACGCGGGCCTCCTCCATGCGCTTGTGGACGATCTTCACCAGGTCCTTGCGACGCTCCTCGGTCAGCGGCGGGATGTTGAGCCGCACGACCGTGCCATCGACGTTGGGCGTGATGCCGATGTCGGACTTCGTGATCGCCTTCTCGATGGCGCCGAGGACCCCGCGGTCCCACGGCTGGATCACGATCTGGTGCGGCTCCGGGACGCTGATCCCGGCGAGCTGGTTGAGCGGGGTCTGGGTGCCGTAATAGTCGACGGTGATGCGCTCGACGAGCGCGGTCGAGGCGCGACCGGTCCGGACGCCCTGGAAGTCACGCTCCATCGCCTCGACGGCGCGCGCCATCTTCTGGTCCGCTTCTGCGAGGATCTCGGTGCTCATGCGACCGCACCTCCGCTCGTGATGAGGGTGCCGACCGGTTCTCCGGCCGCGACCTTCGTGATGTTGTCAGGTGAGTTGAGGTCGAAAACGACGATGGGCAGGTCGTTCTCCATGCACAGGCTGACCGCCGCGGCATCCATGACCTTGAGCTGGTCCCGGAGCAGGTCGGCGTAGCCGAGCTGAGCGTAGCGCCGGGCATCCGGATGCGTGAGCGGGTCATGATCGTAGACACCGTCGACCTTGGTCGCCTTGAGCAGGACCTCGGCGTTGATCTCGACCGCCCGAAGAGCGGCGGCGGTATCCGTCGTGAAGTAGGGGTTGCCGGTGCCGGCCACGAAGATCGCGACCCGACCCTTTTCGAGGTGTCGGATGGCGCGGCGGCGAATGTAGGGCTCGGCGACCTCGTTCATCGCGATGGCCGACATGACGCGCGTCGTGATGCCGGCCTTCTCGAGCGCGTCCTGGAGCGCGAGGCCGTTCATGACCGTCGCCAGCATCCCGATGTAGTCGCCGGTCGCGCGGTCCATGCCCGATGCCGCCGCGGCCATGCCGCGGAAGATGTTGCCGCCGCCGACGACGATCCCGACCTGGACGCCCAGACGATGGACCTCGGCGACCTGTTTCGCGATGAACATGCAGTACGCGGGGTCAACGCCGTACGAGCGGTCGCCGAGAAGCGCCTCGCCGGACAGCTTGAGCAGGATCCGGCCGTACCGAACGGCCGAGTCCGGGGCTGCCGTGGTGGTCGCGGCCTGGGTCACAGCTCCTCCCCGAGCGCGTATCGGACGAACCGGCGGACACGGATGTGCTCGCCGATCGTGGCGATCTTCTCCGTGATCAGCTCGCCGACGGTGCGCTCCTCGTCGCGAAACGGCTGATCGACGAGGCAGACCTGCGAGTACCACTTCTTGAGCTGGCCTTCGACGATCTGTGCGCGGATGTTCTCAGGCTTCTTCTGGACCGATTCGTCCTTGAGGAGCTCGGCCTTCTTTTCCTCGAGGGCATCCGGCGGGATGCTCGCCTCGTCGACGTAGAGCGGGGCGAGCCCGGCGACCTGGACGGCAAGGTCCCGGACGAGCTTCTGGAACTCGTCGGTCCGCGCGACGAAGTCGGTCTCGCAGTTGACCTCGATCAGGACGCCAACACGGCCCCCGGTGTGGATGTAGCTGGAAACTAGGCCCTCGCGGGCGTCACGGCCGGACTTCTTGGCCGCGGCCGCGAGGCCACGCTCGCGCAGCAGCGCGATGGCCTTGTCGATGTCGCCATCGGCGTCGGTCAGGGCCTTCTTGCAGTCCATGAAGCCCGCGCCGGTCCGCTCTCGAAGTTCCTTGACCAGCGCTGCGGAGATGTCCGCCATGTGCGTGTGTGCTCCTGTTCGTGGTGTCGTGCGGGTGCGTCGGGCGCCCGCGGGGTGGGGTGCTGGATCCGTGCCTGATCTGGTGGCCGGGTCGTCAGGTTTCAGCCCGACGAACCCTGCCGCCGACGGGTCAGGCCGGGTTGTCGCCCTCGGCCTTTTCGGCCGCCTCGCGGGCAAGCTCGGCGGCGATCTCCTCGGGCGTGGCTTCGGACGGTGCTTCGGCGACGGCCGCCTCGGCCCGAGCGACTCGGTCGCCGGGCAGGAGGTCGTCATCGTCCGCATCGGGCTCGAAGGTGAGGGCGGCTCCGCCGGCGAGCGCCGCGACGAGCTCGTCGGACGCGCCCGGCGCCTCCTCCTCGGTCTCGGGCATCGGCATGGCCTCGCTCACGTCCGGCTCGGACGCGGCTCGGGCCGAGCGCTGCTGGGCGCCTTCGATGGCTGCTTCCGCGACGAGGGCACAGAGGAGCCTGATCGCACGGATCGCGTCATCGTTGGCCGGGATGATGTAGTCGAGCTCATCGGGATCGACGTTGGTGTCGCCGGTGCCGACGACCGGGATCTCGAGCTTGTTCGCTTCGGTCACCGCGATCCGTTCGCGATGCGGGTCGATGATGAAGACGGCGCCGGGCAATCGCTTCATCTTGCGCATGCCGCCGACGGTGCCCTGGAGCTTGATCATCTCCTCGGTCAGCTTGGCGGCTTCCTTCTTGGTCATGCGCTCGAAATCGCCAGCCTGCTGGCGAGCCTCGAGCTGCTCCAGGAGGCCGATGCGCTTCTTGATCGTGGAGAAGTTCGTGAGCATGCCGCCGAGCCAGCGCTTCTGGACGTAGGGCATGTTGGCGCGCGTCGCCTCGGCGACGATCGGCTCCTGGGCCTGCTTCTTGGTCCCGACGAACAGGACCTGGTCGCCACGGGCTACCGTCTCGCGGACGGCCTCGAGGGCGACGTCCAGGCGGGCGACGGTCTGGGCGAGATCGATGATGTGGATCCCGTTGCGCTCGGCGAAGATGAACGGGCGCATCTTGGGGTTCCAGCGGCGGGTCTGGTGGCCGAAGTGGACTCCGGCTTCCAGCAGCTGCCGCATCGAGACGGACGGCACGGTGTGAGACCTCCTGTTCGGTTCGTTCCTCCGCGAGCCCCTGGTTCGACGGGGACCGGCCTCGTGAGGCCGGCACCACCCCGGTCGGGACGGCTCGCGTGTGAGCTCCGCTGGCGTTCGTGCCTGCGGGCGGTTCGTGTTGGGCGTGGCTCGGGGTTCCGGGCCGCGGCGGAGTGTAGCACAGGGTCCGTTTCGGGCCGGCCGGGGGGTCGGGGCGCGGGCCACGGCGCCCCGCGCGGCCCGTGGCGCCACCAGCGTTCCAACCGGCGACCGAGCCCGAGTTCAGCCGCAACTTGCACGCGTCAAGTCCCCACTCGACGCCGGAAACCGCGTCCTCAGGTCTTCCGCCGTCCGTTGGAACGGTCCTGGTGCCAGACGGCCGCGACGCGAGTCGATCAGAACGCCGCCCGGTGGTGGCGGATGCGCGGCTCCCCTCCCCGGTCGCCCGGCTCGATCACGACGAGGTCGAACCGCAGCGGCAGGTGCGGTATCGCCCTCCCGTCGGGCAACGAGCCCTGGTCGAGTAACCCGAATGCCGCCTGCCGGACGCGGGCACGTTTGCGGTGGTCGACGGTCTCCTCCGCCAGGCCGAAACCCCGGGACCGCCGCCACCGGACCTCGACGATCACGAGAGATGCGGGCGGACCCGGGTCGACCGCCACGAGATCGAGTTCGCGGCGGCCGACATGGACGTTCCGGGCGAGGACGGTCCAACCCGCCTCGACGAGTCGGGTCAGGACCAGCGTCTCGGCGGCGTCACCCGCCAGCTGGGCCGTGGTCCGGATCGATGCGGGTCGGTCGTCCACGGTCGCAGGGTCCCAGACGGCCCTCACCGCGGACGTATCCGCGCATGCACCGTGACTTGCCGGGCCGTCAAGCGGGCCGGATCGCTCAGGCCGGCGACACCTCGAGCGATGTCAGGTCCAGGAGGTCGAACGCGGCATCGTCGGCCATCACCGGCACGAGCTCGCGCTCGAGCATCTCGTGGGTGTCCGGCGACGCGGACGGGTCGCCCAGGAGATCGAGATCCAGCTGGTCACCCGCCAGCGTTCGCTGGAGCGCCAGGAAGGAACGCCGGTGGAACGGCGTCAGGCCCATCGCCCGGATCGCGTCCCGGTGATCGCGCGTCGCGTAGCCCTGGTTGTGCTCCCAGCCGTAGCCGGGATACCGCGCGGCCAGCTTGATCATCATCCGGTCGCGGACCACCTTGGCCACCACGGAGGCGCACGCGATCGAGTAGACCTTCGCGTCGCCATCGACCACGTTGCTGTACGGACCCACCTGGGCCTCGAAGCCGACGATCCGATTCCCGTCGACGATGACGTGCTCGTGTCCTCCGACTCGCGCGATGGCCCGACGCATCGCCAGGTGGGTCGCGTGGTAGATGTTGAGCTGGTCGATCTCGCGCACGCTCGCCGCACCGACCCCGACCGCGACGGCACGCCGGCGGATGATCGGCGCCAGGCGCTCACGCTGGGCCATCGACAGGGTCTTCGAGTCGCGCACGCCGGGGATCCGGTGGCAGCCGGGCTGCATGATCACGGCGGCGGCGACCACCGCGCCACAGGTCGGTGCCACGCCGACCTCATCGACGCCGACGACCCTGGTGAGCCCGTCGTTCCAGAGGCGGCGCTCGTAGCGGAGGGTCGGGACGATGACGGCCATCGGGCGCAAGGGTACCCCGAGTCAAGGTTCCGGCGCCGTCGCCCGGCACGCTGTCCCAGGAATCGAACGACCCCGCCGGTCGGGCGGGGTCACGGGCTGCGAAAGTCGAAGGTCAGCTGCGCCGCTCGCGCAGGGTGGCCGCCTTGCCGACACGCTTGCGCAGGAAGTACAGCTGCGCTCGACGGACCTGGCCGTGCCGCAGGACCTCGATCTTCTCGATGCGCGGGCTGTTGATCTTGAACGTGCGCTCGACACCCACGCCCGAGGCGATCCGGCGAACCGTGATCGAGCGGGTGATGCCGCCGCCACGCAGCCGCATGATGGTCCCCTCGAACACCTGGATGCGCTCGCGGTTGCCTTCGACGACCTTGGCGGACACCTTCACGGTGTCACCCGTGGCGAGTTCCGGCAGGTCGGTGCGAAGCTGGTCCTGGACGATCTCGTCGAGCACGTTCACGCGGCGGTTCCTTGGGTGGTGGACAGCCGAAGCTGCGGGCTGGGCAAATGAAACGGCCGCGAAACTGGCGACCGGTGCGGGAGTATAGCACGGGCTCCCGGTCGGGCCGGACGGCCGTGGACGTCAGCCCTGGCTGCGAGGCGTGAGGGCGAGGCGGACGGCGTCGCCGGCCCCCATCGACTGCCCCTGGCTCCGTGCCCGCTCGAATGCGTCCGATCCCATCGCCTTGGGCAGCTCCGCCAGCATGTGTTCGTAGTGCGGTCGTTCGTCCGGCGGCCAGGCCATGTGCTGGGCTTCCATGATCGCCTCGGCCGCGCCGACGAGCGTGGCAGCACGCTCGAACTCACCGCGTTCCATGGCGATGGCGGCGAGCCCGGCGATGGCGAACGGCCTGACGAACAGGTCGCCGATGCGCTCGGAGATCTGCAGCGCCTCGCGCACCAGCTCCTCCGCCGTCTCGAGGTTCCCGAGCTGGCGCTCGACCATGCTGAGATTGGCGGCCTCCGAAGCGATCAGGAACTCGTTGTCCGTTCCTCGGAGCAAGGCAAGGCGCTGGGTCATCCAGTCGCGGGCCTCTGGCAGATCACCGGCGATCTGGGCGCCGACGCCGAGGAGGTGCAAGGCGTTCGAGCGTCCCGGTTCGTCGGCGGCCGCGTCGCTCACCGCCAGCGCCTCGCCGGCGAGCCGCCGGCCTTCGGCCACGTCGGTGCGCAACGCGACGCGAGAGAGCCCGCCCAACGCCCCCGAGATCAGCGGCGGATCGTCCACCCGGCGGCCGATGTCCAGGGCCCGGCCGAACAACTCGGCCGCTCGCTCGTCGTCGCCCATCCAGAAGGGCATGAACCCGGCGTTGAGGCACGCCTTCCCGCGCAGCCGGTCATCGCCCCCCGGCGAGGCCAGAACTCGGTCGAACCAGACGGCGCCCTCGTCGAACCGCTGTTTCGTGATCCAGAATCGGTAGAGCGCGTTCGCCAGGCGAAGCGCCTCGTCCGTGCGCTCCGCATGGACGAACCAGGCGAACGTCTCCTGGAGGTCGCCCGAGCGCTGCTCAAGCCGCTCCAGTGAGTCCTTGGCATTCGGGCCGGTCGCGCCGGCGCTGGCCTCCTCGGCAAACGCGAGCAGCGCTGTGGCGGCGGTCGCATCCATGGTCAGCCGCGATCCTCGGGTCCCAGCAGATCAGGGCGACGCTCGCGGGTCCGGGTGCTGGCCTGCTCAGCCCGCCACCGCGCGACGGCGCCATGGTCACCGGACGTGAGGATCTCGGGCACGTCCATGCCGCGGAACGACGGCGGCCGCGTGTACTGCGGGTACTCGAGGAGCCCGGCGCTGAACGACTCCTCGGCCGTCGAGAGATCGTCGATGGCCCCGGGCAGCAGCCGGATGACCGCATCGATCACGACCAGGGCGGGCAACTCCCCGCCGGTGACGACGTAGTCGCCGATCGACAGTTCGAGATCGACGAACGCACGGATTCGCTCGTCGACGCCCTCGTAGCGCGGGCACACGAAGACGAGATGCCGCCGGAGGGCCAGGTCGGCCGCGCGGTCGTGGCGGAACACCTCCCCCACGGGGTCGAGGAGTATGACCGTCGAGTCGGGACGCCGAACCGATTCGATCGCGGCGACCACGGGTTCCACGCGCATCACCATCCCGGCGCCACCGCCGTAGGGCGTGTCGTCCACCGACTTGTGGCGACCGAGCCCGAAGTCGCGCAGGTCGTGGATCCGGACCGTGGCCAGCCCCTGTTCCTGGATCCGCCCGGGGATGCTCTGCGACAGCGGCCCTTCGATCATGGCCGGGAAGAGCGTCAGGACGTCGATCTCGAGAGTCATGCGGGCTCCGGCAGATCGGTCGCCTCGGGATCGGCGGACGCGACGCCGCCATCCGCCGATGCCTGGCCCGAGGTCTCAGGGGCCCCGTCCGCTGCTGGGCGTCGCTTCCGCGAGGTCCGCCTCGGCGCACGCGGCCGATCCGAGTCGGCGCGACGCTCCTTCGGCGGCTGCAGGTCGAGCGCCTCCGCGTCCACCACGATCTCTCCCCGGCGTGGCGCGAAGATCCGGATGAAGGCGCGCACCGCCGGCACGTCGAACGTCCCGTACGCCCCGCCGCCGACGATGTAGACCTCGTTCTCGGCGACGCGGTAGATGTCCTTGACGACGCCGAGCTCCGAACCGTCGACGCCGCGCACCGAGACACCCAGGACCTCGTGCCAGTAGACCTCGCCGCGGGCCAGGTCCGCCTCGGGCCGGACGGTCGTTTCCAGGTACGCGCCCCGCAACGTGTCGGCGGCGTCGCGCGAGCCGATCTCGGCGAAGCGGATGCGCCAACCGGGGCCATCGGCCACGGCTTCGGCGGACGCGATCGTCAGCGCGTCGTCCGATCCCTCCCGGAACAACACGGCTCCCGGCACGAAGCGTGCCTCCGGTCGGTCCGTCAGGACCTCGACGCGGACGGCGCCGCGGAGCCCGTGGACGCCCCGGACGAGCGCGACCGCGAGCCGCTCGGTAGCGATGGCGGGAGCCTCGTTCAGACGATCTCGAGCTGGACCGGCTCGCCGTCGCGCGCCGCGGTCACCTTGAGCAGCGTCCGCAGCGCCTTCGCGACGCTGCCGTTGCGCCCGATCACCTTGCCCATGTCGTCTTCCGCGACATGCAGCTCGATGACGGTCGCGCCGTCCTCCTCGACGACCTCGACCTTGACCGCATCGGGATCGTCGACCAGCGACTTCGCGACGTACTCGATCAGTTCCTTGGCTGCCATGTGGATGCTCCTACTTGCCGCTGGGCAGGATGCCGGCCTGCTTGAACAGGCGCACGACGGTGTCGGACGGCTGGGCGCCCTTCGCCAGCCAGGCCTTGGCCTTCTCCTCGTCGACGTTGAACTCGATCGGTTCGGTCCGCGGGTTGTAGTGACCGAGCGTCTCGATCGCCCGGCTGTCGCGGGCGCTGCGGCCGTCGGCGACGACGACTCGATAGCTGGGCTGCTTCTTCGCGCCGACGCGCGTCAGCCGGATACGAACTGCCATGGATGCTGTGGTGCCTCCTCTTGGGCTGGAGTTTGGGCCTGGGGGATCGGGTTTATCTGGCTACTTGACGGTGATGAGCGCGTGGTTCTCGTTGAGGCCGCCTTCGATGACGCCGGCCGCGACGAACGCGTCAAAGGGGGTGAGGAATGGCTTGATCGACTCCTCGTATTCCGCCCGCTCTTCGGCGGTCGCCTCGGACAGGTGGCTTTCGAGCAGGCCGCGAACCGCGGTGATGTCGAAGAAGCTCACGCCGGTATGCGAAGAACCGACGCGTCCGACGAGGCCGACATAGCGAGCATCGTCGGCCAGGGACTGGCCCGCGCCGGCGTCGAGCACGTGCTTGACGAAGTCGGGGCTGCTGCCGAGGACGACGACGCCATCGGTCGCCGCGTACGAGATCTCGATGTTCCCCTCGGGCAATGCCGAGGTGGCGTCATCGGGGACCGGGACGCCACCCAGGCCCGCGGCCAGGGCCGCCAGGTCCTCGGCGCTGCCGAGATCGATGATCGTGATCGTGGTCCCGGCATGCTCCTCCTCGCGAACCGTGATGCCGGCCTGCCCGCCGGCGAGGGTCGCGAAGGACCGCAGCGTGGTCAGCAACTGCTCGCCCGCGGCGGCATCCGCCGGGATCGAGACGATGCCGCCTTCGACCGAGTCGCCATCGCGCGCGATGACCAGCCCGGTGTCACCCATCCAGTCGACACTCGCCTCGAGTCCGCCGAGCAGGGCCGCGGCCTCATCGATGCCCTTGAAGGCCTCGGCCATGGCGGGGTCGCTGCGGTACAGGGCGAGCGTCTCGGTGAGCGTCGCGCCGAGGTCGTTGCCGGCCGCCAGGGCCAGCGTGGTCGGCGGCGCGTACGCGGCAACGCCGTTCGGATGGTTCTCGCTGGGGCCTGGCGCGGCTTCGACATTCGGCATCGCGCCGTCCATCACGAGCCCGTCACCCTCGACGCGGAGGCGGAACGCGGACCATTCCGGCACGAGCGCCGTGAGGGTGCCACTGAGCGGAGGCACGGATGCCAACGATTCGGTCATCTCGAGGGCGGTATCCATGAGCGTGCGCAGATCGACGAAGACGAACCCGATGTCGTCTCCCTCGAAGGCCGCCTTGGCCGTCTCGAACGAATCGTCCTCCGAGAACGGGCTCGCGCCGCCGGTATCGATGGCAGCCTTGACCGACGCGATGTCGCCGACGATCGCGACCTTCGCGTCGACGATCGCGAAGGCCGCCCGGCCGCTGGCCTCCTCGGGGTTCGTGAAGGTGAGGAGCTCGACGCCCTCATAGGACTCGGTCACGGTCGTGGCGCCCATCTCAGTGAGCGCGTTGGTGAACCAGGTTCGAGCAAGCGCCTCGTCCTTGATGGACAGGAGCACGACGGCTCGTGGCGTATCGGTCGCCGCATTGGTGGCAGCGACCGCGGACGGCGGTGCCATCGAGAAGGCGAACTCGCCGTCGAACCACGGCTTGATGTCGCGGCTGTAGGTCTGCTTGCCCTCCGTGTTCTCGGAGAGCAACCGATCGAGGACCTCGTCGAGCTTGGTCTCGAGCGCGGCCTGGTCGGCGAAGCCCGGGAACTTGCTGAGGAACTCGCCGACTTCCTGGCGCTGGTCACCCGGCAGGTCCAGGCGCACCTCTCCGTACGCGACGCTGTCGGCCGGGACGTACCCAGCGACCGTTGAGGTGGGTGAGGAGCCGGTCAGGGACAGCGTCGCGATCGCCGTGACGCCGACGATCAGCGCGACGATCCCGGCGGCCGCCAGCCAGCGGACCCGACTGCGGCCCGGCTTGGCGCTCACGGGGGTGCCGGGGGGCGTCAGCGGCGTCGTCGCGATCGGCGTCGCCGGCACCTCGGTCGAGGTCGTTTCGGTGTTCGGGTCGTAGACGGGTCGTTCGTTGTCGGTCATCGCGTGGTCTCCCCGGCGCCTAGCGCCGATTCCCCATGAGGCCGCCGAGCGCACCGCGCTTGCCACCCCCGGAAAGCTGCTTCATGAGCTTCTGCATCTCGCTGAACTGCTTGACGAGCTTGTTGACTTCTGGAAGGGCCGTGCCCGCACCGGCCGCGATGCGGCGTCGGCGGGAGGCGTTGAGGACGGTCGGGTCGCGGCGCTCGGCCGGGGTCATCGCCCGGATGATCGCCTCGGTTCGTTTGAGGTCGCCGCGGTCCACCGCGGCCTGGGCCTCGCCGGCCATGTTGCCCATGCCCGGGATCATGCCCATGATCTGGCCGATCGGGCCCATCTTCTGGACCGCCTGGAGCTGCTCGAGCATGTCCTCGAGCGTGAAGCTCGCCTTTCGGAGCTTCTCCTCCATCTTCTCGGCCTGGTTGACGTCGAAGGTTTCCTGCGCCCGCTCGACGAGCGTCAGGATGTCGCCCATCCCCAGGATCCGCCCGGCAAGCCGGTCCGGATGGAAGACCTCGAGCGCGTCGGTCTTCTCGCCGGTGCCCAGGAACTTGACCGGGATCCCCGTCACGGCCGAGATGCTGAGCGCGGCGCCACCACGGGCATCGCCATCGATCTTGGTCAGGATGAGGCCGGTCACGGGCACGGCGGCGACGAAGGCCTGTGCCACGCCCACGGCTTCCTGGCCGGTCATGGCGTCGACGACGAGGAGCGTCTCGATGGGCTTCACCGCCGCGTTCACGGCGGCGATCTCCTGCATGAGGGTCTCGTCGATGCTGAGGCGCCCGGCGGTGTCGAGGATCACGACGTCGCGGACCTGGCGCTTGGCGGCTTCGACACCACCCCGCGCGATGTCGGGGACGCTCGTGCCGAGCGGGGCGCGGTAGACCGGGATGTCGAGTTGCTTGCCGAGCGTCTCGAGCTGATCGGCGGCGGCGGGACGATACGGGTCTGCCGCGACGAGCAGCGGGCGGCGGCCCTGCTTGACGATGTGCCGGGCGAGCTTGGCCGTGCTCGTGGTCTTGCCGGAGCCCTGCAGGCCGACCATCGCGACGACCGCGGGGTTGCCGGACAGGTGGAACACGCGGTCGCCCGCGCCGAGGAGGTCGACGAGCTCGTCGTGGACGATCTTGACCACCTGCTGACCGGCGGTGAGGCTCTCGAGGACGTCGCCGCCGATGGCCTTGGCGCGGACGCGCTCCACGAAGTCCTTGACGACCTTGAAGTTGACGTCGGCTTCGAGCAGCGCGAGCCGGACTTCGCGCATGGCGGTTTCCACGTCGGCCTCGCTGATCCGGCCGCGGCCGGTCAGGTTGCCGAGGGTCGCTCGAAGGCGCTCGCTGAGGGTGTCGAACACGGCCCGATCAGGACTCCCATTCGGTTGGTGAGGGCCGGGCGAGTCGTGGCGGGGTGCCGCAACCGGTCCGGTGGTGCGCGAGTTCTGACGCACCGAGCGTGCGCAGTGTAGCGCAGGCCTCAGGAATCGCCGCCGGGCGTGCGGCCTACGCGGCGGCGTTCGGATCCCTCGGCCCACTTGGGGCCGATCGTGCACGCGTGATGTTCATTTGCGAGGCAACGGGCACCACATGCCTGGTTGGGCCGGCAACCAAGGGCGTCTTGGCCAGGCTGATGCACACGGTCTGTTCGCGGCGGACCTCAAGCGCCTTGCTTTCGTCCTACTTCCCGACCTTGTCGCACCCGATGTGCCCGGAATGAACATGAGGCGAGCAGCGGCTCGATGTAGGCTCCGCCTTCGTGCGAAATCCCTTCAGTTCCCCGCTCTGGAGCAACAGCGCCTTCGTCCGGGTTTGGACGGCGGCGAGCATCTCGATCTTCGGGTCGCTCATCACGCGCATCGCGCTGCCGCTGGTCGCGATCCTGACCCTGGACGCCGGACCGATCGAGGTCGCCGTCCTGCGCGGCATGGACCTTGCCGTGGCGCTCATCGTCGGGCTCGTGGCCGGCGCCTGGGTGGACCGCCTGCGGCGCCGGCCGGTCCTGATCTGGGCGGACCTGGGTCGCGCCGCGCTGCTGAGCGTGATCCCGATCTCGTTCATGCTCGGCACCCTGGCCCTGTGGCAACTGCTCGCCGTCGCCGCGCTGACCGCGGTGCTCACGACGTTCTTCGACGCCGCGGACAACGCCTACCTGCCGACGATCGTGGAGCGGGAGCGCCTGCTCGAGGCGAACAGCGCCCTCGCGGCGAGCGGTTCCGTCGCCGAATTCGCGGGCTTCGGCATCAGCGGCATCCTCGTCCAGCTCCTCACCGGGCCGATCACGATCCTCATCAACGCGGTCACGTACCTGGTCTCGGCGGTGCTGTTGCTGACCGTCCGGCACGTGGAGGCGCCTCCCCCGCCGCGCGAGGACCGCGAGCCCGTGCTCGACGAGATCCGCCAGGGGCTCCGGCTGGTCCGCCACAACCCGGTCCTTCGGGCATTCGCGGGTGCCCAGATGTTGATGTCCATGTTGTGGGGCATCTTCGGGGCGACATGGTTCCTGTTCGCGATCGACGAGCTCGGGGTCGGACCCGCGCTCGTGGGCATCGTCGCCGGGGTCGGCGGCGCATCGTCGTTCATCGGGGCCATCGTGGCGACGCGATCGACGCGCCGCTGGGGGATCGGGCCGGTGGCGATCGCCGCCATGCTGCTCGCTGCCCTGGGGAACCTGTTCATCCCGCTCGCGCCAGCCGGCCTGCCGCTCATCGCCGTTGCGTGCCTGGTCGCCCAGCAGCTCATCGCGGACTCCGCGATCACCGTCTACGACGTGACCGAAACGTCCGTGCGCCAGGCTCTCGTCGCAGACCGCGAGCTCGGTCGCGTCGCGTCGACCTTCCAGGTCCTCTCGGCTGGAGCGCAGCTCGTGGCGACCATCGGCGCCGGCCTGCTGGCTGAGGCCATCGGGCTACGAGCGACGTCGTTGCTCGCCCCATTGGGCGGGGTCCTGGCCGGCGCGATCCTGTACTGGTCGCCGGTCCGCAACCTGATCGAGCTGCCCGTGACCGACCATCGATCGGCTGCCCAGATCGCTCTCGACGCGGAACGCGATCAGCCGGTCGGCGCCTGATCTGGTGCACCTCGGGGCCGGCTGGTGCAGGTGCGCCGCGGGTCCCCCAGACTGGTGGCGAACGGATGGATCGGCAGAGCAGTTCGTGGTCTGCAGGGGCTCGCCTGGGCACACCCGACTGCGATGAGGTTGTTCGATGACGATAGGGAATATGAACGCCGAGCGGCAGCGGCAGGATGAGGCGCGCGAGGGCGGGGTCCCGTGGTCGAGATGGGGCCCATATCTCTCGGAACGCCAGTGGGGGACGGTCCGGGAGGACTACAGCGACAGCGGCGACGCGTGGAGCTACCTGCCGCACGATCACGCGCGCTCACGTGCCTACCGCTGGGGCGAGGACGGATTGGCCGGAATCTCGGACGATCAGCAGCGGTTGTGCTTCTCACTCGCGCTGTGGAACGGGCACGACCCGATCCTCAAGGAGCGTCTGTTCGGCCTCACGAACAGCGAGGGCAACCACGGCGAGGACGTCAAGGAGTACTACTTCTACCTCGACTCCACGCCCACCCACTCGTACATGAAGTACCTGTACAAGTACCCGCAGGCGGCCTACCCGTACGGCGACCTCCTCGATACGAATCGTGGCCGTGGTCGAGGCGACGCGGAGTACGAGCTGCTCGACACCGGCGTGTTCGACGACGACCGCTATTTCGATGTCCAGGTCGAGTACGCGAAAGCGGCTCCCGACGACCTCCTCGTCGAGATCACCATCACGAACCGCGGGCCGGAGTCCGCCTCAGTCGAGGTCCTGCCGACCATCTGGTTCCGCAACACCTGGTCGTGGGGCGGCGACGCACCCCGACCGGTGCTGCACGATGCGAGCACGCCATCGAGCACCATCATCAAGGCATCGCACCCGGACCTCGGTGACCGGTACTTCGCCTGCGCTGACTCGCCCTCGCTGCTCTTCACCGAGAACGAGACCAACACCGACCGACTGTTCGGCACTCCCTCGCCGACCCCATACGTCAAGGACGGCATCGACCGTTTCATCGTCGGGGGCGAACGCGGCGCGGTGAACCCGAATCGGAGCGGGACGAAAGCCGCCGCCCACTACGCGCTGACGGTTCCCGCCGGTGGATCGCAGACCGTTCGCCTTCGCCTGTCCGTGACGCTGCCGGACGCCCCGTCGGCCCCGGCCTCGGCCGGCACGGACCCCCGAGCGGCGATCGGGGGCGACTTCGACACACTTTTCGACCTCCGGCGCCAGGAGGCCGACGCGTTCTACGCGGAGGTCATCCCGGCGTCCCTGGACGCCGATTCGGCGCTGGTGATGCGGCAGGCCCTGGCCGGGATGCTGTGGTCGAAGCAGTACTACCACTACGACGTGGATCGGTGGCTCAAGGAGCACGGCACCGAACCCTTCGGCGACACGCCGCTCGGCTCCACGCGCAACGACCGCTGGCACCACATGCAGAACGCCGACGTGATCTCGATGCCGGACAAGTGGGAGTACCCGTGGTACGCGGCCTGGGACCTGGCCTTTCACGTGCTGGCCCTGACGCTGGTCGACGAGGACTTCGGGAAGGCCCAGCTCGAGCTGATGCTTCAAGGCCGATACCTGCATCCGAGCGGTCAGCTGCCGGCCTACGAGTGGAACTTCGGCGACGTCAACCCGCCGGTCCACGCCTGGGCGACGATCTTCACGTACCGGCTCGAGAAAGCGCACCGCGGCCACGGCGACGTCGACTGGCTGGAACGCGTCTTCCAGAAGCTCCTCCTGAACTTCACCTGGTGGGTGAATCGCAAGGATCGGAGCGGGACCAACCTGTTCGAGGGCGGATTCCTCGGGCTCGACAACATCGGGGTTTTCGACCGAAGCGCGCCGCTGCCGACTGGGGGCTACCTCGAGCAGGCCGACGGGACGGCCTGGATGGCGCTGTACTGCCAGACCATGCTCGAGATCTCGGTCGAGCTCGCGCTCGAGCGGCCCGTGTACGTCGACCTGGTCGAGAAGTTCATCGAGCACTTCCTGTGGATCTCGACATCGATGATGCACGCAGGCGCCGATACCGGGATGTGGGATGAGGACGACGGCTTCTTCTACGACGTCCTCCGCCGCCCGGACGGCACAGCCGAGCGCCTCAAGGTCCGCTCGATGGTCGGGTTGCTACCGCTGTGCGCGGCCACGACCTTCGATGGCCGGCTGCTCGACCGGTATCCGGAGCTGGTGGGTCGGATGGGCGGGTTCCTCGAAGGCCGGCCTGAGGTGCGGGCGTTCATCCACGATCCGGTCCAACGAGGCCACGGAGGCCGGCGCCTGGCTTCGATCCTGGACGAGCGCAAGCTCCGCCGCGTGCTCGCGACCATGCTCGATGAGGATGAATTCCTGAGCCCGTATGGCATCCGCGCCCTGTCGAAGTACCACGACGAGCATCCGTACATCTTCGATGTCGGCGATGAGGAATTCCGGGTCGCCTACCTCCCTGCCGAGTCCGACAGCGGCATGTTCGGGGGCAATTCGAACTGGCGCGGGCCGATCTGGATGCCGGTCAATGCGCTCATCGTCAGAGCGCTCCTCCAGTACCACAGCTATTACGGCGACGAGTTCCGGATCGAATGCCCCACGGGCTCCGGCAACCTGATGAACCTGTACGAGGTCGCCGCGGAGCTCAGTCGTCGGCTGGGCAGCATCTTCCTACGCGATGAGAAGGGCCGGCGGCCCGTCTTCGGCGATTCGAGCACGTTCCAGGACGATCCGAACTGGCGCGACCACGTCCTCTTCTACGAGTACTTCCACGGCGATGACGGCAGCGGTCTCGGTGCCAGCCACCAGACCGGCTGGACCGGCGTCGTCGCCCGGGCGATGCACCTGTTCGCCACGACGACCTCCGACGATGTCCTGGGGTCGAAACCGGTCGCGTAGTCTGCGGCGGAGCACGTCGGGCCGGCTGCCTGATCCCGAGGGCCCCGTGATCGACGGGGTCAGGCGAACAGCGCCTCGACGAAGGCGTCCGGGTCGAAGGGGAGCAGGTCGCCCACGCCCTCCCCCACCCCGACGAAGCGGACCGGGACCCCGAGTGCGTGCTCGATGGCGAAGACGATGCCGCCCTTGGCCGTGGAATCGAGCTTGGTCAGGACGATCCCGGTCAGCCCGACGGCCTCGTGGAACGCCTTGGCCTGGGCGAGGCCGTTCTGGCCGGTCGTCGCATCGAGCACGAACAGGGTCTCGGGCTCGGCGCCGGGCAGGCGCTTGTCGATGATCCGGCGCACCTTCGTCAGCTCGTCCATGAGGTTCGACTTCGTGTGCAGTCGACCGGCCGTGTCGGCGATGACGAGATCCGCGCCCCTGGCGACCGCCGCATCGAGGGCGTCGTACACGACGGCTCCGGGGTCCGCGCCGGGTGCGTGGGCGATCATCGGGACCTCAGCCCGGTCCGCCCAGATTCGGAGCTGGTCGATGGCGGCGGCGCGAAACGTATCAGCGGCGGCCAGGATGACGCTCCGACCAGCTCCCGCGTAGCGGGCGGCGAGCTTGCCGATCGTCGTCGTCTTGCCGGTGCCGTTGACGCCCACGACGAGCACGACCGCGGGCCCGCCCTCGACCGCCGAGCGAGGTTGCCAATCGACGTCTCTTTCGACCAGCAGGGCCGCGAGTTCGGCGCGGATCGCCGCCTCCGGCCCGCCCGGGTCGCGACGTTTTCGGGCGCGCTCGACGAGATCGATCGCCAGCGCGGCGCCGACGTCGCCGGCGATGAGCGTCTCCTCGACCTCGTCCCATTGCGGGCCATCGGCGTTTCCGAGGAACCCACGGAGCTGGGTCACCAGACCGGTGCGGGTCTTCTCCAAGCCGGTTTCGAGGGAGCCCTCCGGGACGACGGCGAGGAACGCGGTCGGATCGAAGGGCGCGTAGGCGGGTGCCGGGTCAGGCTCGGTTGGCGGAGCCGGCTCGGCCGCTGGTTCGGCAGGCAGCGCGGGGGCGACGGGCGGGGCCGCTACGACGGGCGGGGCCGCTACGGCGGGCGTGGCGGCTTCGGCGGGCGGAGCCATCTCGGTGGGCGTGGCGGCTTCGGCGGGCGGGGCTTCGACCGGCACCTCCGCCGGCGGGGGCGGCGCCGGGGCGGCTGGTTCGGTGGTGACCTCTGGTTCTGTCTCCCGCCGGCGACGCCAGAAGGCCATCAGCCCGCCACGCTGAGCTCGTGGCCGCGCTCGGCCGCGAGCGCCTGTGCCTCCTCGAGACGCAGGCTGATCACCCGCGACACCGAGTCGTCCCCGACGGTCACCCCGTAGAGCGCGTCGGCAGCCTCGATCGTGCCGCGGTTGTGCGTGATCACGATGAACTGGGTCTGGTGCGCGAGGCTCCGGAGCGCATCGGCGAACCGGTCGATGTTCGCCTCGTCGAGTGCCGCATCGACCTCGTCGAGCACGCAGAACGGCACCGGTCGAACCTCGAGCATCGCGAACAGCAACGCGACCGCGGTCAGGGCACGTTCCCCGCCCGACAGCATCGCCAGCGCCTGGGCCTTCTTGCCGGGCGGCCGCGCCACGATCTCGACGCCGGTCGAGCCGAGGTCGGTCGGGTCAGTCAGCGACAGCCGGGCGAAGCCGCCGCCGAAGAGCTGCTCGAAGCGTCGCTCGAAGGCGGTCTCCAGGGCCTCGAATGTCGTCCGGAACTGGTCGGCGATCATCGTGTCGAGCTCGGCGATGAGCTCACGAGTCTTGCCGATCGCCGACTGCAGATCCGAATCCTGTGCCTCGAGGGTCTCGAGGCGCGTCTTCAGCTCCGCGTACTCATCGACGGCGTACGGATTGGCCGCCCCGAGCTCGTGGTAGCGCCGTCGTAGTTGTGCAAGCCGGCCGGGCGACGGCGGCGCGACGGTCGGCGGCTCCTCGGCCCACCGCCCCGCGACCGCGGCCAGGGCGCGCTCGAGGGCGGCGGTGTCCTCGGCGAAGACGTCGGCGTCCGTGCCGTCGTCCGATGCTTCTGCATCCTGTGGCTCGGTTCGGACCTCGTCGATCGGCGCGCTGGCATCCGAGCCGACTGCCGCGTCCCTGACCCCGAGACTCGCCAGCCCGAGCCCGCCCATCCCGGCGAGCTCCACGAGGACGCCTTCGCGCAGCGAGTCGAGCCCGAGACGCGCCTCCAGCTCGGCGTGGTCCGCTGCCCGGAGCCGATCGTCCGCCGACCGGAGATGCTCGCGCGCGCCCGTGGCGGCACGCTCCGCCTCGGACAGGCGGGTCCGATCCGCGTCGTCCGCCGCCCGGAGCACCGACAGGGCATCGCGGGCGCTCGATTCGATCGCCGTGGCGGTCGCCACGTCGCCACGAAGGGCGTCGCGCTCCGCAGTCAGCCGGGCCTCGTGCTCCGCCAGCGCGGCGATCTCGCGCTCCGCTCGTGCGATCCGCTCCTCGGTCATGGTCGCGGCCGCCTCGGCTCGGGCGCGCCGGTGCTCCGCCTCGAGCCGGGCCGCATCGTGGGTCGTGAGGCGTGAAGCCAGCCGGTCGCGACGCTCGCGCAGGTCCGCGGACCGCGTCTCCCACGCGGAGAGACCGGCGCGGACGTCGTCCGTCCCGGGCTGAACCTCGACGTCTTCAGGCGTCGCCGGCACCGCGTCCGCAGTCATCCCATCAACGGCCTCGCGGAGTCGTGCGAGCTCGCCGTCCAGGCGCGTGCGCTGCGCTTCGTGCCAGGCGACTTCCCGGGCGATCGCCTCGGATTCGCGGGCAACGGCGCGTTCGGCTTCCTCGGCTCGACGGCGGTCTGTGGTCAGGCGGGCCTCGTCGGCTCGTGCGACCTCCAGCGAACTACGGGCCTCGACCGCCGCGGCGCCGCTCGCCGCAACAGCGCGCTGCAACTCGGTGAGCTCAGCCTCGGCGCGTTCGAGGTCGGCGTTCAGGCGAGCGTGTTCCGCCCGCCGTTCCAGCACGGAATCCGCGGCCCCCAGCGTGACGCCGGTGTCATCGACCACGGCCGATCCGTCCCGGGCGACCGCCACCCAGCCCGCGGGCAGCAATGCCTGGATCGCCAGGCACGCAGGAAGGTCGGGCATCCAGATGGCCCGCGCGAGTAGGCGCCGCACGCCGCCACTAGCATCGCGCCGCACCGCTTCGATCAGCCGGCCACCGCCGGCCTCGGCGACCGCGTCCAGGCAGCGCCGGGTCGCCGCGTCCGTGATCGAGACCTCACCCGCCAGCCGTTCCTCGACCAGAAGGCGGCCGCGCTCGGCGGCGAGGTCCGTGACCTTGTCCGTCGCGACGAGATAGGCCCGAGCCCGGTCGGCCAGGACGGCCTCCACGGCCGCGCGTAGGCCCGGATCCACGGCGAGATCCTCGTCCAACCGGCGACCACCGGCCTTGCGCGCCGCCCGCGCGATCGGGCGACGCTCCTCCTCCGCAAGATGGTCCGCCAGGGCCTCCGCCCGACCGCGTAACCCGGCGACCGCCGCGGAAGCCGTAGCCGCCCTGTCGGCCGTCGCGGCCCGTTCCGCCTCCGCGGTCTCGAGCGCCGCCCGCGCGGCCTCGCGCGTGGCCAGTGCCGTCGACTCCGCGGTCAGGGCTCCTTCAAGCGACGTCCTCGCGGTCTCGTGCCGCTCGGTGACCTCAGCACGACGCGCCTCGACATCCGCCGCGGCCGCCGTCTCTTCTGCCGCCCGACGCTCCGCCTCCGCCAGGCGCCGCCGGGCGGTCTCGGACTCGGCTTGTCGCGCGGCTTCTGCCCGGCGTAGGGCGGCGAGCTGCTCCCCCTGCGCCTGCGATGCCGTTCGCAACGCGGCCAGTTCGGCCAGCGCCTCGGCCAGCTCTCGATCCGCTTCGGTGACGGCCGCTTCGAGGTCGAGGTCCCGGGCCGGCACGGGCGTCGCCATCGCCCGACGCTGCACGGCGGCTTCGGCTTCGGCGGCGGAGCGCTCGTCCGACAGCCGCGCGCGATCGCGTTCGATCGCCCCGAGATCCGCGGCGAGGCGCCCGTCTCGCAGCTTCAGCCCGGTCAGGGTCGCCTGCGCCGCCTCGTGGGCCTCGCGGCGCTCGCGCTCGACGGCGGTTCGCGCGGACAGCTCCGCGGCGAGCGCGGTCGCCCCGGCCTCGGCGGCGTCGAGATCCGCCATGGCGCGATCGGCTTCGGCCTGGGCTCGCTCGCGTCGCGCGCCGGCGTCCGCGAGCCGCGTCGCGGCTTCGTGCCATCGCGCATGCGTCGCCGCCAGGAGTGCGGTCGCCAGCTCGTCCCCGATGCTCGATCGGGTCGCCTGCTGGTCCGCCTGGGCCGCGAGTCGTCGAGCCTGCGGGCGGAGCTCGGCGAGGATGTCCTCCACCCGCGCGAGATTCGCCTCGGACTCGACGAGCTGCTCCTCGGCCTTCCGCCGTCGGCGCTCGTGCCGCCGGACACCGGCCACCTCCTCGAACAGCGGGCGCCGTTCCTCGGGGCGCAACGCGAGCGCCTGGTCGACCATGCCCTGGCCGATGAACAGGAACGCGTTGTCGGCCAGGTGCGCGCCATCGAGGAGATCGACCAGGTCGCGCAGGCGGATGCGCTGCTTGTTGAGGAGATATTCGTTCTCGCCGCTGCGGAACAGCCGGCGACCGAGCTCGAGGACCTGGAACTCGACGGGCAGGAGGCCATCGCTGTTGTCGAGGACCAACGTGACGTCCGCCATGCCCTGGGCGGAGCGCTTCTCGGACCCGGCCCAGATGACGTCCTCCGCCTTGCGAGATCGAAGGGCACGCCCCTGCTCCCCGAGCGCCCAGCGGAGCGCGTCGGCAAGGTTGCTCTTGCCCGACCCGTTCGGCCCGACGACCGCGCTGATCCCGCCACCGAACTCGACGTTGGTCCGCTCCGCGAACGACTTGAATCCCTGGAGGCGGAGCGCGAGCAGGCGCGGTGCCGCGGGTCCCGGCCACGACCCGGGCGTCAGTGGGGCGCTGGCCGTCGGCCGGGTCTCGACGCCGTCGGTCATGCCTTCACCGGCTCGTCTCGGGCGCGATCGGGCTCGCGTTGCGGTCGGATGTGCTCGATCGCCTGGGCGGCGGCTGCGGTCTCGGCGATCCGCCGGGACGCCCCTTCGCCGACGCCGAGCAGCTCGCCATCCACCCAGACCTGGATCCGGAAGGACTTTTCGTGGTCGGGCCCCGTGGCGTCGAGCAGGCGGTATTCCGGTCGCGCGCCGGTGCGCCGTTGTGTGTATTCCTGCAACCGGCTCTTGGGGCTCTTGAGGCTCGTGATCGGTGCCTCCAGCTCCAGCTCGGGCGAGGCCAGGTCGATCAGCCAGTCGCGCACGAGGTCGTATCCGAGGTCCAGGTACAGCGCCCCGGTCAGCGCCTCGAACGAGGATGCGAGCAATGACGGTCGGCGCCGGGCGCTACGCTGCGATTCCCCCTCGCCGAGCATGACGTCCGCACCAAGGCCGATGCGCCCCGCGAGGCGCGCAAGGCCGGTCGTGGAGACGATCGCCGCACGTCGCGCGGACAGCGCGCCCTCGTCGTCGTCGGGGTGACGGGTGTACAGCGCCTCGGAGATCGTGAGGTTCACCACGACGTCGCCGAGGAACTCGAGGCGTTCGTTGTGGCCGCGGGCCGCATCCGGGTGTTCGTGCAGCCAGCTGGAGTGGACGAGGGCTTGTTCCAGCAGGTCGAGGTCCCTGACGGGGAGACCCAATCGATTCGCGAGCCCCCGGCCCGGTCGCACCTCCGGCGTGGCCGAAGCCGGGCTAGGTGGACTTCTCGTCGATGTAGTCGACGGCGTCCTGGACGGTCCGGATCTTCTCTGCGTCCTCGTCCGAGATCTCGGTCCCGAACTCTTCTTCCAGGCTCATGATGAGCTCGACCAGGTCGAGCGAGTCCGCGTTGAGGTCGTCGACGAACGACGCCTCGGGCTTGACCTCATCCTCGTCGGCGCCGAGCTGCTCGACGACGATCTTCTTGAGCCGGTCGTACGTTGTGGCCACTGACTCCCTCCTCGGAGCTGGGTGCTGGGGAGATGGTCCCGAGAACGCCATTCATGAGGCGCCGCATCGGCTCTCCGCTGTAGGTGCGTGCCAGCTCGACCCACTCGGCGATGGCCACCCGGGCCGGCGTGGCGGAGTGTAGCACCTCACCGAGGGCCGTTCGGAGCAGGGCGCGGTCCATCTTGGCCAGGCCGGTGACCGGGTACTGCGGCGCGACGCGCCCGATCTCGGCATCGATCGCGTCCCGGTGGGCGACGACGGCACCGACCAGCTCGCGCGCCAGGGCCGCCGCGGTCTCGTCACGCTCGGACTCCGCAAGGTGGCGCTCGAGGATGGCCTCGGCCGTGCGCTGGCCGAAGTCGGCTTCGAAGATCGCGGCCAGCGCCAGTCGACGTCCCGTCCGTCGTCCGCGCTGGCGATCAGCCTCCGACACCATCGACGACGACGGTCACGGCACCGAGATCCAGTCCGAGCAGCCGCTCGACGGTCGCGGCGACAGCGGACCGGACCTGCGCCGTCAACGGTCCGAGGGCCTGCCCGGGTCGCGCGACGATCCGCAGCCGGACCACGACCCGGTCGTCGGTGACCCGCACGCGGACCGCCGGACCAGCGAGCCAGCGCCGCCACGGCGGTCCACCGTGGCCGACACGGGCGACGCCCGGGACCTCGAACGCCGCAAGCCGGACGAGCTCGGCGATGACACCCTGCCCGACCGTGAGTTCCGGACCGCTCACGTGGCCACCTCTTCCCTGGAGCTCGCGTCGCCGGGTGCTGGGGCCTCTGGCGCCTCGGGGGCCTTCGGGGCCTCCGCCACGTTCGAGCGCCCGGTCGGCGGTCAGGGCCTCGGCGATGAGCTCCGGGACCCGGGTCCGGGCGGTCGTCGCCGCCACCTCGCAGGCATAGCCGATCATCCGGCGTTTTGCCCGTCCGTGGGTGATGATCGCGGTCCCCTTGACACCGAGTAGTGGCGAGCCGCCGACCTTCTCGTAGTCGAAGATGGTCCGGATCCGGGCGACGCTCGGTCGCATCAGCAGATACCCGAGGCGGCCGCGCCACGATCCTTCGAACTCGGTCCGCCACAGGTCGAAGATGAACCCCGACAGGCCTTCGAAGAACTTGATCACCACGTTGCCGAGCACGGCGTCGCACACGACGACGTCGGCGGGGTGGCGGGTCAGGTCCTTGCCCTCGACGTTGCCCTCGAAGCGGAGGTCGGAGGCGTCCAGCAGCTCGGTCGCGCGCTGGATCCTAGCGTCGCCTTTGCCCTTCTCCTCCCCGATCGACAGCAACGCGACCCGCGGTCGCGCAACCCCGAGGACGCGCTCGGCGAAGATCGCGCCCATGTGCGCGAACTGGGCCAGGTTCTCGGGTGTGGAGTCGGGATTCGCGCCGATGTCGAGCAGGACCATGGGTCCCGAATCGGTGATCATCTGGACCGCCAGGGCCGGGCGGTCGACACCCGGCAGGCGACCCAGTCGCAGCACGGCCGCGGCCATGCCGGCGCCCGTGTGCCCGGCGGTCACGACGGCATCGGCCTCGCCACGCTTGACGAGGTCGGTGGCGACGAGGATCGTCGAGTCCTTCTTCTCGCGCAGCGCCATCGCCGGGTGCTCGTCCATCCCGATGACCTGGCTCGCGTGCACGATCCGGACGTTCGCGGGCAGGTCCCCCGCGATGCCGCGGACGACGGCCTCGTCCCCGACCAGGATGAGGGTGTCGCGCGGGTGGCTGCGGGCGAAGTCCAGGGCGCCGGGCACGACCTCGCTCGGGCCGTGGTCGCCGCCCATGGCGTCGACGGCGACGCGAACGGCGTCGCTGGTCACCTCGGTCGGGGTTCGCCGAGGCTCGGTCACCGCGTCAGCGGGGGGCGTCGTCGGTGGGGCCGCCGGCCGGCTTGGGCGGGACCGCGAGGCGACCCTGGTAGTAGCCGCAGTTGGGACAGACGCGGTGGGGCAGCTTCATCTCGTGGCAGTGCGGACACTCCTCGAGCTTGGGCAGATCGATGGCGAGGTGCGAGCGGCGCTCGCCCTGGCGGGCGTGCGAGACGCGTCGCTTGGGTACACCCATGGGGTCGTGGGCTCCTTGTGTCGTATGTCGTGGCGCGGCGGCCGCAAAGTCAGGCGCGCGGAAAGGGATGGCGCCTGGCCGCACCGAGCGCGGAGTCTACCGCGAAACCGGGCGACTCGTCAGTCCGTGCCTCCCGGCCGGAACCCGCGCAGCGCCTCGAGCCGCGGGTCGATGTCATCGGTCGGGTGGTCATGCGTGCCCTCGTCGAGCGGCAGGCCGCAGGTCGGGCAGAGGCCCGGGCAGTCCGGGCGGTCGAGCGGGGCGATCGGTTCGGCCAGCGAGATCGCATCGCGCACCGAGGGCGCGAGGTCCAGCTCGTGATGGTCGTTCAGCCGGAGGACCTCGGGCTCATCGTCGGTGGCCACGGGTTTGCCCGTGGCGATATCGAGCGACGGGAGGAACTCGTCCGCGATCGCCAATTCCAGGGGTACGGTCGTCGGCCGGAGACAGCGGACGCACTCCATGGCGAGCGCCGTGCGGAGGTTCGCCCGCGCGAGGATCCCGCGGTTCGTGTGCGTCAGCCGGACGCGCCCGGCGATGGGCTCGGCCAGGGTGAGCTCGTCCGGCAGGTCGACGCGGGCATCCGCGACCTCGTAGTGGCGATCGGCACCGACCGTGTCGCTGAGGAGTCCGGCGACGTTCCAGGTGAACGGGTCGTCGTCGACGGGGGCGCTCATCGGCCCGGCGTCACGACCGGGCGGGCTCGACGGCGTCCTCCGCCTCGTCGTCCCAGTCGCCGTCCTTGAAGTCGCCCGTTTCGCCGTCTTCGGGCGGCGCCGCCATGAGCGTGGCCCGACGGTCGTCGAGCATCGCGATGCCCTTCTGGATGCTCTGGAGGGTCTTCGTGACGTCACCCTCGAGCCCTTCGAGGACGCTCACCGCGTACTCGTCGGCGCCACCCCGGATCCGTTCGCCGTCTTCGTGGGCCTCGGCGATCATCCGGCGGCTCTCGGCCTCGGCCGCCTGGGTCAGGCCCCGCTCATCGATCAGGAAGGCGGCCTGCTCCTGGGCTCGGGCGACGATCCGTTCCGCCTCTTCCTGCGCCTTCTCGATGATCCGCTCGCCCTCGGAGTTGATGCGCTTGGCGGCGCGGACCTCCTCGGGGACCGCCACCCGGAGCTCATCGATGAGCCCCAGCGCGGCGTTCTGATCGACCACGACGTTGGTGGTCAGCGGCAGTTTCTTGCCGTTCGCGATCAGCGACTCGAGGCGCTCGACGAGGAAGATGATGTCGATGGCTGGTGCCCTCCTGCATGGGCTGTCGATGGCGCGCCGGTCCGGGCGATTATGGCATGGCCCGGTGGTTCAGCGACAGGCTCGCCGGACGGTCAACGGCCGCCGAGCGCTGTTGCCAGGGCTGCGGCCGCGGGCTTGGGGAGCATCGCGCTGACGTCGCCGCCGAAGCTCGCGATCTCCTTGACGAGACTCGAGCTGACGTAGCCGTTGGAGAGCGAGGTCATGAAGAAGACCGTATCGATCTCGGGCGCCAGGACACGGTTGTTGTGGGCCAGCTGCATCTCGGTCTCGAAGTCGCTGATCGCGCGCAGGCCACGCACGATGGCGGTCGCATCGTGGGCATGGCAGAAGTCGACCGTCAGGCCATCGAAGCTCGCGACCTCGATCCGATCGGTCGGGGCGGCGCCCTCGGCGATCGACTCGCGGATGACGCGCATCCGCTCCTCGGCCGGCAGGAGCGGCGTCTTGCGGGGGTTTGCCAGCACGGCCACGATGACCCGGTCGAAGACGTTGGCGGCGCGCCCGATGATGTCGAGATGGCCGTTCGTGATCGGGTCGAACGAGCCCGGGTAGACCGCGACGCTCATGCGTCCTCCGTGATGTCGCCGGCAGGTCGGTAGAACGTGAGCGTCGTCTCGCCGAAGCGGCGCTCGCGGTCCGATGCTAGCAGCCCGACGCGGGCCGGCGGGGCGTCCTTCCAGAAGTGCTTCGCGACGACGCGCGCGCCCGGGGTGACCAAAGGACCGAGCGCGTCGAGAGCCGCGGTGAGCGACGCCTGGTCCTCGTACGGTGGGTCGAGCAGCACGACGTCGCGCCGGGGCTCCGCCGCGCGGGCGGGGTCACGCAGCCAGGCGAGGACCTCGCTCCGGGTGACGGTCGCGCGCTCGGCCAGGCCCGTGCGCTGCAGGTTGGCCTTGATGGTCCGGATGGCCGTCGCGTCCCGCTCGACGAAGGTCGCGTGGGCCGCGCCTCTCGAGAGCGCCTCGATGCCGCCGGCGCCACTGCCCGCGAACAGGTCGAGGAACGACGCCCCGCGCAGGTCTGGGTCGAGGATCGCGAACAGCGTCTGTTTGACTCGGTCGCCGAGCGGGCGGGTCCCCTCCCCCGGGGCCTCCAGGCGGATCGAGCGAGCCGTGCCGGCGATCACCCGGCCCGCGTCAGGCACGGACGGGCGGTTTGCGCGGCGGGGTCATGTGCCGCTCGCCGGTTCCGCGGCCACGAGGTGGCGGAGCCAGCCACGTTCCAGCTCCGCGGCGAGGGCGGGTCGAGGGGGCTCCATCCGTCCGTCAGCGTCGAGCACGGACTCGGCATGGGCCCGCGCTCGCACCGCGAGATCGCGGTGGGCCGCGACCTGGAGCGACGCCACACGCAGTCTCGGGAAGCCGCTCTGGGCGAGGCCCAGGACGTTGCCCTCCTTGCGCAGCTCGAAGTCCTTCTCGGCCAGGGCGAACCCGTCGTGCGTATCCGCGACGGCCTTGAGTCGGGCCCCCGCCAGCTCGTCGGCTGAGTCGGAGACGAGGACGCAGAACGACTCCACGGAGCCGCGCCCTACCCGGCCGCGCAACTGGTGCAGCTGGGCCAGGCCGAACCGGTCGGCGCCTTGGATCACCATCATCGTCGCCCCCGGGACGTCGACGCCGACCTCCACGACCGTCGTGCCCACCAGCACGTCCAGCTCCCCGTCCCGGAACCGGGTCATCTCGGCATCGCGCTCGGCGGGCTTCATCCGGCCGTGGACCATGCCCACGCGCAGCGGGTCGAGCAGCGCACTCAGCCGGACCGCCTCGGACTCGGCGGCGACCGCACCCTCCGCCTCATCGGCGCCCTCTTCGATGAGTGGGACCACGACGAACGTGGAATGGCCGAGGGCCGCCTCGTCGCGCACCTTGCGCCAGGTCCCCTCGAGCTCGGACGGACGCCGGATCCCGGTCCGGATCTGGACCCGTCCGGCCGGCGGCGTGCGCAGGTCGGAGACGTCGAGGTCGGCGTAGAGGACCTGTCCCAGCGTCCGCGGGATCGGCGTGGCGGTCATCAGCAGGACGTGAGGTGAGCGACCGCCGGCCTTGGCCTCCAACTGGCCGCGCTGATCGACCCCGAAGCGGTGCTGCTCGTCGATGATGACGAGACCGAGGTCGGCGAACGAGACCGCCTCCTGGATGAGCGCGTGCGTGCCCACGACGACGAGCGCCTGTCCGGACGCGATGGACTGCAGCGCTTTCGCCTTCGCGTCCGGCTTGAGCGACCCGGTCAGCAGCGTGACGCCGATGCCGACCCCCTCGAGCAGGGCGCCGACCGTCTCCAGGTGCTGGCGCGCGAGCAGGTCCGTCGGCGCGAGCAGCGCGCCCTGGAGGCCGGCCCGGGCCGCCGCGGCCAGCGCGTAGGCCGCCACCGCGGTCTTGCCGGACCCGACGTCGCCCTGGAGCAGGCGCAGCATCGGCGTGGGCCGGGCGAGATCCTCCCCGATCGCCGCCATCGCCGACTCCTGGTCGACGGTCAGTTCGACCGCCTCGCCCACGCGCGCCCCGATGGCATCCACGAGCGCGGCCTTGACTGCGTCGTTCGCCGCCGTGTCCAGCGCGACCACCGGGGCCGCATCGCGGACCCGCTGGCGGCGCCGCTGGACCATCCCGAGCTGGAGGGCGAGGAGCTCGTCGAACGCGAGCCGTTCGAGCGCGGCGTCGCGACCCTCGAACGTCTCGGGGTAGTGCGCCTCCTCGATGGCCCGGGCGATCGGGACGAGCTTCTCCTCGGCCAGGATCGAGGCGGGCAGGTATTCCGGGTACGCGTACCCGGCCTTGTCGAGCGCCTCGCGGATAGCGGACCGCAAGCGGGCGGCGGGCAAGCCGGCCGTCAGCGGGTAGACCGGCACGATCCGGCCGGCATGGAGGACCTCGGTTTCGCCGGTCAGGACCTGGAACTCGGGGTTGTCGAGCGTGAGGCGGCGCCCGAAGTGCTTGATCTTCCCCGACACGACGACCTCGCCGCCGACCGGCAATCGACGCTCGATGAAGCGCCGGCCGAACCATGTCGCGTCGACGCTGCCGGTGTCGTCCTCGAGCCGGGCGATCGTGCGCTGGATCCGTCCCCGGAACCCGGGCTCGACCCGCACGTCGCCGACAGTGGCCTGGACCGACACGACCGCGCCGTCCTGCTCGATGTACAGGTCGCGGACCTTGCGCATCTCGCGCAGGTCGTCGTAGCGCCGAGGAAGGTGGAACAGGAGGTCGCGGACCGTGTAGAAATCGAGGCGGATGCCTGCGCGACGGAGCTGGGCGCCGGCGGCCAGCCCGGACTTGGCGAGGGGCGTCTCGAGCAGCTCGACCGGGTCGGTCGGCGGCGGGGGGACTGGCGGGGCTTTTCGGGCGGTCGCGGTCCGTGCCATCGCCCGCCCTATTCCGCCGAGATCAGATACCGGTAGAAGGGCTGGCCGCCGTGCCGGACCTCGATCTCGGCGCCAGAACCTTCCGCGCCGATCAGCCGGGCCATCGCCTCCGCCTCGGTGAGGTCCGCGCCGTCGCCATAGAACAGCGTGACAAGCTCGTACCCGGGCGTCAGAGCGTTCATCGCGGCGAGCACGCATCTCTCGCGGTCGCTGTCGACGGCGATCAGCCCATCGTCGGGGTCGAGGGCGATCGTCTGCCCGCGCTTGACCTTCCGGCCGCCGATCTTGGCGTCGCGGACCGCCTCCGTGACGACAAGGCTCTGGATCGCCCTGGCGGCTTCGGTCATCGGTGCCGCATTGGCCGTCGCGTCCATCCCGGGGTCCAGCGCCAGCAGCGCGGCGAATCCTTCGGCGGCATTGCGAGTCGGGACGACCGTGACCGGTCGATCGCTCATCCCCGCGACCTGGCGGGCGGCGAGGACGACGTTCGGGTTGTTGGGCAGCAGCAGGACCTCCCGCGCGCGGACCGCCCGCACGGCTTCCAGCAGCTCGCCGGTGCTCGGATTGGCCGACTGGCCGCCCTGGACGACCGCTGCCACGCCGAAATCCCGGAACGTTGCGGCAAGGCCATCCCCCGCCGTGACCGCGATCACCGCCAGGGCTGGGGCGTCGGCGCCGTCGGTCGGGGCGGTGGTCGGTGCATCGTGCTGTTGGTCGGCGGTCGTGGCCGTGCTCGCCGCGGCGCTCGCCGGGGCAGCGCCGTCCGTATCCACGCCACCGGTGAACGCGGCCGCCCGCGTCTCGCGTACGTCGCGAGCCTGGTTGTCGAGGTTCTCCACGCTGATCCGGCTCAGCGACCCCAACCCGAGCCCGTAGCCGATCACGAGGTCCGGCCGCTCGTTGTGAACATGGACCTTGAGCGCACGGCCGTCACCGGCGACGAGCACCGACTCGCCGATCGTCTCGAGGTGATCGCGGATCGCGTCGAGGTCGAGCGGCGTGCGACCGACCGCCTGGAGCAGGAACATCGTCTCGTAGCCGAAGCCCTCGTCGGCGTGCGCGACCAGTGTCGATGGCTTGGCTCCGGCGGCCGCGGCACGTCGCCGACCGGTGGTGACCGGCGCCTGACCGAGCAAGTGCAGCAACGCCCCCTGGAACAGCCGATACAGGCCCTGCCCGCCCGCGTCGACGACGCCCGCCTCTCGCAGGATCGCCAGCAGGGTCGGCGTCTTCGCCACCGACCGTTCGGCACCAGCCAGCGTCGCTCCGAGGACGGTTTCGATGTCGTTGTCGTGCTCGGCCGCCTCTACCGCGGCGACCGCCGATTCGCGGATGACGGTGAGGATCGTCCCCTCGACGGGCTTGGCGACCGCCCCGTAGGCGGTTCGGGCGCCCTCGGACAGGGCGTGCGCCAGGTCCAGCCCATTGAACCGCCGCTTCCCACCCAGGCCGTCGGCCATGCCCCGGAAGATCTGGCTCGTGATGACGCCCGAATTGCCCCGCGCGCCCATCAGGGCCCCGAAGCTGATCGCGGCCGCGATGCGGTCTGCCGGTTGGCCAGCGACCGCCTCCGCTTCGTCCAGGGCGGCCTTGACGGTCGCGTACATGTTCGACCCGGTGTCGCCGTCCGGCACCGGGTAGACATTCAGGCCGTTGATCTCGTCGACGTGCGCCTCGAGATTGGCGACGGCGGCGCGGAACGCATCGAGCAGACCGCTCCCGTCGCACGCCCGACGGGCCATCTAGGCGACGTCCGTTCCGCTGTCGGCGAGATCGCGCGGGCGGATGCCGGTCGGCAACGCTGCCGGTCCGGTTGGCACGGCGCCGTCGGCGGGCACGTGGAGCCCATCGATATGGATGACGATGCGGCTCACCGGCCGTCCCAACGCCGTCGCCACGGCGTAGCGGACCGCCGAATCAACCTGGCGGGCGACCTCCGCGACCGGCACGCCGAGCGCGACCTTGAGGTCGAGCTCGATCTCGATGCCGTCTTCAACCCGGATCGTCAGGCCTGGCTGGCGGAGGCCGAGGCGAGCGAGCAGCCGCGCGATCGGCCCGCCGGCGAACGCGCTGACGCCATACGACCCGAGGGTCGCGGAGCGCACGATGTCGGCGATGGCACGACCGGTGACGAGGGATCGGCCGGGTGTCGGACGGATGGCCACGCGGGCTGGGTCCTCCCTGCGAGAGCGTGGTCGGGCGCTGCTCGAGCGATGGTCGGGTCTTCGACCGCGTCCGTGGGAGCGGCCGGGAGCGTGTGCTATCATACCGCCCCGCTCAGGCAGACCTGCCTGCGCGCTCCATCTGACACCATCTCTGAGGATACGCATGGCCCGCTCCTGCGCGATCTGCGGCAAGGCTTCGATGGGCGGTTTCAACCCGCAGTCGTCGGGCATGAACCGCGTCCGAGCTCATCGCCGTATGCAACCCAACCTGCAGCCGCTCGTCATCGACGTGAAGGGCTCGCCGACCAAGTCCCTGGTCTGCACCCGCTGCCGGCGCACGCTGCTCAAGGCATCCCAGTAGCATCGCGGGCTATCGCCCGCTGATCGCTCCGCCGCTTCCCGACCGGGTACCCACGAGGTTCCCGGTCGTTTCATGTCCGGGCCCCGTTCCGAGCCACGACCCGGTGCCACCAGCGTTCCGACCGACGGCGGAACGGTCGAGATCGGCCCAATCAGCCCCTGATCGGGGACGCGGGCCGTTCCAAGTGCGTCTGAACGAGTGTTCGAGCGCCGGTTGGAACGCTGCTGGTTCCAAGGCAGGGCCGGGTCGGGGGCCGCGTCGGGCGGGCGCGGCCGGGACCGGCCGGACCGGCCCGGGCCCGACGCCCCACACCTCAGCGGTCGTCCGTGTCGAGCCAGATCGTGAACGGGCCGTCGTTCGTGAGCTGGACGGCCATCTCCTCGCCGAACCGCCCGGTCGCGACCTCCACGCCTAGCGCGCGTAGGGCCGCCGCGACGCGCTCGTAAAGCCGCTCGGCCTGCTCGGGGGACGCCGCGCCGGTGAACCCGGGCCGCCGCCCGCGTCGCGTGTCCGCGAAGAGCGTGAACTGCGAGACCAGCAGGACCGCGCCACCGAGATCCACGAGCGAGCTGTTCGTGCGACCCTCCGCGTCACGGAAGATCCGCAGCTCGACGATCCGGCGAGCCAGCGCGTCCGCCGTCGCCTCGTCGTCGCCCGGCCCCACGCCGAGCAGCACGACGAGGCCGTCATCGATCGAGCCCACGACGTCGCCCCCCACCGTGACCGACGCGCCCGTCGTGCGCTGGAGGAGCGCCCTCACCCCTTCTTGGCCAGCAGGCCCGCCCGCCAGTCGTCGGCCTCCGCGAGCAGTCGATCTCGCGATGCGCCGTGGACGGTGTTGACGTGGGCCTCCACGTTTGCCGGCACAAGCAGGTCGTAGTCGCGGACACCGTCCGGGTTGATCTGCCCATCGCCGCGCAACATGATCACCGGGATCCCGGTCGCCTCGATCTCGGCCATGAGCCGATGGGCCAGGTGCTTCGGCAACGACGTGATGGGCGTCATCCGGTCACGTGGGATCGGCGGCTCGCCGTCATTCATCCCGTACTGATAGCCCTCGTCGGCCAGCGCGCGGACGAGGCGGATCTCTCGGCCCATGTCACGACCGCGAACGAACAGCGCCGAGCCGACCACGAAGACATCGACTCCCTGCGACCCGGCGAACTCCGCGGTCTCGCGGTTGATGCCGCCATCGACGTGGACCTCGCCGCCGTGGAGCTTGTGGCGCAGCAGCTCCCGGGCGCCCGCCGCCTTGGCCGCAAGGACATCCTTCATGAATGCCTGGCCACCGAAGCCTGGCTCGACGGTCATGATCAGGACGATGTCGAGGAGCTCAGCGTAGGGCTCGATCGCCGACAACGGGGTTCCGGGCTTGACGGCGAGACCGGCGGCACGACCCGCGGCGCGGATGGCCTTGAGGGTCGGCGCGATGGGCTCCTCGATCTCGACGTGGAAGGTGACGGAGTCGCAGCCAGCGTCGAGGTATTCCTCCATGTACCGGCCGGGCTCGCTGATCATCAGGTGCGCGTCGAACGGGACCTGGGTCCGCGGGCGCAACGCCTTGATGGTTTTCGCACCGAAGGTCAGGTTCGGGACGAAATGGCCGTCCATGACGTCGAGGTGGACGCGATCCGTGCCGGCTCCGGTCACGCGGCGAACGGCGTGCGCCAGGTTCCCAAGATCCGCATCGAGGATGCTCGCCGCGATTCGCGCACGCCCGGTGCCACGCCCCGTGGGGTTCTCGCTCGTCATCCCTCGCCACCGACCATCGCCGGGGCCGGCTCGTCGCTCCGCTCTCCGCGAAGCGCGGCGGCGCTCGCCATCTCGAGGCGCTCGCGCCGACGCGCGACCGCGGGAGCTGGCGGTTCCCCAGCCCGCTCAGCGGCGAGCTGGCCGCAGGCAGCACCGACCTCCTGGCCGCGGTTCCGGCGGATGGTCGTGCCGATCCCAGCTTCGGTGAGGACGGCGGCGAACGTCTCGATCACGGGCATCGGGCTGGCTTGCCACGGCGTGTGGGCGACCTGGTTCATCGGGATGAGATTGACGTGAGCGTGGTCGCCGCGCAGGAGGTCGGCGAGGGCCTGAGCATCGAGGTCCGTGTCGTTCACGCCTCCGATCATCGTGTACTCGTAGCTGATCCGCCGGCCGGTCGCGCGGGCGTGGTCGCGGGCCGCATCAACGACCTCCGCCACCGGCCAGCGCCGGTTCAACGGGACGAGCACGTCGCGCAGGGCGTCGCGAGCGGCATGGAGGGAGACCGCCAGCGTGAACTGCGGCCCAAGCGCCGTGAGGCGACGGATCCCCGGCACGACCCCGGATGTCGAGACTGTGATGTGCCGCGCCCCGAGGCCAAAGCGCTTCGCGTCGTTCAGGGCCTCAACGGCCGCAAGGACCCGATCGAGATTGAGCAACGGCTCGCCCATGCCCATGAACACGATGTTGGTCAGCCGCTTGCCATCGGCCGCGAGCCGGCGAGCGGCGTGGCGGGCCTGGTCGACGATCTCGGCGGTTTCGAGGTCACGCCCGAATCCGAGCTCCCCCGTGGCACAGAACGGACAACCGACCGCGCACCCGGCCTGGCTCGAGATGCACAGCGTGTGCCGCTCCCGTGACGCGCCGCGGGCCGGGTAGTGCATCAGGACGGATTCGATGAGCTGGCCGTCATCGAGTCGATGTAGGGCCTTCTCGGTCAACCCGCCGTCCGCGACCCGAAGCTCGGAGTCGTGGACCGTATCGAGGCGGAAGTCGCGCTCCAGCGCCACTCGCATGTGCGCCGGCAGGGTGCGGATCCCGGCGGCTTCCGTGGTGCCACCGTCCTTCCAGATCGCATCGGCGATCTGCCGGGCACGGAACGACGGCTCGCCCTGCGCCTCGACCCAGGCGGCGAGCTCGTCCGCGGTCAGGCCGGAGAGCCCCGGTCGTGTGTCGGTCGTCACGCCGTCAAGGCTAGCGCAGGTGGGTCACGGGCCCGGAAGCACACGGCTGCCGACGATCGATGGCTTCCCGCGCAGGAATGCCTCCCAGGTCATGCGCTTTCCGCCCGCGGGCTGCACCTCGATCAGCGACAGGATCTCGCCACCGCCGACACCGAGACCGCGCTCGTCGAAGGTGCCTCTGGCCGGACCGCCGGAAGCTTCGGGGCTCGCCACCCACACGACGATCCTTCCCGACGGCGTATCGGCGAATGAGCCGGGCCACGGCTGGTATGCACGGATCTGACGCTCCAGTTCGACAGCCGCCTTCCGAGGGTCCAGGCGGCCATCGTCTCGGCGCAACGGACGCGTCAGCGTTGCGCCCTGCGCCGATTGGGGAACCGGCTCGAGCTCACCACGGACCCACGGCCCAAGGGTTCGATCCAGGAGATGGGCGGCCTCGTTCGCCAGCGCCGCCTCGAGCCCGGGAGTCGTCTCCGTGCCGATGAGCGGCACCCGCTCCTGGGCGACGATCGGCCCCGTGTCGAGGCCCTCGTCCATCCGCATCAGTGTCACGCCGGTCTCCCGATCGCCCGCCAGGATGGCGGCCGGGATCGGCGTCGCGCCCCGATGACGCGGCAGCAGAGACGGATGGAGGTTGAGCGCGCCGTGCCTGACCGAGAGGAGATCCGCCGGGACGATCTGGCCGTAGTCGGCCAGGACGAGAAGCTCGGGCCCGAGAGCCAGGACCTCCGTGATCGAATCGGGCCCCCGCAAGCGCTCGGGCGTCAGGACTGATGCGATGCCGAGCGCGTCGGCTTCGTCGTGGATGGGGGTCCTCGTGAGCTCCTGCTTGCGCCCGGCCCGACGCGGAGGGGCGGTGACCACCCCGACCAGCCCGACATCGTCATGGGACGCCAGTCGCCGGAGACTCTCGACGCCGAATCCGCCACTACCGATGAAGACGGTCCGCGCGCGCGTGTCGTCGGCGCGCGGCGATGTCACGCCAGGGCGCCCGTCGCCTCAAGGACCTCGGCGTCGTCCTCGTTGCTCGCGTCGACCGCCATCAGCTCGTCCATCGAGTCGAGGTAGTCGATGTAGAGCTTCCCCTCGAGATGGTCGAGCTCGTGCTGGAGCGCCCGCCCGAGGAGCCCCGAGCCTGCCACCTTGATCTTCTTGCCATGCCGGTTCTGGGCGACGACCCAGACCTTCTCGCGGCGCGTGACGTAGGCGACGTAGCCAGGGATCGAGAGACAGCCCTCGAGATCGCGGTCATCGCCCGTGGAACGGACGATGCGCGGATTCACGAGCTCGTGGAGCGTGTCCTCGACCTCGATGACACACGCCTGGACGGCTTCGCCGAGCTGCGGAGCGGCCAAGCCCACGCCGGGGGCGTCGCGCATCGTGTGGGCGAGGTCGTCGAGCAGCTCGTGCAGGTACTTGCCGAAGCTGTCGACGGGCAGACCTTTCAGGCGCAGGCGGGGATCGCCCAACAGGGCGATGGGTCGGACGGACATGCCGCGGATTATATGGGCGCCCCGGTCGCTCAGATGGTCGGCGGCGTCTCGGTGGTGTCGGTCGTCTTGGTGGTCTTGGTCGTGTCGAACGTGTCGGTGGGGTGGTCACCCATCGAGGCACGCGTCCCGGCGGCCCAGGCGCGGGACTTCTCGGCGAGCTTGCCGCTGGCATCGGCCGCGGCGTCGCCGGCCTTGTGCGCGATCGGCACCGCCTTGTCGGCCGCGGTCGCCACGACGTCGGCGGCCTTGACCGAGAACTGGCGGACGACGGGTGCGGCCTTCTCGGCGAAGTCTTCGACGGCTTCTCGGATCGTCTCCATCACGTCGGCCGCCTTGGCGGAAGCGCCCGCGGCAGGGTCGGTGGACGGGCTGCCGAGGTTGCCATCGTCGGGTCGGGTGTAGGAGTCGCTGCGAGAGCCCTCGACGGGCTGATCGTGCTGCGGGGTGGTCGGGTCAGTCATGGGTGAAAATCCTCCTCTGGGTTGCGCATCGTCGCACGAACGAGGTCAGCGCGCGAGAACCTGATGGCTCGTCGGCGTATCATCGGCGCGACGGACGCCCCGCGACCGGGTCGCCCCCGCTGGAGGACCTGCCATGAACGCCGACGGATGGACCTTCGCGGACCTCGAGCCCGCCCAGCTGGCGCTGGTCAACGAGGCCGAACGGACCCTCGACACGGACGTCGTCCTGGCCTACGCCCCGAGCGCGTGGGGCACGGTCGACCCCGAGACGGTCGCCGACGGCATGCACCCGGTCGACCTCGAGTCGAACCAGATCGAGTACCTGCAGGGCCTCGAGCGGATGGTGGGCGGCGTGCTCGTGGCCTATCGCCGCGACGTCGACTGACGACCCCGACCAACGACCGCCGCGACCCGAGGCTAGAGGAGCGACTCGGGGTCCACATCGACCGACCACGGGGGTCCGGGATCGCCGCCGAGGGTCGCGACCGGGTCGGCGCCACGCAGCACCAGGTTGTAGCGCCACCGGTCGTTGCGACGCGCGATGTAGGCAGGCGCAGGCCCAAGGACCGTGGTGCCGTGCCCGCCGGCCCGCTCCCGTAGGCGCGCGGCCATCGCCTCGCCCTCACGTTCCGCGGCGTGGCGATCGGGTAGCGCGACCGTGAGCTTCACGAGTCGACCGAAGGGCGGTGACCCGAACCGTCGGCGCAGCGCGAGCTCGTCCGTGTAGAACGTGGTCCCGTCGCCGCTGGCGACCGCTCGGATCACCGGGTGATCGGGCTGGTAGGTCTGCAGGATCGCCCGGCCGGGGCGATCGCCGCGGCCCGCCCGCCCGACCGCCTGGCTCAGGAGCTGGTATGTCCGCTCCGCCGCGCGTTCGTCGGGAAGGTTCAGGGCCACGTCGGACGAGACGACCCCGACGAGGGTGACCGCGGGCACGTCGAGTCCCTTGGCGACGAGGCTCGTCCCGACGAGCACGTCCGTCTGCCCGGCCGCGAACGCGTCCAGCACGCGCGCGGCCGCTCCCCGGCGTTCTGCCACGTCACGGTCCAGCCGCGCCACGCGCAGGTCGGGGTGGTTCGCACGAACCTCGCGCTCCACCCGCTCCGTGCCACCGCCCAGGTACCGGATCCGTGGCGACCCGCACGACGGACAGCGCGTGGCGAGCGGCGTGGCCCGCCCGCAGTGGTGGCAGCGCAGCGTCGTGCCGGCCTGGTGGTACACGAGCGGCCGCTCGCAGTCCGGGCAGGACTGGACGTGACCGCAGTCGCGGCAGAGCACCACCGACGCCGTCCCGCGCCGGTTGAGCACGAGGATCGCCTGCTCGCCGGCGGCGGTGTCGAGCGCGTCCAGCGCCCCGTCCAGCGTTCGCGAAAGCAGTCCCCGATTGCCCTCTGCGAGCTCGGCGCGCAGGTCGACGACCGTGACGGTCGGCGCCGTCCCGGTCGGACGTTGCGGCAGGACGATCCGGTCGTAGGTGCCCTCGAGCGCGCGCCCGAGGCTGTCGACCGCCGGGGTCGCCGAACCGAGGACCAGGGCTGCCCCGGCGAGCTCCGCCAGTCGGATCGCGGTGTCGCGCGCCTGGAGCCTCGGCGTCCGGTCGCTCTTGTACGCCGGGTCGTGCTCCTCGTCGACGATCACGACACCCACGTCCGCCAGCGGCGCGACCACGGCCAGCCGCGTCCCGACGACGATGTCGACCTCGCCGCTCCGGATGCGTCGCCATTCGTCGGCCCGCTCGCCGTCGCCGAGGCCCGAGTGGACGAGCGCGACTCGCGCGTCGAGGTCGGCTCGAAGCCGATCGACGAGCGGCAATGCCAGCGCGATCTCGGGGACGAGCACGAGCCCGGGGCGGCCCACCGCGAGGGCCGCGCCGATCGCCTCGACATAGATCGCGGTTTTCCCACCGCCTGTTACGCCGTCCAGGAGCAAGGGGCGCGGATCCCGGTCCTCGATCGCCCGCGCGATGCGGTCCACGGCGGCGGCCTGCGCCTGGGACAGCTCGGATGACCGCGGACGACCGCCACGCGACCCGGGCGCACGCGCGGCCAGTGGCCGGCGCGGTCGTTCGCGGACGCCGGTCTCGGCGAAGCCGCGCCGAACCAGGGACGTGAGGGTCGCCGTCCCGTGCCGCCCGGCAACGTCAGCCGCGGGGACACCGTCCCCAGCCGCTGCCGTAGGCGCCGCCAGCAGCTCCGCGAGCGCATCGACCTGACGTGGACCGAGCGGGCGGCCCGCCGGCCGCTCCCCCGCCGCCAGCGCGTCCGCAACCGCACGACCGGCCGGCAGGAGGCGGATCCAGCGTTCGTATCGCGGCCCGGCACCCGCTCCGAGCAGTGTCCAGTCGAGGGTCACGAGGTCGCGCGACGCGAGATCGCGGAGCCGGCGGAGCAGGCCAGCCCGGCCATCGGGCGCTGCGAGGTCCCTCGCGGGTCGCGCCCCGCCCCCGAGCTGCTCGAGGAGGTCGCCGTCGACGGCATCGACCTCGCCGTCGATCGGCTGCGGTGTCCGCTCTGCGACCAGCTCCAGGCGTTCCAGCAGGCCCGGCGGGAGCATCGCCCGGATCACGAGGGCCGGTGGCGCGAGGTAGTGCTCGGCCACCCACCGTGCCAGGGCGAGCGTCAAGGGCGGCAGGAGCGGGCCGTCGGCGCGGACGCGGTCGACCAGGGGCTTGGTCGTAGCCGTCGACGGTGCCTCGTCCGCTCCGCCCAGCACGACCCCGAGGGCCTGCCGCCGGCCGAACTCGACGAGCACCGCCTCGCCGTCCTCGAGGTCCGCCAGCGCCTCCGGCACGCGGTAGGTGAAGGGGCGAGCGCCACCGGCGCCGGCCGCGTCGACCGCGACCTCGACGAGTCGCCCCGGTCTAGACCCGGACTCGGCGGTCGGCATGCAGACGGCGTTCCTCGGCGATGATCTCGTCGATGCGCTCGGCGGTGTGCTCGACCTGGCCGGTCTCGTTGACGACCACGTAGTCGTAGTCGTCCTGGCGCGCGAGCTCGATCGCCGCGTTGCGCTGGCGCAGCTCGAGCTCGTCGGCGCTCTCCGTCGCGCGCGTGCGCAGCCGCGAGAACAGCGTCTCGAGCGTCGGCGGGACCACGAAGATCAGCAGCGCCTCGGTGACCTGCTCCTTGACGATCTGCGCACCCTGGACGTCGATCTTGAGAATCGCATGACGTCCGGCCAGCACCGCCCGGCGCACCTGGTCGCGCGGCGCGCCGTACCAGTTGCCGTGGACCTCGTTCGTCTCGAGCAACTGGCGGGCTGCGCGCAACCGCAGGAACTCCTCGCGCGACACGAAGTGGTAGTCGACGCCGTCGATCTCGCCCGGTCGCGGCGCACGGGTCGTGCAGGTGACGACGTACACGTACTCGGGATCGTGGGTGCGCTCGCGCATCGCGTCGATGATCGTGTCCTTGCCCACGCCAGAAGGTCCCGAGATGATGACGAGCATCGCGCCCGGCGCGCCGAGGATGATGTCGCTGGGCCGCCCGGGATCGTCGGAGATCCGCTCGGGTTCCTCCGGGATCCCGTTCAGGTCGGGCGGCGCGAGGCGCGGGTCGTCGGTCATCGTGCGGTCTCGGCTGCGCGCAGCGACTCGACGACGACCTCGAGCTCGGCCGGCAGGTCCGCGGTCGCGCGGATCAGCTCGCCGCTGCTGGGGGCCGTCAGTTCCAGGCGCCACGCATGGAGGAACAAGCGCCCCAGGTCCTCGGGCCCGCGCCGGGAGGTGCCGGTCCCGTAGACCGGGTCGCCGGCGACTGGGTGCCCGATCGCGTCGAGGTGCACGCGGATCTGGTGGGTCCGCCCCGTGACGAGGTCGAGCTCCAGCAGGGTCCAGCCGTTGAACCGTTCACGGACCCGATACCCGGTAGTCGATGCCCGCCCGTCGGGCACGACCGCCATCCGGGTTCGATGCTTCGGGTCCCGCCCGATCGGCGCCTCGATCCGCCCGACCGCTGCCGCCACGTTCCCAGCGACGAGCGCCTGGTAGGTCTTGCGGACCCGCCGCGCCTTGAGCTGGGCCATCAGGGAGTGCTGCGCCGCATCGTGCTTGGCGACCATCAGGAGCCCGCTCGTGTCGCGATCCAGGCGGTGGACGATCCCGGGGCGCGCGACCCCGGCGATGCCCCCGTACTCCGCCCCGCCTGCGCGCGCCAGCAACGCGTTGACCATCGTGTCCCCGTCGTGATGTCCGGCCGATGGGTGGACCACGATCCCCGACGGCTTGTCCACGATCAGCAGGTCCGCATCCTCGTACACGATCCGGAGCGGGATGTCGTGGGCCGGGGCCAGGTCCAGGGCGACCGGTTCCGGCACGTCGAGGCGGATCTCCGTGCCGGCGGGCACGATCATGTTCGCCCGCAGCGGCACACCTTCGGCAGTCATGCGACCGTCCGAGATCAGCTTCTGGACGTGGCTCCGCGAGAGGCCGGTCACGTCGGCCACGTACCGGTCGATGCGCCCGATCCGGCCGTCCGGGACCCGGAGCGTGCGGACGCCCGCCGCGATCGGCGCGTCAGGCATCGACCGGGTCCGCGGGGTCGCTCGGTCGCCGGGGCGCGTCGACGGGTGGCAGCCCGAAGCGCCCGGGCAGGAACGCGCTGGCAAGCAACAGGAGGATGGCGCAGCTGATGGCGCTGTCCGCGACGTTGAACGTGTAGAAGCGCAGGTCGCCGATGCCCGCGTCGACGAAATCGACGACGTAGCCCAGCCGCAGACGATCGAGCATGTTCCCGAGCGCTCCCCCGAGCAGCAGGCCGAGCGCCACCGACAGCAGCGTGTTGCGCCCCGAGCTGCCGTGGTACCAGGCGATGAGCCCGACGACGCCCATCGACACGAGCCCGAACAGCAGGGCCTGGTCCTGGAACAGCCCGAACAGCGCGCCGCTGTTACGAGAGTTCACGAGCCGCACGAGATCGCCGATGACCGAGAGCTGCTGCCCCTCTTCCGGCAGGATCGAGACGAGCCAAGCCTTCGTCAGCTGATCGAGGACCACCACGATCGCGGCCGTCCCGAGGAACAGCGGCCAGCGGGCTCGCTCGCGGGGCTGTGATGTCGTCGTCGTCATCCGACCCGCCGCAGCGCGATCGTCACGGTGGCATCGTCGAGCTGGACATCCGTCCGCGTCGCGTCTCCCGGGATCTCGCCGGTGGCGAGCTCCGCCTGCGTATCGGCGGCAACGGCCGGCAGGTGCCGGGCGACGGCGGGTGGCGCCCCGACGACCCACAGCTCGATCCGGTCGTCGAGCTCGAGGCCGGCTTCCCGACGCAGGTCCTGGACGGCGCGGGCGATCTCGCGGGCATCGCCCTCCGCGCGAAGCTCCGGGGTCAACTCCGTGTCGAGCACCACGACGAGGCCGTCATCCTCGGCCACGGCGGTGCCGGGCCGCGGCGTCGCCTGGATCTCGACCTCGTCGGGGGCGAGGGTCACACCGGCCAGCGTCACGGACCCATCGGCCGCGATCTCGACGGCTCCTTCACGGGCGGCGGCCATGATCGCGGGGATGGCCGCGCCCAGGCGCTTGCCGATCTTGGGGAGCAGCGGCTTCACGCGACGCTCGACGAGCTCGGAACCGTCGGCGATGAGCTCCACGGCGTGCACGTTGACCTCGTCCGCGAACAGGCCCAGCAGCTCTTCCGAGATCGCGAGGCCGCGATCCGGCACGGCGAGCCAGGCCCGGGCCAGCGGCTGGCGGGTGCGCAGTCCCGCCTGCGCCCTGAGCGTCCGGGCGAGATCGACCGCACCGCGGACGGTCGTCATCGCGCGCTCCAGTCTCGGGTCGCGGTGCGCGGCCATGACCTCCGCGGGCCAGCCCGTGAGGTGGACGCTGTCGGGAGTGCCGGGGACGACTGTGACCATGAGGTTCTCGTACATCGATTCCGAGAGGAAGGGCAGGATCGGCGCGAGCGTGCGCGTGAGTGTGACGAGAGCCGCGTGGAGCGTCGCGAACGCGGCGTCGCGGTCGGCCGGATCAGCGCCCGCGCGCATCCGGTCGCGTGAGCGGCGCAGATACCACGTCGAGAGATCGTCGATGAACGTGCTTAGTTCACGCGTGGCATCGACGGCGTCGTAGTCACCGAGGTCCGTCGCGACTTCATCGGCCAGGCCGGCGGCGCGGGACAGGATCCAGCGATCCATCGCCGGCCACGAGGGCGCCGCCGCGATGACGTCGTCGATGCCGGCCTTTGGGGTCCAGCCGGCCAGCCGAGCGTAGGTCACGAAGAACGAGTACACGTTCCACAGGATCAGCAGCTCCCGGCGCGCCTCGTCGGCCGCGTGCCAGCCGAACAGGATGTTCTCCTCGGGCCGTGCCTTGGTGAACATCCAGCGCATCACGTCGACGCCCATCCGCTCGGCGGCCTCGTCGAAGTCGATGGCGTTGCCCCAGCTCTTGTGCATCGGCCGGCCGTCTTCGCCGAAGACCAGCGCGTAGCCGAAGATCGTCTTGAACGGCTCCTCGCGGCGCAGGACCGTCGACATCGCGAGCATCGAGTAGAACCAGTTGCGGAACTGCCCGGGAAAGCTCTCGGTGATGAAATCGGCCGGGAACCACTGGGCCCAGTACTCGGGATCCTCGCGGTAGTGGAGCGTCGAGAACGGCACGATGCCGGCATCCAGCCACGGATTGCCGACATCCTTGATGCGCTCGACCGGGGCGCCACACCCCGAGCAGGCGATGCGCACCTCGTCCACCCAGGGACGATGCGGCGTATGCCCCTCGAACCGCTCCCAGCCCTCGACCGCCCGCGTCTTGAGCTCCTCACGTCCGCCGACCACGTCGATCTGCCCGCAGCTCGCGCAGTCGTAGATCGGCAGCGCCAGGCCCCAGTAGCGCTTCTTCGAGATCATCCAGTCGCCCATGTTCATGAGCCAGTCGAGCTCGCGGTCGTACCCGAAGTCCGGGATCCACCGGATCCGGTCCACGACGTCCATGATCTGGTAGCGCAGGCTCGCATCGACCTGGGCGGCGGACAGGGTGTCGCGCGGCTGGTCGTAGACGGGTCCCATCGAGATGTACCACTCGTCGACGAGCCGGAAGATGAGGGGCGTGCCGCACCGCCAGCAGTGCGGATAGCGGTGATTGATGGTCTCGAGCCGGTAGAACCGGTCCGTGGCCTTGAGGTGCTCGATGATCGGCTCGGCGACGTCGCGCACGTCACGACCGCTCAACGGGCCGAATCCCTCGAGGACGATGCCGGATTCGTCCAGCGGCGCGATCACCGGCAGGCCGATCGCCTTGGCGAGCTGGAAGTCCTCGGCGCCGCAGCCCGGAGCGATGTGGACGATGCCGGTGCCCTCGTCCTCACCGACCTCGTCCCAGGGCACGACCCGGTGCTCGTAGCCCTCGGCCAAGGCCGCCTGCACGGCCGGTAGCTCATCGAACGGGCCGGCGTACCGCCAGCCGACGAGATCGGCGCCGGCGAGCTCCTCCTCGACCTGGAACGGACCCTCGAGCGCGGTCTTGAGCGTGCCCTTCGCGAGCCAGAAGGCGTCGTCGCCCTGGCGGACCTTCACGTAGCGCAGGCGTTCGCCGACGGCCGCCGCGACGTTCGAGGTGAGCGTCCAGGGGGTCGTCGTCCAGACGAGCAGGGCCTCACCGGGGCGGTCGATCAACGGGAACCGGACGGTTAGGCCCGGGTCGTCCTTGTCCTGGTAGCCCTCGTTGACCTCGGTCTGGGAGAGGCCGGTGCCACAGCGTGCGCACCAGGGCATCGTGTCGTGGCCCTTGTACAGCCAGCCACGCCGGTGCACCTCGGCGAGGAACCCCCAGATGAGGTCGTTGTTCTCGTTGCTGAACGTGAAATACGAGCCGCCGATCTCGGGCATGCCCAGCCGGCCGACCAGCATCTCCACGGTGTCGGTGACCGGACCGTCGGTGCCGTCGATCGTCGTGACCGTTGATGGATCGGTGCCGAGCAGGTCATGGAGTCGGCGCAGCTCGTCCGGGTCGTTCCAGTCCATCCACATCCCGAGGCGGATGGACTGCTCGGTCTGGCGGGCCGCGTAGGTGAGGACCCGCTGCTTGCAGAGCGTCACGAACCGGTCGATCCCGTAGGCCTCGATGTCGCGCTTGTTCGTGAAGCCCAGGTCGCGCTCGACGTTGACTTCGACCCACAGGCCCTGGCAATCGAAGCCGTTCTGGTAGCGCTGGTCCTCGCCGAGCATGGCGTGGAACCGCTGGTAGAGGTCCTTGTAGGTGCGGCCCCAGGCATGGTGCACGCCCATCGGGTTGTTCGCGGTGATCGGCCCATCGAGGAAGCTCCAGCGCGGGCCCCCGCTGTTCTGCGCGCGCAAGCGCGCGAAGGTCCGCCGCTCGCGCCACGTCGCAAGGATGTCGTGCTCCTGGGCGACGAAGTCGGGCTTCGCGGTGACGGGTCGGAACATGCATCTCCGGGGCGCGGTGGGTCGGGGCGACGGGGCTGGAGCGGCCCTTCCGGGCGGGTCGGGCGAGTCCGAGTATCCTACGCGCGATGCAGAAACCGCAGGAGGCGCGACCGCGCGCCCGGTCGCCTTTCGCTGCGGCGTTCCTTTCGCTCCTCTTCCCGGGCCTCGGGCACCTCTATGTCGGCGCCTATACGCGGGCCCTGGGCTTCGCGGCGGCGCCCGTGCTGCTCATCGCGCTCCTCGCCGGATTCGTGCTGCGGATGGACCGTCTGGAGCTCGTCGGGTTGCTGTTCAGCCCGTTCCTGCTGAGCTCGATCTTCGTCCTCAACGTCATCGCGTTGCTCTACCGCCTCGTCGCGATCATCGATGCGTATCGCGTCGCGGAGTACCTCAACGCCCATGCCATGTCGGGTGGCGGGCGGCTGGGCAAGGCGCGGCTGCCCCGCAATCCCCTGTCCATCGCCGGCCTGCTCGCCGTGGTGCTGGTCATGGCCGGCAGCCACATCGTCGTCGCCCGCTACGACATGCTCGCGCTCGATGCGCTCACGAGCGGCTGCATCTTCATCGGCGAGGACCAGGGGGAATGCGCCGGCGATCCGTCCGCCTCACCCGAGCCCTCGGAATCCGCCGACCCGAGCGCCGAGGCGACCCCGAGCCCGACGCCCGAGCCCACGCCCATCGGCAGCCAGGTCCCGGACGTCTCCCTGCCACCGTGGGATGGCAAGGAGCGCCTCAACATCCTGCTCATCGGCTCCGACGAGCAGGGCGGCGGCCACAACACCGACACGCTGATCACGGTCTCGATCGATCCGGTCACGAAGCAGGCCGCCATGTTCAGCTTGCCGCGCGACACGCAGTTCGTGCCACTGCCCCCCGGAAACGCCCGATCCTTCTGGGGTCGCACATACCCGAACAAGATCAACTCGTTCTTCGTGAACAACCGGAAGCGCTCCGACCTGTGGCCGGGCAACGATCGGACCCGCGGCTACAACGGCCTCAAGGCGACGCTCGGTGAGCTGTACGACCTCGATATCAAGTACTTCGTCGAGGTCAACTTCGACGGCTTCAAGAAGGTCGTCGATTCCGTCGGTGGCGTGACGATCAACGTCCAGGTGCCGGTGGTCGACGACGCGTTTCCCGGGTCAACGGGTCGTGCCCAGCGGCTGTACATCCCGAGTGGCATCCAGCACATGGACGGCGACCAGGCGCTCCGCTACGCCCGATCGCGCAACACGTCCGACGACTTCGATCGCGGCGCTCGACAGCAGCGCGTGCTCCTGTCGCTCCGCGAACAGGCCGATCCGCAGATCCTGCTACCGCGGTTGCCCGAGCTGGTCGACGCGCTCAAGTCGGCGGTGCGGACGGACATCCCGCTCGATCAGCTCGATGAACTGCTCGGACTGGCCTCCGAGGTCGACACGACGAACATCCGCTCGTACGTCTTCACGCCGGACTTCTACCAGAACGAGGTCCTGTCGGGCTACTGGCTGGAGCCCCGCGTGGAGCGGATCCAGGCGGCCGTCCGCGACGCGTTCACCGCGGACCCGGCCGACCAGGCGCTCCGCGAACGCCTTGCCGGCGAGGGAGCCGGGGTCTGGGTGCTGAACGGCACCAACTCAGGAAACCGCGGGACCCGCCTGGCAGGCTACCTCGAGTTCCACGGCCTGGCCGCATCGGCGCCGCGCCAGGCCCCCGAGGGGAAGGTGCCGAAGGACACGGTGATCACGGTCTACAACGGGGCGGAGACCGAGATGCCGGCGACGATCGCCTACCTGGAGGAGCTGTTCGGGGTGAAGGCCAAGACGGCGACCGACAGCACAGTACGGACGGACATCGTCATCGTGATCGGGAACGACACGCCGGAGCTGGAGCCGCCGCCCCAGGCCTGAGGATGGGCTGCCGCGTCGCCGGCTGCCGCCGCGTGAGCCTTACTGGATGGGCGTCAGCCAGTGCCGATACTCCGGCAGCCGCCCGCGCACGGCCTCGAAGTACCGATCGCGAACGAGCCGGGCGATCGGGCCCACGGCGCCCGACCCGACCTTGCGGTGATCGACCTCGATGACGGGCGAGATCTGGACGCCGGTCCCGCACACGAAGATCTCGTCGGCGACGTACAGCTCGGACCGGTTGATCGAGCGCTCCTGGACCGGGATTCCCTCGTTACCGAGCAGCTCCATGAGGGCCTTGCGGGTCACGCCCTCGAGCAGGTCGTCATTCACGGGTGGCGTGATCGCGATCCCGTCGCGAACGACGTAGATGTTGGCCGCCGACGACTCGTTGACGTGGCCCTGCGAGGTCAGCACGACCGCCTCGTCGTAGCCGTTCAACTCGGCCTCCGACTTCTGGAAAGCCATGTTCACGTAGCCACCCACGATCTTGCCGCGAGCGGGCAGCGCCTCGTCGGCGTTGCGGCGCCACGACGAGGTCATCAACCGGACGCCCTTCTCGGTGTCGATGTAGTTCCCGAACGGCAGCGCGATGATGTACAGCTCGTGCTCGAGGTCGTGCAGGCGCACGCCGATGGCGCGGGTCGACTTGTAGAACGACGGTCGGATGTAGCAGTCCTCGCGAAACCCGTTGCGACGGACCGTCTCGATGATGAGCGCCGTCAGCTCGTCGACCGACGGGATGTCGTCCATCAACAGGATCCGGCACGACTGGCGGATGCGCTCGACATGCTCGCGCAGCTTCAGGCCGTAGAGCCGGCCCTCCTCCTCGTTCCAATAGGCGCGGATGCCCTCGAAGGTCGCCGTCCCGTACATGAAGGCGTGGGTCATGATGCTGACCTTGGCGTCCTTCATCGGGACGAAGTCGCCCTCGAAGTAGCAGATCAGGTCATCGAGCGATCCGGCCGTCGGCGCGTGATGGGGCGACGAGGCCGAAGTGCCGGCCGTGGTGTCGGTGGTCATTCGGCTGGGACTCCTGCGCTGACGGGCGCGACGCGGTCGCGGGGCGGCGAAGTCGGCCGAGTATAGCAGCGGCTTTCTGCGCTTCTACCCTCCGGCCTCAGCCCGCCGCGAGCGCCGATGCGATCGCGAGCGCGATGACCACGAGGATCCCGAGTGCAACACCGACCATCCATCGATCGCCCAGGCGCGCGAACCCGAACACGGCCACGATGACCCGGCTGATCGGCGTGGCGATGACAGCCAGGATCCCCAGCCACAGGAAGGCGGCCGGCGCGAGGGCGACGAGCTCCTCACGGAGTCGCGCGAGGTCCAGCGGCGGCCCGCCGGCGAGCGGCGAGATCCCGGCCGCGAGCATCAGCAGCACGCCGATCGACAGCAGACCGACCGCGACGTACGTGACCGTGATGAGCAACCGGCCGATGAGCCGGTCGAACTCGCGACCGCGCTCGGCGGCCCGATCCGGTAGGCGCGTCACGAGAAGACCCGCAACAGCATCTGGATCGCCGTGTAGGTCAGGACGACCACGAACAGGAGGCGCAGGTAGCGGACCCCGATCCGGTGGGCTACCCGCGAGCCGAGGGTGGCGCCCAGGAACACGCCGATCGCCGTCGGGCCGGCGACGTACGGGTCGATCTCCCCGCGCAACAGGTAGATGACCGCTCCCGCGGCGGCCGTGATGCCCATCATCAGGTTGCTCGTCGCGGTGGCCACGCGCAGCGGCACGCCCATCGCCAGGTGCATGAGCGGGACCTTGATGGTGCCGCCTCCGATGCCCAGCAGGGCGGACGCGACGCCGGCTCCGGCCGAGCCCAGCACGCCCCGGCCAAGGTTCCGCACCTCGTAGCCTGGGCCCGCGACGCTCGCGAGGAGCGTGGCCCGCGTGCCCAGCGGAGCGGAGGCGGTCTCGGCGCGGAGCGTCTCGTGTCCGGGACTCGTCCCGTCCGCGGCCTCCCCCACCCCCACGTCGTCGATGACAAGCTCGGGAGCGCGCGCCCTGGCCATCGAGTACGCGACGTACCCAAGGAGGCCCGCGAACAGGGCCGACAGGAGCCGCTCGTCGACGAGGAACGCGATGGAACCACCGACAAGCGCCCCGATGGCCGTGAACAGCTCGAGGCTCATGCCCAGCCGAAGATTGGCGACGTGGCGCTCCAGGTACACGCCCGCGGCCGCGCTGCTCGTCATGATCACGCAGACCAGCGACACCCCCACGGCCGTGCGCAGGTCCAGGCCGAACGCGAGGGTGAGGAGCGGCACGATCAGGGTGCCGCCACCCAGGCCGAGCCACGACCCGAAGACGCCGGCCGCGAAGCCGCCGAGGAGCATCAGCAGCCCGACGTCCACCTCAGGTCCTCAGGCGGATGCGTCGCGGAGCGTGACGGCTCCCCGGTGAGGCACCGGCACGCCGGTCCGGTCTACGGGCGCAGGTGCTGCGGGAGCGTACGGCAGCAGGGCCACGTGACGGGCGCGCTTGAGCGCGACGGCCAGCTCGCGCTGGTGTCCGGCGCAGGTGCCGGTCTTGCGCCGTGGCTCGATCTTGGCCCGCTCGGACAGGTAGCGGCGGAGGCGGTTGACCTCCTTGTAGTCGATCAGCGACGTCTTGTCGGCGCAGAAGGCGCAGACCTTGCGGCGTCGACGGTCGCGGTAGAAGTCGTCGCGCTTGCGGGATCGGGCGGGAGGCATGGTCAGGTTCTCCTGGTCAGTCGGTCGTCAGAAGGGAAGGTCGTCAAGGTCGCTGTCGTCGGTCGGGCGCGTGGGACGGACGTTGCCGCCGCCCGGAGGACCCGCCGGGGCGCCTTCGCCCCCACGGTCGCCACCGGCGTACGCGCCGCCGCCCTCACCGGAGGGACCGCCCTGGCCGGCCTGGCCGCCGCCGGAGGGCCCGCCGAAGGACCCCTCGTCGTCGCGGGGACGCCGCTCGAGGTTCACGATCGAATCGGCGGTGATCTCCAGCGCCGTCCGGGTCTGGCCGTCACGGCCTTCGAAAGTGCGGGTCTTGAAGCGACCCTCCACGAAGACCTTGTTGCCCTTGCGCAGGCTCTCGGCCATCCGCTCGGCGCGGTCACCCCAGACGCTCACCCGGAACCAGTCGGTCTCTTCGACCCACTCTCCGGTCTGCTGATTCTTGGTGCTCTGGTTGACCGCCACGTTGAACTGCGTCACCGCGCGGTTGGTCGGCGTGTAGCGCATCTCGGGATCAGATCCGAGATTGCCGATGATCATCACCTTGCACAGGGCCATCGTCGTGCGCTCCTCAGTCGATGGCGGCCGGGGCCGCCTCGCTCTCGTCCTCGCCGATCCGTTCGGACCCGTCGTCGTCGTCCTCGTCCCCGTACAGGTCCGAGGGCAGGTCGGCGTCCTCGCCGTCCTCGGCGCCTTCGGCATCGCCGTCCTCGCGACGGCTGGGCTTGGCCGGGCGCTCGTCGCGGGTGACCAGGTGACGGATGACCTCCTCGGTGATGAGGAGGCTGTGCTCGAGCTCGGTCAGCAGGCCGGCCGGCGCCGCGAACAGGACGATGTGGTACGAGCCCTCACGGAATCGATCGATCGGGTAGGCCAGACGCCGGCGGCCCCAGGGGGCGACCTTGACGATCTGGCCGCCGCCGGCGGTGATCTGACGGGTGACGCGGTCGATGACCGCCTGGCTCTTGTCGTCCGCGACGTCGGGACGGATCACGAGCATGAGTTCGTAACGGCGCATGCGCGCAGACACTCCTTCCAAAGGGTATGCCCCGTTGACGTCGGACGCGCCGATTCGGCACGGAGCGGAAAGGAAACGGGCCGTAGTCTAGCATGGCCGTCCGGTGGACTCCGAAACGGAGGGCGAGTCCCGCCGATGTATCCTCACGGCGACCCCCTCAACACCCCCCTCGCACCCGACCGGAGGCCCCTTGCCCGCCAGCACGATCATCGTCCTCGAAAGCGCCGCGACGGCGACCGCGTCGCTCGTTCCTCAGCTCACGTCGGCTGGCTACACCGTCACGCAGACGACGGATCCGGACGAGGCTTTCGCGAAGATCGTCGAGCACCAGCTCGCGATCCTGGATGTCGGGGTCGCGGAGCCGGCCGCGAAGCCCCCCAAGGGCGGCAAGGAACCCAAGGAGGGGAAGGACGCAAAGGACGCCAAGAAGGAGGCCAAGGAGGACGCGGTCCCGACCAGGACCGGCATCGAGCTCTGTCGCGAGATCCGGGCCACCCCGGCCATGGCGGCGGTCCCCATCCTGTGCGTTGCCAACACCGATGACGTCGAGGAGCGGATCGGCTTCCTGGAAGCCGGCGCGGACGACGTCATCGCCCGACCGTTCGACGCTCGTGAGGTCGAAGCGCGGGTCGAGGCACTGCTCCTGCGCTTCCAGCGATCGAAGCACAAGGCGCCCGTCGTCTCGTCCGACGGCCTCACGATCTCGCAGGCCCGCCGAGTGGTCGCCGTCTTCAGCCCCAAGGGTGGGGTCGGGACGACGACCATCGCGACGAACATCGCGGTGGCGGCGGCGCAGCGACGACCCGATCGCGTGGTCCTGGTCGACCTGGACCTGCAGTTCGGCGCGGTCGCGACCCACCTCAACCTGGCCGCCAAGCAGACCCTGACCGACATCGTCCGTGACGAGGCGGTCCTGCGCGAGCCGGAGCTCCTGCGCACGTTTGCGATGCGGCACGACAGCGGCCTCCACGTGATCGCCGCGCCCACCACGCCGGAGTCGTCCGAATTCATCACCGCCGACCACGTCTCGCAGCTGATCGCGGCCTTGCTCGAAGGCTACGAGTCGGTCGTCATCGATGCGGGCTCGACGCTCGACGAGCGCACGCTGGCCGTGTTCGAGGCCGCCGAGACGATCCTGCTCGGCGTGTACCCCGAGATCCCGGCCCTCAAGGCGATGCACGGCCTGCTCGAGTACCTGACCGAGAACGGCTCGATCGGCACGAAGGCCACGTTCGTGCTCAACAACATGTTCGCGCGCGACATCCTCAAGCCGCGCGATATCGAGTCCGCCCTGGGAACGCCGGTCGGGCTCGACCTCCCGTACGACGCCTTCCTGTACCTCAAGGCCGTCAACGAGGGTGTGCCGATCGTCATGGGCGCGCCTCGATCGGCCGCGGCGGAACGACTGGTCAAGCTCAGCTCGACCGCGTTCGGTACGGACGGTGTCGTCGTCCCGGCTCAGGAGCCCAGGAAGAAAGCCGGCTTGTTCGGGTTGCGCCGCCGCGCCTGAGGACTCAGGCGGGGCAGGACGCCTCGAGCTCGGCGACCGCCTTCTCGAAGGCGACCACGGCCTGGCCGGGAGCCGCGACCGGGAATGCATGCCCGGTCGCACCCCAGTCCCTCCAGGCGAGGAACTGCTTCCGGATGGCGTCGTATTTGGCGATCCCATCGAGGAACAGTTCGAGCGCCGGCGCCGTGCAGGTGGTCGGCGTGTACGCCGCGACGCCTTCCTGCTGGCTCGTGATCCATTCGCCCAGGGGCAGGAACTGGCCCTCCAGCTTGCTCGGGTCCATCTTGTTGAGGCCCTTGAGATCGGGGATCGCCTCGGCGGCGCCTGCCTTGATCAACTTGGCGATCTCGGTGTCGTCGGCGGTGTAGACCGTGCTGACCACGGGAGAGGCGGCCGCAGCCGTGGGCGTCGGCGACGGGCTGGGCGTCGGCGTTGCCGGTGCGGCCGTGGCGGCAGGCGGGGCCGGGGACGGCGACGCGGCCGGAGCCGCGGTGCAGCCCGCCAAGAGGAGCACAACCAGCGCTGCCGCTCTCATCGCTCGAGCTCTCCTTCCGCGATCCGCAAGGGCCGTGTCCGTCTGGGCTGGGAGACCCGACGGTACACCCACGGGGCAGACCATGGTGCCGGAGCCGAGATTCGAACTCGGACGCCCTTGCGGGCCGCGGAGTTTAAGTCCGCTGCGTCTGCCATTCCGCCACTCCGGCCGGGTGGACAGCCTATCCGGCGAGGGCGGCCTCCGTCGGCAAGCTGGCTTCGGCCGGCGCTGTCGGTCGGCCGAACCGCAGGTACAGCAAGGGGAGCAGGAACAGGTTCAAGAGTGTCGAGGTCACCAGGCCGCCCAGGATGACGATCGCCATCGGGTGTTCGATCTCGTGACCGGGCAGATCGCCGGCGATCACGAGCGGGATGAGCGCGAACCCGGTAGCGAGCGCGGTCATCATGATCGGGGAGAGTCGCTCGCGCGCGCCCCGGATGACGAGCGCGGGCCCGAACGACTCACCCTCGTACCGCTGCAGGTGCTGGTAATGATTGATGAGCATGATCCCGTTGCGCGCGGCGATCCCGAGCACGGTGAAGAACCCCACCAGGGAGCCAAGCGAGATGACCCCGCCACCGAGCCAGGCGGCGGCGAGGACCCCGCCGACCAGGGCCGAGGGCAGCGCCACGAAGGAGACGATGGCCAGTCGCGTGCTTCCGAACGCCGCTTGCAGCAGCAGGAAGATCCCGATGGCGGCCGCGATGGCGAACAGCAGTAGCCGATCCTGGGCAGCCTGGCGCTCGGCATACTCACCGAGCACCTCTGGGTGGTATTCCAGCGGCCAAGCGACGGAGGCGATCGCCGTCTCGACGTCGCGGACCACGGCTCCGAGATCGCGACCTTGGACGTTGGCGCCCACATCGAGCCGCCGTGACACCCCTTCACGATTGATCGCGTTGGGCGTCGGCTGGATCGACACGTCGGCCACCACGTCCAGGCGGACCTGTTCGCCGCTCGGCGTGTCGAGCATCAACCCCTCGATGCTGGAGAGGCTGTTTCGGACCTCGGGCGTCCCCCACACGCGGACGTCGAAGATCTTGCCTTCCCGATAGGTGTCATTGACCTCCTCGCTCGCGATGAGCGCAGAGGCTGCGCGCCGAACGTCCCCGGGCTTGAGACCGTATCGCTCCGCCGCCGCGAGATCCACTTCGATGTCGATCTGAGGAATCTCGTCCTGGAGTTGGACGTGCAGGTCGATGAGGCCGGGGATGCCCTCCATCGCGGTCTGTAGCTCTTCCGCCTTGTCCCGAAGGGTCTCGAGGTCAGGTCCGAAGATCCGGACGGTGATGGCCTCGCTGCTGCCGGTCAACACCTCGCGGATGCGCTCCTTGAGGTAGGTCAGGACGTCGCGTTGCAGGCCCGGATAGCCGTCCACCACCTCCTGGATGTGCGCGACCGTGTCCTCGTAGTCGACGGCGGGATCCACGCTGATCCAGTTCTCGCCGAAATACATGCCGACGACTTCGTCGGCTTCGAGCGCCTGGCCGATGTGGGCGCCGAAATTGCGCACCCCGTCGATGTCGCGCAGCTCCACGCTGGCCTGCTTCGTGATCCGGACCATCTCCGGGTGCGAGGCGCTCGGCGTCGTCAGCCAGTGCATGAGGAAGTCGCGTTCCTTGAACGAGGGCAGCAGCGATTGCCCGAGGCCGGGGACGACGAGCGCCCCGGCGAGCACGACGGCGGCGGCGCCCGTCCAGGCGATCTGCGGGCGTCGCATGAGCCGCTCGAGCACGCGCCCGTAACGGGCCTGGAGCCATTTCACGACCGTTGGTTCGCGCTTCTCGATGGCGGCGTTGCGCAGCAGGATGTAGGCCATCGCCGGCGTGACCGTGAGGGCGACGAGCATCGAGGCGAGCACGGCGAGCCCGTACGAGATCGCCAGGGGCTGGAAGAACGCCCCGGACAGCCCGCCGATCATGAAGACCGGGATGAGCGCGACGACGTCGATCAGGGTGGCGTACACGATCGCGCTGCGCACTTCGAGCGAGGCCGACAGGACGACGGATCGCGTGGAGACCGGCAGGTGCTCAAGGCGAGCCTGGCGGAGCCGGCGCACGATGTTCTCGACGTCGATGATCGCATCGTCGACCACCACCCCCACCGCGATGACGAACCCCGCCAGGACCATCGTGTTCAGGGTCGCGCCGCTGACGTACAGGACCACGGCCGCGGCCATGAGCGACAGCGGGATCGCCACCAGACTGATGAGGGCCGTCCGCCAATCGAACAGGAACACGATGAGGATCCCAACCACGAGCAGGCATCCGAGTAGGAGCGCGTTGCTCAGGTTGCCGATCGCATCCTCGATGAAAGTCGCCGGCCGGAAGATCGCCGAGTCGATGGCGATGTCCGGCAGCGCCGGAGCCAGCTGCTGAAGCGCCCGTTCCACGCCGTGGGTCACGTCCAGCGTGTTCGCCCACGGGAACTTTTCAACGATGAGCAGCAGGCCATCCCCGTCGTTGATGACTGCGTCGCCGATGAGCGGCTGGTGCCCGACCTCCATCTCGGCCACGTCCGCTATGGTCAAGGGCCGGCCGGACGGAGTCACGATGGCGACCTCGCCGAGGTCCTCGGCATCGACGATCCGCTGGACGTGGTGGATCGCCAGCCGTTGGTTGGGCGTGTCCACGAACCCGCCGGTCCCGACGGACGCGCCGTTGGTGAACTTGAGCAGCCCCGCGTCGAGCGCGTCAGCGGCGGTCGACATCACCGTGTCAAGGGTGATCCCGTGAGCGGCCAGGCGCTTCGGATCGACCTGGACCTGGAGTTGTTCGTTGCGCTGTCCCCAGATGGCGACGTTCGCGACACCGGGCACCTGCATCAGGCGCGGCCGGATCTTCCAGCGAGCCATGAGCGAGAGGTCGATAAGGTCGACCGTGTCCGACGAGACGCCGATCTTCATCGTTCGGCTTGTGGCCGACAGGGGCTGGATCATGGTCGGTGGCGTCGACCAGTTCGGCAGTGTCGGTGTGACGGTCGCCAGCCGCTCACCGATGAGCTGGCGAGCGTCGAGGAGGTCGGTGCCCGGCTCGAAGATCATGATGATGGAGGACAGCTGCGGCACGGACTTCGAGCGCATGACATCCAGCCGCGGGATCCCCTGGAGCGCCTGCTCGAGCGGGATCGTCACGAGAGACTCGATCTCGGACGATGACAGGCCAACGGACGCCGTCTGGATCTCGACCCGAGGCGGGGCGAACTCCGGGAATACGTCGACGGGCATGGACCGCACCTGTCCGATCCCGAAGAACATCAGCGCGGCCGCCAGTCCGACCACGATGAATCGGAACCGCAGGCTCCAGTCGACGATCCGGCGCATCATCGGACGATCCCACCCACCTTCATGTCCGTCCTGAGTCCGCGGTCAGTGCCCGACTTCGAATTCGGTGCCGTACAGCTCCGCGACGCCGACGCTCACGACCGACATCCCGGCTGACGGCCCAGCAGCCAGCACCGCGTAATCGCCACCCGCGTCAGGCACGATCTCCGCGACCGTCAGGGCATGCCGCACGAACTGGTTCGGAGCGTCTTCGACGACGTAGGCCCAGGCGTCGCCGTCCGCACCGTAAATCACCGCCGAGTACGGCACGCGGGTCCGCCCGGCGCCGCCCGGGGCAGCGACGACCTCGGCCGTCTCGATGCCGAGGCGCTCTGCGGCGCGAGGGGTAAGCGTGATGTGGTGGAGCGACTCGTTGCCGGCGACCGGTTCCACGTGCGCCGGTTCATCCGCCTCCGCGACCGGCCCGGGTGGGGCCTGCCCACAGCCGACAACGACGAGACCTGCGATGAGGATGGCGATCGATCGGCGCATCACTGGACTCCTGCCGGCTGCGGCTCGGTGGCCTTGGGGAGGGTGACATCGACGGTTTCGGCGGCGCGTCGCGCCGTCAGGTCGAGGTACAACGTCGGGAAGAAGAACAGGCTCATCAGGGTGGATGTGATCAGTCCGCCCACGAGCACGACCGCCATCGGACGCAGGAGCTCCAGGCCCGGCCGGTCGCCAAAGATGAGGATCGGCAGGCACGCCAGACCCACCGCGAGGGCCGTCATGACGATGGGCCCCAGGCGTTCGCGCGTCCCGCGTAGAACGAGAGACGGACCAGGTGCAGTCCCCAGGCGCTCCAGCGATCTGAGCCGGTCGACCAACGCCACCGTGTTGCGGGCCGCGATCGCGAGGACCGCGAGGAATCCCACGAACGACCCCAGCGTGAGCAGCCCGCCCGTCAGATAGGCCGCGATGACGCCGCCACCGAGGGTAACGGGCAGGGCGATCATCGAGATGGCGGCGAGCCGCCAGCTCTGGAACGCGGCCTGGAGGACCAGGAAGGCGATGATCGCGATCGCGACGATCACCCCGACCAGTCGCTGGACGTCGGCCTGTGCGTCGGCGTAGGCGGTGGACACCTCGGGGTGGTACTCCATCGGGAAGGTGATGCCCGCCAGGCGCGTGTCGACGTCGGCCAGGACAGCCGCGACATCCCGACCTTCGACATCCGCCACGATATCGACATAGCGCGAGATGCCTTCGCGCTCGATCGACACGAGTGCGGGTGCGATGCGGACCGACGCAAGGTCCTTGAGCGCGACCTGCCCGCCGTTGTTCGTGTCGATGCGCAGGTCCTCGATGCTGGTCAGGCTGTGCCGCATCTCGGGCACCCCCACGACCATCACCTCGAAGACCTTCTGGTCCTCGAAGAGGTTGCCGACCTCGAGGCCGTTGATGAGGGTCGCCGCGGCCCGCCGCACATCGCCGGGCTTGACCCCGTGACGCGCCGCCGCGTCCAGGTCGACCTCGACCTCGACGGTGGGCTCCACCGGCGTCGTCACGATCCGGGGCGCACTGATGCCGGGGATGTCGGCGATCGCGGTGCGAACGGCCTCCGCCTGGGTCCCCAGCTCGGCGAGATCGGGGCCGAAGACGCGCACGGCGACGGGCTCGGCCGGCGCCGGGGCGACGTCGCTAGCTCGGTCGCTCAGGTACGTGTCGACCGAGAGCGCCAGCCCCGGATAGCCCGCGACCACGGACCGAACACTCGCGAGTGTCGCGTCGTAGTCCACCGCAGGATCCATGCTCAGCCAGATCTGCCCGGAAGCGATGTTGACGACCTGATCGGACATGATGGCCCGTCCGACGTGACTGCCGACGCGACGGATGCCGGGAATCGCCCGCAACTCTGCGGACGCCTGCTCGACGATCCGGTTCATCGCTGGCTGCGAGGTGCCGGGTGCGGCATCGACCTCGACGAGCATGTCGCGCTCCCGGAAGGTCGGCGCGAGCGACGTCCCGAACTGGGGGATCGCGGCGAGCGCAACCAGGGCGAGCACGGCCACGGCGATGTATGCGGCCGCCGGCCGCGTGAACGTTCGCGACAACGCGCGCTGGTGCCACGCCTGGAGGGTCCGGATGAGACGCGGCTCCGTCCGTTCGATGGGCGCACTTCGCAGGAGCAGCGTGGCGAGTGCCGGAGTGACGGTCAGCCCGACCACGAGCGACGCGAGCGTGGCGACGATGAACGCCAGCGCAAAGGGCACGAGGAATGTTCCGACGATGCCGCCCAGGGCGAGCACCGGCACCAGGACGAGCAGGACGACCACCGTGGCCGAAATCGAGGCCCCACGGACCTCCATGAATGAGGCGCGGAGCGCGTCGGCCAACGGCACGGGGGATTCGTCGTTGCTCCGCTCGCGCAGGCGCCGGAGCGCATTGTCGACGTCGACGATCACGTCGTCGACGATGACGGCCAGGGCAACCACGAGACCGGCGACCACGAGCGCGTTGAGGCTCGCTCCCAGGAGGTAGAGCACGAGCGCGGCCGCCAGGATGGAGATCGCGATCGCCACGATCGCGATGACGACCGCCCGCCATTCCTGGAGGAACGCGCCCACGACGACGGCGATCAACAGCAGGGCGATGAGCATGACGAGCCCGAGGTTGGCCATCGCCGATTCGACGAAGGTCGCCTCGCGATAGACCGTCGTATCGACCGACACCCCGGGCAGACCGGTCTGCATCGCGGCCAGGGCGCTTTCGACCTTGCGGGTGACCGACACCGCGTCCTCGCCGGGGAGCTTCTCGATGATGAGCATGAGGGCCTGGCCCTCGGCGGTGCTGGCATCGCCGATCATCGGCTGGTGATCCTCGACGACATCGGCGACGTCGCCGATCCGGAGGGTCGGGCGCCCGTCGATCGGAACGCGCGACAGGTCGTCGGGGGTCCGGATGGGCAGCACGTGGCGGATGCCGAGACGCTGGTTGGGCGTGTCGATGAACCCGCCTGCGCCAGGCGTGGAGGCCCGCAGATAGCTGAGCGGGGAGACCCACAGCGCATTACCCGTCGTGCTGATGACCTGATCCAGCGTCACGCCGCGGCCGTGAAGCCGCTCCGGGTCGACGAGGACCTGGAGCTGGCGCTCTCGATGGCCCCAGATCGCGACGTTGGCGACGCCTTCGACGCCCATCAGCCGAGGACGGATGGTCCAACGAGCCAGCACCGACAGGTCGGTAGGCGTCATCACCGACGAGGCGAGGCTGACGATCATGACCCGGCTGGCGGACGACAGGGGCTGGATCATCTGTGGCGGCTTGGAGACGTTCGGCAGCAGGTTGGCGTGGCTCATCCGTTCCTGGACCAGCTGCCGGGCGCGATAGAGGTCCGTGCCGGGCTCGAACAACAACACGATCGACGACAGACCGGGGACCGATTCGGAGCGGACCGTGTCGACGAAGGCGACGCCGTTCAGCATCAACGCCTCCATCGGGACGGTGACGAACTGCTCGACTTCAGCGGCGGACAGCCCGAGGGCCTCCGTCTGGACCTCGACGTAGGGGACCGTGTATTCCGGCAGGACGTCGACCGGCGCGTTCTGCAACTGGAGACCGCCCAGGACCACGAGGCCCGCGGCGAGTCCCACGACCAGGGTGCGGAAGGACAGACTCCACCCGATGATCGAACTCATCCCCGACCGCCTCTCAGACATGGCGCCACAAGGGCGACGCGATATCGGGCTGACATGCGCGGCCCCCAGACCGGCGGCATCACCGGTCGCTGGACGACGTCCATGTTCGGCCCCCCCAAATCGACGATCGGTTGCCGCTCTGGGCTCCGGATCCCCACCGGACCGACCGTACCGGCACCAATCTATACCGGTATTCGCGGACGTCTAGTCCCTATTTTTCGATTGGGTGTCGGCGTGGTCCATGGTGGCGGCGCTGAAACGATCAAGCCGGGTCCTTGCGGGCCGCGGCGTTACGTCCGCTCGTCTGTCATTCCGCCGCTCCGGCCGAGCGCAAAGCGGCGCGGAAGGGCTGGTTGTCGCCAAGACTTGGACTCGCCGCAAGCCGACGGGTACGATCGTCTTCGCGATGCACACCCCTCATCGGCTCGTGCTGCTGGTCGCTTCGGTCGTGCTGTTGTCGGCCTGTTCGGCCATTCCCAACCTGGACGCCGGGAGCGCCGGCTGCCAGAACGCACGCGGGATCGGGCGGGAGGTCCCCCTCGCCGACGGCGGAACGAACATGGCCGTTCTACCCGAGGTGCACGGCCTGACGCCGGCGGCGGCAAGGGAGCGAGCCATGAGCCTCGGGCACACGGTCGTGTTCAACACCGGCGGATCGTGCTGGTGCGTGCCGCCGCCCGGTGGCAGGGTCACCGAGTCGTGGTTCGGCCAGCACGGGGCCCTCTGGCTGTGGGTCGAGGGCGCTGCGACACCCGCCGGGGAGCCTCCATTCGCCGGCTGGGGATGCTGAGCCGGTGCGCGCCTGGCCGGGAGCTCGACCGGCGCGCTCCCTACGTTCCGCGGTAGTTCGAGACCTGTTGCCGGCTCGCGAAGAACCCGACGCCCCATGTGCCGAGGTCGATCAGCAGCGCCATCCCCAGGAAGATGATGTTGAGGAGGCTCAATCCGTTCGGCTGCACGAACCCGTAGATCAGGGTCGTCCAGGGGAAGAACAGGAACCCGCCCAGGAACCACACGGGTGAGCCGAAGATCGCTTGCCAGCTCGCAGGATCATTCGCCCAGCCGACGAGGAGCGCGAACCGTGGCAGGAGCGCCCCGAAGATCGCCATCATGCGACCACCTCCCTCGCGCCGAGCACCGGTCGAGGGTCGACGGTGAAGCTTGGCGACCGGCCCAGCATAGCGGGCGACCCATGGCGCCATATCCATCCATTTGGGTGAGACCGGCACCGCCTGCGTCCCAGTACTTCCTGCAGGAAGGACGCCCTGATTCAGCAGGCCTTGGTGAGCGTGAACTTGATTCCCATGAAGCGCTTGGCCCTGCCGGTGCCGACCTTGAAATCGGGCCCGATGAAGGCGTTCTGCCAGACCTCGAATGCGTAGTTATCCATGGTGTTGTAGGCCCGGATCGTCCAGCACGCACCGCTGGGAAGCGTCGTGCTGTATTTGTAGGTCTGGGTGTCCGTCCAGGTGACGCTGAAGCCCACCGCCGCCGAGATCTTGTCGGCACCCACCGTGACCGTTGCCGTGAAGCTGTTGCTGACCTGGCGCGTGATGTCCATCGCGAGTGTGCCGGGGCCAGGGCCGGAAACCCTCGTCACGAACTCGTTGGTCGTGCCCACGGACCGACTGTTTCGAGCGTAGTTGCAGTCCCACATGCACCAAAGCTGCGACGTCGGCCCGAGGGCATCGGAGGTCATCAAGCCAGCTGCCTCGAGTTCCGCGCGGCTGATGAAGAGGACCTCGACTTCCTTTGGCTTGGGAGCCGCGGACACGGTCGCCGGGGCGAGCAAACCGGCCACCACCAGGGCGACGAGGCCGACGTTCCGAAACGCGCTGATGGATCCACGCATCGATACCTTCTTCCTGGTGCCGACGGGATGCAGCGGGTCCGGTGGGGCGGTATGAGTCGATGCCAGAAGGGTACGCGGCCGCGCTTAGCTGCCACGTATCCGAGGCACCAACACTCAAGGGACGAACGAAAGCCGCTGATCGCTCAGCGGGCGGTGTCGTGGTCAAGGAGTGGAGGCGACGACCGGATTCGAACCGGTGAATAGAGGTTTTGCAGACCTCCGTGTTGAACCACTTCACCACGTCGCCAGACAAGACTTTACCCGGGGTTCGGTCCGGGTGTTGGCTGCCCCTCGAGGATTCGAACCTCGGTTCACGGATCCAAAGTCCGCTGTCCTACCACTAGACGAAGGGGCAGCGGCGCCTTCGGGGAGGATGAATGGAGCGGAAGACGGGACTCGAACCCGCGACCCTCACCTTGGCAAGGTGATGCTCTACCAACTGAGCCACTTCCGCCCGGAGGTCGACCGCCTCGAAAGGTGGTGCCGAGGGCCAGGATCGAACTGGCGACACCGCGATTTTCAGTCGCGTGCTCTACCGACTGAGCTACCTCGGCCCGATGGCCAACCCGTTGGCTGCCCGTCGGCGGAGGGCAGGATACCACGGCCCTTCGAGGGCTTGCCACGGCCCGGGCAGTCTGGCCGGTCCCAAGCCCGCGGTGGTGGAACCACCAGCGTTCCGACCGACGACGGAAGGGTCGATCGAGTGCTGGACGGCGACACACCGCGTTCCAGATGACGTCGGAAGGCCCGGATCTGGCGGTTCGGCGGTGAGTCGGAACGCTCCCGGTTCCAGCCTGGCGTGCCGGCCCCGGTGCCGGCCCGGCCCGGGTGCCAGCACGGCCCGCGCCGCGCCGCGCCGCCCGAAGCCTCCCCTGCCCTACTCCAGGCCGGCGAGTTGCGCCTGTTCGGCCGTGCCCAAGTGGCGCTTCGCCCGTGAGCTGACGCAGCCGATTGATCCGGTCGATGATCGGCGGGTGGGTCGACATCAGGCCCGACGCGCGCTCCTCGAACTTCTTGATCGGGTTGGTGAAGTACATGTGCTGGGTGCCACGATTGGCGACCTCGAGCACCTCCGGATCGGCCGAGATCTTGGCCAGAGCCCGCTCCAGGCCGTACGGGTTGCGGCTCAGCTCCACCGCGGACGCATCGGCGAGGTACTCGCGCTGCCGGTTCACGGCCAGCTGGATGAACCGGCTGATCAGCGGCGCGAGGATGGCCAGGGCGATGGCGATGATGAAGATGATCGTCTGCGCACCGCCGCCTCCGCCGCTGTCGCGATCCCGCCCGCGCGACGCGCCGCCCCAGAACGTGAACCGCAGGAAGAAGTCGGCGAGGATCGCGATGGCGCCGACCATGACGCCGACGATGAGCGAGAACCGGATATCAAGGTTGCGGACGTGGGAGAGCTCGTGTGCGATGACGCCCTGCAGCTCCTCGCGGTCGAGCTTTTCGAGCAGTCCGGTCGACACCGCGACCGACGCGTGCTTCGGATCGCGACCGGTCGCGAACGCATTGGGTGCAGTGTCCTCGATCAGGTACACGCGCGGCATCGGCACGTTAGCGGCGATGGCCATCTCGCGCACCACGTTCAGCAGCTGCGGGGCCGCCGCCTCATCGACCTCCCGGGCGCCGCTGACCGACAGCACGAGCGAGTCGCCCGCGAAATACGTCCCGACGCCGGCCAGGCTTCCGAGAAGGACGGCGCCAACGGTGACGGCGAGGCCACCGGCCGGTTCGCCGGACACGGCGTAGCCGATCGCGAACCCGAGGAGCCCAAGCAGGACGACGACGAACGCCGCCATGAGGAACGAGTTCCGCCGATTGGCGGCGATCTGGTCGTAGAAGGAGCCGGCCACGGTGCCTCCCGCGGTCGGCGGGTCAGGTCAGGCTGAGGTCGACGTTCGGGACGTTGGCGGCCTCAGGCTCGGCGTCGAAGAATTCGCGCTTCGCGAAGCCCAGCGGTCCGGCGAGGAGGACGTTCGGGAACGTCGCGATCGCCGTGTTGTAGTCGAGGACCGTCGCGTTGTAGTGCTGGCGCGAGAACGAGATCTGGTTCTCGGTCGTCGTCAGCTGCTCCTGGAGTTCCAGGACGTTCTGGTTGGCCTTGAGCTCGGGGTAGTTCTCGACGACCGCGAACAGCGAGCGCAGCGTACCGGTCAGCGCGTTCTCGGCGGCGGCCTGCTGGGCCGGGCCCTGGGCACCGGCGGCCACGGCGTTCGCGCGGGCGTTGGTGACGTCGGTCAGGACCTTCTGCTCGAAGCCCATGTAGCCCTTGACCGCGTTCACGAGGTTCGGGATCAGGTCGTGACGGCGCTTGAGCTGGACCTCGATCTGGGCGAAGGCCTCGTCGATGCGCAGGCGCTTCTGCACCAGGGAGTTGTAGATGCCGATCGCCAGGACGACCAGGACGACGATGACACCGATGACGATGAGTACGAGTGGGTCCACTGCCCCTCCTCCAGTCAGGTGCGCACAGATTGGCGACCCGTCACATGGAGTCTAGCCGATGGTGGCCGGTCGGACCATCGGCTAGACAGGTTGGCTCAGGTCCGTAGTAGCTACAGTCCAGCCGTGACGTTGTTGAGCCACAGGAAGACCGTCCACCCGATCGCAGCGAGAAGCAGGGCCGGGATCGCGGCGACATACGCACCGACGCGCTCCCCGCGGGTCCGGCCGACGGCGACTGGGACGATCGCACCGGCGATGGCGAAGCCCACCCCGACGTTCGGCTCGCTCAGCACGAGCGCGTGATAGCCGCCCTCGCCGACGAACGCCGCAGCGAGCAGCCCGAGCGCGCCGGCGGACGACCGATCGGGCCCACGCCGCCAGGCCTGACCGGCAAGCCCGAAGATCGGACCGCCGACCAGCGCCCCGAGCCCCCAGAACACCAGGGCACCCGTTCCGCCGCCGATGCCGTAGCGAATCGTCGTCGTCGCGTAGTAGCCGACGAGGGCCAGCACGAGGGTCGCGGCACCGGCCAACGCCGCGCTCGGCCGCGCGGGCATCACCGAACCGACGAGGAATGCGACCAACAACCACGGAGAGATCGCGTTGGCCGCCTGCGACCAACCAGTGGGCAGGACGCTCTGGGCGACCTGCGTGACCACGCCCGCCGCGAGACCCACAACGAGCACGAGCAACCCGAGTCGCAGCCTCGAGGACTGGCCGATCACGCTCGCCATTGTCGCCGCATGACCCCCGACCTGGCTCACCGGCGGCGGAGGTGGTGGGCGGTGAGGGACTCGAACCCCCGACTTCCTCGGTGTAAACGAGGCGCTCTGACCAACTGAGCTAACCGCCCGGGAGGTGCAGCCTACAACGCCGCGCGGCGAGGAACGGCTCCCGAACATGCGAACGACCGCCCGATCGGCGGTCGTCATGGGGTGCGAGTGGTGCCCAGGCCGGGACTTGAACCCGGATGAGTTGCCTCATACGCCCCTCAAACGTACGCGTATACCAATTCCGCCACCTGGGCCCAGGTGTTCGCCGTTCAGCGGTCCGAGGGGAATGGTACCGAGGGAGGGACTCGAACCCACACGACCTTGCGGCCACTGGTACCTGAAACCAGCGCGTCTGCCATTCCGCCACCTCGGCACGGACCCGCTATTGACCGCTACCGGTCGACGGCGAGGCGCCATGTTAGCACATCCCAAAATCGATCCGAGGGGTCCGAGGCCTGCCGCAAAACGGGTCCTGCGAGCGTGTCGTGGGCCACCACGACCTCGTCCGCGAAGGCCAGCGGAAGCAGGTATCGACCCGTCGCCAGCTGCTTCTGCAACGCGCTGTAGGCAGTCTTCCGGGCGGCCTCGGTACCCGGCGCACGGGCCTTGACGAGCAGGGCATCGAGCGTCGGGTCCTGGACGCCCATGACGTTCGATCCGCCGGTCAGCGTCTGGCTCGACGCGAGGAGCGGATAGAGGTCCGGGTCCAAGCCGACGGTGACGTCGACCACGGCGGCCTGGAACGTGCCGGTCGCGAGCCGATCGGTCACGAACTCCGCTGGCGGCAACGGCACGTGGCTCACCTTGAAGCCCAGCGCCTTCCAGTCGCGGACGACCGCCTCAGCCGCGGCGAAGAGGCCCGGATTGGTGCCCTGTGTCGGACTGACGACTTCGAGCGTGATGGGCTTCTTCGCGTCGGGCAGATACCAGCCGTCCTTCTTGTGGTCCCAGCCGGCCTTCGTCAGCGCCCGGCTCGCACCGAACCGGTCGTAGGGCACCACGGGATCGGCCCCCGGGTCGAACAGTGGCGAGGACGGCGGGATAGGGCCGGTGGCACTTGCGGCGGACATCGCGTAGGCCTCGTCGATGAGCCGGACCCGGTCGATCGCCTGCAGGAGCGCCGTCCGGACCGCGGGCGACGCGAACTCGGGGTGTGCCGGCCGCAGATTCAGCAGGACCGTGGTCAGGGTGGCGCCCGGGTAGCGCAGCAGGCGCGTGCCGGCCTCCGATCCGAGACCTGCGGCCTCCTGGCGCGAGATCCCCGACGCCCCATCGACAACCCCGCTCTTGAAGTCGGCCGCCAGCTTGGCGCTGTCGTCGTAGAACCGGAACTCGATGCCCGCCAGGTATGGCTGCGGCCGCGACGGGCGATCGGTCGGTGCCGGCGTGCCCAGGGAATCCGGGGGTGCCGGCGACGACGGGACGGCCGATGGGTCCTCCTCGACGGGGACGAAATCGCCCGCCGGTACGAGCGATGCCGACGTATCGGTCAGCTCGACGAGGGCGAATGGCCCCGAGCCCAGCGGCTGCTGGCCGAACGGATCATCGGCCAGGGCGTCGACCGGCACGTCGCCAAGGAGGTGGGCCGGAGCGAGCGGCTGGGTGAGGGCCTGGAGGAAGCCGCCGAGGGGCGTTTCCAGCGTGAAGACCACGCGGTGCGGCCCGCTGGCACTGACCGTGACCTCGCTCCACGAGGTCGACGACGGACCGGCGTACGACGGATCCTGGAGCGTCTCGATCGTGAACAGGACGTCGTCACTGGTGACGGGCTGGCCATCGTGCCAGCGCGCGTCCTCGCGAAGGTCGACGGTCCAGGTCCTGCCTGTCTTGTCGACCGACCAGCGCTCGGCGAGATCGGGCACGAGCGTGCCGTCCGGGCCGTTGCGCACCAGGCCGGAGAACAGCAGGGCCACGAGGTCGCGGTCGACCTGGGTCCGCGCAGTCAGCGGCGTGACCGATGCCGGCGCCCCGAGCGCGCCCTCGATGTAGGGCCGCGTCACCGTCGCGGGACCGCTGCCGGGCGGGGACGCGAGCGGTGAGGTCGAAGAGGACAGTTGGAGGGCCGGGACGCCGATAAGGGCCGCGACGATGGCGAGCACCAGAACGAGGGTCCCGACCACGAACGTATCGGTTCGGGTCATGAGGCTCCGATTGGGGAGCGCCGCGGGTCGCCCGCAGCGCTGCCGTCAGGCGGTCGTGCTGGGCGCGAGGATGTAGGACGCCAGCGAGAATGCGACGAACAGGACCAACAGGACGATCGTGAACTGCCACAGCCGTCGCTCGACGCCACGGCGGCTCCGGTACACGGCGGAATCGCCACCGAAGGTGCCGGACAGGCCGGTGCCGCGCGCCTGCAGCAGGATCGCGGCGATCAGCGCGATGCTGACGATGATCTGGCCGAGGGCCAGGATGGGGTTCACGAGTCGTTGGACCTCCGTTCGTTCGGCGGCCGATGCTATCACAAGAGGGACTCGGCCCCTTCGGGAACCAGGAGCGAGCGCCCGGTCATCGCCGGCCATCGCGGAAGGTCCGCGAGCTCGAGGAGCGTCGGGGCGACGTCCGCGAGGACCCCGTCGGTGAGCCTTCGACCGGCGACGGAACGGCCCATCAGCAGGAACGGCACCGGGTTCAGCGAGTGCGCCGTGACGGGCCGGCCATCGGCGTCGCGCAGGTCGTCGGCGTTGCCGTGGTCGGCCGTCACGGCGAGGATCGCGCCGGGGCCGTTCCGGCCACTCGGGTCCGCGCGCTCGGTCCGATCGATCGCTTCGACGACTCGTGCGAGCGACGCGTCGACCACGGCGAGGCCCTCGATCGTCGCGTCCCACACGCCGGTGTGGCCGACCATGTCCGGATTCGCGTAGTTCGCGACGATGAAGTCGTACTGGCCGGACTCGATCGCCTCCACGAGCGCGTCGGTCACCCCGACCGCCGACATCGCGGGCGCCAGGTCGTACGTCGCGACTTTGAGGCTCGGGATCAGCCGGCGGTCCTCGCCCGGCCAGGGCGTCTCGACGCCACCGTTGAAGAAGTACGTGACGTGCGCGTACTTCTCGGTCTCCGCCACGTGGAACTGCCGCCAGCCGGCCTCGCTCATCGCCTGCGCCAACGAGCGCGCCGTCTCGGGCGGGAACGCGACCATCGCCGGAAGGCCCTCCTCGTACTCGGTCATCGTCACGACGAGCAGGTCGTCCGGCGCGGGCCGACCGTTGGGAGACGTGCGGTCGAAGCCCTCGAATCCCGGCCCGTCGGCGAGCGCGTGGGTCAGCTGACGTGCCCGATCCGCCCGGAAGTTGGCGACCACGATCGGGTGCCCGGCTGGGAGGGGCCCGGCGACGCCATCGACCAGCGTGGGACTGACGAACTCGTCGGTCTCGCCGCGCGCATAGGCAGCGTCGATGGCGGCCACCGCCGATAGGGCGTGGTGCGAAGCCTCGGCGTGGACGATCGCGTCATAGCCCGCCTTCGACCCGCTCCCAGCGGCGGTCGCGGTCCATCGCGAAGTACCGCCCGCCGACGGTCGCGATCGCGGCGTCGGGGTGGGCGGTCGCGAGGCGCGACTCCAGGTCGAGCACGTACCCTCCCGCCGACGACGGCGGCGTGTCACGACCATCGAGGAGCGCGTGGATGCGCACCCGGGGAACGCCCTCGCGCGCGGCCAGCTCCACGAGCGCGACCAGGTGCCGGTCGTTGGCGTGCACGCCGCCCGGCCCGATCAGGCTCACGATGTCGAGGACGCCGTCGGCCCGGGCCCGTTCGCAGGCCGCGAGCAGCGCGGGCCGGGTGAAGAACGAACCGTCATCGATCGCCGCATCGATGCGTGGCAGGTCCTGGAGCACGGGGCGGCCCGCCCCAAGGTTCAAATGACCGACCTCCGAGTTGCCCATCTGGCCCGGCGGCAGCCCCACCGCGTCCTCCGACGCGCGCAACACGCTGTGCGGCCACGCGGCGAGCAACCCACGCCACGTCGGCATGGGCGCCGCCGCGATCGCGTCGCCCGGTCCGCCGTCACCGATCCCGAACCCGTCGAGCACGACGAGCACGATCGGTCTGGGCCGGGTGCCTGCCCGGCGGGCGGTGTCCGTCACCGGCCGGTCAGCCGGCCAGGCCGCGAGCCCGGGCGGTCATCCCGGCCCGGGCCACGATCCCCGCCATCTCGTCCGGCTTGAGCGACGCGCCACCGACGAGCGCCCCGTCGATGGACGGCTCGGCGAAGAAGGTGTCGATGTTGGTCGAGGTGACGCTGCCGCCGTACAGGACCGGCACGTCGGCGGCGAGGTCTCCCCAGGCAAGGCTCTCGAGGCTGGTCCGGATCGCGTCAGACATCGCAGCGGCGTCGGCCCCCGTGGCGTTTCGGCCGGTGCCGATCGCCCAGACCGGCTCGTACGCGATCACCAGGCCGGCTGCGCTCGTCTCTGCGGGGTCGCGACCTTCGAGAGCGCCGCGCAGCTGCCGGTCGACGACGTCCGTGGCGAGCCCGGCCTCTCGCTCGGCGAGCTGCTCGCCGACGCACAGGATCGGCCGGAGAGCCGCATCAACGGCCCGATCGAGCTTTTTGCCGATCAGGTCGTCCGTCTCCCCGGCGTCCCGTCGCCGTTCGGAGTGGCCGACGATGACCCACGTCGCCAGGCCGGCGAGCATCGGTGCGGAGGTCTCACCGGTGAACGCCCCGGCAAGCTCGTGGTGGACGTTCTGCGCACCGACCGCCACGTCGGGGTCGACGTCTGCGAGGGCGGCACCGACCGCGGCGAGACAGAGGTAGGGCGGGCAGATGACCCGCGTCACGCCAGGTTCGCGCGTCCGCGCGGCGATCGTCCGTGCGAGGTCCCCGGCGTCCGCAGGCGTCGTGTGCATCTTCCAGTTGGCGGCGACCACGACCTCACGCATGGGCGCGGATCATGTGGTCGCGACCACGTCCCGATGGCGGCGCGGGTTCTGCCTCCGCAAGCCGCTCGATCCGTTCGAGGGCACGCTGGACGGCCGATCGATGGAGGTCGAGGCGTTCGGCGAGCTCCGTAAGCGTGGCTTCGGGGGTCTCGCGGCGCGCATCCGCGATGAGGCGCACGACGTACGGCTGCTCGGGCATCCGCCCGTCGGCGTCGAGCACGGCGATCGCGTCGAGCTGGCGCCCGGCGGCAGCAACGGCTCGCTGGAGGTTGGCCGACTCGGCGTTGAGGACCCGGTTCAGCTCGCCGCGGAGGGCGCGGGACACCTGGCGCGCCTCCAGCTCGAGCAAGGCACCGGCCGCTCCGATCCGGCGCAGGAAGGTCCCGACCGCCTCGCTGCTCTTCCATGTCACGACGCCGCGACCGCGCCGGAGCCGCCACGCGGCCGGCAGGCCGACCTCCCGGAGTCGCGATGCGAGCACCGGGGCATCCTCGGGCGGCACGACGAACTCGAGGTGGGTGCGACCGCCGGCCAGGCTCAGCGAGCCGCGGGCGAGGAACCGGCCGCGCAGCCACGCCGTTCGGCAGTGCTCCGCCGCGATGGACCAGTCGAAGGGCGCGGCGTTGGCCTCCTCCCGTGCCCGGCGCAACCGCACGGCCAGGCGTGCCACCGCCGGCTCGCGGGCACCGACCTCCGTGCCGAGGCCAGCCGCTTCCGCGAGCCGGTCGCACGAACGTGCGGGGTCGATCCCGGCCAATTCGTTCCGCAGGGCCGTGACGAGATCCCGTTCCGAGCGGGTCATCTCAGGCCGTCCGTCCCACGGTCCGCCGGCGCGTCGCGGTCTCCGCCTCCAGCGCGCGCAGGATGGCGGCCGCCAGGCGGGCCGGGTCGTGGTGACGCGGGTTGTCGGCGTGGACCACGTCGTCAAGGATCAGCCGGGGGACCGGCTCCATGTCGGCCGGGGGCCAGTTGAGGCGAACGGTCTCCGCGGACCCATCGGTCGCGATCCGCGGGTCGAACCGGTTGTTCGCGAGGACGACGTCCACGAGGCCGGGCGCGGTGTGGGCCACGAGCGCCTCGACGTGGGCCGCGAGGTCGTATCCGGCCGTCTCGCCGTCCTGGGTGGCCACGTTGCAGACGTACACGCGCGGCGCGGCGGCGGCCAGGAGCGCGTCCCGGATCGATGGCAACAGCAGGCTCGGCAGCAGGCTCGTGAAGAGGCTGCCCGGACCGAGGACGATCAGCTCGGCGTCGGCGATCGCCGCCAGCGCATCGTCGGAGGCATCCACGCCGTCGGGCGTGAGCCAGACCCGCTCGATGTCGGGCGTGAGCATGATGATCGACTGCCCGTCCACCACCGAGCCGTCGCGGATGCGGGCGTGGAGGGTCAAGGGGGTCGCGGTGACCGGGACGACCTGGCCACGGACGGCGAGGATCCGGTTGATGCGCCGCACCCCCTCCTCGAAGTCGCCGCCCTCGATCGCGGTCATGGCCGCGAGCAGGAGGTTGCCGACGGCGTGGCCGGCCAGGCCGGGCCCATCCGCGGCCGACGTGTCGGCATCGGCGACCGGGAATCGGTACTGGAGCAGCTCGTTCATCAACGGCTCCGCGTCCGCCAGGGCGGCGATGCAGTTGCGGATGTCGCCGACGGGCGGGATCCCGAGCTCCGTTCGGAGCACACCCGACGAGCCGCCGTCGTCGGCCACGGTCACGACCGCCGTGATATTGCTCGTGTGTTCCTTGAGGCCGCGCAGGAGCGTGGACAGCCCCGTCCCGCCGCCGATGGCCACGATGCGCGGTCCCCGGGCCAGGAAGCGTTTCTGGTAGATGACCTCGACCAGGGGCTGATCGGCGTCGGACGCCCGCAGCGGATCGGTCATGGCCCGCATCGCCCGGTAACCGCCGACGGCGAGCAGCCCGACACCGATCGCCCCGACGATCAGGCCGCGCAACGGGTACGGCAGGAACTGCAGGGTCACGAAATCGATGAGCGTGCCGGCGAGCCCGCCCGGCTCCAGGCCAACGCCGACCTGGCGGATCAGGTGCGCGAAGGCCAGGGCCAGCAGCAGCAGGCCCAGGAAGACGACGAGCAGCCAACGCTTGACCCCGATGCCCGGCGTCAGCCAGCGTCGCAGGTTCACGACCGATCCAGCTCGCGATGGAAGACGGCCACCGGGCCCGTGTCCTGCTCGCGGAGCCAGCTCGCGAGCTGCTCGGCGAGCACGATGCTGCGGTGATAGCCGCCGGTGCACCCGATGCCGATCGTGAGCCGCGTCTTGCCCTCCGAGATGTACGCCGGGATGGCGAACACCAGGAAGTCGTGCAGGAGGTCGAGGAACTTGCTCGTGACCGGCTGGTCCATGACGTACGAGCGGACCTCGTCGGTCAGGCCGGAGCGTGGTCGCAGGTCGGCCACGTAATACGGGTTCGAGATGAACCGGACGTCGAACACCAGGTCGGACTCGAGCGGGATCCCGAACTTGTAGCCGAAGCTGATGAGCTGCACGGCGAGCTGGTCGGGGCGCGTCGTCGTCGCAAGCTGGGCGAACAGCCGCTCGCGGAGCTGGCGCAACGACAGGTCGGACGTGTCGACGATCACGTCGGCCTCGGAACGGACCGGGTCGAGGATGCGCCGCTCCTCCGCGATGGAGCTCGCGATGCCGCGGTGATCGCTCAGGGGATGGCGGTGCCGCGTCTCGCTGAACCTCCGGATCAGGACGTCGTCGCGAGCCTCGAGGAACACGATGCGCGGCATGATCCCGCGGCCTTCCAGCGCACCGCGCATCGCCGCGAGCGCGAGCGACGCGTCCCCGGACCGCACGTCGACGACGATCGCGACGCGGGCGAACCGATGCAGGTCCGACGACACCAGCTCCGCCAGATCCGGCAGGAGCTCGCCGGGGAGGTTGTCGACCACGGTGTAGCCGAGGTCCTCGAACAGCTTCGCCGCCGCCGTCTTCCCGCCGCCTGACAGACCGGACAGGATCACGACCGCCTGTTCCTCGGCAGCGTCGCCGACCAGATGGTCCGCGGGTTCGCTCACCGGCCCGTGCGCTTGATGAACAGGACGGTCAACTCGTACAGCAGGTACATCGTGCCACCGAGCACGAACGGGCTGACGAGGTCGCCACCGGGCGTGGCGACCGCCGAGAAGATCGCGATGCCCAGGATCACATAGCGGCGGGCTTGGCGGAGGCGGGCCGAGGTGACGACACCCACTCGCGAGAGCCCGACGAGCAGGATCGGGAACTCCATCACCAGCCCGAAGGCCAAGAAGGTCGTGGTCACGAAGTCGAAGAACGGTCCCGCTGCGACGTTCTCGACGAGTCGGTCGTCGTTGAAGCTGAACAGGAACGACAACGCATACGGCAGGACCAGGTACGCGATCCCGACCCCCATGGCGAAGAAGACGAGGGCCAGCGGGACCCACGGCCTGACGGTCTTGCGCTCCGCCGGGGTCAGGCCGGGCGCGACAAACGCCCAGACCTGATAGAGGATCACCGGCATCGCCAGGATGATCCCGATGATGAGCGAGATCCGCAGCTGGATCGCGAAACCGTCGCCCGGTCCGAGGGTCTGGGCCGTCTTGTCGGGTAGCAGATCGAGCAGGTAGTTCCGGACTTCGGTGGCCAGCAAGAAGCCGATGGCCCCGCCGATCACCACCGCCAGGATCACGCGGAACAGCCGCGTCCGCAGCTCACCGAGGTGATCGACGAGCGACATGACCGAGCCGTCCGGCGCCGTCGCGGGCGGCGGGGGCGTGGGATCAGGCGTCACCGGGACGCCGGGCCTCGTAGCGTCGCGCAGGGCGTCGGCGTCGGCCATCGGGGGCGAGGGACCGGGCGCCTAGTTCGTGCCGGGCGTCGGCTCGCTGGGGCGCGAAGCTCCGGTCGTCGGGGAGGTCGGAGCCGCCGGCGCGCCGGGCAGGTCCGCCCCCTGCGGGGCCACGGCGGGTGCGGGTGCCGGGGGCGCGTCAGGCGTCTCGGGCGGCAGGGGCGACGTGTCGACCTTCATGGAATCCCCGAGGTCGGTGGACGCCTTGCGGAACTCGCGGATGCTCTTGCCCAGGGCCGATCCGACGTCGGGAAGCCTGCCCGGGCCGAGGATCAGCAGGGCGATGACGAGGATGATGACGAGCTCGAGAGGTCCGGGTGTCGGCAGCATGGCGGAGGGTCCTCAGATAGGTCGGCTGCGGCGGCTAGGGTAGCACAGGGAGGCGCGCGGCCCAGTCGGCGGCGGCGGCCCGAACACGCTCGAATGGGTCCCCTTCCCCGCTCCCGGAGGCGGCCCCGGCGATGCCCCGCGACACGTTGACGAGGAGCCCGCGGCCCGGCTGGCCGTGGGCCAGTCCGACCGATGCCGGTCCGTGCTCGAGGACCGGCTCGACGGCACCGCCTTGGGCCCCGACGCCGGGCACGAGGAAGGCCAGACCAGGGGCGAGCGCACGGATCCGGGCGAGCTCCTCCGGAGCGGTGGCACCGACGACGAGGCCGACGGTGCCACCCGGGCCCCAGCCGGTGGCCAGACGGGCGACGCGTTCGTGAAGCCGCTCCGCCGGGCGATCGGTGGCCGGATCGGCGGCGACCACGAGATCCTGAAGCTCGCCCGCCCCGGGGTTGGAGGTGCGGCACAGGACGTATGCGAAGCGGTCCGCGCGCTCGAGCAGCGGGGCGACCGCCTCCGCGCCGAGATACGGGTTGACGGTCACGGCATCCGCGCCGAGCTGGTCGAACAGCGCGGTGGCCTGGCGCGCGGCGGTCGACCCGATGTCGCCGCGCTTCGCGTCGGCGATCACCGGGAGGTCGTCCGGCAGACCCGCACGCAGCCGTTCCAGGGCGGCGATACCCGCCGAGCCGTAGGCCTCGAAGAACGCCAGGTTCGGCTTGACCGCGGCGGCATACGGGGCGGCGGCCTCCAGCAGCAGCGCCGCAAAGCGTTCCAGGCCGGCCAGCTCGCGGCCGAAGCCCGCCGGTAGCGATGCCGGGTCCGGGTCCAGGCCGAGACACAGCACGGTTCCGGCCTTCCGGGAACGTGCCCCGAGTCGCTCGAGGTACGTGCCCGCGCCGCCGAGTTCCGCGACCCCCCGCTCCTGGTCCTGTCCGCCCGCGATCACGGGGCGGGGCTGCTCGCGGCTGGGGCCGCGGACGCGCTCGGCGTGACTGTGGGTGCCGGGGTCGCGGGCAGGAGCTCGGGCGGGATGAACCAGTCGGGTCGCGAGGCGGCGTCGAGGCCGGACACCTCCGTCAGGTCGACGATCTCCTTCACGGTCCACGCCGGTGCCAGGCCATCGAGCACGGCGAGGCGCATATCGACCGTCTGTCCGACGATGTGCAGGAAGGCGATCCCGTTGCCGGCCGGCGACCAGGTCGGCGCGAACGAAGCGCCATCGTCCGTCAGGCGCAGCAGCTCCCGACCGGTCCGCGCGTCAAGGATCACGACATCCGTGCCCAACACCGTCGTCCGGGTGGCAGCCACAAACCGACCGTCCGGGGAATAGGAAGGCTGCATGTACCCGGCCGCGCTCATCGTTCCGGCCTTCTTGGTCTTGGTGTCGTAGCGCATGATCTTGGGTGCTCCGCGGGCACCGTCGCGGCCGTTCTGCACGTACAGCAGGTGCCGTCCGTCCGGGCGCCACTCAGGATCCTGGTGCCCGAGCACGCCGCTCGCCCGAACCCCGGCCGCACGCAGCTTCTTCGTCCCGACGTTGAAGAACTTCAGCACGACCTCGTCCTCGCCCGGGTTCGGGGCGTCGGTGATGAGCGCGATCGTCTTCCCATCGGGTGACAGGACCGGCTGTCGCATCCACGCCGACCACTCGAGCCGCCCGTCCTTCACGAAACCGGTGGCCAGCCGCTCGGGCTCGGCGCTGCCGTCCGCCCGGACGCGCATGAGATCCGGCACATCGATGTCGTAGCGGCGATTGGCGCCCCTGAGCGGCCAGGTGCCTCTCGCGACCTTCGAGCGGATGTAGATGATCCACTGGCCATCTTTCGACCACGACGGCATGGAGTCGCCGCCGCTCGACGTCACCTGCTTGACGTCGTCATTGGTCTGGACCCAGATGTTGCCGCTCTTGGCGTAGACGATCGCGCCCTCGAACGTGGCTTCCTCGGGGACCACGACCACGTTCGACGGGGCGGCCGTCCGGTCCGGGCCGACGCCGTTGTCACCGTTCTCGCCGGACCCGCCGATCCCGAACGGCACGTCGCCGTTGAGCAGGTTCAGCGTCACGATCCCGATGAGCAGCAGGCCCACGATCGAGAGCAGCGGGGCCGCGACGGTGCCGATCGGCCCGATGCCGTACGGGTCGCCGGCACGCGGCGGCCGCGACCGAACGGCGCGCGTCATGAGGCCGCCGCCACGAGCGCCGGCGCCGTGCCCGCGAGGACGATGGCCGCGTCCGGGTGGGAGCCGCTGGGCGCGGCGTCGCGGATCTCCAGCTGGAGCGATTCGAACCCCCCGAAAGTTCGGCTGGCGAGACGCGCGACGACGTCGATCACGTCGCCTTCGTGCACGAGTGCGGCGATGTCGACGCGCCCGAACGCGATCCCGTCCAGGACGTCCCGATCGCGTCGCAGGGTCAACGAGGTGTGGTCCGTTCCGGCCTGCCGGACTCGGAGGACGGTCAACCCGAGCACGGCGACGAGCGGTTGCGGGTTGCCGGGTCCGTACGGTGCCAGCGCCGCCAGCTCGCGGTACAGGGCGTAGTCCACCCCAAGCGCCGGCAGCGCGAGGTCGATGGCGAGGACCGCCCGCGGATCCGATGGCACCGAACCGAGGGCGATCGCCTCGAAGCGTTCCACGAACGCGGGCCAGCGCTCGGCGGGCAGTTCGAACCCGGCGGCGCCCGCGTGACCGCCGTACCGGGTGAACAGGTCGGCGCACGACTCGAGGGCGGCCCCGAGGTCCACCGTTCCGTCGCTTCGGCAGGAGGCGCGGATCGTGTCCCCGAGCTCCGCCCCGACGATGGCCGGACGGGAGCCGTCCTCCGCCAATCGTGCCGCGACGAGACCCACGATGCCCACCGGCCACGGACCGTGCACGATCGCCGCGGGCCGATCCGGGTTCGCGGCGACGAGGGCACGCGCCTCCTCGACGGCCGTGCCCATGAGGTCGCGGCGGGTGCGGTTGGCGGCCTCGAGGGCGTCGGCGTGGGTCGCCGCCTCGACGGGGTCCGCCGCGAGCAGGAGCTGTGCCGCCTCCAGCGCCTCCCCGACGCGCCCGGCCGCGTTCAGGCGCGGCGCCAGCGCAAAGGCGATGGTGTCCAGGTCCATGTCCGCCGGGGCGATCCGGGCACGCTCCAGCAGCGCGGCGATCCCGGGGCGGGGCGCCTTACGCATCTGCTCCAGGCCTAACCGGGCGATCGACCGATTCTCCCCGACGATCGGGGCCACGTCGGCGACCGTCCCGATCGTCGCCAGGTCCGCGAGCGCGAGAGCGGCCGCGGGCCCACCCGGCTCATCGGCCAGGACCAGCTGCGCGACCTTGAAGGCGACACCGCTCCCGGCCAGGCGCACGTCCGGGTAGTGCGAGTCGGCGCGATGCGGGTTGACGATGGCGACGGCCGTCGGCAGGACCGGGGGTAGCCGATGGTGGTCCGTGACGATCACGTCGATGCCACGCGCGGCGGCGACGGAGATCTCGGCCGCGGAGCTCGACCCGGTGTCGACGGTGACGATGACGCTGACGCCGTTCCGCTCCGCCGCGTCGACCGCCGCGATCGACAGGCCGTGCCCCTCGTCCAGCCGGCTCGGGACATAGGGATCAACGGTCAGGCCGTACCGCCGCAGCGCCAGGACGAGGATCGCGAGGCCGTCGAGGCCGTCTGCGTCGAAGTCGCCGAAGACCATGACCCGCTCGGATCGTTCCCGGGCCAGGGCCACGCGAGCGAGCAATCGATCGGCGTCCGGCAAGAGGCGTGGGTCGTGCAGGCCGTCCATCGGGTCGGCGAACCAGGCGTCCAGGCCCGCCGCGTCCGTCACCCCACGCCGCGCGAGCAGCCCCGTCATCCGCTCCCCGATGCCGCGTCCGAGCGCCGCATCGGCGAGATCCCGGGCCATCAGACGTGTCTCGGGAAAGCTCCAGCGGAAGCGGGGTTCCAGCACGTCCTCAGGATGCCACGGGGCGCTCACCTGCGCCTCTATCGGTCACGTGGCGGTGGCTGAGCGCGATCAGGGCGCAACGCGGCGCGGCCGCGGGGCTCGTGACGTGGCCACTCGACCGTGCCGGCGGTCCTCCCACGCCTGCCAGTCCACCAGCAGCGGGCTGGCCACGAAGATCGACGAGTACGTGCCGATGACGATCCCGATCAGCAGGGCGAGGACGAAGTCGCTGATGGCCGCCCCGCCGAACAGGAACAGGGCGAGCAGCGTGATGACGACGGTCAGGCTGGTCGTGATCGATCGCCCGAACGTCTGCAGGATCGAGTGGTTCACGATCTCGTCGAACGGCTCGCCGAGATGACGCGCCTTGTTCTCCCGGACCCGGTCGAACACGACGATCGTGTCGTGGACCGAGAAGCCGATGACCGTGAGCATCGCGGTCACGAACAGGGCGTCGATCTCCACGTGCAGGAACGTGCCGAGGATCGCGAACGCGCCGACGACCACCACGACGTCATGCGCAAGCGACACGAGCGCCGTGACGCCGAACTTCGCGTCGCGGAAGCGGTAGGTGATCCAGCTGACGATGGCCAGCGAGCCGACGACGATCAGGATGAGCGCCTGGCGCAGCAGGTCGGAGCTGACGACCGCGCCGATCGTCGTCAGGCTCGCCTGCGACTTCGATCGGTCCGAGCTCATCCTCCAGGGCGATCACCATCTCACCGAGCTTGCCCTCGGTCGGCAGGCGGGTGTTGCCCACCGGGCCGGCCGCGGGCGAGGCGCTCGGGGACGCTGAGGCGCCCGGCGATGCACGAGGCCGACCGCGGACGGAGCGGGCGACGGTGAGGCAGACGGAGACGCCGAAACGATCGCCGACCCAGCCGAAGAGCCGGCCGGCGATGGCGAGGCGGACGGTGCCGCCGGCGAAGGACTGGGGGACGATCCGGGCGACGCGCTCGGACCGGCCGAGCCCGATGGCGATGCCGACGGCGTGGCGACTGGCTCCACCTGCAGCCCGATAGGCTCGGTCTTGATCTCGATGTACCCGGTGCCCGTCCGGATGGCGACCGCGTCGAGGTCGTTCGCGGCAAACACGGCCTCGACCTGCGCGGGCGTCACATTCGGATCCTCGAACTTGATCTCCCAGCGCGTGCCACCGGTGAAGTCGATGGTCAGCTGCAGCCCCGCGTCCGAGAACGGCGAGATGAGGATGAAGATCAGTCCGGGGATGGTGAGGAGGGCCGAGAGGGCGTAGAACCAGCGGCGTTTGCCGATGACGTCAAACATCGGCACGAACGGGGCGGCGAGTGGGCCGCGCCGAGGTCACGGCGACGAACTCATCGTCACGCAGGCCGAACAGCGACGCCTTGCGGGCCCACTCCTGGCGGACCACGACGCGCATGATCGAGCGGGTCACGACGATCGCACTGAACATCGAGACCAGCACGCCGATGATCAGCACCAGCGCGAACCCGCGGATGACCGACGAGCCGAACGCGTACAGGATGGTCGCGGTGATCAGGCTCGACACGTTCGAGTCGAGGATGGAGTTCCAGGCGCGATTGAAGCCCGCCTCGACTGCCGCCGGCAAGGACTTGCCGATGCGCAGCTCCTCCTTCATCCGCTCGAAGATCAGGATGTTGGCGTCGACCGCCATGCCCACCGAGAGCACGAAACCCGCGATGCCGGCCAGCGTCAGCGTCACCGGCACGAGCCGGAAGATGGCGTACACGACGATCGTGTAGTAGATGAGGGCGAACGCGGCAACCAGACCCGGCAGCCGGTAGTACAGCAGCATGAAGAGGATGACCAGCGAGATCCCGAGGAAGCCCGCGAGGAGGCTCTGGTTGAGGAACTGCTCGCCGAGGCTGGCCGAGATGTCCTCGCTCGACAGCTCCTGGACCTTGAACGGCAGGGAGCCGAACTTCAGGACGGTGACGAGCTCGTTCGCCTCGGCGGGTGGGAAGCCACCGATCCCGCCGGCCGTGATCTGGACCTGGCCATTGGGGATGGCGTTCTCGATCACGGGAGCGGTGATCACGGCACCGTCGAGGGTGACGGCGAAGTACTCCCGGACATGTTCCGAGGTGAACTTCGCGAACAGCTGGGCGCCCGAGTCAGGTCCGTCGTCCTTGAGTTGGAAGTTCACGGCGAGCCCGCCGTTGGCGTCGGTGCCGATGGCTGCGGACGAGATCTGGTCGCCGCTGAACAACGGGGGGAATTCCTCCGGGTCGAGCACTTGGCCGTCCGTGGCCTGGGTGCTGCCGAGCGGGACGAAGTCGAGCTCCCCGGTCTGGCCGACGAGCCGGCGCACCGCATCGACGTCCGACACGCCGGGCAGCTCGATCACGACGCGGTCCGAGCCCTGCACGACGACGACCGGCTCCGACACGCCGGTCGTGTTCACACGGCGCTCCATGATGTCCTTGATGACGCCCATGCTCTCCGCGGTCGGCGTGACGCCGTCCTTGGGGAGTGCCTGGTATTCGACCCGCAGACCGCCCTCGAGATCGAGCCCGAGCTTCGTCTCGACCAGCCGCCATTGGCCGTCGGACGCCGTCGTATCGGGCAGACGGAGGTTCGGGAAGAAGTTGATCAACAGGGCGAGCGCGCCGATGACGATGATGATGATGGGGCCGGCTCTTCGCATACCGGCGGGATGGTACACGCTGCGCCCCGCGAACGCCTGAGGACGGTCCGCTAGGCCTCCAGGGTCGCCTTGATGCGCTCGGCCAGCGCTCGGCTGATGCCGGGCACGGACGCGATCTGTTCGACGGGCGCGTCGCGCACCCGCTTGATCGAACCGAACACCTTGAGGAGCTCGCGCTTGCGTTTCGGGCCGACGCCCGGTAGGTCGTCGAACGCCGACCGAACCGTGCGCCGATCACGCAGGGAGCGGTGATAGGTGATCGCGAAGCGGTGGGCCTCGTCGCGGAGCCGTTGGACCAGGTAGAGCGCCGACGATGTCGGCGGCAGCACGATCGGATCCGGACGGTCGGGCAGGAACAGCTCCTCGCGTTCCTTGGCGAGCCCGGCGAGCGGCAGGTCGTGGAGCCCGACCTCGTCGAGCACGGCCTTGGCCGCGCTCACCTGGCCCTTGCCACCATCCACGATCACGAGGTCCGGCATCGCCCAGCGGCGCTCCTCCTCGCTGCCTTCCTCACCGGATCGCGTGACCCTGAATCGGCGGCGCAGGACCTCCTGGTGGCTGGCGAAGTCGTTCGGGCCCTGCACGGTCTTGATCCGGAATCGGCGGTACTCGCCACTGCGCGGCTTGCCGTCCTCGAAGACGACCATGCTCCCGACCGACTCCGCGCCCTGGAAGTTGGAGATGTCGTAGCACTCGATGCGCAGGGGTGGACCGGGGAGGCCGAGCGCCTCGGCGAGCTCCCCCAGCGCGGCGAGCGTCTTGCCATGGTCGGCCAGCCAGCGGGCGTGCTCGCGGGCGAGCGTATCCGCGGCGTTCCGCGCGGCAAGGTCCATGAGCGCCCGCTTCTCGCCGCGTCGGGGCACGCGCAGGTAGACGGGACCGCCTCGCTTCTCGGCCAGGAAGTGCTCGAGGTCGGCCATGCCCTCCCCCACCCCGGCCGGCACGTAGACCTCGCGCGGGATCGAGGTCGCCCGGGCGTAGTACTGCTCCAGGAAGCTCGCGAGCACCTCGTCGTCCGACGCTTCGCGGACGGCGTCGAGCAGGTAGACGTCCCGTCCGATCATCTTCCCGTCGCGGATCACGAACAGGGTCATCGCGGCCTGATTGTCCTGGCGGGCCATGCCGACCATGTCGAGCTCTGTCCGCGCGAAGGCGGCCATCTTCTGGCTCTCCATCGTGCGTTCGATCGCCCGGATCTTGTCGCGGTGCTGCGCCGCGCGCTCGTAGTCCTGCTTCTGCGACGCGGAGGCCATCTCGACCTGGAGCGCCTTGACCAGCGTCTCCTGACGGCCTTCGAGGAAGAGCTCGACCTGCTCGATGTCGGCGCGGTAGTCGTCCTTCGAGATGGCCTCGATGCACGGCCCCTGGCAACGCTTGATGTGGTACAGAAGGCACGGCCGCTGGAGGGCTCGCTCACCGTCCTTGATGTCGATCGTGCAGGTACGGAACGGGAAGAGCCGCCGCACGAGGTTCATCGATTCGTCGACGCTCGATGCCGAAGCGTATGGCCCGAAATAGCGGCTGCCGTCGTTCACGAGCTTGCGGGTCCGCTCGACGCGCGGGAAGTCGTCGCCAAGCGTGACCTTGATGTACGGGTAGCTCTTGTCGTCCTTGAGGCGGACGTTGAAGCGCGGCTTGAACCGCTTGATGAGGTTCGCCTCGAGCAGCAGCGCCTCGGACACGCTGTCGACCTCGGTCACCTCCACGTCCGCCACCCGGTCGATGACGCTTCGGATGCGGTGGATCTCGCCACCGGGCGCCTGCTTCTGCCAGTAGCTGCGGACGCGGTTGCGCAGGCTCTGGGCCTTGCCGACGTACAGGACGTCGCCCCGGGCGTCCCGCATGAGGTAGACGCCGGGGCGGTCCGGAAGGCGTTTGAGGGTCGCTTCGAGCTCGGGGGTCACGCCCCCGATGCTAGGACAAGTGGCGAGGAGGCGCGGTTACTTCTTCCCGCTGACCGGCTTGGCCGGCTTCGGGTCGCTGGCCTTGACCGGCTTCACCGGGGCGGGCTTGGCGGGGGCGGGCTTGGCGACCTTCGTGTCGGTGGCCTTGGCGGGCTTGGGGCTGCTGGTCGCTGCCGGCGTTGCGCCACTCGTCGTCGTCGGCGTCTTGTTGGCCCGTGCGGGCTCGGTGCCGCGCAATTCGAGCCGGAAGCTGCCGGCGGCGAGGCCACCCACCCAGGCCGTGACCGTGTGGCAGGAACCCACGAGCAGCGACGTGTCGAGCGACGCGTTCCAGCGGCCTCCGCCGGTGGTCAGCGGCAGTTCGAGGCCGGTCCCGCCGCCGCACGGCGTCACGGCGACCGAAGCGGAGCCGGTCGTCACCTCGGCGCCGTCCACGAACAGCCGCACCTTGATCGGGATCGTTCGTCCGTGGTTGGCCGAGAACGAGCTCCCGGCTCCGTCGACGGGACCGTGCCACGTGGCGCTAGCGGTATGCGGCGCCCGGTAGGTCACGGTCACCTCGAACGAGTCCGAGATGCTGTTGTCGCTCCCATCGACGGCGGTGCACGTGACCGTCGCGGTGCCGGTGCCGACGTGCGCGCCGCTCGCGGGCGTGCATGTCACGTCCGGGGACGGATCGACGATGTCGGTCGCCGTCGGCGTCGCGTAGTTGAGCGTCGTGCCGGTGGGGTCGCTCGTGATGACCTCGACGTCAGCCGGGACGTCGTGGAGCACCGGGTCGGTCGTGTCGTTGACCGTGACGTCGAAGCCACCCGTGGTCGTGAGTCCGCCACGGTCGGTGACGGAGCAGGACACGTGGTTCGTTCCGAGTGTCAGCGTGGTCCCGCTCGCGGGCGTACACGTCGGGACGGGATCCGGGGCGTCTTCGGGGTCGGTCGCGATGACACCGGACCAATCGGCGGTCCAGCCGTTCGCTGTATTGCCCTCGACACTGAAGTTGGCGGGTAGGACCAGCCGGGGCGCGATGTTGCCGACGACGTTCATCGTCAGGTTGATCGAGGTCATCGACGGGCCGAGGGCGTTGCTATCGCCGTTCCCGGCCGGCTGGAAGGATCGGGCCCACGCGACCGTGAACGTGTGTGGCCCTGGCACGGTGGGGGCGCGAAGGGTGACGCGGCTGAAGGCCCCGCCAGGCAGCGACGGCACCGGATCCGGGCAACCAGCTCCATCGTCCGCCCATTCGCTGGGCGCGGGATCGAGAACGGCGGTCGTGACCGAGATGATCTGGCCGTCAGCGGGCTGCGTCCCGCCGTTCGCGCTCAGGACCACGCTCTGGCCGTCATCGACATGGGCCACCCCGACACAGGTCAGCACGAAGCCGATGTCCGCGGACACCTCGGCGCCGGGCGCGACGTTGCCGAAGGGCTTGGTGCCTTGGGGGGTGGTGGGAGTGACGAGATCGCCGTCGGCGAACAGGCGGTCGGCCGATGCCGTGCCCGCGAGCGCCAGCAGCGCTCCCAGGGACAACGCGATCGCCCGGCGGAAGGGTCGGTGATGCATGACGAGGACTCCCCGTTATCGCCGGGCCCGATCGACGCGCCGTCGGGCCTGGCGCAGGGCGAATCGTCATCTACCCGGCGTACAACCCCAATAGGCGGATAGGGCGGTTCGTTGCGCCGTTGCGCCCCCCATCGGTACCGATTCGGTGCGTGGAATCACCGAACCCGGGCTGGAAGCCCGGGTTCGACGCAATCGGTGGATGGACGGTGGGACGCTACGGGGCAGCGCTGATGCGGTTCTGCGGCCCGGGATTCACGGTACCGAGCATCTGGACGTACCGGGCAAAGGCATCGAGGTCGATCTCACCCACGTACCGGTTCGTGCCCTCGCGGAACACCGTGTAGTTGTCCCCGCCGTCGGCCAGGAAGTTGTTCAACGTGACGCGATAGGTCGCCGCCGGATCCAGGGGGACACCACCGATGGTGATGTTCTGGGCCCGGTCGCCGGCCACCGTCGACCGTTGCCAGTTGAGGGTCGAAGAGATCTGCAGGATGCCGTTTCCGCCGGTGAACTGCTGCTCGAGGACGCGGTCGATCTGCGCGCCGGTCATGTCCATCGTCACGAGGACGTTGGCGAATGGCTGTACGGAGAACGCCTCGCCGTAGGTGATCTCGCCCGCATTGATGATCGCCCGGATCCCTCCTGCGTTCATGAATGCGAGTTGGGCGGCCGGTCCCTGCGGCGGCGCCGTCGGCCAGCTCGCCCCGGAGGTCGCCCACAGTTGGGCATCCGCGATGATGTCACCCAGCGACGATTCCCCGAACGTGTTGTTGTCGCGGAGGAGCGCGGACGGCGCGTTGCCGATGACGCGGTTCTCCGTCGGCGCGGCGATCGTGCCGTACTTGTCGATGAGCGCGGTGATGTCGGGCGCTGCCGGAAGCACGTCGCGGCGCACGATCACGTTATTGATCGTCGCGCTGACGATCTCCTTGGTCGCGCGGCTGATGACCAGGTCGGTGTCCGTGATGAGGCGGCCGACGGATGCGGCCCCGGTCATCATGATCCCGGTTCCGGCGAAGTCCGCGCAATTGACGGCCCAGTTGGTGTGGCCCGTGATGACGAGGTCGATCTCCGGGTTGAGGCGGGTCATGACGTCCGTGATCGCGGTGCCCACCGACCCCGTTGCACGCGTTGATGGAGGCCTCCGTGATGGCCGGTGCCGATCCACCTTCGTGGAGCAGGACGATGATCGTCTCGATGCCCTGTTCCTTGAGGACCGGCACCAGCGCGTTGACCGAGTCGGCCTCGTCGTGGAAGTCGATGTCCGCGGTCGCTGCCGCGGTGACGATGCTCGGCGTGCCTTCCAGCGTCATCCCCACGACCGCGATATCGACGCCGGGGAACTCATGGATGGCATACGGCGGGAAGATCGTTTCGCCGGTCGCCTTGTAGGTGACGTTGGCGGCGAGGAAATCGAAATCGGCGCCGGCGAAGCCGTCACCACCGAAGCAGCCGTCGACCGGGTGACAGCCACCCTCCTGCATGCGGGTGAGCTCGGCCGCGCCTTCGTCGAATTCGTGGTTCCCGACACCGTTGTAGTCGAGGCCCATGAGGTTCATCGCCTCGATGCTGGGCTCGTCGTGGAAGATCGCCGAGATCAGTGGCGTCGCGCCGATGAGGTCGCCGGCCGACACGAACAGGGTGTTCTTCGGATTCGTCGCCTCGAGCTGCCGGAGGTAGCTGGCCAGGTACTCCGCGCCACCGGCATGGATCGGGCCGATCCGACCGCCTGAGCTGTTGACGCCGTCCGGCGGCCGAAGCTGGCCGTGGAAGTCGTTGAGCGAGAGGATCTGGACCTTGGTCGTCTTGGCCTTGTTGGCCGCGGGGCCGTCCTCGGGCGGCTTGGCGGTGGCGGCCGGGACGGCCACGGACAGGGTCAGCAGCACCGCGCTCGACAGCGCGACAAGGCGGCGGAATGCACGAGAGCGATTCACGGAAGCTCCTCCAGGGATAACGGCACGACCGTTGGACGGGGCGGCGGTGCGGGCGAGTGGGCCGGCCTCCTCCAGGCGGCACACTGCCGAGACTTGGTTGTCCACGATACCGTGACGTGACCGCCCTGTTAACGCCAAAACCGCACGTCACCGAACCTCTCCGGTGCGCCCGGGCACCGGTGAGCCTGGGATAAGCCCAGGCGGCATGCTGGTTCGGAATGTCCATGCACGCCTCCGTGGAGGAACGTCTCGCCCGCCTGACGACCGACCAACGGGCGGCCGCCATCGCACCGCCCGGACCGGTGCTCTGCGTGGCTCCGGCGGGATCCGGCAAGACGACGACCCTCGTCGCCCGGATCGCCTGGCTGATCGATGGCGGCGCCGCACCTACGTCGATCGCCGCGATCACCTTCAACAAGCGGGCGGCCGAGGAGCTCGGTGAACGGCTGGACGCCGCCGTGGCGCCGCTGGGCGTCTCGCCGCGTACGGTTCGGGTCCGGACGTTCCACGCTCTCGGCCGGGAGATCCTCCGTGATGCCGGCGTTGCCGTGGAGCCGCTCGTGGATCGCGCGGAGGTCCTCCGGGGGCTCTGGCCGGACGTCACGGCGACCGAGATCGGGCGACTCGACACCGCCTTCTCGCGGCTCAAGCTCGACCTCGCGGTGACTGCCCCGGCCATCGCCGCCGATCCCGATGCCGGGCCGATCGCGCGAGCCTTCGTTGCGTACGAAGCGGCGATCGCAGAGCGCGGCGCGCTGGACTTCGACGACCTGGTCCGTCGTGCGCTGACCGCCCTCGACGACGATCCGGTCCTGCTCGCCCGGTGGCGCGATCGCTGCGCTCATCTGCTCGTCGACGAGGTCCAGGACGTCGACCGATCCCAGCTGCGCCTGGCGCTCCTGCTCGCTGCGCCGGCCAACCGGATCTTCCTCGTGGGCGACGACGACCAGT
>CAVVJX010000009.1:2500-569647 GCA_963748675.1 uncultured Chloroflexia bacterium | reverse complement strand
CCGCGCGCCCTGCTCATGCTGACGCCGGAGCGCGCACCACGCCGGGACGAGATCCTGGCCCGCCTGCGCGCGGGAGCGCCTCGGATCGAGCTGCTGCCCGCCGCGGACGACGCCTTCTACCTCGCTCCGGAAACCCTCGTGCCGGGCGAGGAGGCCGTCGTGACGCGGCGGCTTGCGGAGGTCCTCGACACGCTCGATTTGAAACGGTGCTGTGGCCTCTATCCCCGCATTCCGAGGTCGAGGCGATGCACGCCGGCCGGTACCCTAGGCGGGCGCGGCGAGCTCGCTGACCGGGGCGGCAGCCGCGAGCCCAGGAGGCACCATGGCGGCACCTGGTCCGCGCTTCTGCCCGCGGTGTGGCACCGAGCGCATCGGCGACATGCGGTTCTGCCCGAACTGCGGGCTCGACTTTGGAGAGCTCGCGGCAGATGGCCCGCTCGCGGCGGAGGACCGCCCACTCGTCGAACCTGTCCCGCCAGTGGACGACACACCGCCCGTGTCGCGCACGGTCGATCGGCCCGCGACCGCGCCCAGGCGATCGTTCTGGCGCCCACTCGTCGGCCCGGGGCTTATCGTCCTGCTCGTCGTGGTCGCCGCGGCCTGGGTCACCGGCCTCGGACCGTTCTCGCCGCGCGGCGATTCCGGGACACCGGCGGGTGATGGAACCCAGAACGCCACGCCAACCTCGCCCTTCCTGCCCGCGATCACGTCGCAGCCGTCCTTCATCCCCTCGCCGGGTCTCACCGCGCCACCCGTCGGCTTGACGATCCTGAGTCCGGCCGACGGCGCGGTCGTCGGCGCCCGCGAAGTCGTCGTGATCGGGACGGCGCCGGCGGGCCTCCGCATCACCCAGGACATCAGCTTCGGGTTCGACCGGCACGCGACGGCCGACGGGACCGGCCACTGGGCCATCGGACTCGAGCTCTCGGAAGGGGACAACGAGCTCAAGTTCCGGATCGGCGACGATCCCTCGACCACGCAGACGATGCACGTGACCTACGTGCCTCCCGCGCCCTGACGCGGCCGGGCGCCCCAGCCCCGACCGGCCTCAGAGATCGCGCCGCTCGAACCACCAGGTCGCGGCGCCAAGCACGAGCGCGATCCAGAGCACCGACCAGACGATGAAGACCAGCGGCGGCGGCTCCGTCGCGTAGAACGGGTTCGCTTCGGCGAGGTCACCCGCCTCACCCGCGGCGATCATGACGACCAGCGGCGGTTCGAGACCGTAGATCACGCCGCGCCAGAGTCCGTCGGTCGGCAGTACCCACCGACTGAACTCCGCGACGGATCGCAGCGCATCGACGCCCAACGCGGAGGCGACCCCGGCCATCACCCCGGCCATCCAGCCAAGACCGAAGCCCACGACCGCGATGGCTCCCGCCGCGATCGACGGCATGACCGAGCCGAGCGCCAGCGTCAGCGTCAGCAGGACGAGCGCCTCGGCGGCCAGGAACGCGACCGCGACCAGGGGCTGGGGCGGGCCGAACCCCGAGATGACCACGGCGACCGCGATCGCCAGCAGCCCGGACGCGACGGCGTACAGCACGACGACCACCGCGGAACCCAGCCAGCGCCCGAGCAGGAGATCGGCCCGCCGCAGGGGTCGGGCCAGGATCGCCAGCGCCACGCCGGATTCGAGGTCGCCTCCGATCGCCGGCGCTCCGACGAATGCTGCCGTCATCGCCAGCACGAAGCTGAACATGAACGCGATCAGGATGAGCACCTGCGAGACGCCGATCCGGATCTCCAGCTCGCCGACCCCGTCCGCGCGCGCGAGCTCGACGAGGCGCGACAATCCGAAGGCGACCAGCAGCACCGACACGATCGTCAGGGCGGCGAGGACCCAGACGACCCGACGCCGGAAGAGCTCGAGGATGGTGAGGCGCGCGATGACGATCATGCGTCGGTGGATCCGGTGATCAGCTCGAGGAAGCGGGCCTCGAGCGAGCCGCGACCCGGCTCGACGGCGTGGACGCGACCACCCGCGGCGACGATGGCGGCCACAAGATCCGGGATGCGACCGGCATCGAGCGGCCGGACCTCGAGCCATTCGCCATCGACCGCGACCGGGCCGAAGGCCCCGACGGCAGCGTGCCCGCGCTCGTCCAGGCCGGTCACGCGGAGCCGAACGCCGTCGACGGCCACGACATCGTCGAGCGCGCCGGACGCGATCGTCCGGCCCTGATGCAGGATGACGACCCGGTCACACACGCGCTCGACCTCGGTCAGGAGGTGCGAGTTCAGGATCACCGTGGCGCCGCGATCCCGGGCGGATCGGACGATCGCCCGGACATCGGTGCGACCGATCGGGTCGAGCGCCGACGTCGGCTCGTCGAGCAGGATCAGCTCCGGCTCTCCCAGGAGCGCGACGCCCAGACCGAGCCGCTGCTGCATGCCCTTGGAGAACCCGCCCACCGCGTCGTCGGCGCGCTCCGTGAGCCCGACCCGCTCGAGCGCCTCCTCGATCGCGCCGGCGCGACGGCCGGCCGCGACGTGCGCGAGTCGGGCATGCAGCGCGAGGACCTCCTGCGCGGTCAGCCAGGGTTGGTACCGGAAGAGCTCGGGCAGGTAACCGATCTTCGCGCGGACCGCGCGGTCACCGAGCGGTGCTCCAAGGACGCTCCCCGAACCTCGGGTAGGTCGGGCCAGGCCAAGCAGCAGCTTGATCGCCGTCGTCTTGCCCGCGCCGTTCGGCCCGAGGAGGCCGACGAGCTCGCCGCGCCCGACGGTGAGGCTGAGTCCATCGAGAGCCGTCGTCCGGCCAAAGGTCTTGACGATCCCGTCGAGCGCGATGGCGGGCGTCGAGGCACGAACTGGCTCGTGGCGCGCGCGCTGCGGGATCAGTGGTAATCGCGCCAGTACGCCGCCGCAAGCGAGCGGTACCACGAGTCGCCGCTGATCTCTGCCAACGCCCGGAGCTGCCAGGTGTGGATCAGGTGGTAGTGCGCGTGGCGCGTTCGATGGACGAGGTCGTAGTAGCTGATGCCGCCGGGCCTACGGTAGGTCGTGCCGTAGCTGCGGATCGTCCGGAGCGCGCCCCGGAGCAGGTCCCGGGCGGTGCGATCGCGGGTCAAACGCTCGTAGTCGTAGAGCCCGAAAAGTGCGAAGTTGAACCCGTTCAGGACGTGGGTCGGGGTCGCCGAGGGGTACTCCTCCAGCCACAGTCGTTTGTTCACGACGTAGGCGACCCATGGCCGCGTGACGCGCCCGAGACGTCGGAAGCTCATGGCGGTCTCGCGCGCTCGCTCCGCCCAGGTCTGAACGCCGGTCACCCGATACAGGCGGACGAAGAGCGATAGGGCGAAGCCCTGGCTGTAAGCCGAGTACCACGGCGCCTTCAGCCTCTCCCTGGCGTAGTCGTACTTATAGGGGAAGTAGCGTGCGCCACCGGACAGCCGGCTGAGCGAGATCAGCTTCTTCGCCCGCACGACGGCCCGGTCCAGGTACGCCGGCTCGCCGGTCCGGACGTAGCCGTCCACGTAGCGGATCCCGGATTCGGCGAGATTGCCCGGCGAATAGACCCGGCGTCCGTCGATCACCTTGTAGGCGATCCCGTCGGAGTCGGTGCCGGCCCCGAACTTCAGGCCCAAGAGGGCCTTACCGTTCAACGGCAGGTCCGCCCACGCGAGGGTTCGGATCGTGACCCAGGAGATGGCGAACGGGCGGTTCGCGAATTTCGGCAACGGCGCGAGGGCGGCGCGATCGAGGATGCGAACTGGGGCGAAGGTGATCGTCGCATGCTCGCTCGTCGCGCGCGGGCTCGAGGCGAAGTTGATCGTCGGATGCTCGCTCGTCGCGCGCCGGCTCGAGGCGACCGACGGGTCGGTGCGCGCCAGCGACTCTGCCGGCATCGGGAGCGCCACGAGCGAGACGCCGAGCAATGCGTTCAGCGGGCCCGTCACTCGCCGGTGCATCTGCCCCCTCCGTCGATCACGACCGAGCGGCCCGTCGCTTCGACCGGCGATCGGCTCAATTGTGCGTAGGTCGTCAACCCTCGCACACCGGGAGTTGGTGGAGATGAGGGGACTCGAACCCCTGACCCCCGCGATGCGAACGCGGTGCTCTTCCAGCTGAGCTACATCCCCAACGGCGACGGATTGTAGCATCGGGCCGCCCCAGCTCCCCCCGCCCGCTCCGTCCCGAGCCTCAGGACGAGGGTCCATCGCATGCAACCCGCCACTAGGCTCCGCCGATGCCCATCGGCCTCCTGACCGGTCTCGGTGCCGCGCTGGCGTGGGGCACGCTGGACGTCTTCTCGGCGCTCGCGAGCCGCCAGATCGGCAGCCTCCGCGTGACGACCGGGGTGCAGCTCGTTGGTGCCGCACTGATCTGGCTGCTTGCCCTGGCTCGCGGGGTTTCGTTCCCGTCCGACCCCGCGGTCCTCATCGGCGGCTCGCTCGTCGGCCTGGCAGGTGCGGGCGCATATCTCGCCTACTTCACCGGGCTGCGGATCGGGCCGATCGCCGTCGTCAGCGGGATGGTGGCGGCGTACGGCGGGCTCACGGTGGTGTTGGCCGTGCTGCTACGGGGCGAATTGCTGACGCTCCTCCAGGCGCTCGGTGCGACGGTCGCGACCGTCGGCGTGATCCTGACGGGCGTCGCCTTCGGTGGAGGCCTGCGAGGAGTGCGGTTCGCGGGCCCGGGAGTCGCGTTCGCGATCGTGGCCCTCGTGCTGTTCGCGGTCATGACGATCGGCAGCGATGTCGTCCTCGAGCGGACCGGCTGGATCGAGGTCCTGCTCGTCTCGCGCTCGGCCAACGCCGTCATCTCGGTGCTGGTGCTGATCGTGGCGATGACCGTGCTGCGCAGGCCGGCCGCGCCGCTGCTGCAGGGCGACGAGCCGGACGGCGGCCGGATCGACACGCGGGTCATCGCGGCCGTGGCTCTTGCCGGCCTGCTCGACGTCATCGGCCTCATGTCGTTCGCCTACGGGCTGGAGGTCGCGGAGACGTGGCTGGTCGGCCTGGCCTCGTCGTTCGGTCCGGCGGTCACGATCGTGGTCGCCGTCGCGTTCCTCGGGGAGCGGCTCAAGCCCATCCAGTGGCTCGGCCTGGCCGGGGTCCTGATCGGGATGATCGCGATCGGCTTGCCGTAGGGCAACACGGAGCGGGTCATCGCTCCGTGCGATGGATCAAGGACCGAGGCGTTGGAAACGGCACGGCTCCGGTCATGTTGCGGTTCGTCTCATCGCTGCCAGCGATCGATAAGGTTCGATGGCGCCCGAGCTGTCTCGGCAAGAGCCCTCGCCGAGGCTCTCGCTCCGATTTCCATCGCTCCGAGCGATGGCGCGACCCCTTAGCCTGGCAAGCTGAACCAGAACCGGGTCGTGCCCTCGCGGGACTCGGCGCCGACCCGGCCGCCGCTGCCCTCCACGAGCTGCTTCACGATCGCAAGGCCGATGCCGGCGCCCCCGCGCGCCCGGTCGCGCGACTTCTCGACGCGGTAGAAGCGCTCGAACACGCGATCGAGGTCCTCGGGCGGGATGCCCTCGCCGGTGTTCGAGATCGAGACGAGCAGGTCGCCCGGTCGCCGCTCGGCACGGACCGTGATGGAGCCACCGGCCGGCGTGTACCGGACGGCGTTCGAGAGCAGGTTGGCGAGCACCTGGGCCAGGCCATCGGGATCGGCTCGGGCGGCCAACGTGTCCGGGATCTCGGTTCGGAGCGTCAGGCCGGCGCGTTCGATCGCGGGCGCGGCGAGCTCCAGCGCCGACCGGATGGCCAGCGCGAGGTCGAGATCGATGACGACCGGCGGGGTCGTCTCAGCGTCGCCCTCGGCGAGCGCATCGAGGGAGTGGGACAGCCGGACCAGTCGGTCGGCTTCCTCGTGCAGCGATTCGTAGGTCGCCCGGTCGGCGACGATCACGCCATCGCGCAGGGCCTCGAGGTAGCCCTGCAGGTTCGTCAGCGGGGTCCGCAGCTCATGTGCGGCATTCGCGATGAAGTCGCGGCGCATCTGCTCCTGCCGCTCGAGCGACGCGGCCATCTGGTTGAACGAATCGGCGAGGCTGGCGAGCTCCTCCGGGCCTTCTCGGGGAACGCGCGCGGCATAGTCGCCGTCGGCGATGCGCCGGGCCGCCCCACCGATCTCCGCCAGCGGCCTCGCGAGCATGCGCGCGAGCACGACCGCCAGGCCCACGCTCGCGAGCACGGCGACGACGGACGCGGCGATGACGACGGTCGTGACGGAGTCGTCGTACATGTCCCGTGCGTGCTCGGCCGAGTCGCCGGCTTCCATCATCAGCGCCGTGAAGACGTCGGCCCCGACGACGGCCACGCCGACGGCCAGGATCACGAGCCCGACGGCCGCCGACGCGATGGCCGCCAGCGCGATCCGACCGGCGATCCCGCGCGCGATCACGTCCGGGCGGCTCGATATCCCACGCCGCGGACCGTCTGGACGTAGCGCGGTGCGTCAGGATCGTCGTCGAGCTTGTCGCGCAACCGCCGGATGTGGACGTCGATCGTCCGATCGAGCACGTCGGCCGCGTCCTGGCCGTAGACCGCATCGAGCAGCTGGTCGCGCGACAGCACCCGCCCGTCGGCGCCGAGGATCGCCGACGAGCAGTCGGAACTCGACGCGCGTGAGGTCGATGGCGTCGTCCCCGCGGCGGACCTCGTGGCGGGACGGATCGATCGTGAGGTCGCCGTGGCGAATGACTGGACTGTGCCGACCGTGTTGGTCGGGGGCTCGGCACCGGCCGGCGCGGCCCGTCGCAGGATCGACTTCACGCGAAGCACGAGCTCGGCCGGCGAGAACGGTTTGGGCAGGTAGTCGTCGGCGCCATCCTCGAGCCCGGCGATGCGATCGATCGTGGAGCTCCGCGCCGACAGCACGAGGATCGGCGTGTGGGCCGCCTCCTCATCGCGGCGCACGGCCCGGATGACGGCCCGCCCGTCCAGCTCGGGGAGCATCAGGTCGAGCACGACGAGCGCCGGCTGGTGCGTCTCGATGGCCTCGAGCGCGGCAGGTCCGTCGCCGGCGGTCACGACCGTGAAACCGTCGCGCTCTAGGTACGTCCGCACAAGACGGACGATCTTCGCGTCATCGTCGACGACGAGGATCGGCGCGGTCGGGATCGTCGGGTCAGGCGGGGAAGCGGGCATCGCGAGCATGGTAGGCCGAGCCTACGGGCCGGCCGTGTCGATCCGGTGACAGCGAGCCGTGTCGGTCATCGATCGCGGATCTCGGCGATCGCGAGGAGACTGAACGAAAAGGTCTTGTCGAACTAGAACAAGTGTTCTAATCTAGTCGTCCGATGACGACCCCTCGTGGCGATGTGGATGCCGCTCTGGCGGGCCTCCAGGCTCGATGGGGTGCGGCAGACTCCGAGGGTCGTGGGGGCACTGGCGCTGGCGCCGGCGGTGGCACTCCCCGATGAGCAGCCACGGTACGAGCCCGGCCTCGACGACAGCCGGGTCATCCACACGGGCTTCGCCGCGCTCGACGCGATCCTCGGCCCCGGCGGCCTCCCGAAGTCGGCCAGCGTCGCGATCCGCGGCGACGGCTCCAGTGGCCGAACGACCCTCTCCCTCCGAGTCGCCGCGGAGGCCCAGGCACAGGGCTCGGTCGTGGCCTGGCTCGACCTGTCGCGCAGCTTCGATCCGGTGGAGGCCGTCGCCCGCGGCATCCGGCTCGAATGGCTCGTCGTCATCACCCCGGCCAGCCTGGACGAAGGCCTGTCGATCGCCGGCAGCCTGCTGACCGGTCGGTCGGTCGACATGCTCGTCCTGGACCTGCCCGGCGGCCGGCTGGCGAAGACGGACAAGCCGGCCCGGGTCGCCGATCGACTCCATCGACTCGCCGCGCTCGCCCGGCGCGCGGAGACCCTGCTCCTGATCCTCGATGCGCCCGGGCTCGCCGGCGGCCTCGCGACCGCGGTCGCCGAGTCGACCGGCATCCGGCTCGAGCTGGCTCGCCGGTCGTGGGTCCGCCTGGGCCGCGATGTCGTGGGCCAGCGCACCGAGGCGATCGTCGCGCACAACCGCCACGGCCCTCCGGGTCGGAAGGCGACGCTCCGGATCCTCTACGCCGAGGGTGGCGAGCGGGACGCCTGTCTCGCGCTCGACGCCCTCCTCATCGATAAGGCGCCGGCCCAAACGCCGATACCGGCGCCGATCACGGCACCCATCCACATCCCGCTCGAGGCCCCCGATCGAAAGACCCACGACCATGCGACGTCTCCACCTCTTCGTCCCACATCTGCCCCTCCACCTGGCACGGGCCCGGCGCTCCGAGCCCTTCCCGACCGGCCCGCTCGTGCTCGGCGGCCGGCCGTGGGACCCGGGGCCGGTCATCGACGCCGACCGGACCGCTCGAGCGCTGGGCGTCCGGCGCGGCATGCCGCTGGCGAGCGCCCATCGACTCGTTCCTGAAGCGACCTTCATCGAGCCCGATCCCGATGCGGACCGGGTAGCGGCCGAGACCGCATTCGAGGCGCTCGGCGCGTTCAGCCCGAGCCTGGCGGGGAGTGGCGACCCGATGGACGCCACGTTCGGGCTGTTCGAGATGGGGATCGATGGCCTGGGGCCGTTGTGGGGCCCCGAGCCGGTGCTCGTCGAGCGGGTCGCGACGGCGCTGGCGGCCGCCTTCCCGGGGGAGACGGTGCGGCCACGGGCCGGGGTCGCCGGCACGCATTTCGCGGCGACCATCGCCGCCGTCCATGCCCGTGCCGGCTCCCCGGTCGCCGTCCCACCCGGCGACGAAGCGGCGTTCCTCGCCCCGTACCCGTCCGGCCTCCTGACGACGGATCTCGACGTACGCGCTCGACTGACCCGGTTCGGGCTGCGCGAGATCGGGGCGCTGGCGGAACTGCCGCGATCCGCGCTGATCGCCCGGTTCGGCGACGAGGGGGCCAGGCTCCACGCCCGGGCGCGTGGCGAGGAGACCGAGCCGTTCCGGGCCCGCCACGCTCCGGAGCGCCTGGCCCTCGCCCTGCCCATCGAGCCGCCGGTCGAGGACCTCGAGCCGTTGCGGTTCGTGCTCCATCGGCTCGTGGCCGCGATCACGGCCCAGCTCACCTCCCGGGGACTCGCCGCGGACCGCGCGCACCTGACCCTGGAGCTGGACCTGGCCTTCGCCGCGCGTGGGACGTCGCCGCGGATCGAGGTCGAACAGCGTTTTCCGGAACCCACCGCGGACCCCGAGGCCGTCGAGCGGCTGCTGTTCGCGCGGTTGGAACGGGAACCGCCGCCGGCGGCGGTCCAACGGCTGGAGCTGGAGTTGCGGGGCACGACCGAGGCGGCGGGCCAGCAACTGCCGTTGTTCGTGCCACAGGCCGCGCGGACGGCACGGCTCGGCTGGCAGCTCGCGCGGCTGGCGCTGACCTACGGGGAGGATCGCGTGCGGCGGGTGGCCATCACGGACCCCGAGGCGCCACTCCCCGAGACCCGCTGGGCCTGGCGGCCGGTCGGGCTGGAGGGGGAATGACCCGGCTGTTGCGCGAGCACCCCGCGATCGACGTCGAGCTCGATGCCGACGGGCGCCTGACCGCGATCCGCTGGAACGGCCGGCGCGAGGTCGTCGAGGTCTGCAACCGATGGCGGGTGGAGGAATCGTGGTGGCGCGAGCCGATCGCGCGCGACTACCTCAAGGTCGTCGGGGAGCGATGGCTCGCGCTCGTCTACCTCGACCGCATCTCCGGGACGTGGCACCTGGAGCGGCTGTACGACTAGCGCCCCCACCCGATGCGGCCGAGATGCGTGTTCTGGAACGAATCCGGGTACTTCAGGCCGTAGCCGGCCAGCCGATCCATGCCGCTATGGGCGACGAGGATCGCGCCGGCGGCCGCCAGCGGCACGCTGCCGATCGCCAAACCGACACCGGCGACGGCGACGCCGGTCGCCAGGTTGTGGACGACGTTGTAGACGATCGCCCCGACCCGCGGGCCGCGCAGATACCCGACCATCGACGCGTCCGGCACGAGCAGCAGGAGCGCGAACGCCCACCAGGGAAGTCCCAGGAAGAGGAAGCCCGCGAGCCCTGCCGCGAAGGCGGCTGCGCCCTCGACTCGCAACCAGGGCCTGATCCAGCGGGGATCCGTGGTCGCGCCTCCGTCCAGCGCGGCGTCGCGTGTCTGGATGGTCATGGTCCGACCGGTCATCCTCGCGGCTGTCAGCGGATCGGCGTCCCCATCGTCAGGGTCACGACGAACAGGATGAGGAACATGCCGATCACGAGGATCAGCACGCCGATATCTCGTGGTTGCGCCGACTGCATTGCGCCTCCCCCACGGCTGCGCAGGATCGAGTCTTTCACCGCCCAGCCGTTGTCAGCATAGACGCGCGAGCGTGTTCATGTGTCGCGCCGATGCACCGCCAATGTCGCGCCGATGCACCGCACAGCTGTCGCGCGGAGGCACCGCGGGCGGCGCCACGAGGCACCAGGTCCGTGGCGGTGCCGCCGTGACGGCTCAGCCCATCGGACAGGCGGCCCCGTATCGGACGATCACGAACGTCAGCCCGCCCATCGGCTGGACCGATGTCTGGATCCGGCAGTCGCCCTGGCCGACCGATTCGATGACGAAGCCGCCGTCCTCCAACGGCCCCGACAGCGACTCCGTCCGGAGTGACGCCGTCTCGAGCGCGCTCTGCATCCAGCCCGCGATCTGTGAGGTGTCGTCGTTGTCGACGGCGTACGTGGCGCTGACCGGATCCGGGCTGATGTCGTCCGCGACCGTCGATGTCGGGAACTTTGGGAACCCCGCCGGGACGTCGTCCCAGATGCGGCCCCAGCCGGTCTCGGTCTGGGAAACGGCGGCGGCGGTGGGCTCGATCGGAGGCGCGACGGATGGGCGATCCGTGGGCCTCGCGCTGGTCGTCGAGTCGTCGGTTCCGCAGGCCGCGAGGGCTAGGGCTGCGACCAGGAGCGCGATGACGGGGAGGGTCGGACGGGAGCGGCGGATCCGCGTGTGCATGCGGTGATTCTAGGCCGCACCCACGCTCCGGCCCTCCGGGCTATTGGTGACGCTTGACAGGCGGCGTACTGTTCGGTCCTGACCGCCGTTTTCTGACGGCGATCACGGCGACAGACGTAATGGCACATCGGCGCCCGTTAGCCGGACACGCCCGAAGCGGCTCTTGGGGGAGCCCTTCGGGCGTCGTCGTGTCCTGGACGTGGCAGGACCCCGTCACCCCCAAGCGACGGGGTCCTGCAGGCCAGAGGTCGCTGCTCACCAGCGCTCCGGCGGGTCGGCGCCGACCATCGCAGTCGATCGCCGCCTAAATCGTCTCGTGCCCCCAGGCCCCGAGACTTATGAGTGCTAGATCGCCGCCGCCTGCACCGCGATCACCGCGGGCAGGAGGACGAGGATCAGAAGCATCGCAACCACCACGGCGACACCGCTCCGGAGCGCGGCCACGAGGACCGGTCGAAACGGGTGATCGAGGCGGATGGGTGCGTGCATGCCGGTGAGACGCCGAACCCACCGATTGTGTTTCGTGATTTCTACTAGAACGTTTGTTCTATACTAGCAAGCCCCTGCAAGCCCCGGCCCCCGACCGGAGAACCCGTGGCGACCATTCCGTACGCTGAGCTCCACGCCCACACCAATTTCTCGTTCCTCGATGGGGCCTCGCCACCGGATGAACTGGTCGAGCGGGCCGCGGCGATCGGCCTGGCCGGCCTCGCCGTCACCGACCGCAACGGCCTCTACGGCACCGTCCGATTCATGGGCGCGGCCGAGGAGATCGGCCTCCACGGCATCGTCGGGACGGAGATCGAGCTGCTCGATGCCGGCGTCCCCGACCCGGCCGGCGTGGTCGTCCCGCCACGGCGTCCACGTCGACGCGCGCGAACGGCGGCGGCCACGCCGACCCCGGAATCGAACGTGGCGGAAGGCCGTCCGTCACGGCCCCGTCCCGATCGCGCCCGGCTGCCCGGCCACCGCGACCCGGTCAAGGAGGACCTGCGCGGGATCGGCGAACGAGCGCGTGGCCCGCACCTCGTTCTGCTGGCCCGCTCGGCGATCGGCTGGCGGAGCCTGTCGCGGCTCATCTCTCGCGCCAACCTGGCCGGGACCAAGGGGGTGCCACGCTTTCGCCAGGCCCTCCTCGACGAGCATCACGAAGGCCTCGTCGCGCTGTCGGGCTGTCGCGATGGGGAGATCGCGCGCCGCCTGCGAGTGGGCGACCGAGCTGGGGCGCGGGCGGTCGCGGAGCGCTACGCGACGCTGTTCGGGCGTGGCGACGATCCCGCCTCGAGCGGCTTCTTCATCGAGCTCTCGCATCACCTCCTGCCCGACGACGACTGGCTCGTGGCGGAGTCGGCGGCGCTCGCCGCGGAGCTCGGACTGCCCGTCGTCGTCACCAATGACGTCCACTACGCGACGCCCGACGACCGTGAGCTGCACGACGTCCTCACCGCGATCAAGCACGGCCGGACGCTCGAGACGCTCGCCGACCTGCGCCGGCCGGACGGCGAGTCGCACCTCAAGACGGGCGACGAGCTGGCGGCGCTCGGTGCGTCGTTCGACCCGGAGCCGGCGCGGGCGTGGCGCGAGGGGATCGCCACGTCGGTCGAGCTGGCGGCGTCGTGCAAGGTCGATCTCGGCTTCGAGCAGTACCGCTTCCCGGGTTTCCCGGTGCCGAAAGGCGAGACCCCGTTCTCGTATCTCGTCGAGCTGTGCCAGGCCGGCGCCCGGAAGCGCTATCACCCGCTGACCTCGGCCGTCGTCAAGCGGCTCGCCCACGAGCTCGATGTGATCGAGCGGGCCGGGCTCGCCGAGTTCTTCCTGATCTGCTGGGACCTGATGCGGTTCGCCAAGGAGCAGGGGATCCCGGCCCAGGGTCGCGGCAGCGCGGCGAGCTCGATCGTCGCCTACACCCTCGGGATCAGCCGGGTCGAGCCGATCCAACACAACCTGCTCTTCGAGCGGTTCATCAACGAGGGCCGGACGACCTACCCGGACGTCGATATCGACTTCAGCTCGGCGCGCCGGGAGGAGGTCATCCAGTACGTCTACAACCGCTACGGACCGGAGCACACCGGGATGGTCTGCAACCTCGTGACCTACCGGGCGCGCTCGGCGGTCCGCGAGGTGGGGGTCGCGCTCGGGTTCCCGCGGCCGCTCGTCGACCGGGTGGCCAAGGCGCTCGAGACCTACGACTCGGTCATGGTTCGGCGCGACCTGGAGGCCGACGGCGGCTTTGCCGAGTTCTTCAAACGGACGGGCGAAGGGGAACCGGCCGAGGCGCTGGCAGCGACAAGGGCCGAGGGGCACGGCCTCGTCGACGGGATGGGCCAGCTCAATACCCGGATGCCGCTCGTCGGGAAGGTGCCGCCATGGCGGCAGCCGCCGGAGCCAGTAGACCCGGATGCGCCCAAGCCGTTCGCCTGGCTGCGCGACCTCGAAGGGGAGGACGTGGCTGGTGACGGGGCGCCGGTGGGCGTGGCGCCGGTGATCGCTCGGAACGATCAGCCAACGCGCGAGCACGCTCGTCACGAGGCCGGGATGGCGCGGATCGATCGCGTGACGAGCGTGGTCGATGGAGATCCGATCGGTGAGACCGATCAAGGCGCCGCGGCCGCGGCCAGCTTCCGCGACGATCCGCTAGCGCCACGGACGGCGATCCGGGGTGGTGGCACGTCCGGGGACGAGGGCGGTCCCGGCGACACGCCGGCGAGCGTCGCCTGGCTGCGGGCGGGGAAGGGGACCGGCTACGCGGAGGAACGAGACCGCCTCGTGCCGCCGGCACTCGTCGGGGGTCGAGCCATCGATCCGGAGAGTGGCCAGGTCGAGCCGCCGCCGCGCCAGACGGATCGGCTGGGCAGGCCGAACCGATGGGACCCACCCTCTCCACCGACGGCGACGTTGGGCCGGGGTGGGTCGGCCGGCCAGTCGTCGGTCGCTCGCATCGAGCCCGAGCTGCCGCCGCAGGCCATCGGCGGGAGCACTCGCGACATGTCCGACTGGGAGCGCTGGCTGGAATTCTGCGCTCGGATCGATGGCTTCCCGCGCCATCTCTCCATCCACAGCGGCGGCATGCTCGTGACCGCCGCGCCGCTCATCGACATCGCGCCGCTGGAGCGGGCGACGATGCCGGATCGGGTCGTCGTCCAGTTCGACAAGCGTGATGTCGAGACGCTCAAGCTGATCAAGCTCGACCTGCTCGGCCTGGGGATGCTGGCCGCGATGGACGAGACGCTCCAGCTCATCGAGCACGACTGCGCGGTCTGTCTCGATCTCGATCGACTGCCGGAGGACGTGCCCGAGGTCTTCGAGATGCTCCAGGCGGCCGACACGGTCGGGGTCTTCCAGGTCGAGAGCCGGGCGCAGATGCAGACGCTGCCGAAGTCGCGGCCGCACAACCTCGACGATCTCGTGGTCGAGGTCGCGATCATCCGACCCGGGCCGATCCAGGGCAACGCCGTCCACCCGTACCTGCGACGCAAGCAGGGCCTGGAACCCGTGACGTACCTTCATCCGTCGCTTGAGCCCGTGCTCAAGGACTCGATGGGCGTGATCCTCTACCAGGAGCAGGTCATGCGCATCGCGATCGAAGTCGCGGGGTTCAGTCCGGCCGAATCGGACGGGTTCCGCCGCGCGATGGGGACGTGGCGCTCGAGCCGGGAGATGGAGAAGCTCCACCGGCAGTTCGTGGAGGGCGCCCTCCGCCAGCCCGGCATGACCGAGGAGGACGCCGAGGAGCTCTTCCGCCAGGTCGCGGCGTTCGCGAGCTTCGGGTTTGCGAAGTCGCATGCCGCGGCCTTCGCGCGGACCGCCTACGAGTCCTCGTTCCTGAAGCTGTTCTATCCGGCGCAGTTCCTCGTCGGGCTCATCAACGCGCAGCCGATGGGCTTCTACCCGGTCGAGGTGCTCGTCAACGATGCGAAGCGCCACGGTGTTGCCGTCCTGCCAGTGGACATCAACGGCTCGTCGTACAAGACCACGACCGAATGGGTGGGCCGGCCCGGCGAGCCGCTGCCGCCCGGTGTCGGGATCGAAGCACGACCGGAGCCCGTCGTCTCGTCCGCGTGCGTGAACCCGTCCGTGGCCGCGCGCGAGCTCTGGACACCGGAGGTGACGATCGGCTGGGGCGTGCGCCTCGGGCTGAAGCTCGTGAAGGGCATCGGCGAGCAGCACGAGGACCTGCTCGACGCCGAGCGGGAACGCGGGCCGTACCTCGGCCTGGCCGATGTCGTGGAGCGGACCGGGCTGCCCGAGGAGGTGCTCGAGCGGCTCATCCGGAGTGGGGCGATGGACTCGCTGGGTCGACCGCGGCGGGAGCTGTTGTGGCAGTTGCGGGAGGTGGCGGGGGCGTCACGTGGTCGCGTGGATGGCCGCGCGCTGCGGGCGCTGGGACGGGCGGCTGGCAAACGGGGAGCGGCCGCGGGCCGGCCGATGGACCTGCGATTGCCGGCGACGGACGCGCCGGCACTCCCCGCGATCACCGAGTCGGAGCGGATCGGCGATGCCTACGCGGTCCTCGGCGTGGATGCCCGTCGACAGGTCGTGGGACTGTTCCGGCCGGCGCTGGACCGGCTGGGGGCCGTTTCGAACGCGGCTCTCGCGGATCGCCGGCCGGGGCGGGTGCGGGTCGGCGGGCTCGTCGTGACCCGCCAGCACCCGATGACGGCCAAGGGCACGGTCTTCCTGGCCCTGGAGGACGAGACCGGGATGGTCAACGTGACCCTCTGGCCGAGCACGTGGGAGCGGCTGCGCGGGGTCGTCCGGCGGCACGCGCTATTGCTGGTGGACGGGGAACTGCAGCGCGAGGGGATGGTCGTGAACCTCGTCGCGCACGAGATCCGGGCACTCCCCGAGGTGGCCGCCGAGGCCGGTGGGCCGGAACGGCCGGGTGGCGTCCGCCAGATGGGTCACGCCGGGATGCGGCGCCTCGGCTGACCGGCTGCGTGCCAGCCCGCGCCGTGGCGTGGCCGCGGCGCTCAGCGGCGTGCGCCCGCCTTCTGGCCGGACGCCGAGCGGCTCCGGCCGTCGTTGCCGCGGCGCGCCGGCGGCCGGTTCCGCCCGCGGTTCGGGCTCGACAGCTGCAGGAACCGGCGATACCAGGCCGCCGCGGACGCGAACAGCGCACCCATGATCGGCGAGAAGACGAACGACGAGACGATGGCCGCAGTCGGCTCCGCGGCGAACACCTCGGCAAAGCCCGCCGGCAGGAGGCCGGCGTACCCGAGGATGGTGTAGCAGATCGCGCTCACCAGGCCGACGATCACCCCGAGCAGCCAGCTGGCCCGCGGCGCGAGGAAGCCCGCGATGAAGACGCCGCCGATGGCCGGTGTGACGACGAAGTACTGGAAGGCGAACTGGCTCAGCACATCAGCGCCCCGCGAGACGCCCGTCGCGACCGCCGCACCGATCGTCAGCAGGATCGGTAGCCACAGCGCCTTGTTCGTCACGAGCTTGGGCAGGGCCCGGATGTCACCGGGGGCATCGACCGGGCGGAACGCCAGCCGCGCGGCAGCGAAGATCCCGATCCGCCCCGTCTGATCAGCGCCTGAGCGGCTCGCCCCCTGCTTCGTGGGCTGGGCTGCGTCTGCCTCCCCGGCGTCGTCGTCGAGATTGGTGTCGTCGAGGAGCCCGTGCTCGGCTCGATAGCGCCGGCGTGCCTCGGCGCGGGTGGTTCTCTTGGCGCGAGCCACGGTCACTCCTGGGTTCATCGATCGGGTGGGGCGGGTGCGCGCCATCGTAGTCGATAAGTCCGGGGTAAGGGCCATCTGGTATCAATGATCTGGCGCCGCCGCTCGCCCATCGCCGCCGGTCCACCCGCCCGTTCCCCGCCGGGAGGTCACGCATGGATCGCGCCCGGCGCGCGGGGACGACCGCGCTCGCTATCGCCATCATCCTGGTCTCGGTCGGATCGCCCGCCGGAGTATCTCGGGCCAGCGCGGCCGATGTCGCGTGGCCCGTCTCGACCCTGGTCGTGTCGGAGATCCAGACCGGCGGTGCCGGCGCGTCCGACGAGTTCGTCGAGATCGCCAACCAGGGCGCCGGGCCAGTGGATCTCGTCGGCCTCGAGCTCGTGTACGCGACGTCCTCGGGATCGACCGTGACCCGCAAGGCGTCGTGGGACGCCTCATTCATCGTGGACGCCGGACGGCGGGTGCTCGTCGTGAATAGCGCGGGCGTCTACACGGCCCTCGGCGACCGCGCCTATACCGGCGGGTTCGCGGCAACTGGCGGCGCCGTGGCACTCCGGGTGATCGGTGGGAACGTGGTGGACGCGCTCGGTTGGGGCGATGCGACGAACCCGTTCGTGGAGGGCGGGCCGGCCGTGGCGCCGCCCGCCGGATCGAGCCTGGAGCGGTCGCCCGGGGGCACGCTCGGGAACGGCGTGGACACCAATGACAACGCGCTCGACTGGTTCGTGAACCCGGCGCCGAACCCGCAACGCTCGACTGACGGTCCTGTGCCAACTCCCGGACCGACGCCGGCGCCAACCCCCACTCCGACCCCGACGCCGACGCCGACGCCGACGCCTGGACCGACTCCGACGCCGACCCCCACTCCGACTCAGACACCGACGCCGACTCCGACGCCTGGACCGACGCCGACTGCCGACGCCGACGCCCACTCCGATCCCGACGCCAACTCCGACGCCCACTCCGGTCCCGACGCCAACTCCGACGCCGAGCCCGAGTCCGATCCCGTCGATCGCCCCGCTGACGATCGCGGCTGCGCGAGCCCTCCCCGACGACGCGTCGGCCACCATCGCGGGCACGCTCACCACGGCGCTCGGTGCGCTCGAGAGTGGCCGAACCGCCTATCTCCAGGACGCAACGGCTGGGATCGCGATCTATCTCGATGCGGCGGTCGTTGGGACCACGCCGGCCGGAACCGCCGTGGTCGCCACGGGAACGCTCGATACTCGATTCGCACAACGCACGCTCCGGGCCGCCGAGGGCGACATCGTGGTCGTCGGCCAGGGCGCGCTGCCGGACTCGATCGTGATCACGACCGGGACTGCAGGCGAGGCATGGGAAGGCCAACGCGTGTCGGTCAGCGGGTCCGTCGTCGGCGGTTCGGACGTGCTCGCGGATGGCATCGCCGTCTCGGTCGATGACGGCACGGGCCCGGTCCGGATCGTCGTGACGCCGGATGCGCTCTGGGAGCGAGCCTTGACGGACGGAACCGTCGTCACCGCGACAGGATCGCTCGGTCAGCGGGACAGCAGTGGGACCGGCACCACCGGTTATCGCCTGTTCGTCACCGCGGCGACCGACCTGGCGATCCAGCCACCGACACCCACGCCCACGCCCACGCCGTCTCCGACGCCCACGCCGACCGCGACCCCGACGGCATCCCCCGCGCCACCGCCGACCCCGTCGCCCAACCCCACGTCCACGCCATCCGCGTCGCCGACGCCTGACGCCACGACCATGACCATCGCCAGCGCACGGACCAGGTCCATCGGCTCGACCGTGACGGTGCGTGGTGTCGTGACCGCCGAGCCCGGCCGACTCGGCTCGCCCCCGCTGTTCGCCATCGCGGACTCGAGCGGCGGCGTCGTCGTGAAGTTGCCCGACGGCGTCCGGGCTCCTCTTCGTGGCGGCTGGCTCGAGATTCGCGGCAAGCTCGCCGATCCGTACGGCCAGCTCGAGCTCCGCCCGACCGCCGATGCCGTCTCTGGCGGGCTGGGTTCTGGCGCGTTGCCGGCTCCGATCGCCCTCGGTTCTCGCGGCCCCGACGAGAGCACGGAAGGACGGCTCGTCGTCGTGACCGGCACGGTCGTCGAAAAGCCCACGAAGGCAACCAGCGGGGACATCGCGCTCTGGCTTGAGACGACCGCCGGGACCCGCGTTCGCGTGACGGCCGATGCCTCGAGCCGCATCACCGCGACGAGCTTGTCGAAGGGTGCGACCTATCGCCTGACCGGCGTCGCCGGCCAGCGAGCGTCCCGGAAGGGCGCGCTCGACGGGTACCGGGTGTGGCTGCGCGACGCCACGGACGTCCACCTCCTCACCGGGCCGTCTCCGTCGCCATCGTCCTCGGCAGCACCTTCCTCCACGCCAAGGCCGACCAAGGGCGCCTCACCGCGGCCGACGGCGGGCACCAGCAGCGACGGGCGAGCCATCCCAGTCGCATCCGCGCTGCGGATCACCGATCGGGACGTGGCGATCGAGGCCGTCGTGACCGCCCCCGCGTCCCTCCTGGACGCGACCGGCCGGCGGATCGTCGTCCAGGACGGAAGCGGCGCGATCGAGATCCTGCTCCCGAAGGACGTCCCGGCGCCGGGCGTCGGCACCCGGATCCGTCTCGCGGGCCGGGTGGGCCTCGCGTACGGCGCCCCGCGCCTCCGGGCCGAGTCGATGGAGCGGCTCGGCGCCGGGAAGGTCCCGGGGCCGCTGCGCGTGCGTGGGCCCGTGAGTGCGGCACACACATGGCGACTAGTCGCGGTCTCCGGTCGCATCGAGGACGTGCGCAAGCTCGGCGATCGATGGCGTGCCGAGATCGCGGTGGGAGCGGCTCGGCTGATCGTCGTCGGCCAGCCCGGTGCCAGGATCCCGGTCGAGGCCGTCGTCGAGGGACGCTCGATCGACGTGAAGGGCATCGTCCGACCGGCCTACCCCAGCGCGACCGATCGCCGCCCGACCATCCTGCCCCGGTCCCGCGGCGACATCAGCGTCGCGAGCGGACCGACGGATGGCGGCCCGACCAGCGGCGCATCGACCGTGAGCACCGCATCCGGTGGCGGCTCGGGCGGCACGCCGTCGTCCGTGAGTGATGGGACCGCGACTGGCAGCACGACCGCCGAAACCGTCGCCGATGCCGACCTCGTCGACCTCGGATCGATCGTCGGTGAGACCGTCCGCGTGGGCGGCCTCGTCGTCGACGTCCGGCCAGACGGCTTCACACTCGATGACGGGACTGCGCACGCGCCGATCGTGCTGCGCGACGAGGCGGCGGACTGGATCCCCCTCATCGAACCGGAGGACGCGATCAACGTGATCGGCCTGGTCGAACGGCTCGATGATGGCGTCCTCGCTGTGGCCGTCACCGATCCGGCCGCCATCGTGCTCGGCAGCGACCCGAGCGCACTCGGCGGCACGGGACTCGGAGCGCCGAGCACCGCGAGTCCGGCGGACAAGGAGATGGCGACCGATGCACGACCACGGGCGGCGGGGTTCGGCGACGACTTCGGCGTTCTCCCAGGGGCCGGCGCGGGCATCGCGTCGCTCGTCGGGATCAGCCTGGCGTCACTCGGAGTGACCCTCCTCCGACGGCGCCAGGCCCGCCGGTTGCTGACCGCCCGGGTAGCCGCGCGGTTGTCCTCGATCGGGGGTACGGAGGCCCTCGGCGGGTCGATCGGCGGGGTCCCCGCGCGGGCCGACGGGCAGCCCGGCCCGGGCTGAACGTGGCTCGAACGGGGGTCGTGCGTGGGCTGAGCGTGGCCGGACGGGCGTCATCCACGCTCAGCCACGCTTGACTCACGCACGAACAGGGGCCTATCCTCGGCCGAGTTTCGCGCCAGCGAAGCAGCCACGTGAGCGAGGGAGAGGTTTTGCCGAACGCGGAAACCCGCGTCGAAAGCCCGAGAGATCGCCGGATAGCGATCCCAGAAGGGGAACGGCAGTACCACATCGGACTCGGACGGGGAGACCTGGCCGAGTACATCCTCCTCCCCGGCGACCCTGATCGGACATCCCGGATCGCGACGCGCCTCGATTCCATCGAGCTCGAGCACCAACACCGGGAGTTCGCCACCGTCACCGGGACGTTTCGAGGTCAGCGGGTCTCGGTCGTATCGACCGGGATCGGCACCGACAACGTCGAGATCGTCGTGGCCGAGATCCTGGCGATCACGGAACGGCCCACCTTTATCCGTGTCGGGTCGTGCGGGGCGCTGCAGCCGGAGATGAACCTGGGAGACCTGGTCATCACCACGGGTGCGGTCCGCCTCGAATCGACCACCAGCTTCTTCGTCCACGACGGGTACCCCGCGGTCGCCGATTACGAAGCGATCTCGGCACTCGTCGAGGCCGCGGAGCGACTCGGTCACCGCTACCACGTCGGTGTGACGGCGACGGCACCGGGATTCTTCGGGGCGCAAGGGCGTCCCATCCCGCAGCTGCCCATCCGCTACCCCGATCTGGCAGAGGACATGGCGCGCCAGCGTGTCATGAACTTCGAGATGGAGGCATCGGCCCTGCTCGTCCTCGCGTCCCTCGCCCGGTGTCGAGCCGGTGTCGTCTGTGCGGTGTATGCCAATCGGACGACCGGCGAATTCGTCGGGGGAGCGACAAAGGATGCGGCAGAGGCTGCCTGCGTCGACACGGGCTTGGAGGGCCTGATCGTGCTCGCCGAGATGGATGCCCAGAAACGAACCGCATCGACGGACCGCTGGCGCCCGTCGCTGTGGACCACAACCGCGCGTCCCTGAGAGCGGGTGCGGGACGAAGGTTCCCGTGACGCTCCGATCGAATTCCGAGGAGGAACCCGAATGGCAGAGGCCTATTGCGTCAAGGACAAGCAGAAGGTCGAAGTCCTGAACCCGCAGCGCATCACCATGAAGAACGGCAAGGCGGCCCTGCAGGGCACCTGTCCGATCTGCGGCGGCAAGGTCTTCAAGATCGGCGGCTGACCCCGCCCTTCGCATCGAACTAGCGAAACGGCCCTCGCCGGCGACGGTGGGGGCCGTTCCATGTCTTGGTCGGCCGCACGAGACCCCTTTGCTAGAATGGGTGGCGATCCCCTCGACGATCTTCCCGCACGCCCGCAAACCCGCTTCATCCACCCGCGGTCCGACCCCGACCGCCAGGAGGTCCCACGATGGCAGTCCGCGTCGGCATCAACGGCTTCGGCCGTATCGGCCGCCAGTCGCTCAAGGCGCTGATCGAGCGCGCGCCGGACGTGGAGGTCATCGCCGTCAACGACCTCGTGGACGCCGAGATGAACGCCCTGCTCTTCAAGCACGACTCGACCTACGGCGCCTATGACGGCGAGGTCAAGGCCGGCGATAGCTCGATCATCATCGATGGCCGCGAGATCAAGATCCTGGCCGAGCGTGACCCGGCGGCACTCCCGTGGGGCGACCTCGGCGTGGACATCGTCCTCGAGTCGACCGGTATCTTCACCAGCGCCGAGAAGGCACGTGCGCACATCGACGCCGGTGCCCAGAAGGTCATCATCAGTGCGCCGGCCAAGAACGAGGACATCACGATCGTCCTCGGTGTCAACGAGGACCGCTACGACCCGGCCAGCCACCACATCATCAGCAACGCCTCCTGCACGACGAATTGCCTCGCCCCGGCGGCCAAGGTCGTCAACGACCTCCTCGGCATCGAGAAGGGGCTGATGAACACGATCCACAGTTACACGAACGACCAGCGCATCCTCGACGTGGCGCACAGCGACCCGCGCCGTGCTCGAAGCGCCGGTCAGAACATCATCCCGACGACGACCGGCGCGGCGAAGGCGCTCGCGCTCGTGATCCCCGACCTGAAGGGCAAGTTCGACGGCTTCAGCCTGCGCGTGCCCACCCCGACGGTGAGCGTCGTCGACTTCACCGCGACCGTCCGGCGCGAGACCAGCGTCGAGGAGCTGAACGACGCGTTCCGAGCCGCCGCCGCGGGCCCGATGAAGGGCATCCTCGGCGTATCGGACGAGCCGCTCGTCTCGATGGACTTCAAGGGCGACAGCCGTTCGTCGATCATCGACGCCGACTCGACGATGGTGCTCGGCGGGGACATGGTCAAGGTCATCAGCTGGTACGACAACGAGTGGGGCTACAGCTGCCGCGTCGCCGACCTCATCGCCTTCGTGGCGGCCAGGCTGCCGGTCGCGGCCGCCTGACCCCGCCCACCACCCCGGCGACGGCTCGCGAGCCCGTCGCCCGCCGGCGGCCATACGCCGGCAAGGAGCACTGACCGCATGGAAAAACTCACGATCCGCGACGCGGACGTCGCCGGCAAGCGCGTGTTCGTGCGCGTCGACTTCAACGTCCCGCTGGCGGACGGGAAGGTCACCGACGATTCGCGCGTCCGGGCGGCGATCCCGACGATCATGGCGCTGGTCCAATCGGGCGCCAAGGTCATCCTCGCGAGCCACCTCGGTCGTCCCAATGGCAAGGTCACGGACAGCCTTCGCCTGCGGCCGGTCGGGCAGCGGCTGACCGAGCTCCTCCGACGCAACGTGCCCGTCACCGGCGATGCGCTCGGGTTGGGCACGGAAGACGCCCTGAAGCGGATGCGACCAGGCGAGATCCTCCTGCTCGAGAACCTGCGGTTCCATGCCGAGGAGGAGGCCAACGATCCGGCCTTCGCCGCGACGCTCGCCTCGTACGCGGACCTCTACGTGAACGATGCCTTCGGCTCTGCGCATCGGGCGCATGCGTCGACGGTCGGCATCGCGAAGCTGCTCCCCGCGTACGCCGGGCTGCTCATGGAACGTGAGCTGGCGATGCTCTCCAAGCTGATGGAGGCGCCGGAGCGGCCGTTCGCGGCGATCCTCGGTGGGGCGAAGGTCAGTGACAAGATCAAGGTGATCGACAACCTGCTGACCAAGGTCGACATGCTCGTCCTGGGCGGTGGCATGGCCAACACGTTCCTTCTGGCCCAGGGCAAGGCGATCGGCAAGAGCCTGGCCGAGCCGGACCGAGTGCAGGACGCGCAGCGGATCCTCGCGACCGCCGAGAAGAACCGCGTGCGCGTCGTCCTGCCCGTCGACGTCATCGTCGCCAAGGAGGTCACGCGCGGCACCGAGTACAAGACCCTCCAGGCCGAGAAGATCCCCGCGTCGTGGCACATCGTCGACCTCGGGAAGGCGAGCCAGGACCTGATGGTCGAGGCGCTGACCGACGTGAAGACGGTGTTCTGGAACGGCCCGCTGGGCGTCTTCGAGATCCCCTCGTTCGCGCACGGGACCAATGCGGTGGCACGGTTGCTCGCGGACCGGGCCGAACATGGGGCCACGGTCGTCGTCGGTGGCGGAGACTCGGTGGCGTCGATCACCCAGCAGGGGTTGGCCGACCGGATGACCCATATCTCGACCGGTGGTGGCGCCTCCCTCGAATTCCTTGAAGGGCGCGAGCTTCCGGGAGTCACGGTGCTGCAGGATCGTCCCGAGCCGCCGAAGCCGGAGAAGAAGCGGGCGACGGCGTCGAAGGCCAAGCCGGTGGCGAAGCCGGCTCCGGCCGCGAAGCCGGCGCCGGCCGCGACGACCGCGAAGCCCGCTGCGAAGGCCGCTGCGACCGCGAAGCCGGCCGCGAAGGCGATCGCGAAGCCGGCTGCCACCTCGAAGCCGGCGGCGAAGGCCGACGCCGCGAAGAAGCCGGCTGCTCCGAGCGCCGCGAAGAAGCCGGCCGCTAAGCCCGCCGCTGCGAAGTCGGCCGCCAAGCCCGCGACCTCGAAGGTCGCCGCCAAGCCCGCGGCGAAGCCAGCCAAGCCTGCCGCCGCGAAGCCGGCCGCGGCCAAGCCCGCCGCGGTGAAGCCAACCGCGAAGAAGCCAGCCGCGGCAAAGGCGACCGTGGCCAAGGCAACCGCCAAGGCCGGCGCGACGTCGGTCGCAGCGGGTAAGTCGGCGGCCGCCACCAAGGTCCCGCCGAAACCTGCTACCAAACCGGCCACGACTAAGAAAGCGACGACGAAGGCCGCGCCGAAACCCGCCGCCAAACCGGCCCAACCCCGCGTCAGGACGGAGACGCGAGCGTGACCACGATCGACTTCATCGACGCCCGCGAGATCCTCGATTCACGCGGCAATCCCACCGTCGAGGTCGACGTCGTCCTCGTCGACGGCTCGGTCGGGCGAGCGGCGGTGCCGAGCGGCGCCTCGACCGGAGCCCACGAAGCGGTCGAGCTGCGCGACGGCGACAAGGCCCGCTTCGGTGGCAAGGGCGTCCTGACGGCCGTCGCCAACGTCACGGACCGGATCGGGCCGGAGCTGCTCGGGCTCGATGCATCCGACCAGGCCGGCGTTGACGCGCTGCTCATCGATCTCGACGGCACACCGAACAAGGGTGAGCTCGGCGCGAACGCGGTCCTGGGCGTGTCGCTCGCCTGCGCCCATGCGGCCGCGGCCTCGTACGACCTGCCGCTGTACCGCTATCTCGGAGGCGTCGGCGCGCGCATCCTGCCGGTCCCGATGTTCAACATCCTCAACGGCGGCAAGCACGCCCAGGACTCGACCGACTTCCAGGAGTTCATGGTCATGCCGGTCGGGCTCACGACCTACAGCGAGGGCCTGCGAGCCGGCGCGGAGATCTTCGGGGCGCTTCGCTCGATCCTCCACGACGACGGGTTCGCGACCGGCCAGGGTGACGAGGGCGGATTCGCTCCGTCGCTGGCCTCGAACGAGGCGGCCGTCGAGGTCATCCTCCGGGCCATAGAGAAGGCCGGCTACCGACCCGGCGAGGACATCGCCATCGCCCTGGACCCGGCCACGACCGAGCTGGTCGAGGAGGGGAGCGGCGGCGACGGCGCTCCGACCCGCTACGTGCTCGCGAAGGAAGGCCGGACCCTGGAGTCGGGCGAGCTCATCGACCTATGGGCCGATTGGGCGGCGCGTTATCCGATCGTCTCGATCGAGGACGGGCTCGCCGAGGACGACTGGCTCGGATGGGGACAGCTCACTGAGCGACTCGGCGGTCGAGTCCAGCTGGTCGGCGACGACCTGTTCGTGACCGACACCACACGCATCGCCCGGGGCATCGAGCTAAGCGCTGCCAACTCGGTGCTCATCAAGCTCAACCAGATCGGGACCCTGACCGAGACCATCGAAGCGATCGAACTGGCGCGCGGCGCGGGCTGGTCGGCCGTCGTCTCACACCGATCCGGCGAGACCGAGGACACCACGATCGCCGACCTCGTCGTGGCGATGGGCACCGGGCAGATCAAGACCGGCGCGCCGTCGCGATCCGAGCGGGTGGCCAAATACAACCGGTTGCTTCGCATCGAAGGCGAGCTCGGCGACGCGGCGCGTTATCCCGGCCGCAGCGCGCTGGCCGGCGCGTCGGTCGCCGCTCGATCCGTCCCGGAGACAGCGGAGGTCGGGTCCGGCTCGTGACCCGCTTCGTGGATCGGGGCGCCATCACGGCTGCGTATGTCGGGATCGGCATGTCGGTCACGGTCGCCATCAGCTTCCTGCTGATCATCCCGATCGAGCCGATCGTCTGGTTGCTGACGATCCCGACCGGGCTGCTGATCGGCTACTACGCGAACCAGCGCTCGAACCGACGGGCCGGGCCATGGAGCCGGATCCTCGTGAACGGAGTCTTTGCGGCGCTGATCACCGGGGTGACCGCGGCCGTGCTGCTGCTGGGCGTCAAGGCGCTGTTCTTCTACGGCGACAACGGCTATCGCGACGCGAGTGCCGGCGGTCCCATCGCCTGCGCGTCGGGGCCGGACTGCGTGTACCAGCGCTACCTCCTCGTCGAGGACGGCGCGCGGGCGGCCCCACTCGAGGCGGCCGGCGTGACCGACGCTGCCACCTTCACGACGTTCTACTGGTCGCAGCAGTTCACCGTCGCGGGCCTGCTCGTGGTCGTCACGACGATCGGTGGGCTGGGCGGTGCACTGCTCTACGGGGTGTTCCGCCCGAAGCCGGCCGCGGCAGACATACCGGCGACACGGTCGGCGTGACCCGACGGCTCCTGGGGCTGGCCCTCGTCATCGCTACCGCCTGGGCCTGCAGCGGCCGTACCGCCGAGGAGTCGGGTGACTTCGCCGAGATCCCAGGCATCGGTGCGACCCGCATCGATGTGCCCCGGCCGACCGGTGGGGACAGCGCCCCCTGCGATGCGGACCCGTTGCCGCCCGCCTCCGACGAGACGATCGCGGATCGAGTCGCGGCCTTGCGTGCCATCGGGCTCTTCGCCGACCGCCCCGACGTCGATGACGCGGCCCTCGCGGCGGAGGTCGAGGCGGGGATCACCGAGATCTGGGGCGACACGCTGGAGCCTGACGACCCGCTGATCGACCTCGTCGTCGCCGAGCAGGACGAGCAGCGGGTGTGGTGGCGAGACCTCGAGGCGGACGTCACCGACGGGAACGACGTGTACGTGACGACGCTGGAGGAGCTGGGTGCCATCTCCGCCGGCGCCTTCGAGCCCGAGGCCATCAGCGAGACCTGGGCATCGGACGAGGGGCCGGCGACCATCGCATTCACGACAGATGGCGAACAGCACGAGATCTCTGCCGCCTACTTCGATGACTTCATCGACCCGGGCATCCTCGCCTCGATCAATGAGCTCATCGCACCGGCGGGTCGACAGTTCGAGCTCTACAAGGCGTTCGACCAGACGGCGTTGGTGCTGGCATTGACAGACGCGGAGCGGACGGGCCTCGAAGCCCGCGGGTGGTGCTTCGAATAGTTCGCGCGGAGGGCTCACGGCCAGGACATGACGACGCCCCGGGTGGAGCCCGGGGCGGTCGAGATCGGCGAGGCTCCCGCGAGCCCGGATCAGCTCTTGCTGGCGGTCTTCTTCGGAGCGGTCTTCGCGCTGGCCTTGGTCGACGACTTGGAGGTCGACTTCGTCGCGCTCTTGGTGGCGGACGCCTTGGCGCCCGACGCCTTGCTCGCGCTCTTCGAGGCCTTGGGGGCGGCGGTCGATCCGCTTTCGGAGGCTGCGGTTTGGGCGGCCTTGGCCGCGGCAGCCTCGGCGCGGGCCGACTTGCTCAGCGCCGCCCGGGCCTTGCCGGCGGCGGTCTGAGCGCCCTTCGCCTTGACCGACTTCCCGGCCGCGATGCGCGCCTTGGCGGCCTTGGCCGCGGCCGTCTTGCCGGTCACCTTGGTGACGCGACCGGACGTCGTTGTCGCGGTACCGCCGAGGGCCGCGTTCACCTTGATCGTAAGGCGCGACTTGCGGCGGGCAGCTGCGTTCGGGTGGATGGCTCCGGCCTTTGCGGCGCGATCGAGCGCCGACAGCGCGTCGATGAGGGCGACGTTGGTCGCCTCAGCGTCGGTCGGGTTCGCGGCGACGCTCAGTGCCTTGGCGACGTACGTCTTCGCGGCGGTGCGCCGCGGGCCAAGGATGTCGTGACGGCGCGCGGCTTGACGAACGCGCTTGAGTCCCGATGGGGTTCGGGCTCCCGTCCAGGTGCGGGGCGTCTTGGCCAAGTGGAAGGACCTCGTGAATGTCGATCGGATGTGGTGGCTGGGCAACGCGGCACGGGGTGAGTGCCGGGCGCGAAGGCGGATGGTACCACAGGGCTCGGTCCGGTCCGGCCCCGACGCTGGACCCTCGCGGCCGCCAGACTTGGGGGCGTGACCGCGATCCTTGGTGGCCTGGCCGCCGCCGTCCTGTGGGCGACCGCCACTCTGGCCTCATCGAGGTCGAGCCGGATGATCGGCTCCCGGGTCGTCCTCGCCTGGGTGATGATCGTGGGCACGATCGTCGGCCTGCCGCTCGCCCTGGTCACCGGCGTCCCGTCAGAGGTCCCGCCGGGCACCCTGCCTCTCGTCTTGCTCGCCGGCCTCTGCTACTCCGCGGGCTTGTTCTCCACGTACAAGGCGCTGACCATCGGCAAGGTCTCGATCGTGGCGCCGATCGTTGCCACCGAAGGCGCTGTCGGGGCGCTGATCGCAGTGGCGCTCGGTGACCCGCTGACGCTCGTGGCAGCGCTCCTTCTGGCGGTCATCGCCGGCGGCGTGGTCCTGTCCTCGATCGAGCCCGCCCGCCCCGACGTTCCTGCCGGCGACATCGAGCTCGCGGCGGACGCCCTCGACGGGCCTGCCCGTGACGATGCTCGCGCGCGCGTCGCGGACCACGCCGCGCTCGTCGCCGACGACGCCGCGCGAACCCGCAAGACCGTCCTGTACTCGGTGGCCGGCGCGTTGATCTTCGGTGTCGGCCTCGTGGCGGCCGGCAAGTCCGCGGCCCTCATCCCACCGATCTGGGTCGCCGTGGGCACGCGGTTCGTGGGCCTGGCCGTCGTCGCGCTGCCGCTCGTGCTGCAGCGACGGCTGGTGGTGACCCGCCAAGCCCTGCCGCTCGTCGTGATCGCCGGCGTCGGCGAGATCATCGGCTCGACGGCGTCCGCCTGGGGATCGACCTACAGCATCGCCATCACGGCGGTCCTTGGCTCGCAGTTCGCGGCCATCGCGGCGGTCGCCGCGTACTTCCTCTTCGGCGAGCGGCTGTCGCGGACGCAGATCGCTGGCGTGATCCTGATCGTCGGAGGCGTCACGGCCCTCGCATTCTCGAGTGTCTGACCCGGCTACACTCCCGCCGCTTGACCATCACGAGCCAAGGAGCGCATCGAACGATGACCGAGCCACGATGGCTGGACGGCTACTCGGGTCAGACGACCGACGAGTTGATCGCCCTCGACGGCGCCTATCGGACCGACTCGATCGTCCTGGCCTTCGAGCAGGCGATCGATCGAAAGGCGGAACGCCTGGGTGACGAACAGCTCACCCCCGCCGAGCGCGTCGTCCTCGATGTCGAGGCGCTGGAGCGCGAGGTCAACAGCGACGGCTATATCGGATTGTTCACGTACTACTCCCGGCACGTGCCGGGTCTCGTCTCGGCTCTGACCGCCATCGGTGCCGATCCCGTGGCCGAGCTGACTCGCTCTGCGATCGAGGCACTCGGGATCGACGGTCCCGTGACGCCCGAAGCCGTCCAGTCGGCGGCTGAAGACGAAGACGACGACCGGGACGAGCGACTCGATGTGTTCGATCAGGCCTACTACGAGACGGCTGGCGATCTCGCCGCCCCGCTCCTCGCCTACATCGCTGCACACCGCGATCAGATCGTCCTGCCCTGAGCCAGTCGGGCGCGAGCCCCTGACCGGCTACACTCCCGCCTCGTGACCATCCCCCAGGACCGCCTTCGAAACTTCTCGATCATCGCCCACATCGATCATGGCAAGTCCACCTTGGCCGATCGACTGCTGGAGCTGACGCACACGATCGATGCGCGCCAGATGACGAGCCAGGTCCTCGATTCGATGGACCTCGAGCGCGAGAAGGGCATCACGATCAAGGCCCGCGCGGTCCGCCTGGACTACACGGCCAAGGACGGCAAGACGTACGGCCTAAACCTGATCGACACGCCCGGCCACGTCGACTTCTCCTACGAGGTCAGCCACAGCCTGCAGGCCTGCGAGGGCGCCATCCTCGTGGTCGACGCCACCCAGGGGATCGAGGCGCAGACGCTCGCCAACGTCCACCTGGCGCTCAAGGAGAACCTGACGCTGATCCCGGTCCTCAACAAGATCGACCTGCCCTCGGCCGACCCCGAGACGATCATGGACGAGCTCGAGAACGTCCTCGCGATCCCGCGCGAAGAGGTGATCCTGGCGAGCGCCAAGGACGGGACCGGCGTCATCGACATCCTGGAGGCCATCGTCGAACGGGTCCCGCCGCCGAAGGGCGACCCGCATGCGCCCGTGCAGGGGCTGATCTTCGACAGCCACTACGACGCCTACAAGGGCGTCATCGTCTACGTCCGGCTGGCCGCGGGCACCCTTCGCTCGAACGGAGCCCGTCAAGCTCATGGCCAGCGGGGCGATGGCGGAGCCCCTCGAACTGGGCGTGTTCCGGCCGCAGCTCGTCCCGGTCAAGCAGCTCGTCGCGGGCGAGGTCGGCTACGTCGCCACCGGGCTCAAGAACGTCCGCGAGGCGCAGGTCGGCGACACGCTCACGACCCAGGCTCGACCGGCCAGCGAACCGCTTCCCGGCTACCAGGAGGCGAAGAGCCTCGTGTTCGCCGGCATCTACCCGCTCAGCGGCGAGGACTACCCGCTGCTGCGCGAGGCGCTCGACAAGCTCCACCTCAACGACGCGAGCTTCACCTTCGAGCCGGAGAGCTCGGTGGCGCTGGGTTTCGGCTTTCGGTGTGGGTTTCTCGGCATGCTGCACATGGAGATCGTGCAGGAGCGGCTCGAGCGTGAGTTCGCGCTCGACCTCATCGCGTCGGCGCCGTCGGTCGAGTATCACGTGGAGCTGCAGCACGGGCGCGGCATGGTCGTCGTGGACAACCCGTCGCTGCTGCCGAACCCGTCCGACATCGAGTCGATCGAGGAGCCCTGGGTCAAGCTCAGCGTCGTGACGCCGAGTCAGTACATCGGCGCGCTGATGGAGCTCTCCACGAACCGGCGCGGCACGTTCGTGAACATGGAGTACCTCGACCCGACCCGGGTGGTCCTCCATTTCGAGATGCCGCTCGCGGAGCTCATCGTCGACTACTTCGACCAGCTGAAGAGCCGCAGCCAGGGCTACGCGTCGATGGACTACGAGGAACTGGGCTATCGGCCGGCGAACCTGGCCAAGGTCGACATCCTCGTGAACGGTGAGCCGGTCGACGCGCTGTCGATCATCGTCCCGCGTGATCGGGCGCAGTCGACCGGGCGAGCCCTGACCGAACGACTCAAGCAGCTCATCCCGCGCCAGATGTTCGAGATCCCGATCCAGGCGGCCATCGGCAGCAATGTCATCGCCCGCGAATCCGTCCGGGCCATGCGCAAGAACGTGCTGGCCAAGTGTTACGGTGGCGACATCTCCCGCAAACGCAAGCTGCTCGAGAAGCAGAAAGAGGGCAAGCAGCGGATGAAGCGGGTCGGGTCGGTCGAGATCCCGCAGGAGGCGTTCCTCGCGATGCTCCGTCTGGACGAAGGCTAAGGCGCGTGGAGGACCTGTTCGACGTCTCGCGCGGCCTGATCGTGGTCGGGCTGACGCTGTTGCTGGTGATGCTCCGCCTCGACGCGGAGCGGTTCGGGACGGCCGAGTACTACGAGACGACGCGTGACGGGGAACGGCCACGCGTCCGGCGGCGGCTGGCGTGGTACGGCCTCGGGCTCGGGATCGTCATCGCGATGCTGTACATCAGCCCCGCCCCGCAGGCGGACCTGTTCCTGGGGAGCGGTGACCGGCTGGGGGCGGTGCTCGGTGGTCTCGTGTTTGCCGCGATCGGCGTGGCCCAGGCCGTGGCCTTCGCGACATTCCGCTATCACCGCATCCGCTTCCCCGATACGTCCTCCTACCCGGGCGCACTGCTGAACTCGACGGCCACGGCGTTCCTCGACGAGGTCACGTTCCGTGGCGCCATCTTCGGGACGCTGATCGCGCTGGGCCTGGAGGCGAACGCCTCGAACCTGATCCAGACGCTGCTCTATGCCCTGGCCACGCGGCTGGGAGCGCCGGGCCGGGACCGGTATCTCCTCGCGACGACGATCGGGATCGGGCTCATCGGTGGCTGGCTGACCGCCGTCACCGGGGGCATCGCCGCAGCCTTCCTGGGACACGCCGTGACGCGTTTCGCGATCTTCCTGTGCACCGGCCACACGGGCCAGACCCTCCCGCGCGGGCGGGAGGTCGAGGAGATCGAGAAGCGCCGCCGGCCGCCCGACGGCTGGCGCGTGATCGGGAATCGGGAGTCGGCCTCGCGAGACCGGTGAGACGCGGTGAAGGTCGAAGCGCGGCCCTCGCTCGAGGCGCGACCCCCGGTCGCGCTCTACGTCCACGTACCGTTCTGCATCTCCCTCTGCCCGTACTGCGATTTCGTCGTCTACGCCGGCGCCGCGGCGCGTGGGCCGAAGGCTCGGATCGCGCCATTCCTTGACGCGGTCATGACCGAGATCGAACTGCGGGCGGACGCGCTCGACGAGCGATTCGGATCGTCGCGACCGCCGCTCGAGACGGTGTACCTCGGCGGGGGAACGCCGTCGCTGCTGCCAGCCGACGACATCGAGCGTCTGCTCGCGCGCGTGGGCGAGCGGTTCGGGATCGCGCCGGACGCCGAGGTCACCCTCGAGGCGAATCCGGGGCCGGACGAACGCGGCGACCCCGCCGCCTGGCGCCGCGCCGGCATCACCCGCATCTCGTTCGGAGCGCAATCCCTCGACGACGCCGAGCTGCGGCGGCTCGGACGGCGCCACCGCGCAGCGGACGTGGCGGCGGCGGTGGAGGGTGCTCGGGAGGCGGGCATCGCCTCGATCAACCTGGATCTCCTGTACGACACGCCGGACGGCACGCTGGCGACGTGGACCACCACGCTGGCTGCGGCCCTTGAGCTCGCCCCGGATCACCTGTCGCTATACGCGCTGACGCTGGACGACCCGGAGGCGGAGGGACTCACTGGTCCGGGCGGCGACCACCTGCCGCCGACGCGCGGGGCACGCCGCTGGCGTGAACGGGCGCGGGCGGCCCAGGACGAGGACCGCGCCGCTTCCCAGTACGAGCACGCGACCGCTGTCCTCGGCGGTGCCGGGTTCCGCGGGTACGAGATCTCGAACTGGGCGCGGCCCGGCCACGAGAGCCGCCACAACCTCGCCTACTGGCTGCGACGCCCGTACGAGGCGGTCGGACCGGGGGCGCATGCCTTCGACGGGGTGACCCGCCGCTGGACCGCGGCGCGACTCGACGCATACGTGGCCGCGCTGAGCGGCGTGACGCCGCGGCTGCCGCAGGGCGGCGCCGAGGTCCTCGGCCGACACCGCGCGGCGGCCGAGGCGGTGATCCTCGGCCTGCGGCTGGATTCGGGCGTGCCGTTGTCGTCCGCGCACGAGCCGCCATTGGCCGACGCCTTCGGATGGGCAGTCGCGGAGGGGCTCCTCACGGTTACGTCCGGTGACCGAGTCGTCCTGACGACGCGCGGGCGACTCCTCTCGAACGAACTGTTCTCGCGACTCGTCTGACGGCCGGGACGACCTTCTTCGCGGGACGGCAGTGGTGTAGGTTGTCGCGGAAGCACCCAGAGGCCGTGATATGCCGACAGCCCGTCCCGGCGGCATCGCGATGATCGCCACGATGCTCGTGTTCGTCGCATGCCAGCCGGCGGCGCCGGCACCGGCCACGGTCTCCCTGGCGCCGCCCTCCGCGTCGCCGACCATCGAGTCGACGTCGGCCCCCAATTCGTCCGCATCCCAGGCGGTGGCGATCGGCCCGGGCGAGTCATGGATCGTCTACCAGGGTGCGCCGCAGGGGTTATCCCTTGCGCGCCCGGACGGGACGGGCAACCACGTCATCCTCGGCCCGCCGGGAGAACAGCTGCATCCCGATTGGTCGCCCGACGGATCGCGGATCGCATATGTGCAGGCGAGCGAGGCCGCGTCGGACATCTGGATCACCGACCCGCAGGGAGCGGACCCGAAGCCGCTGCTGCCCGACGACCCTGCCGAGCTCGCTGGCCGCTTCTGGGACAACCCGGCCTGGTCGCCCGACGGATCGCGCATCGCGACGATCGCCTACGAGGGCGATCCGCAGCGAACGTTGCCGGTCCGATCCGTCCTGGCGATCGTGGCGGTCGGAACCGGCGATATCGAGATCGCGGGCGAGCTCGCTTCCGCTGACGGGTCGCTCCATAGCTTCCCGCGTTGGTCCCCCGACGGGAACGCGCTCGTCGTGGTCGAGGATCGGTTCGACGGACAGGACTACCTCGGCGGGCGGATCGCTGTCGTCCGGCGGACAGACGACGGCTGGTCCACGCTGGACCCGATCACCGATGTCGTCGCCGCACCGCGCGCCGACTGGCATCCGACCGACGATCTCATCGTCTTCTGCACGAATGACGTCGGCGGGGTCCAGGTCACCGATGACCCGTCCGAGCTGTTCACGGTCGGAGCCGATGGGTCTGGCCTGCGGCAGATCACCGATTTCGGCCCGAGTGCCGAACGCGCGACCCAACCCAGCTGGACAGCGGACGGCCGCATCATCTTCACGTACATCACCGGCAACGCGGACGAGCGGCTCAACATCGCCTTCGTGGACGCGGACGGCTCGAACCGGGAGATCGCGATCGGACCCGATCTCGTCGGCATCGGCAACCGACCGCACCCTCGGGCCCGGCCGGTCGACTGAACGGGAGTCGCGCGACTCGTCCTCGCGTTGACACTCGGACCGGCCCACTGCTACGATGCCGGCACAGCTGTTAGCACTCTCGCCTATCGAGTGCTAACGTCAGCGGGAGAACGAGCTTGGCGCGTCGAAACCGTCGCCCACTCGGCCCCCTGGACCTCCGCTCTCAAGCGATCCTTCGGGCCGTCATCGAGGAATACGTCACGACCGCACAGCCGGTCGGCAGCCAGGCGCTCGTCGAGCGCTACGGCCTCGGCGTGTCCAGCGCGACCGTTCGAAGTATCCTCGCCGAGCTCGAAGCCGCTGGGCTGCTGACCCACCCGCACACGAGTGCCGGGCGCATGCCCACGGACGCCGGCTACCGCTTCTACGTGGAGTCGATCGTCGACACCGTGCCGCTGCCAGCGGTCGAGCAGTTGATGATCCGCCACCAATTCGGCCAGGTCGAGTTCGCGAGCGAGCACTGGTTCCGCCTCGCGGCCACGACGCTCGCCGGGCTGACGCGTTCCGCGGGTCTGGCAACCCCGGCCAAGCCGCGCGCCGCGCACATCCGTCGCGTCGACCTGGTCGCGGTCAACGAGCGGATGGCGAGCCTGATCCTCGTGCTCCGTGAGGGTGGCATCAAGCAGGCGGTCGTGAACCTGGACGAAGCCGAGCCGATCGATCAGCCGACGCTCAACCGCGTCGCCGGTCTGCTCAACGAGCGGCTGACTGATGCCACGGGCAGCCGCGCCGCGACGATCCTGGCCCGCCTGACCGAGGACGATCCGGTCGAGCGCCTCGCACGCCGCGTCGGCGAGCGCATCGTTCGCATCCTCAACGAGTACGACGCCGCGTCGGTCGAGGAGGTCTTCAGCGACGGCCTCCTCAACGTCATGGAGGCCCCGGAGTTCGCCCACAGCGACAAGCTCCGCCAGGTCTTCACGGCGCTCGAGAACCGCGCCTACCTTGGCGAGCTCGTGGGGAGCGTCGCAGGCTCGGGCACCATCCACATCCTGATCGGCGCGGAGAACCCGCGCGCCGAGATGCATGACGTCTCGCTGGTGCTGGCCCCGTACGGCCGCGCGGGCCAGGCGATCGGCGTGGTCGGCGTCCTCGGGCCGACCCGCATGAGCTACTCCCAGGCCATCGGCACGGTCCGCTTCGTGTCGGGCCTCATGAACGAACTGGTGGATCACCTCTATGCCTAGCCATCGCACCCGCGCCCAGGAGCGCGCCGACGAGATCGACATCAGCCCCACCCGGCTGCTGGCGGAGATCGAGGCGCTCAAGGGTCAGGCCGACGCCTCCCGCGTCCAGGCCGACGAATACCTCAACGCCCTGCAGCGCGAGCGCGCGGAGTTCCTCAACTTCAAGCGCCGCACCGCCGAGGAGCGCCAGCGGGATCTCGGGCTCGCGGCCGAGGACCTCATCCGCAAGGTCCTGAACCTCGCGGATGACTTCGACCGGGCCATCGACGCCCGACCGGAGTCGATCGCCGCGGACCCCTGGTTCGAGGGCGTCAGCGTCATCGATCGCAAGCTCCGTCAGCTCCTCGAGAGCGAGGGCGTGAGCGCCATCGATGCGACGCCCGGCACACCATTCGACCCGCGCGATCACGAGGCCATCGCCAACGTTCCTGGCACCGACCGCCCCGAGGGCGAGATCGTGGAACAGATCCGGCGGGGCTATCGATTGCGAGACCGCGTCCTGCGACCCGCCCTCGTGGCCGTCGCTGCGGGCTCGGCCCCGACCGCCGCAAACCCAGACGAACCCATTTCCTAACCCCAGATTTCCGAATCCCCAACCGAGCGAGGAGCACACACCACCCATGGGCAAGATCATCGGCATCGACCTCGGCACGACGAACTCCGTCGTCGCCGTCATGGAGGGCGGCGAGCCGACCGTCATCGCGTCTGCGGAGGGCGGCCGGACCATCCCGAGCGTCGTCGCCTTCACCAAGACCGGTGAGCGGTTGGTCGGCCAGCTGGCCAAGCGCCAGGCCGTCACCAATCCCGGCAACACCGTCTTCTCCATCAAGCGCTTCATGGGCCGTCGGTTCGACGACCCCGAGGTGAAGCGCAGCAAGGAGCTCGTCCCGTACACCGTCGAGAAGGACACGAACAGCGACGGCATCGCGGTCAAGCTCGCGGACGGCAAGAGCTACACGCCGCCAGAGATCAGCGCGATGATCCTGCAGAAGCTCAAGACGGACGCAGAGGCCTACCTCGGCGAGAAGATCACCGAGGCGGTCATCACCGTCCCCGCGTACTTCGACGACACGCAGCGGCAGGCGACCAAGGACGCCGGCCGGATCGCGGGTCTCGAGGTCAAGCGGATCATCAACGAGCCGACCGCGTCGGCCCTGGCCTATGGCCTGGACAAGAAGGGCGACGAGAAGATCGCCGTCTACGACCTGGGCGGCGGCACCTTCGACATCTCGATCCTCGAGCTCGGCGAAGGCGTGTTCGAGGTCAAGGCCACCAACGGCGACACGCACCTGGGCGGCGACGACTTCGACCAGCGCGTCATCGACTGGCTGCTGGGCGAGTTCAAGAAGGACCAGGGCATCGATCTCGCCAAGGACCAGCAGGCCCTCCAGCGCCTGAAGGAAGCCGCCGAGAAGGCCAAGATCGAGCTGTCCTCGACGGCGTCGACCGAGATCAACCTGCCGTACGTGACCGCCGACGCCACCGGGCCGAAGCACCTCGTCGTCACGCTGACCCGGGCCAAGCTCGAGGACCTCGTCGACGACCTCGTCAAGAAGACCGAGGGCCCGGTCAAGGCCGCCCTCAAGGACGCCGGCCTCAAGCCCGGCGACATCGACGAGGTCATCCTCGTCGGTGGCATGACCCGGATGCCGGCCGTCGCCGAGGCGGTCAAGGCGATGTTCGGCGGCAAGGAGCCGCACAAGGGCGTCAACCCCGACGAGGTCGTGGCCATCGGTGCCGCGATCCAGGCCGGTGTCCTGGCCGGTGACGTCAAGGACGTCCTGCTGCTGGACGTGACGCCGCTGTCGCTCGGCATCGAGACGCTCGGTGGCGTGATGACCAAGCTCATCGAGCGCAACACGACCATCCCGACGTCGAAGTCGCAGGTCTTCTCGACCGCGAGCGACTCGCAGTCGCAGGTCGAGATCCACGTCCTCCAGGGCGAGCGCGACTTCGCGGCGGACAACAAGACCCTGGGCCGGTTCATCCTCGACGGGATCCCGCCGGCTCCGCGCGGCGTGCCGCAGATCGAGGTCACCTTCGACATCGATGCGAACGGCATCCTCGACGTCAAGGCCAAGGACCGGGCGACCGGCAAGGAACAGCAGGTCCGGATCACGGCGTCCTCGATGCTCGACAAGAGCGCCGTGGACCAGATGGTCCGTGACGCGCAGGAGCACGCCGAGGAGGACAAGACCCGGCGCGAGGAAGTCGAGACCCGCAACCAGGCCGAGGCCCTCACGTTCCAGGCCGAGCGAACGCTCAAGGACCTGGGCGACAAGGTCTCGTCCGAGGACAAGCTCGAGATCGAGAACCAGGTCGCCTCCATCCGCGAGGCGCTCAAGGGCTCCGACATCGAGGTCGTCCGAACCGGGATGACGGCGCTCGTCGAGACCCTCCAGCGCGTCTCGACGGCCGCGTACCAGGCCTCGGCTTCAGAGGCCGGGCCGACCGACGGGGCCGACGACGGCTCGTCGAACGGCGCCGGCGACGGCGGTTCCGGTGCGACCGGCGAGGCCGGCGAGGCCGGCGAGGCCGCGCCCGAGGGCGAAGAGGCCGTCGAGGGCGAGTTCAAGGAGGTCTAGGCCTCCTTCGGTCGTCGCAGATCAGAACCGCCCGGGCCAGACGGCCCGGGCGGTTCTTCGTGCCACCCCGCCGAACCGCACCACGTCCATGGCGGCGAGTGTGGCAACGCCCGCTCATCGGCGCCTTATCCGGTCTCCGCGCTCACTAGACTGCGTGGGTGCCGCGCCGCGACCCACCTGATCCCAGCCGCCGATGACGCTCAAGGGCCGCCGGCCGGGTGACCGTCGCGTCAGGGTGGAGCGGGCCCGGCCCATGGAGTTCCGGATCGCGCCGCCGCGGCGGGTGCGGCGTCCGCGTTCTCCATCGACGGTCCTCGTCTACGGCTTCGCGATCGTGATCGCGGTGGGTGCTGTGTTGCTGGCGCTGCCGATATCGACCGCGGCCGGGACCTGGACGCCGCCGCTCGACGCGCTGTTCACCTCTACGTCGGCCGTCTGCGTCACCGGCCTCGCGCTCGTGGACACGGGCACCTACTGGTCACCGTTCGGGCAGCTCGTCCTGCTGGTGCTGATGCAGCTCGGCGGGTTCGGCTTCATGACCGGCTCCACGCTCCTGCTGCTGCTCCTCGTCGGGCGTCGGACCGCGCTGCGTGACCGGATCCTGGCGCAGGCCTCGACCGGCGTCCCGGAGCTCGGCAGTGTCACCGGCATCGTCCGCCGCGTCGCGATCTTCACGCTGATCGCGGAGATCGCGGGGATGCTCGTCCTGACCGTCGCGTTCGTGGCCGGCGACTACGCGGCCGACCCGCTCCAGGCGATCTGGTGGGGGATCTTCCACTCGATCTCCGCCTTCAACAACGGCGGACTCGACCTGTTCGGCGGCTATCGGAGCCTGGCGGACTTCGTCGGCGACCCCCTCGTCCTTTCGACCCTGGGCGTGCTCATCCTCCTGGGCAGCCTCGGCTATGCGATCGTCGGCGACATCGCGGCCAAGCGGCGCTGGCGCCGACTGGCCCTCGAAACGCGGGTCGTCGTGCTCGCGACGTTGGCGATCCTCGCGATCGGGACCGCATCGCTGGCCGTGTTCGAGTGGTCCAATCCGGCCACTCTCGGCGCCCTGCCGGAAAGCGCTCGGCCGTTCAACGCGTTGTTCGAGACCACGACCCTTCGTACGGCCGGCTTCAGCACGTTCCCGACTGGCCAACTGCGCGACCCGACGCTCTTCATCGTGATGGCGATGATGTTCATCGGCGGCGCCTCTGGCTCGACCGCGGGAGGCATCAAGGTGAACACGTTCAGCGTGTTGCTCATCGCGATCGTCTCAACGGTGCGCGGCCGCCCGTCCGCCGAGGCGCTCGGCCGCCGCATCCCGCACGAGATCGTGTACCGCGCGCTGTCGGTCGCGCTCCTGTCGATCGCGTTCATCTTCATCGTGGCGCTGAGCCTGGAGCTCACCACGCCGCCCGGCATCTCGTTCGTCGCCATCGTGTTCGAGTCGATCTCGGCGTTCGCGACGGTCGGCGCTTCCACCGGCCTGACCCCCGACTTGCCGCCGCTCGCACGCGCCTTGTTGATCCCCGCGATGTTCGCCGGCCGCCTCGGGCCACTCACGCTGGTCCTGGCGCTCGCGGCGCGCGCACGCCCAGTGCCCTACCGCCCCGCCGTCGAGACGATGCGCATCGGATGAGCCACGCTACGACCCACCACCCGGAGGAACTCCTGCCATGAAGCCATCGGTCCTCGTCGTCGGTCTCGGGCGGTTCGGGACGGCCGCCTCCCTCGAGCTCATGGCCCTGGGCCACGAGGTCCTGGCGCTGGACCGGGACGAGGCGATCGTCAACGAGATCGCGCCGGAGGTCACGCATGCCGCGCAGCTCGACGCGACGGACGAAGGCGCCCTGAGGTCCGTCGGCGCGGGCGACTTCGAGTTCGCGATCGTCGCGATCAGCAGCGCCACCGACGCGAGCATCTTCGCGACGATGGCGCTCAAGAACCTGGGCGTCACCCAGGTCATCGCCAAGGCAGCGACGGCGCTGCACGGCGCGATCCTCGAGCGCATCGGCGCCGATCGGGTCATCTATGCCGAGAAGGAGATGGGCGAGCGCGTGGCACATTCGCTGACGATCGCCGGCGTGCTGGACTACCTCGACGTGGCCCCCCGTTTCGGGATCATCAAGATCCGCCCTCCCGAAGGGTGGGTGGGCCGGTCGCTCAAGGAGCTGGAGCTCGGGGCGGCACAGATCAGCCCGGTCGCGCTGCGTCGCGGCGCGGATGTGACGGTCAATCCACCAGGCGACAGCGTCATCGAGGCCAAGGACGAGCTGATCCTCCTTGGCCGCGACGAGCAGCTCGAGCGGATCGGCCGCTGAGGCGGATCGGTCGCTGAGGCGGCTGGCGGCCGCTCCGGCCATTCAGCCCAGGAACAGGTCCAGACTCGGTGCCACGACGCCGGCGACGATCACCACGACATAGGCCGCGAGCAGCAGCAGCCCGGCCATCATGTGCAGCTGGATGTTGGTGCCCATGATGGCCATGAGGCCGTACGGGTTGTCGTAGTTCGGGGCGAGGCCCTGCGATACGCGGCGCGCCAGCGGGATGGTCAACAGCATCAGCAGCGTCGGCACCGGCAGGATGCCCGCGACGACCCCGACGACCAGGGCGACATACGCCGCCGTGACCGCGACGTTGTACCCGCCGATGACGGCGCCCCGCGAGAACCGCACGGGCAGCGTCCGCTTGCCGGCCTGGGCGTCGCCGCGCCGGTCCGGGATCTCGTTGACGTACAGGATCAGCGCGACGAGCAATGCCACCGGGATCGACGCCACGAACGGCTCCCACGACAGCGCTCCTCGTGTCTGGACCACGTAGGCACCCAGCAGCATCATCGGGCCGAAGCCCAGTGCCACCGCGACCTCGCCGAGGCCGCGATACACGAACTTCAGCGGCGGCGCCGTGTAGCCGAGGCTGACGATGATCCCGACGACGCCGATCACGAGCAGCGCGGTCGAGCCGTGAGTCGCGAGCAGCACGAGCCCGATCACACCGGCCAGGACGTAGAACAGCGTCGCGAGGCCGGCCATCTGGCGGAGCGACACGAGTCCGTACTGGATGACCCGGGAGCCGCCGCTGAACTTGGTCGGGGTGACGTTCGCGTCGTCGGCGCCCTGAACGGTATCGAACACGTCGTTGGCAACGTTGAGCCCGAGCTGGACGAACGCCGCCGCGATGACGGTGAGTGCCGCCGCCACAAGGTCGAAGGCGCCGTGGCTCGCGGCGATGAGGATGCCGAGGACGACCGGGATGATCGTCGCGGTCAGGAACGGCAAACGAGTCGTGCGCAGGGTCAGGAACCCGAACGACAGCTTTGGCTTGACCGGCGTGCCGCGCTCCGCGGACAGCGCGTCGAAGTACCGGCGTGACTGCGGCAGGGAGCGCTCGGAGTACTCGAAGAATGGGACCTCGGCCTCGTCCCAGCCCCACGCGCTCTTGCCGGTCAGCGTGATGGCACCGTTGCCGGCGGCGGCGCGCCCCCACACCGTTACGTGCCGCCGCTCGTCGTAGCCGTAGCCCGGCTGCGGGTGGATGTGCGAGCCCGTCAGCGAGACCGGGCGATCGGCGGGGACCGTCAGGCCGGCCGGTGGCGCGAACGTGGCCGTCAGCCCGGCCGGGTCGACGGCCGCCTCGACGACGACGCTCACCGGGTATCCGGCATCGTCGACCCAGGTGGCGATCTGGAATGGGTAGGTGGCGAGCTTCTCGAAGCCGGCGCTCGCGTCGAGCTCCGGGGTGCTGCGGCCCTCTGCGATGACCGTCATGACACGGCCTCCGCGGTCAGGGTCGTGACCTCCGGCGGACGTTGGGCATCGCCGTCGGACCAGTAGAGGACGCGACGTGGCTCGATCTCGATCAGGGCTCGCTCGAAGAACAGGGGAAGGGCCACGCGCTGCTTGAGGAACGCGACGATCGCCGGTTCCTTGGCCGACCAGATCGGCATAAGCCGCTCCCAGCCGCCGTGCGGGTCGTCGGCGATGACCCGGGCGTCGCCCTGGATGGTGGCTCGATCGGTCCGGCCGCCGACACTGATCGGGTCGGTGATCGAGACCGCGACCTTCGCGTTTGCGTCGATGTGCTCGAGCTTGCGACTGAACAGGGTCGAGGAGGTCATGTACACGCGCTCGCCGTCATACAGCGGGATCAGCGGGTAGGTGACCGGGCGGCCCTTGCCGTCGATGACCGTGAGCTCTGCGACGAGTGCTCGGTCGAGCAGCTCGGCGACGGGGGTCGGCATGGTGGCCATGGCTGGCTCCTGGATGAGGCGCTTATCGGCCATAGCATACCGCATCTGCTACCTGCGTGTAGCAGGTTTTAGAGATGGTGGTGCCCAGCCTCACCGCGAGACTGGGCACCGGTGCGATCCCGTCCGGCCCCCAGCCAGAACGGGAACGCGAGGTCAGGCGAGCGCGTCGCAGATCGGTTGCAGGGCGTCCAGGTCACCTCGCACGAAGTAGTCGTCGAAGTGGTGGGGACCACCAGCGTGGATGAGCGTGTCCGTGGCGACGTCGATCACCAATCGGCCCGCGTCGACGAGCACGGTGCGGCCGCCTGGCGCGGATACGCGGATCCCCTGCCCGCTGATGGTCAGCAGGCCGGTCGTGTCGTCGCCCGGCGACGGCCAGCACGTGGTCGACCGTGTCGTGCGCGATCCACGGGGCGGTCCTTCCGGTCGTCGGATTCGTGAGGGTGCCCGCGTAGGCCTCGCGGTAGTGGCGCCGCTCGAGATTGCCGTCGCGGTCGTAGAACCGCTTGCCGATGACGGACCGCGTCTGCGAGACGAGGAGCTCCGTCCCGTCGCAGACGATCCCGCTCGGCTCGTCGGCGAATGGCGGGTCACTGAATGCCAGGTTGCAGAGGATGCCCGAGCCGACCCGCTCGCACGTCGCGTTGAACGACGCCGGCGGAGGCGGGTTGAGCGTGTTGGGATCGACGGGCTCCTTGGCCGCGACCGGCGCGACCAGCAGGAGCGTCACCGCGGTGGCCACCACGACCGATCGGGCGACGCGAACGAGCGATGCAGGCATGCTCCCCTCCTTCTTGGGATCCGATGCCGCCGGTCCATACGACCGGACCTACCTGTGAAGGCGAGGGCCACCCGGCGAATCGTTCCATTTCGGGGTGGCGCGGTACCATGCGCCCCCATGACTGAAACGCTCGCACCGGCGAGTGCGCCCGAGGTCGGCGCGTCCCCGGCGCCTGAACCGCTCATCCACGCCCGCGGCCTGACCAAGCGATTCGGCGAGTTGACCGCGGTCGACGCGATCGACTTCGACGTCGCACCGGGCGAGTCCTTCGGGTTCCTGGGCCCGAACGGCGCCGGCAAGACCTCGGCCATGCGGATGATCGGCTGCGTCTCACCCATGTCGGCCGGGACGTTGCAGGTCCTCGGGATGGATCCGATCGCCGACGGCCCGCGCATCCGCGCACGACTCGGGGTGGTGCCCCAGCAGGACACGCTCGACACCGAGCTGACCGTGCGCGAGAACCTGACCCTCTACGGCCGGTATTTCGGCCTGTCGCGAGCCGAGTGCGCGAAGCGGGCCGACGAGCTGCTCGATTTCGCCCAGCTGACCGAACGCGCCGGCGACCAGGTCGAGCCCTTGTCGGGCGGCATGAAGCGGCGCCTCACGATCGCCCGCAGCCTCATCAACGAGCCGGACCTGTTGCTCCTCGACGAGCCGACCACCGGCCTCGACCCGCAGGCGAGGCACCTCCTGTGGGACCGGCTCTATCGATTGAAGCAGCGCGGCGTGACGCTCGTCCTGACGACCCACTACATGGACGAGGCCGAGCAGCTGTGCGACCGGCTCGTCGTCATGGACAAGGCGAAGATCGTGGCCGAGGGCTCGCCGCGCGAACTCATCGAGCGGTACTCGACACGCGAGGTCACGGAGCTGCGCTTCGCCCCCGGAGTCCAGGAGACCCTCGACGGACAGCTCGACGGCCTGGCCGAGCGCATCGAGCGCCTGCCGGACCGGGTCCTGCTCTACGCCGACGATGGCGAGGCGGCGGTCGCCGCGGCCCACGCTCGGGGACTCCAGCCTGAGACGGTCCTCGTGCGCCGGTCCTCGCTGGAGGACGTGTTCCTGCGCCTGACCGGGCGCTCCCTGGCCGACTGATGGCGCTGGCGCCGACGCCGGCCTTGAGCGGGATCGGCCGCGTCTTCGAACACCGGCTGATCCTGTACCTCAAGACGTTCCGGGCCAGCATCTTCAGCTCGTTCCTGACGCCGATCCTGTTCCTGACGGCGATGGGGCTGGGCCTTGGCGCGTACGTCGACGCGAACCAGACGCTCGGGGGCGTGTCGTACCTCGCGTTCCTCGCACCGGGGCTGCTCGTGGCGACGTGCATGCAGACGGCCGCCTTCGAGGCGACGTTCCCCATCATGGCCGGGCTCGTCTGGAGTCGGGTCTACCACGCGATGTACGCGACGCCCATCCGGGGCAGCGACATCGCGCTCGGCAACCTCGCCTGGATGGGCTTTCGGCTGCTGCTCGTCGCGTCGATCTTCACGATCGTGATCGTGCTGTTCGGGGCGGCGACGTCGCCGCTCATCGTCCTGGCCATCCCGGTCGCCGCGCTGACCGGGCTCGCCTTCGCGGCGCCGATCGCCGCCTTCGCCGCGACCCAGCGCAGCCCGGAGAAGTTCGCCGCGATCTTCCGATTCGGCATCACGCCACTCTTCCTGTTCTCGGGGACGTTCTATCCGGTCGAGTCGCTGCCGGCGATCGTCCAGCCGCTGGCCTGGCTGACGCCGCTGTACCACGGGATCGTGCTGGCTCGCGGGCTCTCGCTGGGGACGATCGGTGTCACGCCCACGATCCCGCTCGCCCTCGTGCACCTGGCGATCCTCCTCGGGTTCGTCGGCGTTGGGACGTTCTTCGCCGTTCGCCTGATCAGCGCGAAGCTGGTGCGCGGATGACGGCGTTCCCGCTGACGAGCGGTCTGCTGATCGGGAGTCGCCGCTCCCTGCGCCTGGTCGAGCGCAACCTGTTCGTCTACAAGCACGGTTGGCTCGTCCTCCTGTCGGGGTTCTTCGAGCCGCTCTTCTATCTGCTCTCGATCGGGTTCGGGCTCGGGGCGCTCATCGGGACGATCCCGGGTCCGGGTGGCGAGCCGATCCCGTACCAGCTGTTCGTGGCGCCTGCGCTGCTGGCGAGCTCCGCCATGAACGGCGCGATCATGGAAAGCACGTTCAACTTCTTCTTCAAGCTGAACTACAACAAGACCTTCACCTCGATCCTGTCGACGCCGCTGTCGGCGGGCGATGTCGCGACCGGGGAGCTGACCTGGGCGCTGATCCGTGGCGGGCTCTACGCCGTCGGGTTCATGGCCGTCATGGTCGTGCTGGGTCTCGTCGTGTCGCCGTGGGTCGTGCTCGCCGTTCCGGCGGCGTTGCTCGTGGGGTTCGCATTCGGGGCGATCGGGATGGCGGCGACGTCCTTCATGAAGACGTGGCAGGACTTCGACCTCGTCCAGCTGGTCATCCTGCCGCTGTTCCTGTTCTCGGCGACGTTCTATCCGCTCGAGACATACCCGGAGGCCCTGCAGGTGATCGTGCAGCTGACCCCGCTCTACCAGGGCGTGGACCTGATCCGGTCGCTCACGGTCGGCGCGATCTCGCCGATCCTGCTGTTCCACGTCGCGTACTTGCTGATCATGGGTTTCGCGGGGCTGTACGTCGTGTCGCGGCGGCTCGACAAGCTGCTGCTTCAGTAGGGTCGCGTGCCTGAGGGCGGCGCTGGGGCCGATCATGCGGCGCTACTCGCACTGACCGCCGAGATCGTCGCGTGCCGGCGCTGCCCGCGGCTCGTCGCGTGGCGCGAGCAGGTTGCCCGCGAGAAGGTCGCGCGCTTCCGGGACGAGGAGTACTGGGGCCGGCCGGTCCCCGGGTTCGGCGATGCGGACGGGCGGATCCTGATCGTCGGGCTGGCGCCGGCGGCGCATGGCGGGAACCGGACCGGGCGGGTCTTCACCGGTGACGCATCGGGGGACTTCCTGTGGCCCGCGCTGCATCGCGCCGGGCTGGCGGATCGGCCGGTGTCACGGCGAGCCGACGACGGGCTTGACGCTGACGGACGTCTACATCGCGGCCGCGGTCCGGTGCGCGCCGCCGGCCAACAAGCCGACGATCCTGGAGCGCGACACCTGTGCGCCGTTCCTGGTCCGCGAGATGGCGTTGCTCACGTCGGTCCGGGTCGTGGTGGCGCTCGGGGCGTTCGGGTGGGATGCGGCGCTGCGGGCGATGGCCGGGGCCGGTCACCTGGCAGCCGGGAGCCGGCCGCGGTTCGGCCACGGGGCGGAAGCGCGGGTCGGACCGTATGTGCTCGTCGGCTCGTACCACCCGTCGCAGCAGAACACGTTCACTGGCCGGTTGACGCCCGCGATGTTCGACGCCGTGATCGCGCGTGCCGTGGAGCTCGCCGGGAGCCACGCCGTGTCCCGGGGGAGTGGGTAGGTCATCGGCCGCAGTTCGGACTCGCCTCTCGTAGACTTCCGAGCGATGGCCACCACGGAACAAGATCTCTACAAACTGCTCGGGGTCGAGCGCGGCGCGAGCGATGCCGAGATCAAGCGCGCCTTCCGCAAGCTCGCCCAGCAGTGGCACCCGGACGTCAACAAGGACCCGGAGGCAGAGGCCCGATTCAAGGAGGCCAGCGAGGCTTACCAGATCCTGTCGGACCCCGAGCGACGCCAGCGCTACGACATGTTCGGGCGGGCCGGCGTTGACGGCGGTGCCGGTGGCCCCGGGGCTGGCTTCGAAGGGTTCGGTGGGTTCAGCGACATCTTCGATGCGTTCTTCGGCGGGGCGGCGGGTGGTGGCTCCGCGCGACGAGGTCGACCGCAGCCCGGTGCGGACCTCCGCTACGACCTGCGGATCACGTTCGAGGAAGCCGTCAAGGGCACGGACAAGGAGATCGACTTCCGCGTCCTCGGCCGCTGCGAGACCTGCTCCGGCAGCGGCGCCAAGCCCGGCACTGATGCCACGACCTGCCCCCAGTGCGAGGGCCGCGGTGAGGTCCGCAGCGTCCGCCAGACCATGCTGGGCCAGATGGTCAACGTCAGCGCCTGCCCACGCTGCCGCGGCGAGGGCAAGATCGTCGAGACCCCGTGCGAAACCTGCAAGGGCGACGGCCGGACCGAGCGCAAGCGAAGCCTTCGCGTGACGATCCCTGCCGGCATCGACGAAGGCCACCAGATCCGGCTCACGAACGAGGGCGAGGTCGGTCCCCGCGGTGGCCCGGCCGGATCCCTCTACGTCGCGATCCATGTCAGCCCGCATGCCTCGCTCAAGCGCGACGGGACCGAGCTGTACTACGAGGCGAAGGTGTCGATCGCCCAGGCGGCGCTCGGTACGCGCCTCACGGTGCCGACCGTGGACGGCGACGAGGAAGTCGAGATCAAGCCCGGCACCCAACCCGACACGGAGATCCGCCTGCGGGGCAAGGGCGTGCCCCACGTCCGTCGGAGCGGCTCACGCGGCGACCTTCATGTGCTCGTGGATGTCGTCGTCCCGACGAAGCTCAGCAAGAAGCAACGCGAGTCGCTCGAGGCGTATGCGAAGGATGCCGGCGAGACCGTCGGCGGGGGCGGGATCCGCGAGAAGCTCGGTCTGTAGGTGACGCGGACCACGGACGCGGGCGCCGACCGGCGCGACGCCACCGGAGGCCGTCGCCCCGCAGCGGACGGAGCCCAGTCCGGGGCATGGCTGGAGCTCGCGGTCGAGGCGGATATCGAAGCGGTCGAGGCGGTCAGTGAGATCCTCGGGCGCGTCTCCAGCGGTGGCACGACCGTGGAGCCCGCCTTCGACCTCGTCGAGGAGGGGCTCGGGGCGCGGGTCGATCCGGACCGGCCGGCCATCGTCCGCGGGTACGTGCCCGCGCGCGACGCGTCCGCGGCCGACGCCGCCGCGGCGACGACCGCCGAGGCGCTCGGTCACCTCCAGGCGTTCGGGCTGCGAACGATCGGCGAGCTGCGGACCCGGATCGTGCACGAGGAGGACTGGGCCGAGGCGTGGAAGGCGTACTTCCCCGTCATGCGCGTCGGTCGGCGCCTCGTCATCCGACCGACGTGGCGACGGCACCGGCGCCAGCCCGGCGACGTCGTCCTCGCGCTCGACCCGGGCATGGCGTTCGGGACCGGGCTCCACCCGACGACCCGCCTGTGCCTGGCCGCGCTGGAATCGATCGCGGACGACGGTCGAGTCGACGGGGCCCGGGTCCTCGACGTCGGCTGCGGCTCAGGCATCCTCGCGATCGCGGCCGTAAAGCTCGGGGCATCCGACGCGCTCGGCGTCGATACGGACCCGATCGCGATCGAATCGACGACGGCGAATGCCCGCCGCAACCGCCTTACCCGCCAAGTCCGCGGAAGAGCCGGCAGCCTCCCGAGCGGCGAGCCGCCGTTCGACGTGGTCCTCGCCAACCTGATCGCCGGCGTTCTCGTGCCCATGGCCACCGCGCTGCGGGATGAGTTGCGGCCGGGCGGGACGCTCCTGGCGTCTGGGATCTTCGTCGATCGCGAGGCCGAGGTCCGGTCCGCGTTCGAGGCGGCCGGGCTGGCGATCCACGAGCGCACCGCGGAAGGCGACTGGGTGGCGCTCACGGCGGTCAGGCCGGGCTGACGGGCACTCCAGCCGCGCCGACGGGCTCTCCGGCCGCGCCAACGGGCTCTCCGGCCGCGCCGACCCTACAATCCCAGTCCGATGCCCGCGACCCTCTTCCCGATCGTCCTCGCCGTCCACGTCGGCCTGGCGATCAGCCTGTTCCTGCCGTCGATCCTGCTGCCGTTCACGCTGCGGAGCCGGCGCGCGACCGTCGAGTCGGAGAGCGGTGTCGTTCGTGCCCTCCTGTGGGCGCAGTCGCATGGCACGGTGGTCATCGGGGCCGGCCTCGCGCTGTCCGGCCTGGCGCTGATTTCGATCCTCGGGCCGCAGATGCTCGCGCAGCCGTGGCTGCTCGTCGCGCTCGTCATCTACTCCGTCAACCTCGCGATCGCGTTCTTCATCCAGCGGCCGAACCTGCGCCGGCTCGTCGGCATCAAGGCGGCAGCCGACGATGCGGTCTGGAAGGCACGCGCCCGACGCCAGCGCTACGTGTCGTACCTGATGGCGGCGCTCGTGGGGGTGATCGGCTTCCTCATGAGCACGAAGCCCTCGTTCTGAGGCCCCGAAGGAGTCCCTGATGTCCACCGCCCCTTGCCTGTTCTGCGGGATCGTGGCCAAGGATGTGCCGGCCACCCGGCTGTTCGAGGACGACGAGGTCCTCGCGATCCGTGACATCGCCCCTCGAGCCCCGACCCACATCCTGCTGATCTCGCGCCGGCACATCGCCTCGGCACTCGAACTGACGGACGCGGATGGACCGCTGCTCGGCCGGATGTTCGCGGTGGCTGCGGACCTTGCGAGGTCGGAGGGGATCGCCGACGACGGCTATCGGCTCGTCTCGAACGTGGGGCGTTGGGGCGGCCAGTCGGTCGATCACCTGCACATCCACCTCATGGGTGGTCGCGCGTTCGAATGGCCGCCCGGGTGACGCGACGCCTCGCCTCGGCCGCGGCCGCGTTCCTCGTCGCCGGCGCGCTTGCCGCCTGCGCACCCGGCGACGGCCCGGTCCTCGCCACGTTCCCGGCCGGCACGCTCGGCCCGGCGCGGACGGCCGGACCGGCGGCAGCCCAGACACGGATCGAGCTCGTGCGGGTCCTTGGCGAGCGCAACCTCGTCCTGCGCGACACGGAGGCGCCGTTCCGCCCGCCCGAGGACGTGACGTTCACGACGACGCCGCGCGCGATCTACCAGGTCGTGCTGCCGAACGCCCCGACCGAGGGCTTCATCGTCGTCTACGAGTTCCCGGACGCGACCGCGGCCGCGGAGGCCGCTGCCGGCCAGGCCGCCTACCTCGCGAGCGGCCCCGCACGCGTCCAGTCGGCGTTCGGAGCGAGGCATGTCATGCGACTCGTGGGATCGACCGTCGTCCTCTATTCGTGGGTGCCCGAAGGCGCGGCGGATGAGCGACAGCCGGATATCCAGCCCGCCCTCGAGACGCTGGGGACGGCGGTGCCGATCCCGGCCTGACCACCGAAGGTCACGTGCTCCACGTATACACGTGGATGACCTCCCCGGTGAAGCAGTCGAGCACCACGGATGCTCCCTGACCCATCTGGGGGGCCGACTCATGACCGACCTTCACGTGGAAGACGCATTGGTCGGGCGTGGGCGGCATGCCGCTCAGGACGATCAAGTTTCCCAACGCCAGGTCCCGGTAGGTCCCGCGAACGACGCCGAGCAACCCCTCGTCCCGGAACAGGTCGGGCGCAGCCTCGCGCGCTCTGGTGACAGCCTCGGCATCGGTCAGCGCCACGGGGGGTGGCGAGGGAAGCAGGCCGCACGCCGCGAGGGCGACGGCGAGCGCGACCAGCAGCACGGAACGCTGCATCGCCCGAGCCATCAGCCGCCCGCGCCGACGGACGACGCTGCTCCCGGCGAGGCCCAGCGCCGGACAGGATCGCGCTTGACCTTCAGCGTGTGGGTCCGCGGGAAGTCCTCATCCGGCCACTGGCGCCATCCGGCGATCCGCTGATTCGGACCCAGGCTGGCATTCGCGGCCTTCACCGCGGCACTCACCCGGGTGGCGACGGTGTCCGGCGTCTCACCTTCGAGCGCGAGCACGACCGCCTCGATGCGGCCGGGCTCCGTCTCGACGACCACGGCATCGCGGATGCCGGCGATCCGGAGCGCGTTCTCGATGTCCTCCGGATACACGTTGAATCCGTTGGGCAGCACGATCATGTCCTTGATCCGACCGCTGAGGATGAGCCGGCGGGCCGCATCGAAATGACCGAGGTCGCCCGTCTTGTACCAGCCGTCGTCCGTGAAGGCCTGTTTGGTCAGCTCGGGCGCATCCCAGTAGCCCTTGAAGATGGACCGGCCGCGGAACTGGATCTCGCCGCCTTCCACGATCCGCATGTCGATCCCTTCGGGCGTCCGCCCCACCGTGCCCGGCCCGTGGTCGTCGAGGGTCGTGCAGGCCCCGGTCCCGGTTTCCGTGGTGCCGTAGCCCTGGAGGACCGTGACGCCGAGGTCCTCCCACGCCTGCTGCAGCGACGGCGGCAGGAATGCCCCCGACGACAGGAACAGCCGGAAGTGCCCGCCCAGCTGCGCGTGGACGCTCCGGAACAGCAGCCTCCGAACCGCGAAGGGCAGGTGGCGCGCGACGCCGCGCAGTCGATCGACGGTCGCCCGGCGACCTCGTTTGTCGATCTCGCGTTCGATGGCGCTCCAGAAGAGGTCGAGGACCTGCGGCACGACCACCATCGAGGTCACCCGCTGCTCGCGCAAGGCATCGAAGATGACCCGCGGATTCCGGCTTCGGACATAGAGGATGTCCGCCCCGACATCGAGCGCGTAGTAGAGCCCGACGGCCTGCTCGAGTAGGTGAGACAGCGGCAGAAGCGAGACCAGCCGATGCTCCATCGGCGGGACGATGTGGTGGAACGACTCGATCGACGCCGCGACGTTGTCGTGGGCGAGCATCACGCCCTTCGGCGTGCCCGTGGTGCCGCTCGTGAAGATGAGCTGGAACACCTCGTCGGGTTCGGGGCGCTTCCAGGCGGCCTGGCGCGCCTCCCAGTCGGGCGGGAAGAGCGGGTCGTCATCCGCAGGCTCCGCGGAGAGCGCCTCGACCGTCGTCGTCGGGAAGTCCGCGAGACCGGCCGCAGCCGGATCGGGCGCGTCGCGGCCCGTGCCCAGGATCAGGTGGCGCGCCCCTGAGGCGCGGACGATCGTCGCGACCGCGTCCATCGACATCCGCAGGTCGAGCGGCACGATCACGAGTCGAGCGTGCATCGCCCCGAAGTAGGCGGCCGGTAGCTCCGGGCTCGATGGGCTCCAGGTCAGGATGCGGTCGCCGGGTTCCAGGTCCAGCGCCCTTAGCCGCCAGGCGGCGATCCTCGCGCGGCGATCGAGATCGCGGTACGACCAGTGCGTGCCCGAGCCGTCGTCGGAACGCAGGCCAAGGGCCGGTCGATCGCCGAAGCGGGTCACGGCGCGCTCGAGCAGGTCGATCAGGGTCATCGGCACGAACGGATTCCTCGGGCGGGTCGCCGAATGCTACGACGACGCGGTCCGGGTGATCGCGTGACATCGCGCTCGGAGAGCGCCTGCCGGCCGTCTGACGGGCGTTCCACGGCGCTCCGTGCGTGCCTGCCAGTCGGCAGGATGGCGTCGAAGGTCGCCGGTCCGACTCGCTCGGGATCCCGAACGTGTCCCCGAGGCACGGTCTCGCCGTAAGCACGGCGACCGGCAGCGTTGACACCGATTCTGCAGTCTGATGAGCACGCTTGGGGTTCGGCTACAGGCGCCATCACGGCGTTTGACCCACCCGGGGCCCTCGGGTAGACTCCGGCGGCTCTGCGGCCCCCCGTCGAGTACACGTCCAGCCGGACGGCCGCGCGCCGGACGTGAACGAGATCGAGACCCGGGTCGGAGGAGGTGAACACCGATTGGCTGAAGTCCGAGTGGGAGAGAACGAGACGTTCGAAAGCGCCCTGCGCCGCTTCAACAAGAAGATCCAGCAGAGCGGCATCCTCGCCGAGGCTCGCCGCCGCGAGCACTACGAGAAGCCTTCCGTGAAGCGGAAGCGCAAGGAAGCCAAGCGCAAGAAGAACGCCCGAACGCAGGCCGGCTGAGCGGGGTCACCCGCATCGACCGGAACCACTGCGGCCCCACGGGCGTTGCTGAACGACCGCCCGAGGTAGCCATACCGGTGTCCCTTCGTGATCGAGTCCAGACCGATATCACCGCTGCGATGCGCAGCGGTGACGTGCTGCGCCGCGACGTGCTGCGCATGGCGGCCAATGCCGCCTACAACGTCGAGAAGCGCAACCAGAAGCCGCTGACCGACGACGAGTTCCTGGCCGTCCTCACCCGCGAGGTGAAGACGCGGCGCGAGTCGGTCGACGCCTACACGAAGGCCGGGCGCGAGGATCTCGCCGCGAAGGAGCGGTCGGAGATCGCGATCCTCGACGAGTACCTTCCCGCCGCACTGAGCGAGGCGGAGATCGGGGCGCTCCTGGACGAGGCGATCGCCGAGACCGGCGCGACGAACCCACGCGACATGGGCAAGGTCATGGGCTGGCTCTCCCCGCGCATCCGCGGCCGCGCCGACGGCAAGGTCGTCAGCGGGCTCGTGGCCAGCAGGCTTGCCCAGGCGGACCTCGCCGCACACGACGGGAGCCCGCATTGAACCGCGCGAGCGACGTCCGGTGTTGATCCACCGAGCCCCCGTCATCGCGCGCTTCACGCGCAGCGATGCGACGCGCCTCGGCGTGGCCGCGGGCATCCTCGTGCTGGTCATGACCGCGATCCTCGGGGCCGACATCCTGCCCGAGGAGACCTTCCAGTACACACCGGGCGAGATCGCGCGAACCGACATCATCGCCCCACGCGCGACCACCTTCGACAGCGAGGTCCGGACCGAGCAGGCGCGAACCGATGCCCGCGACGCCGTCCCGCCCCAGTACACCTACACGACCGACGCGGCGATCGCGATCGCGGCCGAACAGGCGACCGCCTTCGACGCACGGGTCGACCGGGTCGACACCGCGTTCGGCGCCGACCTCACCCCCGAGGAGCGGGCTTCGCTGCTCGAGGTGGCGGTCCCGGACCTCTCGGATGACGCGCAGGCGAGCCTCGTCGGGCTCGATCCGGCCCGTTGGGCGGAGGTCCGGACCCAGGCAGGCCAGGTGCTCCAGCGGACGTTGCTGCTCGAGTTGCGTGAGACCGACGTCGCGCAGACGCGGACGCAGCTGGCCGGCAAGATGGCGGGCGGCCTCGACGCGGCCGAGCGGATGCTCGCGGCCGAGCTGATCTCCCCACTCATCGTGCCGAACTCGTCGTTCGACCAGGCCCTCACCGACGGAGCCCGCGACGCGGCGGCAGCGGCCGTCGATCCGGTCCGCGTCAGCGTTGCGCAAGGCGAGATCGTCATCCCCAACGGCAAGCGACTCGACGCCGCGGACATCGAGACCATCGGGGCGCTCGGCATCGGCGAGAACGCCCCCGATCTCGCGAGCTTCGCGGGCTGGCTGCTACTGTCCATCCTGGTCGTCGCGATGCTGCTGGCCTGGATCTGGCGCTTCCGGCCGGCGCTCTGGCACCGCAACAACGTCATCTTCCTGATCGGCCTGCTGCTCGCCGGGACCACGCTCGCGCTCAAGATCACGGCCGGTCGCGCGATCCTCGGCTACTTCCTGCCGACGGCGGCCATCGGGATGCTGCTGGCGATCCTGCTGGACGCGTCGGTCGCAACGATCGTCGTCGCGGTCATCGCGATCATCGGCGGCGCGCTCAACGGCAACTCGCTTGAATTCGCGTCGTACACGTTCCTCGGCGGCATGGCCGGCATCATCGCGGTCCGCAAGGGCGACCGGCTGCAGGTCTTCGTCCAGGCCGCGATCGCGGTCTTCGTCGTCAACATCGTCGTCGTCTCGATCTTCTCGCTGCTCGGCGCGCGCGACATCCGCGGGGTCCTCGAGTTGTGGTTCGCGTCCGCGGCGGCCGCCATCGGATCGTCGGTCGCGGCGGTCGGGACGTTCGCCGTCCTCGGATCGGTGTTCGGGATCCTCACGGTCTTCCAGCTGCTGGAGCTCGCGAACCCGTCGCAGCCCCTGCTGCGACGGCTCCTGGTCGAGACGCCCGGCACCTATCACCACTCGCTGATGGTCGGGAACCTGGCCGAACGTGCCGCCGAGGCGATCGGCGCCGATCCGCTCGTGACCCGCGTCGCCGCCTACTACCACGACGTCGGCAAGCTCTCGAACCCGCTCGCCTTCATCGAGAACCAGGCGGGTGGCGAGAACATCCACGACCAGCTCGAACCCGAGGTGAGCGCCCAGGTCCTCAAACAGCATGTCGCCGACGGCATCGACACCGCGTATGCCGCCAAGCTTCCCAAGGCCCTGATCGCCTTCATCCCGCAGCACCACGGGACGGCGATCATGAGCTACTTCTTCGCTCGGGCCAGGGAGCGAGCCGCCGAGCCGTACGGTGGTCTCCTGACCGCCCAGGGGGAGAAGGCGGCCCAGGTCATCGACGAGCGCCGGTTCCGGCACTCCGGGCCGAAGCCGCAGACCCGCGAGGCCGCGCTGATCATGCTCGCCGACGGCGTGGAAGCTTCGGTCCGATCACTGGCCGCCCGCGATGAGCCGGCGATCCGGGCGATGGTGGCGCGGATCATCGATGAGCGCATCAGCGACGGCCAGTTCGACGAGTGCGACCTGACCCTGCGCGACCTCGAGCGCATCCGAAATGCGTTCGTGGAGCAGCTCCTGGGCATGTACCACACGCGGATCGCGTACCCGCAGAACACCGTCGTGGAGCTGGAGTCGCGGCGGGTCGCGGCGGCTGGTGGCGGCGCCTCGGGTGGGGGCGATGTCGCGGGCGGCCCAGGCGGCCCGGGCATCGCCGGCGGAGGAGACACGCCCGCCTCGTGACGCGCCCCATCTATCGACCACCGTGGCGGATCGACCTCGAGGTCCGCGACGGCGTCCGGTCGCCGCTGGCTGGCGCGGCCCTGGGCGGGGTCGTGGCCGCGGCCCTCGAGGCGGCCGGGGCGCCTTCCCCGGCATCGATCGGGCTGATCCTGGCCGACGACGCGGAGCTCGCCGGATTGAACGCGACGCACATGGGGGTGGACGGTCCGACGGACGTGCTGTCATTCCCGCTGGTCCCGCCCGACGTGTTCCCACCGCACCCGGGCCGGACGACGGCCGCGGGGGACGCGCCGCCGTTCTTCGCGCTGCCGCCGGGCCGCCGGCTGCACCTCGGTGACATCGTCGTATCGGTGGAACGAGCCGTGGAGCAAGCGGCGTCGGGCCGTGGCGGCCACACCGGGGACGTGCGCTGGTCCGCCGCCGACGAGCTGCGGCTGCTCGTCACCCATGGTGTCCTGCACGTCTGCGGTTGGGACCACGCCGATCCCCTCGAGGAGGCCGCGATGCGGGCACTGGAGCGCCGCCTGCTCGGCACGACCGGCTGACGCGCCCCGTGGCAACCGAGCGCCGGTTCCGGTCGTCTCTGTCCACGATGCTCACGGTTCCCGTCCGCTGGCTACTCGCCCTCGTCGCCGTCGCGGTGCTCGGCTGCGGGTCGGCGACGACACCGGCGAACGAAGCGCCCGCCGCGCCCGACCTTGGCGAGATCCGCTACTCGTGCGGCGGGCCACCAGGCTTCCTCCCCGGCCTTCTCGATGGCCCGGCGAATGCGGAGACCGAGAACCATCCCTCGGCGGCCGCACTGCGCGCGGCCATCGCGCAGGGTGGCCAGGAGATCGACATGCTTCCCGAGTCCGGCTACTGGCTTGCCAGCCGCGACGAGCGCATCGCCGAATACGTGGCTGCCGAGCCACCCGGAGCGGACCCCGCGTTCGTGTCGGCCACCTTCGAGAACCAGGGCGGCGGCCGCTGGAAGCTGGCGGGTTGGGGCCAATGCCGGCCGGCGATCGTGCTCGAGGGCCTCAGCCGGACGACCTGGACCCTCGACCCGGACGTCCCGGCACCAGCCGACGATGCCACGACGTTCACGGCGCTGGTGACGGAAACGGAGTGCACGAGTGGCCAGGCGATGGGGGCACGGCTGCTGCCGCCATCGATCACGTACGGCGAAGAAGAGGTGCTCGTCGTCTTCGCCGCCCAGCCCCAGGTCAACAACGGTTTCGCGACCTGCCCCAGCAACCCGCCGGCCCGAGTCGTCGTGGAGCTGCGCGAGCCCCTCGGCGACCGCCGGTTGCTCGATGCCGGCGTCTTCCCGCCAGCGGAGCCCGTCGCGCCGGAGTTCTAACGCCAGGCCCGGCGCGACCGCGCTCGTCCGGGTACCATCCTCGCTCGGCCCTCCCGCCGGTTGCCCAGGCGACGTTCGCGTCGCGGCCGGCCGGGATTCGGGCCACATCGTGCTGTCCGCGGAGGAATCGTTGAAGGTCGTCGTCGGTCTCGGGAACCCGGGCTCGCAATACGCCGGGACCCGCCACAACATCGGCTGGCTGGTCATGGATCGGCTCGCCGAGCGGGCCGGCTGGGATGGCCGTGGGCGCCGGCGCGACAACTCCAACGTCGTCGGCGGGCGCTACCGCGGCCTGGACCTGACCCTCGTCAAGCCGCTGACCTACATGAACGAGTCGGGCCAGGCGGTCCGCAAGGTCCTGCAGCGCGAGCACGCCCCGCTGGGTGACCTCCTCATCGTCGCGGACGACTTCGCGCTGCCGTTCGGCAAGCTGCGCTTCCGCGAAGCGGGCAGCCACGGCGGGCACAACGGCCTGCGCTCGATCATCGACGATCTCGGCACGGAGAAGTTCAGCCGCCTGCGCGTGGGGATCGGCGATCCGGCCCGAAACGGCCGGGACCACGTGCTCTCGAAGTTCGCGCCGGACGAGGTCCAGCGCCTCGACGAGCTGCTCGACGCGGCCGCCGATGCCGTCGAGGGATGGGCGCGGGACGGCACGAGCAAGGCGTCCAACCGCTTCAACACGTTCCAGTTGCGCGAGGCGGACGCGGATCGGCTCGCCGCTCCGGGCGAGGTCGACGGGCCGCCGGACGAGACCGGGGTGCGCCGCACGAAGACCGGCTGGCGTCGCGTCCTGCAGCGCAAGGACAAGACGGCCGATGCCTGAATCGACCACGCCGCCCCTGCGCGGCCGCCGCGGGCGGGACCGCCGCATCGCCGAGCAGGTCGCCAAGGACTTCGCGGCCCGCCACCCGCGGGTCAGGGACGAGGACGCCATCGACTTCGATATCGGCGCGGTGGACGCCGAGGTCGAGGATGCGCGACGGAGCGACGCTTCGACCGGGAAGTCGCCCGCGAAGACCCGACGCGCGACCGCCGCCCGCCAGGGCGCCACGGGATCTGCGCCGCGCACCGGCGCGGGCCATCGATTGCCGGACCTCGCCGGCCTGCCGCCGCTGCTCGCTGAGACGGGCACGTTCGGCGCGCTTCGCGAACGCCTCGGGAGCCCGGCCGACATCGGACGGGTCGGGCGCCACGCCGGGCTGGTCGCCGTCCCGCACGGTGCCAAGTCGTACCTGGCGGCCGCGATCGCGATCGGGGAGCCGCTCGTCTGGATCGCCCGTGACGCGGAGATCGGCGACCGCGTGGCCGAGGAACTGGGGGCGTGGCTGGGCGACGCCGCCGCCGTCGCGGTCCTCGAGCCGCGGACCGCCCTCGCGTACGAACGAAGCGAGCTCGTCGCCGACGAGACCGCGGCCCGGGTCGCCGCCCTGGCCGCCTGGCGGAGCGGCGGGGCGCGCGTGCTGGTGGCGAGCGTCCAGGCCCTGCTCCAGCACACGATCGCGCCCGACGACCTTCCCGGCGAAGCCCCGGGAGCTGCGCGTCGGGGCCCGGCTCCACCAGGACCAGCTCCTGCGCGACCTGTTCGACCTCGGCTACTCGCCGGTGACCGAGGTCGCCGGGCGTGGCGAGTTCGCGCGGCGCGGCGGCATCGTGGACGTCTTCCCGCCATCGATGGAGCTCCCCATCCGGATCGAGTTCTTCGGGGACGAGATCGACTCGCTGCGGGCGTTCGACCCGACCGACCAGCGCACGACCGGGGCGGTCGAGCGGATCGTCCTCCTGCCCGCGTCGGAGTTCCTGCTCCCGACCGGGGGCGTGGCCGCGATCCGCGAGCGGCTCGGCAAGGCGGTGTCCCGGCTTGGCGAGCGGCTGGGCACGGACCTCGCTCGCTTCGAGGGCGCGGGCGACGACCCGCTCCGTCCCGTCGCGGCCGGCGCCTCCCGGGCGATGGCGGTCGGCGACGCGGCCGAGGTCTGGGCCGCCCAGCTGGCGCCCGCGACCGCCCTCGATCACGTGGATCCCGGGACCCTGCTCGTGCTCGACGAGCCGGGCGATCTCGCGGAGGCCGCCGCCTTCCTGTGGCGCCAGGCCGACGAGCGTCGGGCCGAGCTCGTAGAAGCGGGCGAGCTGCCGAAGGACTGGCCGACGACCTACCTGCCGCCGCGGGACTGGAAGAGCCGGCTCGTCGGGTCGCGGACCCTCGAGCTGACGTGGGAATCCGAGCCGCCCGCCGATGTGGCGATGGCGTCGGGCGGCAAGAGCTCGGGCGACCTGTTCGGCTGGCGAGAGCCGGTGCTGCCGCTCGGTCGGGCGACGCGCCTCGACGAGGCGGTCACCCGCTGGGGAGAGGATGGTGGCCGGATCGTGCTCGCCTCGGACCAGGCGCCGCGGCTGGCCGAGATCCTGGAGGAGGCGGGCCACTCGGTGGCCGTCGTGGAACGGATCGAGGAGCCGCCACCGCCCGGGGCGATCGCGTTGGTCGGGCGGAGCCTCAACGGTGGGTTCGTGGGTGGGCCGGACGGGCTCGCGTTCGTCACGGACCGCGAGCTGTTCGGGACCGTTCGCGTTCGCCGCCCGAAGGCGCTCCGGCGGGTCGTGCCACGCGACATCCTCGAGCGGCTCTCACCGGGTGACCTCGTGGTCCACATCGATCACGGCGTCGCCCGCTACGAGCAGATGCTGCGCCGCGGTGGGGCAGGCGAGGAACGCGACTACCTCGAGCTCTCGTTCGCCGGTGGCGACCGGATCTTCGTGCCCGTCGAGCAGATCGCGCGCGTCACCCGCTACGCCGGCGGGGAGCGGCCACAGCTCAGCAAGCTCGGGGGCGCCGAGTGGCTGCGCGCCAAGTCGCGGGTCCGCAAGGCGGTCGCGGATCTCGCCGACGAGCTGCTGGCCTTGTACGCGACGAGGACGGCCGCCCAGGGTCACGCCTTCAACGACGACACACCGTGGCAGGGCGAGATGGAAGCATCCTTCCCGTACGAGGAGACCATCGACCAGCTGCGCGCCTCCGCGGAGGTCAAGGCGGACATGGAGCGCCAGCAGCCGATGGACCGGCTCGTGGTCGGCGACGTCGGCTACGGCAAGACCGAGGTGGCGCTGCGCGGCGCGTTCAAGGCGACCCAGGACGGGAAGCAGGTCGCCGTGCTCGTACCGACGACCGTGCTCGCCGCCCAGCACCACGCGACGTTCAGCCAGCGGTTCGCGGCGTTCCCGCTCGAGGTCCGGCTGCTGTCACGGTTCGTCTCGGCCAAGGAGCAGGCGGCGACGATCGACGGGCTCGCCGACGGGACGGTGGACATCGTCATCGGCACCCACCGCCTGCTGAGCAAGGACGTGCAGTTCAAGGACCTCGGCCTCGTCGTGGTCGACGAGGAGCAGCGGTTCGGGGTCGCCGCCAAGGAGAAGCTCAAGCAGCTCCGTCGCGAGGTCGACGTGCTGACGCTCTCCGCGACGCCGATCCCGCGGACGCTGAACCTGGCGATGGCCGGCATCCGCGACCTCAGCGTCATCGAGACGCCGCCGGAGGATCGGCTGCCGATCCAGACCCGCGTCGCCGAGGCGTCCGCGGGGCTCGTCCGCGACGCGATCCTGCGCGAGCTCGACCGTGGCGGGCAGGTCTTCTACGTCCACAACCGCGTCGAGACCATCGAGGCCCAGGCCGAGCAGCTCCGACGCCTGCTTCCCGACGCGCGCTTCGTCGTGGGCCACGGGCAGATGCCGGAAGGTGCGCTCGAGAAGGTGATGATCGCCTTCGCCGACGGGGCGGCGGACGTGCTCGTGTGCACGACCATCATCGAGTCGGGCCTGGACATCCCGAACGCGAACACGATCATCATCGATCGCGCGGACACGCTCGGGTTGGCGCAGCTCTACCAGCTCCGCGGGCGGGTCGGCCGGTCGTCGCGACGGGCGTACGCCTACCTGCTGTATCGACGCCGGGAGCGGCTGTCGGACGAGGCGCGCAAGCGGCTGCAGGCCATCTTCAACGCCTCCGAACTCGGGGCAGGGTTCCAGATCGCGCTGTCGGACCTCGAGATCCGGGGAGCCGGCAACATCCTGGGCGGCGAGCAGTCGGGGCACATGGCCGCCGTCGGGTTCGATCTCTACTCACGGATGCTGGCCGAGGCGGTCGAGGGGCAGAAGGCCCGCCGCGAGGGCCGCGCCCCGATCGTCGAGGCGCCGCAGGCCGTGGTCGACCTGCCCATCGATGCGCACCTGCCCGACGATTACGTCCCCGATGAGGCCCAGAAGCTCGAGCTGTATCGACGCCTCGCCAAGGCCCGCACGGCCGGCGACATCGCGGCGTTCCGGGGGGAGGTCGCGGACCGCTTCGGCCCGATGCCGACCCCGGTCATGCGGCTCATCGAGGTCGCGGAGCTGCGGCTGGCCGCGGAAGCTGCGGGCATCGGCTCGATCTCGCGCGAGGAGGGCTGGCTCGTCGTGCGCTTCGGGGCTTCGCTGACCCGGTCAGCCGCGATGCGCCTGCTCGGTGATGGCGGGCTGCCCGGGGTCAGGCCCGCGGACGTGACCTTCGCGAGCAACCAGGTCCGCATCCGCGCACCGCAGGCGGCCAAGGCCTGGCAGCTGACCCAGGCGGTCGTCGCCCGGCTCGGTGTGCAGCGCGAGACCGAGGTCACGCTCGGCTAGTCGGGCGCTCGGCTAGTCGGGCGCCTCCGCGCGGACGGGCGCCCGTCGGTGGCAGACTTGGACCATGTCAGTGAGCCAAAGCCCGGAGCGCCCGGAGCGCACCCGGGGACCCGTCGACGACGGCCGTGGCCTGTGGTCGGCGGGTCGCCGCAACCTCACGGTCGGGCTCGTCCTCACGGTCACCCTGGTCGCGTTCGAGGCGCTTGCCGTCTCGACGATCATGCCGATCGTCGCGCGGGAGCTGGGCAACCTCGAGCTGTACGGCTGGGTGTTCACGTCGTTCATGCTCGGTTCGCTCATCGGCATCGTCGTGGTCGGCGGCATCATCGATCGGCGGGGACTGGGCTGGCCCTTCGCGGTCGGCATCGCGCTGTTCGCCATCGGGCTGATCATCGGCGGCCTCGCTCCATCGATGGAGGTGCTCGTCGCCGGGCGGTTCCTCCAGGGGCTCGGGGCCGGGACAGTCCCGCCCATCGCGTACGTGGCGATCGGCCGCAGTCTTCCGGAGCGGCTCCGGCCGCAGATGTTCGCCACCCTCTCGACGGCGTGGGTGCTTGCCGGGCCTGCTGGGCCCGGCCATCTCCGGCGCCGTCGGGGAGTCCATCGGGTGGCGCTGGGTGTTCCTGGGCCTCCTTCCGCTCATCGCGATCTCGGCCTCGATCGCGTACCCGCAGGTACGGCGCGTCGGGCCGGGTGCGCCGTCCGCGACCGCCGCGACGCTGCGCCAACGGCTCCCGCTGGCGCTCCTCGTCGCCGTCGGGACCGGGCTGCTGCTCGGGGGCCTGACGAGTGGTCAGCCGGAGCTGCTGGTCGGGCTGGGAACGATCGGGGCCGTCCTCGCGATCCTGGCCCTCCGTCAGCTGACGCCACCCGGCACCCTGCGCGCCGCACGCGGGCTGCCGGCCGCCGTCCTCATCCGCGGCATCATCACCTTCGCGTTCTTCGCGGTGGACGCCTACATCGCCCTGGCCCTGGTCGAATGGCGCGGCCTCAGCGCGACCGAGGCCGGCATCACCCTGACCGCGGCCACGCTCACCTGGACGTCCGGCTCGTGGATCCAGGCCCGACTCTCATCGCGCTACCCGCCCGAGCGGTTCGTGCAGGCCGGGATCGCCGCCCTCATCGCCGGCCTCACCACGTTCATCGTCGTCCTCTATCCCCAGTTCTCGCCGTGGCTGGCGATCCCGACGGTCGGCCTGGCCGGCCTGGGGATGGGTCTTGCCTACTCGCCGCTGGCGCTCATCGTCCTGCGCGAGGCGTCAGGCGCCGAGCAGGGTCGAGCTTCGTCGGCACTGTCGCTCACCGATTCGCTCGGGACCGCGCTTGGGACCGGGATCACCGGGGCGGCCGTGGCGGCGTCGGTCCGAGACGCGGGCACACCGTTCCAGGGCCTGCTGGTCGGCTTCGCCGTCGCGATCGCGGTGGCGACGCTCGGGCTGATCCTCAGCAGCCGGCTGCGGGTGGATGCGCGGCCCGCCCCCGCCGCCAGCGCCGTTCCGGTGACCGGCCCCTGAGCGTCTGGCGGCCCCGTTCGCCTGCGGTAGACTTTCCGCTGGCCGGGGGTCGCTCACCGACCGTCGTCCCGCGCCATCCCGCCACGATCGTCCGCCAAGACCGCAACCCATCCACCGACCCGCTCCGAGGTCTCCAGCCGATGTCCGCCGAGTCGCTCCGCGAGAAGATCCGCGAGATCCCCGACTTCCCGAAGCCCGGCATCCTGTTCTACGACATCACGACCCTTCTCAAGGATCCGGCCGCCTACAAGGAGGCGATCGACCTGATGCTCGAGCCGTACAAGGACGAGCAGATCGACATCGTCGTCGGGATGGAGTCGCGCGGGTTCATCTTCAGCTCGCCGATGGCCTACCAGCTGGACGCCGGTCTCGTCCCCGTCCGCAAGCTCGGCAAGCTGCCGGCCGAGACGATCACCGTCGAGTACGCCCTTGAGTACGGGTCCAACACGCTCGAGATCCATCGCGACGCCGTCCAGCCCGGCCAGAAGGTGCTGATCATCGACGACCTGCTCGCGACGGGCGGCACCGTCAAGGGCACGATCGAGCTCATCGAGCGACTCAAGGGTGAGGTCGTCGGCCTGGGATTCCTGGTCGAGCTCGGCTTCCTCAAGGGACGCGACCGCCTGGAAGGACGCCGGGTCACCAGCGTCATCCAGTACTGACGATCCGCTCGAGGCCCGCACGCGATTTGACCGATCCGACCGACAGCCGACCCCCCGAAGCGGAACCCGCGGCTCCGCCGCTTGAGGGCGCCGACCTCGCCCGGCGGCGCTTCTTCCGGCAGTTCGCCGGCGACCTGTTCCACGGCGCGGCGGGCGTGGTCGGCGCCGCGCAGGCGATCCAGCGGGTCTCGGCGGAGGCCGCCAGCGCGATCCTCGACCCAAGCTCCGTGGCGATCGGTGGGGCTGCGGCCGTGCCGGTCGTCCCCGCGCCGCCGACCGGGTTCCGGACGCCCTTCCGGGAGACACCCGGCGTCCTCCACCTCGTCGACCAGCGAAAGCTGCCCGACGTGCTTGAGGAATACCGCGTCCGGACGGCTTCGGAGACGGCCTTCGCGATCCGGGAGATGATCGTGCGTGGCGCCCCGGCGATCGGCCAGGTCGGCGCGATCGGGCTGACGCTCACCGCGGACAAGGCCCGGACCACGCGTCCGTACGCTCGCCGCGCGACGCTCCGTGGTGCGGCGAAGACGCTCATCAACGCGCGCCCGACCGCGGTCAACCTGCGCTGGGCGGTCGAGCGGGTCATGGCCGCGTACGAGGCCGTCGGCGACCTGTCCGAGGATGGCGATGCCATCGCCGATGCGATGCGCGCCGAGGCCGACACGATCGTCTTCGAGACGACCGAGGATCACGGCCGCCTCGCTACCTTCGGCCTGGAGGAACTGATCTTCCCGGAGGACAGGCCGCTGCGGATCCTCACGCACTGCAACACGGGGCCGCTCGCGTGCGGCCAGTTCGGGACGGCACTCGGCGTCGTCCAGGCGGCACATCACGGTGGCCGCGCCGTGCACGTCTGGGTCGACGAGACCCGGCCGTATCTGCAGGGCGCCCGGCTCACGGCCTGGGAGCTGGCCCAGGCCGGCGTGCCACACACGCTGATCCCGGACGTGGCGGCCGGTCACCTCATGGCGAATGGCGAGGTCGACGTCATCCTCGTCGGCGCCGACCGGATCGCCGCCAACGGCGACACCGCGAACAAGGTCGGGACCTACACGCTGGCCGTGCTGGCGGCTCGCCATGGCGTCCCGTTCTACGTCGTCGCGCCGATCAGCACGGTGGACCTGGCGACGCCCGATGGCGCGGCGATCCCGATCGAGGAGCGCAAGGCGAACGAGGTCCTGTTCGTGCGCGGCGTGGGCATCGCCCCGCCGGACACCGAGGTCCGCAATCCGGCCTTCGACGTGACCCCGGCGGATCTCATCACCGGCATCGTCAGCGACGAGGGCGTGATCCGGGCTCCGTACCCCGAGGGCCTCGCCGAGGCCGTCGCGCGACGGGAGTTGCGGCGCACGACGGCGCCGGGGTTCGCGGCTGTGTCGGCGGCCGCCGTCGCCTCCGTGCCAGTCGCCGCGCCCGCCGCGCCCGCCACGCCCGTCGCCGAGCCCGAGACGCCCCCCACGCCCGCAGCGGTCGAGTCCTGATGGCCACCATCGCGATCGGCCGTCGCCCAGCCGCCATCGCCCGCCAGACGACGGATCGCGAGCTGCTCTACGAGTTCCTCGGGCAAGACCGGCTCTACGCGGCCTATGCGATCTGCGACCTCGAGGAACGCGAGTTCGCGCGGACGCGCTGGGGCGCCGCGTACGACGAGGACGAGCTCATCGCGGTCGGGATGGAATACACCGGCCCGACGCCGCAGCCGCTGTTCGTCCTGGGCCGGCCCGATGGCATCAGCGCGGTGCTGCGCGACGTCATCCGGCCGCGCGCCGCGTACATCGCCGCTCGCACGATGATGCTCCCCGCCGTCGAAGCCCACTACCGCGTGGACCCAGGGCCGCAGATGGTCCGGATGTGGGTCGATCGGGCGCGGTTCCGGCCGTATCCGGCGACCGTCCAGCGGCTGCTGCCCGTGGAGATCGGCGAGCTCAATCGGCTGTACCAGCTCGGTTTCGCCTCGTGGCTGCCGTCCGGCGCCATCGCGGACGGGGTCTACTACGGGATGCGGGTGAACGGCCAGCTCGTGGCCGCGGCGGGCACGCACGTGGTCAGCCCCTCGGCCCGTCTTGCGGTCGTGGGCAACGTCCTGACCCATCTCGACTATCGTGGGCGCGGCTTCGCGACCGCCGTCACGGGTGCCGTGACCGCGGAACTCCTGCGGTCGTGCGACCAGATCGTCCTCAACGTCCGGGCGGACAACCCGCCCGCGATCAACGCCTATCGACGGTTGGGCTTCATCGAGCACGCGCGCTTCGAGGAGCGCCTGATCCACCGACTCGGCTCGCCCTGGCCCGACATCACGGCGCCGTTGCGCCGCCTCTTCGCCCGCAAGGAGACCGACCCCCGATGACCGACGCCGCCATCCTGCCCGCCCACGACGTGACCGACCTCGGCCTCGCCGAAGAGGGCGTTCGGCGCATCGAGTGGGCCGAGCGCGAGATGCCCGTCCTGCGCCTGATCCGCGAACGCTTCGAGCGCGAGCAGCCGCTCGCGGGCCTGCGCATCGGGGCGTGCCTGCACGTCACGACCGAGACCGCCAACCTCATGCGCACGCTCAAGGCCGGTGGCGCCGATGTCGTGCTCGCGGCCTCGAACCCGCTCTCGACGAAGGACGACGTCGCGGCCGCGCTCGTGGCCGAGTACGGCATCGCGACGTTCGCCCGCCGCGGCGAGGATCGCGACACCTACTACGACCATCTCAAGAGCGTCGCCGACACGCGCCCACAGATCACGATGGACGACGGCTGCGACCTCGTTTCGCTCCTCCACAGCGAGCGCCCCGACCAGGTCAAGGAAGTCCTGGCGGGCACGGAGGAGACCACCACCGGCGTCATCCGGCTCAAGGCGATGGCCGCGGACAAGGCCCTTGGCTTCCCGGTCGTGGCGGTCAATGAGGCCCAGACCAAGCACCTCTTCGACAACCGCTACGGGACCGGCCAGAGCACGCTCGACGGCATCCTGCGGGCCACGAACATCCTCATCGCCGGCCGCAAGGTCGTGGTCGCCGGCTACGGCTGGGTCGGCAAGGGGATCGCGTCGCGCATGGACGGCCACGGTGCCCATGTCGCGGTCGTGGAGGTCGATCCCGTCCGCGCGCTGGAGGCGCTCATGGACGGGTTCGCGGTGATGAGCCATGGCGACGCCGCCGCCTGGGGCGACCTGTTCGTCACGGCGACCGGCAACCTCAACGTGTTCCGCCGCGAGCATTTCGAGGTCATGCAGGACGGCGCGATCATGGCCAACTCGGGCCACTTCGACGCGGAGCTCGACCTGGCTGCGCTGCGCGCGATGGCCGAGGGCCACGTCCGTGATGTGCGCGAGAACGTGCAGGAGTTCGACCTGGGCGGCAAGAAGCTCAACCTCATCGCCGAGGGGCGCCTGGTCAACCTCGGCGCAGCCGAGGGCCACCCGGCCGCGGTCATGGACATGAGCTTCGCGAACCAGGCACTGTGCGCCGAGTACGTCGCCCAGCACCACGCCGAGCTCGAGCCGATGGTCTACGTCGTCCCCGAGGCCATCGACGCCGAGGTCGCGCGGCTCAAGCTTGCCGCCCTCGGCATCGAGCTCGAGCCGATGACCGCGGAGCAGGCCGACTACGTCTCGTCCTGGCAGCACGGAACGTAGCTCCGCACGCGGCTGACGATCGGTCGCCGGGCGGAACGCGGTAGAGTTCCGCCGATGACAGACGATCGACTGCTGTCGACCGCGGACGAGACTCCCCCAGACGACCAGCCCGACGAGCGGCCGCGGCTGCCCTACGGCAGCTGGCCGTCGCCGATCCGGATCGAGGACCTGCTCGGCGACACCGTCCGGCTCAGCGAGCCCTGGATCGACGGCGACGAGGCCTACTGGATCGAGAGCCGGCCTGCCGAAGGCGGCCGCAGCGTCCTCGTGCGGCGCGGGATCGACGGGACGACCGAGGACGTGACGCCAGCGCCGTTCGATGTCCGGACTCGGGTCCACGAGTACGGCGGCGGTTCGTACACGGTGGCCGGTGGCACGGTCGCCTTCTCGAACCGGGCCGACGGCCGGCTGTATCGCCTTGATCCGGGCGTCGCCGATCCGCAGCCCATCACGCCTGAGGGCGACTACCGATACGCCGACCTGCGCTTCGACGCCGGCCGTCGCCGGTTTCTGGCCGTCCGCGAGGACCATACGGGCGACGGCGAGGCGGTCGCGGCGATCGTGGAGGTACCGCTCGACGGCGAGCGAGCGCCGCGGGTTCTCGTCGAAGGGCCGGACTTTCTCGCCGCGCCCCGCCTCTCACCGGACGGGACGAAGCTCGCCTGGCTCGAATGGGACCACCCCGACATGCCCTGGGATTCGACCCGCCTGCGGATCGCCACGGTCCGCGCCGACGGGTTCCTCGATCCCTCCGACCTTGCGGCGGGTGGCCCGGACGAATCGATCGTCCAGCCCGAATGGTCGCCGGACGGGGTCCTCCACCTCGCCAGCGACCGGAGCGGGTGGTGGAACCTGTATCGCCTGGTCGATGGGCCGCGCCTGGAACCGCTCGCCCCGCTGGAGGCCGAGTTCGCGAAGCCGGCCTGGGTGTTCGACCGCTCGACCTACGGCTTCCTGCCCGATGGGTCGATCGTGGCCGCTGCCCGAGCGCGCGGCCGTGACCGGATCTTCCATGTCGCACCGGGCCGCCTCACCGGCGAGCTCGAGTCACCCTTCACCGATATCGGGGCCCTGCGCGCCGGCGGAGATTCGATCCTGGCCATCGCCGGATCGCCGACCGAGACATCGATGCTCGTCGCGCTCGATCCGACGACGTTGGCGCCGACCGGGGTGCTGCGGCGCTCCAGCACGGTGGCCATGGATCCGGCCTGGATCTCGGTCGCCGAGCCGATCACGTTCCCGAGCGCCGGCGGGCGCATCGCCCATGGTCTCTTCTACCGGCCGACGAATCCGGACGTCGTCGCCCCGGACGGGGAGCTGCCGCCGCTCCTGGTCCATTCGCACGGCGGCCCGACGTCGCACGCCGCGAATGCGCTCGATCTCGGGATCCAGCTGCTGACGAGCCGGGGCATCGCCGTGGTCGACGTCGACTATGGCGGGAGCACCGGCTACGGACGAGCCTATCGCCGCGAGCTCGAGGGCAACTGGGGGGTCGTGGACGTCGACGACTGTGAGGCCGCCGCCCAGTTCCTCGTGGCTCGCGGCGACGCGGATCCTGACCGCCTGGCGATCGAAGGCGGCAGCGCGGGTGGCTACACGACCCTGGCCGCCCTCGCGTTCCGCGACACGTTCGCAGCGGGCATCAGCCTGTACGGGATCGGCGACCTCGAGGCGCTGGTCCACGATGACCACAAGTTCGAGTCGCGCTATTCCGACGGGCTCGTCGGCCCGTACCCGGAGGCGGCCGAACTGTATCGCGAACGGTCTCCGAACCATCACCTCGATGGCATCTCGTGCCCGGTGCTCGTCATCCAGGGCCTCGAGGACCACGTCGTCCCGCCGCGCCACGCGGAGGCGATCGTCGCGGCCCTGGCCGCCAACGACATCCCGCATGCCTACCTCGCGTTCGAGGGGGAGGGCCATGGGTTCCGCGGCGCCGACGCCATCCGGCGCACGCTGGAAGCGCGGCTCGCCTTCCTGGGTGCGGTCTTCGGCTTCACGCCGGCAGACGACCTTCCGCCGCTTGACGTCCCGGGCCTGGCCGACTGGGCCGCCCGTCGGACGCGCGTTTCCGTCCCGTAGCGCGGCCACCGGTCATCTCGCTCGTGCCCCTCGCCGTCACCGACCCGACGCTTTCGCATGACCTGGGTCCCATCCAGTTCATCTTCGTCACGCTCGCCTTCGCGATCGCCCTGACCTACGTCGCGCGGCGACTGCGGATCGCCGACCCGATCCTGCTGCTGCTCGGCGGGATCGTGCTGAGCCAACTACCGGACCTCCCCGACATCGAGCTCGCGCCGGACGTCGTCTTCCTGCTGTTCCTGCCCCCGATCCTCTTCGGCGCCGCGTACTTCACGCCCATCCGGGATTTCAAGGCGAACCTGCGGCCGATCCTGCTGCTGGCCATCGGGTTGGTCCTGTTCACGACTGCCGCCGTGGCCTTCGTGGCCCAGCAGCTGACCGGCATGCCGACGGCGGTCGCAATCGCGCTCGGAGCCATCGTGGCGCCGCCGGACGCTGTGGCCGCCACGGCCATCTTCCAACGCCTCGGGGTGCCCCGACGCATCGTGACGATCCTGGAGGGAGAGAGCCTCCTCAACGACGCGTCGGCCCTGATCGTGTATCGCCTCGCAGTGGTGGCCGGGGCGGCAGGCGCCAGCACGGTGGCCTTCTCGCTGGGCAATGCCGCGGCCGATGTCGGCGGGGCCGTCGTCGATTTCGTGGTCGTCGGGGTCGGTGGACTTGCCGTGGGCGCGGTCGTCGGGGCGATCGTGTCACGGACCCTGCATCGCACGGCGGACCCCGTCATCGAGATCATCGTCACGCTGGTCGCGCCCACGAGCGCGTACCTCGCGGCAGAGCAGATCGGCGTGTCGGGCGTGCTCGCGACGGTCGTCGCCGGACTCATCACCGGGCAAAATGCGGCGCGGGTCCTGTCACCCGACGCGCGGCTCATGGGCTTCGGCGTCGGGCAGATCGTTATCTGGCTGATCAACGCGTCCGTCTTCATGCTCATCGGCCTGCAACTGCCGGCCATCCTCGACGCGGTCCTCGCGGAACACACGCCCGAGACGCTGCTGGGCCTGGGCCTCGCGGTGAGCGCGACGGCGATCATCGCTCGGATCGTCTGGGTCTACCCGGCGACGTACCTGCCTCGCTACTTCAGCGCGAGCCTGCGGGCGCGCGACCCGTATCCACCGGCCCGGACGGTCTTCATCGTCGCGTGGGCGGGCATGCGCGGGGTCGTGTCGCTGGCCGCGGCGTTCGCCCTGCCGCCGGACTTCCCGTCGCGCGACCTCATTCTGTTCCTCACGTTCTGCGTGATCGTCGCGACGCTTGTCGGGCAGGGCCTGACGCTGCCCTGGCTCATCCGCCATCTCGGTGTCCTCGCGCCGCCGGGCCAGAACGGCGAGGAGATCCACGCCCGCCTGGCGGCCGTCGAAGCCGCCCTCAGGCGACTCGAGGAGCTGAAAATCGACTACCCGGACCACCTCCCGCTCATCGATCAGCTGCGCGACGAGTACGAGCACGAGGCCGGGCACGTGATGCCGAACCCGGGCGCGGGACCCGACGAGGCCGAGCAGGAACTCCTCGACCATCGGGCGATCCGGAACGCGGTCCTCGTCGCGGAACGCGAGGCCGTGATCGGCCTGCGCGATGCCGGCGTCATCAACGACCAGACGCTCCGAATCATCGAGCGAGACCTGGATCTCGAGGCACTCCGGGTGGGTGCCACCGACCCCGCCGAGGCGCGGCGTGCCGGCGCCTGACCCACCCCGGACCAAGGTCCCGCGTTGGCCGTCATCCCTCGGGTGATAACCTCCGGGCAACCCCAAGACGGAGAAGCCGCGAAGTGAGCATCGTCGACGCCGCGCAATACCTGTTCACGTCCGAGTCGGTGACCGAAGGCCACCCCGACAAGATGTGCGACCAGATCTCGGACGCGATCCTGGACCAGATCCTGCGGGACGACCCGGACGCCCGTGTCGCCTGCGAGACCGCGACGACGACCGGCCTCGTGCTCGTGCTCGGCGAGATCACGACGCACACCTACATCGATTTCCAGACCATCGTCCGCGACACCGTGCGCGACATCGGTTACACCCGCGCCGACTACGGGTTCGACTACCAGACCTGCGGCACGCTGGTGTCGGTGAAGGGCCAATCGCCCGATATCGCCCAGGGCGTCGATGCGGCCCTCGAGGTCCGCGATGACTCGGCCTCGGCCTTCGAGCTCGGGGCGGGCGACCAGGGGATGATGTTCGGGTTCGCGTGCCGCGAGACGCCGGAGCTCATGCCCCTGCCGATCGCGCTCGCCCACCGGATGGCGCGTCGCCTGTCGGAAGTCCGCAAGTCCGGTCAGCTGCCCTACCTGCGGCCGGACGGCAAGACCCAGGTGACCGTCGAGTACGAGCACGGCGTGCCCAAGCGGGTCCGGACCGTCGTCGTGTCGGCCCAGCACGATCCCGACGTGCGTCCGGAGCGACTGCGCTCGGACATCGTCGAGTCGGTGATCCTGCCGACGATCCCGCGCGAGCTACGCGACACGGACCCGGTCATGCACGTGAACCCGACCGGGCGATTCGTCACTGGCGGCCCGATGGGCGATGCCGGCCTGACCGGACGCAAGATCATCGTCGACTCGTACGGCGGCATGGCCCGTCACGGCGGCGGCGCGTTCTCCGGCAAGGATCCGACGAAGGTCGACCGCTCCGCGGCGTACGCCGCCCGTTGGGTGGCGAAGAACGTGGTCGCGGCGGGCCTCGCCGACCGCTTCGAGGTCGAGGTCGCCTACGGCATCGGGATCGCCCGGCCGATCAGCTTCACGGTCGAGTCGTTCGGCACGGGCAAGGTCGACGACGCCGAGATCCAGGCACTCATCGAGCGCCACTTCGACATGCGTCCGGCCTCGATCATCGCGGCGCTCGACCTGCGCCGGCCGATCTACCGCCAGACCGCGGCGTACGGCCACTTCGGACGGCCGGACCTCGACCTGCCCTGGGAGCGGACGGACAAGGCCGCGCTCCTCGCGGCGGACGCCGGCCTGCCTGAGCCGGCGGCCGTCAGCGCCTGACCGTCGAGCGAGCCGGCCCGCGCGGGCGGGGCCCCGGTCAGTCTCCCGCGAACGCCCGAATCCCGGCCTCGGCGGCTTGCTGGTCCTGGGCGGCGTCCCCGCCGCTGACGCCGACCGCGCCGACCAGCACGCCGTCGCGCTCCAGCGGCATCCCGCCGGCGAACACGATCGTGCGCCCGCCGGCGACCGAGTCGTAACCGTAGAACTCGGTCCCGGGCTGGACGATCGGCGCCAGGTCGCGCGTCGGCATCCGATTGACCAGGGCGGTGAACGCCTTGTCGCGGGCGAGGGTGACGCCGACGAGGTCGGCACCGTCCATCCGCTCGAACGCCACGAGCTGGTCGCCCGAATCGACGATCGCGCAGGTCATCGCCACGCCGAGCGTCCGGGCCTCGGTTTGAACGGCGTCGAGCACGGCCCGCGCCGCGGCAAGGGTCAGGCCGGCGGCCTGCGATGCGGTCGGCCCGCGCCAGGTGTCCACGTTGTCGAGCGGGTGGGAGCCCACGGTTGTGCGTCTAGCCGGATTGCTCGGCGACCATGCCGGCCACGCCGCCGCCACCGCGCTGCCCGGCGGACCTTCTCGCGTGGCGGGTGAGCAGGAACTGCCCGACCAGCAGGATGCCGAGTGTGATCAGCAACATCAGCGCCGCCACCGCGTTCGTGGCCGGCGTGACGCCGCGCCGGATCTGCCCGAACACGTACAGCGGCACCGTCGAGGTCCCGCGGCCGTTGACGAAGGTCGTGATCAGGTAGTCGTCGAACGCGAACGTGAACGACAGCAGGAACCCCGCCACGATGGCCGGTAGCAGCTGCGGGAACGTGATCTGCCAGAACGTCCGCCAGGGCGTGCCGAAGAGGTCGTAGCTGGCCTCCACCATCGTGCGGTCCATGCTCGACAAGCGGGCCTTGACCAGCAGCAGCACGAGGCTGATGTTGAATAGGGTCAGGGCGCTCACGATGGTGTGGTAGCCGAACCCGATCTCGACGCCGGTCGACGAGGTCACGATGCCCTCCCGCCCGATCGTGCTGCCGAAGAAGACGAGGGTGGCCAGGGCGATGACCAGCTCCGGGACGATGATGCTCGTGTAGGTCAGGCCGTCGAACGGTAGACGGAACCAGCGCGGTGTGCGCTGCAGGCCAAGCGCGGCCATCGTGCCAACGAGCGTGGCCAGGATCGCGGTGGCCACGCCGACGATCACGCTGTTCAGCAGGTAGCGCTGGATCTCCTTGTTGGTCAGGACGTACTCGTACCAGCGCAGGCCGAAGCCATCCCAGTCGGTGACCCGTCGTGCCGTGTTGTTGAAGCTGAAAAACACGACCACGACGATCGGAACGTAGAGGAACAGGTAGACGACCAGGGTGTGGGCGCGCAGCCAGGCCTCGACCAGCGACGCACCTCGATCGACCGCCGCTCGGGATCGCCCGTGCGTGGCCCGCGGGGTCGCGATCGGAACAGCCGGCGCGGTCATGAGAGCCTCACAGGACGCTCACGTCGCGACCCTGCCGGCCGCGGTTGGTGGCCCACACGTAGGCCGTGATCACGATCAGCATGACCAGGATGAGGACCGCGGCGTATGCCGAACCGGCCGGCCAGTTGCGGGCCTCGAGGAAGCGCAGGACGAGGGCGTTGCCGATCGTGAAGACCTGACCGTAGCCCAGCAGCTGCGGGATGACGTACTCGCCCATCATCGGGATGAACACGAGGATGCTCCCGGTGATGAGGCCCGGCAAGGCGATCGGTAGCGTGACCTGGCGGAAGGTCGCCCAGCGTCCGGCGCCCAGGTCCTTGGATGCCTCGACGAGCGAGCGATCCATGCGCTCGAGGGTCACGTACAGCGGGAAGACCATGAGCGGGAGATAGCCGTAGACCATGCCGATGAGCACCCCGAACTCCGTGCCCAGGATCCTGAACCCTGGGTTGCCGATCAGGTCACCGACGAAGCCCGCCGCCCCCTCCGGCCCGATGATCAGCAGCCAGGCGTAGGTGCGGATCAGGAAGCTGGTCCAGAACGGGATGACCAACAGCACGATGAACAGCGACTTGCGATCGCCGGCACGGGTCGCGATGAAATAGGCCAGGGGCAGCCCCACCAGCAGGCAGAGCACGGTCCCGGCTGCAGCGAGCGTCAGGCTCGTGATGAAGGGTCCCGGGCTCTTGAGCACCGTCGCGTAGTTGTCGAGCGTGAAGCCGCCGGCGTAGCCACCGATCGAGCTGCGCTCCCCAAAGCTGAACAGCAGGACGAGGGCCAGGGGCAGGACGAGCAGGATCAGGTACCACGCGGTGGCGGGCAGCACCAGCAGGGCCGTGGCCAGACGGGTACGGCCGCTGCCTGGTGCCGCGGCCGGCCGAGTCCCCTCGGCCGGCGTGATCGCGGTCATGCGGATCGGTCGGGTTGGCGCTCAGCCGCCGACGCTGGAGACGAACTCTTCCCAGATCTCGACCCGGAGCGGGTCGGTCGACACGTCGTTCGCGCCTTCAAGGTTGGCGAACGCTGCGTCCGGGACGAAGACCGTCGGATTGGCCAGGAGCTCCGGATCGACGAGCTTCTTGGCCTCGTCGTTGGCGGTGGCGTAGTAGTTGGACTCTGTCTCCACGGCCTGGATCTCTGGCTCATGGATGAAGTTGAGCCAGGCGTATGCGGCCTCTGGATGCGGGGCGTCCTTGAGGATGGTCCAGCTGTCCATCCAGTACAGCGTCCCATCCTCGGGAACGTTGTAGACGACGTCCGCGGTCTCCGGCTCGGCCTTGAGCTCGTCGATGCCACCGGTCCAGGTCAGTCCGAGCACGGCCTCCTCGGTCCGCAGCTTGTCCTGGTACGTGTCCGAGTCGAGGACGAGGACGTGTGGAGCCAGCTTACGCAGGAGCTCCCGCGCTTCCCCGAGCTCGGTCGGGTCGACCGAGTTGAGTGAATAGCCGAGCGCCTTGAGCGGCGCGGTCATGACGTCGCCCGCGGAGTTCACGACGACGATCCGACCCGAGTACTTCGGAGCGACCTCGAAGAACTCCTTCCAGGTCTTGACGGGCTCGGTCACGACCTTGGAGCGCAGCGAGATGCCGGTCGTGCCCCAGTCCTTGGGGATCTGGTACGTGTTGTACTTCGCCTGCGGCCCGGCCGGATCGAAGAAGTTCTGGAAGGTCGGGTTGATGAAGGCCGCGTTCGGGATCCGGGTCATGTCCAGCGGGACGATGAAGTCCTGATCGGCCATCGTCGGGACGAACTCGCAGGTCGGGGCGCAGACGTCGTACAGGCCGGTCGCCCCTCCCTGCAGGCGAGTCAGCAGCTCCTCGTTCGACGGGTAGATGTCGTACGTGAACTCGCCGATGTCGTAGCGAGCCTTGAACTCCTCGATGTTGGCGTCAGCGATGTAGTCCGCCCAGTTGAACATGAACAGGGCGCCTTCGGTGGCATAGGACGGTGCCGGTGCGGGGCCCGTCGAGGCGCTGGGGCCACCCGCGGGCGGGTTGCTGGCCGCTACCGACGCCGGTGGCGCGGCGGAACCCGTGGTATTGCTGGTACAGGCCGCGAGGAACGCGGCTGCAGCCGACATGGTGCTGGCATACAGGAAGCCGCGGCGGCTCAGCGGCGTCCTCGACATGCGACGGACGGCCCGCTCGATGTCCTGCTCTGTCACTTCGACTCCTCCTCCCGGTCCAACCGGGCGCTCGCCTTTCCTCAGCCTGCGAGGATGAGGTTGGCTTCCTCATGCCACCGGACGACCACCGGGTCGCCCGGACCGACGCCTGGCGCGCCACCCGCGCCCGTAGCGTTTTGATGTCGGACGATCAGCTCGCCCGCCTGCTCGGTCTCCACGCGATACTCCGTCTCGTCCCCGAGGTAGGTCCCCTGCTTGATGCGGCCCGGGACATGAGTGGTGTTCGCCCCGGGCGCCTCGGCGGCCGCTGACGGAACGACTTCCATCCGCTCGGGTCGGGAGGCAACGATGACCGTGTCCCCAGTGCTCAGGGACGCCCCCGGGTCGGTGATCCGGCCTCGCAGGGTCAGGCCCTTGGCGCTGCGGACCACGACACGGCGCTCCTCGTCGGGCGGCTCGACGACGGTCGCCTCGATGAAGTTGGACGTCCCGATGAAATCGGCAACGAACCGATTGACCGGTCGTTCGTACAGGTCGGTCGGGTCGCCCTGCTGCTGGATCAAACCATCGCGCATGACCACGATCACGTCGCTCATCGTGAGCGCCTCTTCCTGGTCGTGGGTCACGTAGACGAAGGTGATCCCGACCTCGCGCTGGAGGGCCTTGAGCTCGAGCTGCATCTCCTTGCGCAGCTTGAGGTCGAGCGCGCCCAGCGGTTCGTCCAGGAGCAGCACCGTGGGCCGGTTGACGAGGGCACGCGCCAGGGCGACGCGCTGTTGCTGCCCGCCCGACATCTCCCACGTTCGGCGCTTGGCGTAGCCGGCGAGGCGCACGAGACCGAGGGCTTCGGTGACCCGGCGCTCCTCGTCGGCCTTGCCGATCTTGCGCTGGCGCAGCCCATACCCGACGTTCTGGGCGACGTTCATGTGCGGGAACAGGGCGTAGTGCTGGAAGACCGTGTTGACGTTGCGCTGGTACGGCGGGACGCCCGCGATCGGCTGGCCGGAAAGCAGGATCTCGCCTTCGGTCGGCTGCTCGAATCCGGCGATCATCCGCAGGGTCGTGGTCTTGCCACAGCCCGACGGTCCGAGGAGCGAGTAGAACGTGCCGCGCGCGATCGAGAGGTCCATGGCATCGACAGCCGTGACGGACCCGAAACGCTTGGTCACGCCGATGATCTCGACGTCCGGGGCGGCTGCAGCTGTAGTGATCGGGGCGACGGACCCGACGATCCCGCTCGTCTCGTGCGGGGCGTCAGAGGTCAGGGAGGCGGTCAACGGCGGTCCTCGCGCATCGGTTCCGGTCGCTGATCAACGTCGCTGTAGCCGTGCTACAGGATCGCTGCATCGTACGGGCGAGCCGAGCGCGCGTCAACGCGCCGTCCGTGCGAATCTCGTAGGTGCGCTCGTACGAAACGCGACGATGGACGATGGTCCTGAACCTATACTTCAGGCAAATCGCAGCCGATCGCGCTCGACCCGGAGGACGCCCGTGGTCACGGAGCTCCAGTTGGGGACCCGCATCCGATCCTTGCGCCAGGCGCGTCACCTGACCCTGCGCGAGGTGGCCGACCGCGCCGGCGTGACCGAGAGCTTCCTGTCGCAGGTCGAGCGCGACGTGACGAGTCCGTCGATCGCCACGGTCCACCGCGTCGCCCGCGCGCTCGGGCTCTCGATCGCCCAGCTGTTCGCCGAGGATGCGGAGACGGGGCGCGTCGTCCGCCGAGAGGCCCGCCGGCGGATCGCCTACCCCGGCCTTGGGGCGGTGGATGAATTCCTCACGTCGAACCTGGCGGGACGCCTCCAGGTGATCATGTCGACGATCGAAGCCGGTGGGGGCACCGGCCCCGAGCCATACACCCATGATTCGGACGAGGAGGTCGTCGTCGTCCTGAGCGGCGTCCTCGACCTCTGGGTGGCTGACGAGCACTATGTCCTGCGCGAGGGCGACGCGATCACGTTCCCGTCGCGGCTTCCGCACTGGAACGCCAACCATGGCGATGCACCCGCCACCGTCCTCTTCTGCCTCACGCCGCCGAGTTTCTGAGCCGGTGCGTCGTCGCACCGGCCGGACCATCGTGGCCGATGCGCCGCGGACCATCGACCCGCATCGGGCGGCTTCCCCCGTAGCGTAGGCTCGGCCGATGAACGCACGACGGGAACTGCTGCCTCGCGTCCGCCGCTGGCTCCTGGCCGCGGGTCTTGGGCTGTCGATGCTCGGATCCGTGCCGTGGGCCGTCGCGGCCGCCGAGGAGCCGTCGGGCGACCCGACGCCCGCGCCGACAGCTGAGCCCACCCCCGTGCCGACCGCGACCCCCACCGCGATCCCGACCGCGGCGCCGACGGCCGTCCCGACCGCGACACCGACCCCGCGCCCCACCGCGACGCCTACCCCGCGCCCGACGGCCACACCGACCCCGCGCCCCACCGCGACGCCGACTCCGCGCCCGACGGTGACACCGACCCCAGCGCCGACGCCGACGCCCGGCCCGACGCCGCGGCGCACCCCGGTCATCACCAAGGTCAACCTCTACCGCTCGACGGCGATGGTCCGCCAGTACACCAACTACTGGTGCGTGCCGGCGGCCACGCAATCCATGGTCAACCTGGTTCGCCGCACCTCGAACCGGAGCTACCGGACCCAGCAGTTCTATTACAAGAAGATTCGCGAGCACAATCGCTACTACTACCGCACCCGCGGCAACGATCCGCAGGGCTGGGCGTGGGGCCTGCGCTACTTCTCGCGCGGTACGGCGATGTACGCGCCGCGGGCGTACACCAACAAGCAGCAGGCCCTCGACTACATCGTGTCCTCGATCAGGCGCTTCAAGGACCCGGTCGGCGTCACGATCAAGAACGGGACCCACGCCTGGGTCGTCCTTGGCTACCGAACCAGCCACGACCCGATCGAGCCGACGAAGAAGACGATCCTGGGCTTCTACGTCAGCGGGCCGTTGGGCTCGTACGCCGACAAATGGCCGTACCGCTACCTGACCACGACCCAGTTCAAGACGTACTTCACTCGCTACCACGAGTGGCAGCGCAAGGTCGTGTGGGAAGGCAAGTGGGTCGTCATCGCCCAGTGAGGCCCGGTCCGCGACCCTCCCGCGGCGCTACGATGACCGCCACATGTACGCCGTCATCATGGCCGGCGGCGGTGGGACCCGACTCCATCCCCTGAGTCGACCCGAGCGCCCGAAGCCCTTCCTCCCGCTGCTCAGCGACGAGTCCCTGCTCCAGGCCACGGAGCGGCGGCTGCGCCGGCTGACCGACGACATCACGATCGTCACCGAGAGTCGCTACGAGCGGTTGGTTCGCGACCAGCTCCCCGACGCCGCGCTGCTGCTCGAGCCGATGGGTCGCAACACCGCGGCCGCCATCGCGCTCGCGACGATCGCCCTGGATCGCCCACCCGACGACGTCATGCTCGTGGTCCCGGCCGATGCGCACATCGATCCCGAGCGCGAGGACATCTTCGCGGGCGTCCTGGATACCGCCGCCAAGGATCTCGCGACGGGGCGCTTCGAGATCGACGCGCCCCTCGTGACCCTCGGAACGCAGGTCAACCGCCCGGCCACCGAGTACGGCTATCTGCTGCCGGACCTCGCGCGGGGAGAGGACATCGGCGATCCCGCCCGCCCGATCCGCGCGTATCCACTCAAGGCGTTCGAGGAGAAGCCCAAGCCCGATCGCGCCGAGGACCTGTTCAAACGAACCGAAGGCGCCGCCTGGAACGCGGGCATGTTCCTGTGGCGGCGGCGGGCGATCCGCACCGCGCTCATGCGGTACACGGGCCTCATCCAGTCGATCGAGCCGATGTTCGGCTCCGCCGACCAGCTGGCCCACGCCTATGAGGCGATCCGCACGCCGCTCTCGATCGACCATGCCGTGATGGAGAGTGCGGCGCGCAACGGCGAGGTCGCGATGGCGTCGATGGATGTCGGCTGGTCGGATCTGGGATCGTGGTCGGCGTTGCTGGGCGCGCTCGGTGCGCGCGGCGAAGGAGCCGTGGTCCAGGCCGGCGAGACGGTCGAGGTCGGTGACGACGATCTCGTCGTCCGGCGTGTCGACGGGCGGCTCGGGGTCATCGCCCCTCCCGAGCGCGGTAGCATGACGGCCACGCAGCCGATCGCGGTCCTCCGCGGATCGGGGCCGGACATCGAGCGCATCCGCGAGCTCATCGACCGCTGCTCGCAGGCGGGAGGCTGATTGACCACGACGGCCGGAGGGGCGGCGCCGACTTCCATCGTCTTCGGCACGGATGGCTGGCGGGCGCGCGTCGCGGACGAGTTCACGTTCGACAACGTGCGCCGCTGCGCCGACGGCGTCGCGCAGTACGTCATCGACCGGGGCGCGACGGCGCAGGGCGTGGTCGTCGCGTTCGACCGACGCTTCGCATCGGAGCACTTCGCGGAGGCCGCGGCCGAGATCCTGCTGGCGCGGGGTATCCCGGTGTTCCTCGCGGTCCACGCCGTGCCGACCCAGATGAGCTCATACGAGGTCGTCCAGCGCGGTGCCGCGGCGGGGATCGTGATCACGGCCAGTCACAACCCGTGGGTGGACAACGGATTCAAGATCAAGGCACCCACCGGTGCCGCCGCCGGTCCGGAGATCCTGGCGGCGGTCGAGGCCCGGCTAGCCGTCAACGGCGTCGAGCGGCTGGAGCGCCGGTCCCTCGCCGACGCAGAGGCAGCCGGGCTCGTCGAGCGCTTCGATCCGTTCGATGGCTACGAGGCGTTCGTTGGGAGGACGGTGGATCTGGATGCGCTCCGGGCGGCGGACCTCAACGTCCTCGTCGACCCGCTGTGGGGGGCCGGGTCCGGCTGGCTGAGTCGCCTGCTCGCGGGCGGGCGCATCCGGGTCCATGAGATCCACCAGGAGCGCAACCCATATTTCGGTGGTGTCAATCCCGAGCCGATCCGTCCGAACATCGATGAGGCGCTCGGCCTCCTCGCCGCTGGCACGTACGACCTGGGACTCCTCCTCGACGGCGACGCGGACCGCGCCGGGGCCGCGGACGAGCGGGGGACGTTCATCCACCAGCTCGAGGTCACGGGGCTCCTGATGTACTACCTCGCCGAGCATCGTGGCTGGCGCGACCCGGTCGTCGTCAGCGTGAACAACACGTCCATGGCCGCCCGCCTTGGCGAGCGGTACGGGATCGAGACCCACGAGACGCCGGTTGGATTCAAGTTCATCGGTCCGAGGATGATCGAGACCGGCGCGATGATGGGCGCCGAGGAGTCCGGTGGCTTCGGCTTCGGGATGCACCTGCCCGAGCGGGACGGGATCTACGCGGACCTGCTGCTGCTCGACCTGTTCATGCGGGAGCGAGCGGCCGGCCGCTGGCCGGTGTCGGTGGCCATGCAGCACTTTCACGAGGTCGCCGGCCCGTCGTTCTATCTGCGCATCGATGTCCACGTGGATCGCGCTGACTACCCCGAGGTCAAGCGACGACTCCTCGTCGACCTCGCGGCGGACTCGCCGACGGAGCTGGCCGGCCAACCGGTCGACCACACGGTCGCACTGGACACTGGCGACGGGTACAAGTTCTTCCTGGCCGACGGCTCCTGGCTGCTGATCCGCGCGTCGGGCACGGAGCCGCTGGTCCGCGTGTACACGGAGGCGACCTCGCCGGACTTGCGCGATGCGCTGCTCGTCGCGGGCGAGGCCCTGGTGCGCGGCTCGTGACGACGGACGGCGAGGCCGCGCGGCGGGTCGACAAGCCGTGGGGCCACGAGCTCATCTGGGCTCACACCGATCGTTATGTCGGCAAGGTCCTCGTCATCGAGACCGGCAGGCGGTTGTCCCTGCAGCGGCACGAGATCAAGGACGAGACGATCCTCGTCCACTCCGGTCGGCTGCGGCTCTTCCTCGAGGACGACGATGGCGTCGTCCGCGAATTGGAGCTGGGGCCCGGCGACCACCGGCGGGTTCCGACCGGTCGGGTCCACCGGTACGAGGCCATCGAGCGCTGCGAGCTCATCGAGGTGTCGACCCCGGAGCTCGACGATGTCGTCCGTCTCGAGGACGATTTCGGGCGACAGGGTACTAGCGCCCCGTAGAGCCCCGATAGGATGATTTCCGGGGGTGACCGCCGGGGTCGTGGGGTGTAGGCTGACGGCACGCGACCGCCACCACCGGTCGAAGGTGCAGACCGGACGGCGGCCTCGTCAGCGCCCCCAGGGGCGACGGAGGTTTGGACCGATGCACAGCTCACTGATCGGCAAGGTCGAGAAGGCGAATCGATACGCGCGAGAACTCGATCGGATCACGGTCGACCGCCTGTCGCTCACCTTCCGCGGCGACAACGACACGCACCATGTCGCCCTCGATGCCGGCCAGTGGCGTTGCACCTGCCACTACTTCGAGAGTTGGGGGTCGTGCGTCCATCTCCTCACCCTGCAGAAGGTCATGGGCGTGATGCTGCCCGAGGAGGCGCAGGTCTCGATCTTCTCGGCCGGGGAGCCCGTCCCGACCGCCTGAGATCAGGGACGCTCGGCGTCCCGCGCGCTATCGAAGCCAGGTGACCACGGCGGCCGACGTCCCCGGGAGCGGCTGACTCCAGACCCGCCGCCAGCCGTCCTTGCCGTCGTGGACGTCGTACCTCGGCACACCGTCCTCACCGAGCCACACGATCGCGAGACGACGCCCGCCCTGGTCGAGGGCCAGCGAGATCGCATCGACGAAGCCGTCCGGGACCTCCACGGAGCCGGTCGAGGTCCCGTCGTCGGCCAGCCAACCGCGTGACGAGCGCAGCAGGATCGGCGATCCTGGCCCGGCCGAGGTCGCGATGACGCTCCCGTCGCCGGACGTCGCGAGGCGCCGTTCGCCGGACGGTCCGCGCGCGATCTTCCCGTTCGCCGTGTCGACGACGACGGTCGCCGGTTTGTCCGTGCTGCCCGTGACCAGGGCCACGCGCTGGCCATCGAGCCAGGCCGGGGGTGCGGCCAGGAGCGCCCGCTTCAAAGCGATGGACGTCGCCTTGCCTTCGCCCGGTTCGACCAGCAGCAGCTGCATGTCGCCGCCACCGAGCAGATCGCCGCCGAGGGCTGCGAACCGGCGGCCACCCGGATCCCAGGTCGGGAACGATGCCGGCGCCGCCAGCGATCCGCCGGCCGCGTCCGCGGCCTCGACGGGTCGCCACGTCAGCCCGGCGAGGTCCGCCGCCGCCCCGCCGGGGTCGACCGGGTCGCTCGTCACGAGCGAGCCATCGGGCGTGCTGCCGACCAGCGACCCGCCCTTGCCCGCCGAGATCCAGGTCGCGTCATCGTCGGGCAATGGAAGCCCGATCGCCACGGGCTCCTCGGAATCCCGCTTGGCCGCCAGCACGGCGAGCTCCGCGGCATCGCCGCCCGTCAGGACCAGTAATCCTTCGGCCGGCTGCTCGGCGGCGCCGGCGTCGGCCCCGCAGGCGGAGAGGAGGAGTAGGACGGCGAGGGTCGCCGCGGCGCGGCGACCGGGTCGACTGGCGAAGGTGGCCAGCGAGTTGCCCATCCGCGGCAGTGTGCCACCCCCGGGCGGTTCACTCCACCTCCAGACGCCAGAAGTAACGCGCTTCACCGACGCCGGGAGCGAACTCGACGAACACCTCGACGGTCCACGCCCCCGGTCCGGGTGCGTCGAAGCGGGGGGTCCCGGCGCCTTCGCCGAGGGCCGTCGCCCCCTCGGGTCCTCCGGCGGCCGCCGGGACGTAGCGTGCTGTCCAGGCCCGGATCTCGCCGTCCGGCACGAGCGTGACGGCGAGCGGCTCGCCGGCCCCGACCGAGAGCGGAGCGCCCGGGAGCCACGGCGAGTCACTGCCCGACTCGAGCCAGACATAGGTGCCGAGCTGGCCGGCGGCGGGATCGCCGCCCTCCGCGGCCAGGAGGGCATCCGGTGGCGCATCTCGCCCGGGGACGGTCGGCGACGGGCCTCCATCGATGGCGGAGCCGGTCGGCGAGTCGACGGCGGAGCGGGTCGGTGACGCGGCGGACCCGCTGCCCGCCGACGCCGCGGGGATGCTCCCCGACGACACGGCGGGCGAGCAGGCGAGCGCCGTGCCCCCGAGGACGACGATGCCGATGGCGGCGGCCGCCATGTCCATCGAGGATCGGGATCTCATCCTGGCCTCCATGCCTACTGTGAGCCGCCGATCGGTTGCGGGCAGTGCATGCCCGAGCACGGAGCCACGGTCACGGTGACAACGGGACTCGAGTCCCCACGAAGGCCTTCTGTCGACGGCGTCGAAAAGATGGCGCGGAACTCCGCCGAGCCGAACAGCCGCAGGGCGACGACATAGGAGCCCGTCGGGGACGTCGGTGACATCGTCGCGATCGTGCTCCACGAGCCGCCTCCCACGGGCCGGCGTTGCAACCGCACGGACCGCTGCGAGACCGGGTTGGCACTGAGGCGGCCGTAGTCCGTGTCGGTGACCACCCGGAGACTGGCCGTGAACGTGACGGTCGCGCCGTAGGACACGGACGAGTCGTTCGGGCTCATCGTCATGACCGTGGGGAGGTCGAGGCACGTGGAGTACCGCGACGATGCCCCCGGCAAGTCGTACCGGATCTGGAGCCGCGCGACGTCGCAGACACCCAGGACGTGCATGTCGTAGCCCTCACGGGGCTTCGTCCGCGAGAACGTCTGCACGACGGCGTCGGTGTAGTCGCGGTCGTCCGCGAAGTTCACGTGGTGGCCGAGTCCCTCGACGTGACCGAACTCATCGAGCGCGACCGTCTCGGCGTCGTAGCAGCCGTTCGGCGCGGTCGTGTACATCTGGCACCACTTGAGCGTGCCCCAGTCGAAGACCCGGCCATGCTCGCGGAACCACATCGTGAACCCGTCGGGGGCGTCCCGCGTGAAGCACGCCAGCCCGTTGACGCCGCACGTGCCGGTCCCGTAGCCGATCGGGTTCGTCCCGGCGGCGTTGAAGACGAAGAGGGCTGCGCGCGACGCGCGCGTCGCCTCGATGTCACCCGCAGCCGCGTTGACCGCGACCCGGATCGGCGCGGGTGGCACGGCGCCGGTGCGCCAGTCATACAGGAGCTCGCCGTCCTGCGGGAATGTCCCGCCACCGAGCGCCGGATCGGGCGAGTGGGCGGCGGTGGGCGACGTCGTCGGGTGGCCGATCGCGATCGCCAGGGCGAGGTTCAGGAGCAAGGACAGGACGCGCTGTCGGCGCGGCCTCGGGGAGATCATCGCGACACCTCGTCGAGGTGGACGGTGCGCCCGTCCGGGACGTGGCGGAGCAGCGGTCGGAGCGAACCGTCGATCGGCAGGCGCCCGTCAGGACCGAAGAGGAGCCAGCCCCGGGCGTGCTCGGCGCCGCTCCCGGAACGGGTTGGACCGGCCACCAGCCGGCGGCCATCGGGGTCGCCGTCGAGCAGCCGCGGGCCACGGCCGTCGAGCCCGACCGCCCGCAGGTGGTCGCCAGCCGCCCCGACCTCGTGGACGACGATCGATCGGCCGTCCGCGTCACGGCTCAGCACGGCCTGGCCGGCAGCCTCATCGAGGACCTGCGTGGCGCCCGTCGCGATGTCCACGGAGAGCAGCGGGCAGGGGAGACCACGGCAGGCGCCGTGCGCGACCAGGCGGTTCCCATCGAACCCGACGAGGTCGCCAAGGGCCGGATCGGCGACGAGCCGAACGCCGCCGCCCCCCGTGTCGAGGATGCGGACTCGGCACGCGATCTCGCCGCAGGACTGCACGGCCAGCGACCGGCCGTTCTCGCCCCAGTCGAAGGTCGTGATCCAGGTCGGGCCGAAGCGGGCATCGGCCGGGATCGGGGGCAGCACGCGTGATGGCGCCTTCCTGCCATCGAGCGCTCGTCGCCAGACACCGAGGTCGGCACGGGTCTTGCGGTCGACGCGGAATTCGAAGAGCGATGCCCCGTCCGCGGCCATGGTGGCGGTCCGAACGACGTCGCTCGTCGCGACCAGCGGCCAGGCGCAGCCTCGAGTCGCGTCGACCAGCGAGAGCCGCGACCGACGGCCGTCATCCGTGCCGACCAGCGTCGCGCCGCCGAACGGACCGGCCGCGAACGACTCGGCATCCAGGTCCAGCGCTCGCGTGCTGCGCTCGCCGGCACGCCCGAGGACCAGCCGCTGACCCATCCGGGTGCCCGCGCCGATGACCGGATCGATCCGATACCAGCTGCCGGACGCCGCGACGCGGATCCGTGGCTCCCCGGCACACGCCTCCGGAGTCCAGGCGCGACCGGGCGCGCCCACCGTCGTGGTGGCGATGAGCGCGATCCCACCGACGGCAGCGAGCGCCGGGCCGGCACGACGAAACCAACGTGACTCCACCATGGTCGATGGACCTCCTCCGGCGGCTGGACGATGGCGGGAGGAGGGCGAGGTGGGCATCGTACGGAGCGGGCCTTCACCGGCACTTATCAGACGTCTCGCGGTCAGCCGAGGGCGGTGTGCTACGCTCGGCGCCGACGTCAGTCGAACGCCGCGTGGTCGCGAAGCCGGTGAGATTCCGGCACAGTCCCGCTACGGTGAACCGCCCTCGGGCGGAAGTCCGGTCGCCGACCTCACGGTGCATGCTCGAACCTTCGAGAGAAAGGTAGGCAGGACCGTGCACACCATCCCCTGACCCCTCCTTCGACCCGCATCGAAGCGAGGGGTCTTGCTCGTGTCGCAGGCCCCTCCGGCTCCCGAACCGCTTCCGGAGGAAACCCCGCCGTGTCTCCACGCTCCCGACGCCGCGGCGTCGCCTTGTCCCTGGCGTTGGCCGTCCTCGTCGCGGCCTGCTCCACCCCCGCAGCCACGCCGTCATCCGCCCCAGCCATCACGCCCGCACCACCACCCGCGACCGAGCCCAGCCCGTCGCCGGCGGCCGCGTTCCCCGCGACCCTCACCGACGACGAGGGCACCGCGGTCGAGATCGCGGCGGAGCCCGAGGTCATCGTGTCGCTGACCCCAGCCAACACCGAGATCCTCTTCGCGCTCGGTGCCGGCGATCGCGTCGTTGCGACCGACGACGGCACGGACTTTCCCGAAGAAGCCGTCGCGCTACCCGATGTCGCCACGTTCTCGAGCGTCGATGTCGAGCAGGTGGTCAACCTCGAGCCGGACCTCGTCATCGCCGGCGGCCTGGGATTCACGCCTGCCGACGCGATCACCCAGCTTCGTGCACTCGACATCCCTGTGCTCGTCCTGTACGCGCCCTCGGTCGAGGGGGTGTACAAGGACATCGAGCTCATCGGCGCGGCCACCGGGACGAGCGAGGCGGCCGTCGCGCTGACCTCGGGCATGCGTGCCGAGATCGACGCCATCAGCCAAGCCGTCGCCGCGAGCGGGACACCGCCACGCGTCTTCTACGAGATCGGATATGACGCGACGACGGGCGCGATCTTCGCTCCCGCCGACGACTCGTTCGTGGCCGAGATGGTGACGCTCGCCGGCGGTGACACGATCACGACCGGCGATCCGAACACCTACGAGATCGCGCTCGAGAAGCTGATCGAGCAGGACCCGGAAGTCATCGTCCTGGGGGTCAATCCCTTCTACGAGCCGACCCCCGAAGAGGTGGCGGCTCGTCCGGGCTGGAAGGTCATGACCGCCGTCACCAAGGACGACGTTCGCACCGTCCGCGATATCGAGATCACCCGACCGGGACCCCGGTTGCCGCTCGGCCTGCGCAACCTGGCGACCACGATCCGGCCGGACATCACCCTCCCGGCCGCACCGTAACGAGCATGGCAGCCGGCGCACTCGCACCCGACCTGGACTCTGGCGGCGTCGCCGCCTGGGTCCGTGGTCGGCCGGTGGTCGTCGGCTTGCTCGCCCTGGTCGTCCTGCTCGCCTCGGTCGTCCTTGGCGTGGGGCTCGGGTCCGTCCAGATCGGCCCCAGCGAAACGATCGGCGTGGTCCTGTGGCGAACGCTCGGCCTGCGGATCGGCCTGGACTGGAGCGCGGCAAGCGAGGCGATCATCTGGGACCTGCGCCTGCCGCGCGTGCTCACCGCCATGGTCATCGGGTCGGGGCTGGCCGTCGCCGGCGCGACGTTCCAGGGATTGCTCCGCAACCCGCTCGCCGACCCGTACGTGCTGGGCACCGCGTCCGGCGCGGCGCTCGGAGCGGCGATCGCCGTCCTGATCCCGGTCCAGATCGTTGTCATCGAATTCGGTCTCCTGCACGCCTTTGCCTTCGCGGGAGCCCTGCTGTCCGCCTACGTCGTCTTCCGGCTCGGTGGGTCCGGTGGCGCCGGAGGTTTGACCCGCCTCCTCCTGACGGGCTACGCCGTCGGGTCTGTGCTGGCGGCGCTCCTGACGATGGCCATGTATGTCTCGGGTGCCGATTTGCGCCAGATCTTCTCGTTTCTGCTTGGTGGGCTCGCCGGCTCGTCGTGGGCCCGCCTCGCGGTCGCGGCGCCGCTGATCATCGGAGCGTGCATCCTCATGACGCTCCGATCGCGTGCCCTAGACGGCCTGCTCCTCGGCGATTCCGCGGCGAGCCACCTGGGCATCGATGTCCGGCGCGAACGGGGCATCCTGCTGGCCCTGGCCTCCCTGGCGACGGCCGCTGGTGTCGCGATCAGCGGGCTCATCGGCTTCGTCGGGCTGGTCGTGCCGCATGTCGTCCGGCTCGTGGTCGGCCCCGCGGCGCGTCGAGTACTCCCGATCTCCGCCATCGTGGGTGCGGCCCTCCTGTCCACCGCCGACCTGGTCGCCCGTCTCGTCGGTGACGTTCCGGTCGGCGTCGTCATGGCGCTGCTGGGGGCGCCCTTCTTCCTGTTCCTGCTCCAGCGCACGCGTTCGAGCTACGAGCTATGACGTCCACGGAACCGATCCTCGCGGCGCACGACGTGACGGTCGCCTACGGGGAACGGCGCGTCGTGAGTGCGGCCACGCTCGAGATCGGCGGTGGCGAGCGCGTTGCCCTGGTCGGGCCCAACGGTGCCGGGAAGTCGAGCCTGCTGCGCGCGATGACCGGCGTGCTGCGACCGTCCTCGGGTGTCGTCCACCTGTGTGGCGCCCCGATCGATACCGTCGAACGCTCCGCGGTCGCGCGCACCATCGCGGTCGTCCCCGAGCTCATCCAGCTGCCGTTCGAGATGCCCGTCCACGAGGTCGTGGCGCTGGGCCGGCTCCCGCACGAGCCACCGTTCACCGGGCTGCGTACCGCCGATCACGTGGCCGTGGCCGGGGCCATGGATCGGGTGGGCATCTCCCACCTCGGCCATCGCGACGTGCGCGAGCTGTCCATGGGTGAGCGACAGCTCGTGTTCATCGCGGTCGCCGTCGCCCAATCGGCGCCCATCCTGGTCCTCGACGAGCCGACCGCACACCTCGACATCCGCCACCAGGTCGACGTCATGGAGCTGCTGGTGGACCTCAACCAGCGTGACGGGACGACCGTCGTCGCGGTCCTCCACGATCTCGCGCTCGCCGCCCACTTCTTCCCCCGGATCGCGGTCTTGAGCGAGGGCCGGATCGTGGCCGATGGCCCGCCCGCGGCCACGCTTGGGCCGGAGCGGATCCGGTCGGTGTTCGGCGTGGACCCCGCCCTCGTGCGCCTGCCGGTGGGGGCGAGCTGACGATGGAGCGTGTCGTGCCCCGCCCGGCCGAATCGATCGGGGTCGTCGCCACGGTCCGGGCGGCGGCCGGGCTGCTGACCCGGTTGCCGGTCGGTGTCGTCGCGAACGTCCCGGGGGCCGCGGCGTTCGCCCTGGTCGGGGCCGCGGTCGGGGGGCTGGCGGCGGTGCCGCTCGCGGCCCTTGCCCTGGCCGGCGAGCCGCTGCTGGGTGCGATCGCTGCGGTCGGGCTGCTTGCCGTCGTGTCCGGCGGCCTGCACCTGGACGGGCTTGCCGACACCGCCGACGCCCTGGTCGCTCCCGACGCCTATGCCGCCGAACGCGCTCGTGAGGATCCGTCCGTCGGGCCGGGCGGTGCGGTCGCGCTCCTGCTGGTCCTGGGCGCTGAGGTCGCCGCGCTTGCGTCGGTGACCGCTTCGTGGGGTCCCTTGGTGGCTGCGTCGGCCGTCGTCGTCGGTGGGGCCGTGTCGCGCTGGCTGCCCGTGCTGGCGGTCGTGCTCCTGCGGGACCGCGTCGGACACGACGGCCTGGGCGCCTGGTTCAGCGAGGCCGTGTCGGGTCGCGATGTGATCGTCGGAGCGGTCACGGTCGCGATCGCGGTGGGGGCCGGGATGGCCCTGGAAGGATGGGCGCTCGGTCCGGGGGCGCTGATCGGCACGACGGCAGGGGTCGTCGCGACGGCGTTCATCGTCCGGTTGCGGGGCCGGCTCGATGGCGACGGCCTGGGCGCCTCGGTCGAGATCACGTTGACCGCCACGCTCGTGGCCCTGGCCGTGATCGCACCGTGACGCTGGCATCGGAGGAGCAGCCGTGGCCAGCCCGCTGATCTTCGCCGTCGGCGGTACGCGCAGCGGCAAGAGCCGGTTCGGACTGGCGGCCACGAGGCGGCTGGCGGGCGACGGACGGGCGTGGTTCCTCGGGACCGCGTGGCCCGGCGACCCCGAGCTCGACGACCGGATCGCCCGACATCAGCGAGAACGCCCCGCGTCGTGGCCGACGATCGAGGTCGGGCCGGACCTGGTCGCCGCCCTCGCGCGCACGGAGCCGTCTGAGCCGGTGCTCATCGATGGCTTGACTCTCTGGCTCAGCACGCTGCTCGGGGACGACGTTCCGGACATCGACCCGATCCTGGACGGGCCGGTCGCGGCCGGCTTCGCGGCGATCGAGGCGCGTCCGGGGGCCGTCGTGGTCGTGAGCGACGAGGTCGGACTCGGGATCGTTCCGATGCATGCCGGCGCCCGCGCCTACCGCGACCTCGTCGGGATCGCCCATCAGCGACTCGCGGCGATGGCCGACGAGGCGTACCTGCTCGTGGCGGGTCTGCCGGTGACCCTGAAGGGCGGGGGCCCGTCGTGACGGCGCGCATCGCCGTTGGCCTGGATGACACGCTGGCTGCGATCGCCGCGCTCGGCCCGCCGGACGAGACCGCCATGGCCGCGGCTCGCGACCACCTCGACCGGCTGACGAAGCCGCCGGGCAGCCTCGGTCGTCTCGAGGAACTCGCCATCGACCTCGCCGGTATCACCGGGCAGCCGTTCCCGACGATGGCTCGCCGCGAGATCGTCGTCGCGGCGGGGGACCATGGGGTCGCGCGGATGGGCGTCTCGGCCTACCCGTCGGACGTGACGGCCCAGATGCTCGCCAACTTCGTCGGCGGCGGGGCGGCCATCAATGTCCTCGCGGAGGCCGCGGGAGCGTCACTCACCGTCGTCGATGTCGGGGTGGTGGGGCCGATCGCCGCGGTGCTGCCCGGCGACGAGCGTGGCGGCCGCCTGGTCCGGGCTCGGATCCGACCAGGGACGGCGGACATGACCGAGGGCCCGGCGATGACCCGAGCCGAGGCGCTCCGTTCGATCGATGTCGGTCTGGACATCGTGGCCGGCCTCCGCGCCGCCGGCGTCGAGCTCATCGGCATCGGTGACATGGGCATCGGCAACACCACGGCGGCGAGCGCGATCGTGGCCGTCGTGACGGGAACGACACCGGCCGCCGTGACCGGCCGTGGGACCGGCATCGATGACGCCGGGCATCGGCGCAAGATCGCCGCCATCGAGCGGGCGATCGCGGGCAACGCTCCCGACCCGGCGGACCCGGTCGGCGTCCTCGCCGCGGTCGGCGGGCTCGAGATCGGCGCGTTGGTCGGCGTCATCCTCGGTGCCGTCGCTGGGCGGGTGCCCGTCGTCCTCGACGGCTTCATCACCGGCGCGGCCGCGCTCCTGGCGGCAAGCCTCGCACCAGGGACCGCGACGAGGGTCATCGCCGCGCACCGGAGCGTCGAACCCGGTCACGCGATCGTGCTCGAGCGCCTCGGCCTGCGGCCACTGCTGGACCTCGACCTCCGCCTTGGCGAGGGGACCGGAGCGGCCCTGGCGATCGGGCTGATCGACGCGGCCGTGCGATTGCGCGACGGCATGGCGACCTTTGCGTCGGCCGCCGTTTCCGGGCCGCTCGATGGCGCCACGGAACTGGGAGCCCCCTCGTGACCGACGTCGTGTTCGTCCGGCACGCGTCGACGAGCTGGACCGGGCGCCGCTACTGCGGACGCAGCGACCCTCCCCTGGACGCGGCCGGTCTCGCGGCTGCGGGATCCCTCGCCGCAGCGCTCGCCCCGACCCTGCCGCCCGACGTCCTCATCGTCACGAGCCCGGCGCGCCGCGCGCGTGCGACCGCCGACGCCCTGGCGGTCGCCGCCGGCGTCACGAACGTGGAGGTCGATGAGCGCTGGCGCGAGGCGGATTTCGGGATCGCCGAAGGCCGCACCTTCGACGAGCTCGCGGAGATCGAGCCACAGCTCGCCGCGGCGCTGGCCCGCGGTGTCACGGACATCGACTGGCCGGGCGGCGAGACCGCCCTGGACCTGGGCGCCCGGATCGCGGCCGCGTGGACCGCGCTCCGCGCCCATGGTCGCCCGGCCGTGGTCGTCTCCCATGCCGGGGCCATCCGTCACGCCGTGGCGTTCGCGCGCTCCCTTCCGACCGACGCCGTCGGGGTGCTGGAGCCAGCCTCGTTCGTTCGTGTCGAGGTCCCCGCGGAGGGGGCCGAATCGGCCCGCGTGCTAACCTCCCGTCCGTGACGCGACCTCGATCGAGCGCGCCAGGACCCGCCCGTCCGGCCCGTCGTCGGTCCTTCCCAGCGCTGCTTCTCTCCGTCCTCGCGGCCTTCCTCGTCGTGGGCTGCATCGGGCAGGACGAGGTTAGCGACGAACCTACGCCCTCGCCCTCGGTCGCCGTGCCCTCCACGGAACCGACCGTCGAGGCGACCCCCAGCGCCGAAGCCACCCCCGCGCCGACCCCCGAGCCGACCCCCGCAGCGAGCGCGTCTTCGGCCCCGACGACCCCCGCGAGCGAGGAGCCGTCACCGTCGGGCGCGACCGGATCGGCGGATGCCTGCAGTGGCAACGACGACAACCGCTCGTTCTTCTCGGACGCAGCGGCCGCATTCGACTGGCCGGTCTACTGCGCGGTCCTGCCGGCCCGCTGGTTCGTCGCGGACGGCCAGTACCGGTCGGCCAGGGGCGGCTGGCTCGAGATCTTCTACCAGGGCCCGGGAGGCGCGCGGCTCGAGCTGCACGAAGGCGGGTTCTGCGAGGACGCGAGTGGTTGCGTGCCGGGCGGTCTCGATGCCGGCACGGCGGCGTTCGGAGACCAGTCGGGCGCGCTGGTGAATGCCGCCGACGGGAGCTACGCCATCGTCGTCGATCGTGGTGCCGCTCAGAGCTGGCTGGCGATCGGCGAGGGCCTGGACGTCGAGACGTTCAAGGACCTCGCGGCCGACCTGGTGCTCGTCCAGGAGTAGCGCCCGGCTCGTCAGCCGGACGGTCCTCAGCCCAGCGCCGCCGCCGCCAGATCCGCCACGGCCTCGACGGTCTTCGCGAGATCGCCCCCGCTCCCCGTCATGACCGCGGTCGCCCCGAACCCGACGATCGGCGCGCCGCTCGCGGCGATGACCCGGATGGTCTCGATCGCGGTGCCCAGCGCCAGTCCATCCGGCTCGGGCATGGCGACGGCCCAGCCCTCCGCTCCGTCGAGGGCGTCGAGGTCGAAGGCGACATACCACCCGTCGATCCGGCTCGCGACCGACGTGCTCCAGCCGGCGACGGCGGCTCGTCCGGCGTCGTCCGCCAGCATCCCGGCGCCGAACTGCGCGACCGGGCTTGATGCGAGCATCCGCGACTCGGTCTCGTCCAGGACCTGACCGCCGAACAGCCCGGCGTTCGCCTGATCCACGGTCGGTCCATCGACGGCGGCGACCAGGTCGGGATCGCCCCGGCCGCACGCCATCGCGAACGGCATCCCCCACACGTTGCCCGAGGGGGTCGTGTCCGGCGTATTGAAGTCGCCGTGCGCGTCGAACCAGGCCAGCCCGAGCCGGGTCCCTGGTCGTGCCCGCCGCAGCCCGGCCAGGGCACCGGCGTGGCTGGTGCAGTCGCCACCCAGGACCAGCAGCCGCGCCCCATCTCCGCCGGCGGCCAGCCCGTCGGTCGACGTGGCTCGCCAGCCTCGGCAGGTAGTCGAGCATGCGCCCGTGGTTCTTCATCCGCGGGTCGGGGTCGGGCGCCCAACCCGGGTCGTTGCGGGCATCCCCGCGGTCCAGGAAGGTGCCAGCCGCCGCGTCCAGGCGAGTCGCAAGGCGGTCGAGCAGCCCGTGATCGCGCAACTCGGCGGGCGACCGTTCCATGCCCCCGAAATGGCCGCCAAGCGCGGTCGGCGAACCGACGACGACGATCGGGTTGAGCCTGACCATGTCCCTGAGCATAGGCGCTCGGCTCGGCATCGGGGATGCGCGCACGGACGACGACTCCCTCCGCCACAATCGGCGGATGCGCATCGCCGATTTCGCCTTGGAGCGGTACTTCGCCCGCTGGGAGTTCTCCGTCGAGCACCTGCTCTGCGCCTCGGACGTCCAGGGCTATCCGATGGGCGAGCTCCTCGCCCTTGCCGACGACGAGACCCGAGCCCTGTGGGACGGCCTGGCCCTGGGCTACGCGGAATCGAGCGGTCATCCGCTGCTGCGTCGCGAGATCGCCGCCTTGTACGACGGCCTCGCGCCCGAGGACGTGCTGGTCTTCGCCGGGGCGGAGGAGGGGATCTTCTGCCTCGTCAACGTGCTGCTGGGGCCGGGCGATCACGCCGTCGTCACGTGGCCGGGCTACCAGAGCCTCTACGAGATCGGCCGGGCGACCGGGGCGGACGTGACCTTGCACGAGCTGCGCGAGGATGCCGGCTGGGCGCTCGATCTCGACCTCCTCCGCCGGCAGGTCACGCCCGCGACCAGGCTCATCGTCGTGAACGCGCCGCACAACCCGACCGGCATGCTGCCGGACCGGTCCACGTTCGATGGCCTCGTGGCCATCGCCGAGGAAGCCGGCGCGTACCTGTTGCTGGACGAGGTCTATCGATTCCTGGAATTCGACGACGACGATCGACTACCGGCGGCCGCCGACGCTTCGGAGCGCGGCGTCTCGCTCGGCGTCATGTCGAAGTCCTTCGCGATGGCCGGGCTCCGGATCGGCTGGCTCGCGACGCGCGATCGCGGCCTGCTCGAACGCTGCGCGTCGTTCAAGGACTACACGACCATCTGCGCCTCGGCGCCGTCGGAGATCCTGGCGATCATCGGGTTGCGCGCGCGCGAGCAGGTCCTGGACCGGTCTCGGGGAATCGTCGCCGCGAACATGGAGCGCCTCGACACGTTTTTCGACGAGTGGGCCGACCGCTTCACCTGGGTGCGCCCGCGGGCGGGGTCGATCGGGTTCCCGCGGCTGACCGTGCCGGGCGTCGGCATCGACGATTGGGCCGCCGGGCTGGTCGAATCGGAGGGCGTGCTGCTGCTGCCGGGTTCGCAATTCGGATTCGGCGGCAATCACTTCCGGCTGGGGTTCGGTCGGACCGACCTGCCGGAGGCCCTCGACCGGCTCGAAGGGTATGCGGCGCGGACGCTTCGCTGACCGCCGGGGCTCGTTTGGCGCGCCCTACCGAAACCATCCGTACTCCCCTCGGCTCCACCAAGTCCCGGACCTTCGGATGGGGCCCGGGCAGGACTTGCACCGATGCACCGTTGCGTCGCGGAACCGTCCTGCCCGCGACACGGAACCGAGGCGACTACTTTCTCCCTTCGGAGTAGGGGGTCATTTGACCTAGTCTGCGGAGCCCGTCGGGGGACGGTTGCCTGGATCAGATGACCCAGGGCCGTCATCGGGAGATACGCCAAAGTGCGACCGCAGTCCAGCCGATCGAAGCGAGCGAGAACCGCGTCGTTCGTCGCCCTCGTGTCGGCTGCCCTGTGCGCCTTGACGGTCGCGCCCGCGACGCCCTTCGAGGCGGACATGGTGACGGCGGCGGGCCAGCCGGCGTTTCTCGATGTCCAGCCCGAGCACGGCACAGGGCCAGTCGGGTCCACGGTCACCCTGACGGCCCGCGTGTACGACGAGGACGGGGTGCCGTCCACCGACAGTTCCTCGCACGTCAGGTTCCGCTTCACGCCTGGCGATCCGAATGACATCAATTCGCCGGGCAACAACCCGGATCTCGAATGCAATACCGGCAGCGCCGGGACGTGCAGCGTTTCGTACGTCCCGACCGTCGCAGGTACCGACACCTTCTGCGTCATCATCAACGGACCGATCTCCCAATGCGACGAAGGTGTTGACGCTCCGGAGCTCAACGATCGCGCCGACGTCGTCGAGCACACGTCCGGTGGTGCCGGTCCGACGCCGACGCCCAGCCCGACGCCGAGTCCAACCCCGTCGCCGACGCCTTCGCCCACGCCGAGCCCGACGCCCCACGCCTTCGCCGACCCGACGCCGAGCCCGACGCCCACGCCGAGCCCGACGCCAAGCCCGACGCCCACGCCGACGCCGACGCCCACGCCGACGCCCACGCCGAGCCCGACCCGCCCACGCCGTCGCCCACGCCTAGCCCGACGCCGTCGCCTACGCCCAGCCCGACTCCCTCGCCCACGCCGTCGCCAACGCCCAGCCCGACGCCGACGCCCACGCCCAGCCCGACGCCCAGCCCAGCCCGACGCCCACGCCCAGCCCGACGCCGACGCCCACGCCCAGCCCGACCCCCAGCCCAACGCCTTCGCCAACGCCGAGCCCGACTCCGTCGCCCACGCCCAGCCCGACGCCCACGCCCAGCCCGACCCCCAGCCCAACGCCTTCGCCAACGCCGAGCCCGACTCCGTCGCCCACGCCCACGCCCAGCCCGACCCCCAGCCCAACGCCCACGCCCACGCCGAGCCCAACGCCCTCGCCAACGCCGAGCCCGACGCCCACGCCCAGCCCGACCCCGAGCCCAACGCCCACGCCCACGCCCAGCCCGTCGCCCACGCCGACGCCGACACCGTCGCCCACACCTACCCCGACACCCTCGCCGACCCCGGACCCGACGCCGGTGCCCACGCCCGACCCCACGCCGACGCCAACGCCCGATCCAACTCCTGGCCCGACGCCGACGCCAACGCCTGAGCCGACCCCCGGCCCGACGCCGTCGCCGGGGCCAGATCCGTCGCCCACGCCCACGCCGACCCCGACGCCGACGCCCGTCGAGTCGCCGACGCCGACGCCCACGCCGCCGCCCACGCCTGTTCAAACGGCCACGCCGACACCGCGCCCCCCCGAACCAGGTGGGGCCCCGACCGGTGGCGGCACGACGACCACCCCGCCCGATGGCGGATCGAGTCCGGGTCAAGCCGCTGGCGGAACCGTCCGGTTCGAGCCGCAGGCATTCGTCGGCGCCGTCGTCACCGAGGTCTTCAAGGGAGTCAAGACGGCGGTCAAGCCTGAGGCCGCTTCGGCCATCGCCCAGACGTTCGGGTTCCCGCTCGCGCTGATGCTCGCCGTCCTGTTCTTCCTGATCATCCAGGGGCGCATGGACGAGCGCGATCCGAAGCTTCGTCGAGCCCCGCTCACCGCCGCCGACACCACCGTCCTCTTCGTCGATGAGGCCGACGCCTGATGCATACCTCCGAACGACTCGAATACGCCGCCCTCAGCGACCGCATGACAGCGCTCCTGCTTCTTCGCCTCGGGATGGCCATCATCGTGGCGGGCTGGGCGATCATCAGGCCCGAGATCCTGGGCATCGACCTCGTCCAGCTCCTGGCGGTCAGTGGCATCTACGCCGCAGTGAGCGTCGCCAATGAGTTGGCCCGACGGACGTCGAGGCGACGCGGGCTGCCGCTCATCACGGTCATGATCCTCCTCGACGGTCTGTTCCTGGCCTGGGCGATGTACGTGACCGGCGGCACTCAGAGCCCGCTCCGCTTCCTGGTCTACCTGCATCTGGTCGCGGTCTCGTTGCTCGCCTCGTACCGCACCGGCCTCAAGCTGGCGCTCTGGGACTCGCTGCTGCTCCTGGTCGTGCTCTACGCGCAGGCCGCGCTGCTCGTCCCCGCCGTCGATGTCGTCGCCGGGGCGGCCATCGAATTCGAGCGCATGCCGCTCCTCAACGTGATGTCATTCCTGCTGTTCGCGCTGGCGACATCGGTCTTCTCCGCGATGAACGAACGCGAGCTCCGTCACCGCCGAGCCGATCTCCAGACCATCGTCGACATCGGCGCCAGGCTCGACGACATGACGGATCCCGTCCGTCAATCCGCCACCGTGCTCGACGGGCTCGCCGAGCGATTCGGGTTCACCCGCGGCGTGGTCCTGGGTGCGTCCGACGACCAGATGATCATCCTCGCCGCGATCGGCAGCGATGAGGTGCCCACCGTGACCTCACGACCCGACGCGATCGTGGCCCGCGCCTGGGACCGCCGCGAGATCCTCGCCGTACGCCAACTGGAACCAACTCTCGATCCCATCCTGGCCGACGTCATGCCCGGCGCGAGGAACCTCCTCGTCGCGCCGATGATCGCGGACGGCCGGGCCATCGGGGCCATCGTTGTCGAGCACCCGTCAGGGAAGATCCGAGGCGTGGACCGCCGCGTCATGGCGGTCCTGGGACAAGCCTGCGCGATCGCCGCTCTGAACCTGCGAAACGCCGTGTTGCTGCGCGACGTCCAGGATCTTGCGGAGCGTGATTCCCTGACGGGTGCCGCCAACCGGCGGATGTTCCAGATGAGCCTCGAGCGGGTCGTCGCCGCGCTGCCCAATCCGGAGCAGACGGTGAGCGCGGTCCTGTTCGTGGACCTCGACGATTTCAAGGTGGTCAACGACACCCTCGGCCATGCGGCGGGCGACGCCCTGCTGCAGGCGGTCACCGAGCGGATCTCGGCCTCGGTCCGGTCGGACGACCTCGTTGCGCGGCTCGGGGGCGACGAGTTCGCGATCCTGACCGACGACGCGCCAGATCTCAAGCGCTCACTCGCGATGGCCGAGCGACTGACGCGCGAGCTCCGGATGCCCTATTCGGTCAACGACAGCAGCGTGAGCGTTTCGGCCAGCATCGGCATCGCCAGCGCCCGCGACGGGACCGACTCGGCCGACGACGTCGTCCGTAACGCCGACGTGGCGATGTACATGGCCAAGGCGAACGGGAAGGCCGGTTTCGCGGTCTTTGATCCGGGTATGCACACCGCGATCCGGGACCGTCACGAGCTTGGCGCCCAACTCCAGCACGCCGTCGAGCTCGGCCAGCTGCGCCTCGTGTATCAGCCCATCATCGATCTCCGCGACGGCGTCCTCGCCGGTGTCGAAGCGCTCGTCCGCTGGCAGCACCCGGAGCGTGGGCTTGTCGCGCCCGGTGAGTTCATCGAGATCGCGGAAGAGAACGGCGCGATCCTGCCGATCGGCCGATGGGTCCTGCGCGAAGCGTGCCGCGAGGCCACCGGCTGGTCCGGGTTGGACCCCGACAGCTTCCTGTGCGTCAACGTCTCCGCCCGAGAGATCCAGCAGCCCGGGTTCGTGGAGGCGGTCCAGGAGGCCCTCGCGGAGGCTGGCATGGCCGCCGCGCGACTCAGCCTCGAGATCACGGAGACGGCGCTGCTCAAGGCGACGCCCTCGACCGTGGCCACGCTCGAAGCGCTCCGCGACCTCGGGGTCAGCGTCGTCATCGATGACTTCGGGACCGGCTACTTCTCCCTCAGCCATCTGCGCCAGTTCCCCGTCGACGTCATCAAGATCGCGAGCGAGTTCGTCCAGGTTCCCGACAGCGATTCGAAGACGGCCGCCCTCGCCGGGGCGATCGTCGCGATGGGCAAGTCCCTCGGGATCAAGACCGTCGCCGAAGGGATCGAGACGGCGGAGCAGGCGGCCCGCATGCGCGACCTCGGTTGCGCGTACGGGCAGGGCTACTTCTTCGCGAAGCCCGTCGCTGCCGAGCTGGTCGCCGGTGGGGTCTTCCCGGTCGCTGAAGTACCGACGGTTCCCGCCATCACCGATGGATCGGCCGACGGAGAGGTCTCACGGGAACAGCCGGCCTTCCGCTGGCCGTTCGGCGGCCCCACGACGCGCCGCCGGATCGCTCCGTCCGCCGGAAGCAGCCCCGCCTGATCGTTACGGCCGGCGAACGCCGGCCTCCCGGGTCGCCGGAGACGGTCCCCGCCGCCGCTAGATCGCGAGGCCCGGGCCGACGAAGCTCGGGCGCAGTCCACCGAGGCCGCGAGCCAGCGGCTCCCCGAGCCGGTCGAGCCGGCTCCGGCGCGGCTCGGCCAGCGACGCAGCCCCGGTAGCGGCGACGCGCCGGGCGGCCGACAACACGGACAGCGGAGTCGTCCGACCGTGCCAGGCCAGTGCCCGGACGGGGACCAGCCGGATCACCTGAGCGTAGGTGCGCACGAACTGGGCCGAAGTGAGTTCCAGCGCGCGGATGCGCTCCGCGTATTTCGTCTCGAAACCCGCGGGCAGGCCCGCCGCCGGCGCGGCCAGGACCTCGGCCCGGGCCTCCAGGAGGCCGACGTCGAAATCGTCATCGGCGTCGCCGAGCGCGAGCATCGCCCGCGGATCCGCGCGCAGGTTGCGGACCTTGACGGCGCTGGGCTTCGACAGGATCACGATCGCCTCGCCGTCCCAGACGAACCAGGTCGGGACCAGGTGCGGAGCGCCATCGGCCCGGGTCGACGACAGCCAGATCACCGGTTCCGTCTCGAGGAACCGGCGCACGCGGGCCGCGGCGAGGTCGGTGTTGTCCATGGCCGCAGCATCGGTCGCGCTGGCGTCGGGGGCCGCCGACGACCGTCGCGGACCGGCATGGACATCCGTCGATACCGGTTTGCGACCGTATACTCGGCCCCGCTCGGCTGCTCGCCGACGCGAACCCCCGGAGACCGTGCCTGATGTCGTCGCTCGTCGCCATGGTCCAGGTGAGCCTCCGCCGCTCCCGGGCCGCGTGGCCGATCGTCGCGTCGGCCGGACTGATCTGCCTCCTTGCCGCGAGCCTGCTCGCCGCCGGCCCGATGTACGCGGGTGCCGTGGCGATCGCCGGCCTGCAGCGGGTCATGACCGATGCGCCGGTGTCCGAGGCGAACATCGAGGTCTCGATGCGCCTCGACCCGGACGCCGCCGGGGCCGCCGACCGCGTCGTCACGCCCGAGCTGGAGCGCGCGCTCGGCGACGTCGGAGGGACGATCCTGCGGTCGGGACGCTCGGACTCCTTCGGAAGGCGTTCCTGGCCGGAGACTGGTCCTCGGACGGAGCTCGTCGAGCTCGGCTTCGCCGAGGGCATCGAAGACCATGCCACGCTCGTCGCCGGGTCCTGGCCGGTCCACGTCTCGGTGGAGGAGGCCGCGGCCGATACGGCCGCCATCCCCGTCGCGATCTCCGAGAACATCGCCGTGCCGCAAGGGCTGGCGGTCGGCTACCGGGTTCGCCTGCCGAGCAGGATCGACCCGGGATTCACCGCGACCGTGGTTGTCGCCGCGATCTTCCGGATCGACGATCCCGCCGATCCGTTCTGGTGGGACGACCCCCAGGTGCTCGATGGCCAGGTCACGAGCGAGCGCTTCGAGACCTACGGGCCCTTCTTCACGACGCGCGAGCGGTTCGGGGCACGCGCGGCGGCCGCGGCCGAGGGAGCGCAGTTCACCTGGCGCGCGTTGCCGAGCTTCGAATCGCTGACCCTCGAGGGGACCCCCGGCCTCAGGGTTCGCGTCGGCCAGCTCGACCAGCGCCTCGAGGCCTCCATGGAAGGCGTCCCCGTGACGGTGACGACAAGCTTGCCGGACATCATCTCGACGGCGGAGCGCTCGTTGCTGGCCAGCCGGACCGGGGTCCTGGTGCTGACCGTGCAGTTCGTGGTGCTCGCTGCGTACGCCGTGCTGCTCAGCGCCGCCCTCCTCGTCGAGCATCGCCGGATCGATACGGCCATGCTCCGGTCGCGTGGTGCCGGCCCGGCCCGGATCGGTGGGCTCGCCCTCGTCGAGGGGCTGCTGCTGACGGTGCCGGCGACGATCGTCGCGCCGTGGCTCGCGGCGGCCGCGCTCGGGGCATTCAACGTCGCAGGACCCCTCACCGAGATCGGTCTGCGGATCCAGCCCGTCGTGACGGGCGAGTCGTACGTGGCTGCCGCGGCCGCCGCCGTCGTGTGCCTGATCGCGCTGCTACTGCCCGCGCTACCCACGGTTCGGTCTTTCGCGTCCGTGCACGGCAGCGTAACGCGAGCGGAGACACGCTCACTCGGGACGCGATTGGGCCTCGACCTGGCGCTCCTGGCCGTCGCCGGTCTCGGGCTCTGGCAACTGCGGCACTACGGCGCGCCGCTCACGCGCTCCGTCCAGGGCACGCTCGGGATCGACCCGCTCCTCGTGGCGACGCCGGCGATCGGCTTCCTCGCCGGCGCCATCCTGGCGCTGCGGGTCATCCCGATCCTTGCCGCCGTGATCGAACGCGCCACGGCACGCGGACGCGGCCTGGTCTCGTCGCTTGGAGCACGGCAGCTCTCCCGGCGGCCCTCGCGTTACACCCGCGCCGCGCTGCTGTTGATGCTGGCCATGGCGATGGGCGTGTTCGCCATCACCTACACCTGGACCTGGTCGGCATCGCAGGTCGATCAGGCGACCTATCAGGTCGGCGCCGACGCGCGCGTGGAGCCACGCCGGGCCGCTGGTGGGCTACCCGCGTGGGCGCTCGGCCGCGCGTACTCCGCGGTTCCGGGCCTCACCGCCCGCACGCCCATCGATCGCGAGCCCGTGCCCATCGCCGCCAGCGATACCAGCGGCGAGATCGTCGGGCTCGACGCGACGACGGCGGCGTCCGTGGTCGTCCTGCGAGGGGACCTGGCCACGACGCCGGTCGGCGAACTGCTGCGACCCCTGGCCGCGGAACGGCCGGCGCTCGAAGCGGTGCCGTTGCCGGGCGAGCCAAGCGCGCTCGTCGTCGACGTCGCCCTGGCGATCGACGCCCTGCAGCAGCCAGAGATCGACGAGGTCACGAACGAGCTCGAGATGGTGCCGGTCGACCCGGCCGTGTACGCGGACGTGCCCGCGATCGTCGTCTCGGTCGTGCTGCGTGACGCCGAGGGCCATCTGCACCGGTTTGCGGGCGACCTCGGAACACTGGGTAGGAGTCCGCATCGGTTGAACGTGCCGCTCGGCGATGCGAGCTTTCCGGCGGAGTCCACGTTCAGCTACCCGCTGGAGCTGCTCGCGGTCGAGGTCGAGCTCCTCCTGCCCGAAGGACTCGAGGCGACCGAGGCGACGCTGACCGTGCACGGGGTCGAGGTGGTCGCGAACGGCACCGTGGCACCGGCGCTCCTCATGCTCGAGCGCGGATGGCGCACGACGGCGTCGGTGTACGGGTTACCGCAGGGCGTCGTCGAGGCCCGCAATGTCGGGGCGGAGCTGGAGGTCGAGACCGGAACGCCGGGGTTCCAGATCCTTCGTGGCGTCGATCGATTCGGCCGCGGGACCGCCGTCACGTTCGCGCCCGCGGAGCTCGCCGCGGTCAGCGCCGAGCCGATCCCCGTCGTCGCCACGGATGCGTTCCTCGAGGCCACGGCCCGCGAGGTCGGCGAAGAGCTCAGGTTGCGCATCGCCGGCATCGATCGCGAGGTCCGGATCACGGGTGCGATCCGTGCGTTTCCCACCGTCGACCCGTCCCGGCCGGTCTTGCTCATGGACTTCCAGACGCTCGCGCTGCTGCGTTTCGAGGGCAGCTCCGCCGCCGCGCCTGCCCAGGAATGGTGGTTCGCCGTCGACCCGTCGGAGCACGAGGCGACCATCGACCGTCTCCGTGACCCGTCGCTCGGCAGCCGCTCGGTCGTGAGTCTCGTCGAGCGCAGCCGGGCGCTGGCGACCGACCCGGTCGCCCTCGGCATCATCGGCGTCCTGAGCATCGGGGTCGTGGCAGCCGGCCTGTTCGCAGTCGTCGGTTTCGTGACCAGCGCGGCGGTCTCCGCCCGCGAGCGCGTGACCGAGTTCGCGCTGCTCCGGGCGCTCGGCCTGTCGTCGAATCAGCTCTCCGGCTGGCTGTCGCTCGAAAACGCGACGCTGGCCGCCATCAGCCTCGTGGCCGGCACCGCCCTGGGCCTGCTGGTCGCGTGGGTCGCGCTGCCATTCGTCACGGTCACGCAAGGGGCGGTCACGCCGTTCCCGCCCGTCGAGGTGACCGTGCCCTGGGCGACGATCGCGGTGCTCGAGGTGATCGGCATCGTGGCGCTGTCGGGCGCGGTGATCGTCCTCGCCTGGCTTCTGCGCCGGACCGGCATGGCCTCGGCGCTGCGCATGGGCGACGACTGACATGCGCCTGGTGGGTGCCGTGGCCGTCCTGCTGCGTCGGATCCGGGCCGAGCGCGGGGTGGCGATCCTGCTGTTCGTGCTGGTCGCGGTGACGAGCCTCGTCGTCGCTGCCAGCCCGCGCCTGTTCGCTCGCGTCGCCGACGCCGGCATCCGCTACGAGGTGGCCCGCGCGACGTCTGCCCAGCGCAACCTCCAGTTCACGACGGTCGATCAGATCCCTGCCGAGGATGACGAAGCGCTCGCCAACATCGAAGGTCGCGCCGAGCGGCTCATGGAGCGGCTGCCCGCGTCGGTCGGGCAGCTCGTCGAGGCGCGCTCGTACGTCGTCGACAGCCCCCGCTTCCGGCTCCTCGACCCGCCCAACTACCCGTCCTTCGTCACCCTCCGGCACCAGGATGGGGTCGACGATCAGATCGAGTACGTCGCGGGCCGACCGCCGGCCCGCGCAGCCGAGTCGACCGACCCCGAACGGCCGCCCCGCTTCGAGGTGGCGCTCTCGAGCGCGACGGCCGCGGATCTGCTCGTCGAGCTGGGTGACATCCTCCCGGCGGTGGTCGATCCCGGCGACCCGATGCTGCGCAACGCCTTCCCGCGAACCCCACCGGAGATCGAGGTCGAAGTCGTCGGCCTGTTCACGGTCGACGACCCGCGCGCACCGTACTGGTTCGATGAGAGCACGCTCGCGGAGGCGGCAATCGGCGGCACGTCCGAGGCGCCGATCGCGTTCGCCACGGCCTTGTTCGCACCCGATGCCTACGCCGACGTGTACACGCTCGGCCTGCCGAGCCGGTACCGCTGGCGCTTCCAGGTCGACGCCGACCGGCTGGACGCGGGCGGGCTGGCAGAGCTCCGGGGCGACCTGCGCCGGCTCGAATCGAGCTTCGGGACGGCTGGATCCGGAGCGAACGGGCGCATCCTGTACCGCTCGGGCCTGCTCGACATCCTCGAGCAATTCGCCGCCCGCCGTGCGGCCACGGAAGCGGCCCTGTGGGTGGCCGCGATGGGCCCCCTGGCCGTCGCCGCCGGAGCACTCGGCCTGGTCGCGATCATCATCGTCGGGCGGCGGCGGGCCGCCCTCGCCCTCGCCCGCGGACGCGGCGCATCCGCTGGCCAGCTGCTCGCGGCCCAGTTCTGGGAAGGCCTGCTGATCTCGGTCCCGGCCGCCCTCGTAGGCCTCTTGCTCGCCCAGGCGGCCGTGCCCGCTCGTCCCGCGGCGGCGTCGTCGATCGGGGCCATCCTCGTGGCGCTGGTCGTGACCGCGCTCCTGCTGGTCGCGACGTGGCCGGTCGCCCGCCGGGCGAGACGCGATCTGGAGCGACCCGAGGCGCCGAGTCGGCGGCTCGCCCCGCGGCGCCTGGTCATCGAGGCGACCATCGTCGGGATCGCCGTCGCGGCCGCGTGGCTCCTCCGCGAACGGGGTCTCGGCGGCCAGCGACCCGGCGGGGCCACGGCCGGTTTCGACCCGTTCCTCGCCGCGGCCCCGGTGCTCGTCGGCGTGGCGACCGCGCTCGTGGCCATCCGGCTCTACCCGATCCCGGTGCGGGCGCTCGCCTGGTTGACGGCGCGCCGCCGCGATCTGGTGCCGGCGCTCGGGCTACGGACGATCGGGCGAAACCCGAGCGCGGCGTACCTGCCGTTGCTCGTCCTGACCCTCACGGTCGCGATGGGCGTGTTCGCGTCGGTGCTGGCCGCGACGATCGACGATGGCCAGGTCGCGGCCTCTTGGCAGGAGGTCGGGGCGGACTACCGCATCGACGCGCACGCCGACGGGACCCTTGGACCCGGCGTCGACCCTGCCACGGTCCCGGGCGTCGAAGCCGTGGCCACCGCGTTCACCGAGACGACCACCCCGGTCGCCGGCGAGATCGGCCGGTCGGGGAATCTGTCGTTGATCGCGCTCGACCCGGGTGCCCACGAGGCGGTCCTGGCCGGGTCGCCCGTCGCCGTGACGTTCCCCGCCGCTCTCCACGACGCCCAGAGCGCGCCGGGGAGCGGCTCGGGCGACCGGCCGATCCCGGTCCTGGTCTCCAGGCGCCTCCCGAACGGCTGGCCGCCGCTGGCAATCGGGGAGGTCTTCCGGCGCTCGATCGAGGAGCAGCCGCTGACCCTGTCGGTCGTGGGCTTCATCGACGACTTCCCCGGCGTCCCGCGCGGAGCGGCCTTCGTCATCGCCCCGCTCGCCCCAGTCGTCGCCGCTCTCGGGGCACCCGAGCCGCGGCCGACGGTGCTGTTCGTGCGCGGTCCGGCCGGCATCGGCCCGAGCCTGCGCGCGGCGATGAGCGCCGCCCCGTCGGTCGGTGTGGTCGCCTCGCGGCACGAACAGCTCGCCGCTGAACGCTCGGCCCCGCTCGTGGCCGCGGTGGGCCAGGGGTTCATCGTCGCGCTCGTAGCCGCGGCGGTCTACGCGGTCCTGGCCATCGTCGCCGTCGTCGCCCTCGAGACCCGGCGGCGGGCCCGCGAGCTCGCTTATCTGCGCACGCTCGGCCTGAGCGAGGGCCAGGCGATCGCCCTCGCATTCGTGGAACACACGCCGCCGGCGCTGCTCGCCCTGGGGATCGGCATCGCGCTCGGGCTCGGTCTGGCGTGGTTGCTCGAACCCGGGCTGGGTCTGGCCGCGTTCATCGATCCGGGCACGCCCGTGCAGCTGCAGGTCGAGTGGATGGCGGTGGTGGCCCTCGGCGTGTCGATGCTGATCGTCGTCGGGATCCTGGTCGTGCTCAACGCGTGGCTGGCCCGGCGCCTCGACCCGGGCCAGGCCCTCCGGATCGGCGAATGAGATCCAGATGACGATGGAGGCACCATGACCGACTCGATGGCCGAGATCGTCGACCTGCCCAGCGCGGAGCGCCAGGCACGTCAGCCCCGTGCGCGATACGGCGAGCGTGCGCTGATCGTGTGCGACAACCTGGTCAAGATCTACAAGGTCGCGGACCTGGAGGTCGTCGCGCTGCAGGGCCTCGACCTGCTGGTGGACTCCGGCGAGTTCATCGCCCTGGTCGGCGCGTCCGGGTCCGGCAAGAGCACGCTCCTCAACGTGCTCGGTGGGCTCGACGTGCCGTCGGCGGGACGCGCCATCGTCGCGGGCCACCAGCTGGCGGAGCTCGGCCCACGGGAGCAGACGCGCTACCTCCGCCAGGTGATCGGCTTCGTGTGGCAGCAGACCGGCCGCAACCTGCTGCCGTACCTGAGCGCGCTCGAGAACGTCGCGCTGCCGATGGCGTTCGATGGGGTCCCGGCCGACATCCGCATGACGAGGGCTCGCGAGCTGCTTCGCCAGGTCGGACTCGGGGAGCGGGCGGATCACCGGCCACAGCACCTCTCCGGTGGGGAGCAGCAGCGCGTGGCGATCGCCGTGGCCCTGGCCAACGAGCCCGAGGTCATCCTCGCGGACGAACCCACAGGCGAGCTCGACTCGACGAGCGCCGCCGAGATCTTCGAGCTGCTCCGCCGGCTCAACCGCGAGCTGGGCGTGACGATCGTCGTGGCCACGCACGATCCGCTCGTCAGCAGCCAGGTGAGCCGGACCGTCTCGATCCGCGACGGCCGGGTCAGCAGCGAGGTCCTGCGCCACCGGTCGACTGAGACCGCCGAGGATCACCACATCGAAACGGAATTCGCGGTCCTCGACCGCGTGGGTCGATTGCAGCTGCCACGCGCCCATGTCGAGGCGCTCGGGCTCGAGAAGCGCGTGCGCCTGGATCTCGAGGAGGACCACATCCGCGTGTGGCCGGATCGGAGCGGCGGTGGCGCCACGGCCGAGCCGCGGCCGCCGGCCGACCGCCCCGCGGATCGCGGAGACGCGCGATGACCGAGACGGGACGCATGGTCGAGACGGGGCCCATGGTCGAGACGCGTGGCCTCGGCCGCGACTTCGTTGTCGGCCCGGTCGTGGTCCACGCGCTGCGCGACGTGAACCTCGCGGTCGACCGTGGGGAGCTGGTTGCCGTACGTGGACGCTCGGGTTCGGGCAAGACGACCCTGCTGTCCCTGATCGGCGGGCTCGACCGGGCGACATCGGGCGACGTTGCGATCGACGGGCGATCAGTCGGCGACATGACCCCCGAAGCGCTGGTCGAGCTGCGGCGCCGCAAGATCGGCTTCATCTTCCAGGCCTTCGGGCTCCTGTCGATCCTGTCGGCAGCGGAGAACGTCGAGGTCCCGCTCCGGCTTGTCCGGGCCGATCCGGCTGAGCGCGAGGAGCGGGTCGCGGTGCTGCTGGAGCTGGTCGGACTCGGGCAGCGCGGGCGGCACCGGCCGCACGAGCTGTCGGGTGGCGAGCAGCAGCGCGTGGCCATCGCGCGCGCCCTCGCGAACCGGCCGGACCTCCTGCTGGCCGACGAGCCGACCGGTCAGCTCGACTCCGCGACGGGCCGCTCGATCATGAGCCTGCTGCGCGCGGTCGTCCGCAGCGAGGGCGTGACGGCGATCATCGCCACGCACGACCCGACGCTCATCGACCTCGCCGATCGGGTGATCGACATCAGCGACGGGCGGGTCGTCGACGGAGCCGGCTGAGGGATCCCTCGCCGACGCCGCAGGCCTGGATCAGCCCGGGTTTCGGTCGCCCCCGAGGCCCTTGAGGAGATCGTCGAGATCAGCGCCGCCTGCCCCAGTCCCCGTGCTGCCGGTCGAACCTGCACCGGCCGCCCCACCGAGCAGCCCGCCCAGCAGGCCACCGAGGTCGGGCATCCCGCCTTGACCGGCGGCTCCATCGAGACCGCCCGATGGCGCCGACCCGTTCGGCGTCAGCATGTCGATGATCTGCGGCAGGAACATGGCCAGCAGCGGCAGGAGGGCGCCGATGTCGATGCCGGACCCAGCCGACAGCTGCTGCACGGTGTCCGGCCCGAGCGCCTGGCCGAGCCGTTGCGGGTCGACCTGCTGGTTCGGGCCGGTCGAGACCCACGAGTCGACCTCGCTCGAGAGCCCGCCTTCGCGGAGCTTGCCGACCAGGCCGTCGAGACCCCCGGTCTGCTCGATCGCCCCGGTCAGGCCGGTCAATGCGGCCGGATCGGCCGGGGCCCCGCCGGCGCCGCCCAGGCTCGTCGACAGCTTCGAAAGGTCGTCCATTGGTGTTTCCTCCGTCCGACCTGCGGTCGGGAACAAGGGTCTGGGGGGCGTCGATGGTACGCCGTCAGGTCCCTGGCGTCGTGCGCGGAGGCGGCGTCAGCCCTCGTCCGGCAACGGGTCGATGGGGCCGGTCGGGGCGTCCGCCGCAGGCACTTCCGGGAGCGCCTCGCCCTCGGGCAGGACCCACGGCCAGTCCTTGAGGCGCCGCAGCAACCGCCGGCCGGTGAGGTCCAGGTGGATCGGCGTGATCGCGATCCGCCGGTTGATGACCGCGTGGTAATCGGTGCCCGGCACCGCCAGGCCTGACGGCGGTGGTCCACCGATCCAGAAGTAGGGGATGCCGCGCGGGTCGCGTCGCTCGACGAGCTGGTCGGAGTAGACCCGCCGGCCGAGACGGGTGACCTCGAAGCCGCCGGACTCCTCGAGAGTCGCCGCCGGGACGTTGACGTTGATGAGCTCGCCCCGCGAGAGCCCCTCCGTGAGGATGTTGCGCGCCACGACGGCTGCCGCATAACCCGCGAGCGCGAAATCCGGGTGCTCGTAGTACTCCTGCGAGATCGCGAACGCCGGACAGTTGTTGATGACGGCTTCCATCGCGGCGCTGACCGTGCCCGAGTACGTGATGTCGTCCCCGAGGTTCGCCCCGTAGTTGATGCCCGCGGCGACGAGGTCGAAGCCGTGATCGAAATAGCCGAGGAAGGCGAGGCTGACCGCGTCGGTCGGGGAGCCATCAACGGAATACGCCGGGGAGCCGTCGGCCAGGATCCGTTCGCGCACGCGCAACGGTCGCATCAGCGTCTTCTGGTGGCCCACCGCGCTCTGATTCGTGTCGGGCGCGACGACCGTCACGTCGCCGATCGGTTCGAGCGCCTGCTTGAGGGCGAGCAGGCCGCGCGACTCGACCCCGTCGTCGTTCGTGACGAGGATGCGCGGCCGGCTGGTGTATTCCGGCTTCGGGCGCGACGGCGTCCGGAGGGCGCGCGGCCCACCGCGCGCGGTCCCGCCCGCCAGTGGCTCTCCCCGCTCCAGGTCGACGTCGCGCCGCTCGGAGCGAGCGCGTTCGCGGGTCATGTCCGGGAGCTCGGCCTTTGCTGGCGCTGCGTCCTTGCGAGGGCCCTTGTCGTCGCTCACGGGTCGACGACGTCCGTGGCTTGCCCGGGCACCGGTTCCCGCGGGACTCGCACCGGTCGGCCCTCACGCTCGCTGAGGCGTTTGGCCGCACGACCGGTGACCGAGCGGTCGCCCGAAGTGCGATGCAGGAAGTGGAAGAAGAACGCGGAGGCCACGGCCGCGATCGGGATCCCGAAGATGGCTCCGGGGATGCCCGCGATCTTCGACCCGATCAGGACCGATCCCAGCACCACGATCGGATGGATCCCGACCGCGCCCTGCATGATCCGAGGCTGGAGCACGTTCATCACGATCACCCAGCCGATGCTCATGATCACGATCGTCGGCACCAGGGCCTCGGGCTTGAAGATCAGGGCCGAGATGACGGGCGGCGCCCAGGCCAGGAACGGCCCGAAGAACGGGATCGCCATCAGGACGCCCGAGGCGGTCGACGTCAACGCCTCGAGCGGCAGCCCCAGGAGCAGGCTCGTCGCCAGCGCGATGAGGAAATAGACGATGCCCATCAGCGCCTGGCCGCGCAGGAACCCACCGAACGAGCGCGCCACCGACGTCTGCAACAGGCGCGCCTCTTCCGCATAGCTCGGGGGCACGAGGCGGAAGATGAAGGCCATGATCGCGTCGCGATCGATGACCATGTAGATCGACAGGATGAACACGATGAGCATCGTGCCGATCGCGCCGACGCTGGCGACCGCGATCGATTGGAGCGGGACGATCAGCTGGGCCGCGACGACGTCGAGGTTGTCGAGGATCGCCAGCGCCTGGGCGGCGAGGTCCACCTGCCCGAGACCGATACCCGTCAGCCAGCCCTGCAGCGGGGCCAGGATCGTGCCGATGTCGCCACGGATCTGCGGGAGCGAGGCGATGAGCTGCGTGATCGACGTCGACAGCGCCTGCGCGACGACGAGCACGATGAACACCAGGATCGCGACGATCGCGCTGTAGACGAGGACCGTGGCCAGGACACGCGGCAGGCGCGGGATCACGGCGACGATCCGCGTGACGATCGGGCTGATGATGAAGGCGAGCAGCCACGCCAGGAAGAACGTGAGCAGGGTGTCGCCGAAGTAGCCGATGGCGGCGGCCGCCAGGCTGACGGCGGTGAAGAACAGGACGACCGTCGCGAGGACGAGGATGGCGCCGATGAGTCGGCGTTCGCGCGTAGCGGCTCCCAGGGCGTCGATCATGGCGGGCCGGCTAGCGGAGCCCCATCTTCTCGCGGACCTCGGCCATCGTCGCCTCGGCGATCGGGCGGGCCCGCTCAGCGCCGTCGTCCAGCATCCGTCCGATGCGGGCCGGATCGGCCATCAGCTCGGCGTAGCGCTCGCGGGCCTCCGCGTAGTGCCGGATGATCCGTTCCGCGAGGAGCCGTTTCGTGTCGACGCAGCCGGTCCGTGCCGTCCGCTCGCCGTCCCAGATCTCTTCGAAATCGTCCCCGAAGAACCGGTGGAGCTGGCACACGTTGCAGACCTCGGGGCGTCCCGGGTCGGTCCGCAGGATGCGCTTGGTGTCGGTGACCATGCTCATGACCTGCCTGGTCACGACCTCGGGCGGCGCGAGGATGTCGATCGTGTTGGCGAGCGACTTGGACATCTTCCGGACACCGTCCGTCCCCAGCACGATCGGCGACTCCGTGAAGACCGCCTGCGGCTCGGGGAACGTGTCGCCATAGAGCGTGTTGAACCGGCGCACGATCTCCCGCGAGAGCTCCAGGTGCGCCGCCTGGTCCTTCCCGACGGGCACCAGCGACGCCTTGTAGAGGACGATGTCGGCCGCCTGCAGCACCGGATAGCTGAGCAGGCCGTGATTGACGTCGTCCGGCTGTTGCTGCTTCTTCTCCTTGTACGTCGGGGTGCGCTCCAGCCAGCTGACCGGCGTGACGGTCATCAGCAGCCAGCCGAGCTCCGTGGCCTCGGGCCGGTGGCTCTGGACGAACAGCGTGCAGCGCTCCGGGTCCAGGCCGAGCGCGATCAGGGACGCCGCCATCTCGCGTGTCCTGGTCCGGAGGGCGTCGGGGTCGTGGAGGCTCGTCAGCGCGTGGTAGTCGACGATGCAATAGATCGCCTCGTACTCCCACTGGAGCTTCACGTAGTTGCGGATCGCGCCCAGGTCGTTGCCAAGGTGGGGCGCTCCTGAGGGCTGGATCCCGGAGAAGATCCGCGGCCGTGGCGAGGGCGCCGCGACCGGCGCGGGGGCAGGGGCGATCTCGGTCGTCATCGGCGAGCCGAGTGTAGCGGACGGGCCGTCGCGCGAGAGGAGCACACCGAGAGGAGAACACCAGGAGCGTGCGCGCCGTCGGCTACCATTCGCGGGCGATGACCCACCCATCAGCCACCCCGTCCGTGCGTGCCGACACGCTGTCGGTCGCCATGCTCGGCGCGGGCACGGTCGGTCGCGCCGTCGCCGAGTGGCTGCTCGGCCAGCCCGACCGGCTCGTCACGGCCGACGGGCGCGGCGTCTCGCTCGTCGCCGTGGCCGTCCGCGACCTCGAGCGAGCCAAAGCGGCCGGCATCGGGGGAGACCTGCTGACCGACGCGCCGGCCCACCTCGTGGCCGACCCGGAGACCGACGTCATCATCGAGGTGATGGGCGGCGACGAGCCGGCGCGGACGCTGATCGAGGCCGCCCTGCGCGCGGGCAAGGCGGTCGTCACCGCGAACAAGCACGTGATCGCCCACCACGGCCCCGAGCTCGAGGCGGCCGCCCGGCTGACCGGCGCGGCCCTCCGGTTCGAGGCCGCCGTGGCCGGCGGCATCCCGGTGCTCGGCCCACTGGCCGGCGACCTCGCCGCCAACGACATCCAGCGCGTCCGCGGCATCGTCAACGGCACGACCAACTACATCCTGACGGCGATGGCCGAGGATGGCCGGCCGTACGACGAAGTCCTCGAGGACGCCCAGGAGCTGGGTTACGCCGAAGCCGACCCGACCGGCGATGTCGAGGGCGACGACGCGGTCAACAAGCTCGTGATCCTCGCCCGGTTGGCGTTCGGCCAGTGGCTGGATCCGGCGACGGTCGGGCGGCGTCCACCGACCGCGCGCGGCGACGGCAAACCCGGCATCACCGGCGTCACGGACCAGGAGCTCGAAGGAGCCGCGGCGCTGGGGCTGACGATCAAGCTGCTCGCGACGGCGACGCGCCGCGACGGGACCATCGAGGCATCCGTCATCCCGACCGCGGTGCCGGCCGACAGTCCGTTCGGCTGGACCGACGGCGTGACGAACCGCGTCGAGATCGACGCCGAGCCGCTTGGCACGCTCGGCCTGTCGGGCCCGGGCGCCGGCGGTCCGGCGACCAGCAGCGCCATCCTCGGGGATCTGCTGGCGATCGCTCGGGGTTTCGGCTCGACGTGGGCGGGGCTGCCGGCGGCGACCGGCCCCGCCGTCGCGGCCGCCGACCCGTTCGACGGACGGCGCCACTGGTTCGCGTTCCTCCCGGCGGTCCAGCCAGGGCCCCTCCCTGGTGCGCTCGACGAGGCCGCCGCCGTCGGGTTCGAGGACGGCACGGCCATCCGGAGCGAGGTCGTGACCCTGGCCGAAGCGAAGGCCGCGTTCGCGGCCATCCTGCCGGACGGCGTCGACGTCACGCTCTATCCCGTCGATGACTGACTCGCTGACGACCGGCGCGATCGGCCGACCGCGGCTGATGGAGCGGTACCGCCGCTTCCTGCCGATCACGGATGCCACCCCGGCGCTGACCCTGGGGGAGGGGGCCACGCCGCTCGTCCATGCCGAGCGTCTCGGGGCGGCGATCGGCGCGCCGAACCTGTACCTCAAGGTCGAGGGCCAGAACCCGACCGGGTCGTTCAAGGACCGAGGGATGGTCGTCGCGGTCGCCAAGGCCGTCGAGGCGGGGGCGAGGGCCGTGGTCTGCGCCTCCACCGGCAACACGTCGGCGTCCGCTGCGGCGTACGGCGCCCACGCCGGGCTGGAGGTCATCGTGATCCTGCCCAAGGGGCAGATCGCCCTCGGCAAGCTCGTGGCCGCGCTCATCGCCGGCGCCCGGGTCGTCGCGATCGACGGCAACTTCGACCAGGCGCTCCACATCGTGCGCGGGCTGGCCGAGCAGGACGACCATCCCGTCACGCTGGTCAACTCGGTCAACCCGTTCCGCCTCGAGGGCCAGAAGACCGCGGCGTTCGAGATCTGCGACGACCTCGGGCGCGCCCCCGACGTCCTCGCGATCCCCGTCGGGAATGCCGGCAACATCAGCGCGTACTGGGCCGGCTTCCGCGAGTACCTGGATGCCGGGCTCGCGACGTCCACACCCGCGATGTGGGGCTTCCAAGCGGCCGGCGCCGCCCCGCTCGTGCACGGTCGACGCGTGGAACGGCCGGAGACCATCGCGACCGCCATCCGGATCGGCGATCCGGCGTCATGGGAGAAGGCCGTGGCCGCGCGCGATGAGAGCGGCGGTCGCATCGAGGCGGTCACGGACGACGAAATCCTCGCGGCGTATCGCGACCTCGCCGGAACGGAGGGCGTGTTCTGCGAGCCCGCCTCGGCGGCCAGCGTCGCCGGCATCCGCAAGATGGCCGCCGCGGGCCGCCTGGACCCCGACGCCACCGTCGTGGCCGTGCTGACCGGCCATGGCCTCAAGGACCCCAGGACCGCCGAACGCCAGGCTCCCGGTGTTCTCGAGGCCGCGCCCACCCTGGGTGCCGTGGCCGTCGCCCTCGGCTGGAGCTAGGAGATGGGTGGGCACTGGCTGGCCGAGCTCGACGGGCGCCGGGTCACTGTGGAGGTCCCGGCCTCGTCCGCCAATCTCGGGGCCGGCTACGACTGCCTCGGTGTGGCGCTGGACCTGACCAACCGCGTCGAGCTCGAGGTTCGCGGCTGGAGTCGGGGCGAGATCGAGCTGACGGTCGACGGTGAGGGCAGCGGCGAGCTGAGCGACGACCGCGAGAACCGATTCGTGCGCGGGCTCGAGGCGGCGCTCGTCGAGGGGCGCGGCGAGCTTCCCGACGGAGTGGGCTGGCGGATCTCGATGCGCAACAAGATCCCGCTGGCGCGCGGCTTGGGTTCCTCGGCGGCGGCGACCGTCGCTGGCGTCGTGGCGGCGAACGCGCTCATGGGCGGGCCGCTGGACCGCGACGCCCAGCTGCGCATCGCGACGGCCGTGGAGGGCCACCCGGACAACGCGGCCGCCGCATTGCTGGGCGGGTTCGTGGTGTCGGCCTCAACGCCGGACGGCGTGGAGGCGATCCGCTTCGATGTCCCGCGCGAGTTGCGAGCGGTCCTGTTCATCCCGGAGCTGCGGCTGTCGACGGCCGCGATGCGTCGCGCGCTCCCGAAGAACGTGCCGCTGGCCGACGCGGTCGCGAACCTCGGGGCCGTGGGCGTCGGCGTGGCCGGCCTCGCCGCGGGCCGGACGGATCTGCTGGCGCGGATGACCGTCGACCGACTCCACGAGCCGTACCGGGCGAAGGTCTATCCGCAGCTGCCGCGGCTGGTGGAGGCCGCGCGCGAAGCTGGCGCACTCGGGGCGTGCCTGTCGGGCGCCGGCTCCACGATCCTGGCCTTCGTGGACTCGATGACCGGGATCTCTAGGGTCGAAGGCGCGCTCGCGGCGGCGGCAGCCGACACCGATCTCGAGGGCCGGATCCTGGTCGTGCAGCCCCGGAACGCCGGGGCCAGGGTGGTGTCGACCGCCTGAGGACGGTGTCGTTGGGGGCAGTCGGCGGCGGTCCGCGACGGTCTGCGACGGTTGACGCCACCGCCACACTCGATCGCATGGATGGCTTGGTCGGGGCGGTCGGAAACGGCATCACCGGGCTCGTCGCCGGGGCCATGGACGCGATCGGCGGCGCGCTGCGCGGCATCGTCAACGCCGGCAACCAGGCGCTGCCCGGCGGCCTGTTCTGGGCGGTGATCTTCGTGCTCCTGGTCGTCGGCGGCTGGACGCTCGCGAAGCGCTGAGGACCGTCCTGCCACCCAGCGGGTTCAGGCGCCGTCGGTCACCCGGGCGATGAATCCCTCGATCTCGGTCCAGGCGGCCTCGCTCTCGGCCGCGAAGTCGGCGGCCTTGCGGTCGAAGAAGCTGTGCGGGGCGCCCGGGTAGGTCACGATCCGGTGCTCCACGCCGGCGGCGCCGAGTGCCGCGTCGAACGCGGCCACCTGGTCGGGCGTGATGCCCTGGTCCGCCCCGCCGAACAGTCCCAGCACCGGCGCGGCGAACGAATCCACGAGGTCCAGTGGCGCTGGGGCGTCGTTGCGCCATGGCCCGGCGAGCGTGCCGTACAGGCCGATGACGCCGGCGATGTCCAAGCCGAGCGTCGCGGCCAGGAACGACATCCGCCCGCCCATGCAGAACCCGAGCGTGAACACGACCTGGGGCTGCTCGTCGTCGGAGCCGGGATCGCCCCGGACCGCCGTGACGGCCGCCTCGATGTCCGCCGAGATGCCGCCCCACGTCGTCTGCGTCACGTGCGGCGCGTAGTCGAAGTCGGCGCCGCGTCGTTCGGCGCCCGCGGTCCGGCCGAACCAGTCGATCGCGATCGCATCCGTGCCCCGCTCCGCGAACCGCAGCGCGAGCTCTTCGTAGTACGGATGGAGGCCGCGCACATCGGGAAGAATCACGACTGCGGCGCGGCCCGCAGAGCCCGGGCGGGCGCGGAAGGCCGCGAACCGGTTCCCGTCGCGCGCGGTGAGCTCGATGAGGGCGCCGTCGATCGCCCCGCCCGCGATCGGGGCGATGGGTGGCCGGCTGTCGTGGTCGAAACACATGGCGAGCGTTCTCCCGAACGGGTGTGCGGAGGTTCGCCCGAATCCTGCCACGATAGAATGGCGCCCGATGCCCAACCCGCTCGTCGTTCAGAAATTCGGTGGTTCGTCGGTCGCCGGTGCGGATCGCATCAAGCGTGTCGCCCGGCGGATCGCGCGTGAGCGCGCGGCCGGTCACGATCTCGTGGTCGTCGTGTCCGCCATGGGCGACACCACGGATGAGCTCCTCGGGCTTGCCGCGGGCATCACGGACGAACCCGATCCGCGCGAGCTCGACGTCCTGCTCGCGACCGGCGAGCACCAGAGCGCGACGCTCGTCTCGATGGCCCTGCACGCGATCGGCGTCCCGGCGATCAGCCTGAGCGGGCCGCAGGCGGGCATCACGACCGACGGCACGTACGGCCGCGCCCGCATCGCCGGGATCGAGCCGCGCCGCGTTCGTGCGGAACTCGAGGGCGGGAAGGTCGTCATCGTGGCGGGTTTCCAGGGCCAGAGCGCCACGTCCGCGATCGACCAGGAGATCACGACCCTCGGCCGCGGTGGCAGCGACACGACCGCCGTCGCGCTTGCCGCCGCCCTCCAGGCGGACCGCTGCCAGATCTTCACCGACGTGCGCGGCATCTACACCGCCGATCCGCGCCTCGTGCCCATGGCCCGGCAGTTGCCGGTCGTCGGCTACGAGGAGATGCTCGAGCTCGCCCACCAGGGCGCGCAGGTCATGCAGGTCCGGGCCGTCGAGCTCGGTTGGGTCAACGACGTCGTCATCGAGGTCCTGAGCTCCTTCGAGGACGCCCCGGGCACGCTCATCAAGGAGGACCCGCTCGTGGAGCAGCGCAACAAGGTCCGCGGGCTCGCCCACGACCGCAACGTGGCCAAGGTCACGGTCGTCGCCGTGCCGGACCGCCCGGGGATCGCTCGCGCGATCTTCGATCCGCTGGCCGCCGCCGGCGTCAACATCGATCTCATCGTCCAGAACGTCGGCCATGGTGGCGAGACAGACCTCTCGTTCACGGTCCCCCAGGTCGAGCTCGGCAAGGCCAAGAAGACGCTCGATCCGGTCGTCCGCGAGCTTGGGGCCAGGGAACTGACCACGGACGCCTCGGTCGCGAAGGTGTCGATCGTGGGTGCCGGGCTCCACAACGCACCGGGCTACGCCGCGCGCATGTTCGGCACGCTCGCCGATGCGGGCGTGAACATCGAGATGATCTCGACATCGGAGGTCCGGATCACCTGCATGATCGCCGAGGACGAGCTCGAGACCGCGCTGCGCGCGCTGCACGAGGCGTTCGAGCTGGAGCGACCCGAGCCGATCGAGGTCGCGGCGGCCGGCTGAGCCGCAGCACCGTGACCGGCTTCCTCGCCCGCCAGGAACGGTTCGCCGTCGTCGGCTCGACCAACGACGTCGTGCGTGACTGGCTGGCCGCCGGAACCCCGGAGGTCTGCCTGGCGGTCGCCGACGAGCAGACCGCCGGTCGCGGGCGCGAGGGCCGGACCTGGGTCGCCCCGGCGGGAGGCGCCCTGTTGCTGTCCCTTGGGTTCCGGCCGACGTGGCTCGCCCCGGAGCGGGTCTGGCGCCTGGCCGCGACCGCATCGCTGGCCATGGCCGAGGCCGCCGAGCGTCGTCGCCGCGCTACCGGCGGGGACGATCCGCCTGAAATGGCCCAATGACCTCGTCGTGGAGACCACCGATGGCGTGCGCAAGCTGGCCGGCGTGCTCGGCGAGACCGACGGCCTGGGCGGACCGGACCCGCGCGCGATCATCGGCCTCGGTTTGAACACGGACTGGGCACGCGCGGAGTTCCCGCCTGAGCTCGCCGGGTCGATGACCTCGCTGCGCGAGGCGTCGCTGGGCGGCCCGATCGACCACGACGCGCTGCTCGAAGCCTTCGTCGACCGGCTCGGGAGCGGCCTGGCGGCCCTGCGCGGCGGCCGGTTCGACGACGCTGCCTGGGTCGACCGGCAGGTGACGAGCGGCCGCCACGTCGAGCTCGTCGCCCCGGACGGTGCCAGCACCACGGTCCAGGCGCGCGGCGTGGACCCGGAGACGGGTGCACTCGTGGTCGAGGACGGCAGCGTGCCATCCGGCGAGCGCCACGTGGTCGTCGGTGAGATCCGTCACGTGCGCATGTCCGCCACCGGCATCCCGTCCGGCGAGGGCGCTGTGACCGCGGCGGGGGTGTAACGCGATGGCGCGCTCGGCATTGAGGAGAGTGGCACGACCGGAGGAGTCCGTTCGTCCCCGCCTCGCCCACCTGGATCGCGATCGATCGCTCGTGGACGCGGCTCGGAACGACCCGGCACGGTTCGACGCCCTGTATCGGAAGTATCTCGCCCAGGTGTACAACTTCGCGGTCTACGAGCTCGGCGACCATCACGAGGCCGAGGACGCCACCGAACGCACGTTCCTGTCCGCCCTCGCCGGCCTGACCGGCTTCGAGGAGCGAGCGCGGCCGGAAGACGGGCCCGAGGCGTCCACGTTCCGGATCTGGCTGTTCCAGATCGCGCGCAACGTCGTGGCCGAACGCCGGCGCCGACGGCGCCGCCGACCGGAGGCACCCGCTCGAGATCGCCTCCGAAGCCCCTGATCCGACCGACCTCGAGGAGACCGTGGTGCGGCACGAGATGGCCACCGCGGCGTGGGGCGCCGTGGACCGGCTGACCGGGGATCGCCGCCGGGCCGTGGTGCTGCGGTTCGTCCACGAGATGACGACCGCGGAGATCGCCTCGATCCTGGGCCGCTCCGAGGGCGCGGTCCGGGTCCTCATCCATCGCGGCCTCCGTCGCGTCGCGCGTGAGCTCCGGGCGCCGGATCGGGATCCTCGGTGACCGGCGCGGGGACCACGCGCGACGGGGAGAACGAGGCGTTCGTGGTCGACCGCTACCTCGAGTCGCTGCTGAGCCGAACCCCCGCGGATGCGACCGACGTTGCGCCGGAGCTCCGTGCGACGGCCGCCGCGCTCGCGGCCGGGTTGCCCCGCTACCACCCGTCCTTCCGCTTCGAGGAATCGCTCGCCCGGCGACTCGCGGAGGCCGCGGCCGCCATGGCACCCGCCCCCGAACGCGCGCCCGAAGCCGTCGCCGAGCCGCTGGTTCGTGCCGTCATCCCGTTCCCGCGCCCCTTGGTCGAGGCTGAGGTACTGGACGGACGCTCGGCTGCCTTCCGGCCGGCCGTCATCGGTGGCGTCCTGACCTCGGCGGCCCTCTCGCTGGCCGGGGCGGCCTACGTCGCCTGGCGCCGCGGCCGCCCGGCGGCCGATCCGATGGCCCGCGCGATCCGCGCCGCCGCCCGGCGAAGGACCGCCTGATGCCGCTCAAGCTGCCGTCGTTCCGTGCTCGCCGGGACGTGTATCCGCCTGACCTTTGGACCAAGTGTCCGACGTGCGCGACGATGCTCTTCAACAAGCAGCTCGAAAAGAACCTTCGGGTGTGCACCACATGCGGGCACCACTTCCGCCTGTCCGCCGGCGCGCGTCTCGACCAGCTGCTCGACCCGGGCTCGTGGTCGGAGCGCGATCCCGGGCTCCAGTCGGTCGATGCGCTCGGCTTCGTGGACCAGAAGCCGTATCCCGATCGCCTGAGCGCCGCCCAGCTCGCGACCGGCATGCGCGACGCCGCCGTCTGGGGAACCGGCGCGATCGGAGGCACCCAGCTCGCCGCCTGCGTCATGGACTTCGGGTTCATGGGCGGCTCGATGGGCGCGGTCGTCGGCGAGAAGGTGACCCGAGCGGCCGAGCACGCCCTCGCCGCCCGCGTGCCGCTGCTGATCGTCAGCGCCTCCGGCGGGGCGCGGATGCAGGAAGGGACGCTGGCGCTCATGCAGCTGGCCAAGACCCTGGCCGCCCTCGAGCGGCTGCGCGCGGCCGGTGTCCCCTTCGTATCGATCCTGTCGGACCCGACGACCGGCGGTGTCTTCGCCTCGTTCGCGGCGGTCGGTGACGTGAACATCGCCGAGCCGAATGCCCTCATCGGGTTCGCCGGCGCTCGGGTCACGGCGGGCACCATCGCGGCCGAGCTGCCCGAGGGATTCCAGCGCGCCGAGTTCCTGTACAGCCACGGGTTCGTCGACCGGGTGGTGGCCCGTCCCGAGTTGCGCGCCGAGCTGACGCGCCTGCTGCGCCTGCTGCCGGCGCGCGGCCTTGCCCCACCGTCGGTCGACGCCGCGGACGACGTCGCCGCGTTCCGGCCCCTGTCGTTCCTCTCGTCGATCGCGGACAAGGTGGGCGAGCTGGCGAACGGTGACGCCCCGCCTGGAGCCGTCCCGGCACCCGCCGATGGCGCGGGCCCGGTCGCGAACACGCTCCCGATGCCGCCGGTGGACGGCAGCCCCACGGACGGGGTCACGCCGAGTGCGGCCACGACCGAGGAGGTCTGGGCGCGCGTCCAGCTGGCCCGTAACCTGCGCCGTCCGCGCACCCTCGAATTCATCACGGCGATGGCCGATGACTTCGTCGAGCTGCACGGGGATCGGCTCTTCGGCGACGACGAGGCCATGGTCGCGGGCCTGGCCAGGATCGGCGGACGCCGGGTCGTCGTCATCGGGCAGCAGAAGGGCGACGACACCGACGAGAACATCCGGCGCAACTTCGGCATGCCGCACCCCGAGGGCTACCGCAAGGCGATGCGGGTCATGGAGCTCGCCGAACGGGTCGGCCTGCCCATCGTCACCTTCGTCGACGTCCCAGGCGCCCATCCGGGACCCGAGTCCGAGGAACGCGGCATCGCCGAGGCGATCGCCCGCTCGATCGGGCTGATGACCCGGCTGCGCACGCCGATCGTCGCGGTCATCACCGGCGAGGGTGGGTCGGGTGGAGCGCTGGCCATCGCCGTCGGCGACGTGGTCATCGCGCTCGAGAACGCCGTGTACTCGGTCATCAGCCCCGAGGGCTGCGCGTCGATCCTGTGGCGGACGTCGGACGAGGCGGCGACGGCGGCGGCCGCGATGCGGATGTCCGCCGCCGATCAGCACGCGCTCGGCGTCATCGATATCGTCGTCCCGGAACCGGGCGAAGGCGCGCATGCCGAGCCGGAGGAGACCGCCAAGCGCCTGCGCAGGATCATCATCGACCGGCTCGATGCGCTGGCGGAGCTGCCCACCGACGCCCTGCTCGAATCGCGCTACCGGCGCTATCGGGCGCTGGGCGCCTACACTGAGGCCGCCGAAGCCGAAGTCCCCGAGCGCGTGGATCGGCGCCTGGCGGATCGATTGCGAGACCTGCTCGACCCGGCCCGCCGGGGCATGGCCCCGGTCACCGACAGTTGGTCCCGGGATGACCCGCCGGCGCGCGAGGAGGTGTAGCGAGTGCCCAGATCGCAGCCAGGGGATGCGCGCGAGCCCGTCGAGGTGGCCGTGGATCGGTCGGCTGATCACGCCGCGATCGACCGGCTGACCGACGAGCTGCTGCCCGCGCTCATCGCCAAGCTCGGCGCGACGGGGCTCGGAGAGCTCGAGGTCCGCGAGGGTGGCTGGCGCGTGCGCCTGCGACGGCCGGCGGGCAACGGGGCGGTCAACCCGAGTCCCACCAGAGAGCGCAAGGGCGGGGATCGCTCCGGCGGCGAGCGCTCGGAGGGCGCCACCGACCGGGCCGGCGAACGCGCGCCTCGCACACTGCATCGTCCCCTGGAGGCAAAGACCGCCCGAACCGAATCGCGCGCCGTGGCGACCTCGCCGGCCGTCGGGATCTACCGCTCGCGGGCGGACATCTCGGCCGGGACCCGCGTCCGGGCCGGTGACCGCCTCGGCGCAGTGGACATGCTGGGAGTGGCGCAAGAGGTCGTGGCGCCGGTCGATGGGATCCTCGGCACGAGCCTCGTGGAGTCGGGCGATGCCGTCGAGTACGGCCAGGAGATCCTGGTGATCCAGCTCACGTCGGGCGCCGGGTCCACGAACGGCACAGGCCCCGAAGCCCGCGGACGAGGCACCGCCTGATGTCCCGTCGCCGGCCGCGGCCGCTCCGCAGGTCGCCTCGGATCCGCGGACGAGGCACCGCCTGATGTTCCGCAAGGTCCTCATCGCGAACCGTGGCGAGATCGCATTGCGGGTCCTGCGTGCCTGCCGGACGCTCGGCGTGGAAGCGGTGGTCGCCTACAGCGAAGGCGACCGCGAATCGCTGCCGGTCGGCCTCGCCGACGAGGCGATCTGCATCGGGCCGGCGGACGCCAAGCGCTCGTACCTGTCGGCGCCGGCCGTCATCTCGGCCGCCCTGGTCACCGGCTGCGACGCGATCCACCCGGGTTACGGGTTCCTGTCCGAGGACGAGGGCTTCGCCGAGGTCGTCGCGGCCCATGACCTGACGTTCATCGGTCCACCGGCGGGCGTCCTGGAACGGTTCGCGAGCAAGGCAGGCACCCGCCAGCTGCTCGGCGGCTTCGGCCTGCCGACGATCCCGGGCTCCGAGGGGATGCTGCGCGACGACATGCACGCGCTCGACGAGGCGGGGCGCATCGGCTATCCGGTCCTCGTGAAGCCATCGGCCGGTGGCGGAGGCAAGGGCATGCGCATGGTGCGCACGCCGCGCGAGCTCGAGTCGGTGCTGCGGGTCTGCCGCAGCGAGGCCAAGGCCGCGTTCGGTGACGACTCGCTGTACCTCGAGAAGTGGCTCGACGAGAACCGCCATGTGGAGGTCCAGGTCGCGGTCGATCGCTACGGGCACGGCGTCCACCTCGGCGAGCGCGACTGCTCCGTGCAGCGGCGTCACCAGAAGATCCTCGAGGAGGCGCCCACGCCGGCGCTGTCCGATGCCGCCCGCGCCGATCTCGCCGAGCGTGCCCTCAAGGCCGTGGTGGCGGCCGGCTACGAGAATGTCGGCACCCTCGAGTTCCTCGTCGATCGCGACGGCAACTTCTACTTCATCGAGATCAACTGCCGGATCCAGGTGGAGCATCCGGTGACCGAGGTCCTCACCGGCGTCGACCTCGTGGCCACCCAGATGCGGATCGCCGCGGGCGAGCCACTCGGCATCACCCAGGCCGACATCGCGTTCCGCGGGCACGCCATCGAGTTCCGGATCAACGCCGAGGACCCCGATCACGAGTTCCGCCCGAGCGCCGGGATCGTCGAGCGCTATCACGCACCGGGCGGGCCGGGGATCCGCGTGGACTCCCACCTGTTCACGGGCTACGAGGTCCCGCCGTACTACGACTCGCTCCTCGGCAAGCTGATCGTCTGGGGTCCCGACCGGAACGCGGCGATCGCTCGCTCGCGGGTCGCCCTCGAGGAGCTCGTCATCGACGGGCTCGTGACGAACGTCGCGATCCACCAGGCGTTGTTGGCCTCCGAGGCCTTCCTGGAAGGCAAGATGACCACGAACCTGCTCGATCGGGTGGGAAGTGCCGCGTTCCTGGCTGCGGCCGCCCGGGTGTGACCCCCGACGTGGCCGGGCAGTCCGGCCCTACGCCATGCAGACCTGCACATGGTTCGTCGCAGGAGCCCGCCCGTTTGGGCCAGACTGACGGACATCCCACCTGGAGCCGCCCGTGACCGACGCCGCACCGACCGCCACCACGACCGCCGGACCAACCACGGTCCACACGGTCCGCGAGATCGAAGCCCTGATCCCGCATCGCTGGCCGTTCCTGCTTGTCGACCGCATCGTCGAGTACGACGAGGATGCGAAGCGCATCGTGGCGATCAAGGGCGTGACCGCCAGCGAGTGGTTCTTCGCCGGGCATTTCCCGGGGCTGCCGGTCATGCCCGGCGTCCTTCAGGTCGAGGCGCTCGCCCAGACGATGGCCGTCTACGTGGCCAAGCAGCCGGGTTTCGGCGATCGGATCGGGTTGTTCGCCGGCATCGACGAGGCGCGCTTCAAGCGCATCGTCAGCCCGGGTGACACCCTCCGCCTGGAGGTGACGATGGACAAGCTCGGCTCGCGGTTCGGGCGCGGGCGCGGGATCGCCAGCGTCGACGGCGAGGTCGCGTGTGAGGCGACGATCAGCTTCGTGATTCCGGCCGAGGGCGTGCTCCGGTGAGTCGCCTCGCAGCCCTCTCCGATGTCCATGGCAACGCCACCGCCCTCGAGGCCGTGCTCGCCGACGTCGCCCGCGAGAAGCCGGACGCCGTGCTCGTCGCCGGTGACCTCGTGCTCAACGGTCCGGAACCGGCGCTCGTCGTCGACGTCCTGCGCAGCCTTGCCGACGAGGGCGCGCTGGTGGTGGCCGGCAACACGGACATCGCTGTCGCCGACTTCGACTACGCCGCCGCGTTCCCGTGGATGACCGATGGCGTGCCCGACGCCATCGTCGATGCCGCGGAATGGGCGCACGACGCGCTCGGCGCGGAGCGCATCGACTGGTTGCGTCGACTCCCGTCGGAGCGACGCTGGCGCACCGACGACGACACCCTCGTCCTCGTCTGTCACGCGTCGCCCGGCTCGCAGACCGCCGGCTTCGACCAGGGTCTCGAGGCGTCCGTCACGATCGAGCGGGTGGCCCGGACCGACGCGCGCGTCATCGTCTGCGGCCACACCCACCTGCCGGAGGTGCGCGACCTCGGCTGGAAGCTGATCGTCAACGACGGATCGGCGGGCTACGTGTTCGACGGCGAGCCGACGGCCTCGTGGGCGCTCATCGACTTCGAGGGCGACGAGGTGCGCGCCGAGATCCGCCGGACCGAGTTCGATGTCCTGTCGGTCGCCAACGCCATCTCGGCCCGAGGGCTCGCCGGCGACGTGTATCGCGCTGCGACCGTCCGCACCGGGAAAGCTCGTCCGATGACCGCGCGGCGGGTCGTGGTGACCGGGATGGGCATGCTCACGGCGCTCGGCAACGACGTGCCGTCGACGTGGGAGGGGTTGCTCGCCGGGCGACCCGGCATCGGGACGATCGAGTCGTTCGACCCGTCGCGGCTGACGGCGCAGATCGCGGGCGAGGTGCGCGGCTTCGACGCGAGCCACGTCCTGGACCGCAAGGACCAGCGCCGGACGGACCGGTACATCCAGTTCGGCCTCGTGGCCGCACGCGAGGCGATGGACCAGGCCGGGCTGCCCGCGCGGCTCGAAGGCGAGCTCGCCGAGCGGACGGGCGTCATCCTCGGGACCGGGCTCGGCGGTGTCGGGACGCTGAACGACGGATTCTCGACCAACGCCCTGCGCGGCCCCGACCGGATCAGCCCGTTCCTGATCCCGATGGGCATCCCGAACGTCGGTGCGGGGCAGATCGCCATCACCTACGGCATGACCGGGCCCAACTTCGCCACGGTCTCCGCATGCGCGACCGGTGGTCACGCGGTCGGCGAGTCGTACGAGACCATCCGTCGCGACGACGCCGACATCATGCTGGCGGGCGGCTCGGAGGCGTGCGTCTTCGAGGTCCTCATCGGCGGGTTCGCGGCGATGCGGGCGCTCTCGACGCGCAACGACGACCCGGCCGCCGCGTCCCGGCCCTTCGACACCGGCCGTGATGGCTTCGTGGTCGGCGAGGGCGCCGGCGTCCTCGTGCTGGAAGAGCTCGAGCACGCACAGGCCCGCGGCGCGACCCCGCTCGCCGAGCTGGTCGGCTACGGAGCGACCGCCGACGCGTCGCACATCACGCTGCCGGCGCCGGGCGGCATGGGGGCGGTCCGCGCGGCCAGACGCGCCTTCGAGAAGGCCGGCCTCGGGCCTGAGGAGGTGCAGCACGTCAATGCTCATGCCACCTCGACACCCGAGGGCGACAAGGCCGAGCTGCAGGCCATCAAGACGATCTTCGGGGACCATGCCCGGTCGCTGGCGATCACGGCCAACAAGTCGATGCTCGGGCATACCCTCGGAGCCGCGGGTGCCATCGAGGCGATCGCCACCGTCCAGGCGATCCGCGACGGCTGCGTGCCACCGACGATCAACCTGACCGACCCCGACCCCGAGGCCGAGGGCCTCGACATCGTGACCGGCGAGGCGAAGCGCCTCGACATCGACGTCGCGCTGTCCAACTCGTTCGGCTTCGGCGGACAGAACACCGCCCTCGTCTTCCGGCGGTGGGACGCGTGACGGACGACGCGAGCCAGCCGGTGGAGACGCCCGACGTCGCCCCGACGGAGGTCTTGGCCTCGGCCGCGCCGGCGGACACGGTCGCCGCGGCGGGCGACGAGACGCGGGCGGCGCCGCCGCGCGCCGACGACGACCGCGAGCTGCTGGCCCTGATCGATCGGCTGGCGGCCCTACTGGACCGCTCGGACCTGACCGAGCTGGAGGTCGAGGCGGGCGGGACCGGGCTCGTGCTTCGCAAGCCATCGGCCATCGCGCCGATCGCGGCCGGAGCCCCGGGCTCAGCGGTGGCGGCCGCCGCGTCCGACGCCGTGCCGATCGCGCCGGGGGAACCGCCGATCGCCGGACGCGAACCCGCCGCGGCGGCGAAGCCATCGATCAAGGCGCCCCTGACCGGGATCTTCTATGCCTCGCCCGCTCCGGGCTCGGCGCCGTACGTGACGGCCGGCGGGGAGGTCGCGGTCGGCCAGATCATCGGCCTCATCGAAGCGATGAAGCTGTTCAACGAGATCAAGTCGGACCTGGCGGGACGCGTCGTCCGGGTGGTGCCCGAGAGCGGCACCCTGGTCAAGGCGAAGCAGCCGCTCATCGAGGTGGAACCGCTGTGAACCAGCCCGTCCAGCAGGGGCGCTACGCTCACGTCACCGGCTGGGGTCGCTACGTGCCGTCGCAGGTCCTGACGAACCACGACCTGGAGCGGATGGTGGACACCAACGACGAGTGGATCGTCGCGCGCACCGGCATCCGTGAGCGACGCGTGGCGGCGGCCCACGAGACGACCGCGTCGATGGCCGCGGTGGCGTCGCTGCGGGCGATCCGGACGGCCGGCCTCGAGCCCGATGACATCGACCTCATCCTGCTCGCGACCCTCACGCCCGACTACTGGATGCCGTCCACCGCTGCGCTCGTCAAGGAGGCCATCGGCAACACGAAAGCCGCCGCAATGGACGTCGCCGCTGCGTGTTCCGGCTTCGTCTATGCCTACGCCTCGGCCCAGGCGTACATCACCAGTGGCATGGCCCGCCACGTCCTAGTCATCGGGGCGGAGCTGCTGACCCGCTTCTTGGACTACACCGACCGGAGCACCTGCATCCTGTTCGGTGACGGGGCGGGAGCGGTCGTCCTGTCGGCCAGCGAGGAGCGGGGTGGCGGTCTCGGCATCGAGATGACGACCGATCCGCAGGGCGCCTACATGATCTGGCTGCCCGCGGGCGGGGCCAAGGCGCCACCGTCGGCCGGCACGATCTCGCGCGGCGAGCACTACATCCGGATGGAGGGCAAGGAAACGTACCGGTTCGCGACGAAGACCATGGCCACGACCGCCCTGGAGAGCGTCCGCCGGTCCGGCCTGGAGCCGTCCGATATCGCGCTGTTCATCCCACACCAGGCCAATATCCGGATCGTGGAGGCGGTGGCCAAGGGCCTGGACCTGCCGATGGAGCGGATGTTCGTGAACCTCGACAAGTACGGCAACACCTCGGCCGCGTCCGTGCCGATCGCCCTGGCCGAGGCCGTGAACGAGGGGCGGGTGCAGGTCGGCGACAACGTGGTGCTCGTGGCGTTCGGGGCGGGCTTCACCAGCGGCGCGGTGACCATCCAGTGGACCGCGGACCCGGCGCGCGGCGTCGCCGGCGACGCCGCGGTCGACCCGAACGACGTTACGGTCCGCTTGCCGGTCGACTGGGACTCGGTCGACCCGATCCCGGACGCCCTGGCCGCGATCATGGCCCAGCCCGGGACGGTGGACGTGCCGCTCGACGACGTCGTCCCCGGCGAACCAGAACCGGCGCACAAGGAGGTCCACGTTTGATCGACCTCAGCGGGAAGTCCGCGCTCGTCACCGGCGGGTCACGCGGCATCGGCAAGGCCATCGGGCTGCGCCTGGCGACGCAGGGCGCCGACGTCGCGTTCAGCTACAAGGGCAACGAGGCGGCTGCCCGCGAGACGGCGCGCGAGATCCAGGCCATGAAGCGGCGGGCGCTTGCCGTCCAGGGCGATGTCGCGGACGTCGACTCCGCCGAGAACGTCGTCAAGGCCGCCCTCGAGGCGTTCGAGAAGATCGACATCCTGGTGAACAACGCGGGCATCACCCGTGACGACCTGATCATGCGCATGAGCCCCGAGGCGTGGCGCGAGGTCCTCGAGACGAACCTGTTCGGTGCGTTCTGGATGACAAAGGCCGTGACTCGCCCGATGCTCAAGGCGCGCGGCGGCCGGATCATCAACATCACGTCGGTGTCCGGGCAGGCGGGGCAGATGGGGCAGGCCAACTACAGCGCCGCGAAGGCCGGGCTCATCGGGCTGACCAAGGCCACAGCACGCGAACTCGCCTCGCGTGGCATCACGGTCAACGCGGTCGCTCCCGGGTTCGTCCTCACCGAGCTCACGCAGGACCTGCCCGATGCGCTCAAGGAGGAGATCACCTCGCGGACGCCGCTCGGGCGGTTCGGGACGACCGAGGAGGTCGCGAACGCGGTCGCCTTCCTCGCGTCGGACGAGGCCGCGTACATCACGGGCCAGGTGCTCGCGGTGGACGGCGGCCTCGTGATGATGTAGGTCAGGCCCTGCCCCACTCCGCCCCAGGGAACCGCGGCCCCCCACGGCCGCGTCGAACCCGCCGGACCCGACTCCGACGGTCCTATGCCAAGATGGCGCCTCCATTCCTCCGTACCGAACGAGAACCACCACCCCTTGACCAGTCGCTCCCACGCCCGCAGGACCCCGCAGGCGACACCGTGGCGGCCCGATGACCCGGTGCGCCGCTCCGCGCCCATCGCCACCTTCCTGTCGTTCCTGTGGCCCGGCCTCGGCCAGGCCTACGCCGGACGTCCCCGCGCCGGCCTGCTGTTCGCGTTGCCCGTGGTGGTCGTCGCGCTGATCGCGCTGGTCCTCGTCCTCGACGGCGTCGGCCGCCTCGCGTCCCTGGTCCTGGAGCCCGCCACGGCGTTCGCGATCATGTTCATCGTCCTCCTGCTCGGCCTCTGGCGGGTCGTGTCGATGGGTGACGCGATGAACGGGTTGCTGGGCCCGGATCCCGCGGCCCGGCGTCGCGGCCTCACGACCTTCGCGCTGCTGACCGCCCTCGTGATCCTCACCCATGCCTGGCTCGGCTACGCCACATGGTCGGTCTACGACGCCGGCCAGCGCGTCTTCGCCGCGGAGGAGCCCGAGGCCCGCCCGTCGCTGGCGCCCGGCGTGACGCCGGCCCCGATGGATGACTTCGGGTCCAACCCGTTCGCCACCCCGGAAACGGCCAGCTCCCGGGTCAACATGCTGCTGATCGGGGTCGACTCGTCCGAGAACCGCAATACCGCACTCACGGACACGCTGATGGTCGTGAGCGTCGATCCGGACACCGGGAAGATCGCGATGGTCAGCTTCCCGCGGGACCTCGCCGACTTCACGCTGTCGAATGGCGAGGTCTACACCTCAAAGATCAACTCACTGATGACCCATGCCCGCAAGAATCCGGACGAGTTCCCCGACGGGCCGCTGCACACGCTCGCGAAGGAGCTCGGCTACATCCTGGGCATCCCGATCCAGTACTACACGGCGGTCGACCTCGATGGCTTCCGCAAGGTGATCGACCTCGTCGGCGGGGTGACGATCGACAACAAACGGCAGATCAACGACCCGACGTACGACTGGCCCGACGGCCGGAAGGGGTTCCGCCTCTCGCCGGGCCGCCATCACCTCGACGGGGTCACGGCGCTGGCCTTCGTCCGGACGCGCAAGGGGGTCGGGGACACGGACTTCGACCGGTCCCGACGCCAGCAGCAGGTCCTGCTCGCCCTGCGCAGTCAGCTGGCGAAACCCGAGAACATCACCCGGATCCCCGAGATCACCCAGGCGGCGGGCAACGCGCTGCGCACGAACTTCCCGACCGAGCGCGTGGCCGAGTTCATCGGGCTGGCGGAGACCCTCGCCGACAGTGATGTGAGTGGGGTCGTGCTCGGCCCGCCCTATGCCCTCAAGGCGACCGGCCCCGGCGTGTTCGACTACCGGTTGCGGTTCGACGAGGAGCGCCTGGCGCGCAAGTCCGTGGAGCTGTTCGGCGACGACAGCCGCTACGCGGCGAGCGCGCCCTAGCAGGTCCGGATCGAGGACTTCGGGGGGTCCGGGCGATTTGGGCACTCGCACAGTCCGGCGAGCGCCATGCCCAGGAGCGCGTGCGCATCGAAGCGCGGGACCCGCGGCGAGATCTTGAGGGTCTCGCAGACCGCGTTCGACCAGCGCCGGACGTCGCCACCCCAGCGCGTTGCGAAGGCGAGCGCGGCGCCCGTCCCCGCCGTCTGCCACTGCGAGCCCTTGCGCGCCTCCATCGACGGCGTCAGCAGGATGTCGGGCGGATAGACGCTGCCGTAGCCATCGACGGAGTCGATCGCCTCCTCGCGCGACCAGCCGACCTCGAACCCGGCGTCCCGCGCCCGTTCGGCGCCCCACAACACGTAGACGTGGTTCGCGAGATCGTTCGCGATCTGCTGACGCGCCGAATACGACCAGCGCAGGCTCGCGTCGTGGGTGGCCGCCAGGTGCGCCATGGACCGTTCCACCCGTCCGCGGAGGAGCGCCGCATCGGCAGGCGAGAGCACATCGCCGTGCTGCGCGAGGAACGTCGCGGCCGCACCGGCCAGCATCGCGTTCCCGTTCGGCGTGTCGATCGCGTCCTGCGGGGCGAGCGAATACCAGAAGTACCCGTCGGTCCAGGCGTCACGTGCCCAGCGCACGAGGATGCGGCCGATCCGCTCGGCCTGATCGGCGTCGATGCCGGCCTCCAGCAGACTGTCGATCGCGATCGCGGTCGTGATGGCGAACGGCGTCCCGGCCTGCGTCATCGAACCATCGGTGAACGGGTCCCACGTCCAACTCATGCCCCAGCCCGCGGGGAGCTCGTCCTCCCGCAGCCAGGCTCGGGCGCGGTCCGCGGTCGCGGCGTCGCCGGCGGCGATCGGCCGCCTCGAGCGCGAGCGCATACGTCAACGCGTACTCGTGCTCGCCCGGGCCGAAGATCGGGTCCTCGCTGGACACCAGGACGGCCGGCAGCAGGCGGTCGTACGAATCGAGATCGCCGACGCGCGCGGCGACCTCGATCCCGAGCACGACGACGAGGAGCGGGGCGAGGATCGCCGAGATGCGACGCATCATCGGACGGCGGCGGGGGGTCAGGACACCTTGACCGAGTCGGGATCCCGCGGGCGTCGGCCGACGCCTCGATAGCTGAGACCGGCCTCGGTCGCGACCGATGGGTCGATCAGCCCCCGGCCGTCGAAGAGGAACGGCTGGCGCATCCGCGTTCGCAGGTCACCCAGCGGGAGCTTCGCGAACTGCGGCCACTCGGTGCCGATCACGACGGCGTCCGCGTCCTCGAAGACGTCCGCGGCCGCTGCGGCCATGACGATGCCGGGCGCGGCGGTGACCGCACGGTCCGGTCGGACGGCCGGATCGAAGGCGATGACCTCGTGCCCTTCCTCGAGCAGGCGGCGGGCCACGTACAGCGCCGGGGAACCCCGCAGGTCGTCCGTGTCGGCCTTGAAGCTCAGGCCGAGCAGCCCGACTCGTGCGCCTTCGTCGGGCAGCTCGCCGAGGATGCGCCGGACGAAGCGGTCCTGCTGCTCGACATTGACCTGCCCGATCGCGCGGGCGACGTGCATCGGGAGACCGCGCCGGCGGCCGGCCGATGCCAGGACCTGCAGTTCCTTGGGCAGGCACGAACCGCCGAAGCCGAGGCTCGGACGCATGTACGAGGAGCCGATGCGGGGGTCGAGCGCGATCCCCTCGAGGACCTGCTCGACCTCGACGCCGTACTCCTCGGACAGGGCCGCGACCTCGTTCACGAAGCTCAGCTTGAGCGCGAGGAAGCCGTTGCTGACGTTCTTGATGAGCTCGGCCGCCGCGACGTCGACGTGGAGTCGGGGCGCCTCGATGGGGGCGAAGACGCGCTCGAGCAGCTCGAGGTGCTCCGCCGAGGTGGTGGGGAACCGCCCGATGATGATCCGCGATGGGTGGGCGTAGTCGGCGACGGCGGAACCCTGGCGCAGGAATTCGGGATTGGTCGAGAGGCGCTCTCCGTCGGTGCGCCCCATCAGGCGCGGCAGCTTGTTCGACATGCCCGGCGGCAGGGTGCTGCGAACGCAGACGTGGACGTCGGGCCAGCGCTGCAGCTCCGTCGTGACCGACAGGAGCTGGGTCAGGTCCAATTCGCCGTTGTCGGCGATCGGCGTGCCGACGGCCACGAAGACGAGGTCGGGACGTTCGACCTGATCGAGCGAGCTGACGACGTCGATGCGGTCGCGTGCCTCCGCGAACGCCTCGGGCAGGCCGGGCTCCTCGATGGGCATGATCCCGGCCCGAAGGTCGTGCAGACGGGAGGGTGATTGCTCGACGAGCGTGACGTGATACTGACCGATGCGGGCGAGGCTGACTCCGGTGACCAGCCCGACATAACCCGCGCCGATGACGGCGATATGCATGGCCGGGAATGTACCAGACCGCCGCCTTCTGGCTGTCTGGCGACGTATTCGGGTCAGGCGGCGCCAGCGCCCGCGGCGCCCTCGACCGATTCTGCCGGGACTTCGACATCCTCCGCAACGCCCGCGAGCAGCTCGCCGTACAGGGTGACCAGGCGCGCCCCCTGCGGCTCCCAGCGATAGCGCTCGAGAACCGCCTGGCGTCCGCGCCGGCCCATCGCCGCCGCGCGCTCGGGGTCGGCGAGGAGCTCCTCGATGGCGTCCGCCACGGCGATCGGGTCGGTCGGATCGGCGAGCAGCCCGCAGTCGACCTCGGCCACGATCTCGCGCCAGACCGGGAAATCGGAGGCGACCACCGGCAGCTCGCTGGCCATGTACTCGAACAGCTTGGTGGGGTACGCCTCGACGTAGTTGGCCACCGGCTGGAACAGCACCAGGCCCACGCGGGCATCGTGGAGGAGGGCCACGACCTCCGTGCGATCCAGCCGGCCGGGCAGCTCCACCAGCACGGCCGACGTCCGGCGCGTGATCGTCTCGGCGAGCTCGGGTTCGATCGGGCCCGCGAGGGTGAACCGCACGTCGCGCCGTGGGGCGACGATCCTGGCGGCGTCCGCCATCACGATCGCGCCGATCTCGCGGGTCAGGCGACCGACGTAGGCGACGAGCGGCGGGCGCTCCCCGTACGGCCGGGCCGGACCCGCGGCGAACTCGCTGTCCAGGGGGTAGTTCTGGACCAGCGTCACCTTGCCGGCCGGGAAGCGCGCCGCGATGCGCGGCGTGGCGGCGACCACGCCATCGAGCACGCGGACCGCGCCCTGTTCGAGCGCGCCGGCGGCGAGGGCCACGGGTCGCTGCGCCCAGCCGGGGATGTACGGCTTGTAGGCGATCTGGCGGGGGAGGTCCTCGTGGGCGTCGTACACGACCCGGAGGCCGAGGAGCTTGAGCACGATGCCGACGGGCAGGAGCTCGGGGTCGTGCAGGTGATAGAGGTCCGCGCGGACCCGGCGCGCGGCACGCAGCACGCGGATCGGCATCACCAGCATCCGGGTCAGGCGCCCGCTCGCCTCGCCGAGCGAGACGAAGTCGACGCCGAACGCCGCCGTTGCGGGGGCATCACCACGACCGATGAGCGTGACGTCGTACCCGGCCGCGGCGAGCGTGGCGCATTCCTTGAGGTAGATGCGTGGGTCGTCGCTCCGGTGCACGGACGTGACGTGCGCGACGCGGAGCGGGCGGTCGGGCCGGCCACGGAGGCGCGCGGCTGGCATCAGCCAGATCAACACCAGCATCAGCACGAGCCCATGGGTCAGCAGCGACGTCAGCAGGCCCGAGTTGATGAGGCTCCACATCCCGATCCCGCCCAGGGTGACGGTCAGGAGGGCCGGTTTACCGCGCGAGACCGTGTCCATGGCGATGAGGAGCAGACCCAGCGCGACGGACGCCGCGACGATCCCGACGAGGCCGAAGTTCGCGATGCCGTCCGCCCAGACGTTGCCATTCGCGTTGACCTGGGCGTCGTGGAAGTAGCGCTCGCCGATCAGCCGCGGTGGGGTCAGCTCGTACGGCCGCGGCACGAAGCCGGCCAGGATGCTGTGGGACAGGGCGTACGACCGGACCCGTGGAGAACGCGTCGTAGTAGTACGCCATGACCTGTCCCGGGACCACCAGCAGCCGGCGGACCAGCAGCGAGATCGGGATGAACAAGCCGGCGGCCGCGATGGCGGAACAGGCGACGATCAGGACGCTCGTGAGGATGGCGATCGTGGCCCCGAAGTCGCGCCGGACGCGGATGATCAGGGCAAGCAGCACGACGACGAGCAGGGCGATGAACAGCATGCTCCGGAACGCGGCCGAGGCGTAGACGAGGGCCAGGATGAAGAAGCCGGCCATGGCGAACCAGGGGCGGCGGACCCACAGCCCGTAGGCGACCAACAGGGGAGCGACGACCCCGCCCGTCCACCACACGGCGTAGCCCGCCAGACGGCCCGCGCCGGCCAGGTCCTCGCGGAAATCGAGCCGCGCACCCGGGACCTCGCTCAGTGACGGGATCCGGGTCGGGATGCCGAACCACCACAGGATCGCGGCGACGCCGATCCCCGCCAGCCCAAGGAGGAGCCAGCCGTACGCCTTGACCGACATGCTGACGGTCGGGAGCTTCAGGTGGACACGGCTGACGAGGAAGAGCGTCAGCGCGAAGGACAGGCCGAGCGTCAACCACAGCGGCAGCAGCGCCCAGCCCGTGCCCAGCACGAACGGCGCGATCATCAGCGACGGGACGTAGCCGCCCAGGTAGAGGACCCACAACCCGGCATCGGACGGGCGCTCGGCCCTGGCCGGAAGCCACGGAGCGGGCGCGACGGCCAGGGCAGCGGCAACCAGGAGCGACCCGTCCCCGGCGAGACGATTGACGATGCCCATGCCCGTGAAGTTCGGGGCGATGAACAGGACGTAGGCGAGCAGGAAGGCGATGAGGTAGACGACCGCGACGCGCAGCCGCGCGATGGATGGCGCCGTCGCGAGGGCCTTCGCGGGCACGCCGACCATCGTCCCCACGAGGCTGCGGTCGAGTGTCTTGGTCGCGATGTCGGTCCCTAGCCCGTCGTCATCGATCGCTGGGCGGCTTCGAGGGTTCGGACCACCCGAAGCCCCGCTCGCCCATCCGATCGTGGTGTCTCCCCGGTCCTGATGCAGTCTACGAAATGCTGGCACTCGATCTTGAGCGGCTCGATGAACTCGAGCTTCGGGATGAGCACATCGCCCGCCCGCAGCAGGAGCTGGAACTCTCCGAACGTGCGGTAGCTCCCGAGCGACGCCTCGGACTTGTCGACCAGGAGCTTGGTGACGCCGCGGTCGTAGACCGTGATCTTGGCGTCCGCGCTGACGTCGTCGTAGACGACCATCTTCTCGCTCCCGACGACCGTCATCCGGCGGACCTTGAGCGGATCGAGCCAGCTGATGTGGACGTTGGCACCGACGCCACCCGGGAACCCCATCGTCATGAAGACGACGTCCTCGATCCCGGGCTGGACGTACGAGAAGCCCCGCGCCGTGACCTCCGTCGGCTCCGCATCCAGCCAGTCGCACAGGATGGAGACGTCATGCGGGGCGAAGTTCCAGAGCGCGTTGACGTCGTGGCGGACCTGGCCGAGGTTCAGCCGCTGCGAGTAGATGTAGTAGACGTCCCCGAGCTCGCCGCTGTCGATGAGCTCCTTGACCCGGCGGACGGCCGGGTTGTAGACGAAGACGTGGCCCACCATGAGCCGGAGGTTGCGCTCGTCGGCCAGGGCGATGAGCGCCTCGCAATCGGCGCTCGTCGTGGCCAGCGGCTTCTCGACGAGGACGTGCTTCCCGGCCTCGAGCGCGGCCTTGGCCAGCGTGAAGTGGGTATCGACCGGGGTCGCGATCACGACCCCGTCGATCGTGTCGTCGGACAGCACGTCGGCGAAGTCCGTGACCAGCCGGGGGCCGGGCAGCTGGCGGGCCATCCGCTCCAGGCGACCCTTGTCGGCGTCGCACAGCATCGCGAGCTCGCCGCCCTCCACGAGCGCGAGGTTGCGGGCGAGATTCGGCCCCCAATAGCCCAGGCCGACCTGGGCGAGTCGGACGGTCATGCCGGGAAGGCTCGGACCGTGTCCGCGACGTACCGCAGTGCCTCATCGGGCAGCTCCGGGTAGATCGGCAGCGACAGCACCTCGGCCGCGGCCCGCTCGGTATGTGGCAGCGAGACGTCGCCATAGCCGAGCGCCACGTACGCCGGCTGGCGGTGGAGCGGGATCGGGTAGTGGATGCCGGCCATCACCTCGGCCGCCTTCAGGTGCTCGAGCAGGGCGTCGCGCCGTTCGGAGCGGACCACATAGAGGTGGTAGACGTGCCGGACATCGTCGCGCACGGCAGGGATGACGACGTCCGCGCCCGACAGGAGCTCGTCGTAGCGGTCGGCGTGACGGCGCCGTGCCTCGGTCCAGGCCTCGAGGTGGGGAAGCTTCGCGCCAAGGATCGCGGCCTGCAGGGCGTCGATGCGCTCCGCGTACCCGACCTCGACATGCTCGTACTTGGTGGTCCGCCCGTGATCGCGCATGCGCCGGATCCGATCGAGGACCGCAGGATCGTTGCCGGTGACGGCTCCGGCGTCGCCGTAGGCGCCCAGGTTCTTGCCCGGGTAGAAGCTGAAGCAGGCGAGGTGGCCGATGCTGCCGCAGCGCCGTCCGCCGACCTCCGCGCCGTGCGCCTGGGCGGCGTCCTCGATGACCCACAGGCCCCGCCGCTCGGCGATCTCCATGAGGGCGTCGAGGTCGGCGGGCTGGCCGTACAGATGGACGGGCATGATCGCCCGCGTCCGGTCGGTGATGAGGTCCTCGACGTGCGTCGGGTCGAGGTTGTACGTCACCGGGTCGATGTCGGCGAAGACGGGTCGTGCCCCGACGTTCGTGATCGCCTCGGCGGTCGCGATGAACGTGTGCGCCGTCGTGATCACCTCGTCGCCCGGGCCGATGTCCAGCGCCCGGAGGGAGAGCTCGAGCGCGGCCGTCCCGGAGCTCACCCCGACCGCCCCCGCCGCCCCGACGTGCTTTGCCCAGGCCGCCTCGAACTCGCGCACTTCGTCGCCGAGGATGAAGCTGGTGTTGTCGAGGATGCGCTGGATCGCGCCATCGATCTCGCCCCGGATGGACTGGTACTGAGCGGCGAGGTCAACGAGCTCGACCCGCATGCGTCTCCTTTCGTGGGGCAGGCGTCAGCCCGCCCGATACTCCTCGATGTCGGTGACCTGGCGGACGACGCGGGCGGGGTTCCCCACCACGACCGCCCCGTCCGGGACGTCGTGGACGACCACGCTGCCGGCACCCACCAGGGCGTCCCTCCCGATGATCACGCCCGGCAAGAGCGTCGCGTTCGCACCGATCTTGGCGCCACGCCGGACGATCGGGCCGCGCAGGCTGGCCTTCGCATCCCGGCCGAGCGGGTAGCGCGCGTTGGTGAACGTGACGGACGGCCCGATCCAGGCGCCTTCCTCGATCACCGAGTACTCGGGGATGAAGGCGTTGGAGTGGACGCGCACCCGGTGGCCGATCTCGACATGGTGCTCCACGATCGAATGCGTGCCGATGCTGACGTCGTCGCCGATCGAATTGGACTCGCGGATCATCGCGCCGTGTCCGGTCTGGAACCGGTCGCCGATGCGACTCGCCGGATACACGACCGTGTGGGAGCGGATGCGGGCCCCTTGTCCGATGCGGAGTGGCGGCGCGTCGTCAGCCGCCGTACTCGAACCGAGGACCACGTAATCCTCGATGACCGAGTCATCGCCAAGCTCGACGCGCGGATCCACGATCGCCGTCCGAGCGATGTTGGTCGACATGTCCCGCGCAGTCTAGCGTCGGGCGCCCGGTCGGCGCTGCACTACACCTGCGGCAGGCGTGCAGATCCCGCGAGGACCAGGCGGTAGAGCACCACGAGATACACGCCGTAGGCCAGCGCCTGGAGCCAGGCGAGGACGCGGATCGTCTCGAAGGCATCGAGACCGGCGGCACTGCCGCCGAGGATGCTCCCGATGACCGCCCCAAGGCTCAGCAGGTCGTAGATGAGCTTCTGTCCCTGGCCCTGGTAGACGAGGGCGACGCGGCTCAGCGGACTCACGATCATGGCCGCGACGAGCCACGGGGCCATGAGCGCGGCAATGGTTCCCGCGTCGCGCCATGGCTCCCCGAAGACGAGGGCGAAGAGGTCCGGCCCCACGATCGCCAGGACGATCGCGGCCGGCAGGCCGATCCCGGCCAGCACGAACGCGAGCCGCCGAAAGAGCGGCAGGGCAGCCGCCGGATCCGAGCGAGCCTGTTCGGACATCCGCCCGAGCATCGCGTCGCCGACGCTCGTCCCGATCACGTTGAGGGGCAGACCGAGGACGCGCTGGACGAGCGCGAACTGGCCGGCGATCGGCAGGCCGTAGGCACCCGCCAGGAGCGGGACGGGGAGGGAAGCGGCCGCGGCGTTCAGCAAGGATGACGGCGCCCCGAACACCGGGAATCGCCAGTATTCGCGAGCGACGACCCGGGTCCCGACCGCCGGGATCGCGCGCGCCGGCGCGAGCGTCCGCCACGCCCCGCGGACCACGCTGCCGAGGCCCAGCACACGGCCGAGCACATCCGAGACGAGAAGACCGAGGATGCCCCCGCCCAGGAGGCCGAAGATCACCTGGCTGACCGCGCGCACGATGCTCTGCACGATCTGCACCTGCGACACGGCCCGAAAGTCGCCGTGGCGGATGAGCCAGTAGCGCAGGACCCCGATCACCCCGAACCCCGCCAGGCCGATCGCGGCGAGTGGCGCGGCCACCATCGGGAGCGTCCCGTACCCACCGACCCCGAGCGCGATCAGCGCGGCGAGGAGCACCGCCGCGACGAGCGAGGTGATCGGCACCAGCACCAGCGCCAGCGTCGCAAGCCGGGCCGCCACCGCGTCGGATGCCGGCAGGACGATCGCCTGCTCGTAGCGCAACGAGAGCGCGATGATCGCGATCTGGACGAAGGCCAGGAACAGCCCGAGCTGGCCGACCTGGGTCGGGTCGTAGAGCCGGGTCAGGAACGGCGCGACGAGCGTGTTGATGAGCTGCGCGCCGGCCGCGCCGCCGGCCAGGACGAGGACGCTCCGAGCGAACCCGGGCCCGCGTAGCCTTGCTACCATCCGGCGCGGATGCATCTCGTCATCGTCAATCAGTATGGTCTGCCGGCCGGCGCGTCGGGCATCACCCGGCACGGGGACCTGGGGGCGGAGCTCGTCCGTCGCGGGCACGACGTCACGGTCATCGCGGCGCGGTTCAACTACCTCACGCGGGCCACCGCCTCGGCGGGAGCCCCGGCGGTCGAAACCCATTCGGGCGTGCGCTTCCGATGGCTGGACACAGGGTCCTACCGCACCAACGACCGCCAGCGGTTGCGATCGATGCTGGCGTTCACGCTCCGCTCGATCTGGTCGGGCCTGCGCCTCGATCCGCGCCCCGACGTGATCATGGCGTCGTCGCCGCATCTCCTCGTGGGACTCAGTGGCATCGTCCTCGCCCGCCGGTACCGGGTGCCGCTGGTCTTCGAGATCCGCGACCTGTGGCCCTCGGCCCTGGTGGATCTGGGAGCGATCCGGCGTGGCGGGCTCGCGCACCGGGCCCTCGAGCTGCTCGAGCGCCTCTGCTATCGGCTGGCCGACCGGATCGTCATCGTCCCCCCGCACGCCGATCGGCGGGTTCGCGAGATGGGGACCGATCCGCGGCGCTGCGTCCACGTCCCGAACGCGTCAGAGCTCGATCCCTCGGTCAGCGCGCCCATGCCCGACACGCTCGAGGCGATCTTCGCCGCCTGCGGCTCGCGCGAGATCCTGATGTATGCCGGGGCGCAGGGGGTCTCGAACGGCCTCGAGGTCGTCCTCGACGCGCTGGACCACCTGCGCTCGACCGACCTCGTCACGTACGAGCGCCTCGCGGTCGTCCTCATCGGCGACGGCGGCCGGCACGACGAACTGGTCCAGGCGGCGACCGACCGCGGCCACCCGCACCTGTACTTCCATCCACCGATCGACAAGGCCGCGGTGCCCGGTGCCCTGGCTCGGGCCACCATCCTGTTGGTGGCGTTCGCCGACGCCGACGTCTATCGCTACGGGCTGAGCCCGAACAAGCTCTTCGACTACCTCGCGGCCGGCCGTCCGGTCCTGCTCGCCTCCCGGCTCGACGACACGCCGGTCAGCGAGGCGGACGCGGGACGGTGCTACGAGCCGGGCTCCGGCCCATCCCTCGCCGAGGGCATCGCCGCCCTCCTCGCACTTACGCCCGACGAGCGCGTGCTGATGGGCCTGCGCGGTCAGGAGCTCGTCCGGCGTCGCTACACCATCGCCGTGACCGGTGGCCAACTCGAGTCCGCCCTACTCGAACTCGTTGGCCAGAGCGGATGACCGGTCGCGTCGTGCTGTTCGGAGGCGGTGGGTTCATCGGGTCGGCCCTGCTCAAGGGCCTTGGGCGCGAGGTCGCGGCACCCGCGCGGTCGGAGGTGGATCTGATCGATGGGGACCGGCTTCGAGGGTTCCTCCGCCCGGGCGACGTCATCGTCAACGCGACCGGATATGCCATGGCCACCGACCGCTCGGCCGCCGGGCTGGCCCGCTTCCGCCGGGACAACGTCGAGGCCGTCCGGACCCTTGCGACGGCCGCCTCGTCCGTCGGCGCGGCCCGGCTGCTCCACCTGAGCAGTGTCGCGGCGATGGGTCACCGCGAGGGTGAGGACCTGCGGGAAGACGACCTGGCGCAACCTCGAACGCCTTACGGCCAGAGCAAGCGCGACGCCGAGGACGCCGTCGTCGACGCGGCAGGAGACGTTCCGGTCACGATCCTGCGGCCGACGTCGGTCTTCGGGGAGGGGCGGGGCCTGGCCGCCGTCCTGTGCCGCATCGCGGGGCTGCCGATCGTGCCGCTTCCGGCAGGCGGCAGGGCGCTGATCCCGTTCAGCTACGTCGGCAACCTCGTGGCGGCCGTCGGCGTCGCGCTGGATCGGCCGGAGACGGCGGGGCGGACCTTCATCGTCGGCGACGATCGTTCCTACCGGCTGCGCGAGGTCCTGGCCACGCTGGCCCGAGCCCTCGGCCGCGACAAACCCGCGATGCTTCCGGTCCCGAGGATCGCGATCCGGGGCATGGGCGCCGCGGAGACCGCCGTGAGCCGGGCGGTGGGCCGGACGCCGCTGCTCGATCCGGTGCGCATCGAGACGCTGACGAGCTCCATCTCGTACTCGACCGGCGCGTTCCGCGAGGTCACCGGGTTCGTGCCGCCGTTCACCATGGACCAGGCCATGGTCCGCATCGCCGCATGGCATCGCGGGGAGCGGCCGCGGTGACGGACCAGCTGCTGATCGCGGTCCTCGTCGCGGGGGTCGCCGCCACGATCGTGACCCGCGTGGTCGAACGACTCGCCCGGCAGCGGAGCCTGCTCGATATCCCCAACGACCGGAGCTCTCACGACGTTCCGACGCCACGGATCGGTGGTCTGGGCATCGTCGTGGGCACCGTCATCGGCTGGCTGTGCGCCGCGGGTTGGACGGACGGACAAGCAACGGTCATCGTGCTGGCGGCGCTCGGCCTGGGCGCCGTCGGTCTGCTCGACGACGTCCGCCATACCAGCGTCCTGGGCAAGTATCTCGCGCAACTGGCGGCCGCCGCGGTCGTCGCGGGCGTGCTGCAACCGACGCTGAGCATCGGGATCGGCGACGGCTCCTGGTCGCTCGGCGGCATTCCCGCCTTCGTCATCACGACGATCGGCCTGACGGCGCTCGTGAACGCGGTCAACTTCATGGATGGCATCGATGGGCTGATCGGCAGCGTCGCGCTGGTCGCCGCGATCGTGGCGGTCGGGCTGGTGGCGCCCGCCGCGTGGCCGATCCTGCTGCCATTCGCGGCGGCCTGCGCCGGGTTCCTCGTGTGGAACCACGCGCCGGCGTCCATCTTCATGGGCGATGGCGGGAGCCAGTTCGTCGGCCTCATCCTCGGGGCGGCGTTGCTGCGGCAGGACGGCGGCGTGGTCGATGTCGTCCCGGTCCTGCTGCTCGTCAGCCCGCTGCTGTTCGACACCGGTTTCACGCTCATCCGACGGGCGCGAGCCGGCCGTGACTTGTTCGCGGGCCATCGCGAGCACCTGTATCAGCGCGTGGTCGTGGCCGGCCGCTCCCATCGCGAGGTCGCGGCAGGGTACGCGGCCGCCACGGCGGTCACCGGGGTCCTCGCCTTATCATGGTCGGCGGCCCCGGCCGTTGCCCAGATCGGGATGCTCGCGGGTGTCGTGCTGGTGGCTGCCGGGTACGCCGCCTGGGTGAGCCGGACGGAGGCGCGGTCCGCCTCATCGGCGGAGCCGTCCGCCTAGTCGGAGACGCGTCCCGGCCCGACGGCCACGACCTCGTCGGGCAGCAGCATCGTGGCCATATCCGACATGCCGGTGAGCGACGCACTCCGCAGCAGCAACTCACGGACCGCCCCGTCGTTGTGCTCGCGCGCAGCGGCGGCGAGCTCGTCGACGAATGCCTCGATCTGGTTCTCGATGGAGGCGGACGCGGGTCGCGCCGCGCGCAGGATCCCCGGGTGCCGCGTCCGTTCGGCCACCTCGTCGTCGTAGAACAGCTTCTCGTGGAGACGCTCGCCGGGTCGCAGCCCGGTCACGGTGAACTGCACCGAGTCGGGGTCCACGCCGTTGAGCCGGACGAGGTCGCGAGCCAGGTCCATGATCCGCATCGGCTCGCCCATGTCGAGCACGTACACGTCGCCGGCGAGCGGGTCCGTCCCTGCCTCCAGGATGAGGCTCACCGCCTCCGCGATCGTCATGAAGTAGCGCGTCGCGTCGGGCTGCGTGATGGTAAGCGGCAGGCCGTCGTCGAGCTGGCGCTGCAGGAGCGGCACGACGCTGCCGCTCGATCCCAGGACGTTGCCGAACCGGACGGCGGCATAGGGGTGGCCCGTGCGGTGGCCCGCCGCGACCGTCAGCTGCTCGGCGAGGCGCTTCGTGGCGCCCATGACGCTGACGGGCTCGACCGCCTTGTCCGTCGAGATGAGGATGAACCGCCCGATGTTGAGGTGCTCACACGCGCGCAGGACGTTGCGGGTCCCGATGACGTTGGTCAGGACGCCCTCGGCCGGATAGAACTCGACGTACGGGACGTGCTTGAGGGCGGCGGCGTGGAAGACGACGTCGGGTCGCGCCCCGCGGAGGACGGCGTTCAGGGCGGCGGGCGACCGGACGTCGGCGAGCGCCGCGACGACGTGGGCGCCGTCCGCCTCGCGCCGAAGGGTCGCGATGTCGCGCTCCACGTTCCACAGCGCCCACTCGTTCTGGTCCACGATCGTCAGCACGCGCGGGCCGAGCGAGAGGATCTGGCGAACGAGCTCGCTGCCGATCGAGCCTCCGCCGCCGGTGACCACGACCGAGGCCCCGTTGATCGAGCTTGCCACCGCCTCGAAGTCGATCTCGACGGGCGCTCGACGCAGCAGGTCCTCGACGTTCACCGCGCGGATGCCGGAGACCTGGTAGTGGCCGGTCACCATGTCGCGCAACGGCGGCACGATCTTGACGCTCATCCCAAGGGCCTGGGCCGCATCGAACGCGCGACGAACGGGACCCGACTCGCCGGATGGGATCGCGACGAGCAGCTGGGCCGCGCCCGTCCGTTCGACCGCGTGCGGAAGCTCCTCGAGCCCACCGAACACGCGAAGGCCCAGGAGCCGTGAACCGTGCTTCTGCTTGTCGTCGTCGACGAACCCGACGATCCGCATCCCGCGCAGGCCGCCGGCGGTGGCCATCCGGGCGATGATCGCGCCGGCGTTGCCGGCTCCGTAGACCAGCGTCGGCGTCGAGCCTCCGGGCGACACGACCCCGTTTCGGCGCTCGAGCGACGTCCGCACGAGGATCCGGGCGCCCGCCGTGAGCGCGAGGAACACGAGGGGTTCCAACAGGAAGAACGACCGCGGGAACGGGCTGGTGCCCGGCGCATCGAGGCGGTCGAGGACGAGGAACGCGATCACCACGATCGCGGAGCCGACGATCACCGCCCTGACGAGATCGATCAGGTCGCGGACCGAGGCGTACCGCCACTCGCGCCGATGGAGCCCGAAGGCGATGTGGACGAAAGGCCGCACCGCGAACGGCAACAAGGCGGCGGGGAGGTACGGCAGGACCGCGATCGTGAGATCGGGCGTGTCGAAGCGGATGCAGAGCACGATGATGGCTGCGGCGAACGCGGCGACGATATCGAGCACGAAGAGCAGCCAGCCCGTCCGGTGGAGACCCCGGCCCATCCCGAGGGCGGACGAAGCGTTCGTTCCGCGCATCTGCGACCCCATCCAACCTCCCGACTAGCGTGTGCCGATGTTCCCGGTGGGCATGGTACTTCGCCACCGTCCCGGACGACGAGATCGCGGCCGGCGGTGACCGCGACCCGGCGGGTGGTCGTAGTACGTTCGTCCTGCCACGCGAGTACCGATGGTCCGGCGGCACGAGGGGTCACGGGTGGGACGATGCAGCGGCAATGAGCGCGCCCCAGATCCCGCACGACCCCGCGTCCGAGCCCGGATCGGAAGCGGATCTCGCGCTGACCAGACCCTCGCTCTACCGCCGTCTCCTCGGCGGTTCGGGCGCGTTCGGCGATGTCATGATCGCCGACTCGAACGACAGCCCCGAGACCCAGCTCGCCGAGCGGCTCGACACGATCCTCAACATCGCCGAGCGGCTGGCCGCCACGCACGATCGCGCGGAGCTGTTCCGGACGATCGTCGACGAAACGCTTCGGGCGCTGCGGGTCGATCACGTGACGATCCGCGTCGTCGAGGATGGTCATCTGGTCGTCGCGGCCTGGGCCGGCCTGTCCGATGAGGCGGCGCGGGCGCTGCCCGCGTTCGGCGTCGATGAGGGTTGGTTGGGGGAGGTCCTGCGGACGGGGCAGGTTGCGGCCTGGTCGGACGCCCGTGAGGCTCACCCGATCGGCTCCGGCCGTGAAGACGGGATCGTCGAGTTCGCGGGGGACCTCATCGCGCCGCTCATCCACCACGACCGGGTGATCGGGGCGCTCTCCGCCGTCACGAAAGAGCCGCGCGACTGGACCGATGGCGACATCGCGTTCCTGACCACCCTGGCCACGCACGCCGGCATCGCGCTCACCAACGCCGAGCTGTTCGAGCAGACGGAGGCGCGCGCCGCGCAGCTCGCCGTCCTGCAGGCCGCGTCGGCGCGCCTCAACCGCGCGTCGTCCGTGGAGTCCGTGGGCCGGACGATCGTCGAGGAGACCCGCAAGATCATCGACTACCACAACGCCCGGGTGTACCTCGTGGAGCTGCCCGACGAGGTGGTGCCGATCGCCTTCGAGGGCCGGGTGGGCGCCTACGAGCATGTCGACATGGACCTGCTTCGCTGCCGCATCGGCGAGGGGTTCACCGGCTGGGTCGCCGAGCACGGCGAGCCCTTGCTGATCAACGACGCGAACGCCGATCCGCGCGGCCAGACGATCACCGGCACGGACGACATCGACGAATCGATGCTCGTGGTGCCGATGCGCTACGACGGCATGACCGTCGGGGTCATCACCCTGTCCATCCTCGGCCTCGACGGCTTCGACGCCGACGACCTCCGTCTGCTGATGATCCTCGCCGACCATGCGGCCACCGCCGCCGAGACGGCCCGGCTGCTGACGCGGAGCCAGGAGCTGGCCGGCGAGCTACGCCGACTCCTCGAGATGAGCAGCGAACTGTCCGGAAGCCTGGACCCGCGGCAGGTCGCCAACCTCATGGCGGGACACCTGGCCCGTGCCATGGGCGTCGACGAATGCGCGATCAGCTACTGGGACCGGCCCGGCGGCCGGCTCGAGTCGCTCGGGTTCTATCCGGCGGAGCCGGACATGGCCCTCGAGCCGTACTTCCTGCTCGCTGGATACCCGGAGACGCTGCGCGTACTCGAGCGCCAGAAAGCCGTGATCGTCGACGCGGACGACCCCGCCGCCGATCCCGACGAAGTCAACCTCATGGTCCGGGACGGGAACCGGATCCTCGCGATGCTGCCGCTCGTGGCGAAAGGCCAATCGATCGGTCTCGTCGAGCTCTTCTCGAAGACCAAGATCCGCTGGGACGCCCAGCGCATCGAGCTCGCCCGGACGATGGCCAACGAGGCGGCCATCGCGCTCGAGAACGCCCGCCTGTACGAGGACGCGCGCAAGCTCGCCGACCGGGACCCGCTGACCGGCTTCTACAACCACCGGTTCCTGCACGAGCGGATGGGTGAGGAAGTCGTCCGCTCGCAGCGCGGCCGGCGACCGTTGAGCGTGCTGATGCTGGACCTCGACGACTTCAAGCTGGTCAACGACACGTTCGGCCACCTCTTCGGCGACCGGGTCCTGACCTGGGCTGCCGAGGTGATCCGCTCGACCCTGCGCCTGTCCGACATCGCGGCCCGGTACGGCGGCGACGAGTTCGCGCTCATCCTGCCCGACACCGACGCGGACGAGGCGCGCCGCGCCGCAGAGCGCATCCTCGACGCGTTCCGCGAGCGACCGTTCGTTGGCGAGCAGCGCGGGCCGGTGCCGATCGCCGCGTCCATCGGCGTGGCCACCTTCCCCGGCGACGGCCGAACGGGCACCGAACTCATCGCGGCTGCCGACGTGGCCCTGTACCAGGTCAAGCGCGGCGGGGGACACGACGCGGCCGCCGCAGGCACGGACGAGGCCGCGTAGGACAGAAGTACCACTCCCGGACTGCCATCGGTACCACGTCGCGGGACTGGACGCGAGGGCCCCGGACCGCCATCCTCTATTTCCGAGGTGACCCAACCAACCCTGCGGCCCGCTCGTCCCGTTGATCCGTCGGATCGACGGATCCGCCGGTCCTGGTGGCTCTTCTCCGGCGCCTTCCTCCTGATCGCCCTCATCGCGGTCGCGCGCGCCTTCGGTCGCGACCCGGGTCCGATCGACTGGATCCTCCTGATGGCCGTCGTCGTGGCTGGCGTCGCGGCCCTGCTGCACGTCTCGGCGGTCCAGGGGCTCGACGCGCGCAGCCGGTCGGAGGCCGACTCGTTCGCCCGCATCCTGTCCGGCCTTTCGCGCTCCGTGTCGCCCGACGCGATCGTCGACGCGATCGTCGAGGAGCTCGGTGAGGCGACACGAGCCGATCACATCGCGGTCGTGCGTCGACGACGCGGCACGAGCCTCGTCGAGGCGCGTCTCGTCAGCTCGCACCCGGGCGTGCCCCATCACACGACGCTGCTCCCGGCCGGCGATCTCGACGACCCCATCGATGGCGGGCGCGCGCCTCTCCCGGCGGAAGCCGTGGAGCGGATCGCCCGCCGCGTCCGGGATGTCTACGGCCTTACCCACGCCCTGGCCGAGCCGCTGACCGCGGGCGACGAGGTCGTTGGCGCGATCGTCCTTTCCCGGCGGATCGGTGGGCGCTGGACCGACGCCACACGGCGCCTCCTGGGGGCGGCCGCTGTCGAGGCATCGGCCGCCCTAGCCCGCGCGTACTCGCACCGCGCCGCGGAGGCGCAGGCCTCGACCGATGCGTTGACCGGGCTCCCGAACCGCCGCTACTTCGAGGAATTCGTGTCGTTGCTCGCCCAGCGCCGGCGCGCCGGCGACGCGGTGGGGATCCTCATGGTCGACATCGACAAGTTCAAGGTCCTCAACGACACCCACGGTCATGCGACCGGCGACGAGGTGCTGCGCGCGGTCGCGAGTGCGATCGTGTCGGCGGTACGCGAGGACGACGTCCCGGCGCGCTTCGGTGGGGAGGAGTTCGTGGTCCTCCTGCGAAACCCCGACCCGGGCGTCGCGATCGAAGTCGGAGAGCGCATCCGTGCAGCGGTCCGCGGCCTGGACCTCGGACGGCTCGGGGTCGCCACGGTCAGCGTGTCGGTCGGCGTCGCCGTCGCGGACGGACCGGACGAGTCGATCGGGGCCCTCATCGAGATCGCCGACCAGGCCCTGTACCGTGCGAAGCGTGGGGGCCGAGACCGGGTCGTCGCGGCCTGACCGACTACCATCGCGTTCGTGACCGACGACCCGGGCCTTGGATCGGCCCCCGACCTCGACGACGACGTCCATGACCCAGCCGACGGGGACGACGGCCCGGGCGAGCTCACCAACGGCGACCTCGCCCGCATCTTCCACGACATCGGAGACATGCTCGAGGTGAAGGGTGAGCTCGTCTTCAAGACGGTCGCCTACCACCGCGCGGCCGATGCCATCGGTCGCAGCCCGGTCGATCTCGTCGAGGCCTACCGAAACGGCGAAGCCCCCAAGGTCCCGGGCGTCGGCGCGGCCATCAGCGACAAGATCAAGGAGCTCGCCACGACTGGCCGGATGGCCTTCTACGACCGCCTGTGCGAGGAGATCCCGCCGAGCCTGGTCGAGCTGTTGCGCATCCCCGGGCTCGGCCCACGGAGCGTGCGCCAGATCCACGCCGAGCTCGGCATCGAGACGATGGAGGATCTTCGCACGGCCGCCGAGGCGGGGGAACTGCGCTCGCTGCGCGGACTGTCGGCGAAGACCGAGCAGCTCATCCTCGAGGGCATCGCCCGCCTCGAATCGGCACCCAAGCGGATGCTGCTCCACCGAGCCGAGGCGACCCTCCTGGGCCTCATGGAGGCGTTGACCGATATCCCGGGGGTCCAGTCGATCGAGTCGGCGGGTTCCTTCCGGCGCCGCCAGGAGAGCATCGGCGATCTCGACCTCCTCGCCGAGACGGACGACGGGCCGGGCCTGATCGAACGCTTCACGACACTGGGCGTGGTGGACCACGTCGTGAACAAGGGCGGCTACAAGGCCGCGGTGCGCCTGCTCCGTGGCCCGCAGGCCGACCTCATGGTCATGCCGCCGGGCACCGCCGGCACGTATCGCATCCACTTCACGGGATCCAAGGAGCACAACGTCCGGCTGCGCGAACGCGCCCGCGATCAAGGATGGAGCCTGTCCGAGAAGGGCTTCCTGCGCATCGGCGAGGACGGTGAGCCACTCACCGGCAGCGCTGCGGAGCTCCGGACCTTCGCCACGGAAGCGGAGGCCTACGACTTCCTCGGCTTGTCGTTCATCGAGCCCGAGCTGCGCGAGGATCGCGGCGAGATCGAGGCGGCCCTGGCCGGCAGCCTGCCGCAGCTGATCGACCTCCCCGACCTGCGCGGCGACCTGCACAGCCACTCGGACTGGTCCGACGGCACGCACTCGATCGAGGTCATGGCCGAGTTCGCCCGTCGCCGCGGCCATGCGTACCAGGTGCTGACGGACCACTCCCAGTCGCTGGCCATCGCCCGCGGCCTCACGCCCGAGCGCGTGGAGCAGCAGCGGGTGATCATCGCGGAGCTCAACGCCCGCTTTGCCGCAGAGGAGGCAGCCGGAACGGCCCCTCCGGAGACGCCGCCCGAAGGCTTCCGGCTGCTGCACGGCTGCGAGCTCGAGATCCGGGCCGATGGCGAGCTCGACTACCCGGATGCGCTGCTCGAGCGGTTCGACCTGGTCGTGGCGTCGGTCCACGTGTCGCGCCGGCAATCGCGAGCGGACCTGACGCGGCGGACGCTCAACGGCATCCGCAGCCCGCACGTCGACGTCATCGCGCATCCGTCCGGGCGCATGATCGGGACGCGCGACGACCTCGACCTGGATTGGGACGCCGTCTATGCCGAAGCGGCCCGGACGGGGACCGTGCTCGAGATGAACGGCTCGCCCCACCGGCTCGACCTCGCGGTCGAGCGGGCGCGACGGGCCGTCGAGGTCGGCTGCACGCTCTCGATCGACTCGGACGCCCACAAGACCGGCGAATTCGAGCACCTGCGCTGGGGGGTCAGCCAGGCGCGGAGGGCCTGGGTGGAGCCGCGACACGTGTTGAACACGCGCTCGCGGGCCGACCTGCTGACCTGGGTCGCGGGAAAGCCGGGGCGCGTGTGAGCGGCGCGCACCCTCGCCGCGCGCGGCGACGATGTGGCCGGGCGGCACGACCTGGCGCTCGCGGCGGTCACGGTCGTCGGCCTGTCGCGGCTGATCGAGCCGCCGGGTATCTGGCTGGCCGCGATCTTCCTGCTCGGGGCGATCCTCCTGGGCACCCTTCAAGTCCTCGGCGAAGAGCGCGCTCGGGTCGAAGGACCGGGTCTCGGCGTCCCGGTCGAGTCGCTGATCCTTCCGGCGGTCGCTGCGGCCGCCTGTGTCGGGGCCATCCGGCTCGTGCCGTTCGGGCTGGGCCTGGTGCCGGCCCTGCTCATCACCGGGCTCATCGTGGACCGCTGCCTTGCCCTCGAGGAGCGGATCCTGCGGTCGCCATCGGGCGTCGACGCCGAGGCGCGGACGGCCGTGCTGGTCACGACCCTCATCGTCGCGTTCCTCGGGTTCGTCGGCGTCGCGGCGATGATCCCTGGTGGCCTCGTCCAGCCGGCGCCCGCCGGTGGCGGCGGCGGTGCCCCACTCCCGGAAACCGACCTCCTGGTCCTCGTGGCGGGCGACGCCATCATCGCGTTCCTGCTCGGATACCGAGCAGCCGCCCTGCGGGTGTCGAACGCGCGGGACGCGCTCTGGTCCGCGGCGACCTACGCGGCGGCCATCGCCATCGCTGCAGCAGCCGTGCGCTTCATGGAGATCCCTCGCCTGCTGGGCCCCGCGTTGCTGACCCTCGTGTTCTACCTGTGGGACGCGTTCCATGGCGCCGCGCCGGCGCATCGCCGGGATCCCCGCTGGTTGTGGCAGATCGCGCTCCTGGGCGTGCTCGGGATCGTGGTCATCGTGCTGAATCTCATGGCGCGGGCGTAGCCAGGGTCGTCCCGAAGAACTCGACGAGCCGCTCCTCGTAGCCGGCCGGGTCCGTGACCATCGCCTCGGTGTGCTTCGCGCCCTCCACGTACCAGCTCTGGACGTTTCCGCCGTCGGCGACGACCGCTTCCTCGAGCTTGTGCCCGTACGCCACGCTCAGGCGCTCGTCGCTCGTGCCGTGGGTGATGAACAGCGGCCGCCCATCGAGCGCCCCGACGGCGTCGAGCGGGCTGTACGACACGAGGTCGTCGCCCGAGATGAGGCGCGCCATGAGGACGCCGGCCGGTACCAGGAACGTCGGGTAGCCCTCTCGCGTCAGCTCGGCATCGATCGCCGTCCCGAGGTCGGCGTAGCTCGAGTCCTCCCAGACTGACGCCACCCTCGACTCCTGCCCGGTGGCCAGGAGCACGGTCGCCGCACCCAGGGAGATGCCGACGAGGCCGATCGACGCAGGCGGCAGCCCTTGTTCGGCGCGCAGCCAGTCCCACGCCCCCAGGACGTCGCGGTATTCGTCCGTGCCACCGGCGAAACGGCCATCCTCCCGTGTGGAATCGCCGTGGTCGCGCAGGTCGATGAGCAGGACCGAGAACCCGTTGCGGTGCAGCATCCCGGCCGGCAGGAGGACCGCATGGTCGTGACGACAGGCGGTGAACCCGTGCACGACGACGACGGCGGGCGCGGGCCCTTCGCCGTCGCCCGGCACGGCGGGCAGCCACCAGCCTGCGAGCTCGATGCCGGGGTCGCGGCTGGGGATGCGCACCTCTTCCGGGGCGGGCATCGCCCACGGGCTGGTGTCCAGTGCGTACTCGGCGGGGGCCTCGAACGCTCCCGGCGTGTTCTGGGCCCAGCGGCCTCCGCACTGGGTCGACACGCTCGTGAGCTTGTCCCAGACGACCGCGCTCGCAGCGCCATACGCGGCGAGTGGAACGGCGATCAGGGTCACGAGGACCAGCGCTCGGGCGCGGGACATGCTCGACGATCTCAGGGGACTCACAGCAGACGAACGCATGGTGGACCCGGTTGTTGCAGGATCCGGAGTCGGCAGCGTACGCCCGGACCGTCGCGCGAAGCGGCGGCGGGTGCCGGGCCTCCAGCGGCGCCCGAGCCCCGCGTTTGACGCCATGGGCCACCGGTGCTAGAAAGCAAGGCCGCGCTGCGACCCGCGAGCCGGTCGCGCGACCCGATCCGAACGACCCGTGTCGCGATGCGCCGCGCCACGGCGACCAGACACAAGAACCGCAAGCCGCCCGATGAGTTCGCGCCCGAAAGGACGACCCGCCCGTGACCTTCCCCCCCGACGTCGAGACCAACGCCCAGAGTCCGGTCAACCTGACCCGCCAGAAGCGACAGCTGGCCGAGCAGGCCATCGCCCAGGCATCTTCCGCGCAGTGGGCCGACTCCGCGGCCACCAACCGCAAGCTGTTGGAGCTCGGCCCGGACGCGGAGGCTGAGAACCGGCTCGCCAAGGCGCTCTGGGAGCTCGGCATGCTCGGCGAGGCACGTGAGCACTACCAGACGGCCCTGGCCCTCGACCCCACCAACCGCATCGCCGAGCGCAACATCGACCGGCTCAAGGTGCTCCTCAACGCCGCGGGCGAGAAGACGGTCCCGGCCCAGGAGGGCAGCAAGGCGGCGGTCTCGATCTTCGTCGAGGAGACCGGCAAGACAGGTTTCGCCTTCCTGACCGACCTCGCGAATCCCAAGGAACTCGCCCAGGTCAACCCCGGCGACGCCGTCGAGCTCACGCCCGAGAAGAACCGGTTGATCGCGTTCAGCAACGGCATGCGCATCGGCGTCGTCGAGCCCCGCGTCGCGGCCCGCCTGCTCAAGCTCATGGCGGACGGCAACAAGTACTCGGCCGGCGTCACGAGCCTCGGCGACAAGGACGTCCGCCTGATCATCCGCGAGATCTTCCAGGACCCGAGCAACTACGGGAAGGTCAGCTTCCCGACCGCGGCCAAGTCGACCGACCTCCGGCCCTACACGAAGGGCACCCTCGTGCGCGAGGAGATGGAGCTCGAGGAGGACCTCGAGGACGACGAGGAGGACGAGGAGATCGAGGATCTCGACCGCGTCCTGCCGCCGGAGTCGACGACCGAAGAAGCGTTCGAGGAAGAGCCCGACGAGCTCGACGAGCCGTAAGCCGTCAGGCGGGACCGTCCCCCCGGATCGACGACGCCGTCGCAGCCGCGTTCTGAGCCGCATCCAGCGCCAGGCCGATCGTCTTCGCGTCCGGGGATCGCGGCCAGACGTTGGCCTCGAGCCGGCCCCACGCCGTCGCCACGAGCCGGACGAGGCGTTCGACCTCGGATGGCTGGCGGCCCAGCCACACGAGCGTCTTGTCGACCTGGACCGTGTGCTCGGTGATGTGCGAGGCCCAGCGGCCCTGACGGATCGCGATGGTGACCGGGAGGTCGGACCAGCGAGCGGCGAGCGCCAGCTCCTCGCTCGAGAGGTCGGCCAGCCGCACCGCCGCCTCCTCGAGCGCCAGATGAAGCCGGCCCCGGATCTCATCGAGCGACCCGTTGGCGGCGATCGCCTCGTCCCACGCCGGGTCATCGATGTCTTCCGGCGCGAACGGCAGCCGCTCGTCGCTGGTCGCGATGGCCTGGTCGCGCCACCAGGCCGTGTACGCCCCGTAGGAGTGCTGGCTCGCGATGATGTGCGCCACGGTCTGGCGGATCGTCCACTCGCCCCCACCCGGATCGGCATCCAGGTCCATCTCCGTCAGCGGCGCCAGCAGGCCGATGAGCTCCCAGCGCGCGACGGTGGCCGGCGCGACGATCGCCTCGTCGGCGGGGCGGGCCACGCCAGCGGCGTTGATCGCGGCCGTGACCGCGTCGAGGTCCTCGATGATGCGGAAGACCCCGGAGCGCCGATCCAGCTCGCCGTGGTCCGGCCAGGTCCACGCCGCCTCGAGCGCGTCGTCGCCGACCGCGAGCAGGTCGCCCAGCGCGTCATCGATCAGGCGTCGAGCGGCGACCAGATCGGGGACCGTGGCGGTCGACATGTCGGTCGCAACACTACGAGCGCGTTCCGGCGCTGTCGACCCGCCGCGGTCGCGGCGGGCGGCCGTGGGCTAGCATCGTCGACAGCATGACCGGCCGTGTCGCCTCCACGCGCGCCGAAGCGGGCTACTCGCTGCCCGCTTTCGAGCGGCTCGCGCCTGCCCCGTCGGCGACCCTGCTGGCCGCCCGGATCGAGGCGCACACCGGCCCCGGCGACATCGTGGTGGACCTTGCCGGACGGGGCGGATGGGTGGCGCGCGCCGCGCTCGACCGTCAGCGGCGCGCCGTCTCCATCGAATCGACACCGCTGACCCGGATGCTCGCAGAGGTCGTGCTCCGTCCGCCGGACGTGCGCCACCTCGACGCCGCGTTCCAGGGCATGTCCGCGTCGCCCCGGCGGGAGACCAGCCTCAAGGTGTCGATCGGCGACCTGTTCGCGACCCGCTGCGCGACCTGTGGGCGGATGCTCGTGGCGGACGAGTTCACCTGGTCCGCAGAGGAGGACGGGCCCCCGAAGGCCGTCATCCGGCACTACCGCTGCACGGTCTGCCGCGACCAGCGGGGCGGCTCCGAGCAGCGCCAGGCACCGCTCGAGGCCGACGACGTGGCACGCTCGACAGCCGACGCCGATCTCGAGGCGGCGCGTGCCTGGGCCATCGAGCGCTTCCCGGTCGTCGAGGGGGCCGCGACGCTGGTCGACGAGCTGCTCGAGCTGCATACCCCACGCCAGCTCATCGCGCTGACGGCGATCATGGAGCGGATCGAGACCGACCTGCGGGCGGCCAACGTGCTCGCGGCACTCCGCCTCTCGCTGCTGCACGCGCTGCTGCCGTCGAGCCGGCTCGTCGGCGCGGCGGGCCGAGGTGGGTCACTGCGCGTCGCCGGTGGTCACGTCCGGCTCCCGGCGGCCACGCAATGGCGGGAGCGCAACCCGTGGCTCGCGTTCGAGGACGCGTTCCGAGCCGTGCGCGGGTTCGTCCAGCGTCTCGAGGGCGGGGCGCTCGGGCCGATGCAGGCCCGCCTGGGCGAAGACCTGCGCTCGCTCGGGGAAGGGTCGGCCACCGCGGTCCTGGCGATCGCCAGCCCATCGGCGGTACGCGCCCTGAGCGACGGGAGCCTGGCCCTCAACGATCGAGCCGGCGCACCGGCGCCGCGCGTCCGGCTCGTCCTGGGTCAGCCGCCGATCCGCCCCAGCCTGGAGCGGCTGGCCGCGGCCTACCACGGAACGGCGTGGACCCTCGGCCGCGAGGCCGCGTCCATGCTGCCGATCGACGCGCTGGCCGATACGTCCTTGCGGGCGCCGTGGTCGTGGCAGGCAGTCGCGATCGGGCGATCGCTGGCGGCGGTCGAGCCGTCGATGGCGCGTGACGGTCGCGTGGTCCAACTCGTCGATGGCGGGATGGAGGCCCTGGCCGCGGTGGCGATCGGCGGAGCTTCGGCCGGGTACCGCGTCACGGTCGCACGGCTCTCGGATCCTGACGACGCCGGCGCCGGCGTGATCGAGCTCGTGCCGCCCGGCGCGGCCCTGCCTCCCGGTCCGCGTACGAGAGGCAACGTGGGGTTGCCCGCGATCCCGGGCGGTGCCGGGGACCCGGACATGGTCCCGGGGCGCGGGTTGTTCGCGCCGCCGGAACGGTTCGACCAGCGCCCGTTCTCGCCGGCCGAGGCCGCGACCGCGGTCACGGACTCGGTGGTGGAGACGCTGCGAGCCCGGGGCGAGCCGGCCCGCATGGAGCGGCTCTTCGGCGAGATCCTCGTCGGGCTGGACCGGTCGGGCCAGCTCCGCCGCCTCGCCGCCGGCGCCCGTCCCGCCGCGACCGAAAACCCCGCGGGCAACCCAGGGGCCGCACCTCCCGCACCTGCGGCGGCGGCCGACGCGGCCGCGGTCACGCGGCCCATCGGCGATCCACCGTCGGGTGACCCTCCGGCCACCGCGGACTCGCGGGATACGAACGCCGACACCCGGCCCGGCGGCGGCGCACCCGATCCGGTCGATCGTCTCCTCGCCGTGATCCGCGATGAGCTGGCGCGGCCCAACCATCGCCGCCTCACCGAGATCGAGCCCGGGCGCTGGTGGCTGGCCGACGGCGACGATGTCGAGGCCGCCGCCGCCCCGCTCGCGGATCGGGTCGAGTGGGCGGTGTTCAGCCTCCTGTCCACCGCGGGGCCGCTGTCGGAAGCCGCGTTCTACGACCGCATGGCGACGATGTTCAGCGGCCACGACCTGCCCGACGAGACGCTCGTCCACGCCTGCCTGGACAGCTACCGGAGCATGGCCAGCACGCCCGATCGGCTGATCACCGGCGATGACCTGCTCAAGCGCAGCCAGGAGCACACCGAGCTGCTGGCGATGCTCGCCGACGCCGGCCATCGCATGGGGATGCGCGTCTGGTTGTCACAACGTGAACAGGCCCGACGCCATGGGCGTGGCATGCTCGCCGACCTCCTCGGTGAACGCGAACAGACGGTCGGCCTGGGCGGCATCGCCCGATCGGTACCCGAGCTCGCGGACGTGGACGCGATCTGGTACGTGCGCAGCAAGGTGGCGTTCCTGTTCGAGGTCGAATGGACGGCGATCCTCGGGGAACCGTTGCTCCGACGGCATCCCCGCATCGGCGCCGACGAGAAGCTCGTCCGGTTCCTGGCGATCGCCCCGGAACGGACCGATCTCGTCCGCCACAAGCTCGAGCGCTCGCCGCTCCTGCGGGCGGCCATGGACGAGTACGGCTGGCACATCATCAAGTGGGATCACCTGCGGACGTTCCTCGCCGCAGACCAGCCTGACCTCGATGCGCTCGAACCGCTGCTCGGCCTCGATCCGGTGGTCGAGCGCGGCGGCGAACAGATGCCGCTGTTCGGCGGCTGAGGGTCCCGCACGCTACGCTACGGCTCCATCAGGCCGCAGCCCCGACCCGGCGGCGCGGCTCGGATCCGGGCGGCGCATCCCGCCCGCAGGGGAGGCCTCGAGACCCACGATGACCGACGACCGTTCGACCGTGGACGCATTGTCCGACCGCTACTGGGAGAGCATCCTCGAGCTCGATCCGACGACCGCCACGTTCTACGGCGATGAACGGTACGCCGACCGGTTGGAGGACCCCTCGCCGGCCGGTCGTGCGAAGGTCCGCGATCTGATGGCCCGCACGGCGGCGGAGGCCGCGGCCATCCCTGTGGACGGGCTCTCCACGGAGGAGCGCATCACCCGCGACATGCTCCAGGTGATCGGTGAGCTTCGTGTCGAGGAGGACGACCAGGGCCTGCACCAGCTCCGCGTGGTGGACCAGATGGGTGGGCCCCAGCAGCTGCTGCCCCAGCTGACGCAATTCCAGCCCGTTGACACCCCCGAGCGGCTCGAAGCGTTCATCGCACGGCTGCACGCCTATCCCGCGTTCATGGCCGCCAATGCCGACATCCTGCGCGAGGCGCTCGGCACCGGGCTGACGGCGCCATCGATCGTGACCGAGCGGACGATCGCCCAGATCGAGCGCATGCTCGAGATCCCGATCGATCAGGCGATCATCCCGTCCAGCGTGAAGGGCGCATCCGACGCCGACCGAGAGCGGATCCGCGAGGTCGTGCGCGACGTCGTCTATCCCGCGGACGCGGCCTTCCTCGAGACGCTCCGTGGCGAGTACCGGCACGCCAGTCGCGAGGAGCCCGGCATCTGGTCGGCGCCCAACGGCGAGGCGATCTACCGGACGGCGATCCGCAGCTGGACCACCCTGGAGATGGATCCGCGGGAGATCCACCAGATCGGCATGGACGAGCTCGAGACCATCGAGGACGAACGACGAGAGATCGCCGGCGCCGCCGGATTCGGCGATGACACGGCCGCCTATCGCGCCAGCCTGGACGCCGACGACGCCAACACCCCGGGGACCAAGGAACAGCTCGTCCAGCGCGCGGCCGAGGACCTCGACCGCGCCATGGCGGCGGCGCCGCGCTTCTTCGGCCGGCTGCCCAAGGCCGGGCTCGACGTCCGGCCGGTCGAGGAATACAAGGAGCGGGACGCGCCCTTTGCCTACTACTACCCGCCGTCCGCCAACGGATCGCGCGACGGGATCTACTACGCGAACGGTTATGACCTCCCGTCGCGCAAGTACACGAAGCTCGCCTCGACCACCTACCACGAAGCGGCGCCCGGCCATCATTTCCAGATCGCCCTGGAGATGGAAAACACGCGCCTGAACACGTTCCGCCGGCTCGGGGCAAGGGCGGTCGGTGGCGCCTATGTCGAAGGCTGGGGCCTCTACAGCGAGCGCCTCGCCGACGAGATGGGCCTGTACCGCTCGGAAGGGGAGCGGTTCGGGATGCTCGATGCGCAGGCGTGGCGGGCGGCACGGCTCGTCGTGGACACCGGGTTACACGCCCTCCGCTGGGAGCGCCAGCGCTCGATCGACTTCCTGCGGAACGCGGGGTTGTCGGAGACCGATGCCGTCATCGAGACCGACCGCTACATCTGCTGGCCGGGCCAGGCCCTGACCTACAAGCTGGGCCAGCGCCAGATCGAGAAGCTGCGACGCGAGCTCACGGAGCGAGACGGCGCGCAGTTCGACCTGCGCGAGTTCCACGACCAGGTCCTTGGGCACGGGTCGCTGCCCCTTGCGACGCTCGCGCGCGAGCTCCCGACCTGGGTGGCCACGCCCGCCTGACGGTGCCGGGGCGCACCACGACTCGACCTCCGGAGGGGTCGTTCACTTGCCGTTGACGCGCGAGTGGGGGACCATATCAGACCCCACCGAATGCCCCTGCAGTGCACTCGAGGAGGTCCCATGCACCGCTCACGGCTCGTGCCCCGCCGTCGCCGGCTTCAACTCACCGCCCTGATCGTCATCGCCGCGCTCGGCGCCGGGATCGGGCCCGTCACGGCCGCCGGTGGCGGCACGAAGACGAGCCAGCCCGCCATGCTGACGGCGGTCGGTGCCGGGGTCACGGTAACGCCGCTCATCACGGTCGGCGAGGCCGCCGGTGACGACGGCTATGTCTTCGAGTCGGTGCCCGACGGCATCGCGGTGAAGGTCCGCAACAAGTCGATCGCCGAGGTGTACGTCAACCACGAGACCTCGCGGGTCCCGTTCCCGTACACGCCATCAGCGCCCACCGAGCTCAACTCGCAGAACGATTTCGACAACGCGCAGGTCAGCCTGCTCACGCTCCACCGGAAGAGCGCCGGTGTGCTGAGCGGCGCGATGGTCATCACCAGCGACGACAACTACCAGCGCTTCTGCTCGAGCTATCTCGCGACGGCCGCGGAGGGTTTCGACCGGGAGATCCTGTTCACGAACGAGGAGAGCGTCGACTGGGTCAACCGGTCCGGCAACGCCTGGCCGGCCGTCATCGGTGCCGATGCGGCGCGCCAGTCCGGCGTGGTCGTCGCCTACGACCTCAAGTCCCGAACGAACCGCCCGATCTGGGGCATGGGTCGCCACAACCACGAGAACTCCGTGCCGATCCCGGGCTTCGACGATGTGGTGCTGCTGTCGGGCGACGACACCTTCACCAACAATCCGTCGCAGTCACAGCTCTACTCGTACATCGCGCCGGATGCCGACGCGGTATGGAACGACCAGGGCGCGCTCTGGGCGTTCCAGACCAACGGACCAAAGCAGCGCTACGAGGACTTCGTCCCGGGTGATGCGACCTCCGTTTCGGGACAGTTCATCCCCGTCCCCCGCCTCATCGCGACGGGACGCAATCCTGACGGGACGGACTTGATGGCCGGGGATGTCCCGGCGTCGCTGGGCGGCCCGTATCCCCTTCCGCCGAACGGCGGGTCCTGGCAGCGCGACCCGAACGGCGTCGGCATCGATGGGCCCCAGTGGGTCCTCGACGAGTGGTCGAGGCGGAACGGTGTCTTCCGGTTCGTCCGTGTCGAGGACATCGCCTACGACAAGCGGCCGGGCATGGCCAACGTCGTGTACGTCGTCGATTCCGGGCGCGGCACAGTGCCGATGCAACCTGCTCCGCCCAACCCGCCCGTGCCGACGTTCGGCCCTGGGATCTCAACCAACGGCCGCGTCTGGAAGATGGTCCTGGATCCCGACGACCCCACGAAGGTCACGGCCATGTCGATCCTCATCGAGGGCGACGACGCGCCGGTCAAGACCGCGACCGAGATCCATCAGCCGGACAACATCGAGTCCACCGTCAACGGCCTCTACTTTACCGAGGACCCGGGTGGGAGCCAGCAGTTCCCGTTCGGTTCCACTGATCCGGCCGCGACGACGGCCCGCGTCTGGCAGTACCCGTTCGCGACCGGTATCCCGTCGGTGGTGCTCAAGGTCGACCAGTCCGCTGACGAAGGCCCGACCGACGTCGACGGTACCGCGGGTGTCTTTGCCCCCGGCCAACTCGGTGCTTGGGAGTCGAGCGGCATCGTGGACGCTTCGGCGGCGTTCGGGCCTGGGGCGTTCCTGATCGACGTCCAGGCCGGGACCCTGTGGGTCGAGAAGCGCCCGGGCGCCGACAACGTCGCGCCTCCAGGCCCGGACTTCACCGACAAGCGTGCCGGTGGCCAGCTCCTGCTCGTCCGGATCCCGAACGGCTGATCGACCGGCCGCCGCGCGGTCCGTCTCTACGATGAAGCCCGCCGAACCGGCGGGCTTCATCACGTTCAGGAGTCGAAACCGATCCCGAGCGCGTCGAGCGTCTTGAGCAGGACTCCGCGCCGGCCTTCGTTGCGGTCGGCCCGATCCAGCTCGTGGCGGACGGTGTCGACCGCGAGCGATCGCAGTGGCTCGGGCGGGAACGGGACGGGCGGCGAGGTCACGAGCCGCAGGCGCAGGCGGTCCTCGTCGGGGCGCAGGATGAAGTCGCGGACGACACCGGCCGCCCAGCGGCTGGCACCGACACCCAGTCCCGTGTAGCCCAGGGCATAGGTCAGCCGGCCGCCCATCGTCTGGCCGAACGTGACCGTGAACCGCGAGGTCGTGTCGATCGCCCCGCCCCAGCGATACGGGAAGGCGAGGCCGTCAAGCTGCGGGAAGGCCCGGAAGAACTGCGCTTCGAGTCGCTCGAAGGTCTGCGGTCGGTCGTCCAGCTCTGGCCCGACCCGGCTACCGAAATGGTGGATCGCGTCGTAGCCGCCCCACAGGATCCGGTCGTCGGCGGTCAGCCGGAAGTAGTGAAATTGGTTGTTCCCGTCGCTCAGGCCCTGCCGCCGTTTCCAGCCGATCGCTGTGCGCTGGGCGGGCGTCAGCGGATCGGACACGAGGACGTAGTCGTAGACCGGCACGAACAGCGGCGAAAGGCGGCGAAGCCAGCCCGAGTAGGCCGATGTCGCGACGACGACCTGATCGGCCCGGACCGTGGCACCGGCGGCCGTCGTGATCGTGATGCCGCCCGCCCGTCGCTCGAGGCGGGTCGCGGGGGTGTGCTCGTGCACGGCCACGCCACGCTCGCGTGCGACGCGGGCCAGGCCGCGGCAGAGCTTGGCCGGGTCAAGGAGGACGTCGCGGCCGGGCGGCCGGTACAGGCCGGCGTGCCACAGCGGGGAGTGGACCTCTTCCCGGGCGGCGTCGCCGTCCAGGAACACCAGGTGCTCCCCGTGCTCGGCCGCCTCGTCGACCCAGGCCCGGAACTCTTCGACCTGGTACGGCTGGTCGGCGAGACCCAGAGTGCCGGTCTCCTCGAGGTCGCAGTCGATGCCGTGTTCGCGGGTGAACGCGATCAGCGCCTCGAGGTTCTCGATCCCTTCCTGCTCGAGCCGCGGCAGCTCGTCAGGGAAGTGCCTGATCCCGTTCGCCAGGCCGTGGGTGAGGCTCGCCTCGCAGAAGCCGCCGTTGCGGCCGCTGGCCCCGAACCCCACGGTCTCGGCCTCCAGCACCACCACCCGGAGGGATGGGTCGGTGTCGGTCAGCGCGAGCGCGGTCCACAGGCCGGTGAAGCCGGCACCGATGATCGCGACGTCGGCTTCCACGTGTTCTTGAGCACCCAGCGCCGGATCGGCGGGCGGGCCGGGCTCGCGCAGCCAGTAGCTGACCGGGGCGTTCGAGCCCGTTCGTGGCATGGGCCCGAAGTCTAGCCAGCGAATGCATCACGTGCCTATCCGCACAGAACGGTCGGCGACGGCGCGGGATTCGTGGCGTTCCAACCAGATCGTGACGAAAGTCGCGTTGACGACGCGGAGCGGCCTGTGGCACGATGCCCCGACCGCCGTCCCGCATCGCGCAACGCGCGTCCCGTGGGCCGGGCCGCCACGCCCGTCGGATCGAACGCCCGCACATGAGGACTTGATGGCCACGGAACCCGCCGCCCGGATCACGCCCACGCTCCGCCGCGACGCCCAGAACGCCCTGTACCAGCGAGCTCTCGAGTCGCTCCCCGGTGGCACGGATTCGAATTTCCGGGCCTGGGGGGAGAGCACGATCTACGTCGATCGGGGCAAGGGCGGCATGGTCTGGGATGCCGACGGAAACGAGTTCGTTGACCTCCGCATGGGCTACGGCCCGGTGATCCTGGGCCACGGCGACGACCGCGTCGACGACTACGTCAACGAGCGCATGCGCCGGGGCGTGAGCTTCAGCCTCACCAGTGAGGACGAGGTCCGCGCGATGGAGCTCGTCAAGGAGCTCACGGGTTGGGTCGACATGGCCCGCATGACCGTGTCGGGCACCGAGGCGACGATGCACGCGATGCGCATCGCCCGCGCCTTCACGGGCCGCGAGAAGATCGTGAAGTTCGAGGGTCAGTACCACGGGGTCCACGACTACGCCCTGATCAGCGTCGGACCGGACGACATGTCCGAGCTCGGCGATGCGGACGCACCGGTCGCGCTCGCCTGGGGCCGCGGCATCCCGGGGGCCGTCGCCGACACGATCATCCCGGCGCGCTACAACAATATCGACGCCCTGCGCCGGATCTTCGAGCGGCATGGCGAGGAGATCGCGGCGATCATCGTCGAGCCGGTCCTCGGCAACGCTCAGGCGATCATGCCCCAGGAGGGTTTCCACCGGCAGATGCGCGCCCTCACCGAGGAGTTCGGGATCCTCCTGATCTTCGACGAGGTGAAGACCGGGTTCCGGCTGGCGCGCGGCGGCGCCGCCGAATTCTTCGGCGTGAAGCCGGACCTCGGAACGTTCGCCAAGGCGATGGGCAACGGGTATCCGGCGGCCGCGTTCGGTGGGCGTCGCGAGGTCATGGACATGCTTCCCGACAAGGTCAGCCACGGCGGCACGTACGCCGGCAACCGCGTCGCGGCGGCGGCCGCGGTCAAGACCCTCGAGATCATCCGCGACACGAACGCGCTCGACACGATCAACGCGACGGGCCGCACGATCCAGGACGGCCTTCGCGAGATCCTCGACCCGGTGGGCATCGCGTACCACTTCACCGGTCACCCATCGATGTTCGGGATCATGTTCCGCGAGGAGGTCGCGACCGAATACCGCGACTGGGCCACGACCGATCACGAGCTCTACGACGCGATCGCCATCGGCATGCACGCCCGCGGCGCGATGCCGGAGCCGGACTCGCGAGAGCCGTGGTTCATCTGCGAGGCGCACGCCGACGCCGACATCATCGACCGGGTGCTGACGGCCTTCTCGGAATCACTCGACGCAGCGCTCGAAGAACGAGCCCACGGCACGCCGATGCAGCACGTGCAGTGGCCTCCGGCCGGCGGCTGACAGACATGGCGAGGGGCAGCGATGGTGCTTGACGGCAATGCGGTCCGCTCCGTCGATCGAGCGGCCGCCCTCCTCCTGGCCCTTGGCGACTCCCAGGGCGAAGCCGGCGTCACCGAGCTCGCCCGACGGCTGGGTCTCCACAAGTCCACGGCCTCGCGCCTCCTGGCCACGCTCCAGAAGCGCGGCCTCGTGGAGCAGGACGACGAGACCGGCAAGTACCGGCTCGGCCTGGTGGTGATCCGCCTCGCCGAACGCGCCGAGCGCACCCTCGACCTGCGCGGCATCGCCTCCCCGGAGCTGGAGCGGCTGGCGCGCCTGACCCATGAGACGACGGGGATCGGGATCCTCGACGGCGACTCGCTGCTCACCGTCGCCCAGGCGGACGGGCCGAATCTCATCGCCGTGGGCGACTGGACTGGCCGGGCGACGCCACTCCACTGCGTCGCCTCGGGCAAGGTCCTGATGTCCGCGCTGGCCGAGCGGGACGTGCTGCGGATCGTCCGGCGCGGTCTCGTGAGCTACACGGAACGCACGATCGTCGAGCTGGAACCCCTGCTCGAGGAACTGGCCCGCATCCGGCGACGCGGGTACGCCACCGCCATCGGCGAGTACGAGCTGGGCCTCAACGCCGTGGCCGCCCCGATCCACGACGCGCGCGGCAACGTGATCGCGGCCGTGGACGTGTGGGGGCCGGCGTTCCGGCTCACCCCGCGGCGCATCCCGGAGCTCGCGGCCCAGGCCCGCGAGGCCGCGGCGGCGATCTCGGTGCGCCTCGGCGGCACCGCCCCCAGCCGCCAGCCAGCCCCGGTGACCGCGACGGCCTGAACCCGGCCACCACGCCCCGGCGGCCGAAGCGCTCCCCGGCGACTCGCTACCCTTGAGCGATGCCCGACTTCACCGAGCCGCCGTGGAGCGACATCGCGGCCTTTGCGCGCGAGTCCCTGATCCCGGTCGCGCTGATCCTCGTCGTGACGGTCGTGGCGATGCGCCTCGCGAGCCTGTTCGTGCACGGGATCGTCAAGGCCCTCCTCGACCGCGAGGCCACGGAAGGCACGGCCCAGGAGCTGAGCGCGGTCGAGCTCAAGAAGCGGATGGACACGCTCGATGGCCTGGGTGCCCACGTGATCCAGTTCTTCATCGTGGTCATCGCCGCGCTCATGATCCTCGGGCAGCTCGGCCTCGATATCGGGCCGGCGCTCGCGGGCTTCGGGGTCATCGGCATCGCGGTCGGCTTCGGGGCCCAGACGCTGGTCCGTGACTACCTCAACGGCGCCCTGATCCTCCTCGAGAACCAGTTCTCGAAGGGCGACGTCGTGCGCGTGGCCGGCATCGACGGGACCGTCGAGGACTTCAACCTGCGACGGACGACCGTGCGTGACCTCGACGGGGTCGTGCACACGGTCCCCAACGGCGAGATCAAGGTCGCCTCCAACCTCACCCGGGTGTGGGCCCGGATCAACCAGGACATCACCGTCGCCTACGGGACGGACATCGACAAGGTCATCGAGATCGTCGATACCGTCGGGCGCGAGTTCTCGGCCGACCCCGTCTGGAAGCGCCGGGTCCTCGAGACGCCCCGCGTCGAGCGGATCGAGGCCATCGGCGAGTACGGCGTGACGATCAAGATCCTGGGCTCGGTCCGGGCCCCCGAGCAATGGGCCGCCGGCGGCGAGTTCCGCAAGCGCCTACTCGCGGCCCTCGAGGCCAACGGCATCGAGATCCCGAGGCCGCAGCGCGTGATCCTGTCGCGTGACCCGGCCGCCCTGGCGGCCGCTGGCCTGTCGGCCGCCGAAGTCGAGGGTGGACCCGGCGACGACGACCTGGCGCTCGACTCCGACTGACGTCCGCGGCGAGGGAACCGCATCGCACGGCCGCGCCGCCGCCCGCGGTACGATGGCTCGGCCAGCAGATCGCTCGGAAAGGGTGCCTCCCGTGAGCATCGACTCGTCCCCGACGCCGACGCCCGAGATCGAGAATCTCCTCGCGGAAGACCGCAAGTTCCCGCCCGACCCCGCGTTCACGGCGCAGGCCAACGCGAAAGCCGATCTGTACGCCGAGGCCGAGGCCGACTACGAGGCGTTCTGGGCGCGCCTGGCCCGCGAGCGCATCGACTGGGTCGAGGACTTCCACACGACCCTCGAGTGGGACCTGCCCTTCGCGAAGTGGTTCGTCGGCGGCAAGCTCAACATCGCCTACAACTGCGTCGACCGACACGTCGAGCGCGGCCTCGGCCACAAGGTCGCGTACCACTGGATCGGTGAGCCAGGCGACACCCGGACGATCACCTTCGCCGACCTCCAGCGCGAAGTCAGCAAGACGGCCAACGCGATGCTCGAGCTGGGGGTGCAGACCGGCGATCGGGTCGCCATCTACATGCCGATGATCCCGGAGCTGCCGATCGCGATGCTGGCGTGCGCCCGGATCGGGGCACCGCACACGGTGGTCTTCGGCGGCTTCTCGGCCGAGGCGCTGAGTGGCCGGATCATCGACTCCCAGGCCAAGCTCGTGATCACGGCCGACGGCGGCTGGCGGCGCGGCAAGCCGGCGCCGCTGAAGCCGGCCGTCGACGAGGCGCTCGCGTCGACCCCGACCGTCGAGCACACGCTGGTCGTTCGCCGGCTCGGCGACGCGGTCGAAGGCGGCACCGCGATGCAGGACGGGCGCGACGTCTGGTGGGACGACATCGTCGAGCGCCAGCCCGCCCACCACGAGCCGGTCGCGCTCGACAGCGAGCACATGCTCTACCTGCTCTACACCTCGGGGACGACCGCGAAGCCGAAGGGCATCGTCCACACGACCGCGGGCTACCTGCTGGGCGCGAGCTTCACCCACGAGATGGTCTTCGACGTGAAGCCGGACGACGTGTACTGGTGCGCGGCGGACGTCGGCTGGGTGACCGGCCACAGCTACATCGTCTACGGGCCGCTCGCGAACGCGACGACCAGCGTGCTGTACGAGGGCACCCCGGACACCCCGGACTGGGGCCGCTGGTGGCAGATCATCGAGGACTACAAGGTCAACATCCTGTACTGCGCCCCGACCGCGATCCGGGCCCACATGAAGCAGGGCGCGCAGCACGCCCAGGCGCACGACCTCTCGTCCCTGCGCGTGCTCGGCTCGGTGGGCGAGCCGATCAACCCGGTCGCCTGGCTCTGGTACCAGAAGCACATCGGCCGCGGGACGCTACCGATCGTCGACACCTGGTGGCAGACCGAGACGGGCATGATCATGATCACGCCGCTGCCCGGGGTCACGACCACGAAGCCCGGCAGCGCGACATTCCCGTTCCCGGGCATCGAGGTCGACGTCATCGACAGCGCCGGGAACTCGGTCCCGCTCGGCGGGGGCGGGCTCCTGGTCCTGAAGCGGCCGTGGCCGGCGATGCTGCGCGGCATCTACGGCGACCCGGAGCGGTACAAGGAGACCTACTGGAGCCGCTTCCCGGGGATGTACTTCGCGGGTGACGGTGCGAAGCGCGACCTCGAGGGCTATCTCTGGCTGCTCGGGCGCGTCGACGACGTCATGAACGTGTCCGGCCACCGGCTCTCGACCACCGAGATCGAGAGTGCGCTCGTCTCGCATCCGGCCGTGGCCGAGTCGGCGGTCGTCGGTGTGCCAGACCCGATCACCGGCGAAGCGATCGACGCATTCGTGATCCTGCGCCTCGGGAACGAGGCCTCCCCGGAGCTGGGCGACGAGCTCCGCCGGCACGTCGCGACGAAGATCAGCCCGATCGCCAAGCCCAAGGGCCTGATGTTCGTGCCGGACCTGCCCAAGACGCGTTCGGGCAAGATCATGCGCCGGCTGCTGCGCGACATCGCCCAGGGCCGCGCCCTCGGCGACACGACGACCCTCGCCGATGCCGGCGTCGTCGACCTCATCCGATCCAACACCGGGGCGAGCGAGGACTGACGTGCCGTTCGACTTCCTGAAGCGGAAGAAGGACGGAGCCGGTGCGGACGCCCCGGTCGCCGGCGTCGGTGGCTCGGGCATCCGCGGCGTGCCGTTCGACGGGCTCACGGACGAGTGGCGGATCGTCGGCGAGATGCACATCCCGGCCAGGCTGTCCGACGCGCTCAACAAGCGCGAAGCCGTCACGATCTCGGATGTGCGCTGGGCGCCGGTCGATGGCACGGGGGAGCTGGCGCCGGCGTCGGGCCTCAAGGCCGTGGATCCGTACGACCTGATCCTCGTGATGGCCGGCGCGGCCACGCTGCCGCCGCTGACCGATGCCGAGCGGATGGCGTACAAGGTGCACAAGATCCCCTACGACGTGGCGCTCGAGGTACCGCCCTTCCGGGTGATCGGGACCGTCTACATGACCCCAGGCTCCGAGCCCGACCGGCTGCTGGATCGGGCGACCGAGATGTTCTTCCCGGTCGTGGCGGCGACCGCGTTCCTGGGCGAGACCCAGCTGGGGGACGAGATGGACGCGATCCTGGTCAATCGGTTCTACCTGCGCGGCCTCGAGCAGATCGACCGGAGAACCGGCGAACGCCCGCAGCCGCTCCCTGGTCAACCGCTCGGCGGCATCAGCTGGCGCGACAGATCGCGCTAGCCCCGCGTGACGCGTAACGGCGAAACGGGTCGCGGCAAGGCCACGACCCGTAGGTCCACAGGGGAAGCGCGCGAGGCTAGGCTCGGACGGCGACCTTCTGGCGGTTGAATAGTCCGAACGCGGGCTTGGCGGCCGGCGCCGACACGGGTGTGCCCATGATGCGGTCGGCCAGGGCGTCGAAGTCCTCGCTGATCTTCTCGCGCGGGAACATCTCGATGACGGTCCGGCCCTCGTTCGCCGCGCGAACGAAGAGCAGCCCGCCGGAGCGCAGCAGGGCCAGCGACGGCATCCCGACGGTCCGCTCCATGTCGGCGACGGACACGCCGCTGTTGGCTCGATTGATGACCAGCGCGAGGCGCTCGCGGAGGCCGAGCTCGGTCGCGAGATCCGCCAGCTGCACGGCGGCGCGGATGGCGGGCACGTCCGGCGTGACCGGCACGAGGATGCGGTCGGCGACCTCGAAGATCGCCTGGTTGAGCGCGCCGTACGAGGGATGGAGATCGATGACGATGTAGTCGAAGCCGCGACGGGCGGCGTTGATCAACGCGGTAACGCGAGACGGCTCGAGGATCTCGTTGTTCAGCGGCGACGACGTCAGCGACACGACGCGCAGGCCTGAGGAGTGCGCAGCGGCGAGATCCGCGAGGGTCTCGACGGGGCCGCCATCGGGCTCGTCGCGCAGGCTGTCGACGACGGTGCGGACCTCGTTCATGCCGAGCGACGTGGTGACGTGTCCGGTCACGGTGTCCGCGTCCACCAGGAGGACGTTCTGGCCCTTGCGCATCTGGAGCGCCGAGGCCAGGTTCGTGGCGACCGTCGTCTTGCCGACGCCGCCCTTCGGGTTGAAGACCGCGATGACCGTTGCCGGGTGCGACCAGCCATCGGCCTCCAACGGGCCACTCTGCAGGATCGGCCCGGAGCCGTCGTCGATGGTCTGGCTGCGGATGCACATCGCCTCGACTCGCCAGCGCAGGGACTCGGCGGAGTAGGGGCGGGTGAAGTATTCGTCCTCGACGCTGCCCGCGCCGCCGGAACCCAACCGGTCGAGCGTGCGGGGCGACACGACCATGAGTGCCGGGATCGCCCGGCCACCGTCGCGCAGCAGGCCGTAGAACTCGAGCGACTGGTCGAAATCGGTCTCGCCATCGAGGATGGCGACCGCGACGTCGCGGTTGCCTGCCAGGAAGGCCTCGAGCTCATCGGGGTGGCTCACCGTCACGACGGTGAAGCCGGCCTCCCGAAGCTCCGCGGCGACTGGGACGGATTCCTCGGGCGGGAGCGATACGGCGACGCTTGGTCGAGCCACTGTCAGCCTTCGGCTTCAGGATCTTTGGCGGTGACGGTGAGCTCGCCATCGGCCTCGGCGGTGACGCGAGCGCCAAAGCCGGGGAGAGTGGTGACGGCGTCCCGAAGGACGATGCCGGCGTCGTGAGCGACGGCGAAGAGGAACTCGCCGTCGGGGCCGGACGAAACGCCGACCGACTGCACGCCCGCGACTCGGGAGAGCTGGCGCTTGAAGCCGGCGATGCTCGCGACGCTGACCAGGCCGGTCACGACGACGCGGGTGGTGTGCGCCTCGGTGGCGGCGCTGTCGGCGTCCGGCACGAGTCCCGCGAGGCGGGCGGCCAGGGCATCGTCGCCGATCACGGCGATCTCTTCCTCGGTCGAAGCATCCTCGGGGGTGAAGGCGGCGGCCTCGGCCTCCGCCTGATCGAAGTCGGGCGTCAGGCCCAGCGCGGCGACGCGAGGGTCGACCTCGGCCTCAGCCTCGGTCTCGGATTCAGTCGTGGCGGCGTCCTCGGCCGGCTGATCGCCGGTCGTGGCCTCCGCGTCGACCCCCGCCTCGGTAGCCTGCGCCTCGTCGGTCGCTGCCTCGTCGGTGGACTCGGGGGCGTCGATCGTCTCGGCGACGGCCTCAGTCGTCTCGGCCGGGGCGTCGGGCCACGGATCGACGACGACCGCCTGCTCGGCGAGTGCGCCCTCGATCTGCGCGTACATGTCGTCCGCGGGCACGGGATCGGTCGTGGTGACGAACTCGCCGTTCGCCATCTCGTCCCAGGGCGGCGGCTCGGGCAGGCTCGCGGCCATCGCTGCGAAGCGGGTCGCGTCCTCCTCGGCGATGAGGCGCTGGAAGAACTCGGCCATCTCGGCCTCGAAGGCGTCGACACGTCGCTGGACGCGCTCGATGCGTCCCTCGATATCGGCCGCGTGGGCATCGATCTCGCGCTCGAGACGAGCCTTGCGGTGGGTGATGCGCTCGTCGGTCTCCTCGCGGATCCGGGCGATCTCGGCCTTGGACCAATCGCGGATCGCCGCGACGTCGTCGTCGGCCTGCTTGCGCAGCTCGGTCGCTTCGACCGCGGTCGCCGCGTGGATCGACTCGATGTGGGCCTTGGCATCGGCGCTGAAGCGCGCGAGCGTGTCGGCCTTGGCGGTCTCCGCGGCGCCCTGCATGGCGCGCGTGAGGTCGACCATGAACTTGCTGGGCTGGCGGCCCGTGTTCGAGTCCTCGGTCGCTTCGACGGGCGGGGGCTGCGCGGCTGCGGTCGTTTCGACCGGCGCGCTGTCCTCGATCGTCGTGTCCACGGACGGCCCGTCGTCGACGGCTGCCGCCTGGTCGGTATCTGAAGGCGCTGCGTCGATCATGTCAGGTGCCTCGATCTCCTGGTCTGTGGGGACGGCTGCGCCGACCGGCGCTTCTCCGGCAGCCTCGGCGTGGGGTTCGGACTCGTTTCGGTCCGCGCTCCACGGGAGACGGAAACCGGGCTTGGCATCGGTCGTGGCCATGCGATGGGGTCCTCTGTCGGGTTTTGGGGTCTGGGGTTGTATCTGGGCGTGTCGGCATAGTGCCTCCGGGGTCTGGTCCGGTGGAGTCCGCTAGAGGTACCAGTGGCTTGCGCCGGTCGTACTCTCGGCGGCTGGTGGACGGGACGTGTTGTGGGGCTGCAACGGTCGTCGCGAGTACGATGGGCGGCCATGGAACCTCTCGATACGCTCGGACGGCCGCTCCACGACCTGCGCATCTCCGTTACGGACCGGTGCAACTTCCGCTGCACCTATTGCATGCCCAAGGAAGTGTTCGGTCGGGACTACGCGTTCCTGCCGAAGGACCAGGTCCTGAGTTTCGAGGAGATCGAGCGCGCGGCTCGCGCCTTCGTGTTGCTGGGCGTCGAGAAGCTGCGGATCACGGGCGGCGAACCGCTCGTCCGGCGCGAGCTCCCGACGCTCGTCGGCGAGTTGGCGGCGCTCCGGACGCCGGACGGCCGGGAGCTCGACCTGACGCTCACGACGAACGGCGCGGCGCTCCGGACGCTGGCCCGCCCCCTCGCGGACGCGGGCCTCCGACGGGTGACGGTCAGCCTGGATTCGCTGGACGACGCGGTGTTCGGGGCGATGAACGGGGTCGACTTCCCCGTGGCGCGCGTGCTGGACGGCGTGGATGCCGCCCTGGAGGCCGGTCTGACCCCGGTCAAGGTCAACATGGTGGTTCGGCGCGGCGTGAACGAGTCGTCGGTCGTGCCCATGGCGCGCTGGGCGCGCGAGACCGGCGTAGTCCTGCGCTTCATCGAATACATGGATGTCGGGCACTCGAATGGCTGGCGGCTGGACGAAGTGGTGCCGGCCCAGGAGCTGATCGACATCGTGGGCAGCGTGTGGCCGGCCGAGCCCGCGGACCCGGGCTACCGCGGCGAGGTCGCGGGGCGGTGGACCTACCTGGACGGCCTCGGCGAGTTCGGGATCATCTCGTCGGTCACCCGCCCGTTCTGCCGGGACTGCACGCGCGCGCGGCTGTCGGCCGACGGGAAGCTGTACACCTGCCTGTTCGCCGTCGCGGGTCGCGACGTCCGGGCGGTCCTGCGCGACGGATCGACCGACGAGGAGCTGGTGGCGTTCCTCTCGGACGCGTGGCGGGTACGCGACGATCGCTATTCCGAGCTCCGCTCGCAGTCCACCTCCGACCTGCCCAAGGTCGAGATGTTTGCGATGGGCGGCTGAGCGCGGCATTCGTCCACAGGGTTATCCACAGGTGGACCGGGTTCGTGGACAGGGATTCGGCGCGTTTCGCAGGTTCGTGGATAAGCGCGTTGACCGGCCCCGGGCCCGCCGCCTAACGTAGTTCTTGCCCGAAGGGGCCGACAGGACCCCAGGAACCGAGATCACATCAAGGGCCTGAGATTCACCTCGGTCGCTTCGGGCGCTTCGTTGCCCTGGCCTCGTAGCTGTCTCACCACAGCGTCGGGGGTGCGGGACGCCCGACGGGACGCGATCGGCATCCCGGTGTCGATACTTCCGTCGGGCGGACGAAGTTCCCGCGCCTCGGGCGTCCTATGCTGGACGCGACCTGGAGGCCAGATGTCCCACTCGACACCCACCGTCGATCCGACGCGTCCCATCCCGCCCGCGGAGCAGCCGGCCCGGATCGCCGCGCTCGTCGCCGCCGTCCGCGAGCACACCCCGCTCGTCCCCGAGGTCGGGATCGTCCTGGGCTCGGGCCTCGGCGGGCTCGCCGACGACCTCGAGGACCCTGTCGCCATCCCGTTCGGGGAGCTGCCGGGCTGGCCGCCCGCGACCGCTCCGGGCCATGCCGGACGCCTGCTGCTCGGGCGGTCTCGGCGGCCGGCCGGTCGTGATGCTGCAAGGCCGCTTCCACCTGTACGAAGGCAACGACCCGGGCCTGGTCATCCAGCCGGTCCTGCTGTTCGGGGCGCTGGGGGCGAAGATCGTCGTGCTGACCAACGCGGCGGGTGGTCTCGATCCGTCGTTCGGTCCAGGCACGCTCATGGTCATGACCGACCACATCAACCTGACCGGGCGATCGCCTCTGATGGGGCCGAATGCGGACGAGCTCGGGCCGCGCTTCGCGGACCTGACCGACGCGTGGAGCCCGCGCCTCCGGCGACGCCTGCACGCCGCAGCCGTGGCGGAGGGCGTGGAGTTCCGGGAGGGCGTGTACGTCGGGCTCACCGGACCGACCTACGAGACCCCGGCCGAGGTCCGGATGCTCGCCGGGCTCGGTGGCGATGCCGTCGGGATGTCGACCGTGCTCGAGTGCATCGCTGCCCGCTGGGTCGGCCTGGAGGTGTGCGGCGTCTCGCTCGTGACGAACGCCGGTGCCGGGTACACGGGCGCCCCGCTGACCCACGAGGAGGTCCTCGAATCGGGGGCGGAGGCTGGCCCCCGGCTGGCCCGCGTGATCCGCCGTTTCCTCGTGGATCTCGCCGACGACTGACGTGGCGACCGCGAAGTCGACGGCGCCGGTCCTCTCGCGGCGCGTCCTCAACCGGACCCTGCTGGGTCGCCAACTGCTCCTGGAGCGGGTCGCTCGCCCGGCCGAGGACGTCATCGAGCACCTCGTCGGGATGCAGGCGCAGGAACCGCCCGACCCGTACCTCGCGCTGTGGTCACGGATCGAGGACTTCGATCCACACGACCTGAGCGCCTTGATCGAGCAGCGCCGCGCGGTGCGGATCGGTCTGATGCGCACGACGCTCCACCTCGTGACCGCCCGCGATGCCAAGGCGCTCTACCCCGTCATGGCGGACGTCTTACGTCGAGCCTTTCGGAGCAGCCCGTTCGCGAAACAGCTGGCGGGGATCGATCTCGAGGCGGTGCTCGCCCAGGCACGCCTCACGCTCGAGGAGCGGCCCCGCGCCCCGACCGAGCTCGGTAAGCTGCTCGCCCCGAGCTGGCCCGACCGGGATGCACCGTCGCTGGCCTACGCGGCCCGCTTCCTGCTGCCCCTTGTCCAAGTGCCGCCCCGCGGGCTCTGGCGGCAGACGAGCCGCGCGACGAACACGACCGCCGAGGCCTGGCTCGGTGGCCCCCTGGACCCCGCAACGGCCGCGGACGATGCCGTCCTGCGCTACCTCGCGGCATTCGGGCCGGCGACGGTGTCCGACATGCGGATCTGGTCGTGGCTGACCGGGCTGCGCGAGGTCGTCGAGCGACTGCGCCCTCGGCTTCGGACGTTCCGCGACGAGGCAGGGCGGGAGCTGTTCGACGTGGAGGACGGGCTGTTCGTGGACCCGGACGTGCCGGCACCGATCCGCTTCCTGCCGACGTACGACAACATCTTCCTGTCGCATGACGATCGCTCGCGGATCCTCATCGAACGGATCGCGGTGCCCGACCTCATCTGGCGTGGCGGCGTCCTCATCGATGGCTTCATCTCGGGCGCCTGGCGGATCAAGCGCGAGAAGCGCGCGGCCACGATGACGATCGAGCTCGTCACGGACGTGAAGGGCGCCCAGCGGGCCGAGCTCGAGGAGGAGGCGGGACGCGCATTCGCGTTCGTGGCGCCCGACGCCGAGACGCGCGACCTCGAGATCGTGCCGGCGACCTGGCTCGCGGGCGCCTAGGCGTCCAGGGTGCGCGGGGGCGCCTCGGCCGGTTCGCGGTCGTCGAGCGGGTCCGTGCCGGGCGACGAGCAGACGTAGTAGCGCAGCGGCAACCGCCCGGTGTTCTCGACCCGGTGCGTGAGTCCGGGCTCGACGCGGATGCCGGTCAGCGGCTCGAGCGTCTCGGTCGTCTCGTCGACCGTGACCAGCCCGCGACCCTCGAAGACCACGATCGCGTGCTCCGCGCCCGGGTGGCGGTGCCATGCGTCCGCCGCACCCGGGGCGACCACGACCTCGCTGATCGTGAACGTCGCGGTGCCGAAGTCACCCGGCCGGACGATGAGCCGGCGCGAGATCCCGGCCTCGTCGATGACGACGGCGTCGCCGCCGCGGCGGACCGGCTCGTCCTCGCCGTCCCAGCGCTGGAGGAGGAGGCCCGGACGGCGCGGGTCCGGGTCGACGGAGGCGAGGAGCGCCAGCGCGTCGACGGAGCCCTCGTTGCGGACGAGGTGATGCTCCGCGGGCGCCTCGTACAGGACATCGCCCGCACGAACGACGGCCTGTCGTTCCAGCTCCTCGCCGTGCTCGAACACGAGCTCGCCGGCGGCGACGTACACGATGGTCTCGAGCCCGTGGCGATGCGGGCCGATCTCGACCCCTGGGGGGATCCGGTCGAACTGGAGCCGGATCGTCACGCCTGCGGCAGCTCCCGGCCGACCGCCCGGGCGGCGGCGGCCTTCTCGGCCCACGCGCCCAGCACGTTGTCCTTGTGCGGTCGGATCGGGCAGTGCTCGTCGCGGTTCTTGAACTCGTCGCAGTAGCCGAGCGGCACGCACTTGGGCGCCAGGAACGAGCCGAGGAACGGCGACACGCTGAAGATCTCGTGGCGGACCAGCTGGAACAGCCGGCGGATCTCCCATTGGGCCATCGTGCACAGGCGCAGCCCCGACATGTGGATCAGCGCGCGCAGGTTGGTCGTCATCACGAGGTTGGTCCGGGTCGCGTTCGGGAAGACGAACCGCGCGTCCTCGCCCGGCACGCCGGCCTCCAGCATCTCGCCGTACAGCCCCAGCGCGCCGTCGATCTGCTCTTCGTACTTGCTCGCGGAGCGCCGGATCGCCCTCGGCGATCGAGTGCGGCAGCATCGTCGCCGCGCCCTTGAACTTCACGTAGCGCTGGCTCTGCTGGTCGAAGGCGACGCCGGCGCGATGGCGGACGAGCTGGTGCGACAGCGTGCGCGAGACGCCGGTGATGGCGAAGGTGAAGACGACGTGTTCGATGGTCGAGCCATGGCCCGATTCGATGACCGACGAGATCAGCTTCTGCATCTTGGCCGGGTCGTAGCCGCCGTCGACGGCCTTGGCGAAGATCTCCTCCGGAACCTCCTCCGAGTAGCAGGTCCGACACGCCGTGTAGATGACCGGGACGTAGAACTTCTCGACGATCTCCCGGTCCGGGAACAGCAGGGAGACCTTCATCCCGAGGTCGCGCCGGCCCGGGTTCTTGGGGATGCCGCTCTTCTCGCGCGCCGGCGGCTGGCCGGACGGGGCGGGATCGGGGAGGGGCTGGGCGGTCATCGGAGCGCCAGTCTAGCCGAGGCGACCCGCGGGGGTCAGGGACGCGACGGGCTGGAGCGCGAGCCGTGTTGGTCCCGTTCCCGGGGCGACCCCGGGCTGCCCCTCCGAGGACGATTCGTCACGAAGTGCAGCCCGTGATCGCCTGGTGTTCATTTCCGTCACTTCGCCTGCCCGATCCACGACGAGCGACCGCCTGACTCCCGTTTTCGGGCCGATATCGGCCCGGATGCGTATGGCGTGTGCGCGCTCGCCTGTACGGCGTGAGGAAGGCAGCCTCACGGGCGCCGTAGGTCGCGAACTGAACCCTCGGTGATCAGTTGTCGTCGGAGCAGGTGTTCAAGCGACGCGAGGCAGTGTGCGCCCGAATTCGACCGATGCAGGGGCGGTGGAAGAGTAGAGTGCGGGCGATGAAGCTGACCGCTCTGCTGATGGCCCTCGGTCTCGCGCTCCTCTTCCTGTTCGTCGCGTGGCCGCCACCATCCAGCCGATGTTCTACCGCCGGTCACCATCGGTGCCGGACGTGCTGGCATTGCTCGGGTGTGCACTGCTCATCATCGCGTTGGCCCGGCTGGTGATGGCGTTGCGAGGGCGGCTAGCCGGGGAATAGGTCCACGTCCGTCGACTGGCCGGTCAGGGCACGCACGTCACAAGTAATCCGAGCAGGACAGGAAGTAGCCGCAGCGGCAGATGAGCTTGCATTTGCGCTCGTCCATCGCGGCTCCGCAGTTGGCACACGTCAGGATCACGAGGCCGGGGTCCACCGCGTCCGGCGGCGCGTCAGGGTCCTCGAGGAGCCGGATGGGCTGCACCGGCGGAAGGGCCGAGGGTCGCGTCGGGTCGTCGAGCATCGCGCGGCTCATGATACGGGGGCCGGGTCCTCCAGCGCGTACGCGACGATCTCGTCGAGGCCCATCGACGCGCCTTCGGCGGCGTAGCGCTCGAAGTCCTCGGGGCTGAGCACCGACCGCGGCGACGGGGCGTTGAACTGCGAATAGGTCTCTTCCACGTACATCGCGAGGGTCGTGCCACTGGTCGCTTGTAGGTGGCGCGCCGCCCCGAACAGTCGCCCGGCACGCGGCGGGTCCCCGGCACTGACCGCGATCGACGCGAGGTCGTCGAGGATCAGCGTGATGCCGGCGACGTCACCTGCGTCGCGGAAATGGACAAGGGCCGCTCGGGCGTTGGCGCGCGCGTCGTCGAACTTGGCCACGCCGATCTGGACCAGGGCGAGCATGTGCAGCGACCACGCCTCCATCGTGCGATGACCCGCCGCGCGATGCAGCTTGAGCGACTCCTCGTACCAGTGCTCGGCGGGCGCTGCATCGGCCGTGAAGTAGTGGTAGCTCCCGAGTGCCCAGAGGATGTTCCCCTCGCCGGCCTGGTCGCCGACCTCGCGATAGAGCGCGAGCGCCTCCTCGAGCTTTTCGAGGCCGAGCGCGTACTGCGGTGCCCTCTGCGCCTCGGTCAGCGCCTCGCCGGTCAGGCCCATGAGCGGCAGGATGTCGGCGTAGGCGTCGTTGTAGAGCGCGTTCGCGATCTCGCGCTTGTCGCCCTGCTCGCGCCAGATCCGCGAGCGCCTCGTCGTACCAGCGCTCGGCCGTCGGGTGGTCCGCCTGCCAGTAGGCGACCCCACCGAACGCCTCCGCGAAGTGCGCGGCGCACGACGGTGTCGAGCGACCAGTCCTGCGCCGCCATGGCCTCGAACCGGATCGCGCGCCTCGTTCAGGTAGCCGCGCTGCTGCCAGAACCGCCACAGCGCGAACGCCAGCCGCGCACCGCAGGTCCGGGTCGGGCCGGGCCGTCGCCCAGTCGAGCGCTGCGCGCAGGTTGTCGTGGTCGCGCTCCAGCCGATCGAGCCATGCCCGCTGCTCGGCCCCGGTCAGATGCGGCGTCGCGCGCTCGGCGAGGTCCAGGATCGCGTGCGCGTGCCGCTCGCGCGATCGCGTCGGCCTCGCCACGCGCGGCCGAGCATCTCGGCGGCGTACTCGCGGATCGTCTCGAGCATCGTGAACCGGGCGGCTCCTCGCCGGTGCCCTCGTCGATGCGCACCAGGCTCTGGTCGACGAGCGCGTCGAGGCCGTCGAAGACGTCGATCCCGAGCTCGTCCGACGGGCCGCAGACGCGTCTCGGCCATCTCGAGCTCGCAGCCGCCGCGGAAGACCGACAGGCGGTCGAAGAGCCGTCGTCGCGCCATCGTCGAGCAGGTCGTAGCTCCACGCGATCGCGCCGCGCAGCGTCTGCTGCCGCTCCGGCAGGTCGCGCGAGCCGGCCGTCAGCAGCGCGAGGTGGTGCTCCGAGCCGGGCGAGGATCTGGTCCGGGCGTCAGGAGCTTGATCCGCGCCGCGGCCAGCTCGATGGCGAGCGGCATGCCGTGCAGTCGGGCGCAGATCTCGGCGACGGCCGGCGCGTTCGCGTTGGTGACCGCGAACCCGGGCTTGACCGCGGCGGCGCGCGCGATGAACAGCCGGACCGCCTCGAACTGGTTGAGCGCGTCGAGGTCGAACTCGCGCAGCGCCCGCGGCAGGTTGAGTCGGTCGACCTCGGACAGCCGGCTCGTGTCGGGCGGGGCAGGCAGGCCCGGGACCGGGTACTCCTGCTCGCCCGACACCCGCAGCGCGATCCGGGTCGTGACGAGGCACGTCGAGGTTCGGGCAGCGCCGCAGGAGGTCGGCGACGATCGGCCCGGCGGCGACGACCTGCTCGAAGTTGTCGAGGACGAGCAGCATCCGCTGCTCCCCGATGTGGTCGACGAGCGTGTCGATCGGCGGGCGGTTGCGGCTGTCCGCCACGCCGAGCGCCCGCGCGATCGTCGGCGCGACGAGCGTCCGGGTCGCGGACCGGCTCGAGGGCGACGAACCAGACCCCGTCGGGGAAGTCGTCGGCGGCCGCCGCGGCGACCTGCGAGCGAGAGCCGCGTCTTGCCGGTGCCGCCCGGGCCCGGTCAGGGTCAGCAGCCGGGTGCCGGCCAGCAGCGCCGACGGCCTCGGCGAGCTCCGTGTCGCGGCCGACGAACGTCGTCAGCTGGGTCGGCAGGTTGTTCGGCCGCGCGTCGAGCGACCGCAGGCGGCGGGAAGTCGGCGGGCAGCCCGTCGATGACGAGCTGGGCGAGACGCTCGGGCGCCCGCAGGTCCTTGAGCCGATGCTCCCCGAGGTCGCGGAGGCGTGACGCCCGTCGGGCAGGCGATCCGCGACGAGCGACCGGGTCGCGTCGGTGAGCAGGACCTGGCCGCCGTGGGCGACCGCGGCGATCCGCGCCGTCCGGTTGATGGCATACCCGATGACGTCGGCGCCGGTCGCCTCGATGCTCGCCGGTGTGGAGGCCCATCCGGACGCGGACCGCGACGCCGTCCGGCCACGGCTCGGCGGCGAGCGCTCGCTGCGCGTCGGCGGCCGCCGCGACCGCATCGGTCGCGCCGCGGAAGATCGACGAAGAACGAGTCGCCCTCGGTGCCCTGCTCGTACCCGCCGTGGGCGTCGAAGGCCGCCCGCAGCAGCTCGCGGTGACGTTCGCGGATGTCGCGATACGGCCCGTGCCGAGCTCGAGCTCGAGTCGCGTCGAGCCCTCGATGTCGCTGAACAGGCAGGTGACGGTCCCGGTCGGCGGGCCGGAGGCCGGACGCGCCGGACGCGCCGGACGCGCCGCGACGTGCCGGTCATGGTGGCGTCTCGCGGTCGGTCAGTGCCGGCCGGCTTCGGTCAGCGTCCGAAGACGCCCGGCCAGGCCGCGCAAGAGCGCAAGGGCCACCGATGGCTGCTCGTTGACGACCGCCTCGAAGTCCCACGTGGCGAGCGCGAGACAGTCGGTCTCGCCGTGGGCGACGACCTGGGCGATCCGTGGCTGGCCGTCGAGCACGGACAGCTCCCCGAAGAAGTCGCCCGGGCCGAGCGTCGCGATCGTCTGCGCCGTCGCGGACGACCCGCGCGCCGCCACTCGCGATCATGAAGAACCCGGTGCCCGACCTCGCCCTGGCGGGCGATGACATGACCGTCGGTGAAGTCGACCTCGACGGTCCGATCCGCGATCCGCTCGAGCCCGGCCGCATCGACGCCGGCCAGCAGGGGCGCGGCGGCCAGCAGCTCCGTCCTGCGGTCGCGGGTCAGGGTCATCGGGTCCCTCCAGGCATCGCGTTCATCGTCGCGTGGGCGATGCCGCCCTCCGCCCGGTCGTGATGCTGCGCCGCCCGACGGGGAGCGTCAAGGTCGCTCGTGTCGTGCATGATGACGGACGCCGCTGCACGCCGCGACGGCGCGCGTGGCACCATGCGGACGATGGCCGGCCAGGACGAACTCATCGACGCGATCGCCGGCTTCGGCGCTGTTCGCGGACCTGTCGTCGCCGCAGCTCGAAGGGGTCGCCCACACGTTCGAGGAGGTCGCCTACGCCGAGGGCGAGCAGGTCCTCCGCCAGGGGCTCACCGGGTCGGGCTTCCACGTGATCCTCGACGGCGAGGTCGGCGGTCGTCGTCGACGGCGACAGAGCGGGCCCGTCTCGGCGCGCGGCGACTTCTTCGGTGAGGTCTCGATCTTCCTCGGCGAGGCCGCCGATCGCCGACATCGTCGCGACCCGGCCGCTGCGCTGCCTCGTCCTCGGCGGGCCGCGGGTCGAGCCGTTCCTGATCGCCCATCCGCGCGTCATGTACCGCATGCTCCAGGCGCAGGCACGCCGTCTGCGGGCGGCGAACCGATGGCGGAGCTGACGGGGTCGGCCGCGGACGACCGCCCGTACCCACCCGGCGACTACCCGGTCGTCGTCATCGGCTCCGGACCCGGCGGGCTGCAGGCCTCGTATTCGCTGGCGCGGCTCGGGATCGGGCACGCCGTCGATCTCCGCCGACCCGGGCCCGGGCGGCATGTTCCGGCGCTGGCCGTTCTTCCAGCGGCTGCTGTCGTGGACGAAGCCGCATGCGCCCGCCGCCGCGCGGCTCGCGCGCGTACGAGCGCTACGACTGGAACAGCCTCCTGGGCGACGACGCCGAGACGCGGGCGCTCCAGCCGGAGTTCATGGACGGCACCTCGTACTTCCCGTCCCGGCCCGAGATGGAGGCGAACCTGGCCGCCTTCGCCGAGCGCGGCGCGCGTCACGGTCCGCTACGGCTGCCGCTGGACGGCGACGCGGCTGCGAGGACGGCGCGGACGGGCGCCGGTTCGTGGTCGAGACGACCGACGGCGACGTACCGCGCCGAGGCGCTCATCGTCGCGGTCGGCGTCGCCGAGCCGTACACCCCGCCGGGCCCGGGCATGGAGCTGCGCCGCCACTACGCCGACGTCCGCGCCGGCCGAGACGCTACGCCGGCAAGCGCGTGTTCATCATCGGCAAGCAGAACTCCGGGTTCGAGCTGGCCAACGGCCTGCTGCCGTGGGCGCGCCAGCTGGTGCTCGCTTCGCCGTCGACGGCGCGCCTGTCGGTCGAGACCCGCTCGCTGGTCGGCGTCCGGGCGCGGTACGTGCAGCCGTACGAGGACCACGTGCTCGGCGGCGGCGTGGCCATCCTCGACGCGGCGATCGAGCGCATCGAGCCGGTGCCGGGCGGCGACGGGGCCCTTGCGGTCCACCTGCGGCGCACCGACGGCGGCGGCGATCTTGCGCTCGAGGTCGACGAGGTCATCTCGGCGACCGGGTTCGTCTGCCCGCTCCTGGACCTGCCCGACCTCGGCGTCACGACGATCGGTGCCAGCCGGCTGCCCGGCGCAGACGCCGTGGTGGGAGAGCACGACCGTGCCCGGACTCTTCTTCGCGGGCACGATCGGGCAGGGCGCGAAGGGCCTCCAGCGACACGGCCAGCCGAGCAACTCGGGCGCGGTCCACGGGGCCCGCTACAACGCCCGCCTGCTCGCTGGGTCGTCTCGCGACGACCCGGTTCGGGGTCGCGCCGCAGCGTCCGTCCGTCGCGGCCGCGCGACCTCGTGGACCTCGTGACGAGCGAGCTGGCCGAGGCGCCCGGAGCTGTGGCACCAGCGCGGCTACCTCGCCCGAGTCATCACCGCCGACCCGGACGCCGGGCTCGTCGACGACGGTGTCCAGCCGCTCAGCCACGTCCTGGACGCCGGCGGCCCCGACGCGCTGGCCTTCACGCTGGAGGCGGACGGGACCGGCGCGATCTACCCGGTCCTGTACAGCGCGCATCCGCGGGACGGTCGCGGAGCGGGTGCTCGACCCCGATCCGTTGCTGCGCTACGACGGGCCCGAGACGCGGCGGGTCGTCGAGGAGGTCGTGCGCTCGGTCGTCCCGGACGCCGTCGCTCGCTAGGCCGCGCCCAGGCGCGCGAGTCGGGCCGCGGCGGCCTCCAGGGTCTCGAGCCGCTTGGGGAACGCGAAGCGCAGCTTCGTCCGCCCGAGCTCCGGGCGCGAGAAGAACGACGAGCCCGGCACCGCCGCCACGCCCGGGTCGCGGATGAGCCGATGGGCGAAGGCCACGTCGTCCTCGTCGGTCAGGTCGCGGATGTCGGTCATGACGTAGTACGCGCCGGCCGGTCGATGGACGCGGAACCCGGCCGCCTCGAGCGCCGGGACGAGGATGTCGCGCCGTTCGCGGTAGCCCGCGAGCGAGGTCCGCGTAGTAGGCGCGGCGGAAACCCGAGCGCCGTCACGGCCGCGGCCTGCAGCGGGGCCGCGGCGCCGACCGTCAGGAAGTCGTGGACGCGCCGGATGCCGACCGACAGGTCGGCCGGGGCGATCGTCCAGCCGATCCGCCAGCCGGTCACCGAGTAGGTCTTCGACATCGAGTGGATCGACACGGTCCGCTCCGCCATCCCGGGGAGTGTCGCCAGCGGGATGTGCTCGCCCTCGAACACGAGGTGCTCGTAGATGTCGTCGGTGAAGGCGATGACGTCGTGCTCCTGGCACAGGTCGGCGATGAGCTCGAGCTCGTCGCGCGTGAAGACCTTGCCCGTCGGGTTGTGCGGCGAGTTCACGACGATGCCGCGGGTCTTCTGGTTGAAGGCCGCGCGCAGCTCGTCCGGGTCGATCGACCAGTCCGGCTCGTGGAGCGTCACGTAGCGCGGCGTGGCGTCGCTCAGGATCGCGTCGGGGCCGTAGTTCTCGTAGTACGGCTCGAAGACGATGACCTCGTCGCCCGGGTCGAGGAGCCCGAGCATCGCGGCGATCATCGCCTCGGTCGCGCCGCAGGTGACCGTGACCTGCGTCTCCGGATCGATCGCGCCCCAGCCCGGGAAGTGCCGCGGGGTCGTCTCGGCGATCGCGTCACGCAGCGGCTTGGAGCCCCACGTGATCGCGTACTGGTTGATGTCGGCGTCGACCGCCTCGGCGACGGCTCGCTTGAGCTCCGGTGGGCAGGCGAAGTCCGGGAAGCCCTGGGCGAGGCTGACGGCGCCGTGGGCCACCGCCAGGCGGTTCATCTCGCGGATGACCGACTCGGTGAAGCGTTCCGCCTTGGCCGAGATCCGTCGAAGGTCGCATCGCGCCGAAGTCTAGGGGGCGCAGCGGGACCGTGATGCACATCCGCCACGGCGGGAAGACGGGTTACCTGGTGATGCACGTCTGCCGCATCACCGGACGGCTGCGCGACCGCACCATCCGACCGAGGCCGGCTCATCCCGGCCCTGTGGCCTCTGATCGAGCGGGCTGATGCCGCCGACGTGCATCGCTGAGGAACCCCTCGTCCGCCGCCGGAGTCTGTGCATCAGACCAGGTGGCGCGGGATCCGCTCGGACCAGGAGCGCTCGAAGAAGCGGGCGCCGTCGACGTCGACCTCGAGGCGGACAGTCAGGTCGAAGTCGGTCGCGGTGCTCGTCTGCCGGGAGTCCGCTCGGATCTCGATGCGGGTCAGCTCGCCGCCGCGGTCGGGCTCGCGCTCCTGCCAGCGATAGACGACGTGCGCGTCGAGCTCGGCGCGGGCCGGGTCGGCGTCCCAGGCCGTCATGCGGATGGTCTCGGCCGCGTACAGGCGCCGGCCATCTGGGACGATGCTCTCGCCACCGTCGTGGACGTGGACCGTCACCGAGCCCCCGATCACGTCTTCGTCGATGCGCCACACGGGCGGGTCCGTCACGGCCGCGCCGCCGCTATCCAGCGGCTCGGCGGACGGCCAGTGCAGGTCCGGGGGCTCCGTCCGGAATGCCGGCACGGCCATGTCGCCCGGACCGCCGGCGGGCGGGACCACCGGGAGCTCGAGGCGCGACGGCGTGGCGGGCCCGCGATGCACGCGGAACGTGGCCGGAAATGGCGACGGCCACAGGACCGGCCACAGCGACGAGGCGAGCGCGACGCGGACGCGGTGACCCGGCAGCCAGCGATAGCCGGCAGTCCGGAGCGGCACCCGGATCTCCTCGATAGCGCCGGGCCGCAACGGCTCCGGGTCCGTGTGGGAGCGGCGATGGGTCAGGTTCAGCACGCCGGCACTGACCAGCGCCACGCTCCCGTCAGAGGCCACGTCCGACAGCCGCACCGACAGGGTTGCGACTGGAGCGTCCACCTCGACGTGAACGACGACCTCGGGGACGCCGAGGATCTCGAGCGGCCCGTCCAAGGGGTCGAACGTGTAGGTCGGACCGGCATCCTCGTCCCGCCGGAGGTCGCGGGCGAGGCCGTTCGGAGCGTCGCCGGCGCCCCACGACAGGGCGCCGCGAGTTCCGGTCGTCGGTCGATGCGTGAACGGATCGGCGCCGGGCCCGTCACCCTCCCCGAAGGACAGGGATCGGACGACGGTTTCCGGGTGCGGGTAGGCGGTCGCCGCGCGCCACCGACCCGGGGACGCTCCGGGGAAGGCTTCGGGCGGGGCGTACTCGCGCTCGAACCAGACGATCGGCGGCTCGGCATCCCAGCCGTTGTCCGCGCCGCGCAGGTGTCGATCGAAGAATCGAGCGATCTCGTGCAGCTCGTCGAGGTTGGGGCCCGGCGCGGCCTCGTGTGGCCACGAATGCACCCAGTTCCCGACGAGCGTGTGCGACGGCGCCGGGCAACGGGCCTGCATCCGGAACGCCGGGTCGACATAGCTGTCCTGCCAGCCGCCGATGTTGAAGATCGCGGCCTCGATGGCGTCGTAGTCGGGCGCCAGCGAGCCCTGCCGCCAGTACGGGCCGTCCGTCTGCTGTCGGAGCCAGGCGAACAACCACGGCGGCGTGGCGTCCAACCGAGACAGCCATTCCTCGCGCCACGCGGCACCGCGAAACGCGGCGTCGGGCGGCATCGCGTTCATCGCGACCTGGCTCACGGCGTACTGCGAAAGCTCGCTGACCGTGACGCAGCCGCCCCGGTAGTGCACGTCGTCGAGGTAGCGGTCGTCCGTGGCCATGACCGGCACGATCGCGCGCAGGTGCGGCGGCCGCAGGGCCGCGACCTGGATCGCGGTGAAGCCGCCGTAGCTGATGCCCCACATGCCGATCGCCCCGTCGCACCACGGCTGCGCAGCGAGCCACTCGACCGCGTCGTATCCGTCGCGGGTCTCGTCCGCCGTGTACTCATCCAGGGCGACGCCGTCGGACGACCCCGTGCCACGGACGTCGATGCGGCACAACGCAAAGCCGCGGGCCGCGAACCATTCGCCGCGGGTCATGTCCGAGAGCCGTCGCCAGTTGTCCTTGCCGTACGGGATCATCTCGAGGATCGCCGGGAAGCTCTCGGGCGTGCCAGGGCGGGGCAGGGGCCGCCAGATGTTGGCGGACAGCTCGATCCCGTCGCGGGCCGGGATCCGAACATCCCAGTCGACCGCGACCTCGTGGCTCGGTTTGCTGGCCGTTCGCAGATCCGGGTCGGTCACGTCGGGGAGTCTAGGGCCGCCGTGCGGGCCGCCGACGAACGAGCCCGTGCCATGCGACGATGCCGCGATGGACGGCCGCTTCGCGCGAAACAGCCGCCGCGTCGCCTACCAGAACGCGTGGATCACCGTGTGGCACGACGAGGTGACCCGCCCGGATGGCAACCCCGGCATCTACGGCGTCGTGCATTTCGCCAACCAGGCGGTCGGCGTCGTGGCGATCGACGACGACGATCGCGTCGTCCTCGTCGGCCAGCACCGCTACCCGCTGCAGAACGATTCGTGGGAGATCCCCGAAGGCGGCGTGGCAGTCGACGAGGACCCGGTCGTGGGCGCCCAGCGCGAGCTCCGCGAGGAGACCGGTCTGACCGCGACGACCTGGCGCGAGCTGTGCCGGCTCGAGACGTCCAATTCGGTGACCGACGAGCAGGCGGTCCTGTTCGTGGCGACGGGCCTCACGCTCGGCGAGTCCGATCCTGAACCCACGGAGTCCATCCAGGTGCGCTGGGTCCCCTTCGACGAGGTGCTCGCGATGACCCTCGACGGGCGGATCGTCGACGCGTTGACCGTGGTCGCGATCCAGCGCGTCGCCCTGGACCGGCTGACTGCGAGGCCATGACCACCGATCCGCGCGAGTGGGACGTGATCGTCGTCGGCCTCGGCGCGATCGGGTCGGCGGCGGCCTATTGGGCCTCCACGCGCCCCGGAACCCGGGTCCTCGGTCTGGAGCAGTTCGAGCTGGGGCACGCCAATGGCGCGTCCGCGGACCACAGCCGGATCATCCGCCTCTCCTATCACCGACCCGACTACGTCCGGCTGGCCAAGCGGGCATTCGAGACGTGGGCCGAGGTAGAGGCCGAAGCCGGCGAGCGGATCGTCACCATGACCGGCGGTCTCGATCTCTGGCCGGCCGATCCCGGCATCCCGATGGCCGATTACACGGACAGTCTCGGCGCCGAATCCGTCCCGTTCGAGATCCTCGATGCCGCCGAGGTCATGCGGCGCTGGCCGCAGTGGCGCCTCCCGGACGACGTGACCGCGATGTGGCAGTCAAGGGCCGGGCTCGCCGATCCGTACCGCGGGAACGCCGCGCATCGCCGGCTGGCAACGACACGCGGTGCCACCCTCGTGGACCGCACGCCCGTGACCGGCATCCGCGAGGTCAGCGGCGCCTATGAGGTCGATGCCGGTGGCGAGACGCACGTCGCCGGCCGAGTCATCCTGGCGGCCGACGCCTGGACCAACGAGCTGCTGGCGTCGTTCGACCGTCGCCTGCCGCTGACGGTGACGAAGGAACAGGTCACCTACTTCGCGGCCCCCGATCCGGCTGCCTTCGCGCCCGACCGGTTCCCGGTCTGGATCTGGATGGACGAGCCGTCGTTCTACGGCATCCCGACCTACGGCGAGGCGGGTCCCAAGGCCGCCCAGGACGCCGGCGGGCAGCCGACGACGCCCGCAACCCGCACCTTCGAACGCGACGAGGCGATGTACGGCCGCGTGCGGCAGTTCGTCGAGACCTACCTGCCGGCGGCCACCGGGCCCGAGCTCCTCACGAAGACCTGCCTGTACACGCTCACCCCGGACCGGGATTTCGTCGTGGACCACGTTCCCGAGGCGCGCGGCGTGATCGTCGGGCTCGGGGCGGGCCACGGGTTCAAGTTCGCCTCGGTGCTCGGCCGCATCCTCGTCGAGTTCGCGCTGGACGGGACGTCCCCCTCCGACGCTGAGCTGGGCGCGTTCCGGATCGACCGCCCCATCCTGCTCGAGCGCGATCCGGCGACCAGCTGGCTGGTCTGAGGCGCACGCTGCGGGTCGTTCCTTGCACCGCCCCGCGCCGTATGCCACCGTACGTCGGCCGGGAGGGCACCACGCGCGATCCGAGTGGTCGGGTCGCCAGGAGGAGGCATCGATGCGAAGGTCCCTGCGCGCTCGCATGGTTCGGGCGCTTGCCGTAGCCGGTCTGATCTCGGCGCTGGTGCTGCCCGCAGCCTCTCCCGCGAGCGGCCAGGTGGCGGACGACCTCATTCTGCGGGTCGGGACCGACCAGGAGTTCTCGGGCCTGAACCCGTGGCAGTCGGTCTATGTCCTCGACTATGAGGTCTTCACGCTCAACTACGACCTGCTCGTGGGGTATGACGAGAATCTCGGGTTCACCGAGGGGTTCGCCACGTCCTGGGAGACGTCGGCCGACGGCTTGACGACCACCTTCAAGATCCGACCCGACATGCAGTGGTCAGACGGTCAGCCGGCCACCGCCGAGGATGCCCGATACACGTACCAGCTCGTCCTCGATGCGATCGCCGGCGAAGTGACGCTCGGCTCGGGGTACATCGACGGCTACCTGTCGTCGGCCAACCTCAAGGCCGTCAGCGCCCCGGACGCCGAGACCCTGGTCGTCGAAACCTCCACGCCGACATCGCTGCTCCTCCCGGCCTACGTCCCGATCCTTCCGAAGCACATCTGGGAGAGCCACACGCTCGAGCAGATCGCGAACGCCGAGGCGGATGACTACTTCCCCAACGACCCGCCCGTCGTCGGGACCGGGCCGTATACCGCCGTCGAGTTCCAGGCGGGCCAGTTCATGCGCTTCGCGCGCAATCCCAACTACTGGGGCGAACAGGGCGCGGCCGAAGAAGTGATCATCCAGCACTTCGAGAGCAACGAGACGATGGTCCAGGCGCTCCGAAACGGCGAGATCGACTATGCGCGAGGCATCGGCGCGGACGCCTTCGACGCGCTCGAGGGCCAGGAAGACATCGTCACGGTCGAGGGCTTCGCCAACGGGTACTCGTACCTTACCTTCAACGGCTACAGCAAGCCGATCGAGGGCGGCGGGGCGTCGACCACCGCGCTCGCAGACCCGGCCTTCCGCGATGCCATGGGCTGGGCGGTGGACCTCCCCGTCCTGGTCGACCGCGTCCTTGCCGGTCACGGCACGCCCGGCACCAGCCTGCTCCCGCCGTTCCATGCGAACTGGTACGTGCCGCCAGCCGCCGATGCCCAGCGCAGCTTCAACCTGCAGACCGCGGACGAGAAGCTCGTTGCCGCTGGCTACGTGAAAGACGCTTCTGGAGCGCGGCTGGACAAGGACAACAAACCGATCTCGCTGCGGCTGACGTGGCCGGCCTCCGAATCGGAGTTGGCCACTGCCGCCCAGTTCATCACCGAATGGTGGGGTGAACTCGGGATCCCGGTCACGGCTGGCGTGACCGAGGACGACACGCTCCTCGTCGATCTCGCGCCACCGGAATACGACCCGCCGGGCAAGGCCGACTTCGATGTCTACATGTGGGGCTGGGTCGGCGATGTCGATCCGACATCCCTGCTCCAGCCGTTCACGACCGACGAGATCGGCGGCTCGAGCGACACCTTCTACTCCAACCCGCGGTTCGACGAGCTGTTCACCCAGCAGGGGCAGACGACGGACGAGGCGGAGCGCAAGGCGATGCTCCAGGAGATGCAGGAGATCTTCTATCGCGATCTTCCGAACATCCCGCTCTACTACGACTCGGAGCTGCATGCCTACCGGACGGATCGGTTCGGCGGTTGGCAGAACCAGCCGCCGGACACCGGGACCCCGCTGTTCGGGTTCGGTCCGATCGGCTACACGAAGCTCACCGTCGCCGGCAGCACGCCCAGCGAGGGACCGTCGGTCGCGCCGGCATCGCCTGGCGTGACCGCCGCCCCGTCGGCGGCCCCGGGTGGCAGCGGGACCCCGGCCGCTGACAACACGACCCTCCTCCTCGGAGTCGGGGCGCTGATCCTCGTGCTGCTGGCCGGGGGCCTGGTGTTGATGCGTCGCCGCGGTGCGGAGACGGAGGAGGAGTGACGGGCCGCCGGGCCCGAGACTCGGTCGTGACCGACGATCCCGCGAGGGTCGTCGGTCCGTCCGCCTGACGACCCGGCATGGCCTCGCGATACCTGTGGCGCCGCCTCGGCCAGGCGGCGATGACGATCCTCATGATCGTCCTCGTCAACTTCCTGCTGTTCCGGGCTATGCCGGGCTCACCCGAGCGCATCCTGGCGCGAAATCCGAACGTCTCCCCCGCAGCGATCGAGCAGACCCGAGCCCGCTGGGGTATCGACAAGCCGCTGATCCCGGATCAGCTGGTGGCCTATCTCGCAGCGACCGTCCAGGGCGATCTCGGCCTCTCGTTCGCGTCCCGAGGCGAGCCCGTCACCGAGGTCATCGCCGGCCGACTCGGTCCGACCCTCCTGCTCTTCGGGCTCGGCGAGCTCATCGCGATCTTCGTCGGCCTCGGTCTCGGCGCCTACGCGGGCTGGCGCCGCGGCGGCCCGGTCGACCTGGTCGGGAATGGCGTGTCGCTGGTGCTCTATTCCATGCCGTACTTCCTACTCGGCATGATCCTGTTGCTGATCTTCGCTTCAACGCTCCACTGGTTCCCGTCGTTCGGCATGACGACACCGGGGAAGACCTACGACTCGACCATCGAGTACCTTGCCGACGTTGCCGCGCACCTCGTGCTGCCGGTCGCCACCGTGGCCCTGGGCCTGATCGGCCAGTACTCGATCCTCATGCGCTCGTCGATCCTCGAGACCCTGGGCGACGACTACATCACGACGGCGCGTGCAAAGGGCATCCGAAGTGGCCGGATCCTGCGTGCCCACGCCGTCCCGAACGCACTGCTCCCCGCCGTCTCGCTGATCGCGATCAACCTTGGCTATGTCGTGGCCGGTGCGATCACCGTGGAGGTGGTGTTCAACTGGCCGGGCCTCGGGACACTGACCGTCGAGGCGCTGAGTGCGCGTGACTACCCCGTCCTCCAGGGCGTGTTCCTCGTCCTGAGCATCGCGGTCGTGTTGGCGAACCTGTTCGCCGACATGATCTATGGCCGGCTCGACCCCCGGGTCCGGGCATGACCGCGCCGGCTGTCGTGGTGACCCGGCCGACGGCGCGCCCGGTCGACCACCTCCTACGGCGGGTCCTGCGCCGGCGCGACGGGCTGGCCGGTGTCGCGATCCTCACGTTCTTCGCGGTGCTCGCGCTGATCCCCGACCTCCTCGTCGGCCCGCTCCAGACGGCAGTCAGCGCGACCGGGGGGCGTCTCGAACCGCCCAGCCCGGAACACTGGCTGGGGACCGACGAGATCGGCCGCGACATGCTCAATCTGACCGTGCATGGGACGCGGGTCTCGATGGTCATCGGGCTGCTCGCGACCGTGATCACGATCATCCTTGGTGGCGTCATCGGCGTGGTCGGCGGATTCGTCGGCGGGCGGACCGATGGTGTCCTGATGCGGATCACCGATTTCTTCCTGGTCCTTCCGACCTTCGTGCTGGCGCTCATCCTTGCCCCGATCATCGCGGACGTGATCGGTTCGGGCAGCGTCTTCTTCGGGGTGCGCACGACCCTCTTCGTGATCGTCATCGTGGTCGGGATCACGAGCTGGGCCTCGACGGCCAGGATCATCCGTGCCCAGACGCTCTCGCTCAAGGAGCGCCCATTCGTGGATCGAGCGCGCGTCATCGGAGCCGGGCGCGGGCACATCATGGCGCGTCATATCCTGCCGAACGTCGTGAACCTCATCGTCGCCAACGCGGTCCTTGTCTTCGCCGGCGCCGTCCTGACCGAGACGACGCTGTCGTTCGTGGGGCTCGGCGATCCGTTCCAACCGTCGTGGGGGCAAATCCTCAACGCGGCCGAGGAGGTGGGCGCCCCGAGTCTCGGGGCGTGGTGGTACTTCGTGCCGGCCGGCGCCTGCATCGTGCTGGTCGTCTTCGCGTTCACCCTCGTCGGCACCGCCCTCGACGACCTCCTCAATCCACGCCGGCGAGCACGCCGATGAGCCTTCCGATCCCGCCTTCGCAACGGGGCGACCTCGCTGCGACCGAATCGCACACCGAATCGGAGGAGCTGCTCGGCGAGGCCGCGATCTCCGAGGAGCCAGATGCCGCCGAGCTCGCGGCCAAGGCCATCGAGGCACTACCGGACCGCCCGCTTGGGCGCCGCCAGTGGCCGCTGCCCCGGCAGGCCGACCCGGACGCCCCGCTCCTCGTGGTCGAGGACCTGCGGACACACTTCACCCTGGAATCGGGCTCGGTCAAGGCGGTCGATGGCGTCTCGTTCCGGCTCGATCACGGCGAAGCCCTCGGGATCGCCGGGGAATTGGGCTGTGGCAAGACCACGACGGCACTGTCCCTGGTCCAGATCCTGCCCAGCAACGCGACCATCGTCGGCGGGAGTGTCCGGCTCATGGGGATCGATCTCGTGGGCAAGTCCGAGACTGCGATGCGTCGCTATCGCTGGCGCGAGATCAGCATCGTGTTCCAGGGTGCGATGAATGCCCTCAACCCGGTCCAGACGATCCGTGACCAGATCGCCGAGCCCATCGAGGAACGCCTCGGCGAGACACCCAAGGCGGCTCGCAAACGGGCCGGCGACCTGCTCGAACTCGTCGGCATCCCGCGCGAACGCGGCAAGGCGTACCCGCACGAGCTGTCGGGCGGGATGCGCCAGCGGGCGATGATCGCGATGGCGCTCGCCTGCGACCCCGCGATCGTCATCGGCGATGAGCCGACGACAGCGCTCGATGTCATGGTCCAGGCGCAGATCCTCGAGCTCCTCGAGTCGCTGCGCCACAAGCTCGGGTTGTCGCTCATCCTCATCACCCACGACCTGTCGGTGATCGCCGAGACGTGTGACCGGGTGATGGTCATGTACGCCGGGCGGGTCGCTGAGGAGGGCTCGGTCGACGAAGTCTTCCGCCGGCCGCGTCATCCATACACCCAGAAGCTGGTGTCGTCGTTCCCCAACATCCATGCCGATCGGCGGACCCTCGACGTCATCCCGGGCTCGCCACCCGACCTGCGCGAGCCGCCACCGGGCTGCCGCTTCGCCCCACGCTGCTCGTTCGCGATGGCGGTGTGCAGCGAGGTGGTGCCGCCCGAGACGGTGTTCGACGGGGTCCGCGTGGCGTGCCACCTCTATCCGGAGGGGAGCGACGGGGAACCCGTGACGGTCCCCACGGCGGACGCCATCGGCGCGACCGCGACCGAGGTCGCCTGATGGACGACGACATCGTCCGACTGACCGGGCTCGAGGTGCACTTTCCCATCCGATCCGGGCTGTTCGACTCGATGCAGGGGCGGCCGCGCGGGGTGGTGCGGGCCGTGGATGGGATCGACCTGACCTTGCGCCGCGGCGAGGTGCTCGCGCTCGTCGGCGAATTGGGGAGTGGCAAGACCACGACCGGGCGGGTGATCGTGAAGCTCACGCGCCAGACCGCCGGGCGCGTTGAGTTCGAGGGGAAGGACGTCAGCGACCTGTGGTCCGTGCGCGAACTGCGCGAGTACCGCCGGCGGGTCCAGCTCATCTTCCAGGATCCGTACGAGACCATCAATCCGAAGCAGACCGTCGAGGAATTCGTGCGCGAGCCCCTGTCGGTCAATCAGCTCGGCTTCGATCGCGCCGAGCGAGATCGGCGGGTGCTGGAGGCGCTCGACGCCGCGGGGCTTCGACCCGCCGCCGAGTACGCGGCGCGCTATCCGCACGAGTTGTCGGGTGGCCAGCGCCAGCGGGTCGTGATCGCGGGCGCCCTCGTCATGGGGCCCCAGGTCATCGTCGCCGACGAGCCCGTCTCGATGCTGGATGTGTCGATCCGGACCGAGTTGTTGCGGCTCATGCTCGACCTGCGTGCCGAACGAGGCCTGACCTACCTGTTCATCACCCACGACCTGTCCCTGGCCTGGGTGATCGCGGACCGGATCGCGGTGATGTACCTGGGCAAGATCATGGAGATCGGTCCGGCCGAGGCGGTGATCCGCCGCCCACGCAATCCCTACACGCAGGCGCTGGTGTCCGTGTCGCCGTCTCCCGATCCACTGACCGTCGGCGAACGTGCCCAGCGGACGATCCTCAAGGGTGAGACGCCGGACGCGGCGCACATCCCGGTCGGATGCCGTTTCAATCCGCGCTGTCCGAAGGTCTTCGACCGCTGCCTGGTCGAGGAGCCACCGCTCATCGATGTGGGCGGCGGGCAGGCGGCGGCCTGCTGGCTGGCCGAGCCCGGGATGGCGGACGGCGGGCGTGCCCTGCCGATGGCCCACGCCGTGGTCCAGGCGACGCCCGCGGAGCCGGTCACGTGACCGATCCGTTCGCGGCCGACGCCGAGGCCCTCGTGGCGCTCGACCTGCCGACCATCGCGGGCCTCCTGGCGGCGGGCCCGACGGCCGTCTCGGCCGAGATCGCCGGCCTGGGCGCGGCCGCCGCGTGGCGCCCGGCGCCCGGCGAGTGGTGCGCCAACGAGTGCGTCGGGCACCTCATCGAGGCCGAACGCCGCGGGTTCGCCGGCCGGATCCGGCGCATCGTCGACGCGGCGAAGGGCGACCAGCCGCACCTGCCGCCCGATCTCGAGGCTTGGGACCCGCCCGAGGTGGCCGCGGCTCGCCGGGACGACCTCCGCGATCCCGCCGAGCTTGTAGACGAGTTCGTGGCGTTGCGCGCCGACGGCGTCGCAATGGTCCGGACGCTGACCGTGGCCGACCTTGGCCGGTCTGGCGTGCATCCCGAAGTCGGCCAGCTCCGCGTCGACGAGCTGCTAGGTGAATGGGTCCACCATGACCGGAATCACGTCCGGCAATTGTTGGCGGTAACCCAGGCCCGCGTCTGGGGTCAGATGGGCAACGCCCGCCGCTTCAGCCTCGCGGAGAGCTGACGGGCGTCACCCGGTCAGGGTCAGACGGTGCCGACCTCGACCTCGCCGGACGGCTCCTGCGCCGGCGTCGTCACCACGTCGCCGCCATCGATGACGCGCCAGACGCCCCAGCCGACGATGCCGCCGACGACCGGACCGACGAGATAGATCCACAGCTGGTTGAGGTCGCCACCGACCAGCGCCGAACCGATCGATCGAGCCGGGTTGAGGGACGCACCGCTCAGCGTGGCCAGGGCGAAGTGGAACGCGATCAGCGACAGTGGGATCGCCAGCGCGGCCAGGGCGGACGCGCGCCGGGTGGACGCCAGGATCACCAGCAGGAAACCGGCCGTGGCGATGATCTCGAGGATCAGCGCGCCGATATCGGTGACCCCGCCACCGGGCTTGGTCACACCGGCGGTGACGGCCGCCTGGTTGATCGTCAGTAAGACGACCACGCCGGCGGCGATGGCACCGATGATCTGGGCGATGATGTAGCCGAGCGCGTCCATCGGCGCCGTCCGGCGATCGAGCACCATGGCGATGGTCACTGCCGGATTGAAGTGTCCGCCCGAGATATGCCCGACCGCGAAGATCGCGGCCAGCAGGCCCAGACCGAACGAGAACGGCACCACCAGCAGGTTGGGTGTCGGGGCGCTTGCCGCGGCGAATGCCGGGACCGACAAGTAGCCGATGGTCAGGAACAGGAACGTGCCGAACAGTTCGGCCAGATACGCACGAGCTGCCATTCAAACCCTCCCTGGTTTTCGACCGCGGGGCGCGGTCCGCTGTCCTAGAGTGCCTCCCGCGTCAATCTCGGTCGAGGCTGTTCCGCGCGGCGCGCAGGAGCAGGGCGTCACCCCAGGCTCGGCACAGGACCTCGATGAGCTCAAGCCGATCGACGGCGGCGACGAGGTCCTGACCGACCGAAACCGCGCCGTGACGCTCGAGCAGGACGGCGTTCGGGAACGGCTCCTGCCCGTCGGTGAGCGCCGCCACGATCCGGTCGGCGAGGTCAGCACTGCCCATCTCGCCGAAGCGCACGAACGGGAGGCGGGGGAGGAGCAGGGCCGTCTCGGGCAGTGCCGTCGGATCGGGGATCTCGCCGGTAAGGGTCAGCCCCATCGAGGCCGGCAAGTGAGCGTGCGCGACCGCGCCGATGTCCGGCCGGCCGGCGTGGACGGCGAGATGGATCGCCAGGTCCGAGGAGGGCCCATGGCCCGACGCGGAGCGTGCTTCCCGATCCAACTGGCCGAGTGGCACGACGACGATGTCATCGGCGCCGAGCTCGTCCTTGCGCCGCCCGCTCGGGGTGATCGCGAGTCGCTCATCGTCCAGCCGGATCGAAAGGTTGCCCTCGCCGGCCGAGATGAGCCCGCGAGCTCCGAGCCGCCGCCCGGCATCGATGATCGCGGCGGTCGCTTCGGTAACATCCATCCGCGGATGCTACGGCAGCGGCTGGCCCGCCCGCGAAGGCCCGCACGGTCCGCGGCTAGGCGACGGCCTCGAGGGCGACGAACGGATCCGCAGCGATCTCTGCGGAGATGCCGCAGCCATCGCAAGTGACGAGCGTCAGCGCCTCGTCCGCGCTGGCCTCGCCCGCGCAGAGCGGGCAATCGATCGTGATCATCAGAGTGGACTCCTTCTGCCGGTTGGCTTGACCCGGAGTCTCGGAGCCGCGTGTGACAGCTAGCGTGTCACGCCGTACCGGAAGCAGCCCGGCAGGTGGTCGTCGACCTGGCCGACGCTCTGCATGAACGCGTAGACGATCGTCGAACCGACGAACCGGAAGCCGCGCCGCTTCAGGTCGGCCGACAGCGCGTCCGAGACCGGCGTCGTGGCCGGGATGTCGCCGGCCGTCGCCGAGGGGGGCATGCGCGCCGGTGGCGACGGCACGATCGAACCGAGATACGCGTCGAACGAGCCGAACTCGGATGCCGTGGCCAGGAACGCGGCGGCGTTGCCGATCGTCGCGTCGATCTTGGCGCGATTGCGGACGATCCCGGCGTCGGCCATCAGGCGGGCCCGGTCGCCGTCGTCGAAGTCCGCCACGACGCGCGGGTCGAATCCGCGGAACGCCTCCCGGAAGGCATCGCGCTTGTTGAGGATCGTCGACCACGACAACCCGGCCTGGAACGACTCCAGGGCGAGGCGCTCGAAGAGCTCGACATCGTCGTGGGTCGGCACGCCCCACTCATCGTCGTGGTAGGCGACCATGCGCGGATCCGCTCCGGCACCGGCCGCGCCCGACCACCAGCAGCGTTGGAGCCCCTCGGTCATGCGCGGAGGATCACGGCACCGGCTGGAGGTCGAAGAGCGTGCTCCGCATGGACGGGTCGTCGGCGGGTCGCTTGGCGTTGAAGACCGATCGGAACACCGAACCCGACACCTTCCTGGTCCCGAGCGAGCCGATCAACGTCACGCTGATCAGCCGGCCCGACACCCCGCGGTCGCGCAGGTCCAGCGCCGTGATGGTCCCGACCTTCGTCCGGTTATCGCGTCCGAACACCGTTGAGAGCTGCGTCCGTGTGTAGGTCCGCGTCTTCCACGTTGCATAGGGCGACCCGGCGTCGTACGCGGTCCCGTCGTCGCGGCGGTCAGCCGATCCCCGCAGGTAGCTGACCGGCCCCGCGACCTTCGCCCCGGTCGGACTGACGTAGACGTTCTCGTTGTGCTCGGTGGCGCCGCCGCCGGTGGAATGGAACAGCGTGTTGGCGATGCTCGAGCCGCTCTTGAGGACGACGCCGGCCGTCGCCTTGATCGCGGCGGTCGTGGTCGCCTTCTCACCCAGGACCCCAAGATAGATCTGCGAGGTCGAGTCGTCGTCCACGTCGAAGTACGACACGCCCGGTCGCAGGCGGCGAGCTGCGTACGAGCGCGCGGCGATCGATTGCGCCTTGAGCGCCTCGGCCGGCCAGGTCGATGGCATCTCGGATGGCACGACCCCCTGCAGGTACCCCTCGAGCGAGCGCTCGTTCGTCGCGCTGGCCAGGGGTGCGGTCGACTTCAATCCCACGCGCAGCGTCCCGCGGTATTGGTCGTAGGACGAGGTGCGCGAGGCGACCTGGAAGAGCGTCTTCGTGGTCACGCCGCGCAGCCGGAACGACCTGATCGCGCCGGCCCGCAGGACCGTCCCGTCCGATCCTGTGACCTTGACGCGCCAGGCCACGGTCGTGCCTGATGCGGTCTTCGTTACCGTGGGCCGGATCTCCACGCGCGCGTCCTTCGGATAGACGGTCGCGCTCCCGTCGAAGCGCCACGCCCCGCGGCGCCCGTACAGCACGAGTGGCCGGGTCGCCGTCGCCTTGAAGTCACGGAGGACCCGCACCCGGATCGCCGTATCGAGCGCGATCGACCCAAGCGTCGCGCCCTGGTAGTAGTGGGCGAGGATCTCGGTCGATGTCGCGTCGTCGAGCGCCCGACCTCGTGCGCCGTGCTGGCTCATCCCCACGCCATGACCGTAGCCGCGGCCATGGATCGTGACCGTGGAACCGACAGGCGTCGTGCCGGGGGGTGCGGCGGCCGTCGCCAGTGTCGGTTCTGCGGCCAGCGCCAAGGCAGGCAGCGCCCCGGAAAGGATGATGCAGATCGCCAGGAGCGCCACGGCGGCGACGTGCATCGACGGGCGAACGCGCGATCGATCTTGGGCGAACGGCATGAGGTCCCTTGTGCGGCGGGGACGGAGCATGCCCGGTGCATCCTGTCGACGGCCATGGGCCCAACGGGCCACGGCGCGGCCAGTCGATGGGCCTACCGGACGGCTACGCTGTCGATATGGATCTCCACTGCTTCCTGGGGCACGGTGCGTCGGGGTCGGCCGCCAGCATGACACCGTACGTCAACGGACTGCAGGCCCGTGGGATCGCCGCGACGGCGATCGACCTACCACGCCGGCGCGCCGAAGATGCCGTCCCAGCCTTCCACCTGGTCGTGCCGCGCGAGCCGTCGGTCGTCGTGGGTGGCCAGTCCTTCGGCGGTCGGGTCGCCAGCCTGGCCGCAGCAGAACCGGGTGCGCCGTACGCCGCGCTCGTGCTGTTCAGCTACCCGCTCCATCCGCCCGGCTCCCCCGAGAAGGCGGAGGCCCGCACGAGCCACTGGCCGCAGATCCGCTGCCCGGTCCTGCTCCTGTCGGGCGAATTGGATCCGTTCGCGAAGCTCGACCTGTTGCGCGCCGCGGTCCCGACGCTGGGCGGGCCGGCGGAGCTCGTCACGTACCCAAGACTCGGTCATGGCCTCATGCCCGTGCTCGACGACGTGCTGGACCGAGTCGCGGCGTTCCTGGCCGCCAAGGTGCCCCCCGGTACGTCCGACCCCTTGCCCTGACCGTCCTGCGGCCCTATGGTGGGCGACCTCCGGGGGGGCCGGCGCCCAAACTGTGCCCGCCTGGACGATCTGCGTCGCTGCCGGAGTGCCCAGCCGGCGGGCCCCCAAGCCCGTCCGTCGCTCCGGCCCGACCGAGCCGCCGTTCGATGCGCTCACCGCATCGATTCGGTACGGAGGAGCCACATTGCGAGTCCTGTCCGGCCGCCGTAGCGCGGTCTTCGTCGTCGCACTCGCGACGATCCTTGTCCTGACGGCATCGGGTTCCGCGGTCTTCGCCGCCAAGTCCCCGCCCGGTCTGTCCAAGTTCAAGGCCGCCATCGGCCGCATCGAGTCCGGCGGGAGATACACCGCGCGGAACCCCACGTCCGGCGCGTATGGCAAGTACCAGATCATGCCGTCGAACTGGCCCTCCTGGGCGCGCCAGTACCTCGGCAACGCGAATGCCCGCCCGACCCCGGCGAACCAGGAGAAGGTCGCCTCGGGCAAGATGAGCTCGCTCTACCGCTGGCTCGGCAGCTGGAAGCGGGTCGCCTACTGGTGGCTGACCGGTTCGTCCCGGACGACGGGATGGTCGAGCTACGCGAAGCGCTACGTCGCCACGGTCATGCGCTACTACCGCGCGGGCGGCGGCAAGGCCACCCCGAAGGCCGCCCGGTGGGTCGCGAGCGAACGCTCCAGGGCCATCGACTTCACCGGGAAGTGGCGAAGCGCCGGGCATCGCGGGTACGGCGGCGATCGCGTCGTCTACGCGAAGTCGGCCGGCGCCAGCGCGACGTTCACGTTCGTCGGCCGCAAGGTCGCCTGGAACGGCCCGACGGGCCCGACGCGCGGCAAGGCCAAGGTCTACATCGACGGGAAGTACGCCAAGACCGTGAACATGAACCGCCGATCCTTCGACCCACGAGCGACGCTCTTCCAGGCCAGCTGGAAGTCCGCCGGCGAGCACAGCCTCAAGATCGTCGTCCTCGGCACGAAGGGCCACCCGATGGTGGCGATCGACGACTTCGTCGTCCTGAAGAAGTAGCCCGCGAACCTACGCGGCGCGATCAGCGGGCGGCGAGGACCTCGATCTCGATGCGGTAATCGGCGGCCAAGGCGGTCACGCCCAATGTCGCCCGCGTCGGTGGCTCGGTCGGGAAGTATTCGCGATAGACCGCGTTCATCGCCGCGAACTCGCTGAAGTCGCGCAGATACACCGTGCATTTCACGACGTCCCCGAAGCCCAGGCCGACCGCCTCGAGCAACCGGCCGACGTTGTCGAGCATCGCGCGAGTCTCGGCTTCGATGCCGCCGGGGACGGCGCCATGCGTTCCGGGCGCGTCGCCGACCTGGCCGGCCAGGAACACGAACCCGTTGGCCTCGACGACCTGCGAGATCGGATAGTCGCTCGGCGGGATGCCGGGGAGCTGTGGGACGGTCTTGGGCACGAGGCACCTCCTTGACCAGAGTGTGCCGCACGGGCGCCCCGCCGATGATCCCGACGCCGCGTCAGAGCCGGCGCTCGGCCGCCTCGACGGCGCGTCGACACCACCAATCGAGATCGTCGACGGCCGACATCCGCGATGCAAGCACCACCCCGGCGTCGGCATCGAGGCCTTTCCGCCACCCGCGCAGCAGCAGGCCCACGATCCAGGTCAGGTCGGCCTGGGCTTCCCAATCGCCGGTCAGGCCCGCGAAGTCGTTCGCGTCGTCGCCGAATCCCCAACGCCCGCTGTCCCATTCGAGCGCCTGGCGGTACTCCGCCACGATCGACTCCGGCTTCGCGGGGAGCGAGCCGCTGTTGGATACGAGGAACCAGCCAAGATCGACCGCGATCGGCGCGCGCAGGGTCATCTGCCAGTCGATGAAGCCGACCCGATCCTCCGGTAGCAGCGCCACGTTGGCGAGCTTGAGATCGCCGTGCAGCCCGACGGCCGGCAGTCGCCCGAGCGCATCGACGAGGGGCGTGGGGTCCGCGCCGAGGTCGTCGACGAGCTTGCGTGCCGCCTCGGGCGCGCGCCGGTCGAACGCGTCCCAGCCCGCAAGGAATTGCTGGCCAACGGTGTTGCCGTCCTCCGCGTACGCCGCCGCCGATCGCCGGGACAGCAGCGTGAGCCGCTCTGCGAGCGGACACCACGGCGGCGGGGGCTGACCCTCGCGTTCGCTCGCGGACTCGAGCACCCGGCTCCAGGGCATCGCGTGGAGCCGCGCGACCGATTCGATGACCCGCCGGAGCGTGGGGTCGTCGATCACCGGGTCGTGCCCCGGCCGCTCCCAGGCGATGAGCTCGGTCGACAGGTCGGGCATGAGGATCGCGACGCCGTCGCCGTCGGCCGCGGCGCCGAGATAGGCGATCGACGTGCGCGGCAGCCAAGCCATGGCCTCGGTCGGGCGTGCCGCGAGCCAGCCCTCGCGCAGCTCGTCGTCGCGTGTCGCGCGGGCGATCCAGTCCGTGGCGAGCGACGTCCGCTTCAGCACGTAGTGCCGGCCGACCGGATCGACGAGGCCGGTGAACGTGGCGCCGGACCAGCCGTCGGTGGGGAACGCGTGCTCGGGGCTCAACTCGAGGCCGTGCTCGGTCAGCAGCTCCAGGAGGCTCCGGTCACGCCAGCCGACGACCATCGGGTCAGCAGGGCGCCGGGACGTCGTCGCTGCCGTCCGGGCCACCGTCGAGGTACACGACGTGCGAATCGGGGCAGTTCCGGGTCAGGACGACGACGAGCGGCTCGTCCGTTGAAGCGTTCTCCTCGACGTGGATCTCGCCTGCGGGGATGTAGATGACGTCACCGGTGCCGGCCCCGATCTCGTGCTCGGTGCCCGTGGGACCCCACGTGTAGCGCGCCATCCCCGAGAGGATGTAGATGGACGTCTCGCAATCGCCGTGGTGGTGGATCCGCGTCTTCTCGCCGGGCGCCGTGGACACGAGGGCGGTGTAGAGCTGGTCGGCCCCGACCGTCGGGCGCGAGATCGCGATCGAGCGCTCCATGCCGGGGTGCTGACCCACGGTCGTGTGCCGATCGGCGGGGCGGATGCGCGTGGCCATCGACCGATGATAGGCCGCTACCATCCGGCCATGTCCGCCCCCGCGCCGGAGCACCCGCGCTTTCGGCTGTTCGATGCGCCGTCGCCGCTCGCCCCACTGCCCCGATTGTCCGCGGCGCTGGGTGGTCGTGCCGAGATCTGGGTCAAGCGCGAGGACCTGCTGCCGCTTGCCTTTGGCGGCAACAAGCTGCGCAACCTCGAGTTCCTCATCGGCGCGGCACTGGCCGAGGGTGCGGACACCCTCATCACGAGCGGGCGCCGCTGGTCGAACCATTGCCGCCTGACGGCGGCGGCCGGGGCGACCGCGGGCCTCGCCGTGGAGCTCGTGCTGTCCGGGCCACCGGCGTCGGTGCCCGGGCCGGGCCTGCGGCTCATGAAGGCGTTCGGGGCGACCGTGCATCAACTGGCCTCCGCGGACCGGGCCGAACGAGCGGCCGAGGTGGCCCGCGTCACCCGGAACGTCGTCGAGCGCGGTGGACGGCCGTACGTGATCGATGTCGGGGGCTCGGGCGTCCTCGGGGCGCACGGCCAGTCGCTCGCCGGGCTCGAGCTGTTCGATCAGGCCGAGGCCGTGGGCCTCACGGTGGACCGCATCGTCGTGCCGTCCGCCACGGGCGGGACGCAGGCCGGGTTGATCGTCGCGGCCGCCAGCCGCTCCCCGGCGACGCGCGTCGCGGGCGTGATCGTCGCCCGCCCCGCGTCGGAGCTGCGACCGGCCATCGGAGCGATGGTCCGCGGCCTGGACCCGGACGGTGCCGCGGGCGTCGAGCTGGACGAGGCGATCGATCTCGACGAGCGTCAGCTCGGCGATGGCTACGGCCGGCCCACGGCCGAGGCCGGCGCGGCCGCCGACCTGCTGGCGCGGACCGAAGGCATCCTGGTCGATCCGATCTATACCGCCAAGGCGCTCGCCGGCCTCGTTGCCGATGTGCGCAGCGGCGCCCTCGACGGGCAGCGGATCGTGTTCTGGCACGCCGGCGGCCTGCCCGGGATCTTCGAACCGCTCGATTGACGCCGACGCTCCCGGGACCGTGAGCCGGCGAGCCCGTCACTCCCCGGCAGACCGCCACGCGTCGCGGATCTTCATCCGGCCCGCCGTCTGGAGCACCGCACCCGCGTACACCCGCGCGCCGACGTTGAACAGGATCCAGATCCCGGCCACGGTGATCGCGATCGAGATCATGATCTCGATCGGCCCGATCGCGTCGAACGCCGCCCGCAACGGCACGACGAACGGCGCCGACGGGGGCAGGTAGGTCGCGATCTGGGCGACGGGTCCGGACGGGTCGTTGATGACGGCGAAGATGGCGACGAAGTAGCTGATCATCGCGATCATCGTGACCGGCGTCGAGGCGTTCGATGCCTCTTCCATGCGCGACGCCAGGGCGCCGAGGAAGCCCAGCGCGGTCGAGTAGAGCGCATAGCCGAGCACGAACCACACCGTCAGCAGCAGGATCGCGGACAGCGATGTGGCGGGCAGCGTGAAGCGATCCGTCAGGACCGCCGCCGCCAACGCCGCCGCGACGAACACGCCCAGCTGGACGAGGCCCAGGACGCCGATGCCCAGGACCTTGCCCATGAGGAGGTCGCGTGGACGAACGGTCGAGAGGACGACCTCCACGACCCGGCTCTGCTTCTCCTCCACGACCCCGGTGAGCACCGTGAAGCCGAAGCTGAAGATGCCCACGAGGATCAGCACGGCGCCGATGTTCGCGAACAGGAATTTCGCATCGTCCGCGTCGGTCTGCGGGTCCAGTGAATCCACGGTGGGTGCCTGCTGCGCGGCCAGGAGGGCCGCCGGGGCGACGCCCGCCTCGGTCAGCACCGCCTGCGTCCGCAGCGCGACCACCGAGGCCGTCACGAGCTGGGTCACGAACTGGTCCGGCTCCTTGTCGAAACGGACCTCGCCAGGCGCGGACAGGTCGGCCGGAACGATGGCGACGCCCTCGACTGATTCGTCGGCCAGGGCCGCGTCTGCCGCAGCCTCGTCCGCGAGCGGCACGATCTCGACATCCCGGTCGAGTTGGCCGGCGGTCGTCGTGATGGCCAGGGTCAGGCCGGGCGGCTCCGGCTGGACGACCCCGATCTTCGTCGCGTCATCGTCGCCGAACAGCAACGCCGGAACGACGAACGACCCCACCACGAGCACAGTGGTGAATGCGACCGACAGGACGAAGCCGCGACTTCGACCGCGCTCGATGATCTCGCGTTTGGCGACGAGCCAGACGCTTCGCCAGCGACTCATCGGGTTTCCTCCACGACGAGGGACGGAGCCGGGGTGACGGCCTCCATGAACAGCTCCGACAGTTTCGGCGGCTGATAGGCGAACGTCCGGACCTCGCCGGCCGCCCGTGCCCGCGAGAGAAGCGCATCGAGATCCACGTCCACGGGAACCAGCAGCTTCAGCCGGTCGCCGCTGCGCTGCAGCACGGTGAGCTCGCCTTGGCCGTCGAGCCAGGCGCCGTCCGATCCGACGACCTCGACTTCGAGGTGGCGACGCCCCGATCGCGCCTTCAGTTCATCGATCGCTCCGGCGGCGACGATCCGACCGCGGGCGATGATCACGACGTCCTCGCACACATCCTCGACGAGATCGAGCTGGTGGCTGCTGAACACGACGCCGACGCCGGCCTTGGCCCGCTCGTTGACGACCTCGGTCATCGTCGCGATCCCGAGCGGGTCCAGGCCGGAGAACGGCTCGTCCAGCACGAGCAGCTCCGGGTCGTGCGCCAGGGCCACGGCCAGCTGGACCCGCTGCTGGTTCCCGTGCGACAGCTCCTCCAGCTTGGCCTTCGCGCGATCCCCGAGGTCCATCCGGTCCAGCCAACGGGCCGCCGCCGCGTTCGCTTCGCCGCCGGGGAGACCGTGCTGCTGGGCGAAATACGACAGCTGCTCGGCGACCCGCATCCGCGGGTACAGCCCGCGCTGCTCCGGCATGTAGCCAAAGCGCAGCCGCGCGGCGCGGTCGACGGGCTGACCCTTCCAACGGACCTCGCCGCGATCCGGCCGGGCGAGCCCGAAGATGCAGCGCATGGTCGTCGTCTTGCCGGCGCCGTTGGGCCCGAGGAAGCCCACGATCCGCCCGGGCCGGGCTTCGAAGGTCGCGCCATCGAGCGCGACCACGGGCCCATAGCGCTTGGCGAGGTCGATCACTTCGAGCACGGTGGGTTCCCCCTCAGTCGTGGTCTGGTGCGGCGCTGCTGGAGCGTGCCAGGAGTGCGTCGGCGCGGAGCTGTCCGAACGGTTCGAGCCCGAAGACCGCCTCGACCGGAAGGTCGAAGTAGCGCGCGAGCCGCAGGGCAAGCGTCAGGCTGGGAGCATACTCACCCCGCTCGATATAGCCGATCGTCTGGTAGTGGATGCCGAGCGCCTCCGCCAGTTCGTTCCGCGAGATGCCGCGATCCGCCCGGAGCATCGGCAACCGGTTGAAGACGCCATCCCGGTCCTGACTGCGCCCCGTGGCCGCAGCGGCCATGATCAGCGCCCCGCCTCGAGGTCGTCCGTCACCGGGTCGCGTTCGGTCCAGGCCAGGATGGCAGAAGGCAGGATCGGCAGGTACAGGCCCAGGGCGATGAGAAACGGTGTCAGACCTTCCATCGTGACTACGATCGGGCCATCGAAGGCTGCGACGAGCGCCAGGGCCCCTGAAAGCACGATGACGACAGTCCCGAGGACGCCGTAGGCGATCACGTGTGCCCGATCGAGCATCGCCCGCTGGCGCTCGTCGAGTCGTGCCGCTGGTTCGGTACGTGGCCGTGCCCACTGGTAGATCATCGCCACGCCGATGAGCGACAAAGCCATCAGCGCGATGGCGACGGGCGCCCACAACGCCACCGACACCCGGTCGGTCAGGACGAGGAAGGTGTAGCCCGCGACCAGCAGCGGGTATCCCAGGAAGGACTCCAGGACGAGCAGTCGTCGCGTGCGTCGCGGGAATGTGCGGATCCGGTCTCCCATGCTGAGCGTTGTCGCCATCATGCTTTCGCTCCAGTACGTAGTGCCATCGATTTGGAATGTAGCAGTACTACTACACTCTGTCAAGGGCATGGTACGGACTCAATGGAAGGACCCCGGCCTGTGCAGCAGGCCGGGGTCCGGATCGGAGCGAGAGCGAGATTACCCTGCGGTGAGTGTGCCCTTCATGTCCGGATGGAGTTCGCACCAGAACTCATAGGCGCCGGCGGCCAGGGCCGGGACGTCGTATGTGATCTTCGCGGAGGTCACGATCTCGCCCTTGAACTTCTCGGCGCCGGCGGCGTCCTTGATGGCGATGTTGTGGGGCGCAGACTCCTGGTTGTCGAGGACGATCTGGAACGCCTCGTCTGCGGGTGCCGCGATCGACGCCGTCGAGAACTTGAGATCCTTGGCAACCACGACGATCGCATCACCCGTGGGGGCGGAGGCGGCCGGCGCGGAGGCGGCCGGGGCGGAAGCCGAGGCCCCGGATCCACTGGAACAGGCGGCGCTGATGACGGCGAGGGCCACGAGGCCCATGCCCAGGACGAGGCGCTTCATCGGATCGGACTCCTTCGTCGGATGCGCGGCCGGGATCTCTCCCGGCCGCGCTTTGGGAACTAGGCGCCGGCACCTTCCGCGCGGCGGCCGGTGACGAGGCTGGCGAAGGACGCCATCTCGCGCTTGACCACGGCGATCGGGTTGCCGTCCATCCGGGCGAAGTCGACGGCGACCAGGACGATCAGGGCGACTTCGATGGCCTTGGCGATGTAGGCCGTCTGGTAGTACGGGCCCTGGATCGCCCAGCCGAGGATGGTCGTCAAAGCGTAGCCGATAAGGCCGAGACGCACGACCCAGCGGAACCGGACGGCGAGGGCGAGCGGAATGATCATCGCGACCGCGGCGACGAAGTAGCCGATCGCGTTCAGCGTGAACAGGAGTCCGCCCAGGGTGGAGTGGATGTAACCGGTCGCCAGGGCCAGGCCGACGATGGCGGCGCGGATGACGACGTCGGAGGTGCGGAGCTGCGTTCGGGAAGCGAACATCGGGGGTCAGGACCTCGCTACGTTGGTGACCGGTCAGGGGTGCCGTGTCGTGCCGGTATCGTCCGGGCGGGCATGCGCCGGACGCGCCCGACAAGGGACACCAGCCGACCCGGACACTCGCCCCCGCCGCTCCGTCGTCGCGGGTCGACCCTCGTCTCGGCCGGATGACGTAGCCGCATCGGCCGAACGGCGATGCCCGCTCGTGGCGGACCCGTCGTATCCTCGCGCCGATGACCGCCCCCACCCGACCACCCGGTCCGATCCAGCCCGGCACGACCCCGACCGACCCCGACGGCGGGGCGGGCGGGATCCACGAGCTGCTGTCGGTCGCCGTGGAAGAGGCCGCCCGGCTCCTCGATGCCGACGGTGCGATGGTCTACCTCATCGACCCGGCCACCGGGAACCTGCGCTTCGCCCACGACGCGGGCATCCGCAGCGAGCGCAGCCGCGAATGGGTCCGCGGCCTGGAGCTGGCGCCCGGGACCGGGATGTTCGGGCGAGCGCTGGTCGAGCGTGCCGTGGTGGTCACGAATGACTACCAGAACGACCCCTCGTTCCGCCATGCCGCCCAGACCGACCGCGTCGTCGAGGACATCGGCATCCGCTCGATGGTCGTGGCGCCGCTTGCATCGGGCGACCAGATGTTCGGGGCGATGGGCACGTTCTCCACCCGCACGGATGCCTTCGACCAGGCGCAGATCGCCCTCGTTCGTGCCCTGGCCGACCATGCCGCCGCCGCGATGGCGAACACGCGCCTGATCGAGGATCTCGATCGATCCCGAGCGGAGCTCGCCCAGCGGGCCGAGGTCGAGCGCACCCTGCGCGAGATCAACGCCCGGATATCCGCCGCGGCCGACCTCTCGAGCGTGCTGCAGCTCGCCGTCGACGAGGCGGCCCGCCTGTTGGACGCCGACGGCTCGCGGATCGACCTCGTCGATGCGGACTCGGGGCTGCTGCGTTGGGCGTACGCCTCGGGCGAGGTCAAGCCGGACGACGAGGCGCGGTACGTGGACCCCGACGAGACGCCCGAGCAGGGCATCGCCGGCCAGGCGGTGATCCATGCGCGCCCTGTCTGGACGGGCGACTACGCCGCCGACGACGGCTTCCCGCACGGGACCGGCGGCGATGCGTACGTGGCGGAATTCGGCATCCACTCGGTCATGGCCGCGCCCCTGGTCGGCGAGGCGGGCCCCTTCGGCGCCTTGTCGATCTTCTCCACGCGCCCGGACGCGTGGCGCGACGCGGATGCCGGTCTGCTCGAGTCGATCGCCGCGCAGGCCGCGGTCGCCATCACGCGGACCCAGCTCCTCGAAGAGCTCGACCGGTCGCGCGGCGCGCTGGCCCGGCGGGCGGGGGCGGAACAGGCCCTGCGCGAGATCGCCGCGCGCATCACCGCGATGCGAGATCCGGCCGAGATCCTCCAGCAGGTCGTCGAGCTCGCGAGCCGCCTGGTCGGCGGGCAGGGGGCGATCCTGGACATCCTCGAGCCCGGTACGGACAGGCTGCGCTGGGCGTACGACGACGGCCTGCGCCGGCTCTTCTCCGACGAGGAGCGTTCGAAGCTGTGGATCTCGGTCGGGGAGGGTGCCACCGGGATGGCCGTCGCCGAGGACCGGGTGGTCATCGCGGGCGACGACCTCGTGGCGCAGTTCCCACCGAGCCCCGAATCGACGCAGTTCTACGAGCGCACCGGGTTCCGATCGATGATCGCGTCACCCATCACCGGCGAGCACGGCCCGCTCGGCGTCATCGAGGTCTACGCGGTCGTGCCGGACGCGTTCGACGACGAGGACGCCGGGCTCATCCGGGCGCTCGCCGGCCAAGCGGCCATCGCCATCACCAACGCCCGGCTTATCGACGAGCTCGAGCGGTCGCGCGAGGAGAACGCCCAGCGCGCCGACGCCGAGCGGACGCTGCGCGAGATCGCTGTCCGCGTGTCATCGATCCTCGATCCCGACACGGTCCTGACCAGGATCGTCGCCGAATCCGCACGCCTCCTCGGCTCCGACGGTGCGCGGATCGACCTGTGGGACGAGGACCTGGGCGCGCTGCGCTGGGCCTACGCGTCCGGCGATGCGATGTCCGAGGTGCCCGAGTGGGGGCGGACCGGCGGACTCAAGCCGCGCCAGGCCGTCGCCGGCCTCGCCTTCGCCGAGCAGAAGCCGATCATGACCCAGGACTACCTGGCCGACGACCGGTTCGAGACGACGCCCGAGATCGAGGCGTTCGTGCGCAAGGCCGGGATCCGCGCCGTGATCGGCGTGCCGTTGACCGGTGAGGGCGACGCACCGCTCGGCGTGCTGTCGGTCGTGTCTCGCGAGCCCGGCGCCTACAGCGCGACCGAGGTCGAGCTGCTGACCGCCCTCGCGACGCACGCGTCGATCGCGATCACCAACGCGAACCTCATGGAGCAGCTCGCTCGTTCCCGCCAGGACATCGAGCGTCGCGCGGAGGCCGAGGCCAGCCTGCGTCAGATCGCGGCGCGGATCACGGCCCTGCGCGAACCGGACGAGGTCCTGCAGCACGTCGTCGACGAGGCGCGGCGGCTGTTGCGCGCCGACGGCGGCCTCATCGACCAGTACGACCCCGAGAGCGGCACGCTCCAGTGGGCCTACGACGCCGGGCTCGAAGCCGACCAGCGCGAGGCGGTCAAGATGACCAACCTGCGCCTGGGCGAGGGCGTCTCGGGCAAGGCCGTGGCCGAGGCCCGGGTCATCCACGCCGGCGACTACCTTGCCGGAGATTTCCACCACGACGCCCTGGCCGATTCGCTCGTCGAGCGGGCCGGTGTCCGCGACCTGATCGCGGCGCCGATCATCGGCGAGGCGGGACCGCTCGGCGCCATCGAGGTGCTGAGCCGTCGCCCGAACGCGTTCGACGACCTCGACGCGGCCGTGCTCGGAAGCCTGGCCGAGCAGGCGGCCATCGCGATCACCAACGCGAGGCTGATCGACGAGCTGGAGCGGTCCAAGGTGGCCCTCGCGCGCCGGGCCGAGACCGAACGGTCGCTCCGGGACATCACGGCCCGGATCGCGGCCCTGACGGATCCCGATGAGGTGCTCGAGCGGGTCGTCGAGGACGCGAAGCGCCTGCTCGCGACGGATGGCGCGCACCTGACCCGGATGGGCCCGACCGGCACGTACCTCATCCCGGTCGTGGTGACGGGCGCCAGCGACGACGCCACGCGCGAGTGGCTGATGAGCAAGCGGTTCCCCCTCGGCGCCGGGATCAACGGCCTCGCCGCGCAGGAGGGCACGCCGGTCTGGACGTTCGACTACCTGGCCGATCCGCGCATCCCGCACGAGCCGGACGACGACTTCACGGCCGAGCGGCTGGGCCTGCGTGGCATGGCGTCGACGCCGCTGCGCGCGCCCGGCGGCGACGTCATCGGCACGCTCGCCATCTCGACCGCGGAGCCGCGCACGTTCGAGGCCGACGACCTCGACCTCCTCCAGGGCCTGGCCGACCAGGCGGCGATCGCGCTGACGAACTCGAACCTCCTCGCCCGCCTGACCCGGGAGGAGGCGCGCTTCCGGGGACTGGTCCAGACGACCCCGGACGTCATCTGGCACGCGGATGGGAACGGGATCTTCACCTTCATGGCCGACTCGGGCGAGGCCCTCTTCGGCTGGCCGATCGATGAGATCATCGGGAAGCACTTCGAGTTCCTGACCGAAGCGTCGACGATGCCGGTCGCGCTCGAGGCGTTCGCCGCCGTCGGCGCGAACCCCGGCCTCGTCGAGCGCGTGCCGCTGATCCTGGTCCGCCGCGACGGGTCGAGGTTCGCCGCCGAGGTCACGACCACGGGCGTCTTCGAGGACGGTCAGTGGCTCGGCGCCCAGGGCACCGTCAGGGACGTCAGCGAGCGGGAGCGGCTCGAGCGCGAGCTGCGCGAGTCGGAAGAGCGCTACCGGTTCCTCGTCCAGAACGCACCGGACCTCGTCTGGTCCATCGGACCGGACGCGCGCATCACGTTCCTGTCGGACGCCGTGGAGCGGCTGACCGGCTTCCGACCCGGACGAGCTGCTGGGCGAGCATTTCGGCGCCATCGTCCATCCGTCGTCGCGAGACGTCGCCGAGATCGACTGGACGGCCGCGATGAACGCGCCGTCCCAGGAGGTCCGCGGGCGGATCAACCTTCAGCACCGCGACGGGTCGCCGGTCCCGGCGGAGTTCATCGCCGTCGCCTCCCTCGCCCCCGACGGCACCTTCGCGGGCGCGAACGGATCCGTCCGCGACATGCGCGAGCGCGATCGACTCGAGCGCGAGCTGCGCGCGTCCGAGGACCGCTACCGGACCCTGGCGTCGTCGTCGCCGGACCTCGTCTTCGCCACGGACGCGGAGGGCCGGTACACGTTCCTGTCGGACCGAGCCCAGACGACGCTCGGCTGGGACCGGACCGCCGCCCTCGGTCGCTCGTTCATGGAATACGTCGCCCCGGGCTTCGAAGCGGCCGCCGCCGCGAGTTATCAGGCCGTCCTTGCCGATCCCGAGCAGGTCCATTCGGCGCGGGTGGATTTCCTCGACGGGTCAGGGGAACCCGTCCAGCTCGAGGTCAACGTCGTCGGCAAGGTCGAGGACGGCGAGCTGGTCGGCATCAACGGCGTGGCACGCGACGTGTCGGAGCGCGAGCGGCTCGAGCGCGAGCTCATCCGGTCGGAGGAGCGCTACCGGTTCCTCGTCCAGAACTCGCCGGACGTCGTGTTCGCCACGAACGTCGAGGGGAACTTCACGTTCATCTCGGCGGCCATCGAGCGGCTGACCGGCTATCCCGCGACCGAGCTCATCGGGAAGCACTTCGGGACGATCGTCGAGTCGGAAGAGCTCCAGGTCGAGGGCGGCCGCTGGGAGGCGCTCTCGACGACCCGGACCAGGAGGTCCAGGCCGCCCAGGTCCTGCGCGGTCGCGATGGCCGCCGGACCCCGGTCGACGTCCGCGCGGTCGGCGTCTGGGTCGACGGAGCGTTCGCGGGCATCCAGGGCGCCGCCCGCGACGTGAGCGACCAGGTCCGCCTGGAGCGCGAGCTGCGCCGCCAGGCCGGGGAGCTGGCCGCCGGCGAGGAACGGGCCCACCTCGCGCGCGAACTGCACGACTCGGTCACCCAGGCGCTGTTCTCGATGACGCTCGTGGCGCGCTCCGTCGAGATGCTGCTGGAGACGGACCCGGACACCGCGCGGACGCACCTGGCCCAGCTGCGCGAGCTCCAGCGCGAGGCGCTCGCCGAGATGCGCGCGCTGATCTTCGAGCTTCGGCCCGGCAACCTGGAGCAGGACGGCCTGGTCCGCGCGCGTGAAGACCCACAGCGCCGCGCTCCAGGGCCGGCTCGGCCTGCCGGTCGTCGTCGAGAGCGACCTGGAGGAACGACTGCCGCTGGCGGCCGAGGAGGTCCTGTACCGCATCGCCCAGGAGGCGCTCCACAACGTCGTCAAGCACGCGGCCGCCCGGCAGGTGCGGGTCGACATCCGCCGGCACGAGGGCGGCGTTCGACTGCGGGTGAAGGACGACGGCAAGGGATTCGATCCTGCGACCGTTCCCGACGGCCACCTGGGGCTCGCGGGGATGCGGGCCCGGACCGAACGGGTCGGCGGCACGTTCACGTGTGTGAGCGAGCCGGGATCCGGGGCCGAGATCGAGGTGACGCTCGGTCCGGACGTCGCTCGCCGACCTGCAGGCGGCGGCATCGGCCGGTGACGCCGCGGGACGCGCCACTCCACCAGCGGGTACCACGTCGATCCGCGACGGATGACGTAGCCGGGACCGGTCGTTCCGCCGAGGGCCGCTCGGTCGAAGGTCGCTTTCGCTCGCCGGGCCCGCGGCCGCACCATCTGCGCCATGCCCCCCGCTCACGCCCGGTCCGATGCGCCGCTGCGCATCCTCGTCGTCGACGCCGACGACCGGGTGCGTGAGAGCCTGACCGGGTTGCTCGCCATCGGCGAGCGGGTGCGCGTCGTCGGCAGCTCCGGCCAGCCGGGAACGGCGCTCGCCCTGGCGACCGAGCATCGGCCCGACGTCGTGATCGTCGACCCGCGCCTGCCCGAGGTCGATGGTGGCCTGAGCTTCATCGCCGGGCTCCGGGAGTGCTGTCCGGACACGCGCATCCTCGCCATGAGCTGGTCCGATGCGCTCGAGCGCCCGGCCCTCGACGGCGGCGCCCACGGCTTCGTCCGCAAGACCTTCCGACCCGCCGAGCTGATCGCCGCGATCCTCGCGGCCGGCCGGCCTGCCGACGCCTGAGGAGACCGCTTTGCTAGACTCGACGCTGTCCCCGACGACCCAGCCAGACACCAGCGGCGCGAGTGCGCCAGGAGCCGATGTGACCGACGACGCCCCCATCCGCGTGCTCATCGTCGACGACCACGCGGTCGTCCGGACGGGCCTCAAGGTGTTCCTCGACCTCCAGCCGGACATCGAGGTCGTCGGCGAAGCCGCCGACGGCTCCGAGGGCGTGGCCGATGGCCCGCCGCCTCGAGCCCGATGTCGTGCTGATGGACCTGCTGATGCCGAACATGGACGGCGTCACGGCGATCGGCCGGATCAAGGCCGAGCACCCCGAGATCGAGATCGTGACCATGACCTCCTTCATCGAGGAGGAGAAGGTCACCTCGGCCCTCGAGGCCGGCGCGTCGGGCTACGTGCTCAAGGACGCGGAGGCCGAGGAGGTCGCCGCGGCCGTGCGCGCCGCCTACGCGGGCGAAGTCCACCTCGACCCGGCCGTGGCTCGCCTGCTCGCCCAGCGCATGCGTGACCGCAAGTCCCCCAAGGACGAGCTGGCCGAGCCGCTGACCGAGCGCGAGAAGGACGTGCTTCGCCTGCTGGGGCAGGGGATGTCCAACAAGGACATCGGCGCGACCCTGTTCATCACGGAGCGCACGGCTCGCACGTACGTCTCGAACATCCTGGGCAAGCTCGGCCTCGCGTCACGGACGCAGGCGGCGCTCTACGCGGTGGAGCACAAGCTCGTCGACGCCCCAGAGGCCTGACCCGGGCCCCCGGTCGGAGTCGCGACCGGGCCTATTCGACCGACACGACCCGGTACGTGACCGCGCCCCGCGGCGTCTTGACAGCGACCTCGTCGCCCGCGACCGCGCCCAGGAGCGCCCGCCCGACCGGCGATGCCACCGACAGCCGACCTGACGACGGATCCGCCTCCGCCGTGCCCACCAGCGTGTACGTGTCGCTGGTGCCGTCGATCTCGACCACGACCCGGGAGCCCAGGTCCGCGCCGGCGCCCGCGGTCGGCGCCACGGCGATGACCGCCGTGCGCAACTGCGCCTCGATCGCCTGGACGCGGCCTTCCAGGAACGACTGCTCCTCGCGCGCGGAGCTGTAGTCGGCGTTCTCCTTGAGATCGCCGAGCTCCTTGGCCGCCCGGATCCGGGCGATGACCTCGGGCCGCTTCACCCCGGTCAGCTCCGCCAGCTCCGCCCGCAGGCGGTCGGCGCCCTCGGCGGTCAGGGTCGCGGCCGGACCGCCGGGCGTGGCCGTGGGGGGCACCTCTGGAGGACGCGCCGTTCCGGGCGACGAGGGGCTCCCACCGCCTCCGGCCCGCGACGATGTCGGCGCGGGCGACGGCGTGGCTCGCGGCGCGCGGCGCCGTGGTTCGGGTGGCTCACCCCGGGCTCCTTCCGCGTCGCCGTCCGGCAGCACCACGACTCGGGTCGGCGGCGCTGCCGGTTCGACCGGTTCGGGCAGGAGCGACCCCGAGAGGCCGCTCGCCTTGCGCTCACCGGTGGGACGCCGCAGGTTGGCGAACGGCAGGACGACGTCGGAATCTCGCAGACCGGCGCGCTCGCCGGCACCGACCGAGTCGGCGAAGGCCGCGAGCAGCGCGTCCTCGTATTCCTCCACGGCCTCGGTCGCGGCCCACCACACCCGCGCCGACGGCAGCGCTCGCAGGGTCATGAGCCAGTGGCCACCCGCGTACGGGCGGCGGTCTCCGAGCGTCGTCCGCCCCATGGCCGCCAGCCGACCGCTGATCGTGGCGGCGGTCGCACCGACATAGAGCACGGTCTGGGACGGCAGCCAGAAGGACGCGAGCCGTGCCGACAGGGCACGCGACGTCGGGCGGGCGCCGTCGAGCAGCAGCCCGGGCACGTGCTCCAGCCACTTCCCGACGCGGGTGAGCTCGATCGGGGCCGTCGGCAGGGGTGCCGGGAGTTCCACCAGGAAGACGCCCGGGGAACGGCCGGGTATCGGGCGCCCCCACGGCAACGGGCCGTCGGGAAGCAGGCCGACCGTGCGCAGCAGGCTCGGCGCGGAGGGCGCCTCCTTGTCGTCAGGCATCCGGGGGATGGTACCCGTGACGGACTCGCGGTACCGTGCACTGCGCATGGCTGCTGTTCGGCCGCGGCGGACGCGGGTCCGGCGCGCCCTCCTGATCCTCGCCACCGTCATGGCGACGAGCCTCATCTCGATCGCGCTCGGCCCGCTGCTGACCACATCCCGGATCCCCGACCCGATCTCGGCCGCGCGGCCGACGCCGCTGGCGGCCCCGACGGCTCGCGCCGAGATCGATAACGGCCCCCGGCCGGCGAGCGCGGAACCCGCGAATCCGATCCCGGCGCCACCCCTGGCGGCGCGCCCGGTCGTCGCCACCATCGGGGTCCGGCCACCGGAGCGGGCCGGTCTCACGGCCACGCCTGCCACGCGCCGCTCCCTGCAGAAACGCCTCGACCAGCTGCGCGAGCGGTACGGGGTCCCCGGCATCTCCGTTACGATCCTGTTCCCCGATGGCAGCTCGTGGGTCGGCGTGAGTGGCCTCGCGAACGTGGCCGCCAAGACGCCCGTGACCGCGTCGACGTCCTTCGCCATCGCGAGCGTGAGCAAGACCTTCACGGCGGCCCTCGTGCTGGCCCTCGCCCAGGACGGGACGATCGGGCTCGACGTGCCCGTGCGGACGTACCTGCCCGACGTGAAGGTCAATGCCAGGATCACGGTCCGCCAGCTGCTCGACCACACGAGCGGCCTGCGCGACTACTTCTTCCATCCGGCGATCGACAAGAAGCTGCTGACGGATCGCGGCCGGGTCTGGGGTACGGCCGACGCGATGAAGCACGTCGGCAAGGCGTACTTCAAGCCGGGCACGGGTTGGCACTACTCGAACACCAATTACCTCGTGCTAGGGATGCTGGCCGAGCGTGTCGGTGGCGCGCCCCTGGCCGACCAGGTCCGCGCCCGCTTCCTCGACCCGCTCGGCCTGCGCCACACCTGGTATCAGCCCACCGAAGAGGCCAGTGCGGACGGCGCCCACGGCTACCGGTTCGAGTCGACCGCGAAGGACGCGCCGGCCATCGACCTGTCCGATGGCAGCGCGTACATGCCGTTCACCTCCGTCGTCACCGCGGCGGCCGGCGCCGGAGCGTTCGCCTCCAACTCGACCGACCTCGTCCGCTGGGCCCGCGCGCTCTACGCCGGCGCCGTGCTGTCCCAGGAGTCGGTCGATGCGATGGTCGGCGACATCAGCCGGACCGCCCTGTACAAGCCGCGCGTGCCCTACGGCCTCGGCGTCCAGCGCCAGGAGATCGATGGTTTCGCGTCGCTCGGGCATTCCGGTCGCTTGCTCGGCTTTCGCTCGGCCGTCCGCTGGCTGCCAGACGAGGACGTCGCGATCGCGGTCGTGACCAACCAGAGCCGGACCGACCCCGGGATCTTCGTGCGCGCTCTGCTCAGGACCGCCCGGGCCGCCGGCGCCTGCGTGAACTGCACCAGCCAGCGCTGAACCTGCGCCGCCTGCGTCGTGCGGGCGATGGGACCATCGCACCGGACCGGGGGGTACGGACGCCTGTTGACCTTTGCCATCGGAGGGCGCACGTTGCGCGTACGTTTCGGGGGAAACATGATCCAGGTCGATGCTTATACGGTCGGGGGGATGGCCCGCGGCACGCTCACGCGTGCCGGGCATCTGCGCGAGATCCTGGAGGAGACCGGCGAACTGGCACTCCAGAGCGTTCGCTGGTTACCCCTCGGTGCCTCCGAGGCGCAGGCCGCGGGCGACCTGACGATCGGCATCGACGACGTCCTCGTCGCCGTCACGAACGACGAATCGGCCATCCCCGTCCACGCCAGCTGGCACGCCCTCAGGATCGAGGTCGGCCCGTACGTCCTCGAAGGTGAGCTGCCGACGCTCCCGGGCTACGACCCGGATCGGGCTCTCGCGCGACCGAACGGCGAGTTCGTGCTCATCCGCGAACCACGTCTCGGTCGAGTGGATGGCGGGGTGCTCGGGCCGATCGGCCAGGAAGCCCTCGTGAATCGCTACAGCGTCGAGCGCGTCGAGGCCGACATCATGCTCGGCTTCTTCTTCCCGGGAGCTGCGATGCCCGCCACGAGCGAGACGGATGCGATCGAGCGCCGGCCGGCCCCGATGGCCTCGGAGACGAGCGCGCCGTAGTCACCCGCCTCGGCGGTGTTCCTAGCGTGAACCGCCGGTGCCGGCCCCTGTCCGTCGGCGCACGGGCTTGCGGTGGGCGTGGTGCTCTTGCGTCACGCGGGCATGGCCGCTGCGCATGCCAAGGGGCCGTGGCTCCGTATCCCGATCCGGCACGAAGCCCTCGGCCACCGTCCACGGGATCGCGTGCTTGAGCATGCGCTGCACGCCGCGGAGCAGGTCGACCTCGTCGATGCACACCAGGCTGATCGCCTCGCCCAGCGCGCCCGCGCGTCCGGTCCGGCCGATGCGGTGGATGTAGTCCTGCGGGTTCCACGGCAGCTCGAAGTTCACGACGACCGGCAGGTCCTCGATATCGAGGCCGCGCGCGGCGACGTCGGTGGCGACGAGCACCCGGATGGTCCCGGTCTTGAAGCCTTCAAGCGCCCGCGTCCGCTCCGGCTGCGACCGGTCGCTGTGGATGGCGACGGCATCGATGCCTTCGCGGTCCAGGCGCGTCGCGAGTCGCGAGGCGGCAAGCTTCGTGCGCGTGAAGACCAGGACCTGGTGCAGATCGCCCGATCGGATGAGGTGCGCGAGGAGGGCCTCCTTGCGATCGCGATCCACCGGGTAGACGAGTTGACGGATCCCCTCGACGGTGGTGTTGCGCGGGGCCACCTCGACCGTCTCGGGGTCGCGCAGGATCGTCCCGGACAGGCGCCGGATGTCGTCCGAGAAGGTCGCGGAGAACATCAGGTTCTGGCGGCGCTTGGGGAGGAGCTCGATGATGCGCTGGATGTCCGGCAGGAAGCCCATGTCGAGCATCCGGTCGGCCTCGTCGAGGACCAGGATCTCGACCTGGCCGAGGTTCGCGACCTTCTGGCCGACGAGGTCGAGCAGCCGACCCGGGGTCGCAACGAGGATCTCGACGCCGGCGCGCAGGGCCTTGATCTGCGGGTCCATCGGGATGCCGCCGTACACCACGGTCGAACGCAGCGGCACGGTCCGGCCGTAGGTACGGACGCTCTCATCGACCTGCATCGCGAGCTCGCGGGTGGGCACGAGGATGAGCGCGCGAACCGGGTGGCGGGCCGGCGAGAACGACGTATTGGCCTGCGGCCGGAGGCGATCCAGGATCGGTAGGGTGAACGCGGCGGTCTTGCCGGTGCCGGTCTGGGCGGCGGCGAGGACGTCACGGCCGGCAAGGACGAGGGGGATGGCGGCTGCCTGCACCGGTGTGGGTGTGGTGTAGCCCTCTTCGGTGACGGTCTTGAGTAGATCGGCCGACAGGCCGAGTGTGTCGAAGGTCAAGCGTGGCTCCTGCAGGGACCCTGGCCGTCGCGGGCGGGGCTCCGCGGGAGCGCGACAGCGGCGTCGGGCGACGCGCGCGAGCGCGGCCGCACGTGGGCCGCCCGGAGCATAGCCGAAATCGGTCGTACCGGAACTTCCTGCTGTTGAAAAACGGCCCGTTGCGCACCGGTACGACTGGTGCAAAGACGCGGCCTTGTTTGCACTGGCATACTTCGTCACAGCCCCCCAGGCTTGCAAACGCCCAACAGACAGGCACAACCAAAGACTCGCCGCCCCAACGGCAGGACCCTGTCGATCACGTCGGGTGTTCTTTCACTCGACGGCCACGGTTCGGTTCACCCGGACCGCGTCAACCCTTCGTTCGCGCTCACCGCGATCGACGGGCGTCCGTCCCTCGCGCGCTCGCGAACTCCCTGCCAGGTGGCGGCACCACCCACCGTCGCCGCGTCCCCCAACGCGGTGTTCCGGAAGAAGGAGGCAGGAATCTTGCTAGTACCCACGAACGTCGCCCAGAGGGCGGCCAGCCACCGGTCACTTCGCCTGACCGCATTTGCTCTGACGGCCGCGCTGGTCGTGAGCCTCGGAGCGATGGCGAACCCCCAGGAAACCAACGCCCGAGCTCTCAAGGTCGTCGTGGTCGTCGGACCGGTCGGGTCCAGGACCTCGGAATACAAGTCCAGCGGCAAGTACTACGCATCGCTGGCGCGCTCGTACGGAGCGTCGGTCACGGAGATCTACAGCCCCTACGCGACATGGTCCAAGGTCAAGGCTGCCGCCCAGGGCGCCAATCTGCTGATCTACCTCGGCCATGGCAACGGCTATCCCAGTCCCTACGGCGCGTTCCAGCGCTACACCAAGGACGGGATGGGGCTCAACGCCTCGTACGGCAACGGGAACTCGAACGTCAAATACTGGGGCGAGTACTACATCGATCGCGACATCCAGATGGCGAAGAACGCCGTCGTCATCCTGAACCGCCTGTGCTATGCATCGGGCAATTCGGAATGGGGTTCCGCGAACCCGACGAAGTCGACCGCCATGAAGCGCGTGGACAACTACGGCGCCGGATTCCTTCGGACGGGCGCCAAGGCCGTCTTCGCCGAGGCGATCACGAGCGCGTCGTACACGATTCGCGCGCTGTTCAAGTCCACACGGTCGCTGAACTCGATCTTCCAGACCCACCCCTCCTGGAGTGGCGCCCGTGACTTCTACTTCAACTCCCCCCGAACGAGCTGGGCGCGCGTCCACATGGATCCGCCCAAGGCCGGCAAGTACTGGCGGTCTCTCATCGGCAACCTGGCGTTGACCGCCACGCAGTGGCGCGCCGGCGGCTGAGCCTTCCATCTTCGCGCGCCATCGAGGCCCGGCGTCAAGCCGGGTCTCGGTATGTCCGGGCCACGCGCGTCCCGTGGCTCGTCCGTGACCGGTCCCGTAGCCGGCTTTCGGCAGGATCGACACCGCGAGACGGTTACGGCTGGTGTGAGCGCGATCCCGGCAGGATCGACACCGGGGGACGGTTATGGCCGACGATCGGCCCGATCTCGGCAGGATCGTCACCGGGAGACGGTTACGACCCGGATTCGCCCCGACGGACGGTCGGGATGGGGTCACCGGCCATAAGCGTCCCGGGATGTCGATTTCGCCACGGTGACGGGGCCTCGGCAAGATCCCCCGGGCCTGGGCGCCCCGTGGCGCAACCGCCGTACCATGCAGCCCATGACTGCCACGACCGACCGACTTCCCTTCACCGGCGACGACGCCGCGGATCGATTGCTCGTCTCCGATCCCCTCGCGATGCTGATCGGGTTCGCGCTCGACCAGCAGGTCACGGTCCAGAAGGCGTTCAGCGGCCCACTCGAGCTCGAGCGTCGGATCGGCCACCTGGATGCGGCGAAGCTCGCGGCGACCGACCCCGCGGAGCTCGATGCCGTGTTCCGGAAGCCGCCGGCGCTGCACCGGTTCCCAGGCTCGATGGCCGGTAAGGTCCAGCAGCTCGCCGCCGCGATCGCCACCGATTACGGCAACGACGCGTCCCGCGTCTGGACGGAAGCGACCGATGGCCCCGACCTCAAGCGCCGGCTGCTGGCCCTGCCAGGTATCGGCGAGATGAAGGCCGCCGCGATCATCGCGATCCTGGGCAAGCGCCTCGGCCTGGAGCTGCCGGGTCTTGATGCCGTGATGCCGACGCATCCGACGCTCGGTGATGTCGATTCGCCCGAGGCGCTGGCGTCCTATCAGGCTGGCAAGCGCGCCATGAAAGCGGAGAAGCGAGCCGCCGCGAACGGCTGAGCCTCGAGCACCGGCATGAGGGGCGTCCGAGACGCCCAGGCACGAAACGACCCCGGCCGTGGGCCGGGGTCGTCCGTCTGCGCGGGTTATCGAGGTTGTGCCGGCGGTACGAGCCAGGGTCGACTGTCGCGGTCGTCGATGCCGGGACGGGAATCGACGCCGAAGTGGAGCGCCGCCGCCGCGAATGCGACGAGCGGGCCGATGATGAAGGCGGCCGCAGCGAGGGCGGCCACGACCTGATCGAACGTCATGTCTTTTCGCCCTTCCTTTCCGGTCCAATGACGTCGAACAACCCCGGCGTCTTGACATTGGACTGTTGCTTCGCGCATCATGACGCCCATGACCGACCAGTCCAATAGCCAATCAAGCCAAAGTGGACTTAAAAGGCAATCGATGGTCTCCGCGGCCACGCTCGTGGAGCTCATCGGTCCCTGGGCGGATGGCGCCGACCCCCTCAACGAGCAGCTCGCGGCCGCCCTCGCACGGGCGATCGACCTCGGTCTGCTGCCCCCCGGGGCGCGTCTGCCGGCGGAGCGCGAGCTCGCACGCGAACTCGCGCTCAGTCGCACCACGATCGTCGCGGCCTACGACCGCCTCCGACTGGCGGGCCTGGCGCGAAGCCGCCAGGGGAGCGGTACGAGGGTGGCGGCCCGACGACCGGGCCTGACGCAGCCGTACCTCGCGTCACTCGAGACGATGGAGTCGGACGCCGTCCGGATGCCATCGACCACGACGGCGGCGACGGCACCCGCGGTCGGCCTCCTGACCCCGCTCGTCGACGACGCCATCGAACTCACCATCGGAGCGCTCCCGGCGGGATCGATCGTGGCAGAGGCGATGGCCGCGGCGGTGCGCGAGGACCTTCCGAACCTCCTCCGTGACACCGGCTACGACCCGTTCGGCCTGCCGGCACTGCGCGGACAGATCGCCGCCTACCTGACCCGCCTCGGCGTGGCCACGGAACCGGACCAGGTCCTCGTCACGAGCGGCGCGCAGCAGGCGCTCCATCTCATCGGGTCGCAGCTCGGCGGACCGGGGAGCTCGATCGTGATGGAGAACCCGACGTACATCGGGGCCATCGATGCGTTCCGCACGACCGGCAACCGGCTCGTCCCGATCCCGGTCGACGACGACGGCGCCAGGGTCGAGGTCATCGGACTGCTCGGGACGAGCGCCCCGGTCCGACTCGTCTACGTCATCCCGACCTTCCAGAACCCGACCGGCGCCGTCATGCCGGAATCGCGCCGGCGCGAGCTCGCGCGGATGGCCGCCGAAACCGGCTTTCAGGTCGTCGAGGACCTCACGCCCGACCTGACGCTCGGGGTCGGGGGCCCGCCCCCGATCGCCGCATTCGACCCAGACGACCGGGTCATCACGGTCGGCTCGCTCAGCAAGCTCGCCTGGGGCGGGCTGCGTGTCGGTTGGGTTCGGGCGTCACGAGACATCATCGATCGGCTCGTCGCCGGCAAGATCGTCGCGGACCATTCCTCGAGTCTCGTCACGCAGGCGATCGGCGCACGCGTGTTCGATCGGCTCGACGACGTCGCGGCGCGCAGTCGGAAGGCCGCCGGTGAACGACGCTCGGTGTTGATGGAGGCGCTCGCGACGCGCCTGCCCGAGTGGTCCTGGACCGAGCCCAAGGGCGGGCTCTCCCTGTGGGTACGCCTCCCGGGGACGGACGCGGTGGCGTTCAGCCGCCTCGCGGCGACCCTGGGCGTGGTCGTGCGGCCCGGTCCACTCGCCTCGCCGGACGGGGGTTTCCGCGACCACATCCGGATCGCCTACGGCTCGGAGCCGGATCGGCTGGTCGATGGCGTCGAGCGCCTGGCCGCCGCGTGGGCGGCCTACACCCCGGCCACCCGCTCGAGCCGCCCGTCGCTGGCCGTCAGCGTCTGACGAAAGAGCCAACGTTCGTTCGCGTCCCGGCCGGATCCCGTCGACCGGGCTAGACTTCCCGGCAGTGGCCGACCTCCCCGCAGGCTCACCGCAGCCCCCACGCCCCAGCGCCCGATCGGCGCGTCGCCCGCGTTTCGTCCTGCCCGACGACCACCATGATGAGCGTGCCGGCGAACGCATCGAGGCGTTCCTCGAAGGGCCGCCGGTGCGCGCGCGGCGAACCCGCCGGTCCCGGCATCTCCGGTCCGAGGGCCTTCGCCCGGTCCGCCGTGTCGTGGCCATGGACACTCGAACCGACTGGGACATCGCGCTGCGCCATGAGGACGCACGCGTCGCGCGCTACGGGCGGCCGGCCGCGATCCTGGCGGTCCGCCTCCGGATGCTTACCGCGGGTGCCGTCGACCACTACGCAGCACGGATCGGCGGCGCCATCCGGCACCAGGCGCGCGAGACGGACCGGGTCACCCGCTTCGGTCCGGACCGCTTCCACGTCCTCATGCCCGAAACGCTCGAAGCCGAGGCGTCCGTCCTCGCCGAGCGCATCCGGGCGGCGTGCGTCGCCGTGATCCCCGGCGCCCAGGGCACGGAGGTGGAGGTGATGGTCGCCGCGGCCGGGACGTCCGGTGGCGGTTCGCTCCTCGAAGCGATGCGGGCGGTCAAGGCCCGGCTGGAGACCTAGGCCCGCGGAGACCTAGCCCGCTGGAGACCTAGCGGACCAGGGTCTCGAAGAGGTGCTCGAGTTCGCCCGCGGGATCGTCGGTCAGCCCCGTGTGCACATCCGATGGCTGGATGATCGTGCTGGCCGGTGACACGAGCCAGTGGAAGCGCTCGGCGATCGACAGGCGCGCGATCGGCCCGCCATCCGGCTCGCCCCGCGCGACGCGTTCGATCGCCGCGAGATGGGGACGCACGGTCGCCGGATCCGTCTCTGGCGCCAGCGCAGCCAGGCGCCCCTCGTCGAGCTCGGTGTGCGCGCCGATGTACGACTTCGAACGGCACAGCAGGACGACACCCGCGTTCAGGCACTCGCCGCGCTCCACCCGCGGGACGACGCGGATGATCGCGTACTGGTACGGACTACGCGGCTCGTCGGGCACGCTCGGCCTCCTCCACGAACGGACGTCGTCCGGCCAGTCGCCGGTCCAGGTAGCGGACGTACGCAGCACGCTGGCCGTCGGCGTCGCCGGCGGTCGCGTCGTCGGGCAGCCACAGGTCGGGGATCGCGGCGGCCAGCCTCTCGAAGAGCCCGTGGTCGAGGGTGGGCGCCAGGCGGGCATCCGCCTCGTCGATCGGCCCGGCGAACGGCAGCAGCACGTGGTCGCGAGTGCGCTCGAACGTCCGCTCGGCGTGCTCATCCGGGTCGCGCCAGGTGTGATGGACGTAGAGGGCAGCCCCGTGGTCGATCAACCAGGTCCGCCCGTGCCAGATCAGCAGATTGGGATTGCCGGCCGTCCGATCGGGATTGGTCGTGAACGCATCGAGCCACACGATCGCCGCGGCGGCCTCGGGATCCACGATGGGTGAGGCCCCGGGGTTGAACGTCAGGGCGCCGGGCAGGAAGTCGAGACCCAGGTTCAGGCCACCGCTGCGCTGGACGAGCTCCTGCAGCTCCTCATCCGGTTCGGCGTCGCCGAGGCTGCCGTCCACATCGATGGTCACGATCTCGGGCACGGGCAGCCCGAGCGCCCGACCGATCTCGCCGGCCAGCCATTCGGCCACGAGTGCGCGAGGGCCCTGGCCGGCGGCGCGGAATTTCACGACGTACAGGCCATCATCGTCCGCCTCGACGAGCCCCGGCAGCGACCCGCCCTCGCGCAGGGGCGTGACATAGCGAGTGGCGGTCACGTGGCGCGGTTCGGGCATCGCGCCGGAGTCTAGCGCCCCACGACGTGTGCAGGTTCGCAACGGTCTTCCGGTGTGCTGTGAGGTCGACGGTTACGCTTGGCCGTACTCTTAGGCCCAACAGTCGTCGCTTCGAGCCTGGCACTGGCCGAGCAGCATCGACCAGGAGACCGCCATGACCGCAACCGTCCGCCGACTCGATCCCGGCCAGGAATTCGACGCCGGCGAGGCGCTGGCCAATGACCAGGCACTCCTCGTGGAGCTCGAGCCCGAGGCGGCTCGCCTGTACGACCGCCATGCCAAGGTCGCCCAGGAGTGGTTCCCCCACGACTACATCCCGTACCGGCTTGGGCGTGACTTCGACAAGGAGCCCTGGACGCCCGACCAGCCACGCCTGACGGGTGTGGCCCAGACCGCCTTCGAGATCGGCCTGCTGACCGAGGACAACCTTCCTTCGTATCACCGGCTCATCCACGGGATGTTCGGCCGGGGCGACGGAGCCTGGATCAACTGGGTCGGGCGCTGGACCGCCGAAGAAGGGCGCCACGCGATCGTCCTGCGCGACTACCTCACCGTCACCCGCAACATCGACCCGATCATGCTCGAGCGCGGCCGGATGACCCAGCTCCAGCAAGGCTACGACCATGCCTCGCCGACGACCCTGCGCGGTCTCGCGTACGTGGCCTTCCAGGAGCTTGCCACCCGGATCGCCCATCGCAACACCGGGCGCTACTCGGACGATCCCGTCGCGGACAAGATCATGGTCCGGATCGCCGCGGACGAGAACCTGCACATGGTGTTCTACCGCGACATCCTCGCGGCCGCGCTGAAGGTCCAGCCATCGGCAGCGGTCCGTGCCATCGTCGACGAGGTCCTCGCCTTCGAGATGCCGGGTGCCGGGATCCCGGGGTTCATCCGCAAGGCGGCACAGATCGCGAAGGCCGGGATCTACGACCTGCGGGTCCACCACGACGAGGTCCTGATGCCGATCCTGCGCCACTGGCGCATCTTCGAGCTCGAAGGGCTCGACGCCGCAGCCGAGGACGCGCGCCGGCGCCTTGCAGATCATCTCGCCGCGCTCGATGCGGCGGCGACGCGGTTCGAGGAGAAGGTCGCCAACTCGGGCTTCCCGCGGATCGCCTCCACGGGCTAGCCGCTCGGGCCACTCGGCGCTCCGAGCGTCCCGCCCGGGCCAGGCGCTCCGAGCGTCCCGCCCGGGCCACTCGGCGCTCCGAGCGTGCCGCTCGGGCCACTCGGCGCTCCGGGCGTGCCTGCCAGACAGCACCGGAGGGTCGCGCCCTGCAGGCTCGGCTTCAAGACGTTTCGGTGCCTGGGAGTCACGGACACGGGTGGTGGCGCCGCGAATCCCGCCTTGGAGCCCCCCGTGTCGACTGGTAGGCACGCCTCACCGCCTGATCGAGCGGTTTCCTCTGGCAAGCCACGGCTGGACGCCAGTCTCGGGGTCAGAGCTCGGTCTGGAGCGCCTGCCAGACGGCCCCGATGGCCGTCACGATCAGCCACAGGACGCCGACCATCAGCAGCGCGATGCCGACGAAGAAGGCCTGGTCCCCACGGGTCGACGCCTCCGGCTCGAGCGCGTGGCGGCGGAACAGCGCCAGGTTCCGCGAATTGGAGCGGAACGCGATGTCGTACAGGTCGCCCAGGAACGGGATCGCGCCGATCACGACGTCGACGGTCAGGTTCACGACCATCCGGGCCAGGACGATGCGGGGGATCCCGAACCGCGCGGCCTCGCCGATGACCCACGCGCCGACGACGCCCGAAACCACGTCGCCGACCACGGGAATGAGGCCGACGATCGGGTCGAGCCCGACCTTGACTGACGTTCCCGGGATCCCGACGAGCTCGTCGAGCGCGTGCGTGACCCGCTCGATCCGCCGCTCGGCCGCGTGAAAGCGTTCCGAGCGGCTGGCACCGATGACCTCGCCTTCGATCGAACCGCTCATCGTTCGAGTGTACGGCGCGAGGGTGTGCATGCAGATCCGGCATGGACGGATGTCCATGTCGACTTCATGACGGACGCCGGGTGGTGGCGGGCAGTCGGGCGCGTACGTTGTCTCCAGCACGAAACGGACCGCCGGACAACGAGACCTTCGACCGGCGGCGCGTCGACCCTCCGGCGGGATGCCGGGCGGCGGCGGAGCCGGCAATCCTGACCGGACGGTGGTCCAAGACCTGCTGATAACTGAAGAACAATCGAAGAACAATCGAATCACCGCTGACCGCTCGCATGTTTGGGGACGTCGAGCGGTCAAGCGGTTTTCTGGTGCCGCGGTACATGACGGAACCTGGCATGTACGAGGCCCAGACTCCGGGTATGGACCTGATCGAGCTCACCCGCACCATCCAGGCAGACAAAGAGCGTGACATCGAGACTGCGAGCCGGAATCTCCGCCTGCTGGCGCGTGACGCGTCGCCGAACCGTGGGGGATGGCGCGAGCGCTGGTTCGGCTCGAGTCGACCGGCTCAGCGGCCGGTTTCGAGCGAGACCGCGACGCGGTAGCGCTCGACGATCCGATTCGCGGTCGCCACCACCTGGTCGCGGACCTCGGGCGGGTGCAGCACCTGCAGGCTCGACCCGATCGACAGCAGCTTGCCCGGGACCTCCTCAGGCCAGCTGAGGGTCAGCCGGAGGTGCGCCCAGCCGTCGGGATCGGGATCGTCGAGCCGCTCGGCCGTCTCGAGCGCTTCCCTCCCGAACACGTCCGAGATGCGCCATTCCCGGTCCGGGGGCACGCGAACGGTGACCTCGACGGTCGGGACGTCGCGCTCGTAAGCGGCGCTCGACTCCTGCCAGTACGCCGCGAGATCGAAGCCCGCCGGGCGTTCGACCCGCTCGTCGAGGAGCGTCGCCTCCAGCACGCGCGAGGCCCGGTACGTCCGGACCTGTCCGTCCGTGGCCGCGATCACGTACCACATGCCCCCTTTCAGCACGAGACCCAGCGGACTGACCGTCCGCTCGACCGGATCGCGGGGGCCGCTGCCGCGTTCGTAGGAGATCCGCACCGCCCGGCCATCCCAGACCGCCGCCGAGAGCGTGGCCAGGTGGGGCACGGTGTCATCGGCGTGGAACCACGAGGCCGCGTCGAGGTGGAATTGCTCCACGATCCGTGACGCTCGGGACCGCAGCTCCGGCGGCAGCGCGGCCATGACCTTGAGCTGGGCCGCCGCCACGACCGTGCCGAGACCCAGTTGCGCGGCAGGACCGGGGAGCCCGGCCAGGAACAGGGCCTCGGCCTCGTCGGCGGTCATCCCGGTGAGGCGGGTGCGGTACCCGTCGACGAGCCGGATGCCACCGAGCGGACCGCGTTCCGCGAAGATCGGGACGCCGGCCGCGCTCAACTCCTCGACATCGCGATGGACGGTCCGGACGGACACCTCGAGCTCGCGCGAGAGCTCCGCAGCCGTCATGCCCCCACGGCTCTGGAGCAACAGGAGCAGGTTCACGAGACGCGACGCGCGCACGGACGCAGCATACCGGCAGATATGACAGGACGTGTCATGTATCCGCGGCGCTACCGACCCGCGGCCGGGGCGGCAGGCGGCCCCGGATCGCCTAGCCGGCGACGGTCATGACCAGGTCCGGGCGCAACAGGAAGGGCGTCAGGTAGGCCGGGATGTTCGAGAACGGCAGGACATCCGGGTGGAGGTCGATCCCCAGGGCCTCGGACATGAACCGGCGTCGCGCCCCGATGCGCGCCCAGGCCGCCGGGTAGCCCGCGGCCAGCTCCTCGCGCAGGGTGCGATCGGCCAGGGCGATCCCGTCCTCGATGTTCGTCGTGAAGTAGTCCGTCCCGGTCGCTGGGATGACATCGACCTGGAACGCCATGCCCGAGCGAAGCTCGGTCGTGGAGCCCGCTGAGATCGGCGAATTGACCCACTCGTCCAGATGGATCTGGTGACCGGCGTTCAGGAAGATCCCGAAGAACGGGTCACCCAGATGGCGCGCGATGATGTCGTGGAGGGCGCCCCCGACCTGGCCGACGTGCATCGCCCCGTACCACTCGGCGATCGCCGCGAAGTAGGGCCCCACCAGGCGCTCGACGTAGTCGGCGATCGCGGCCGGCAGCTCGTCGGCGCCGTCCACGACGAACCCGGCGCGGCAGTTCAGCGCACCCCAGATGCCGAAGGCCACCGTGAATCGGTCGCCACGCTCGATCGGCCGATCGCTCGGGCTCAACAGGCCAAGGGAAGCGTCCGGTCCGGCGCGCAGCATGAGGTGGCAGGAGAGCGGGGTGCCGTCCCATTCGAGCAGCCGGACGGCCTCACGCTCCGTCATCCCGGGACGGAGGCCAGTCAGCACCCGTCGGATGCCACCGGATGTCCGGCACGCGGCATGCTCGAGGACCGCCAGCTGTTCGACCTCGTTGATCACGCGAAGACCGTCGGCGGCATCGATCATCAGGTCGGTCGCATTCGCGACGAGCTGCGGATCGCCCACCAGCGCCCGCACCTCGTCCACGAGGTAGGACGGGGCGTCGCTCCGCTGGGGATCGCCGTAGGTCTTCCAGCCGATCACGCCGACCCGGCTGCCCCGCCCGACGCCCTCGTCGCCAAGCATCTCGGCCAGTGGCTGCGAGCGATCCCGGGGCTGGCTGGGCAGGCTCAGGTCCTGGAATCGGTGGCGGCGCAGGGTCAGGGGGGCCGCTCCGGCCAGCCCGTAGCACTCGTTGCCGACCAGGATCGCCGGGGCGCCGGTCGGCCCGACGACGAGCACGGCTTCCTCGAACCTCGGATCGAACCCGGTCAGGTAGGCGAGATTGGCGCTGTGCTCGCGATCGGCGTAGACGATGAGCCGGTCGTAGCCGCGTTCCTGGGCGCGCGCGCGGAGCCGCTCCAGACGGGCTGCGTAGGTCGCGCCGGAGATCTCGGGCGCGGGCTCGAGCGGCCCGAAGTCGGGGAGCGGGATCTCGGCGAGGCGGGCGCTGGTCATCGGTCTGCTCCTCGAGACAAGGTCATGGCGGCGACGGGGACCACGGCGTGATCGCCGTCGCGCCGCGCTCGATGATGCCGAACCGGCCCGCCTCGAGCGGCAGCCACGGCCCCTGTTCCCCGTCCGGCCAGTGCACCCGCACCTCGGCGCGATCCGCCGACCCCAAGCCCGCGTGCATCCAGCCGAGCTCCCCGCTGGCATGCCCACCACCGACGGTCAGCTCCCGTGCGGTGATGCGATCCCCGACCTTGATGTCCACCCATGACTCCGATCGCGTCCGGGTTGGGGCCATCCTGGGAGAGTCGGACCTGGATCCAGCCGCCCATCCCGACAGGAGCCGCCGCGGTCCCGGAGCCCACGTTTCGCCAGACCATGACGTTCTCGCGCCGATTCACGACGACGAGATCGAGCATGCCGTCGAGATCGAGGTCCGTCAGGGTCGCGCCGCGAGCCTTTGCGTAGCCGAGGAGGCCGGCTGCCTCCGCCCCCTCCACGAAGGTGCCATCGGGCTGGCCGATCAGGAGGTTGTTCGGGTCCTTCGTCGCGTACTCCGTCTGCGCCTCGACGTTGCCCTTGGCGACGAAGAGATCCATGTAGCCGTCGGCATTCACGTCGTCGAACTCCGCGTGCCAGGCGGTCGATGGCAGGACGTCACCGCCGGCGAATGGCCGATGCGCTGTCACCCCGCGCCGCAGCGCGATGTCCTCGAAGGTCGGCCGCGCGGGCCCGTCTGCCAGGGTCTGGAGCTTGTTGTCGCCCTGGCTCGTCAGGTACACCTCGGGGTAGCCGTCGCCCGTCAGGTCCTGGCTGGCGATGCCCATCCCCCAGACCTGCAGCCGTGCCCAGCCGTCGTCGGGCCGGTATTCCCGCGGCGGCTGGCCGGGCTCGATCCGCCAGAGCTGCTCCTCTCCATCCTGGTAGTAGTGACGGTCGTTCGAGACGCGCAGGTCGCGCCGGCCGGACCGATCCCAGTCGCTGAACAGCAGCGAGAGCGTGCACCAGCCGGGTGACAGCGCGACCGGGGCGGCGTAGACCGTGCCGCTGTCGGTCGGGCGGATGAGCTGGTTATCGGGGCAGCCGACGGCCGACTCGCGCTCGTCGAGCGTGACGTAGTCGCCGAACGCGAGCGTCGGCAAGGTCGCCGTCGGGGTCTCCCAGGTCGCGCTGAAGCCGACGGTCCAGGCCTCACCCCCGGCCATGCCGAGCGCCTGGTTGGCATGCTCGAAGCGGCATTCTCCGAGGCCGCGCAGGACCATGTTCTCGCCGCGGCGCAGCACGACGAGGTCGACGAGGCGGTCGCCATCGATGTCGAGCGGGTACGCCCCGGTGACGGACGTCAGGTCGGTGACGGGATCGGCAGCCCGCTCGAAGCGCAGGGCACCGCCCGTCTCGGTTCGATTGCGGAACAGCGCCGCTGGCGCGGATCCGCCCGCGAAGTAGAGCTCGGGACGCCGGTCCCCGTCGCAGTCGAAGGCCGCGACCCCGCCGCCGACGAAGAACGTGTACTCGCCCTCGTAGGCGTGCTCGATGCCGGCGGCGAGCGCCTCCTCGACGAACCGCGGCGCCGGCAGCGCGGCCGAGGTTGCCGGACCGGTCACCGCCGACGCCCCGAAGGCCAGCGCGATCGTGGCGACCACGACGACCGCGCCGACAGCCAGGGCGATGATCGCCCGGCTGATCCGCGGACCACCGCGCTGCGGCCGTTCGACGGGCGCGACCTCATGAGCGGACACGGGCCGAAGCATAGCCGCGACACCCGGTTGCCCCGCGCTACGTCGACGGCACCGCCCGGGACTGATCCGCCGCGGCGAAGATCCGCTCGATCACCCGCAGGTTCGCCACCCCGTCCTCGGGCGGGACCGGTGGCGGTGTGCCGTCGAGGATGGCCGCGGCAAACCGCTCCGCCTGGACCGCATAGGGATCGGCCGTATCGAACCGCAGCTCCTCGGTGGCCGGCGCGACCGGTGGCTCCCCGCCCGCGGTCACGAAGACCTTCGTCGGGCGATCGGGTGGGATGTTGAACGGGATGCCGATCGAGATCCTCCCGTCCGTCCCGTAGATGTCGACTCGCTGGTCCGTCTCGGAGCGAGTCGAAACCGTGAAGGCGGCGAGTCCCGTCGGGAACTCGAGGACCGCGCTGGTCGTGGTGTCCACCCCGCTCGCGGGGTCGCGCACGACCGCGGCCGCCACCCGATCGGGTTCGGCACCGAACAGCATCCGCGACAGGTTCACGGCGTAGCAGCCGATGTCGAAGAGGGCGCCGCCTCCGAACGCCAGGACGTTCCGGATGTTGGCCGCGTCGTCGTTGAAATACGAGAACCAGCTCTGCACGGCCACGAGCCGCCCGATCCGCCCGGACGCGACCAGCTCGGTCGCGGCCAGCCACGATGGATGCAGGCGGTACATGAAGGCCTCCATGAACTGGACGCCGGCGACCCGGCAGGCCTCGACCATCCGCTCGGCCTCCGCCGACGTCATCGCCAGCGGCTTCTCGCACAGGACATGCTTGCCGGCGCGGGCCGCGGTGATCGTCCACTCGGCGTGGAGGTGGTTTGGAAGGGGGATGTACACGGCGTCCACGTCCGGATCCGCGAGCAGCGCCTCGTACGAGCCATGCGCCGTCGGGATGCTCAGGCGGTCCGCGACGGCCCGCGACCGGGCCGCGTCGCGCGACGCGATGGCGACCACGTCGACGCGCTCGGCCCGGCGCATGCCGGGGATGACCTTCTCGGTCGCGATGTTCGCCGTCGACAGGATCCCGATGCGGAGGACGCTCATCGATGCGCACCTCGAACTCTGTCTTGACATGGCCGCGTCGTTGTACGAGTCTCGCATATCTATTTGGCGGAGAGGAACACAAACCTTGATGATGAGCCGCGACGAGCTCGGACTTCGAAGCGAGACGGTTCGCCGGGCGAACCTCAGCACGATCGTCCGCGAGCTGCACGTCAGCGGCCCCCTGTCGCGCTCGGAGCTGGTCAGCCGGACCGGGCTGACGCGAAGCGCGATCCGCGGTCTCATCGGCGAGCTGGTCGGCGGCAACCTCGCCATCGAAGGCCCCGCGGCCCTGGACGGCACGCCCGGACGGCCATCGCCCGTCGTCCGCCCTGACCCGCATGGTCGGGTCGTGCTCGCGCTCGAGATCGCCGTCGACTCCCTGGCTGCCGCGGCCGTCGGGCTCGGCGGGGAGGTCTTCGAGCTCGTCCGCGTCGATCTCCCACGCGGGCGTTCGAGCCTGTCCCCGATCGTCGACGCCCTGGCCGACCTCGCGACGACCGTTCGCGCCGCGATCCCCGACGACGACGTGATCGGGGTCGGCGTCGCCATGGTCGGCGTGGTCCGCCGCAGCGACGGCATGGTCTCGATGGCCCCGAACCTGGGCTGGCGTGACGAGCCCCTCGGCGAACGCCTGGCGGACGCCCTGGGGATGGATATCCCGATCGCGGTCGCCAACGAATTCGACCTGGCCGTCCTGGCCGAGCATCGCCGCGGGGCCGCCCGCGGCGTCGACGACGTGCTCCTGGTGTGGGGCTCCGTCGGTGTCGGCGGCGGCCTCATCGTCAACGGCGAACCGCTGATCGGATCGGCCGGGTACAGCGGCGAGGTCGGGCACATCCCGGTCAACCCCGATGGCCTGTCCTGCCGCTGCGGTTCGATCGGGTGCTGGGAGACCGAAGTCGGATCGAACGCGCTCATGCGCCGCGCCGGGCATCCGCCGGACGGCGGGCGGGAGGCCGTCGCGGCGGTGCTCCGAGAGGCGGAAGAGGGCTCACCGACGGCGTTGGAGGCCTTTGCCGAGACGGGGCGCTGGCTGGGCATCGGGCTGGCCGGTGTCATCAACGTGCTGAACCCGGACATGGTCCTTCTCGGTGGGGGTCTCGCCCAGGCCTACCCATTCGTCCGAGCGGCCCTCGAGGCCGAGCTCGACCGCCGCGTCCTGCGGGCGTCCCGTCAGCTCGTCCGGGTCGTCCCGACCACCCTGGGCGAAGAAGCGCCGCTGCGGGGGGCGGCGGAGCTCGCATTCGAACCATTGCTCGCCGATCCGGCGGCCTGGCTGCGTCCTCGCGGCTCGTTGGTCGCCTTGGCAAGCGCCTGAAGGGGAAATCGAAAGGAGGCATCGGCAGTCGAGCGTGTCGATCCGAGGAGGCCCGGCGAAACGGTTCGAGAGCAGGGCGTCAGGAGTGATAGCCTTGCCCCGGATTCGATGGGGCCTCGACAACCACGTGGAGGAGAGTCAGCGATGTCGATTCGAAAGGCGGCGGCGTTCCTGTTGATCGCCGTCTTCATGCTCGCAGCGTGCACGACGCCCGGCGCGAGCTCAGCACCGACCGTAGCGGGCAGCGCCCCGCCGGCCAGCCAGCCGGTCGCGAGCGCCCCGGCGAGCGGCGGCGCCACCGGAGCATGCACCGTCGGCATGTCGTGGAACAACTACCAGGAAGAGCGCTGGGCCAAGTGGGATGAGCCGGCGATCAAGGCGGCCGTCGAGGCCGGCGGCGGGACCTACATCGCGAACGACGCGAAGTCGTCCGCCGAGACCCAGGCGACCAACGTCGAGAACCTGATCTCGCAGGGCGCCAACGTCGTGATCATCCTGGCCGAGGACGACGTGGCCATCAAGCCGTCCGTCCAGAGCGCCATCGGCGAGGGCATCCCGGTCATCGCCTACGACCGGCTCATCGAGGACCCGGGCGTCCTGTACATCACGTTCGACAACATCGAGGTCGGGCGCATGCAGGCGCGCGAGATCTTCAAGCTCGTCCCGAGCGGCAACTACGCGATCATCAAGGGCAACGAAGCCGACGCCAACGCGCGCTTCCTGCGCGATGGCTACGAGGAGATCATCGGTGCCGCGGTGACCGCCGGGGACATCAAGATCGTCGGTGAGACGTTCACGGACGGCTGGAAGCCGGACGTCGCCCAGACGAACATGGAGCAGATCCTGACGGCGGCCAACAACGACGTGGACGCCGTGCTCTCCGAGAACGACGGCATGGCCGGCGGCGTCGTCGCGGCGCTCCAGGCCCAGGGCCTCGCCGGGAAGGTCCCGGTCTCCGGCCAGGACGGCGATCAGGCTGCCCTCAACCGGGTCGCCCTCGGCACGCAGTCCGTGGACGTCTGGAAGGACGCCCGCGAGCTCGGCAAGGCGGCCGGTGAGGCTGCTGTCGCCCTGTGCGCCAACAAGGACGTCTCTGCGGTCGCGGGTACAGCACCGTTCACGACGCCCGGTGGCAACACCGTCGCGTCGCATCCTGCTGGCTCCGCTGCCGATCCTCAAGGACAACCTCAATGCCGTCGTCGACGCCGGCTGGATCACCAAGGACGCGCTCTGCCAGGGCGTGACCGACACCACGGTCACCGCCTGCCAGTAGCGAGTTCCTGACCACGTAACCTGCGCCCTGCGCCGCGGCCCCGCCGCGGCACAGGGCGCTATCCATCCACTGCCTTTCAACGAGGCGTTGCGATGACCCAGGCCACTGCCGTGCCCAGCGCGTCCCCGGCCAGCGAGCCCGCGCGCGGGTCCGTTCGTTCCGCCTTCCAGAGCCTCGAACTGGATACCCGACTGCTGGGCATGATCGCGGCCCTGGTCGTGATCTGGATCGGTTTCAACGTCCTGTCGGGGGGCCTCTTCCTCACGCCCCGCAACCTCTGGAACCTGTCGGTCCAGTCGGCCTCGGTCGCGATCATGGCCACCGGCATGGTGCTGATCATCGTCTCGCGCAACATCGACCTGTCGATCGGCTCCGTTCTCGGGCTGACCGGGATGCTCATGGCGATGCTCCAGGCCGAGTGGATCCCGAAGGCGTTCGGGCTCGGCTTCGATCAGCCCTACACCTGGATCGTCACGTTGGCCTTCGGCCTCGTGGCCGGGGCGATCATCGGCGCGGTCCACGGCTTCGTCGTCGCCTACATCGGCGTGCCGTCGTTCATCGTCACCCTCGGGGGGCTGCTCGTCTGGCGTGGCCTCGCGTTCCAGCTCGCCCAGGGCCAGACCATCGCGCCCATGGACACGACCTTCGCGCTCCTCGGCGGCGGGCCGCAGGGCTCGCTCGGGGCCAACCTGAGCTGGCTGGTCGCCGGGCTGATCTGCGTCGCGATCATCTTCGGCCTCGTCACCGGCCGGCGAAGGCGACGCAAATATGGCTTCCCGATCCGGCCGATGCCCGCGGAGATCATGGTCGGCATCATCGGCTGCCTGATCACGATCGGCGCCGTGGCCGTCGCCAATGCCTACCCCTGGCCGCCGCAGCTGGCCAGCAACTACGCCGCCGCCAACGGCATCACCGAACCGCCGGGCGGCCTGATCATCCCGACCGGCATCGCGATCCCGGTCCTCATCGCCCTGGGCATCGCCGGCGCGATGACGATCCTCGCGACCCGGCGACGGTTCGGCCGCTACGTCTTCGCCATCGGCGGCAACCCGGACGCCGCGAACCTCGCCGGTATCAACACGAAGCGGACGATCATGATGACGTTCGTCGTCATGGGCATCCTCAGCGCCGTGAGCGCGGCGGTCCTGACGGCCCGCCTGAACGCCGCGACGGTCGGCCTCGGGACGCAGACCGAGCTCTATGTGATCGCGGCCGCGGTCATCGGTGGGACCTCGTTCGCCGGGGGCATCGGGACGATCCCGGGCGCCGTGCTCGGTGCCGTGGTGATGCAGTCGCTGCAGTCGGGCATGGTCCTGCTGCGCGTCGACTCGCCCGTCCAGGACATCGTCGTCGGGCTCGTCCTCGTGGCGGCGGTCGGCTTCGACACCTACATCCGGCGGCGCGGCACGTGAGCGGAGGCATGGACCTGAGCGGCAGCAGCGCCGCACCCCCTCCGATGCCGGTCCCGGCCGGCGGCGCGGCCGCGGCCAGGTCCGCGGAGCGTGCCCCGATCGTCGAGATGCGTGATATCCGGGTGTCGTTCGGTGGCGTCCACGCGGTCGATGGCGTCTCGGTCGATCTCCTCCCGGGCGAGGTCATCGGGCTGGTCGGCGGCAACGGGGCCGGCAAGTCGACGCTGATGCGCGTGCTGTCGGGCGCTCAGCGCGCCGATTCGGGCGAGGTCCGCGTCGAAGGTGCGCCGGTCACGATCAGCAACCCGCGCGACGCGAAGGGCCTCGGGATCGAGACGATCTACCAGACGCTGGCCCTCGCCGACAACGTCGACGCGGCCGCCAACGTGTTCCTGGGCCGAGAGCTTCAGACCCGGGCAGGCAGCCTGGACGACGCCGCGATGGAGTCCGCCACGCGCAAGGTCATGGGCCGGCTCAACCCGCGCTTCCGGAACTTCAAGACGGCTGTGCGATCGCTGTCCGGCGGCCAGCGCCAGGCGATCGCGATCGCGCGGGCGATCCATTTCAACGCCAAGGTCCTGATCATGGACGAGCCGACGGCGGCTCTCGGGCCGGCCGAGACGGCCCAGGTCCACGAGCTGGTCGCCAAGCTGAAGCAGGAAGGGCTCGGCATCTTCCTGATCAGCCACGATATCCACGACGTGTTCGACCTGGCCGACCGGATCACGGTCATGCTGCAGGGCAAGCTCGTCGGGACGGTCGACAAGAACACGGTGACCAAGGACGAGGTCCTGGCCATGATCATCATGGGCAAGAAGCCCGGTGAGATCACCGAGAGCGAGCTGGCCGAACTGCACACCTGAGATCGCGACCCGCCGCGCGGGGCCGCTTCAGGACCGGTGGAACGTCGGGGCGAGCGAGGGATAGAGGCCCCGGTACACCTCGTGCGCAGCGGCGTACCGCTCGCGATCCGCACCCGGTGCCGCCTGGGGTGTGGCCGTCACCAGCGCGGCCGTCGCCGCTTCGACGGTCGGGTACCAGCCGGCCCCGACCGCCCCGAGGAGTGCGGCGCCGAACGCCGCTCCCTCGGTCGTGGCGACGGTCGCGAGCTCCACCTCCAGGACGTCGGCCAGGATCTGGCGCCACAGGGCGCTCTCCGTGCCACCCCCGGAAGCCCGGATCCGGTCCGGGTGCGGCATGCCCGTCGCGATCATCTGGTCGAGGCCGTCGCGCAGGCCGAAGGCGACGCCCTCGAGCACGGCCCGTGTGAGGTGACGGCGGTCATGCTCGAGGGACAGGCCGACGAAGGCGCCGCGTGCCAGGGGATCGGGGTGCGGGCTGCGCTCCCCGCTGAGATAGGGCAGGAACCACAACCCGGAGCTGCCCGCGGGGACCTCGGCGGCCGAGGCGACCAGGTCACCGAACGCGACGCCCGGGGCAACGGTGTCGCGGAACCAGCGCAGGCGAGCCCGCCGCGGAGAGCATCACGGTCATGAGATGCCACCGCTCGGGGACGGCGTGGCAGAACGCGTGGACCCGCCCCGCCGGATCGAACAGCGGCGCCTCGGTCGGGGCGAAGATCACCCCGGACGTGCCAAGGGAGAGAGCCACGGTCCCCGCCGTGACCGCACCGACGCCCACCGCGTTCGCCGCCTGGTCGCCCCCGCCCGCGACCACGGGCGTGCCGGCACGCAGGCCCGTCGCCGCGGCGGCCTCGGCCGTGACCGACCCCGTCACCTCCGGGCCTTCATGCGTCGGCGCCATCCACCGACGATCGATCCGGAGCGCGTCGAGCACCTCGGGCGACCAGTCGCGAGCCGCGAGGTCGAACAGCAGCGTGCCGGCGCCGTCCGCCTTGTCCATCGCGTACTCGCCGGTCAGCCGCAGTCGGAGATAGTCCTTGGGGAGCAGCACGTGAGCGATGCGGGCCCAGATGTCCGGCTCGTGGTCGCGGACCCAGACGAGCTTGGGTGCCGTGAAGCCGGTCAGCGCGTCGTTTCCCGTGATGTCGATGAGCCGTTCGGGGCCGAGCGCAGCACGGATCACGTCGCATTCGGCCGCCGTCCGCTGGTCGTTCCACAGGATCGCCGGGCGAAGCACCTGCGCCGCCGCGTCCAGCAGCACGGCGCCGTGCATCTGGCCGGTCAGCCCGACGGCCGCGATGTCCGCGGCGTCCACACCGGTCGATGCGAGGACCGCCCGGGTCGATTCGACGGCACCGTCCCACCACAGCTGCGGGTCCTGCTCGCTCCACGTGGGCTGCGGCGCCGAGAATCCGTACTCCGAGGTGCCGATGCCGCGGACCGCACCCAGCTCGTCGACGAGGACGGCCTTGGTCGCCGTGGTCGAGACGTCGAACCCCAGGACGAAGGCCATCGGGGTCAGCGGCCGGTGGAGCGCTTCACTCCCGCCGATGCGTCCGCGGACCAGATGCGCTGGTTGACCAGGTTCTCGAGGCAGCTCCTGGCGCCCCGAGACCGGTCGCGGATCCACCTCTCCGCCGGCCACGGCGCCCTCGAGCGCTTCGAGCGATGTCTCGCCGGCCAGGATCTCCGCGCCCAGGCCCTTCGACCAGCCGGCGTAGCGCTCCTCGCGGTGTCGCTCGAGTCCGCCCTCCTCGACGAGGTCGGCGGCGACGAGCAGGGCCCGCGCGAGCGTGTCGATCCCGCCGATGTGGGCGTGGAACAGGTCAGTCCGATCCAGGCTCTGGCGCCGGAGCTTCGTGTCGAAGTTGAACCCGCCGGTCGTGAAGCCGCCCGCCTTGAGGATCTCGTACAGCGCCAGCGCCAGCTCGTCGACGGAGTTCGGGAACTGGTCCGTGTCCCAGCCGTTCTGGTAGTCGCCCCGGTTGGCGTCGACGCTGCCGAAGATGCCCGTCGCCACGGCGACGGCCACCTCGTGCTGGAAGCTGTGCCCGGCCAGCGTCGCGTGGTTCACCTCGATGTTCACCCGGTACTCGTCCTTCAGGCCGTGGCGATCCAGGAAGCCCGCGACCGTCGCCGAGTCGTAGTCGTACTGGTGCTTGGTCGGTTCCTGCGGCTTGGGCTCGAGCAACAGCGTCCCCGCGAAGCCGATCTTGTGCTTGTGCTCCGCGACCAGCGTGAGGAAGCGGGCGAGCTGGTCCTCCTCGCGCGCCAGGTCCGTGTTGAGGAGGGTCTCGTAGCCCTCGCGCCCGCCCCACAGGACGTAGTTCGCGCCACCGAGACGGTGCGTCGCCTCGAGCATGACCTTGACCTGGGCGGCGGCGTAGGCGAACACCTCGGGATCGGGGTTGGTCGCGGCGCCCGCCGCGTAGCGTGGATGGCTGAACAGGTTGGCCGTGCCCCACAGGAGCCGCGCCCCGGTCCGGGCCTGGTGGGCCTCGGCCGCATCGATCATCGCCTCGAGGTTGGACCGCGATTCGGCGAAGGTCCGTCCCTCCGGCGCGATGTCGCGGTCGTGGAAGCAGTAGAACGGCACGCCGAGCTTCTCGATGAACTCGAACGCCGCGTCGAGCTTGGCGCGCGCGGCCTCCATGGGCTCAGCCCCGGCGGCGAGCCACGGACGATCGAAGGTGCCCGTGCCGAACACGTCCGATCCCGGCCAGTTGAACGAGTGCCAGAGGCAGACGGCGATCCGGAGGTGGTCGTCCATGCGCTTGCCCAGGACGAGACGGTCGGGCTGGTAGACCTTGAAGGTGAGGGGATCGGTCGAGCCGAGGCCACCGAAGGAGATCGGACCCGCCACTTCCGTGAAGAAGTCAGCGCTCACGCAACCCTCCTGTTCCTGCACCGAACCCCGCTCGCCACGTTCGTGCGAGCGTAGCGCAAACCCACCGGCCTAACTGCGGGGCTGGCCCTCGGTGCCGCCTTCGCGCAGGAAGCGCTCGATCTCCCCGATCAGGTCGTCGCCGGACGGGAGCCGCTGGTCGTCCACCAGGCCCTCGAGTCGCTGGACGTAGTCCCGGGTGCTTTCCTCGAGGGCGGTCGCGGTATCCAGGCGGTTCCTTAGCTGCGCCGCCTCGTCGGCGAGATCGCCCGCGGGGAGCACGACGTCCAGGTGGCGGCCGAGGGCCATGAGCAGCTCGACCGAGGCCGCGGGATACGGCCCCGAGACGTAGTGCGGGACCTGGGCGAAGTAGCCGACGGCCGGGATGCCGCCCTCGGCCATGGCCATCTCGAGCACGCTGACCGTCGCCGCCGGCACTCGCAGGAGCCCCGCCGGGCCCGGTCGCACGTCGCCGCGCAGGCGACCGGCTTCGGAGGTGGTCCCCAGGATCGGCACGGAACGGGTATGCGGCACGGCCGCGGGAATCGCGCCGAGGCTGATCCATTCGACGACACCGAGGCGATGGGCGATCTCGACGACCGCGTCGCGGAACGCCTGCCACCGGTCGTCGGGTTCCGGGCCGGCGAGCACCAGCAGGTCGCGCTCGGAGACCCGGACGCGCCGGATCGCGAGTTCGGGCCAGGTCAGCTCGTCGAGCCGACCGTCGACGATGTGGAGGGTCGGGCGACGGGCGCGGTAGTCGAAGAGGGCATCGGCATCGAAGGTGACCACGACCGGGGCGTCCTCGACGAGGTGATCGAGGGCCGTCGTGGCCGCGCTGCCGGCATCGACCCAGCCGTCGAAGGCGCCCACCATGGTCGGCGCGATGAGGTCGCCCGGGTCGCCGGGCGCACCCGGCTTGGCCAGCTCGTACAGGCTCACCGCGACAGGATACGCGCGGCCCGGAACGGTGCCGTGGGGTAGCGTGAGGTTCGACCGGGAAGCGCCCATCGCCCGCTGAGCCGGGTCTCGGCCGGATTCGGGTACGCTCCGTACAGCAGGGGGGCGGATTCAGGAATCACAATCGTCTTTGGATCGAACCTGGGTTGCAGGAACCCACGGGTCTTTGGCAGATTCCCTGCCGGCCCACCCGGGCATATCCACGCATTTCGCATCGAGGAGGGACACCCTTGCGGAGGAGTTTCGCGCGGTCGACTCGAGTCATTACCGCGCTCGTCATCTCGACCCTGGTCCTGTGGACGTTCGCCCCGGCAGTTGCCGCGGACGACGGCCTGGAGGTCACGACGCCCTTCCCGGCGGTCGCGGTCGCGCCGGGCACGAAGGTCAGCTTCGACCTGACGGTGGACTCCACGCGGACGGCCAACGTCTCCCTCGCCCTGAGTGGCGTCCCCCAGGGCTGGACCGCCAGCCTGCTCGGCGGCGGCTTCGTGGTTGACGCGGTGGCCGTCACCTCGGGAACAGCCGCCGAGGTCCGGCTCGATGTCGACGTCCCCGCGGACGCGCCGGCCGGCACCTCAACGCTGCGGGTCACGGCCCGTGGTGGCGGAGCTCAGGACGTCCTGCAGATCTCGGTCCGGGTGAATGCCGAGGCCGCGGGCGACATCACGTTGACGACGTCCACGCCGACGCTCACGGGCGCATCGGACGCGGAATTCACCTTCGACCTGCAGCTCCAGAACGACACGGCGCAGGACGTGACCGTGTCCGTCGCGGCGAGCGGGCCGGAGGGCTGGGACGTGGAGGCCACGCTGACCGGCGAGACCCAGGCGGCCTCGACGGTCGTGGAGGCCGGGGCCACGCAGAACATCGGGGTGACCGCCAACGCCCCCGATGACGTCCCGGCGGGCACCTATCCGATCACCGTGGAAGCGCGCGCCGGCGAGCGGACGATCCCCGCCGAGCTCGGCATCGAGGTGACGGGCTCCTACTCGATGACCCTAGCGACGCCCAATGATGTCCTGTCGGCCAGCGGATCCGCCGGGTCGCCGACCACCCAGGCGTTCGAGATCACCAATACCGGCACGGCTCCACTCACCGGCGTGACGCTCACGGCGACCCCGCCGACGAACTGGGAGGTCACGACCGACCCCGAGACGACCGCGTCGATCGAGCCCGGGCAGACCGCCACCATCACCGCGACGATCACGCCGTCGGGCGAAGCGGTCGCCGGTGACTACGTCATCACGTTCGACGCCGCCGCGGCCGAGGCGGGCGCCGAGGCCAGCAGCCAGGTCCGCTTCACCGTCGAGACTTCGCCGCTCTGGGCGCTCGTCGGCCTGGGGCTGATCGCGCTGATCATCGCCGGCCTCTTCTACGTCTTCCGGACCTACGGGCGCCGATGAGCGCCAGCCCCGGGCGGATCGCGCCCAAGAAGCGGCCGGGCCGCCGTCTCGCGGCCGCACCGACGGCGCCGTCGGGCGCTTCGAGTGGCATCGACGCCCCCTCCGACAGCATCCGTATCCGTACGCGTGGCCTGACCAAGCGATACGACGACCTCGTGGCGGTCGATCGCCTCGATCTCGATATCCATGCGGGGGAGATCTTTGGGCTGCTGGGCCAGAACGGGGCCGGCAAGACCACGACGATCCTCATGCTGCTTGGCCTGACCGAACCGACCTCGGGCGCCGCACGCGTCGTTGGGCTGGACCCGTCGCGCGGACCGCTCGAGGTCAAGCGCCGGGTGGGCTACATGCCCGACAGCGTCGGTTTCTACGGCGACCTCACGGGTCGCGAAAACCTGCGCTACACGGCCCGGTTGAACCGCGTGCCGTCCGATCTGACCGAGACGACCATCGACGAAGTGCTCGACCAGGTCGGGCTGACCGATCGCGCCGATGACAAGACCGACACGTATTCGCGCGGCATGCTCCAGCGTCTTGGCATCGCCGACGCCCTCGTGAAGGACCCGGACGTGCTCATCCTCGATGAGCCCACGACCGCGATCGACCCGCTCGGTGTCACCGAGGTCCTCGAACTCCTGCGACGCCTCGTGCGAGAACGAGGGATGGCCATCCTGTTGTCGAGCCACCTGCTCAACCAGGTCCAGAGCGTGTGCGATCGGATCGGGATCTTCGCCTCCGGCCGGCTGATCGGGCAGGGGACCATGGAGCAGCTCGCGGCCCGGTTCGGCGATGGGCGGCGCGAGGTCGAGGTCGGGCTGGACCTGCCCGAAGGCGCGGACGACCGTCATGCGCGCCAGGTCCTGCGGAACGTCCCGGGCGTCGAGTCGCTCGACGACGGGCCGCGCCCCGGCGACCCCTGGACGCTGACCGTGGCGCCGGGCAGCGATCCTGCCGCCGTGCGGTCGGCGGTGCTTGCCGTGGTCGCGGCCGAGGGCCTGCCGCTGGCTTCGATCCGTGCCGTTGTTCCGTCGCTCGAGGACGTCTATCGGCGGGCGGTGGCGCGCCCGGCAACGGCCGCGGCGGGGCGGCCAAGCCCCTCGGCCGAGGCCCCGGCGGCTGAGGGCGTGGCTACTGAGGCAGCGGACACTGAGGACTCCGGCGCGGACCTGGATCGCGTGCCCGCCGCCGCGCCGCCCCCGGTCCGCGTCGCGGCACCCGACCCGGTCGAGCCCGTGACGCTACGGCCCGATGCGCCCTCGACGGCACCCTCCACCCCGCCGTCGCCGGAGGACGAGCGATGACGGCGGTTCCCGCGCAGCGCACGCGCTCGGTGCCGGGATCGGGCTGGACGGTGGTCGCGGCCAAGGAGTTCGGCGACCACCTGCTGTCAGCGCGCTTCTTCGTGCTGGTCATCGTGCTCGGGCTGGCCGCTGCCATCCCCCTGTACTTCGCTGCGGCTGCGATCCGAGGCGTGGCGTCGGGCGTGAGCGACACCCAGGCCATCTTCATCGCGCTGTTCTGGCTCGCCCCGGACGTCGGAGACCAATTCACGTTGCCGTCGGTCACCGGGTTCCTGGCATACGTCGCTCCGCTGCTTGGCCTGGCGTTCTCGTTCGACTCGATCAACGGCGAGCGTGCACAAGGGACCCTGCCGCGACTCCTCTCGCAGCCGATCCATCGCGACGATGTCGTGAACGGCAAGTTCGTGGCCGGGCTCGCAGTGATCGGGCTCGTGCTCGTCACCGTCGTCGGCGCGATCGCCGCGTTCGGCATCATCCGGCTGGGCATCGTGCCCGCTCCGGCCGAGATCCTGCGCATCGTGCTGTGGCTGCTCGTGACCTTCGTGTACGTGTCCCTGTGGCTGGCGTTCGGGATGCTGCTCTCGGTGGCGGTCCTGCGGGCCGCGACGTCGGCGCTCGTCGGATTCGGTGCGTGGCTGCTGCTCACGTTCTTCGGCGGGCTGATCGTCTCGCTCATCGGCGGGGTCATCGCGCCGGTCGCCGGCTCCGCCGAGGAAGCGCTGCGCAACAACGGTATCCAGGAAGGCCTGCGTCGCCTGCTTCCGGACACGCTGTACCGCGAAGCGTCGCTGACCCTGCTGAACCCGCAGGTCACGTCGGTTTCGACGCCGGCGACGATCGGCAGCTACGAGCAGGCCCAGCAGCGCATCCCATCGCTCCTGTCGCTCGACCAGAGCTTCATCCTCGTCTGGCCTCAGGTCGTGGCCCTCGTTGCGATGACGGTCGCCTGCTTCGCGCTGGCCTACGTGCTATTCATGCGCCAGGAGGTCCGGGCGTAGACTCACCCGGCTAACGCCGCACTGAGGTTCCCGATGATGGCGGAAGGGTACCTGGGGCCGGTGATCGTCGCGAGCGTGCCGGCGGCGGTCCTGTTCACGTTGTTCGCCGGTCTGCAGCGCATCCAGTGGCGCTACGCGCTCGTGATCGGCATCGGCAGCGCGACCGTCCTCGCGACGGCCTCATTCGCGTCGAGCCCGGGCGGCGGTTCGGTCGACGGCGGCACATGGGTGCTCCTCGGAGCGATCGCCGGGGGCATCGTGATCCGCGCCTACGAGCGTGGCATCGCACAGCGCCGAGCGACCATCGATCGGATCCTCCACGCCCCGAGCACGCCGGGAGGCTGAGCCCGCCCGTTACGCGCGCCGCGGCGGCCCGACGGCCTCGCTTAGGCCAGCGCCCCGCCCGGCAGCCCGAGCTCGCGCTCCGCCGCGCCCGTCGCCCAGGCCACGACCTCGTCGCGGCTGATCGTCGTCGCGTGGGCCACGACCTGGAGCGCGAGGCCGTCCAGCAACGACAGGATCCGCCACGCGGCGCCCGCCGGGTCCGGGCACGAGAATGCCCCGGCCGCCACCCCCGACACGATCGTCCCCTCCAGCAGCCCCTGCCACTCCAGGTTGAGCCGCCGCGAGGTCGCCTGGACCGCCGGCCGGCGAGCCGCCTCGGCCCACGCATCGAGCCACAGCTGGAACGCCCAGTCCTTGTCGGCCGGGGTGTAGGTCCGGAAGAAGACCCGCAGCGCCTCGAGCGGCGAGGCGGCGGCCGCCATGGCCCGCGCCGACAGCTCCAGATCCTGCACCGCCACCCGTTCGAAGGCCGCCGCGAGCACCTCGTCCATCGAATCGAAGTAGTGGTGGATGAGCCCCGACGACGTGCCCATCTCGGCGGCCACGTCACGCACCGTGGTGGAAGCCAGCCCCTTGCGAACGGCGACGACCAGGGCGGCCGCCACGATCGCCTCGCGCCGCTGGTCAGGCGTCATCCGCTTCATGGGCGCGCAGCGTAGAACGATATTGCGCAGACGTCCAATAGCAGATATCGTGCCCGAACCACCAGCACGAGCAGAGGGCCCGTCACGGCATGATCCGCACCACGCCCTTCCACGAGCGCACGAACGCGCTCAACGAGACGCAACTCTGGAGCCACTGGTCCGGCCATCTCGCCGCGGACCGCTACCAGATGTCGGACAAGATGGAGTACTTCGCCGTCCGCAACGCCGCGGGGCTCTTCGACTCCAGCCCGCTCTACAAGTACCGGATCACGGGCAAGGACGCGGAAGCCTTCCTCGCCGGGATCCTCGCCCGCGACATCCGGGCGTGCCCGCCCGGGGGGGCCCAGTACACCTGCTGGCTCGACGACCGCGGCTTCGTCATCGAGGACGGGGTCATCCTGCACACCGCGAAGAACGAGTACCTGCTCACGAGCGCCGAGCCCAACTTCGCCTACTTCGCGGACCGCATCGGCCGCCACGACGTCGCGATCGAGGAGGTGAGCGACGACATCGGGACGCTCGCCCTGCAGGGGCCGCGCTCACGGGACCTGCTCAAGCGACTCGTCCCTCAGATGGAGAAGATCCCGTACTTCGGCGTGGCGAAGGGGGAGATCGGCGGGGCGGGCGTGACGGTCAGCCGCACCGGCTACAGCGGCGACCTTGGCTACGAGGTCTGGGTCGACACGCCGGACGCGCTCCATGTCTGGGACACGCTCTGGGACTCGATGGAGGGCCACGGCGTCCTGCCGTTCGGGCTCGCCGCCCTGTACATGCTCCGCATCGAGGCGGGGCTGCTGCTCCTCGATGCCGATTTCGACTCGAGCCGCTTCGCCTGGAACGACGCCCACCGATCGAGCCCGATCGAGCTCGGCTGGTCGTGGATGTTCAAGGACCTCAAGTCGGACGACCGGGCGTTCATCGGTCGCAAGGCGCTCGAGCGCGAGATCGCCGACAAGACGTCGCGTTGGGCCATGCGCGGCCTCATCGTCGACTGGCGGGACTACGATCGGGTCTACAACGACGCCGGGCTCATCCCGCCCAAGGACCACACGCCGGTCCAGGAGGACTGGATGTGCTACGACGACGATTACGAGCGTGTCGGCTATGCCACGAGCTTCATGTACTCGCCCATGCTCCAGCGCCATATCGCCATCGCCCGCATCCGTCCCGACCTCGCGAAGCTCGGGACCAAGGTGAACCTCGAGTTCACGGTCGACCACCATTACGAGCAGGTCGCGGCGCACGTGGCGCGGCTGCCGCTCTACAACCCTGAGCGAAAGACGGCCTGACATGACGACGACGATCCCGACCACCAAGCGCCCGACCACCAAGCGCCCGGCATCGACGGCGCCCCCCAAGGGCTCGAAGTCGACGATTGGGTCGACGAAGGGGAGCTCGCGCGGCGACCGTACCTACGACGCGATCGTGGTCGGTGGCGGCCACAACGGCCTGGTCAACGGTGCCTACCTCGCAAAGGCGGGCCTCAAGACGCTGATCATCGAGCGTCGCCACCTCGTCGGCGGCGCGGCCATCACCGAGGAGCTGCGCCCGGGGTTCTGGTTCACGACGTTCTCGTACGCGCTGTCGCTGCTGCGGCCGGACATCATCCACGACCTGGAGCTGACCAAGCACGGCTTCATGCCGCTCCTGATGTCGACGCTGCTGGCCCCTGGTGAGAACGGCGACTACCTGCTGTTCACCCAGGACCACAACCAGAACCTCAAGGAGATCGCGCGGCATTCCAAGCACGATGCCGACGCGTACGACCAGTACACCCACGATATCGAGATGGTCTGCCAGGCCATCAAGCCGCTGCTCGACATGGTCCCGCCGGACATCTTCAGCGACGACCCCGAGGAGCTGATGGCGCTGGCCGGCCTCGGCTCGCGCTTCCGCAAGCTCGACAAGCGCGTGCTCCACAACGCGGTCCGCTTGCTGACGGGAAGCGCGGCGGATTTCCTGGACGACTACTTCGACTCCGAGCTGCTCAAGGGCTACCTCGCCTCGTCGAGCATCATCGGCACGAAGGTCGGGCCGCGTTCGCAGGGCTCGGGGCTCGTGCTGCTCTACCACTCGATCGGCGAGCACGACGGCGAGTTCGGGTCGTGGGCGTTCCACAAGAAGGGCAACGGCGGGTTCACCCAGGTGCTGGCACGCGCGGCCCAGTCCTACGGCGCCGAGATCATCCTGGAGTCGCCGGTCGACGCGGTCATCACGAAGAACGGCCGGACGACCGGCGTCGCGCTGGCCGATGGGACCGAGTACTACGCCGACACCGTGGTCAGCGCCCTGGACCCGCGCCGCACCTTCCTGGAGCTCGTCAACCCGCGCGAGCTACCGGACGATCTCGTCGAGAACATTCAGCGGTTCCGGTTCCAGGGGACATCGTCGAAGGTGAACTTCGCCCTCGATGGCATCCTGAACTTTCCGCCGCTCGGCCAGAAGCCGGACCACTTCCGTGGGTTCACGAACATCGGCCCGTCGATGGACTACCTCGAGCGCGCCTTCGACGACGCGAAGTACGGCTGGTACAGCCAGAACCCATACATCGACATGGCGATCCAGTCGACGATCGACGCCGACATGGCACCGCCCGGCAAGCACGTCCTGAGCTGCTTCATCCAGTACACGCCGTACCAGCTGCGCGAGAGCGACTGGGACACCGAGAGGGAGAACCTGGGCGACACCGTCCAGCGCACGCTCGAGCGCTTCTTCCCGGGCTTCGGCGACCTCGTGCTGCAGCGCGAGGTGCGCACGCCGCTGGACATCGAGCGGACGGTCGGCCTGTCCGAGGGCAACATCTTCGCCGGCGAGTTCTTCGCGCCGCAGATGTTCTTCTTCCGGCCGGCTCCTGGCTGGAGCCAGTACCGCACGCCGATCGACGGCTACTACCAGTGCGGCTCGGGAACGCACCCGGGCGGCTGCGTGATGGGCGCGCCCGGCAAGCTCGCCGCCGGCCAGATCCTCAAGGACCGGGCAAAGACCCGCGCGTAGGCCGACCCGGGGCTCCGGAGACTCGAACGCCCGCCCGACGCGAACGTCGGGCGGGCGTCACTGTGCGGGGTGTGGGGGTTACTGGCCGACGAGCTCTCCGGTGGCGTCGATCACGTACCACTTCGTGCCGAGGCCCTGGCCGTTCGTATCGCCGGCCGCGGAGTCGCCCGCGAAGAAGTACAGCGGCCAATCGCCGTACTTGACCTGCTTGGTCCCGTCCGTCCGGTCGACGGTCGTGAGCTTGGTCGCGTCAAGACCCGCACCTGCCGAGATGGCCGCGGCGTCCGTGGCGAGCAACGGCGGCCACTGCGCGGCGCAGTCGTCGTAGCACGTGGACTCGCCGGCGGTGTCGGGCGTGAACCCGTAGAGCGTCTTGCCCGCACCGTCCACGATGATCTCGCCGAGGGCGTTCGTGGCGAGGTCGATCGTGGCATCGGCAGCGGCCGACGGCGGTGCTTCGGACGCCGGGGCTTCGGACGCGGCCGGCTCGGACGGCGCGGCGACGGATGGCGCAGCCGCAGACGGCGAGGTGGTCGCGGCAGGGGTCGAGCAGGCTGCGAGCAGCGCGACCAGGCCGAGAATCAGGAACAGGGGTCGAAGGGTCGAGTGCATCCCGTGATCTCCAGTAGCGTGGGTTCGGTTCACCCATGTCTACGCCCCTGAAGAGATCCCGGTTTTGGCCTCCGAGTACGCGCGCGCTTGATGGAACGGCGGCCCCGACTACCGCCTGGCTGGCGGCATGCCGGGGCCGTTGACGCCTAGTAGCGGTAGGCCGACCGGTTGATCGCTGAGACAGCGTCGCCCACTCCGCGCAGCTGGTACAGGGCCGCCACAACGGCGATGGCCACCCAGGCAATGATGCCGATGGTCGTATCGGTCATCAGTCCGCTGAGCAGACCGCTGTCAAGGTCCTCGACCTTGATCCGGCCCAGGATGATGAGCACGCCGTTGACCATGGCCGCGGCGCCGCTGATCGCGGAGATCAACACGATCAACACCACTGGGATCCCGAGGACGAAGGTGATGATCGCGAAGGCCGCACCCACGACCAACCCGGCGACGAGGCCCAGGACCCCGGAGTCGATCCCGAGGAGGTCCATCAGCCCGACACCGAGCGTGTAGCCCAACGCACCGACGGCGAACGTGACCGCGAAGTAGTACCAGAAATACGAGAGCGCGGCGAGCACGATCGCGAGGACCCCGCCGATGATCCAGGAGGTCACGGTTCCCGCGAAGCCCTGCCCGAACACGTCCTGTCCCCACTGCATCCCGGTGACGAACCCGAAGAACAGCGCCCAGATCGGCAGGATGATCGTGAAGAACCTGAGCCCGTAGAACGCCCAGCCGGCCCCGACCACGATCGCTACGAGTCCGACCAGGATCCCCTCGATTGACATTCGATCCCTCCAGCGTCCGGTGAATTTCAGGCTCCAAGCGGCCCGATTCGCGCACTCCGCCTCGACTATAACCCCCCGGTGCCACCACGAAACCGCCGGAGCAGCGCCTGGGCGTGCCTCGTGACACGGCCGCCGACCCGACCGACGCGCGCCGCGCGGCATACCATGCCGGCCATGACGCCCGCGAACGCCGCGCCTCCGCCGGGCTCCACGATCGGCACGCTCTTCTTCGTGCACGGCGCGAACGAGACGTCCGAGGGCCTGGCCACGAACCTGTCGCGCATCGAGGACCAGGTTCGCAAGCGCGGCTGGGACGTGCGGGTCGTCGCGCCCGAATGGCGGCGACACTCCGGTCTGCGGCTCGGGAACTGGCGCAAGGCGGTCTACCGGGGTAAGCCGGCCTCGATCGCGCGGTCGTCGCTGCCGACCGGGGTTGGCAAGGCCGGGGTCATGCGGCTCATGACGAACTACTTCGAGGGCCGGCGCGAGTCGATGCTCGAGGCGCTCGGTGCGCAGCTCCTGGCCGACATCATGGGCTACCAGCAGCACCGCGCCTCCATCCAGGACGTGCTCCGGAGCGAGCTCACGAAGGCGGCCAAGGCGGCGCGCGGCCGGCCGGTCCTGCCCGTCGGGCTGAGCCTCGGCGGGATCGCCCTCGTCGACCTGCTCGGCAGCTGGCCCGAGGCCCCTGTCGAAGCCTGCGTGACGGTCGGCTCCCAGGCGCCGCTCATGTACACGTTCGATGCGATCCCGTCGTTGCCGTACGACGAGGCCGAGCCGCCCCACCTGCCGGTCCCGTGGCTGAACGTCTACGACAGCCGCGACTTCCTGTCGTTCGTGGCGGAGCCGCTGTTCCGGCGGACCGACGGCCTCGCCAGCGTCGTCGACTTGCGGGTCCACTCGGGGAAGGACTTCCCGAGGTCCCACAGCGCATACTGGGACCTGGCGCCCGTCTGGGACGCGATCGGCACGGCGTTCTCGTGGAAGCGGACGGAGCGGCTGACCGTCAAGGAGGCACGCGACCTCGGTTTCGAGGCGCGCAAGCGGCCGGCGCCCAGGACCTGACCCAGAGGATCTTTGATGACGCTGCAACACCGCATCACGCGGCGAGATACCCGCCCGCGGCCACCGTCCGGCATGATCCGCTCGATGCTTCGATCGCTTGCCGTCGCCGCCGTGATCGGCCTGATCGCCGCCGGCTGTTCGAATCCGAACGGCGCCTCCTCGAGCTGGTCGTTCGGTCCAAGCCTGCCACCGGCGTCTGGAGAGGCCTCGGCAGCGCCCAGCGCCTCCACCGTTCCGTCGGCCCCGCCCTCGGCGCCGCCATCCGCGGCGCCCTCGCCGTCGGCGCCCGCCTCACCGGCGACGTCACCCGCGGGCGCGTCGGGCGCGCCGGCCGGCGGGGCGACGCCGTTGACGATCGGCACGCGCACCGGTTCGGAGCTCGAGTTCGAGCCCGATGAGGTCAGCGTCCCGGCGGGCTCCCACGTGTCGGTCACGTTCCAGAACCAGGCGAGCCTGCCGCACAACCTCACGTTCGGAGCGCCGATCAACGTCGCCACGGGACCGGTCGTGGACCCGGGCGCCTCGGAGACGATCGAGTTCGACGCCCCTGCGCCCGGCGACTACATGTTCATGTGCACGATCCACCCGGGCATGGAGGGAACGCTGACCGTGGAGGCCGCGGGCTAGGTTCCTCCACCCGCTGCCCTGCCCGCGCGACGCGGACCTCGCTGGGTCAGCCCGGGCGCGGCCAGCGCGATCGGCCGGGTGCCGAGCGGGGGAGGGCGGCCCAATCGGCCCGCACCGGGGAGAAGATGTCGACGACCACGGCACCGTCGGGTCCGGCCACCGCGTCGTGCGGCAGGTTCGACGGGATCCGCCACGTCCCGCCGGGACCGAGCTCGCGCCGCTCCCCGTCGACGGTGAAGGTGATGCTGCCCTCGAGGCACATGCCCAGCTGCTCGTGCTCGTGACGGTGCTCAGGCACGATCGCGCCGGGCGCCAGCTCGACCACCGCCAGGCTGGCGTTGGCACCGGCCACGACCCGTGCCTGGACCGTGTCGCCCCAGACGTCCAGCGCCGGGACGTCCTCGATGTCAACCAGGTTCGTCATGTGTCCTCGCGTCTGCGACCTCTCAGGACCGAAGCGTATCGCCAAGCGACGACCCGGCGCGGGATGGCATCGTGGTGTCGCCGATGACGACCACGATCTCGCTCCGGACGGCGGGCCGCTTCATCCTGGGCCGAGGGGGCCTGTGGCCGGGACGCCGCTGGCGCGGTCTACGCGGGACGGAACGGGCGATGCGCACGATGGAGCACCTCCAGCTCGATCCGCTCGTCGTCATCGCGCGCGCCCACGACCTGATGCTCCAGTCCAGGGTGATCGACTATCGACTCGACGATTGGGCGATCCTGACGTACGAGAAGCGGCGCTTCTTCGACTGGGGCGGCTGGCTGGCGGTGCGCCCGATGGACGAGCTCCCGCACTGGCGGGTCCTGATGCGGCGCGAGCGCGACAACCCGCGCTGGCGGGCCTTCGCCAAGGAACACGCCACGGCGATCGCCGAGATGCGCGACGTCCTGCGCGAGCGCGGCACGGTCTCGAACCGGGACTTCACGATGACCGCCCGGACCCGCGTCGACAGCTACCGCGGTCGCAAGGACAGCGCGGTCGCGCTGTACTACCTGTGGCGGATGGGCGAGGCCATGGTGACGCGCCGCGAGCGGTTCGAGCGGGTCTACGCCTCGACCGAGGCCGTCGCGCCCGCGCACCTGATCCGCGAGAGCTCCGATGCCGAGGCGGACGACTACCTACTGCGCAAGATGGTCGCGGCCCAGGGACTCACGAAGTTCACCGGCGTCAAGTACGAGCTCCAGCGCGACATCTCGCCGGCGGAATTCGGGGCGTGGCGTGACCAGCGGGTCGCGGACGGCGACCTGCTGGAGGTTCGCGTCGAGGGTTGGCGCAGCCCGCACTGGGCGCTCGGCAGCGACGCTCCGATCCTCGAGACGCTCGAGGCCGGCCGGGTGCCCCGCGCGTGGAAGCCGCTCGACACGACGACCGAGGACGAGGCGGTCTTCATCTCCCCGCTGGACCCGGCCCGGAGCCGGGCGGAGGAGCTGTTCGGTTTCCACTACCGCTGGGAGGTCTACACGCCCGCGGCCAAGCGCAAGTACGGCTACTACGTCCTGCCCGTCCTTTGGCGCGACACGATCGTGGCTCGGTTCGATTCGAAGCTCGACCGCACGGACCGGACGCTGCGCATCCTCGGCTTCTGGCTCGAAGACGAGGGGCTGGCGCGAGATGGCGACTTCGCCGAGGCCATGGCTCGGGGGCTGGCCAGGTTCCTGGGTTTCCTGGGCGCCGAGCGCGTGGACGTGAAGGGCGTGCCGCAGGCCTCGCTGCGACAACGTCTGGCCGGCGTCGTGCCGCAAGCCCCGGCGCCCCCTCGGAGAATCGAAACGACCCGGGTCGACTGACGATCCGGGTCGTTCCTTGAGTCTCGGTCAGGCAGAACGGGGACGACCCGCCCCCCGAGATCCTGGGGCGTTAGCCCCGCTGGCTGCGGAAGCAGTCGCTGCAGTAGACGGGCTTGCCGCTCGTGGGACGGAACGGGACCTGGGCTTCCTTGCCACAGGACGAGCACGTCGCCTCGAACATCTCGCGGGGAGCGCGCTCGTAGCCGCCGCCTCCACCGCCGCCGCCGTAGCTGCCGGCACCGCTGGAATAGCCGCCACCGTACGAGCTACCGCCGTACGAGGAGCCGCCGCCCTCTGCGTTGCGCGCAGCCTTGCGGCTGGCTCGGCAGGAGGGGCAGCGTCGCGGCTCGGTGAAGCCACGCTGCGCGTAGAAATCCTGCTCGGAGGCGGTGAACACGAATTCCTGTCCACAGTCTGCGCAGGTCAGATTCTTGTCGTTGTACAAAAGAAAGACTCCTTCTCGATAGCCGGCGCGTTCCCGTGGTTTCTCGCGCCAGTCGTGAGAGGAGTCCGCGTTGCGTCGTGCTATGTGTTGGCCACGGCTATGTCCGCGACCGGCGAGCATCATACCCCATGTCCTCCACGCACGTAACCCCTCAAACTGACGCCATCCCGGTCGTCCGGCATCATGGCCCGATGCGTGACGCGCTCCCGCCGGAAGCCCTCCTCGCCGGGTATCCGGACGGCATCCGGGAAGCCGCCGAGACGCTCCGCGCGATCGTCCGCCGCGCGGTCCCCGATTCGATCGAGGGCGTCCGCAGCGGGTGGCGCCTGATCGGCTACGAGGTACCGGCCGGGCGACGCTCCAGGTACTTCGCCTACATCTCGCCCGAACCGATCCACGTCCACCTCGGCTTCGAGTACGGCGCGTGGATGGCGGACCCGGACGGACTCCTTGAGGGCGCCCACCTCGGTCTCCGCAAGGTCCGGTTCACGACCTTCACGGAAGGCCAGCCGATCCCGGCGGTGGCACTCGAGCGCCTGACCCGCGAAGCGGCCCGCGTCGCGCTGCTGTCACGCGGCGAGCGACTCGCGCGGTCGTTCGATCAGGACTGGGAGCCGCCCACCTAGAGGTCGGAGCCGGGTGCGTGCTCGGTCGAGGGCTCGCCGCCCTGCTCCTCGGGCGCGACGGTCGGCGTCTTGTCCGCGGGCTTGTCGGCCCCGATGTCGTCCGTTCCGGCCCCGGCGGGTCGGCCGTCCCGACGCTGGTCGTCGGGCCCATCGATCTCGTGCGGGCGCTCGAGCGGTTCGTCGGTCGTTCGATCGGTCATGGGTGCGTCCTCCTTGGCCGCGTGGGGCGACCATCCACCCAAATCCTGGCGCGGACGCCATTGCGTCCGAGGCGCTCGCCGAAGCATCGGTCCTTGCGTCTGTGCGGCGAAGTGCATCGCTCCGGGCCTCGTGCGCGCGGGCGACGTGCCTGCACTCGACGCGCTCAGGCGGTAAGGTCTTGGCGCGCGCCAAGGAAGGAGACCGCCGCATGTTCAAGGACAGCAAGGCATTCTCGGGGTTCGCGGTGAAGGACCTCGCCGCCGCGAAATCCTTCTATGGCGACACCCTCGGTCTGGACGCCCGCGATGGCCCGATGGGCATGCTCGAGTTGCATCTCGGCAGCGGCACGGTGGTCCTGGTCTATCCGAAGGAGGATCACCAGGCCGGCAACTACACCATGCTCAACTTTCCGGTGAAAGACGTCGATGCCGCGGTCGATCAGTTCACCAAGGCCGGCGTCCAGATGGAGCACTACGGCGCGGACTTCGGCCAGGACGAGAAGGGCATCGCCCGGGGCAATGAGGGGCCCACGATCGCCTGGTTCAAGGACCCGTCCGGAAACATCATCGCCGTGCTGGATGAGGGTCCGCCGGCCTGACCGCTCGGGAAACTCGCCTGCGGGCATCGAATGTCGCCGCCCGCGACCGAATCAACATGCACGCCTCACGCCTCCCGCCCCAGAAGGAGATCATCGTGACGTCCACGACCACCGACGCCCTCTCCATCCCGGGCCTGCGTGCCGCCATCGGCGGCCGGGTGATCACGCCTGACGACGCCGAGTACGACGAGGCCAGGACCGTCGTCGCGGGTGGCATCGATCGCCGGCCAGTGGTCATCGTCCGGCCAGCCAACGCCGACGATGTCGCCCATGTCGTCAACCTCGCCCGCGAGACCGGGCTCCCGCTCGCGGTCCGCTGCGGCGGCCACAGCGGCGCGGGACACTCCGTGGTCGACGACGGCATCGTGCTCGATCTGCGCGACATGAAGGCGCTCGAGATCGACGTGGACGGGCGGACCGCCTGGGCCGAGGCCGGACTGACCGCCGGTGAGTACACGACCGCGGCGGCGGCCCATGACCTCGCGACCGGCTTCGGGGACACGGGTTCGGTCGGGCTCGGCGGGATCACGCTCGGCGGCGGTGTCGGCTATCTCGTCCGCAAGCACGGACTGACGATCGACTCCCTGCTCGCGGCCGACATCGTGACCGCCGACGGCCAGCTCCTGCGCGTCGACGCCGAGCATCACCCGGACCTGTTCTGGGCGATCCGCGGCGGAGGCGGCAACTTCGGCGTCGCGACGCGCTTCCGATTCGAGCTGCATCCGCTCGAATCCACCGTGGGCGGCATGCTGATCCTGCCGGCGACCGCCGAGACGATCGCGGGATTCATCGCCGCCGCCGAGGCGGCGCCCGACGAGCTGTCGACGATCGCGAACATCATGCCGTGCCCGCCGATGCCGTTCGTCCCGGAGGAGCACCACGGGAAGCTCGTGAACATGGCGCTCATGACCTACGCGGGCGACAGCGAGGCCGGGGAGCGCGCCCTCGCCCCGTTCCGCGCGACTCGCCACGCCCATCGTCGACATGCTCAAGACGCAGCCCTACCCGGACATGTACCCACCGGAGGACGACTCGTACCATCCGCTCGCCGTCGCCCGGACGATGTTCATCGAGCGCGTCGACAACACCGTGGCCGAGACGATCATGGAGTTCCTGACCAATTCGGACGCGCCCATGCGCGTGGCACAGCTGCGCGTGCTGGGCGGCGAGATGGCACGCGTGCCGGCGGATGCCACGGCGTTCGCGCACCGCACGAATCGGATCATGGTCAACATCGCCTCGTTCTACGAGGGGCCCGACGACAAGCCGATCCGCGAGGCGTGGGTCGCCGAGTTCGTGGCGGCCATCCACCAGGGGGACCCGGCCGCCTACGTGAACTTCCTCGCCGACGAGGGCGAGGCCCGGATCCGAGCCGCCTATCCCGGGACCACCTGGGACCGACTCGCCGTCATCAAGGGCCGCTACGACCCGACCAACCTGTTCCGACTGAACCAGAACATCCCACCCGCCTAGAGCATTAGGGAGGGCTGACATGCGGTTCCGGACGACGATCCTCCAGGGCGACAAAACCGCGACCGGGATCCGCGTGCCGGCCGAGGTCGTCGAGTCGCTCGGCAAGGGCAAGCGCCCGCCGGTCAAGGTCACGATCAACGGGTTCACGTACCGCAACACCATCGCGGTGATGGACGGCGACTACATGGTCGGCGTCAGCGCGGAGAACCGTGCCGGCGCCGGGGTCGCCGGAGGCGACGAGGTCGACGTCGACATCGAGCTCGATACCGAGCCGCGCGTGGTCACCCTCCCATCCGACTTCGCCGCAGCGCTGGATGCCGAGCCGGACGCACGACGCACGTTCGAGAGCCTCTCACCGAGCAACAAGGGCTGGCACGTCCTCCAGGTCGAAGGCGCCAAGACGGACGAGACGAGGCAGCGCCGCATCGCGAAGCAGGTCGATGCCTTGCGGGAGGGCCGTCCCCGTTGACGAGACGTTAACGGTCCGTCCGTAGGGTTCTGGCGATCCACCAGCACCTGAGGAGTTCGATGGCCACCAACACCGAGGTCTTGCGCGCTGTCCCGCTGTTCGCGGGGATGACGGACCGGTCGCTCCAGAGCATCGCCGAACTCGCTCGCGAGGGGAGCTACGAGCGCGCCAGCGTCATCGTCCGTGAGGGAGATGCCGGCGACTCCTTCGTCGTGATCCTCAGTGGTGGTGCCACGGTCGAGCAGGACGGACGCACCCTGAATCGCCTCGGGCCTGGTGACTTCCTCGGCGAGATCGCGCTGATCGATGGCGGCCCACGGACCGCAACGGTGACCGCCACCGAACCGATCGCCGCCCTCGTGATCGATCGTGACGGTTTCCAGCGACTCATGGACGAGCATCCCGTCGTGCGACACGATCTCGTGAGTGCCCTGACCCAGCGTCTCCGCCAGCGGGCGCCCGCCCCGCTCGATTGACGCGGGACCCACCGATCAGGCGAACTCGACCCCGGCAGCTCGCCCGTCCTCGACAAGCGACTCGAGCGCGTCGTCGTTCGCGGCCACGTCGCGGACCAGGCCCATCACTCGACTGACGCCGAGCTCGCGGTACCCGGCGAGGCGGTCGACCCGTTGTGCACCACGCGCCGTGATGTCCTCGCCCCAGACGTGGACCGACACGGGCAGGGTCGCCGGGTCGCGTCCGATCTCCTCGCAGCGGCCGCGGATCACGGGCAGCGCTTCGGCAAGCTCGGTCGGCGTCAACCCGTCGACGTTGAGCTCATCTGCGTGTCGCGCGGCCAGGCGCCACGTCACGTTGGGTCCATTGCCCCCGACCATGATCGGGACGCGGGGCCGCTGGACGGGCTTGGGAACGTTGATCGCGTCGCGGACGCGGGAATACCCGCCCTCGTAGGTCGCGTGCTGGTGCCTGTCACCATCGAGCATCCGGGTGATGACCTCGAGGTCGTCGGCGAGCCGCGCCAGGCGTTCCTTCGTCTCGGGGAAGCCGTAGCCATAGGCCAGCCACTCGTCGCGCTTCCAGCCGGCCCCGATGCCGAGCTCCATCCGTCCGCCGCTGATGGAGTCCATCGTCGAGATCATCTTCGCGGTGAGGGCCGGATTCCGAAACGCCGTGCAGATGACGATGTGCCCGAGCCGGACGCGCTCGGTGACTGCGGCCAGGGCGGACAACGAGGTGAACGATTCGAACGTGATCTCGTCGGTCGGGCGGGGAACGGTCTGGAAATGGTCGAACAGCCAGATGGACTCGAACCCGAGCCGCTCCGCGTCCTGCGCGACCGCGATCGTCCGTCGCCACGCGTCGAGCGGGTCCCAACCCGCGTACTCGCCGACCCAGCCCTGAGGGACGACGGCACCCAGCTTCATGAGGCGGCCTCCGCGAGCTCGACGACGGTCTCGCCTCCGAATGCCATCGGTCGACCCACCTGGTAGGTGTCGGCGATGGCGTTCCAGGCCTCGAAACCCGGGTGGGCGTCGTGGGCATGGTGGCCCTCGCCGCTCGCGAAGATCACCGACACGAGGTACTGCGTGGCGCCCTTGACCGGCCGCGTCGAGATATCCATCCGGCTGAGCGTCGCATGAACGAGCAGGCCGCGCGCCTGGAGGTCCCGCCACACCGGCAGCTCGTGTTCACGGAACCCTGCCTCGAATTCGTCGACGCGATCAGCCCCGACGCTCAGGATGACGACCACCGTTTCCATGCCGCACCTCCGCGGCACATCATCGGCCGTGGCGGGGGATGCTGCCGAACGGGTCAGGCGTTGAGCGCCGCGAGCCCCACCGGTGCGGCCAGGGCGGCGACCGAGGCCGCGACCCCGACGCGCTGGAACAGCGCTCGATACTGCGCTCCGACCTCCGACCAGACCGTCCCCCGGCTGTGGTCGTAGGCCTTGCGGCCCAGGGCGGCCCGCAGCTTGTCGTCACCGAGGACCTTGTTGATCGCGGCCGCGAAGGCGGCGGGCGTGGGATCCGGCACGAGGACGCCCCGGCCGCCGGCGAGGAGCTCTGCGGCGTAGGCGTATGGTGTCGAGACGATCGCCCGGCCCGCACCCATCGCGTACGAGAGCGTGCCCGAGACCGTCTGGTCCAGGTCTGGATAGGGCGTGACGACGATGTCGGCGGCCTGCAGCCAGCGGGTCATCGCGACGCGGTGAGCGAACTCGTCGACGAACCGGACATGGCTGCCGAGCTTGAGCGCCTTGACCCGAGCCACCAGGGTCGCGCGATACGTTTCCCCGTCCGCTTCGAGCAGGTCGGGATGCGTGACGCCCACGATCACGTACATTGCGTTCGGGTTCGCCGCGATGACGTCGGGGAGGGTCTCGATCATCAGCTCGTGGCCCTTCGTCGGGCCAACGAGACCGAAGCTCAGGATCACCTGGCGTCCCTCGAGCCCCAGGCTCGCCTTGATCACGGCCGGCTCGGCCAGGGGAAGATCGGGGACGCCGTGTGGGATCACATCGAGGCGTCCCGGGTTCACGCCGTAGCTGGTCGTGAGGAGCTTGGCCGCGGATCGGGACATCACCACGGTCGCGTCGACACTGGCGATCAGGTCCGCGAGGATCGCGCGCTGTCGGGTCGTCGGCGTCCGCGGGATCGCGTGGAGCGTGGCAACGGCGGGGACGGTCAGGGCCTCGCACGAGGTCGAAGACGTATTCGCCATGGTCGCCACCCCAGGTGTCGAAGTCGAACTGGAGGGAGACGGCCTCGACGCAGGCCCCCAACGCGCGCCCGGTGGCGGCGTAGTCGGCGCGCTCGTCGCGGCGGATCCGGTGGTGGACCTCGAGCGGGAACGGGGTTCCCCGGCCGGGTGGAAGCAGGACGGCGATCTCGCGGTCACCCGTCGCTGCCGCCAGGTCGCGTGTGAACGTGGCGATCCCGCAGCGACGCGGGGGGTAACTGGAGACGAAGGCAGTCCGTGCGATGACGTAGGTCCTCTCGGTCGATCGGAGCCGCCACAAGCCACGCTGGGTCGGGCGCTCCGTGAGCCGGCTTTTCTGCGGAGAAGGTTCAGCGGCCAGCCCGTACGGGTCGGCCGCTGATCCGTTGAGTCCGAGGGAGCGGCCCGTCCGATGGGCGGGCCGCTCGATGCGGGCTAGGCGGAGCGCACGTTGTTAGCGCGCGGGCCCTTGGGGCTCTGCTCGACGTCAAAGACGACGGGCTCGCCGCCGACAAGGCGGTCGAAATCGAGCGAGGTATCAAGGCCGCCGCGATGGAAGAAGTATTCCTTCTCATCCTCGGCGGAGATAAAGCCGAAGCCGCGATCGGCGACGACCTTCTTGATGGTACCGGTGGTCATGAGGACCTCCAACACTTCCCGAACGCGGAGAGAAGACGCACGGCCCGTTCGAGAAGGAGATCGACCACGCGGAGCATCGCCACGCAGTGCGGCGATACCCCACCTTACCACACGAATCTGCCGATTCCGGCCTCTGTGTGCCTCCAATACGCGTGCGCGATCGCTCTTCCCCGGGGCGAACGACGCTCCAGCGCGTCCAAGATCTGAAGAGGGGGATAGAATCGACGCAGCGGGACCGCGACGGCCCGCGACGGGTGGTCGCGATTCCCGCCCAGCGGTGAACGCGCATGAGCAGAATCGTCCGCGACCTCGACTTCCTGACCAGTGTCGGCTTGCTGGCGAGCGCCAGCGTGACCGCGGTGACGGGCATCGTCGCCGACCTCTGGGACCTCAACGACTTCTGGTATCACACCGTGTCGGGCTATGTCATGGGTGCATTCGGGATCGCCCACGTGTGGCTCAACCGCGAACGCCTCATCGGATACGCCCGGTTCCGCTGGCGGTCGATTCGCGCATCGCAGGCAGGCGTGCCGGCTCGGCCGGCCGTTCGGGCGACGCCGGCGCCCGTTGCCGACGACCAGCACCCCGAACCGTCCCGACCCATGGCATGGCTCGGTCGAGCCCTGGTGTCGCGCCGGGGTCTGCTCGGGCTCGCGATCGGCGCCGTGGGCGGGACCATCCTCGGCCGCGGCCTGCGACCGGCGCCGCCCATCGAGGCTGGGTCCGACGTCGGCGTCATCTACCACCAGTGGAGCAAGCCCGGTCTCCTCGACGCATTCGGATCCGTCTCGAACTGGGGCCAACCAGTCGAGCTGTACAAGGCCTATCCCGGCGCGCCGACGGGTCGCCCTTCCGCCGGTCGCGCTCGACACCGGGCTGGATCGCGGCATGGCGACCGCTCGGGCCATCGTGACGCGCCGCTCGACGCGGGCGTATTCGCCATGGCCGATGACGCTCGACGAGCTGTCGCGGCTGCTGTTCCTGACCAGCGGCATCACGGCCGGACTGCATGGCAACGCCCGGCGGGCAGCGCCGTCGTCGGGGGCGCTGTATCCGATCGAGCTGTATCCGGTGATCCATCGAGTCGACGGCGTCGAGCCAGGCGTCTACCACTACGCCTATCGCGAACACGCGCTCGAGCAGGTCCGAGCCGGGCGACTTCCGGACGCCGGTCGTGGAGCAGGGCATCGCCCAGGAGTTCCTCGGGGAGTGCGGCATCGTGCTCTTCGTCACGATGATCCTCCAACGCATGCGGCCGAAATACCAGGACCGCAGCTACCGGTATGGGCTGTTGGAGGCAGGACACGTGGGCGAGAACGCGTACCTCGCCGCGACGTCGATGGGTCTCGGGGCGTGCGGCATCGGGGCGTTCATGGACGACGCGATCAACGAGATGCTCGGCGTGGACGGCGTCGAAGAGGCGGCCGTCTACATGCTCGCCGCCGGCAAGGTGTCGGCGGCCGCGTGACTCTCGGTACGCTACGCGGGTGGAACGATTCGACCTGATCGTGATCGGCGGGGGCCCCGCGGGCACGACGGCAGCGCTGCGTGCGGCGGAGCTCGGGGCGCGCGTGGCGCTCGTGGAGCGCGACCGGCCGGGTGGCACGTGCACGGACGACGGTTGTGCGCCCACGCGGGTGCTCGCGAAGGCCGCCCGGCTGCTTCGCGACGTCGAGCAGATGCCCGCCTACGGTCTGAGCGCACCCGAGGGCGTGGGGCAGGCGAGCGTGGACCTGGCCGCGCTGCTGACCGCCACCCAGCGAACCGTCTACGAGCTCCACGAGAAGAAGCAGCTCGTCGGTCACCTGACGGGAGCGGGTGTCACGCTCATCGCTGGGCGCGGTCCGGTCGGGTTTGTCGGTTCGCACGCCGTTCAGGGCGTCGGCGGCCATGTCCTGGAGGCGGACCGGTTCATCATCGCGGCCGGTGGGCACGCCCGTCGCCTGCCGTTCCCGGGCAGCGAGCTCGCGCTCACGCATTCGGACGTGTGGGAGATGCGTGCGCTCCCAGGATCGATGGCGATCGTCGGCGCGGCGGCGACCGGAGCCCAGCTCGCGTCGATCTTCGCGGCCTTTGGCACGCGGGTCACGCTCCTTGAGCTCGCCCCACGCGTCGTCCCGGGCGAGGACGAGGAGATCTCGGCGGCCCTCGCGGCGGCATTCATCGCCAACGGCATCGACGTGATCACCGGCATCAACGGGGTCGATGCGATCACGCGCGAAGAACGTGGCCTACGGCTTGCCTATCGGGCGGGGGACCAACCAGTCGTCCTCGACGTCGAATCCGTGATGCTGGCCGTCGGCTGGCCGGGGAACCTGGACGACCTGCGTCTCGCGGAGGCCGGCGTCGCGACGGAGCGGGGCTACATCAAGGTCGACGACCACTTGCTGACGTCGGCGCCGCACATCTGGGCCGCCGGCGATATCACCGGGCGGATGATGCTGGTCCAGAGCGCGACGTACGAGGGCCGCATCGCTGCAGAGAATGCCGTCGGGGACCGGGGTCATGACCTGCAGCACACGATCGTCGCGCACGGCGGCTTCACCGATCCCGAGTACGGCTCGGTCGGCCTGACCGAGGCCGCCGCCCGCTCCGGTGGTCGCGACGTCGTCATCGGCAGGGTCTCGTACGGCGACCTTGATCGGGCCGTCATCGACCGGCGCACGGATGGCTTCGCGAAGATCGTCGTGGATCCCGACACGCATCGCGTCCTCGGAGCCCACGTCATCGGCGAACAGGCGGTCGAGGTGGTCCAGATCGCCGCGACGGCGATGGCCGCCGAGATGCCGGTTGAGCGACTGGCGGAGATCGAATTCGCCTACCCGACCTTCACCTCGATCATCGGTCTGGCCGCGCGACAGGTCGTCCATGCGCTGCGACTCGGTGGCGACGTCGAGGCGTGGGAGGCGATGGGCCGGCCGCGCCAGGCGGAATGGGAGCGGCGCGACCCGTAGGCCCGAGAGCGCACCGACGACGTCTCCGGCACACTGGCGGCATGCCGGAACGTTCCGGGGGACGGCCGCCACGAGAGCGACTTCCGCGCGGCTTCGTGCTCGCGATGGGTGCGCTGCTCGTCGTCGCGTGCGCGCCGACCGGAAGGCAGTCCGTCCGCCGCCTCTACCGCGCCATCGGCCTCGCCGGCAGCGACCTCGACCGCTTCCCCGAACGCGCCTACCCCGAGCACGGAGACGGGCGCGTCCCCGGCCGCGGTCGGGCCCGTCACGCTCGAGGTCCGCGAGTTCGACGTCCCGGCCGGCTCACATCCACACGACGTCGCCCCGGCCGCCGACGGCGGCGTCTGGTACACCGGGCAGCACAAGGGCGTGCTGGGTCACTTCGATCCGGCGACCGAAGACATCCGCGAGATCCCGCTCGGATCCGGCTCCGCGCCACACGGTGTGATCACCGGCCCGGATGACGCCGCGTGGATCACGGACAGCGGCCTCAACGCGATCGTCCGGGTCGATGGCCAAACCGACGAAGTCCGCGCGTTCGACCTGCCAGCAGACCGACCGGATGTGAACCTCAACACCGCCGTCTTCGCACCCTCCGGGACGCTGTGGTTCACCGGCCAGTCCGGCGTGTACGGACGGCTCGACCCGGCCACCGGAGAGATCGACGTCTTCGACGACCCAGAGGGCCGCGGCCCGTACGGTATCGCGGTGACGCCCGGCGGCGAGATCTGGTACGCCTCGCTCGCGGGCAGCCACATCGCCCGCGTCGACACGGCGACCGGTGCCGCCACGATCGTCGAACCGCCGACGCCCGGGCAGGGCGCCCGGCGGGTCTGGTCCGACTCGCGCGGCCGGATCTGGGTCAGCGAGTGGGATGCAGGGCAGGTCGGGGTCCACGATCCGGCGACGGGCGACTGGCAGGAGTGGCCGCTGCCCGGCGACGGGCCGCAGGCCTATGCCGTCTACGTCGACGAGCGCGACATCGTCTGGCTGACCGACTTCGGCGGCAACGCGATCGTCAGGTTCGATCCGGCGACCGAGGTGTTCGACGCGATCGAGCTGATCGAGCCCGACGCCTCAGTGCGCCAGCTCCTCGGTCGACCCGGAGAGCTGTGGGGCGCCGAATCGGCGGTCGACAAGCTGGTCCTCGTCATCGAGGGCTGACGGCCGATCCCTGGGCCGCGTCTACGCGCAGGCTCACGACCTCGGTCGGGGTCTGCTTCCCCTTGAGCTCGAGCCGGCGGCGCTGAAGCCCCGGGTCGAGGTCCGCCGCCGCGGCGGCGTCGGTCGTGACCAGAATCTCGCCCGCCGTGGCCATCGAGGCCAGACGTGCGGTCGTGTTCACCGCGTCACCGACCATCGTCAGCTCGACACGCTCGCCGCGCCCGACGGCACCGAACCACACGAGCGCCGTATGGACGCCCGCTCCGATGGGCACCCACGGACCGCCCGGATCCGCGTGGCCGGTGGCCCGGAGTAGCGCATCGGCGGCCTCGATGCCCTTTGCCGCGTGCCGCTCCCCACTGAGGAGGTGGAAGAACGTGGCCACGAGCTCGTCGCCGACGAACTTGTCGACCGTGCCGTCATGGTCGAACACGACCTTGGACGCCGTCGTGTAGAACCGGTCGAGGAGGCCGTGGAACTCCGCCGACGACATCCCTTCCGCCAGTGTCGTGGATCCACGGATGTCGGCAAATAGCATGGTGAGTTCGATCTCGGCGCCCCCGTGGTGCTTGGCGACGAAGGTGAAGCATGAGTTGCACATGGTCGGATTCGCATCCGACGGTCGCTTGCCGATCAGCCGCATCACCGGCGCGGCGACGCCCGCGAATGGGGCGGCGCACATACGGCAGCGCGGCTCGTGCGGGAGGTGCAGGAAGACCCGCCTGGCACGGCGCTCGACCGAGTGGCCCCGGGTCAGGAAGTCTCGCCAGAATGCCTCGTCGGCATCGGGTGGCTTGGTCGAGGTCACGCCCCCACGGCTCCCGTTGCGGATCGCGTGCGGACATTCTGCACACAAGAAAGCCCCCGGTCCTCCCCAAAGGACCGGGGGCGGCTTCAGCGGCCCGTCAGTCGACGGGGGCGAAGTAGTGCTTGTCCACCCACTGGGCGACCTTCTTGCCGAGCCATGCGCCCTGCTCATCGGCGCTCCGGAAGTGGTAGCCGATGAGGATGCGGCCTTCGATGGCGTCTTTCATGATGCGGGAGAACCGCGTGTAGGTACGAGTCACCGGTTGCGGCAGCGGCGCGGTTCCAGCGCTCGTGACCGAGAAGGACATCTTGTCGGTCCCGAAGTACTGCCGCGCAGCGTAGAACCAGCCGGCAGTGAAGCAGTTGAAGCCGGACGGATTGTCCGGGTATCCCGGGTTCTGGAATTGGGCGGTCCAGAAGGGGTCCGCCACGGTGTCCGGATTACCGTCCTGGCCCGCCAGGCGGATAGCCGTCTGCGGTCGCCACTGCAACCAGTGTTCCTTGTTGTCCCAGCAGCCGATCAGGGCGTCGGCCGCCGATATGCTCGACCTGACGAAAAGCATCGCCTGCTCGGCAGTCGATAGGCCGTTCGCCACGGCGATCTCGCGCAACGTTCGATTGAAGGCCGAGAACAGATTGAAGGAGACGAAGCTGGCGAGACGGTTCTGTTCGAGGGTGCGGGTGGTCGGGTCGTTCGATCCCAGCGCCTTCACTTCGTTGAACTCCGCCGCCCACTCGGGGCTCGTCAAGTCATACGGCCCCTCCGTGCGGTACTGACCCGTGCTCTTCAGCGTGAACGGACGGACGTTGGCGACCCAGGCGAACACGTTCGCATTGGCGGTCTCCACCGGGCGCCATTCGCCCTTGAGCGTGCCGATCGGCCAGGTCGCCGAGCCCTGGAAGCGGCCGTCATTTCCACGAACCCTGATCATCTCCGCAGCGGCAGCGCGGCCGATCGCGACCCCCGCGTTCTTGGCGGCGGCTGGGACGTCGAGGTTCATCATGTATTGGTCGTAGATGGCACCGACGTTCGCCGTCATGGCGGGATTGCCAGGCGGAAGTGCGAGCAGCACGTCTCGGGCGGCGGTCGCGACGGCGGCCGCCTTCGAAGCGGTTGACGGCGCCGAGGGCAGGTTGTCGAGATACGCCTCATGGCCACCGTCGATCGCGTTGACCGCGTCATAGACGGCACCCTGCACCATCGCCAGGTGGATCACCGCGATGGGCGGTGGCTGGCCAAGGCCTGGGGGCGTGGGGGGCGCGGGCGGGATCGGGGCCGGCGGGCTCACCGGGTTGCCGATCGCGGCGACAGCGTGTGCGTTCCAGACGAGGACCGAGTCGTTCGGTTCAGCAGCCGCGACCGAGCTGGCTGGGATCAACCCGGCGACGGCCATCATGACGACCGCGGTGACACTCGCGAACCATCGCTTGGCCCTTGATCGGTGACGTGATCGGACCATGACGTCCCTCCTTGCAGGGATCGGGCACAGGGGTACCTTGGCCGCTGTCGTTCGGTCCCTCGGTTGTAATGGCGTCCGGAGGGTCCAAACAGTTCATTCTTTCCGTGTCGGTGTCCGATTCCCGACACGAGCGAGGGGAACGATGGCGAAGCTTGTGAAGTTCGATGACCTGGCCCACGGCCGCCACGCGCACGAATTCGTAGGCGCCGAGCACGACGACGTCCCGTTCTCCGTGATTCTCGTGCACTCGCGACCCGGTATCGGCCCGAAGCTGCACCGGCACCCCTACGCCGAGGTGTTCGTCGTGGAATCCGGGGAGGCCACGTTCCAGATCGGCGACGAGACGGTGGTGGTCGAGGGCGGCAACGTCGTCGTCAGCCCGCCCGGCGAGGCGCACGGGTTCACGAACACGGGTCCAGGCGAGTTGCGCCTGACGGCCATCCATGGCGCCGGGCGGTTCGACACGGAATGGCTGGACGGGCCGGATCCGACGTGGACGTCCAAACCGACCGACTGACTTGCAATGTGCAAGTGACAGGCGTAGGTTAGGGGCAGCAAGGAGTCCACTGCCCGACATGAACGACCAGATCCTGCCATTCCCTCGCCCGCGGTCACCGCATCGACATCACCACGACCGGCCGCAAGACCGGCCAGCAGCGCCGCATCGAGATCGTCTTCCACAACATCGACGGCCGGCTCATCATCACCGGCACGCCCACGCTCCGATCGAAAGCGTGCGTGGCTGCTCAACCTGGAGTCCGACCCACATCTCACCTTCCATCTCAAGCGCGGCAGCGCCCCGGCAGACCTGCCGGCCACGGCCCGCGTCATCACGGACCCGACGGAGCGTCGCGCCATCGCCGAATGGGTCGCGACGAACGCCTGGACCGGCGTTGACGTCGACGCGATGGCGGCATACTCCCCGATGATCGAGGTCACGATCGACGACCTCGCCGCCTGAGGTCGTCGCGTTGTCCTACCCCGAGCCGCGCTACCACGGCGACACCGGAGAAGCCAGCGCTCGGCTCCGGCCGGCCGACCAGCCGCCGGAGGTGACCTACGCGAACGGCGGGACCGCGCACTTCCTGGCCACCACGGGCTCGACCGACGGCCAGTTCGGCCTGTATCGATGGGAGATGTCGGCCGAGCCGAGCGGCCCGGGCCCGCACTTCCACCGGACGATCTCCGAGTCGTTCTACGTCCTCTCGGGCTCGGTCCGGCTGTTCGACGGCAACGGCTGGATCGACGGCACGCCCGGCGACTTCCTGTTCGTTCCCGAAGGCGGCATCCATGGCTTCCGCAACGAGTCCGGGGAGCCGGCGTCGATGCTGTTGCTCTTCGCCCCGGGCGCCCCGCGCGAGGACTACTTCGAGACGCTCGCCCGGGTTTCGAAGGGCGAGGTGATGTCGGAGGAGGAGCGGCTGGCGTTCTACCTCCGCCACGACAATCACTGGGTCTGAGGTCGAGCCTCGCGTAGCCGCTGCATGACCGGGCCGAACGCCTCCAGGCCCTCGAGGGAATTCGGGCGCAGCTGGACCTGGAGGTGATCCAGGCCGAGGTCGGCGAACGCGCGGAGCTTCGCGGCGATCTCACCGGGCTCACCGCGGATCTCGTGCTCCTCCGCGGCGACGCCCGCCGGCGCCGCGATCGTGCGGACCCTCACCTCCATCGACCGGGTGAGCGTGGCTGGATCCCGGCCCGCCGCCCGACAGACCTCGTCGATCTCCTCGAGCATCCCGGGGAGCTCGTCCAGGCTCGGCATGCCGCCGTTCCAATGGTCCGCAAGCTCGGCTGTGAGGCGGAGCATCCGCGGGCCGTTGGCGCCGATCATCACCGGGAGGCCGTTCGGGCGCGGGCCCCGCGGCTCGATGCGGGCGCTGCGGGTCTGGATCGTCGAGCCGTCGTAGGTCGACGATCCGTTGCGGAGCATGTCGGTGACGATCCGGAGCCCATCCTCGAACCGCCGGAATCGATCGTCGAACGGGACGCCGTAGCTCGTGTATTCCGGTTCGTTCCAGCCGGCGCCGAGGCCCAGGATGAGTCGCCCGCCGCTGATCTCGTCGAGCGTCTCGGCCATCTTGGCGAGCAGGGCCGGATTGCGGAACGACACGGCGAGGACGTAGTTGCCGAGCGCGACGCGTTGCGTCGTCGCGGCCAGCGCCGACAGGAGCGTCCACGACTCCCAGGCGCCGGACCACTCCCCGGCGGGATCACCGAACCCGACGTGATCCGAGATCCAGACGGCATCGACGCCCATCGACTCCGCCGTCTGGGCCATCGCCAGGATGTCCGACCAGCGCGGTGTCCGCCCGTCCATCGCGCCCTCGACATAGGGCAGGTTGACCCCGAGCTCGAGCGGCCTGCGTGAGGAATGGGCGGGGTCGGCGGACATGCGGGCACCGTAGCAGCGAGCGACGCTAGCTCGCCGTCTCGTACGTGGCGATGACAACGCCCTTGGGCGTCGTCTTCGTGTCGGTCAGGCGCAACTCGGCATCGGATCCGTCGTCCGCGAACAGACGCTGGCCGGTGCCCAGAACGAGCGGGTGGACCAGCAGCACGAACCGGTCGATGAGTCCCCGCGGCATCAGCGAGCGGACCAATGCGCCGCTGCCCAGGATCACGATGTCCTTGCCCGGCTCTTCCTTGAGCTTGGCCACGGCGTCCGCCGCGTCACCTTCGAGGAGGGTCGAATTCTGCCAGGGGAGCGGCTCATCAAGCGATCGCGAGGCGACGTACTTCGTGGACTCGTTCAGGACAGCGGTGTACGGGTTGTCTGTCTGGTTCGGCCAGAATCCGTAGAAATCCTCGAAGGTGCGGCGGCCGAACAACAGAGCGCCGGTCCCGGCCATGCTCTCGGTCGACACCTTGCCCATCACCTCGTCCGAATAGGGGACCGCCCAGCCGCCATGCTCGAAGCCGCCGCGGGTGTCCTCGTCAGGGCGACCGGGGGCCTGCATGACGCCGTCGAGGGTGACGCTCGTGAACGCGATGATCCTGCTCATGGAAACCTCCGCAACCCGGACACGCTACCTGAGCCCACGGGAGTTCGTCGAGATGGTCACGGTCGGACGGCCGACCCGCGAGGAGATCGGCCGACTCGGCGAGCACTACGGGCTCCCGTTCGCCCAGCCGGACTGGTTGCCGGTCGTCATCGCACGGTACGACCTGACGCCACCATCGGGCCGTGACTTACCCGGTGGGAAGCGGCGTGGCTTGACGGTCGGCAGGGATCGATCCGTCCGCGACGCCCTCCACTAAGCCGACCAGCACCGCCACGACTTGATCGTCGGCGAGGCCCCCAGCGACGAGGGACCGCCATGTCGTGAACGCGAGCACGTGACCAACGACCGCCCGGAGGGCCGACTGGTCGTCGGGCCCCACCTGCCAGCCCTCCATCAGGACGTCGAGCAGGGCATCCATCCTCACCTCGAACGGATCCGGAGTGGCCGGTGGCGGCGCGCTCGGGTCGACATCGAACAAGACGTTGCCGAGCATCCGCTCGTTTGCCCGGTACCACGCGATCATCTCGGTCAGGCCGTGCTGCAGTCGGTCGCGCGCCAGGGCGATCGCCCGCCAACCCTCTGGCGCCGGCATCCCAGTCGAAGAGATGCCGTGCACGGTGCACGCCTCGTAGAGCGCCTCGAGGTCGGGGAAATGCGCGTAGACCGTGTGTCGTTGCAGGCCCGCGCGATCGGCGATGGCTCGGATCGTGGTGCGCGAGGGCCCGATCGACGCGTGCAGATCGAATGCGGCGGCGACGATGCGGTCGCGCGTCCGATCAACGGCGGCCTGGCGGCGACTCATTCGATACGGCCGTCGTGTCGCTGCGGCGGATCTCCGATTCGTCTGCTCAGTCATGTGCACCGAAAGTATTGACCGCGAGCGCGGCGGGCGCTATGGTCCTGTACACATGATTGCACATGCCTGTGCAACTAAATAGAGGGCCAGACCATGACCGTCGTCGAAGGCACACGATTCCTGGTGGAGCCTGGGGCAGGGGAGCTCATCTGGGATGGACCGATCGACACGACCGTGATGGTGCCGACCGAGACGACGCGCGGCGCCCTGTCGATCACAGAAATGTCGGTCGCCCCCGGCTACATGGTCCCGCCGCACACGCACAGCGGCACGGACGAGTGGTCATACGTGCTGCACGGCCGGATCGGTGCGCGCGTCGGAGATGACGAGTTCGCTGCCGGCCCGGGGGCCTGGATCCTCAAGCCGCGCGGGCTGATGCACACGTTCTGGAACGAGGGCCCGGAGCCCGCGCGCATCATCGAGCTCCTGACCCCGGGCGCCTTCGAGCACATGTTCCGCAGGATGGCCGACCTCGCGAAGCGCGACGAGATGACGGATGAGCGCCTCGATGCGCTCGGGGTCGAGTTCGGGACGACCATCGACATGGCCTGGGTGCCGGACTTGACCGCTCGACATGGTCTCGAGGTCGCCCTCTGACCCCAAGCTAGCCGTCACGAGCCGACTCCAAGCGACGTGGGATGATGCTGGTCAGGGCAGCTCGCCGGAGGAGTTGGCATGGCCGCACCGACCACCGTCGACGAATACATGGCCGCGTTGCCCCCGGAACGGCGCGCTGCGATGGAGCTCCTTCGATCGACGATCAAGGCCGCCGTCCCCGAGGCGACTGAGGCCATCTCCTACAAGATGCCGGCCTTCAAGAGCCACGGCGGTCAGTTCCTGGTCTCGTACGACGCGTACAAGGCGCACTACAGCCTCTTCCCCGCGAGCGACGCGGTCATCGAGGCGTGCGGTGACGAGCTGACACCCCACCTGTTCGGGAGCGGGACGATCCGCTTTCCGGCCGACAAGCCCATCCCCGTCGACCTCGTGACGAAGATCCTCCAAGTCCGCTGGGCCGAGAACGCCGCGGCCGAGCGCAAGTAGAGCGCCGGTCAGAAGTCCTCGCTCGCATAGTCGAGGTCGTCGGGTCCGAGGATGTCCCGGTACAGGACGCTGCGTGGATCGTCGCTGACCCCGAGTCCGTAGTAGAGGATGCCGAGGTTCTTCGTCACCATCTTGCGCAGTCGCTGGTGCCGCCGTTCCTCGGTCGCGAAGCCGGCATCCATGCGCGCGGCGGAGACGACCGCGAGCGTGCCGCCTGAGCGCAGGCCGTAGGCATACCCCCACGTCCTGGCGGCGATGTACATGTCGACGTCGGTCAAGCCGATCACGACCGCTTCCGGATCGCTGGCTACCACCTCGTTGGCCGCGATCGCGTCGAGCAGTCGCTCCGCGATGAGCTGGTCGCGGTCCGCATCCATGGCCGTGTCGGGGACCGGGATGGACGGCAGGACCTCGATGGCCAGGTCGAACTTCTCGAGGTAATGGGCCACCAGCGCGTCGGCATCCTCGCGCGGGAAGTCGCCAAACGGCGCCAGGTAGATCGTGCGATCGACCGGGGGACTGGGCACGCCGATCGGTGACGCTGGCGCGACGGCGATGTCGTCGGGAACCGCTCGAGGTTCCACGCTGCCGAGCATCACCACGTACCCGACGAGCACGACGACGGCGAAGATCGCCACGGCCAGCTCAGCTCGATATGCCGCCATGCGTCCGATGGTACGCGCGGGCGCGGTCGGTTCATGAACTGGTGGTGCGCGCGCGCACCACTCGGTACGAAAGTTCCATTACGCTGCGGCGGACGACGTCGATCGCTGATCGATCGCAGCCGCGACGAGCTGGACGGCGTCATCACTAGGACGGGCGGGCTGGTCAAGTGGACCTGCCGATACCGACCGCCGAGCGCGCAGGACAGAGATGGATGAACGTATCGGCCGACGCCGACGTCGCATCCGGGGGCTCATGGTCCGCGGATGAGGCCACCCTCGACCGTCCGCGTCCTCGTCGTCGATCGGGCGGCCCGCTGGCGCTTGAACGTCCGCGAGACGCTGTCCGTCCCGGGCATCCAGATCGTCGGTGAGGCCGCGACGCCGACCGCGGCACTGAAGGCCGCGGTCCTGCTCCGTCCGGACGTCGTTCTCCTCGACCCGCATGTCATCCACATGACCGGCCAGGACCTGATCCGGGACCTGACCGTTCGGCTCCCGGGCGTCTCTGTCGTGCTGTTCGCGGACGCAGCGGACGACGTCGAAGCCGTACGTGCCCTGAGCTCGGGGGCAAGCGGGTATCTGACCAAGGACATCTCCAAGTCCGCGTTCGTCCGCGTCATCCGCGGATGCGGGACCGGGGACCTGGCGATGTCGCGTCGCATGGCGGCGGCGACCCTGCGGCATTTCGTCGATGCCGTTGTCGGCGGTCTCGCGGCGACCAGCGACGAGCGGATGGACCTGACCGAGCGGGAAGCGGAGATCCTGGAGAAGCTCGCGGCGGGCCTGACTGACCGGGAGATCGCGGACACCCTGCACATCTCCACCCGAACGGTGGAGAGTCACGTCGCGAGCGTCCTTCGCAAGCTCGGCGTCCCGAATCGCACCGCCGCGACCCGGCGCTTCCTGTCCTGGCCGACACGCCACGCCGGCGCAGTGGAGCGACGACCGAACCCGCGGGTGGCCCTCCGCTCCTAGGGTCTCGCGGACCCTCCGCCGAGCGGAGGCGGACCGTCGACGTGGTGCCTGTACGCACCGGTCGTGCGGTCGCCAGTGCCCCATCTCCGTAGTTCTACCGTTGTGAGCCGGCACCACAACGACCTAGCCTCCGGGTTCTTCGCACCGAACCTAATGGGGGGCATATCCGCTTGTCACGAAGTCGTCTGCTGCGACGACTGCTTCACCGCGGTTCGCGCACCGTCACGCCGGATCATCGCCGTGCCCGTCGCCCTCTTGTCTCCATCACCGCGATGCTGGTGGTGGTCTTCCTGACCAGCCTGCTGCCCAGCGCCGTGGTGACGACGCTGGCGGCGCCGCGAGCGCAGGACCGGACTGAGGTTGCGACCGCGGCAGCGCCGATCACCCCCGTGACCCTTGGGTTCGATGCCGAGGTCGCGGGATCGATCGCGGACAAGGACGGGCAGGGGACCGGCTTCACCAGCGTCCAGGCGAACTCGCTTGGCGACCACTACCAGGCGTCGAAGCTCGATCTCGTCACCGGTCCCGGACGATCTCGTCGTCACCGCCACGACCGGCTCGAACACTGGCGGGAACACGATGAAGAACGGCCTCGAGCTGACCTTCGACGGCTCGGAGCCCTTCGTCGCCTCGACCCGGATCATCGGACCGTTGACGAACATCACCGCGTCGCCCCAGCAGGGCGGCGTCTTCCTCTGGCCCGACCAGGACAACTACATCAAGTTCGTCGCCGGCGCCAACACCGCCACGGAACGGCACATCCAGTTCTTCCAGGAAGTCAACAGCGCCCGTGCCGAGGTCGGCTACCTGGTCTTCCTCGACTTCGGCGTGGGCAAGCATCACGACCCTCGATCTCATCCTCATCGCGGAGCCCACGACTGGCGTGGTCCGCGCCCGCTACGTCGTCAACGGCGCCATCCCGCAGGACCTACCGACCGTGACGAGCGGCCGAGTGTCGGCCCCGACGTTCACGATCCCGGCTGCGACCGCGCGGCGTTCTTCAACGCTCATCGAAGGCGGGGATCCTCGCCTTCACCCTGACGGCGGCCGAGGTCCCGGTCACCTTCGACCGCTTCGGCCTGGCCGCGGCGACCTGACCGCCCCGGCCGCCCCGACCGGGCTCGTGGCCACGACCCCGAGCACGACCTCGGTCGACCTCGACTGGGCCGACAACGGCGAGGCCGACCTCGCCGGCTACGACGTGTACCGCGCGGCCAACCCCGAAGGCCCGTACACGAAGGTCAACGCGAGCCCCGTCAGCGCCTCCTCGTACACCGACACGGGCCTGACCAGCGGCACCCTGTACGCCTACCAGGTGCGCGCCCTCGACGCCTCGGGCAACGTGTCCGCCGCGAGCGCGGCGGCGACGGCCCTGCCCGATGTGGCCAGCCCGCCCGCCGCGGTCTTCCCGGTCCAGGTCAACTTCCAGTCCGAGACCGCGACGCCCGATCCCGGCCGGCTACACCCGCGACTTCGGCCAGAACTACGCCAACGTCCGGGGCTTCGGCTGGGTCGTGCCCGCCACGGCCACCCCACGCAGCCTGGTCGGCAACGGCCGCGACCGGAACGACGCCACGTCGCCCGACCAGCGCGTCGACACGCTCATGCACATGCAGGGCAACAACGTCACCAACTTCGCCAACGTCGCCCTGCCGGGTGCCTGGGAGATCGCCGTCCCCAACGGCACGTACAGCGTCGAGGTCAGTGTCGGCGACCCGACCCCCGGCGCCGACCCGACGTCCCACGAGCTCAACGTCGAGGGCGTCAAGGCCATCGACAGCTACGTCGCCCGGGCACCGGCACCGCGCGCTGGTCCGCGGCGACCGTCAGCGCGACCGTCAGCGACGGCCGGCTGACCATCGACCCGCTGGGCGGCATCAACACCAAGATCAACTACGTCGTCATCACCCCGGCGGACACCACGCCGCCCGACGCGCCGACCATCACGACCCCGGCCGCCGACGGCTACGACCTCGACGGCGACCTGACCCTGGCCGGCAGCGCCGAGGCCGCCAGCACGGTCGAGCTGTTCGACGGCGCGACCTCCAAGGGCACCACGACCGCGACCGCCGGCGGGACCTGGTCGATCGACCTGACCGACGTCGCCGACGGCGTCCACGTGTACACCGCCAAGGCCACCGACGCCGCGCCCAACACGTCGCCCGCGTCGGCCGCCCGGACGATCACCGTCGACACCGTCGCCCCGAGCGTGACCGACCGCAGCCCGCTCGCCGACGCGACCGGCGTGGCCGTCGACGTGACCGTCACGGCCGAGCTCTCGGAAGCCCTCGACCCGGCGACCGTGACCGATACCAGCGTCACCCTCACGGCCGGCTCGACCGCGGTCCCCGCGAGCGTCGACTACGACGAGCTGACCGACACGATCAGCCTCGACCCGGACCACCGACCTCGAGCCCGGCACGGCCTACACGGTCAGCCTCGGCACGACCATCGAGGACCTCGCCGGCAACGCGCTGAGCGCCACCACCTGGGACTTCACCACGGTCAACCCGACCGACACCACGCCGCCCGACGCGCCGACGATCACGACCCCGGCCGGCGACGGCTACGACCTCGACGGCGACCTGACCCTGGCCGGCAGCGCCGAGGCCGCCAGCACGGTCGAGCTGTTCGACGGCGCGACCTCCAAGGGCACCACGACCGCGACCGCCGGCGGGACCTGGTCGATCGACCTGACCGACGTCGCCGACGGCGTCCACGTGTACACCGCCAAGGCCACCGACGCCGCGCCCAACACGTCGCCCGCGTCGGCCGCCCGGACGATCACCGTCGACACCGTCGCCCCGACCGTGACCGACCGCAGCCCGCTGGCCGACGCGACCGGCGTGGCCGTCGACGTGACCGTCACGGCCGAGCTCTCGGAAGCCCTCGACCCGGCGACCGTGACCGACACCAGCGTGACCCTCACGGCCGGCTCGACCGCGGTCCCCGCGAGCGTCGAGCTACGACGAGCTGACCGACACGATCAGCCTCGACCCGGACCGCCGACCTCGAGCCCGGCACGGCCTACACGGTCAGCCTCGGCACGACCATCGAGGACCTCGCCGGCAACGCGCTGGGCGCCACCTCTGGGACTTCACCACGGCCGCTCCGGCCGACACGACGGCCCCGGCGGCGCCGGCGGGCCTCACGGCGACGGGCTCCATCACGGGGATCAGTCTCGACTGGGCCGACAGCACCGAGGCCGACCTGGGCGGCTATGACGTCTATCGGTCCACATCCGCCACCGGAACGTTCGTGAAGCTCACGGCGACGTCGCTTCCGACGGGAACGTCCGCGTACAACGACACGAGTGCGCCTGCGGGTGCCATGTCGTTCTATCAGGTCACGGCGTCGGACACGACCGGCAACGAGTCCGATCCGGCCGCCGCGAATGCCCTTCGGCCGATGCCGCCGTGCAGTCCGTATTCGACGCTGCCCTGCGCCGCCGTCCCGGTGACCATGCCGTTCAGCCTTGGCTGGGGTGCCCCGGTGGCCGGCTCGATCGCTGACAAGGACGGCCTCGGCACTGGCTTCACCATGGTTCAGCCGTCCTCGAACGGCGGCGGCTACCTGCCGGCCAACCTCGATCTCGACACCGCGGCGACCGGCACGCTCGACATCACGACGACCGCCGGCATCATGTTCAAGACCGTGGGGACGACGACCGGCAGCCCCAATGCCCAGCACAACGGTCTGGGCGTCGCGTTCGGCGGGACGGCTGGGCCCGTACGTGTCGAGACCACGCTCGTCAACCCGCCCGCGGGTTCGAACGCCGCCGAGCAGGCCGGGCTGTGGTTCGGGACCAGCGAGGACAACTACGCCAAGCTCGTCGTTGCCTCCGTCTCGACCACGCAGATGCGCGTCCAGCTGATGAAGGAGGTCGGCGGCATCTCGAACGGCGCCCCGAACGACGAGATCAACACCGGCAACCTGACCGTCTCGGCTTCGACGGTCCGACTGAGCCTCGTCCTGACTCCGGCCACCAACACGGTGTCCGGCTCGTACCAGATCGGCACCGCGGCGCCCGTCGCCGTGGGCTCGTTCGTCGTGCCGGCCGCCTTCTTCACTGGTGTCGCGCTCGAGGCCGGCGGCACGCCGCAGACCTTCGCCGGGATCTTCACGACGCACCGCAACCGGGCCGCGGCCTCCGGATCTCTGGTCTTCCGCTTCGGCGAGTTCCTGCTGACGAACGACGTCACCGCCCCGGCCGCCCCGACCGGGCTCGTGGCCACGACCCCGAGCACGACCTCGGTCGACCTCGACTGGGCCGACAACGGCGAGGCCGACCTGGCCGCCTACGACGTGTACCGGGCGGCCAACCCCGAGGGCCCGTACACGAAGGTCAACGCGAGCCCCGTCAGCGCCTCCTCGTACACCGACACGGGCCTGACCAGCGGCACCCTGTACGCCTACCAGGTGCGCGCCCTCGACGCCTCGGGCAACGTGTCCGCCGCGAGCGCGGCCGCGACGGCCCTGCCCGATGTGGCCAGCCCGCCCGCCGCGGTCTTCCCGGTCCGGGTCAACTTCCAGAACGAGACCGCGACGCCCATCCCGGCCGGCTACACCCGCGACTTCGGCCAGAACTACGCCAACGTCCGGGGCTTCGGCTGGGTCGTGCCCGCCACGGCCACCCCACGCAGCCTGGTCGGCAACGGCCGCGACCGGAACGACGCCACGTCGCCCGACCAGCGCGTCGACACGCTCATGCACATGCAGGGCAACAACGTCACCAACTTCGCCAACGTCGCCCTGCCGGGTGCCTGGGAGATCGCCGTCCCCAACGGCACGTACAGCGTCGAGGTCAGTGTCGGCGACCCGACCCCCGGCGCCGACCCGACGTCCCACGAGCTCAACGTCGAGGGCGTCAAGGCCATCGACAGCTACGTCCCGGGCACCGGCACCGCGCGCTGGTCCGCGGCGACCGTCAGCGCGACCGTCAGCGACGGCCGGCTGACCATCGACCCGCTGGGCGGCATCAACACCAAGATCAACTACGTCGTCATCACCCCGGCGGACACCACGCCGCCCGACGCGCCGACCATCACGACCCCGGCCGGCGACGGCTACGACCTCGACGGCGACCTGACCCTGGCCGGCAGCGCCGAGGCCGCCAGCACGGTCGAGCTGTTCGACGGCGCGACCTCCAAGGGCACCACGACCGCGACCGCCGGCGGGACCTGGTCGATCGACCTGACCGACGTCGCCGACGGCGTCCACGTGTACACCGCCAAGGCCACCGACGCCGCGCCCAACACCTCGCCCGCGTCGGCCGCCCGGACGATCACCGTCGACACCGCCGCCCCGAGCGTGACCGACCGCAGCCCGCTCGCCGACGCGACCGGCGTGGCCGTCGACGTGACCGTCACGGCCGAGCTCTCGGAAGCCCTCGACCCGGCCACCGTGACCGCCACCAGCGTCACCCTCACGGCCGGCTCGACCGCGGTCCCCGCGAGCGTCGACTACGACGAGCTGACCGACACCATCAGCCTCGACCCGACCACCGACCTCGAGCCCGGCACGGCCTACACGGTCAGCCTCGGCACGACCATCGAGGACCTCGCCGGCAACGCGCTGAGCGCGACCACCTGGGACTTCACCACGGTCAACCCGACCGACACCACGCCGCCCGACGCGCCGACCATCGTCCTGGATCCCGCCAGCGACACGGGAGTGTCGAACAACGACCGGCGGACCAAGGACGCGACGCCGGATCTGAGCGGCACGGCCGAAGCCGGCAGCACCGTCACCGTTCGTGATGGCACGACCGTCGTCGCCGTGGCCCTGACTGCCGGGGACGGCACCTGGAGCGCGACCGCCGACGCGCTCGCCGAGGGCGACCGCAGCCTGACGGCCACGGCGACCGATGGCGGCGGCAACGAGTCCGCGCCCTCGACCACGCTCGTCATCACCATCGACACCACGCCACCGGGCACGCCGGTCATCTCGAGCCCGGCGGACGGCAGCCATCTGGCGACCACTAGCTTCGCCGTCAGCGGGACCGCCGAGGGAGCCGCTGCGATCTCCGTTCGGGATGGCGGACTCGAGATCGCGACAACCGACGCCGGACCGGCGGGCGCCTGGCAGGTCAGCCTCAGTGGCGTGGGAGGCGGTGCCCACACCTTTACCGCCGTCGCGACCGATGCCGCGGGCAACGTCTCCGTCGCCTCCTCGGTCGTCGACGTCACCGTCGATACCACCGCCCCGACGATCACCAGCCGCGCGCCGGTCGCCGGCGCGGTCGACGTGGCCCCGACCATCACGGTCACGGCCACGTTCTCCGAAGCGATGGCCCCGGCGACGATCACCGGCACGAGCCTGACCCTGGCTGCCGGCGCCGCGACACCGGTCACGGCGACCGTCTCGTATGACGTCGCCAGTCAGACCGCCACGTTGGATCCGGCGGCCGCGCTGCTGCCCGGCACCGCGTACACCGTGTCGGTGGCCGGGACCGTCACGGACCTCGCGGGCAACGCCCTCTCAGCGACCCAGTGGACGTTCACCACGGCGACGCCCGCCACCGGCATCGCTCTCGAGTTCGATGCTGCACGGCCTGGCACCGTCGTCGACAAGGACGGTGAGGGGACCGGCTTCACCAGCGTCCAGCCGAATGCGGCGGGCGATCAGTACGTGGCCGCAAATCTCGACCTCCAGGCAACTGCTGGCAAGCTCGTGGTCACAGCGACGGCGGGTACGAACACCGCCGCGAACACGCTCAAGAACGCGCTCCGCCTGAGCTTCGACGGCACGCAGCCGTATACCGCGATGACGCGCCTCGTCGGGCCGTTGACCAACCTCGCGGCCGCGACGCAGCAGGGCGGCGTCTACGTCGGTCCCGACCAGGACAACTACGTCAAGCTCGTCGCCAGCCACAACGGCTCAACCAACCTGATCCAGTTCTTCCGCGAGATCAACGGCTCCGCAGACGCGTCGACGCGCGCCGAGGTCGGCTACCTCGAGTTCACGGCGGCGACGTGGGGCGCGATCAGCACCCTCGACCTGTACCTCGTCGTCACCCCCTCGACCGGCGTGGTGCGCGCGGAGTACGCGATCAACGGCGGCACGCGACAGCTCCTGCCGACCTCCGCCGCGGTAACGGGGCATCCCAACGGCTCGACGTCGTCCTATGTCGTCCCGTCGACGAGCCTCGCCGCATTTTTCAACGCGACCTCGAAGGCCGGGATCCTCGCGTTCACCGTTGCGGCAGCTAACGTCCCGGTGACTTTCGAGCGGTTCGAGGTCACCGCCCCGCCGAGCGCACCCGACACGACGCCCCCGGTCGCACCCTCGAACGTGGTCGCAACGCCGGGCGACGCCCGGGTCACGGTCACGTGGAACGCGAACACCGAGACCGATCTCGCCGGCTACAACGTCTTCAGTGGGACCTCGCTGCCCGTCAACACATCCGGAACGCCTCTCAACGGGACGACTCCGCTCACCGCGACCAGCTATCTCAACACGGGCCTGACCAACGGCACGACCTACCACTACGTCGTCGAGGCCGTCGATCTAAGTGGCAATCGCTCGCCTGGAGCTTCAGCATCGGCGACGCCGGCGGCCGGCAGCGGCGGTGCCACGATCAAGGTGAATTTCCAGTCCGCGGTCGCGGCGGTTCCGGCGGGCTACCTGCGGGACTTCGGCGAGGCCTACGGACTGCGGACCGGCGCCAACCAGGGGACCGGCGAGAGCTACGGCTGGGTGACGCCCGGAACGAGCACTCCGCTGGATCTGTCGGTCGGCGGCACCACACCGGGCAACGGTCGCGACCGCAACCTCAACAGCGACCAGCGACTCGACACCCTCATGCACATGCAGGGCAACAACGTCCCCAGCTTCAACGGGACGCCTCTGCCCGGCTCGTGGGAGATCGCGGTCGCCAACGGCACCTACACCGTCACCGTCGCCGCGGGCGACGCGGCGGTCAACAGCGACCCGGAGAGCCACACGATCAACGTCGAGGGCCTGAACGCCATCAACGCGTTCGTGCCGTCCGGTGCCGCCGGAAGCTCGACACGGCACGCCGTCGCTTCGAAGACGGTCACGGTCGCCGATGGGCGCCTGACGATCGACGCGTCGGGCGGCACCAACACGAAGATCAACTACATCGACATCGCGCCCGGTGAGTGCGTGTCCACAGGTGTTCGGCCCTCGGTCGGGAGCTCGAACCCGGCCAACAACGCGACGAACGTCGCGCTCGACGCACCGGTCACGGCCGAGGTCATCCTGCCCAACTGCGGTGGCATCGATCGCAACACCCTGACCTCATCCACGGTCCGGCTCTTCCTGGTCAGCACCAACACCCAGGTCTCCGCGACGGTCAACAGCAGCGGCGGCGGCGACGTGATCGTGCTCCAGCCGACCGCCGCGCTGGCCGCCACCACGCAGTACCGGTTCGAGGTCACCGACGGGCTGCGCGACCTGAGCGGCGCCCAGTTCCAGCCGTACACGAGCACGTTCACGACCGGTACGTCAGGTGGCGGCACCGGAGGCACGTTCACCGGCTCATTCGAGAAGGTCGTTACCTCCGCCCCCGCCCTGGCGGGCGGCATCGGGTACACCGGCGTGGTCATCGGTCCCGACGGCAAGCTGTACGCCGGCACCAACTCCGGCGAGATCAAACGGTTCGCGATCAACGCCGACGGCACGCTGGGACCCGAGCAGAGCATCACCACGATCCAGTCGGCGAACGGCGGGTTCCGCCTGATGATCGGGATGGCGTTCGATCCGGCGGCAACCGCAGCCAACCCGATCCTCTGGGTGGCACACAACCAGTTCGCCTTCAACAATGCGACCGAGTGGACCGGCAAGATCACTCGCCTGAGCGGCGCCAACCTTGAGGTTTACCAGGACGTCGTGGTCGGCCTGCCGCGCTCCTCGAAGGACCACCTCACGAACAGTGTGGCGTGGGGTCCCGATGGGGCCTTGTACTTCACCCAGGGCAGCAACAGCGCGATGGGCGCTCCCGACAACGCATGGGCGAACCGGCCCGAGCGCCAGCTGAACGGCGCCGTGCTCCGCCTCGACACGTCCCTGTTGCCGTCGACGCTGCCACTCGACGTCAAGACGGTGGACGGTGCCGGGACCTACAACCCGTTCGCATCGAACGCGGCACTGACGATCTTCGGCAGCGGCGTTCGGAACGCTTACGACCTCGTGTGGCATTCGAACGGCCAGCTCTACGTGCCCACCAACGGCTCGGCGTCCGGCGGCAACACGCCGGCCACGCCCAACCCGCTCCCGGCCAACTGCGCGAACCGGATCGACAGCGGGACGAACGGCGCCTACACGGGCCCGTCGGTCCCGGGCCTCAACGCCGTCGGAGAGCAACACGACTTCCTCTTCCGGGTCGTGGGCGGCGGCTACTACGGACACCCGAACCCGGTTCGCTGCGAGTGGGTCCTCAACGGCGGGAATCCGACGAGCGGCACCGACTCGGCCCAGGTGACGGCTTACCCCGTCGGCACCCAGCCCGACCGCAACTGGCGCGGGAACGCGTTTGACTTCGGGCTGCACTTCTCGCCCAACGGCGTGATCGAGTACCGGAGCAACACGTTCGGTGGCTCGCTGCGCGGCAAGCTGCTGGTGGTCCGGTACAGCGCCGCGGACGACGTCATCATCCTGACCCCGGGTGGCGCGAGCCAGGACATCGTGGCGTCCCAGACCGGTGTCACGGGCCTGACCAGCTTCACCAACCCGCTCGACCTGATCGAGGACACCTCCAAGGGCAACATCTATCTCGCCGAGTACCCCGATCCCTCGCAGAGCACGTTGCCCTCGAAGATCGTGCTCCTCCGGCCGATCGGCGCAGGCGCTGTCGCCCCCAACATCACCGCGACGCCGTCCCGCCTGATCTACAACCAGCCGATCGGGTCCGGCGTGACTGCCGCGCAGGCGGTCACGATCACCAACACCGGCAACGCCCCGCTGACGATCACGAACGCCACGCTCCAGGGCACGGACAGCAGCAACTTCCAGCTCGTGTCGCCGCCGTCGTTCCCGGCGACCGTCGCGCCGGACGGCACGCTGACCCTGAACGTCACCTTCGACCCGACCACGACTGGACCCAAGGGCGCTGAGCTCCGCATCGCGAGCGACGACGCGGACACGCCGGTCGCGACGATCATCCTGCGCGGGTTGGGAACGCTTGGCGAGGGCGGCTCCAACGAGCCATCACTCCAGTGGATCCTCGACACGTACCAGATCCCGGTGACAGTGGGCGATCCGGACCCGACGAACAACAGCCTGCCGGCCGACGCGCTCCTCGGCGCGGAGGTGTCGATCCAGAGCTTCCAGGTCGCCACCGACGGCCAGGTGACGCTCGAGCCGCTGGGCGTCTTCGGGCCGACCAGCACCTCCGGCACGGTCGTCCGCGTCGGCTACTACAACACCGGCAGCGCGGCCACGAAGCAGGAGCTGTTCACCGTCCCGAACGCGAGCGCGCAGAAGCTCGCCCCGACGACCTCCGGCGTCCTGACCTTCGATCCGGGCCTGACTGCCTTCGGCTTCTACTCCACCTGGCCGTTCTTCTCGGACCGCGAGGTCTTCAGCGAAGACGCGCTCAACACGTGGGAACCGACGGTCGCGAACCGGCACAAGGTGCGCATCTACCCGATGCGCGACCCGAGCGGTGTGCTGGTGCCGAACACCTACATCATCGCGACCGAGGAGCACACCAGCGGGTACGACTACCAGGACGTCGTCTACATCGCACGCAACCTGCGACCGGCGAGCGCCGCGGTCGGCGAGATCACGCCGAGCGCCCCGGAGCTCGTGTTCAGCGGCGTCAAGGGCACGACCAGCGCTCAGCGGACGCTGACGATCAACAACACCGGCAACGGCCCGCTTCAGGTGACTGGCATCGGGCTCACCGGCACGAACGCCGCGGAGTTCGACCTCGTCGCGCCGGCCACACCGTTCACGCTCGCGGCGGGCCAGTCGAGCGTGCTGACGCTCACCTTCAGCCCGGCGTCCACGATCATCGGGTCACTGTCGGCGGCGCTCACCGTGAGCAGCGACGACGCCGATGAGGCGACCACGAACCTCGGTCTCTTCGGCTTGAGCACGAACGGCGAGCAGGGCAACAACGAGCCGCCGCTCAAGCAGGTCGTCGACACGCTCGGCTACCCGATCAACGTCGGTGGGACCGGGCTCATCCTGGGGACCGGCGCCGCGCCGATCGGCGACGAGGTCGCGGCCCCGCTCTTCCAGAAGGCCGGCGCGGGCGCCGTCGGGCTGAAGCCCGTCGCCCGCTACTCGCCGGATGAGCTGCTGCCGTTCGGCTACTACACGATGCCGGTAGGCGAACCCGTTCACAGTGAGATCGCGTCGATCGCGCTCGACCAGGAGCAGACGCTGCTGCCCGCGATCGTGCCTGGCGGCGCGTCCACCTTCGATCCGGGCTCGACCGCGTTCGGCATCTTCGTCCACAGCAACACCTTCGGGCGCAAGAGCTACACGCAGGACGGCCTCAACACGGGCGTGTCGCATGCCGCGCGGATCTACCCGGTCAAGGACCGCGCCGGCCAGCTCGTCCCGAACGCCTACCTGGTCACCTTCGAGGACGCCACCAACGGCGACTACCAGGACTACGTCTTCCTGCTGACCAACGCTCGACCGACCTCGTCCGGGTCGGCCGGCCTGACCGCGAAGATCAACTTCCAGCCGGCCGGCTCCACGGTCCCCGCCGGCTACACCCCGGACACGGGCCAACCGTTCAGCGCGACCACCGGCTCCGGCTGGGTCGTCCCGGGCACCTCCACGCCCATCGACATGACGCTCCACACCCGTGAGCGAGCGGCACCGGCCGACCAGCGCCTCAAGACGCTGATCCTCATGCAGGGCAACGGCGGGGCCACGCAGCCCAACGTCGGATCGTGGGAGTACACGCTGCCCAACGGGATCTACGACGTCACGGTCACGGCCGGCGATGCCGCGTTCACCGACAGCATCCATCGACTGACCGTCGAGGGCGTGCTCGCCATCGACGACTTCGTGCCGACGACCGCTGAGCTGTTCTCGTCCAATACGGTCGAGGTGAACGTCACCGATGGCCGTCTGACCCTGGACGCGACCGGCGGCTCGAACACCAAGGTCACCCACATCGATATCGTCGGGCGCGCCCTCAGCGGCACCGACAATGTGCCGCCCACCGTCAGCGTCGGCTTCGTCGGCACGACGCAGTCGGCGGGGGTCTACCGGAACCGCGTGACCATCGCCATCGATGCGGACGACAACGTCGGCGGGTCCGGCGTGGCCACGACGGCCTACAGCCTCGACGGCGGCGCGTTCCAGGCGTACACAGCGCCGTTCGTCGTGTCGTCGCTCGGCAGTCATTCCATCCGAGCCCGGGCCATCGACGGCGCCGGCAATGCCACGACGACGACGCTCCAGAACTTCTCGATCGCGGTGAGCAACGGCGATATCGCCATCGAGAACCTCGACGTCGTGCCGTTCGTGGATCGGCTCGTCTTCAGCCGCATCCAGACGCCGGAGGACGGTACCGGTGGGGTGCCGGCCAACAGCGTCCACGACGTGGCCGTGCTCCGGATCCGCAACGTGGGGCCCGACCCGGTCGGCATCATCTCGCTGCCCATCACCGGCCCGTGGGAGCTGGCCAGCCCGCTCAGCCTGCCCGCGACCATCCCCGCCGGCGGGCAGCTGGATGTCCCGGTCCGGTTCATCGCCCAGTCCGTCGGCGCCGCCGGCGGCATCTGGAACGGCACGTTGACGATCGGCTCCGACGACATCGACGAGCCGACCACGCCCATCGAGCTGTCCGGCTTCTGGCAGAGCATCTCCGAAGGCAACCAGGAACCGAACGTGTCCGAGATCGCGCGGGTCTTCGGCTACGGCACGGCCATCACCTACCCCGGTCAGCCGCTCAACCAGAACGGCCTGGTCACGGCCGTGGGCGAGGAAGTCCTGTCCCCGTTCTGGCTCCGGGCGAACACCAGTCAGCCCGTCTCCGTCCGGCAACTGGCCGCGTACCACACGCAGGGAAACACGGCGACCTTCTTCTGGCACGTCAAGACCTCGACGTCGACACCGGGTGTCGTCACCCACCGCGGTGTGGACGGCCAGTCCGTCCTGCCCCGAATCAACGGCTCCACGACCCTGCCGGCAGTCGGCACGTTCACACCGACCGGCGCCTTCGGCATCAAGATCGACCCCGAGTGGAGCGACCCGACCCGGAACAACACGGCGCCCGACATCGCCGGCGGCTGCCCGCGGCCCGTGCGGCCACCACGTCCGGTTCTGGCCGGTCCGCGACCGCGACGGCGTCCTCGTCGCCCAACACCTGGCTGTGTCTCGATGGACTACGCGGGCATCAACTACGACTACAACGACAACGTCTACCTGGTCAGCAACATGAAGCCGGAGAACCCGGCGGTCGATCCGAACCCGGCCGGCGCCGTCCCGGGTGCCCCCAGCCTCGTGCTCGAGTTCGACAAGGCGTATCCGGCACGCTCCTGGACACGAACGGCGAGACCACGGGCTTCGTCTCCACGCAGCCGAACCGACTCGACACGAGCCCGGGAGCGGACTCCTACAAGCCGGCCCTGCTCGACCTCGACCTCGCCGCCGGTGACCTCCGGATCGACACCTTCGGCACGGCGACGACGGGCAGCAACGCGAACCTCGACAACACGCTGGTCAACGGCCTGCAGCTGCCCTTCGACGGGTCGACGGGCACCTTCCACGCGACGACCACGCTCGTCGGGCCACTGGCGAACCTCATCGCCGGCAACCAGCAGGGCGGCGTGATGTTCGGGCCGAGCCAGGACAACTACGTGAAGCTCGTCGCCATCAACAAGGCGGGCGTCCCGTCCATCGAGTTCTTCAAGGAGGAATCTGGCGTCGGTGTCACGGTCGGCACGCCCATCGCGATCCCGAACCCGTCCGCCGTCGCCTCGCTGGAGCTCGTCCTGATCGCCGATCAGACCGCCAAGACGGTCCGGGCCGCCTATCGGCTCGATGGTGGCGCCTACGTGACGATGCCGGGGACCGTGACCCTGTCGGCCGCGCAGGCGGCCGTGTTCTTCGCGACCCAGTCCAAGGCCGGGATCATGACGACCAACAAGGCCGCCGACACGGTCGAGGTCGTCTTCGAGCGCTTTGCCATCGGGGCCGGCGATCCGACCACGGCACCGGTGACCCGCGACGCCCTCTACCGGCTCGATGTGGCGGGCGCCGCTCCGTACACGGACACGGCCGGCCAGGTCTGGTCACGTGACGTGGGCTTGTTCGCGCCCTCGACGGCCATCGATGAGGGAGCGGCCGTCACACCGCTGGAGATCGGCAACACCCAGGACGACGTCATCTACCGGACCTATCGCGGCAACGTCGGCAGCGTGCCGATCGCCCAGCGCGTGCTCACGTACAACCTCGGCACGCGCGGCCTCACGACCGTTGACCTCCGACTTCACTTCGCCGAACGCGCTGCCGGCAACAACCTGCCCGGCGAGCGGGTCTTCGACATCGAAGCCGAAGGCGTCGTCCTCCGGAACGACTTCGACATCGTCGTGGCCGCAGGCGGCCAGAACACCGCCATCGTCGTCCCGTTCGAGGACGTCCAGGTGACGGATGGGAGCCTGACCCTCGTCTTCCGCACGGAGGTCGACTACGCGTCGATCGCCGGCATCGAGGTCCTTTGCCCCGCCACCTGCCCGCCCCCTGACACCACGGCTCCGTTGGCTCCGACGGGTCTCGTCGCGACCGGGTCCACGAGCGGGATCAGCCTCGACTGGGCCAACAACACCGAGTCCGACCTGGCCGGCTACAACGTCTATCGCAGCACGAGCGCCACGGGCACGTTCACGAAGGTGAACGCGAGCCTGATCACGCCGTCTGCCTACAACGACATCGATGCGCCCGCAGGCGCCGCGTCGTTCTATCGGGTCACTGCCGTGGACAGCTCGGCGAATGAATCGCCGGTGTCGGTCACCGCGAGCGCGACCCGCTCCGCAGCCGGGATCCGCATCAACGGCGGCGGCGCGGCCCAGACCGTGGGCGGCGTCACCTGGACTGCGTGCACCTCGCTGACCGCATGCAGCGGCTACGTGACCGGCGGCCTCGCCTATACCCAGAGCCCGGCACCCACGATCACGGGCTTCGTCGCCCCGGCCAACCAGGCGATCTACCAGACCGAGTGGACCGGCGGCCTGACCACCGGCGTCCCAGTCGGCGGCGTGGCCTTCACCTTCGGCGTCCCGGTGACCAACGGCAGCTACCAGGTCCGGCTCCACTTCGCCGAGCTCAACAAGAACGGTGCGGGGCTGCGCGTGTTCGACGTCAACATCGAGGGCGGCGCCAACGAGCTCAGCAACTTCGACATCTGGGTGCAGGCCGCGGGCCTCAACAAGGCCATCGTGCGTGAGTTCACCACGACCGTCACCGACGGGACGCTCACCATCCAGTTCATCCGCCAGGTCGAGAACGCCAAGATCTCCGCCATCGAGATCCTGCCGGTCGTGACCGACACGACGCCGCCCCTGGCGCCCACCGGGCTCGTCGTCGACGACTCGTCGGCCGCGATCCGGCTCGACTGGGCGAGCAGCACCGAAGCGGACCTGGCGGGCTATGACGTCTATCGCGGACCGTCCGCGTCCGGGCCGTTCACGAAGCTGAACGCCGCCGTCCTCACGGCGTCGGCCTACATCGACTTCGCGGCACCCGTGAACGCAACATCCCACTACCAGGTCAGGGCCGTCGACAACACCGGCAACCAATCGGACCCGTCGGCCGTCGCCGATGGCACCCGACCGTCCGTCGGTGGACCAAGCACGATCGGCTGGAGCACGGTCGCCAGCCAGGCGTTCACGAACTCCGAAGCGCAGGGCGCCGTCGTCGCCGGCAAGCTCTACGCGTTCGGTGGCTTCGACAGCACGAAGGCGTGCTGCACGCCGACCCGTCGCGCGTTCGTCTACGACCCGACGACCAACGCCTGGACGCCGATCGCGGACCTTCCGAAGGGCGTCACCCACGCCGGCATGGCCACCGATGGGACCGACATCTTCTACGCCGGCGGGTACATCGAGAACGCGGCCCAGACCGGGCAGATCTTCGGCACCCGCGAGGTCTGGCGCTACTCGCCGGCCACGAACGCCTACACGGCACTGCCGCTGCTCCCGGTCGAACGCGCGGGCGGGCAGCTCGTCGTGCTGGGTGGGGAGCTGCACTACTTCGGCGGCACGAACCTGGCTCGGACACAGGACGTCGGCGACCACTACGTGCTGGCGCTGAGCGGCGGGACGTCGTGGACGACCAAGGCCTCGCTGCCGAACCCACGCCACCACATGGGCGCAGCGGTGCTCGACGGCTTCATCTACGCCATCGGCGGCCAGCACGGCCATGACGACGCGCTCGTCACGCAGGCCGACGTCCATGCCTACGATGCCGCCACGGACACCTGGACGCAGCGCGCCAGCCTGCCCTCGGCCCGTGGCCACATCGCCAGCGCGACCGTTCTCCTGGGCGGTCGGATCGTCGTCGCCGGCGGCGAAACGTCGCACGGCGCCGGCATCGCCGCCGTCACCGCCTACGATCCGGCCCTGAACGCCTGGACCGGACTGACCTCATTGCCGGCGGCACGGGTATCCGGCGTCGCCGGGGTCATCGCCGGAGAGCTCTACTACTCGACGGGGTCGGGAACGGCGACGACGTACAAGGGCGTCCCCGGGGCGACGGACACGACGCCGCCACTGGCCCCGACGGGCCTCGCGGCGACCGGCTCGTCGACGGGCATCGCCCTCGACTGGGCCGACAACACCGAGACCGACCTGGCCGGCTACAACGTCTACCGCAGCACCAGCGCCACGGGCACCTTCGCGAAGGTCAACACCGCCCTGGTCACCGGCTCCGCCTACACCGACCTCGACGCGCCGGCCGGCGTCGCCTCGTTCTACCGGGTCACCGCCGTCGACAACGCGACGAACGAGTCGCTGGTGTCCAACACGGCCAACGCCACCCGCACCGCGGCCGTCATCCGGATCAACACCGGTGGGCCCGCCCAGACGGTCAGTGGCGTGACCTGGAGCGCGTGCACCTCGCTGACCGCGTGCAGCGGCTACGTGACCGGCGGCTTCCCCTTCGCCCAGAGCCCGGTCCCGACCATCACCGGCATGGTCGCCCCGGCCAACCAGGCCGTCTACCAGACCGAGTGGACCGGTGGACTGACCAACGGCATCCCGGCCGGCGGCGTGGCCTTCACCTTCGGCGTCCCGGTGACCAACGGGACCTACCAGGTCCGGCTCCACTTCGCCGAGCTCAACAAGAACGGCGCCGGGCTGCGCGTCTTCGACGTCAACATCGAGGGCGGCGCCAACGAGCTGACCGGCTTCGACATCTGGACGCAGGCCGCCGGCATCAACAAGGCCATCGTCCGCGAGTTCACGACCACCGTGACCGACGGGACCCTCTCGATCCAGTTCATCCGCCAGGTCGAGAACGCCAAGATCTCGGGCATCGAGATCCTGCCGGTCGCCACCGACGTGACGCCGCCCCTGGCGCCGGTCATCACCGCGCCGGCCAACAACAGCTTCGACACCGACGGCGCGTTCAGCGTCGCCGGCACGGCCGAGCCAGCCAGCACGGTGACCCTGTTCGAGGGCACCACCAGCCTGGGTACCGCCACGACCACGGCCGGTGGCGCCTGGAGCATCCCGCTGACCGGCGTCGCCGACGGCGTCCACACCTACACCGCGACGGCCACCGACGCGGCGACCAACACCTCGCCGGCATCGGCCGGCCGGACGATCACGGTCGACAAGGTCCGACCGCTCGTGTCGAGCACCGTGCCGACCGCCGGGGCGAGCGCGATCGCCGTCGGGGCCAACGTCACGGCCACCTTCTCCGAGGCGATGACCGCGGCCAGCCTGACCACGGCCAGCTTCAGCCTGGCCCCGACGGCGGGTGGCTCGGCCGTGCCCGCCAGCGTGACCTACAACGCCGCCACCCGGGTCGCCACGCTCGATCCGAGTGCCGCCCTGGTCGCCGGGGTGTCGTATACCGCGACGATCACGACGGCCGCCGCCGACCTCGCCGGCAACACCCTCCTGGCGGCCCACACCTGGACGTTCACCACCGCGCCCGCCGCCGACACCACCCCGCCGACGGTCTCCAGCCGGACGCCGCTGGCCGCTGCCACGAACGTCGGGGTCAGCACCAACGTGACGGCCACCTTCAGCGAGCCCGTGACCGGCGTGAGTGGCACGAGCTTCACCCTGGAGGGCCCGGGCACGACCCCGGTCGGCGCGGTCGTGACGTACGACGGCCCGTCGCGCACGGCGACCCTCAACCCGTCGGCCGATCTGGCCGCCAACACGACCTACACCGCCCGCCTGACCGGCGCCATCACCGACACCGCAGCAGCGCCCAATGCCCTGGTCCCGGTGAGCTGGACGTTCACCACCGCGCCCGCCGCCGACACCACCCCGCCGACGGTCTCCAGCCGGACGCCGCTGGCCGCTGCCACGAACGTCGGGGTCAGCACCAACGTGACGGCCACCTTCAGCGAGCCCGTGACCGGCGTGAGTGGCACGAGCTTCACCCTGGAGGGCCCGGGCACGACCCCGGTCGGCGCGGTCGTGACGTACGACGGCCCGTCGCGCACGGCGACCCTCAACCCGTCGGCCGATCTGGCCGCCAACACGACCTACACCGCCCGCCTGACCGGCGCCATCACCGACACCGCCGCAGCGCCCAATGCCCTGGTCCCGCTGAGCTGGACGTTCACCACCGCCACTCCACCGCCGCCCGGCGCGATCACCTTCCGGAGTGCCAGCTCGGCCGCCAACGCCACGGCCACCACGCTCGTCCTGCCCACGCCCGCCGGCGTGGTCAGCGGCGACGTGCTGCTGGCCTCGGTCGCCGCCCGCGGCGGGCCGGCCATCACGCCGCCGGCCGGCTGGACCCTGGTCCGGCTCGATCCCAACGGCTCGACCCTGCGCCAGGCCGTCTACGTCCACGTGGCCGGTGGCGCGGAGCCCGCCTCGTACACCTTCACGCCTGGCCTCGGCCCAGTCGGCCAGCGGCGGCATCAGCGCCTACACCGGCGTCGACCCGACCACCCCGATCGACGCCCATGGCGGGCAGTCGCCCCGACGTCGACGTCGATCAGCGCCCCGTCGATCACGACGAGCGGGCCCGACCGCATGCTCGTCGGCTTCTTCGCCACGGCCGTCCTGACCAGCGTCACGCCACCGGCCGGCCAGACCGAGCGGTTCGACCAGGCCGTGCCCTCGACCAACCAGTTCAAGATCACCGCCGCCGCGGCCGACGAGGCCCAGGCCGCCACCGGCGCCTCCGGCCCGCGCACCGCCACCTCGGCCAACAGCGGCGTCAACGTCGGCGCGCTGGTCGCCCTGCGCCCGGGAGCCGGTGGACCGCCACCGCCCGACACCACCCCGCCGACGGTCTCCAGCCGGACGCCGCTGGCCGCTGCCACGAACGTCGGGGTCAGCACCAACGTGACGGCCACCTTCAGCGAGCCCGTGACCGGCGTGTCCGGCACGAGCTTCACCCTGGAGGGCCCGGGCACGACCCCGGTCGGCGCGGTCGTGACGTACGACGGCCCGTCGCGCACGGCGACCCTCAACCCGTCGGCCGATCTGGCCGCCAACACGACCTACACCGCCCGCCTGACCGGCGCCATCACCGACACCGCAGCAGCGCCCAATGCCCTGGCCCCGGTGAGCTGGACGTTCACCACCGCGCCCGCCGCCGACACCACCCCGCCGACGGTCTCCAGCCGGACGCCGCTGGCCGCTGCCACGAACGTCGGGGTCAGCACCAACGTGACGGCCACCTTCAGCGAGCCCGTGACCGGCGTGAGTGGCACGAGCTTCACCCTGGAGGGCCCGGGCACGACCCCGGTCGGCGCGGTCGTGACGTACGACGGCCCGTCGCGCACGGCGACCCTCAACCCGTCGGCCGATCTGGCCGCCAACACGACCTACACCGCCCGCCTGACCGGCGCCATCACCGACACCGCAGCAGCGCCCAATGCCCTGGCCCCGCTGAGCTGGACGTTCACCACCGCGCCCGCCGCCGACACCACCCCGCCGACGGTCTCCAGCCGGACGCCGCTGGCCGCTGCCACGAACGTCGGGGTCAGCACCAACGTGACGGCCACCTTCAGCGAGCCCGTGACCGGCGTGAGTGGCACGAGCTTCACCCTGGAGGGCCCGGGCACGACCCCGGTCGGCGCGGTCGTGACGTACGACGGCCCGTCGCGCACGGCGACCCTCAACCCGTCGGCCGATCTGGCCGCCAACACGACCTACACCGCCCGCCTGACCGGCGCCATCACCGACACCGCAGCAGCGCCCAATGCCCTGGCCCCGCTGAGCTGGACGTTCACCACCGCCACTCCACCGCCGCCCGGCGCGATCACCTTCCGGAGTGCCAGCTCGGCCGCCAACGCGACGGCCACCACGCTCGTCCTGCCCACGCCCGCCGGCGTGGTCAGCGGCGACGTGCTGCTGGCCTCGGTCGCCGCCCGCGGCGGGCCGGCCATCACGCCGCCGGCCGGCTGGACCCTGGTCCGGCTCGATCCCAACGGCTCGACCCTGCGCCAGGCCGTCTACGTCCACGTGGCCGGCGGCGCGGAGCCCGCCTCGTACACCTTCACGCTGGCCTCGGCCCAGTCGGCCAGCGGCGGCATCAGCGCCTACACCGGCGTCGACCCGACCACCCCGATCGACGCCCATGGCGGGCAGGTCGCCCCGACGTCGACGTCGATCAGCGCCCCGTCGATCACGACGAGCGGGCCCGACCGCATGCTGGTCGGCTTCTTCGCCACGGCCGTCCTGACCAGCGTCACGCCACCGGCCGGCCAGACCGAGCGGTTCGACCAGGCCGTGCCCTCGACCAACCCTTCAAGATCACCGCCGCCGCGGCCGACGAGGCCCAGGCCGCCACCGGCGCCTCCGGCCCGCGCACCGCCACCTCGGCCAACAGCGGCGTCAACGTCGGCGCGCTGGTCGCCCTGCGCCCGGGAGCCGGTGGACCGCCACCGCCCGACACCACCCCGCCGACGGTCTCCAGCCGGACGCCGCTGGCCGCTGCCACGAACGTCGGGGTCAGCACCAACGTGACGGCCACCTTCAGCGAGCCCGTGACCGGCGTGTCCGGCACGAGCTTCACCCTGGAGGGCCCGGGCACGACCCCGGTCGGCGCGGTCGTGACGTACGACGGCCCGTCGCGCACGGCGACCCTCAACCCGTCGGCCGATCTGGCCGCCAACACGACCTACACCGCCCGCCTGACCGGCGCCATCACCGACACCGCAGCAGCGCCCAATGCCCTGGCCCCGCTGAGCTGGACGTTCACCACCGCGCCCGCCGCCGACACCACCCCGCCGACGGTCTCCAGCCGGACGCCGCTGGCCGCTGCCACGAACGTCGGGGTCAGCACCAACGTGACGGCCACCTTCAGCGAGCCCGTGACCGGCGTGAGTGGCACGAGCTTCACCCTGGAGGGCCCGGGCACGACCCCGGTCGGCGCGGTCGTGACGTACGACGGCCCGTCGCGCACGGCGACCCTCAACCCGTCGGCCGATCTGGCCGCCAACACGACCTACACCGCCCGCCTGACCGGCGCCATCACCGACACCGCCGCAGCGCCCAATGCCCTGGCCCCGGTGAGCTGGACGTTCACCACCGCCACTCCACCGCCGCCCGGCGCGATCACCTTCCGGAGTGCCAGCTCGGCCGCCAACGCCACGGCCACCACGCTCGTCCTGCCCACGCCCGCCGGCGTGGTCAGCGGCGACGTGCTGCTGGCCTCGGTCGCCGCCCGCGGCGGGCCGGCCATCACGCCGCCGGCCGGCTGGACCCTGGTCCGGCTCGATCCCAACGGCTCGACCCTGCGCCAGGCCGTCTACGTCCACGTGGCCGGCGGCGCGGAGCCCGCCTCGTACACCTTCACGCTGGCCTCGGCCCAGTCGGCCAGCGGCGGCATCAGCGCCTACACCGGCGTCGACCCGACCACCCCGATCGACGCCCATGGCGGGCAGGTCGCCCCGACGTCGACGTCGATCAGCGCCCCGTCGATCACGACGAGCGGGCCCGACCGCATGCTGGTCGGCTTCTTCGCCACGGCCGTCCTGACCAGCGTCACGCCACCGGCCGGCCAGACCGAGCGGTTCGACCAGGCCGTGCCCTCGACCAACACCTTCAAGATCACCGCCGCCGCGGCCGACGAGGCCCAGGCCGCCACCGGCGCCTCCGGCCCGCGCACCGCCACCTCGGCCAACAGCGGCGTCAACGTCGGCGCGCTGGTCGCCCTGCGCCCGGCTCCCTGAGCTAGCCAAGCAGCGACATCGGCCGATCCGGTCCGGGCGACCCGGCCGTCCAGACGTACAACGCCCGATCCAAGCCGCGTCGGTAGGCGAGCCGCCGTGCTCGGAAACCACGGCTGCGGGGTTGACGTCACACACTGTGTGTCGCACACTGTGCACCAGACATGACAACCACCGACCCCAAGCCAGGTACCGGCGACGTCGCCTTCGAGAACCTGCGTCTCGAGCTGCGCCGAGGCGCCCTCGTCCTCGCCGTGCTTGCCCGGCTCCGGACGGAGCACTACGGCTACGCGCTGCGCAAGGCGCTGACGGAGCAGGGGATGGACATCGACGAGAACACCCTCTACCCGCTGCTGCGCCGGCTGGAGACGCAGGGTCTCCTGGACAGCGAGTGGCGCGAGGAGGACCGGCGACCCAAGCGCTTCTATCGACTCTCGGCGGACGGCCGGGTGACGCTGGCACGGCTGCTCGAGCAGTGGGCCGACCTCGACGCCTCGCTCCGCCGCATCAGCACAGAGGACCCGACATGACCTTGATCGTCCGCTACCTGAACGCCGTCCGCGACCATCTCCCGCGGGGAGACCAGGACGACATCATCAACGAGCTCTCGGACAACCTTCGCTCGCGATTCGAGGACGAAGAGGCCGCCCGAGGCCGACCGCTCGAGGAGGAAGAGGAGGTGGCGATCCTCAAGGAATTCGGGCACCCGATGGCCGTCGCGGCGCGCTACCGCGGGGATGAACGCACGGTCACCTTCGGGCAGCGCCTGATCGGGCCGGAGCTGTTCTCGATCTACATGAAGGTGCTGGTCATCAACGTGGCCGTCACCGTGCTCATCGGACTGATCGCGCTGGTGGCGGGTGCGACGATCTGGTCCGGATTTGCCGGCATCCTCGTGCCGCTCGCGATCCAGTTCATGATCGTGACCGCGATCTTCGTGTGGATCGATCGACGCTGGGTGCGCGACCCCGATGGCTGGGATCCGCGGACGGTGAACTCGATGGGCCCCGACATCGACGTCTCGACCCTCGATGGTCTTGCCGTCCAGTTGCTCGGCAAGGAGTACACGCGCTCGGTGTCCATTGCCGCGTCGGTCCTGGAGATCGGTGTGCTCGCCATCGTGTTGACCGTGGCGCTGAACATCGGCTTACCGGAACAGATCGGCTTCATGGAGCCCGGGCCGGGATGGAGGAAGTCTACTGGCCGTCGATCGCGGTGATCGTCGTCGCGTTCCTGACCCCCATCGTGAATATCATCCGGCCGCGTTGGACACGGTTCCGGTCCGCCTCGCACGCAGCGGTCGATTTCGCGGTGATCGGCATCGGCATCGTGTCGCTGATGCTCGGGGATTGGGTCGTCATGGCCGACGGGGCACTGCCGACCGGCGAAGAGGCGAACCTCATCGCGACCATCAACACCATCGTCCGGATCTCGATCGCGGCGACGATCGTCCTCACCTCGATCACCGCCGCACTCGAGGTGCGGCGGTTCGTGCGGATGGGACGGACGGTCGACGCGTGACGGCAGACGACCTAGCGGGAGGCACCCACCGGCTCGGCAGGCGTGGAGGGCCGCCCAGGCATGACGCCGAGCTGGCGCATGAGGGTCATGTCGTCCCGAACGCTCCACTGCTCGATCACCTTGCCGTCGCGGAACCGCAGGAAGTGGACGTACGGGTAAGCGACCGTTCGGCCGGTCGGCGGGATGCCCATGAGGTCGCCGGTGTGCCGGCCATGGTGCACAACGTGGCACGCGACCAGATCGCCTTCGCCGACGAGGTCCTTGACCTCCCAGCGCTGGTCGGTGAACACGCTCGCGAGCCAGAGCATGGTCCGTTTCACGCCCTCGAAGCCGGCGGGCTCATCCGGTCGCCGACCGCGGGAAACGACGTCGGGATCCGTGACGCTCGCCAGCGCCTCGACGTCACACGCCGGGAAGATCTCCTCCCACGTGCGCCGCGCGATGGCCTTGTTTCGCTCGACCTCGGTCATGACCCGATCCTCCACTTGATTGCTCGCTGGACACCAACATTTGGTGCAAGTAGCATTCTCACGAAATGACCGACGACGTCAAGCCCCAAAAACGACCATACCGATCGACCAGGCGCGCGGATCAGGTCGCCCAGACCCGGCGAGACGTGCTCGCGACGGCCGGCTCGCTGTTTCGCGCGCACGGCTACACGGCCGTGTCGATGCCATCCATCGCGCGCGAGGCCGGCGTCGCCGTCGAGACGATCTACCGCGGGTTCGGCAGTAAGGCGGGACTGTTCAAGGCCGTGATCGACGCCGTCGTGGCGGGTGGCCCCGCACGGGCCGACGTACCGGTGCAGGACCGCCCGGCCATCCGGGCCGTCATCGAGGAGCCCGATCCGCGCAGGCAGGTCGAGCTGTACGCCGCGACCCAGCCGGGCATCCACCGCCGTTCCGGACCATTGATGCGCGCCTTATCGGACGCCGCCGCATCCGACCCGACCCTACGGGTGCTGTGGGACGAGATCGAGGCCAGCCGCCGCAACGGCCAGGGCCGGTTCGTGGGGATGCTCGCCGAGCGCGGCGCCCTGCGTGCGGACCTCACGATCGACGAGGGTCGCGACGGACTCTGGACGCTGACGTCCCTGGCCGTCCACGACATGCTCGTCATCACGTGCGGCTGGTCGACCGATCGCTACGAAGCCTGGCTCGCCGAGGCCCTCAAGAACCTCCTGTTATCGAGCTCGTAGAGCGGCCCTACGCCGGACTCATCGGGCTCATGAGCTGGAAGTAGTTGTCGTCGGGATCCGCGAGCGTCGCGATCTGGTCGACCGCGCCTTCGAATCCGTACGGCTCGGCGACGACGATCGCGCCCGCGGCCTTGAACCGATCGAAGTCACCCCGCACGTCGGCGGTCTCGATATTCCAGAGGATCCGCCCCGGCGTGGCGTTCTTGCCCTTGACCTGGTCGTGCGGGCCGACCGTGACCCAGCCCGAGCCGAGCTGCCAGCCGGTGTAGCCGCCATCGGACATCGCGGGCTCGCCGAAGAGCTTGGTGTAGTAGTCGACCAGGCGCGCGGGGTCCTCGGACCCGATGAGGATGCTGTTTAGGTTCACGGTCGCCTCCCATGTTCTCGACGTACTGCTGGATACAAAGGATGACCCAACGCGGAACCGCCTGCCTCGCGTTTCGAACGACCGTAGACGGCCCCGTGCGGGAACCTATCGTGGCCGTCAGTTCGGAGGCAGCAGCCCCCGAACGACCGCGACCGCGTCGTCGATCGAGCCGGACAGCACGACCGACCCAGTGCCGCCGACTTCGTGGGCGCGCCGCCCTCCAACGGCGACGGCGATTCGTGCCGGGGATGCGCGCAGGGCGGCGACGACTTCCGTCGCCGCTGGCACGTCGGAGGCATCGATGACCCCGACCACGGCCACCGGCGCGAGAGTCGTCTTGGTGGCAACGAGCCAGCTCGCCAGCGGGACGTTGGCGCCGAGGTAGATCGTGTCGAGGCCCCCGCGACGGGCCGCGATCGCGAAAGCGAGCGCACCGATCTCGTGATGGCAGCCGGGAGGCAGGCCGACGATCACGTGCGGCGCGGACGAGGACGCGACCGCTTCGTAGAACCGCACCAGCCGTCGTCGGATCGTCTCGCTTGCCGCGTGTTCCATCGACACATCGACCGATCCCTCGGACCAACCCTCGCCCACGCGTCGCAGGGTGGGGAAGACGACGTCCTCGAGGGCCGCCTCAAATCGCTGCGCCGCGAACGCCTCGTCCAAGAGGCGATCCATCCTCGCGACGTCGAGCGCGGTGGCGGCTGAGACGAAGGCGTCGACCAACTCAGCGCTCCGGGTCTCGGTCGTAGTTGCCGATCGGGGAATGGCCGTCGTCTCGGTTTCCGCGGTTGCTCGGTCGATCAGCGCGGCGAGCTCAGCGCCTCCGGCCCGGACCTGATCTGCAGCCTGGCTGGGCCGAAGTCCTTGTCGCTCGACGAGGTGGCGCATCGCGATGAGTCGATCGATCGCCGCGTCGTCGTACAGCCGGTAGCCCGCCGGGGTTCGCGCCGGGTGCACGACGCCATAGCGGCGCTCCCACGCGCGGACGGTCGGCACGTTCAGCCCGCTGCGGGCGGCGGCTTGCTTGATGGTGTACATGGTTTGCGCAGAGTAACACGTCGCAGACACTTGACAAGGGTTCTACATCGCCCGTAGAGTGGCGACCACCCTAGACAAAGGGTGCACATCGGCGCACCCCGCTCGCCGTGCAGCCGGCAGGCGACCAGGGCCAAGCACCAGAGGAGACACATCGATGAACCGACGGATCCATCCCGTTGTCCGCGTCCTTGCGGCCGGGATCCTCATCCTCTCGTTCGCGGGAACCGCCACTGCGGCTGACACGGCCATGGTCCGCGTCCTGCACGGGTCGCCGGATGCCCCCGCGGTCGACGTCCATCTCGACGACGCCATCGTGGACGCACTCACCAACGTGCCGTTCGGGACGATCTCCGACTATCTGGAGATCCCGGCCGGGGAGCATAACGTCAAGGTCTTCGCCACCGGCACCACGGACAGCCCGGTCATCGACGCCGATGTGACCGTCGCGGCCGGCGGCAAGTACACGATCGCCGCCACCGACGCGGTCGCCTCCATCACCGCCCAGGTCCTGGAGGACGAGCCCGCACCGAACTGCGACAACGCCTCGGTTCGCGTCGTCCATTTCAGCGCCGACGCCCCGGCCATCGATGTGGCGGCCGCCGGTTCGGAGCCGGCCGATGCCGTCGTCAAGAACCTCGAGTATCCGAACGCCACGGACTACGTCGCCCTTCCGGCAGGCTCCTATGACCTCGAGGTCCGCCTCGCGGGGACGACGACCGTCGCGCTCGATCTCCCGGGTGTCGAGGTCGAGGCGTGCAACGCGTACAGCGTGTTCGCCATCGGCTCCGCCGCATCGCCGGCGGTCGGCGACAACGCCCTCCGGGTCGTCGTCGCCGTCGATGCGACCACGTCCGAGGCGGGCGCCGGCACGACGCCCCCTCCGACCGACACGGTCGCGCCCGAAGCCTCGATGACGGCCGAGGGCGCCGGCTCGGCGGCCGCGGTGGCGCTGCTCGCGGTCGTCGGCCTCGCCACCTTCGCGCTGACCGCTCGGCGTCCCGCCACCAGCCGCGCGGCACGGGACGAAGGGTAGTCAATGGTCTGCAGCGGACCCGACCGATCCCTTTCGGCCGGGTCCGCGCATCCCTTTGCACGATGAACATCCAGCAGCTCCTTGATGACGCGCTCGAGATCGCGGTCGTCCCCAGCTTCTCCAGCATCGGGTACTCGGTGCGCCGTCGCCTCTTCGGGTGGACGCCACCACCGGCCGACGCGATGCGCGGCAAGTCGGTCCTGATCACCGGACCGACTTCGGGCCTCGGCCGGGCGGCGACCGACGCGCTCGCCGGCATGGGAGCGCGCATCGTTCTGGTCGGTCGAGACCGTGACCGGCTCACCGCGGTCCGGGATGACCTGATCCGCGCCCATGGAGCCGACCGCTTCCCGACCGTCGTCGCCGACATGGCCTCGCTGACTTCGGTCCGGCAAGCGGTGACGCGCGTCTTGAGCACGGAACCCCGGCTCGACGTCGTCATCGACAACGCTGGCGCCATCTTCCCGAAGCGGATCGAGAGCCCGGACGGATTCGAGGCGACCTTCGCGACCCTGGTCCTGGGTCCGTTCACCCTGCTCGCCGGACTGTTGCCCTTGCTCCGTTCGACCACGGGCGCGCGCGTGGTCGCCGTGACCTCGGGCGGGATGTATGCCCAGCGACTCCGACTCGACGACCTCCAGTGGGAGGACACACCGTTCGAGGGCGCGCGCGCCTACGCGCACGCCAAGCGCGCCCAGGTCGCGCTTGTACGGGAGTGGGCGCGGCGCGTCCCGGCCAGCGAGGTCGTCGTTCAACGCGATGCACCCGGGCTGGGCGGACACGCCCGGCATCTCCGCGGCGCTGCCGCGGTTCTACAGCCTGATGGACCCGATCCTGCGGACGCCGGAACAGGGTGCCGATACAACGGTCTGGCTCGCCGCCGATCCGGCCGCCGCCGATGTGACAGGGCGCGTCTTCCTGGATCGGCGGCCACGGCCATTCGACCGCCTGCCCACGACCCGTGTCTCCGCCGTCGACCGCATCCGGTTGTGGGACGCGGTCGTCGGGCTCACCGGCGTGCCCGATCCGGCCCCGGGATCCGATCGATCACCCGCGACCCATCCACCCCTTCAAGGAGCAAGGACATGACCCGCATCCACGAGCGCATCGCCACGAGCCTCCCGATCGAGGCCACATTCGACTACGTCGCTGACTTCGCGAACTCGGAGCAGTGGGATCCCGGTACCACCTCATCCCGTCGACTGGATGACGGGCCACTCGGGCCTGGGGCCCGGTACGGCCTGACGGTTCGGATGGGCGGCCGCGTGGCCCCGATGGAGTACCACATCCGCGACTTCGATCGGCCGCGCCGGGTCGTCCTCGTCGGGTCCGGCTCCAACGTCAAGGCCGTCGACGAGATCCGCTTCGAACGTGCCGGTGACGGCACGGTCGTCTACTACACCGCGGACATCAGCCTTGGTGGGCTGTTGCGTCTCGCCGAGCCGTTCCTCGGCGGGTCGTTCGAGAAGATCGGCCGCGACGCCGCCGCAGGCATGGACGCGGCGCTCGAGGACCTCGCCGCCCGACGCGACGAGGCGGCCAGCTGATGCGCGTCGCGATCATCGGTGCCGGGATCAGCGGCCTGAGCGCCGCCTACGGCCTGCATCGCGAGCACGAGGTCACGCTGTACGACGGCGAGTCGCCGGTCGGCGGCCACGTCAAGACCGTCATGGTCGACACGACGGACGGACCGCTCCCGGTCGACATGGGGTTCATCGTCCACAACGACGTCACGTACCCCACGTTCCTGCGGCTGATGGCCGAGCTCGGTGTCGAGACCCAGGCGAGCGACATGTCCCTCGGGTCCGCCTGCCGGGCCTGTGGCGTGGAGTTCAGCTCCCGCGGCGCACGTGGCTGGTTCGCACAGCCAGCCGCCGCGTTGCGTCCGGGCCATTGGCGGATGTTCGCGGACATCCTGCGGTTCTACCGCGACGCGCGCTCTCGGCTGAACGACGACGTTGCCTCGCGGGTGACGCTACGCGACTACCTCGACGAACTCAGGGTCGGGCCAGGGTTCCAGGACCACTTCCTGATTCCCATCACGTCCGCAGTATGGTCAACCGCGTCCGACCGGATCCTCGACTTCCCAGTCGACTATCTCCTGCGCTTCCTCGATCACCACGGGTTGATCGGCGTCGGCCGAGCGCTGCAGTGGCGAACGATCGTCGGCGGCTCGATGACCTATGTCGAGCGGATCGTCGATCGCATCGGGCAGGATGCGGTCCGCGCCGGCGATCCGGTCGTTGACGTCGCGCGGACCGAACTTGGTGTGACCGTCAGGACCGAGGGTGGCTCCAGCGACTCGTTCGATGCCGTCGTGCTTGCCACCCATGCCGACGATGCCCTTCGGTTCATGCACGACGTCGACGCGCGGGAACGGGCCGCCCTCGGGGCCTTCGCGTACTCGGAGAACCGAGTCGTCCTCCATACCGACCCCGCCCTGATGCCTCGGCGCCAGCGCGCCTGGGCGTCCTGGAACATCGACCAACAGGATCATCGCGCGCCCGATGCCGCGCTCTCGATGACCTATCACATGAACCGGCTACAGACGCTCCCCGGGCCGGACCAGTACTTCGTGTCGGTCAACCCCGATGCGCGGCTGGACCCGGCTCGAATCCTCGCGGACCGGGCCATGCGTCATCCGATGTACACGTTCGACACGCTCGATGCCCAGGCTCGCGTTGCCGAACTGCAGGGTTGGCGTCACACCTTCTACGCCGGGGCGCACCTCGGCTACGGCTTCCACGAGGACGGTTGTCGGTCAGGGCTCGAGGCGGCCCGCCGGATCATCGCCGCGGACGCCGGCGCCATCGGGCGGATCGAGGAGCGGGCGGCATGAGAACGCATCTCCTGGAAGGCGTCGTCCGGCATCGTCGCGCCCGACCGTTCGTGTACTCGCTCGAGCACCGGGTCCACTACGTGGCGCTGGACCTAAACGAGCTCGACGACCTCAACCGCGTCTCGCGGCTGCTCGGTCGCAACCGACGACGAGTCCTGGAGCTGCGGGACGGGGATCATCTGGACCCGCCGGCGGCGGATCTCAGGACAGACTTGCTCGAGCACCTCCGGGCGCACGGCGAGGACGCAGGCGGTTGGCGCATCACCCTGGTCACGAACCCGCGAGTACTTGGCTACGTGTTCAACCCCGCAAGCTTCTACCTCTGCCGAGACGGGGAGGGCACGCTCCGGGTCGTCGTCGTGGAGGTCCACAACACGCATGGCGAGCGGCATCTCTACACGTTGCTGCCGCGCGACCGGGCCCCGACGTTCCAGGCTTCGATGGGGAAGGCGTTCTACGTCTCGCCGTTCATCGAAACGGGCGGCGCCTACACCGTCCGGATCCGCGACGAGGCTACGCGGCTGCGGATCACCATCAACCACGAGCAGCCCGACGGCCTCGTCCTGCATGCGAGCCTGGATCTGATCCGGCGCCCGTTGACGGACCGAAACCTCGTTCGGATGGTCCTCCGGCAGCCGCTCGTGACCCACAAGACCACGCTGCTGATCCATTGGCACGCACTCCGCCTGTGGCTCCGCGGCGCTCGGTTCCACCGCCATCGAGAGGTTGTCCGATGACCGCACGTACCGTCCCGTCGCGCCGCCCGATCGGCGTCGGACCCATCCTCGAGCGGAGCGCATGGCGCGTCGCCCTCGCCGCCGCCGAGCGGATCCGTCATGGGCGGCTCACCGTCGTCCTGCCCGACGGATCGCGGTCCGTCCACGGCGACCCGGCCTCACCCGACCAGGCGGAGATCCACATCCACGATGGCCGGGCGTTGACCAGGATGCTTCTCGGCGGTGAGACCGGCGGCGGTGAGGCGTACATGGACGGGCTGTGGTCCAGCCCGGACCTCGCGGCCTTGTTGCGGCTTGCGGCCAGGAACCGGGACGCGCTCGCGCTCTCGAGTGGCTGGTTCCGGGTGCCGGCTCAGCTGCTGCGAACCATGGGCCACCGGGCGCGCCGTAACAGCAAGACCGGCAGTCGCCGGAACATCGCGGCCCACTACGACCTGGGCAACGATTTCTACCGGCTCTTCCTGGACGAGACGCTGACCTACTCGAGCGCTGTCTTCGCGAGGCCGGACCAGGATCTCGCCGATGCACAACGGAACAAGTACCGGGTCATCGCCGCCAACGCCGGCCTCGAGGCGGGCCAGCACGTTCTCGAGATCGGGACCGGTTGGGGTGGCTTCGCCCTGTATGCCGCCGGTGAACTGGGCTGCCGCGTCACGTCCGTCACGATCTCGCAGGAGCAGTACGACCTGTCTCGTCAGCGGGTGCACGCGGCCGGCCTCGACCACCTGGTGGAGATCCAGCTTCGCGACTATCGCGACATCGAGGGGACGTACGACGCGATCGTCTCGATCGAGATGCTCGAGGCCGTCGGGGCGGAGTACTTCGGGGTCTTCTTCGAGGTCTGCGACCGGGCCCTGCGACCGGGTGGTCGGATGAGCCTGCAGTCGATCACGTTCCCGGACGCGGCCTACGAGCGGCAACGCCGCGGTGCGAACTGGATCCAGACGTACATCTTTCCGGGTGGGTTGTGCCCGTCACTGGCGGTCATCGAACGCTCGACCCACGACACGCGGTTCCTGATCACCGGCGTGACCGACATCGCGGGCTCGTACGCTCTGACGCTGCGGGCCTGGCGGGAGCGGTTCATGACAAGGCTCGACGACGTCCGCGCGATGGGCTTCGACGAGCGGTTCATCCGGATGTGGGAGTACTACCTCGCGCTCAGCGAGGCGGGCTTCGCTACCGGCATCAGCCAGGACCTCCAGATCGTGTTGGAGAAGCGGCGCGGGATCGGCTGACCCGATCCGCCTGGGTCGACAGGGCGACCTAATCCGCCGGCGCGTCGAGGAATGACAACGTGACCGTCGCGAAGAGCGGCGAACCGCCCAGGTTGTAGTGCTGTAGGCCGGGCAGGATCGCGAGGGCGTGTCCGCCCTTCGGCCGGTTCTCGCCCATCCAGCCGCCGTCGCGCAGGCCGCCGTCGAGCAGCTTGAAGATCTCGACCGCGTGGCTCGGTGGCGCCATGTCGGCATCGGCGTGGACGATGAGCGTCGGCACCTTCAGCGCCTTCACCACGTCCGTGTGGTCGTAGTCCTCCTTCATCATCTCGCCGATCTTGTCGAGCAGCCGCCCGAAGTCCTCGGGGCGCGGCGCGACCTTCATGTAGAGCTGGTACATCGGCGTGTCCTTCATGAACTCGGCCGCCGCAGCGTTCACCACGACCTGCTGCGCGCGCAGGGCCGGGTCGATGTCGTTCGGGGTGAGGTTCTGCGAGGCCGCGACGAGCTTGCCGACCTTGTCCGGGTACTTCGCCGCGGTCTTCATCGCGACGCCGCCGCCGAGCGAGTAGCCGACGATGTCCGGCTTGTCGAGCCCGAGGTGGTCGATGAGCGCTGCGATGTCGTCCGCCATGAGCTCGATGTCGAGCGGCCGATCGATGTCCGCCGTGCGCCCGTGTCCCTGGAGGTCCGACCGCGATGACCTGGTGGTGTCGCCGCGAGCATGGGCATGATCGGGCCGAACATCTCGCTCGACGCGAGCCCGCCATGCAGCAGGACGAGCGGTCGCCCGGTCCCGTGCGTCTCGTAGTAGAGGTGCAGGCCGTTGACATCGGCGTATTCGCCGGTGCCCATGGTGTCACTGGTCCAGTCGATGGCCGTCATTGCCGTCCTCCTCGGGTCTTGCGCTGCGTAGCACGATACCCATTAGACCGGCAGCGGCCGCCGAACTCATCGGTGGAGCAAGGCTGGAGGGCCCCGAGTCGGCTCGCAGCAAGCGCGCTCGTCGCGGGGCCCTGGCCAGGGCGGCTAGCTCAAGGCGGCGCAGAGGTCGACGACCTTGCCGCGTACCTGTTCCGGGGCCAGCGCAAAGCCGTCGGGACCGGCGACGGACCGCATGGAGCCCGTGACGAGGTACAAGCCCGGATCGAACGCCGAGAGGTCATCCCCTTCGTACACGAACACGAATACCCTTCCGCTCGATTGGATGTGCGTGTTGCCATCGGCCTGGAAGTGGAAGTCGATCTTGCTGTAGTAGCGGATCTCCATCGAGGCACCGGTGTCGAGATTGGTGAGCGTCGACACGTAGCCGCCGGTCGATCGCAGGAGCTGCGAGCCGTCCTCGGCCATCGGGAAGAGCATCAGCTTCGAGTTCGTCGAGGAATTCGACGAGCTCCGCCCGGAAATCGCACGTGCCGGCGAGGAAGGCCTCGTCAAGGATCGTCGGTTCGAGCCTGGTGATCTCGGGCTTTCCCTTGGCAGCGGCCGGTGCCGCCAATGTCAGGACCAGTCCAAGTGCGGCGAAGAATGCGAACGCGCGACGCATCTCTGGGCACCTCCCGATATCCGGCGCGGGTCGGGTTCGCCAGTGGCTCGGCTGCGACCAGGGCGACCATGGCGGTCATGCAGCGTCGACGCCCCCCATCCGGATAAGTCGACATCCTAGGCCATGCCCTGCGTCGGATGTCGCAGGATCGACCGTTCAGGCCGCTGGTCGTGTCACCTCGGGCGAGGCAGGGTCGACGCGCCGGCGACGTCGGACGACGCGGTCGATCAGGTGACCGACAGCTAGCGCGATCGACCAACAGAGGCCGAAGAGCACCAGATCGCGGGCCAGATCGACCGGGGTGGAAACCACGAGGTACGGCTCGTTCTCTCCTCGGAAATACACGCCGGACGCAGGAGTCCACGACGACCTGATCATCTGAGCCACCACCCAGGCTGCGATCGCTGGAACGACCGTCCACCAGGTTTCCGATTGTCGATCGCGCCCGGAACGCTTGCCGATGGGCCAAGGCCAGCGGCGTTCCACGAGGACCACCCAGGCAAACCAGGTCCCGATGACTGAAGCGACAATGAGAAGCGGAAGCATCCAGTCGAAGCCGGCTGCACTTGGCGGATCGAGCGGAGTGCGTTCGCCGATGTGAACGGGAGCTGAGAGCGCGTACGCGGTCATGACGATGATCGTCACGACGGTCATCGCGCTGATCTGGCGAAACTCAACCCGACGCTGGGTAGCGAGATCGGACTCCGTATCCATCCCGGCGACAGTGGCCGGTCCGCCGGCGGGCGTCAAGATATCGGTCGTCGCCGACGACGAGCGCTCGAGACGTGTGACGAGGAGACCGATGAGTTTTGTCGCGAGGCGTCGTTACACCTCCCAGATCGGCCATTCCGACCGGTCACCAACGGAGGCTCGAACCATGGACTACACGCTCGAACTCATCGTCGTCCCCGTCAGCGACGTCGATCGCGCGAAGGACTTCTACGTCAACAAGGCCGGTTTCGAGCTGCTCGTCGACTCGAGTGCCGGCCCGGACTTCCGCATCGTCCAGCTCGTTCCGCCCGGGTCCGCCTGCGCGATCGCGATCGGGACCGGGATCGGCTCGATGGCGCCAGGCTCGCTGCACGGGCTGCACCTGTGCGTCAGCGACATCGAGGCCGCCCGCGAAGAGCTGTCCGGTCGTGGCGTCGAGCTGGCCGACACGTTCCACTACGGCGAGGCCGGCCAGACGCCCGGCATCGACCCGGAGCGGCGCAGCTACGCGACGTTCATGCCGTTCCAGGATCCCGACGGCAACACCTGGCTCGTCCAGGAAGTGAAGCGGGACTGGAAGGTCACGACCGTCAAGATCGACGATGAGGCCGCCGCGTGACCGATCAGGTCACGGCCGCGTTCGCCGGTGGGGAGTCCGCATTCGCGGCCCTCACCGAGCGATACCGGCGCGAGCTCCACGTCCACTGCTACCGCATGCTCGCCTCGTTCGACGAGGCCGAGGACGCGGTCCAGGAGACGTTCCTGCGGGCGTGGCGGTCACGCGACAGCTTCGATGGCAGCGGGCTCGTGCGGGCGTGGCTGTACAAGATCGCGACGAACGTCTGCCTGGACGCGATCCGGCGGACGGGGCGACGGCCGAAGTCCCTCGAGTCCATTCGTGAGGTGCCGTGGATCACGCCGTATCCCGACCGCCTGCTCGACGAGATGTCGCCGCCCGAGGAGGAGCCCGACGCCGTCGTCGTCACGCGCGAGACGATCGAGCTCGCGTTCCTGGCGGCGCTGCAGGTCTTGCCGCCGCGGCAGCGAGCTGCCGCTGATCGCGCGGGACGTGCTGGGCTGGCCGGCGAGCGAGACGGCATCGGCCCTGGACACGACGGTGGCGTCGGTGAACAGCGCGCTGCAGCGGGCGCGCGCGACGCTGCAGGCGCACATGCCCGCGAAGCGGACGGACTGGTCGCCCGGGCGAACCGAGTGACGCCGAGCGGGCGCTGCTGGCGAGGTTCATCGAGGCCCACGAGCGCGGCGATGCCGCCCTGGCCGTTTCCATCGCGTCGAAGGACCTGCGGATCACGATGCCACCGGCACCGTTGCTGTTCGAGGGGATCGGCGTCATCCGGCCCGCTGCTGGAGAACGCGTTTGCGGACGGCAGTTCGTGGCGGCTCGTCCCGACGGTGGCGAACCGGATGCCGACCGCGGCGAGCTATCTGAAGACCCCCGGCGACGACACGTACCGCGCCTTCAAGCTCGACGTCCTTCGCGTCGTCGACGGCCGCATCGCGGAGATCACGACGTTCGGGTGGTCGCTGTTCTCCCAGTTCGGGTTGCCGGCCACGCTGGACGGATAGGCATCGCGCGCGGGCCAGCCGTCGGCCGCGGAGAGCGCATGACGGGCCGGGCGTGTCTAGGAGTTGGTCAACCGAGCCGATCGCAGACGATCACCTGGGCGAGACCAGGAAATGCGGCGCTCATGTCGCCGGCTCTAAGCGCCGTGTTGAGTTCGGCGATCACGTCGCCCACAAACTCAGCTCGACCGAAGATCGCGGGTCGGCGGCTCTTCAAGCGATTCAGCATGACAATGCTCTGCATCTCGGTCTCAGTGACGAGGCCCAGCAAGGATTCCTGCTGTGCCTTGAATGCGTCGCAGGCGGTCCCGACGACAAACGCCCTAGCGGCCGCTTGGTCCTCGGGGACAGCAAAGTGGCGCGCAACGAGGTCGTCCGCGATCGCGTTGATACGGCCGCCCCAAGTGAGCGTGGCCGCCTGCGCTGCGACCTTTCCTTCGGCTGCCGCGTCGTCCAGGTACTTGATCGCGTCGTCCCCGTTCTTGCCGGTCAACTTGCCAATGGCCGTCACGAGCTCATCGCTGTATTTCGGGGCCTGCTTGACGGCTTGCTGAATAGGCTCGCAGTTCGCCGCTGCGGAGGTCATGACGGTGACAAGGGCGAGGATCATCGCTCCCGCTCGGAACCGTGCATCCATCTGATATCTCCGACTTCTGAACCTGACGGCAAGTCTACGGTCGGCGGCAAGGCGTTCTTCCTGACACGCCGTCCTGCGGCAAGACGAGTCCTGGCGGTCCGACTCCCAATTCACCGGCTTGCCGGAGACACTCCCGGCGTGACGTCATGACCCGGTCCCGCGGTCTCTTCGCTGGACCCGCCCCTTCGATCAGCACGATCGCCAGCAGCGCCGCCGCCACCACGACCAGTGGCCAGCAGGGTTCCATCGGGGCCACCAGAGCGATCGCGACGAGCATCACGGGAAGGATCAGGAGCCGGGGCACGAGGATCCGGCCGCCGAGCAATCGATACGACAGCGCCGAGAACGCCCACGAACAGCGTCACGCCGACACCGAGCGAGGCCAACACCACGGCCGGCGCAGGTTCGTCGGGATGTGCCGCGATCTCTTCGATCGCGACCGCGAACCCGACGATGCCGCCGATCAGCGGAAAGTGGGCGAGGCTGAAGGCATTGCGCGCGAGCGGACCAAGTCGCTGGGCCGGGGCCGCGGCGTACCGATGCTCGAGCGCCTCCTTCAACCAGCCGAAGTAGGTCCACCAGAGCAGGCTGGCCACCACGATGCTGACGGCGGCGGCCGACGCCAGGGCCAGCGTGCGCTCGTCCGTGGCCACCGCGGTCCCCGCGACGATGAGGGACTCACCGATCGCGATGATCACGAAGAGGGCATGCCGTTCGGCCAGGTGGGATGGGTTGAGGTCCCAGCTCGCGCCCCGGCCGGCCCACCCCGCGGCGACCACGTCGGCGACGATCGCGAGGAGCCAGAACCAGGGTCGCAGCGATGGATCGACGACGGCCCCCGCCAGCACGAGCGCGAGGCCGATCGACGAGAGGGCCGTCCAGACGATGACGACCGTATGGTTGGCGTCGGCCCGCTCGCGATCCACGCCAACCTGGAGGCCGAGCCCGAGCGCGCGGACGACGACGTAGGGCACCGCGAACCACAGGGCGTCATCGGCGAACGCGCGCGTGACCGACGCTGCCATGACGAGCGCGACGCCAGTCGCCACCAGGGTCAGCACCCGGACGCCGGGATGGGTCGTATCGGCCGGGTTCAGCGTCCACGTGAATTGCGTCCACGCCCACCAGATCAGCCACCCCAGCAGGATCGACCGCAGAACGCCATCGGGTGTCAGGTCATGGGCCGTCAATGCCGTGATCTGCGTGACTGCAAAGACGAAGACGAGGTCGAAGAACAGTTCGACGAACGTGACCTCTTGCGGGTCCGCTGTCCGCAAGTTGGAGGGGAGTCGCGCACGCATGCGGGGAGCGTAGCGGACGCCTACGACCTCGTCTGGCAGGGTCCGAACTGTGGATGTTCCGACACATTGCTTCGCGCCAGCGACTGCCCGCCCTATGCTGGGTCAGCAGCCGTGACGCAGCCGGCCGCCAACCCCACGATGGAGACAGCGTCATGTCGGTGGCCCAACCGAAGTCCCCGCGGCTCCCGCCGCGATGGTTCGTTCGCATCGCCTGGCTCGCCCACCGCGCCATCCACCGGCTGACCGGCGGCCGCCGCGGACTCTGGAAACCGCGACCCGGCAAATGGGGAGCGATGCGACTCACGACGGTCGGCCGAAAGACCGGCAAGGAGCGCAGCGCGATCCTCGGCTATTTCGAGGACGGGCCCAACCTCGTCACGATGGCGATGAACGGTTGGGCGGCACCCGAGCCCGCCTGGTGGCTGAACCTGCAGGCCCAACCCGACGTGACCGTCGAGCTGAAGGACGGCCCCAGAGCGGTCAAGGGTCGCGCGGCCGAGGGTGAGGAGCGGGAGCGCCTGTGGGCGAGGTTCCGCGAATTCGGCGATGACGACCTCGACGGCTACGCGACGCGACGCCCGGCCGGGACGGCGGTCGTGGTCCTCGAGCCGCGAACGGACTGAGCCGCCGGCCCGACAGCATCAGCTCAGCGGCGCGCTTCGCTCTCCCTCCCCGGGCTTCCAGATCGTGATCGTCAGCTGGCCGTCCCGGAACTCGACCGACGAAGCGCCGGCCAGGTCGGCGACGTAGAACGGATCGAACTTCTGCCCCCGAAGGTCGAACCCGGCCTCCTCGAACAGGTCCTGGGCGAACCGCGCGTGCAGCTCGGGATCCTGGACGTTCCTGGCCTCGCCCCAGACCTTCGCGTCACCGTCGCCGAGGTGCGGATCGACCGTCGCCGTGTGCAGCGAGAACCGCGGGTCGCGAGCCAGGTCTCGGAACTTCGTCGTGTTCGGCATGCCGACGAGCACCAGCCGACCCTCGAAGATCCGCGGCTCCATCGGGCTGATGCGGGGAGATCCATCGGACCGAAGCGTGGCCAGGAAACACAGGTTGCCCGTCGCCTTGTGCCGGCGAGCGAACAGCTCGGCGATCCGCGGCGCTTCCCGGGCGAAGGCGTTCCAGTCGACCATCGAGAAGATGGTAGAGGGAGGACCGGCGAACCGACCGGGGAGACGCTGCCCGGTCCGGCCCGACCCCCGACGAACTGGCGGGTCGCTGGTCGCCCGGCTAGGTCTTGCGGCGTTGACGCACGCGAGCCAACACGGAGTGCCGGTGGCCTGCCATCATTCCTCGACCTAAGGAGGGGAAGCCCATGTGTTGCCTGCTCGCTGCGCTGTCCTTGTTCGGCCCGCGGGTCGGAATCTTCATCTGGTGGCTGATCGAGCCGGGCCGCTGGGCGCTGGCGTTCGACACGGTCCTGTGGCCGATCGCCGGCTTCCTCGTCGCGCCGTGGACGACGCTGATGTACCTGGCCGTCTTCCCGGGCGGGATCGAAGGGCTCGACTACCTCTGGCTCGGCATCGGCGTTGCCTTCGACCTGTTCACCTGGTTCGGCGGCGGCTACTCGAACCGGAACCGGATGCGGACCGGGACCGCCTGATCGACTAGACGGGCGAACCGGCGAACCGAGCGCGCTTAGTTCGCCGTGACGAACGCGTCGACATCGACCAGCGGGCGGCCGGGGCTGCCGGCCACGCGGATGGTGACGGTGCGCGCCGCCGAGCTCGACCAGTTGCGTGCCCACACGACGCGCTGGTTGCCGTAGGCCGGGGCATACAGGTCGATCGTGTCGACCTTGGTGCCGTTGACGTAGACCGTGGCCACGCCACGGTTGGGACCGGTCCGCGCGATCCACGCGACCGCGCGCCCGGTGAAGGACAGCGTCGCCCGGGCGCCGGCCGTGCCCGAGCGCCTGGCCGCGCCGCCCCAGTAGACCGGGCTCGACACGGTCGACCACGAGCCGCTGTAGGCGATGGCGCTGTTGAACTCGCTGTAGCGCGACAGCCGGAAGGTCGGACCGAACACCCACGCCCCGACGTTGCCGGCCTTGTCCACCGCGCGCACCCGGAAGCGGTACGTGTGCAGGCTCGCCAGCGAGCGGTCGGCGGTCGGTGCGGTGAGCGTCGTCGAGACCGTCGTCCACGGCGCCGCCGTCGGTGCTCTGAAGCAGCTCGTAGCGGGCGATCCCGCTGGTGGCGTCAGAGCCCGACCAGGGCACGCGCAGGGTGATCCGCCCGGCGTCGATGGAGGTCTTGGCGACCAGGCCGCGGCGTGGCTCGGTCGACCGTCGGGGCGACCGTGTCGAGCACGATCGTGTCGCTCTTGGTCGCCCTCCAGTTGCCGGCCGTGTCCTTCCACTGGACGTACACCCGGCGAGTGCCGTTGGTGGCCGGCAGGGTCCACGCCTGCGAGGCGGCATACGGCCGGATGGTCCAGGTCGTGCCGTCGTTGGACAGCCTGACCTGGCTCACGCCGGAGCCCGCGTCGGTGGCCGGCACCGCCAGCGTGACCGAGCGCGACGCCGTGACCGCCCGGCCACCAGCGATCGTGACGGAGCCTGAGGGCGGGGTCGCGTCGACGACGTGGATGTCGACCGTGGTCGTAGTGGAGCGTTCGACTCCGGCAGCGTCCGTGAACCTGGCCACCACCTGATATCGCCCGCCCGCGGCGAATCGACAAGTCGCGGTGATCGAAGCCGCTCCCTCCCTCGGATCGAGAGCGCCGGTCGCGCCGCTGCAGGTCGGGCCCGTGGCGGAGATCGACACGGCTTCGTCGGACGCGTTGGCGGGGGCGATCGTGGACGAAGCCGGCGTGACCTCGACCTCATAGCCGGTCGGCGCCCCTGCGCTCACACTGGCGTCGATGGGGACATCCTCGCCAGCTTCGGCGTCAGCCGGGACCACGACGACGGGCGCCGGCATCGGCGGGTCGATGTTGACGCCGCCGGCCGCCACGGTGATCTGGCGACCCAAGTCGTCGACGACATAGACCCAGAACCCGTGGACGCCGATCTCTGACGCGCTGAACTCCGCGCTGCCGCAGGCGCCGTCGGCAACGGGGATCTCGGGTCCTGTCGTGTAGTCGCCATTCGGCAGCTTCCACTCGTATCGGCAGGTGCCGCTCGTGACCGATGCAAGCCGCGGCGTGACGACATACGGCCCTGGATGCGCGTGGCGCGGGTTGAGATCGTGGTCCAGGACCGCCGCCGGCCTCGAGCTCGAGAACACCGTCGAACCGATCGAGAAGTGGATCGGCATGGACGAAGACGTCCCGTACAACGTTCGGCCGGTCGCAGGGTCGACCGAGGCGCCGCGGATCTCGGCCCGGGCAGCCCAAGGGGCGCCGTACGGTCCGGTCTCGCGTGCCCATGGCGGGCGCATGTCGGGGACGGCGACCGACCAGACCTCGCAAGCCTTGGTCGGCTCGTCCGGGGACCAGATCGTGCTCCACCACTCGCCGTTGAGGCCGAACTCACAGTCGGACGTCGCGGTCGCGGGTGGCGGGAGTGTCAGGGTCGACCCGAAGGACGGTGTCGTGTCGGCCAGGAGGTCGGTGGGTGCCCAGGAGGTGACGGGGTAGTTGCTCGAGAACGGGATCGGAGAGCCGCCTGCCTCCAGGGAGAGCTCGACGTCAGGTGCTTGGACCGTTGCCTCATCTTCCGGCGGCCCGAGGCCGCTCACGCTGAGGCTCAGGGTCACGGGCCCTGGTGTGGTCGGCGCGATGGTGATGGTCCAGGGCGTGCAGACATCTGGAGTCGTCGTCCGCGTCCTTGGACGTTGCCGTGACTTGGAACGCGTCTTGTCCCTCGAATCCGGCCCGGAAGAGCCCGCTGATGCATGTATACGACGTGAGGCCCTCGACGGCCGGGGCGATCGTCAACGTGTCGCCGACGCGGATCGCATCGGGCGGGCTGAAGACCTCGGCCGAGCCCACGCGCGTCCAGGAGACGTCAAGTGCCGCACTCGCCGTCGCCGCGGCCACCCGAGCCGGCGCGATTGTCGACGCGAGCACAAGGCCCAGGAGTAGACCGGCCGTGGCTCTCCGCATCGATCGCGCCCCTAGTTCGCCGTGACGAACGCGTCGACATCGACCAGCGGGCGGCCGGGGCTGCCGGCCACGCGGATGGTGACGGTGCGCGCCGCCGAGCTCGACCAGTTGCGTGCCCACACGACGCGCTGGTTGCCGTAGGCCGGGGCATACAGGTCGATCGTGTCGACCTTGGTGCCGTTGACGTAGACCGTGGCCACGCCGCGGTTGGGACCGGTCCGCGCGATCCACGCGACCGCCCGCCCGGTGAAGGACAGCGTCGCCCGGGCGCCGGCCGTGCCCGAGCGCCTGGCCGCCCCGCCCCAGTAGACCGGGCTCGACACGGTCGACCACGCGCCGCTGTAGGCGATGGCGCTGTTGAACTCGCTGTAGCGCGACAGCCGGAAGGTCGGACCGAACACCCACGCCCCGACGTTGCCGGCCTTGTCCACCGCGCGCACCCGGAAGCGGTACGTGTGCAGGCTCGCCAGCGAGCGGTCGGCGGTCGGTGCGGTGAGCGTCGTCGAGACCGTCGTCCAGGCGCCGCCGTCGGTGCTCTGGAGCAGCTCGTAGCGGGCGATCCCGCTGGTCGCGTCGGTGCCCGACCAGGGCACCCGCAGGGTGATCCGCCCGGCGTCGATGTGGCGTCTTGGCGACCAGGCCGCGGCGTGGCTCGGTGACGGTCGGGGCGACCGTGTCGAGCACGATCGTGTCGCTCTTGGTCGCCGACCAGTTGCCGGCCGTGTCCTTCCACTGGACGTACACCCGGCGGGTGCCGTTCGTGGCCGGCAGGGTCCAGGCCTGCGAGGCGGCATACGGCCGGATGGTCCAGGTCGTCGCCGTCGTTGGACAGCCTGACCTGGCTCAGCGCCGGAGCCCGCGTCGGTCGCCGCGCACCGCGAGCGTGACCACGTTGGTCTTGGCGTACGTAGCGCCCGAGGCGATGGCGACCGTGCCAGCCGGCGCCACCGAGTCGAGCAGGATCGTGTCGGACTTCGGCGCAGACCAGTTGCCAGCCGCGTCCTTCCACTTGACGTGAACGGTCTTGTTGCCTTGGCCACCGGTGAGCGTCCAGGCCTGGCTGGATGCATAGGTCCGGTTCGTCCAGGCGGCGCCGTCGTTCGACAGGGCGACCTGGCTCAGGCCGCTACCAGAGTCGGTCGCGGTGGTCGCGACGGTGACCGCGGTCGACTTCGTAAACACCGCCCCTCCGGCAAGTGATGCCGTCCCAGACGGGATCGTCCGATCGAGGTAGACGTGATTCGCGGCGACCTGCGGCGACCACGGTCCCGACGCCTTCCGGAACTGGAACCAGATGGTCTTCTGTCCGTCCGCATCCTCGCCGCCTGCACTCTCGGTGATCGACCAGTCGATCGAGCCGCCGTACGGGTACGTCTCCCCGTCGATGAGGACGCCGAACTCGGTTACCTCTTCGCTGTTGGACAACCGCACCTCGGTGTACTCCTCTGACCCCACCGCGAGCGGTTCGAGCGTCAGGTTCGCGAGTCCCGAGATCGACGGGATATCGACACCGAGCGTCATGCAGTAGGGATCGCCGGCGTTGATCGGGACCGTCATGGGGCCACCCCGGGTGACTTCGTCCTCTGCCACGGTCACGTCGATGTACGTCGTCGACGGGACGATGTCGACTCCGTCGCCGCTGTGATCAATCCGGATCCGATGGACGCCGAGTTCGCTCGGGAAGGTGCAGTTGAACGACGGTGTCGCGCTGGGCTCCGTCCTCGAGTAGATGACGTTCCCGGTCAGCTCGTCCGTCAGCGTCGTCGTTCCAGACCCCGCGTTCACGTCAACACCCACCGCCACCGGGTGGTCGGGCGGCACTTCGACGGGATCGACCCACAGGTTGATCCGTAGTCGGCGTTTCGAGTTCTGCGTGATCACTTGGCTCGCGGAGGGCGAGAAGTAGGTTTGACCCAGGTACCTCGCGACGATGTCGACGGTGCCAGACTGCTTCAGCCACGCCATCGTCGCCTCGCCCGTCACGGATGAGACCAGGACGGACTGAGAGCAGACTCCGCCGACGATGCAGAACTCGACGCGTCCGCCGTCCGGGATCGGCGAGACGGTCGCTGTGAGGGTGGCGATCTCGTCGGGATGGATGCCCGGGTTACGATCGCTCGTCAGCGTGGTCGTCGTCGTCGCGAAGCCCACGCCGCTCAACCCGATCCGATGGCCAGATCCGACCGACGCGTCGCTGATGGTCAGCCGGCCGCCGGTCGTTCCGGCGGTGACCGGGGCGCTGGCGACCATGACGTCGCACCCGTCTCCCGGGTCGATGGTCGTTCCGAGGCAGCTGTCGTCGGTGATCGTGAATGGACCCTCGACCGCTGCGCCGGTCACCGCAAGCGGAAGGGTGCCCGCGTTCTCGATCCGCACGGCCTGGCTAGGCCCGACTTCGCCAGGCTCCACCTGGTTGAAGGCGAGGGACACTGGTGTGACCCTGCGACTCGTGTAGGGCACGCTCGAGTTGAAGCGGATCTCGCCCGCGACCCAGTTCGAGGGGCCGCACACCAACGAGAAGGTCGCCGCGAACGCGAGCGGGGTGCCGTCCCCCGCATAGCTCACCTCATGCACGGAGAACGACGCCGCTGTCAGGGGACAGTTGGTCGAGCCCGGCGTGTCGACGTCCAGGTAGGCTAGCCCGCTTACCCCGTCCGGGTAGCGATCCGCCTCGTAGTCTCCAACGGCCAGGACTTCCCCGGGGGGCGCGACGAAGGTGACTTCGAAGCCGTCACCACCCAGGTCGGGATCGGTCGGGTTGACCCAGAACTGGAAGGCGTCGCCGGGGATCTCGGTGAAGAGGTCGTGGACGGCACCCTCGAGCAGGCCGTCCGCCGGACTATCGATCGCATACGCCTTGCCGCCAAGGCCAGGGAAGTCGACACCGTCGATGAAGAAGTGCGAGCGCGCCGTGTCGACGGCCAGGATGGACGCGGGCAGCACCAGGCCAACCACGATCGCGGCCATGAAGAGAGTGCTGATGCGTCGAGTGCCTGACGACAAGCGGTTCCCCTCTGGCGCCGGGCTGAGCCGGACGTGGCGGGACCATACACGCCCCACTCGGTGGTGGATATAGGTCGGTGCCGGGCGTCAACGGCAAACCGACGCCCTCCTGGAGCGGGACGATGACGAGGAGGACCTACGAACCGATCCTCCCCCAATGGCTGCGACGGAGCATTCAGCCCTTGACCACGCCCAGCGGCGTGAGCCGCTTGGTCGGCCGGACCAGGGACGTCGAGGCAGCCATGACCGACTCGATGTCCTTGTAGGCGAAGGCGGCCTCCTCAGCGACACCCTTCGGCTCCGAAGAGCGAAGGACGACCCCGAGCTCGGCCATCTCGTCGTAGACCTGGCGCGACGTCTTGGCCTTGCGCGCGGCGGTCCGGCTCATGGCTCGACCGGCCCCGTGCTGGCACGTCTCGAACGACTCGGCGTTGCCGAGCCCCTCGCCGACATACGACGCGGTGCCCATCGACCCCGGGATGAGGACGGTCTCGCCCGCGCGAGCGCGCACGGCGCCCTTGCGGTGCACGATCCCGTTCACCCCGACGTGGTGCTCCCACGCGGCGTAGTTGTGATGGACGTCCACCGACGTCGCTAACGTACCTGACCGTGGGCACGGACGGCTAAACCTCAAGCATGGTGACTGCGCCGCTTCTTGGTCCGGCGATCTCGCTCCGAGGTGCTTGGAGCGCTCGTGGCCTGTTCACACGAGACCAAGGTCATCGATGAGGGTCGACCTCGGCGCGGAACGCTTCCACGATCGCGGGATCGACGCGGATGGTGTGCGCCGGCGTCGGAAATTCGCCGCTCGTGACCTCCGCCTTGAATGCGGCGAAAGCCGACTTGGCCTCCTCGAAGACATTCGTGTATCGCTTGGCGTGCCGCGGCAGCCCCTCATAGGGCTTGCCCATGCCTGGATAGCGTGGTTCGTGGATCCCCAGGAGGTCGGAGCTGAACAAGAATTGCCCATCGCACCCAGATCCCGATCCCATCGACATCACCAGGATGTCGACCCGCTGGCTGATCTCCATTGCGATGTCGGCAGCGACGCACTCCATCTCGACGATGACGGCGCCGGCGTTCTGGTAGGCGATCGTTTCCTCGTAGATGCGTAGCGCCTGGTCGAGGGTCTTCCCCCTGGCTCCCAGACCACCCTCCCGGCTGGCCCGGGCCGGCACAAGGCCGACGTGGCCGCCACAGTTGATTCCTACGCTCGCCATCGCTTCGAACCGACTGAGAGTGTTCCCCGACGAGTAAATGATGTCGGCGCCGTGATCTCGCGCGATCATCGCCGCCCGGATCGCCTCGGAGTCGCTCACATAGGCGATCGTGGCGGGCAGGTTGCAGGCGATGACGGCGTTTGGCGCGGCTTTCACGATCTGATCCAGGACGAGTCCGATCTGCTGCTCGTCGTACATGCCTCGGCCGGAGATGATGTCGATCCCTGCCTCGGCGGCCGCCAACGCCGTGTTGAAGTCCGTGGCGTTGGTCATGGTCAGCTGCCGCTTTCCTTTGCCGGCGAGGAGCTCTCCCATGGTCGGCTTCGCCATCGCCACCCTCCTGGTCCATCCGACCGAGCCAGCACGGTCGAGCGACCCGCGTCGTCCTCGGATTTGTGTCCTGTATGCTAGGATATCAGTTAGCTCGAGCATCTCGAAGCCGGAGCCTGTACGAGAGGGTACGACGGGATGGCCATGGTCACTGACATGGGTGAAGCGCTCCTGTCACCCGCCTTCATCGAGGACCCGTATGCCAAGCTCCACGAGCTTCGCGATACCGCGCCCGTCCTCTGGAGCTCGGCGGTCGGCGGTTGGGTCCTGACCCGTTACGACGACGTCGTCCGCACGTTCAAGGACACGGAGACATTCGGCAACGCCGGCAGGATGACCCGCGTCTTGAACCATCTCGAGCCCGCGTCGCAGACGAAGCTCGAGCCGTTCCGGAGGCACTACGAAACCCAGGGCCTGATCCACTCCGATCCGCCCGATCACACGCGTATCCGCCGACTCGTGCTCAAGGCCTTCACCCCGCCCGCGATCGAGGCGATGCGGCCGCAGATCCAGGGGATCGTGGACGAACTGATCGACGGCATGCAGCCTCGCGGCCACGCAGAGCTGATCGAGGAGTTCGCGTTCGCGCTCCCGGTGACCGTGCTGGCGACCATCCTTGGTGTCCCTCGCTCGGACGCGCCGCGGTTCCGACGGTGGGCTGACGACCTGCTGGCATTCCAGGGTCGCAACAAGCCTGCAGAAGCGACACTCCTTACGTCCCAGGCGATGCTCATCGAGGCCAGGGACTACCTGGCCGATCTCATCGTGGCCAAGCGAGCCGACCCGGACGGCAGCGTGCTCTCCCAGCTTGTGGTCGCCGAAGCCGAGGGCGACAAGCTGTCCATGGACGAGCTGCTGAGCACGACGGTCACGTTCCTCGTCGCTGGCCATGAGACGACGACCTCCCTCATCGGGAACGGGGTCCTGACGCTGCTCCAGCATCCGGACCAGTGGGAAGCGTTGAAGGCCGACCCCAGCCTGATCCCCCGAGCGGTCGAGGAGATCCTGCGGTTCGAAAGTCCCGTCTCCCGTCAGCCGCGCCTGGTCAGGCACGACACTGAACTCGGCGATCAGCGGCTTAAGGAAGGAGACGTGGCCTTCCAGATGCTCGGCGCCGCGAATCGCGATCCCGAGGTGTTCTCCCAGCCCGACACCTTCGACATCCGGCGCGAGCCCAACCGTCACATCGCATTCGGGCTTGGACCACATTTCTGCATCGGGGCGCCGTTGTCGCGAGCCGAAGGCCAGATCGCGCTCACCACCTTGGCGACCCGGATGCCCAACCTCGAGTTCGACGGCACTCCGCGGTGGGACCTCGACAAGCCCAACTCGCGGGTCCTGCGGGAGCTGACCGTCCGCTGGTGACGCCCGCTCGGCCGAGGCCCGGGCCTCGGTGGCTGACTGCCTAGGTCGCTGCGGCGCGCTCGATCGACTGCCACAGCGCGTCAAGGTCGTCGAGCGTGGCCGCTGCAGAGGCGGCACCGGTCACATGGTCGACCACGATCGTCGATGCAGCCTTCTGGAAGGCCTGGTAGCCGCGGATCCGCGGCCGGACCCAGGCGCCATCCATCGTCGAGAGAGTCCGCCGGAAGAAATCGCCGCTCTCTCTGTTCACCGAGTCGTCGAGCCAACTCTCGCGCCGACCCGGCTGGCCGTCCGACCGGAAGTACACACCGGTCTGCACCTCGGCCCCCGTGACCCACGTGGCGTACGCCATCGCCTCCGACGGGTGCGCGCATTCGGTGGAAATCGCGATCCCGGCGCCACCAAGTGTGCTCCCGGTCGGCGTGCCCGACGCTGTCGGGATGTTTCCGAAAGACACGCGATCGCCGGGCGCTGATGCGCGAGAGTAATTCGAGTATCCGAACAGGATCGGGCAGTACTGGACGAACCCGTCCCGCATCCGATCCAGGACGGTCGGCGGGTTCCAGGCCAGCGCGTCCGGATGGGACAGATCGCACAGTCGTTTGAGAATCGCGAGCACCTGTTCGCCCCTGCCGGGCGGGAAGACACGTCCGTCGACGAACAGATCGAGGCCCATGCCCTTGCCGATCGTGTAGGTCGCCACGCAGAGATCGGCTGGCCACATCGGGACGGTCATCCACGACCCGTCACGACGGAGTCTGGACCCGAGCTCGAAGACGTCGTCCCACGTGCTCGGCATCGTCTCTTTCCCGAAGCGCTCGTGGACGGCCGAGACTTGGGCCGCAGCATCGATGGCCAGGGCCCACTGATGCCCGGCGTACTGATAGCTCGCGTGGCTCGGGCCGACGCTGGCTCGCTCGCGCTCGAGCAGGACGTCAGGTCCAGCCAGCTCGTCCAGCGCGTGGAATGCCGTGCTCGCCGCCGCGTCCCCGACAAAGGGGTGATCGATGATCAGGAGGTCGTACGAGGCGGCGAGGTCGATGAGCGGGTCCTCGCCGAAGCCACTGAGCGAGCGGGTGGTCCACTCGACGCGGACGCCCGGGACGAGGTCCGCGTAGACACCGCTCGCTGCGAGGAGGGGATCCAGGCCACGTGGGTGGTCCCAGGTGATCCCGCGGAGGGTGATCTCATCTAGCATCGTGCCATCGGTCTCCTTGGTCGATCGGTATGCCGCGGTCGCATGCGGTCCGTCATCAGGTGCTCGTCGCGGGCGTCGGCCGTTCGAGGCCCGCGCCCGACAAGGCCGCTCGCCCGACATAGGAACCGGCACCCAGCTCCTCCTCGATGCGCAGGAGCTGATTCCATTTGGCCAGCCGCTCGGAGCGCGTCACCGATCCCACCTTGATCTGACCGGCCGCAGTGCCGACCGCGAGGTCAGCCAGGAAGGCGTCCTCGGTCTCGCCCGATCGCGCTGAGACGATCGTGCGATAGTCATTCGCCCGGGCGAACTGGATCACCTCGAGCGCCTGGGAGAGGGTGCCGGCCTGGTTCGGCTTCACGAGGATCGCGTTGGCGACCCCGTCGTTGACCCCACGCTGCAGCCTCTCCAGGTCGGTCACGAAGAGGTCGTCGCCGATCAACTGCGTACCGGCGGCGCGCTGTGTCAAGGCAGCCCACCCGTCCCAGTCGTCCTCAGCGAGTCCGTCCTCGATCGAAAGCACCGGGAACGCAGCCGCTAGGTCGAGCCATTCGTCGATCAACGCCGGGGCCCGCAGTCGACGTCCCTCCGCGGCAAGCACGTAGTCGCCGGTCGCAGGGTCGAAGAAGTGGCTCGCGGCGATGTCGAGCCCGATCCCCGCGCCAACCCCGGTGTCGACGATCGCGGCAGCGACCCAGGCGACAGCCTCACGGTTACTGCCCAAGGGCGGAGCCCAACCGCCTTCGTCGGCAGTGAGGAGTCGGTACCCGGCGGCGACCAGCATCTCGCCGATCCGCGCATGGACCGCGACGGAGTCGGCGAGTGCCCCCGCGAAGTCGTCCGCGCCTGTCGGCATGACCAACACGTCCTGGATGTCGATCTGTCGGCCAGCGTGTAGCCCACCGCTGATCATGTTCACCATGGGCAGCGGGACCGTCGGTCGCACGCCGCACAGATCGGCGATATGCCGATAGAGGGCTATGTCTCGGGCGGCGGAGGCTGCCCGGCACGCCGCGAGCGATACGGCCAGCGTCGCGTTCGCCCCGAGGCGGGACTTGTTCGGCGTCCCATCCAGCTCGATCAGCCGGCGGTCGATGCCGTCCTGGTCGTCGGCCGGGAGACCACGAACTCCCGGACCGATCTCGTTCTGGACGTTCGAGACGGCGCGTCGGACTCCCAAGCCACCGTAGCGTCGGGGATCCCCGTCGCGGAGTTCGATGGCCTCGTGCGTCCCTTTCGAGGCGCCAGAGGGGACGGAGGCGCGACCGACCGCGCCGCCCCCGAGATGCACGTCCGCTTCGACCGTGGGCCGGCCGCGCGAGTCGAGGATCTCGCGCGCGACGACGCGATCGATCCGGAGGTCAGGCATCGGCCAGTGCCTGGCGGATGCTCCCAAGGAGCTCCCACGGATCGTGCGGCGGTCGGAGCAGGAGATCGTTGCCGATGCCGCGCACGAATCGGCGGTCGTTGTCGCCGGTCAAGTACTCGACGGGCGACTTGCCGTCGATGCGCGCGAGGAGGAGCGCGCCCGTCGCCTGCGAGGTGAACGACCCGAGAGCCATGCCCAGATGGCGCGCCTCCTTGGCATAGCCGTCGAGGACCGCGACCGCGGCGTCGAGATACTCGCCGGCGCGCGCGCGAAAGCGAACGGCCTTGAGGCAGAGGTGACTGGTGACGAACGCGACGTCGAAGGCTGGGTGCCCCCAATGCGCCACCTCGTGGTCCACGAGCAGGACGCGACCATCCGGGGGCATAAGCAGGTTCTTCGGGCTGAAATCGCCGTGGACGAGACACGAACTCGTTGTGAGGAGTTCGTGGATGATCGCTTCCAGCGCGGGGGCCACGGCCGGTGCCCGTACCGCGAGGTGACGCAGATACGGGTCGATGCGGAGCTCGTCGAAGAACGATCGATCGGCGAACGAACCCGCGAGGTCGGTCCGCTCGGCGCTGGCGGCGTGGATCCGGCCCAGGAGATGCCCGACCATGTCAGCGTCGGTTTGCCAGACCTCGCCGCGCATCAGACGATCCTTCCAGGTTTCTGTTCCCGGCGGGGCGCTGCGCATCACGAAGGCACTCCGATCGGGAACGACGGCGACGATCTCCGGCACGAAGCCGGGTACGAGCTCCGCCAGAACCATGCCGCAGCGGGCCTCGATGAGGGAGCGCTCCGGTCGCGAGAACCAGTCGGCCGCGACACGGAGCTGTCCAAGGGCTTGCTTGACGATGAACGCCTCGCGGTCTGTGACCACGCGGACGACGATGCTCGACACCCCGCCCGTCAGGAATTCGACCTGGTGCGGGTCATCGGTGCGACCAAGGTCGTCGTACCAGAAGGCGAGGACGCTCGGCCGATCGGCGAGCAGCACGTCGGCAGGGCGCCCGGAGGGCAGCGTCACGCCCTGAGGCTCGGAGCTTTGGCGGTGGACTCCCTGACCTCGAGGGTGGGCGTGATCCGGACCCCATCGCCAGTATTTCCCTCGATGAGGAAGCTCGCCAAGAGCTCGCCCATGCGATAGAAGGGATGGCGGACCGACGTGATGGCCGGGCTCGTTACGCGGGTCAGGTTCAGCGCCGCGTACCCCACGATGCTGAGCTCCGAGGGAACCTTGATCCCGAGGTCCCGCGCGGCGAGGAGGACACCGACGGCTAGCAGGTCATTGACCGCGCAGATGGCCGTCGGCCGGTCATGTTTGGCGAGCAGGATGAGCCCGGCGCGACGCCCCGACTCGATCTCGCCCCAGTCGTCCCATTGCTCACCCATGGGGTCCTCGACCACGTCCTGCGCCGACAATACGCCGCCCCGTGCGGCGACCGCCTCGCGCAGGCCCGCCAGCTCACTGGCTCCAAGGACCGTCACGCGGGCATTGGTCGCAAATCCGAAGTGTCGGTGCCCCAATGACCACAGGTGGTCGACCACCTGGCGCAGGCCAGCGTGGTTGTCGAGGGCGATGACGTTCTGCGGAACGACGTGATCGGCTGGCAGCAGGAGGGCCGCGCGCGCCCCGGTGCGTTCGACGGCCTTAACAGCCAATGAGTCCACCGACGGCGCCGTGAAGACGAAGCCCACTCCTCCGACGCCGCGGTCGAGCATCGCCAGCGCCTGGGCCTCGACCCGATCCCAATGCCGGTCGACGTTGGTCAGGAACAGGCTGTAGCCGAGTGCGCTCGCCTGGTCCTCCGCCCCTCGGACGATGGGCGGGATCGCCGCATTCGTGATGGACGGGACGATGAGCCCGATGACGCGCGTCGACTGCCCGCGCAGACCCCGCGCCAACGCCGATGGGCGGTAGCCCAGGCGATTCGCACTCGCTTCCACGCGCTCGCGCGTCGCGGGTGACAGACCATATGTCCGACCGCTGAGCCAGTTGGAAACGGTCGAAACGGAGACCCCGGCATCGCGCGCGACGTCCTTGATCGTCACGCGGCGCACGTTGGGCATTCCTCGTCCTCCGTCGTGGTCGGCGGGCCGTGCCAATTGCAGCTGTATCGATTATGACAAGGATACCCTCTTCGCGCGGCCTCCTCCGGTGAATCAAGCGTGGATTGCGCGGCTTGACGGCGATTGTTACGATACACAAAACTCTAGGAATCGCACCGCCGTCACCGCTCTCCTCCGGTGACGGACGGTGCATTCCGCCCCTCCGCAGCCTTGATCCCCGGCGCACGTAGACCGTTTCATTCGACCCCGTTCTCGGAGGCGTTGAGACCAGATGGGACACACGGTGGCCGGCCCCTTGGCAGGCATCGTCGTCATGGACTTCAGCCAGCTCGCCCAGGGGCCGTTCGCCACCCAGATCCTCGGTGATCTCGGCGCCGAGATCATCAAGATCGAGGCCCCATCCGGCGACTGGATGCGGGGCTATTCGCTGCAGAACGCCTATGCCGGTGGGATGAGCGTCTCGTTCATCACCTACAACCGGAACAAGCGCAGCATCGTGCTGGATCTCAAGACGAGCGTTGGGGTCGACATCGCCCGGCGGCTCATCGATCACGCCGACATCGTCGTCGAGAACTTCCGACCGGGCGTCATGGATCGGCTCGGACTCGGCTTCGAGACCCTGGCCGCCCGCAATCCCCGGCTCGTGTATTGCGCGAGCGTCGGGCTACGGACAGGACGGGCCGTACAGGGGGAGGCCGGGCCAGGACCTGCTCGTCCAATCCCTGGCTGGTCTGGCTAGCCTCGGCGGACGCGTCCAGGATCCACCCGCGCCGGCGGGCGATCGGGGTCGCCGACCTGGCCGCCGGGCTCCACATCGTCTATGGCGTTCTTGCCGCACTGATCGCCCGTGAGCGGACAGGAGCCGGCCAGCGAGTCGACGTCAGCATGCTCGAACTCCATGCTGGCGCTCGAGGGCCAGGAGATCGCGTCGTATCTCTACACGGGCAGCTTGGCCCCGCGCGCGTCGAGCGGGATCGCGAGCGCGTACGCGGGCGCCCCGCTCGGTATCTATCCCGACTGCCGATGGATGGCTCGCCCTGTCGATGCAGCCGCTGGGCCGCCTCGCCGAGCTCCTCGGCGTCGACGACTTCGCTGGGATCGACTCCTCGAACGTCATCGAGGACCGCGACGCGATCAAGCGCCGCCTCGAGGAAGCGACCCGGACGCGGACGACCGACGAATGGCTCGAGCACCTGCTCGCCCACGACGTGTGGTGCGCCCCGGTCAACGACCTCGACCGCGTCGTCGTGGATCCGCAGGTCGTCCACAACGAGATCCTGATCACCCTCGACCACCCCGAAGCGGGACCGATCCAGGTCGTGGGAAGCCCGGTTCGCTTCTCAGCAACGCCATCGTCGGTCCGCGACGTGCCGCCGCAGCTCGGGCAACACAGGGACGCCATCCTGCAGGACCTCCTGGGCATGACAGACGACGAAATCGCCGAAGCGAGCGAGCACGGAGCATTCGGTCAGGCGCGACCAGTGTCGGCCGCGTGAACGACATGACGAGCGCAGCGGCACCGACGCGGTATCTCGTGACCGGCGCAGCCGGCTGCGTCGGCGCGTGGACGATGAAGCTCCTGACCGACCATGGGTTCGACGTGCTCGGCGCGGACCTCGCGCCGGATCGCCGCCGCCTGCGTCTCGTGGCCGGTGACGAAAGCGCCGCGGATGCCCGGCTGGTCGCGCTCGACATCACCGACCGCGAGTCCGTGCGATCGCTTGTCGAGTCCGAGCGGATCACGCACATCGTCCATCTCGCGGCTCTCCAGATGCCGGTCGTGCCGCGCCGATCCGGTCCGCGGTTCGCAGGTGAATGTCACCGGCACGATCAACGTCTTCGAGGCGGCGCTTGCTGCCCGCGATCGGTCAGGTCGGTCGTATACGCCAGCTCGGCGGCCGTCTTCGGGCCGGCCGCGATGTATCCGGACGGCGTCGTCCACGACGATTCGCCGCTCTCACCGTCGTCCACGATGTACGGCGTCTTCAAGCAGGCCAACGAGTGGTCGGCCAAGGTCTATGCCGCGACGACGGCCTGCCGTCGGTCGGCCTGCGGCCGTTCGTCATCTACGGCCCCGGACGCGATCAGGGACTGACCTCGGGACCGTCGGTGGCCATCCTGGCCGCCGTCAGTGGTGCCCCGTTCCACATCCCCTATGGCGGCCACAACCTGTTCCAGTTCGCCGAGGATGTCGCTCGCGCCTTCGTCGGCGGCTAGTCGATACAGGTGGCAACGGAGCCCTCGCGCTCAACGTCGGCGGCAGGCGCGCCACAGTCGCCGAGTTCGTCGACACCCTTGTCGCCATCGTCCCGGAAGCACGCTCGCTCATCACGGCCGAGGACGACGAGCTGCCGTTCCCATCGATCGCCGATGACTCCGGCCTGCAGCGGCTCGTCGGCGGATCGACGCACCTCACGCTCGAGGAGGGGATCGAGCGATCCGTCGCGATGTTCCGGGACGCACTCCAGCGGGGCGTGGTCGCCGCGCCGCAGGCGGCCCCATGACGACGACCGTAGCCGCCGTCGCCGGACCCGACGGTCCGCGGCTGGTCATCCTCGCGGATGGCCGCCTCTATGACCCAGGGCTGATCTCCACCGTCTCAGGCGGCACGACCACCCACGTTCGCGGCGACGTCGGTGACCTGTTCCGTGCCGGTCCACCCGCCATCGATGCCCTTCGCTCGAATGCAGAGCGCCTGGATGGTCGGGAGCCGATCGCTGCACGGGAGGACGAGCTCACGTTCCTTCCACCGGTGGCCCACCCCGGGAAGATCATCTGTGTCGGGCTGAACTACCGACTGCATGCCGCGGAAGGCGGCGTGGCCGTACCGACGCGTCCCGTACTCTTCGCGAAGTTCCCGAACACGCTCGTCGGACACGGCGCCCCGATCGCCCATCACCGGGTCACGCAGGAACTGGACTACGAGGGCGAGCTCGCGGTGATCATCGGCCGCCGGTGCTCCCAGGCGTCGATCCAGGAGGCGCTCGGATTCGTGGGCGCGTACACGATCCTTAACGACGTCAGCGCACGGGACCTGCAGACCGCCGAGCCCCAGTGGATCCGCGCCAAGAGTCTCGACACGTTCGCGCCCGTCGGTCCGTATGCCGTGATCCCGGATGCGGGTTTCGATCCCGCCTCGTTCAGGATCCGTACCACCGTGTCTGGCGACCTACGTCAGGACTCGTCCTGCGGCGACATGGTCTTCTCCGTCGCCGAGATCATCGCCTTCATCTCGGAGGCGATCACGCTCGAACCCGGCGACATCATCTCGACCGGAACCCCACCCGGCGTCGGGCTCGGCTTCGACCCGCCGCGCTATCTCTCGCCCGGCGACACGGTGAGTATCGAGATCGCCGGAATTCGGCGTGTTGACCAACCAGGTGGTCGCGGCGTGATGAACGCTGTCCAGTGCACTGCCACCAGCGCGGAGGCATAGGCAACGATGGCCGACGTGACGTGGGTGCCAGTGACCGATGATGTCGCAGCCGTTCGGCTGTCCTCCGCCGACCTTGTCGTCGACGTCCTCCCGGCGAACGGGGCAGATGTCTACTCGATCGTGGATCGACGGACTGGCGTCGACTTGCTGTGGAAGTCGCCGTGGGGAACCGGTCTTCATCCGGACGAGGCGGTGACGTCACGTGATCGCTGGCTGACGAGGGCGTGGGGCGGTTGGCAACTGCTTCTGCCCAACACGGGCGACGAGGCGACCGAGGGCGGAAGGACCTGGGGCTTCCATGGTGAAGCTGGCGTCCGTGCATGGACGGTCACTTCGTCCAGCCAGGATGAGCTGGACCTGGAGCTCGACCTCGAAACGGCACCCCTCTCGATCCGTCGCGGGTATCGGCTGCTGGGGCCGTCCGTCTCGATCGAAACCAGTGTCCAGAACCGAGGCACGGAACCTGTGGAGTTCCTGTGGGGCGAGCATCCGACGTTCAGCGAGGCCTTCGCTGGAGGCGCGACCTTGGAGATCGACGCGGAGTCGGTCCACATCGAACTGGCGGCCGACGTCGGCGTGGAGGCCGGGGCGCGACTCCGATGGCCGGCATACCAAGAGCTCGGGGACGGCTCGCTGGACCGGATCCCGACACGATCGGCAAGCCGCTTCCTGTTCGCGTTCCTGGACGACCTGGGTGAGGGGACCTATCGCCTCCGCAACGACCGGCTCGGGCTGGCCGCCAGGGTCTCGTGGCCGCTCGAGGTGTTCCCGTGCGTCTGGCTCTGGGAAGAGATCGCGTTCACAGCGGACGATCCATGGAACGGGCAGGCATACGCCGTCGGCATCGAGCCGCAAACCGCCTATCCGGCCCTCGGGATGTCGGGGCTCCGACGAAGTGGCGGTCAGGGGCTGACACTCGGTCCAGCCGACGTCCTGGCCACGGCCATCACCCTCAGCGTGGAGCACACGAATGGCCCGGCCTGACTTGACGACGCCGGGGCTCGGTACTGGAGGCAACCGCCGGCCCGGGCCGCACCTGGACCGGACGCATCGGATCGCGTTCAGGAGCGACCATCGATTCCGCGTAGCGAACAGGAGGAGGAGAACAAGATGCTTTCACGGCATCGGTCCGACTCGACGGACCGATAGCACGTTCATGAAGGGCCTCGGTCTCAGCATGATCGCGGTCCTCGCGCTGGCCGCTTGTTCGACCGGAACGGGCGCGTCGCCCTCGGCCGCAGCGCCGACCAATGCGGCGAGCGAGGCACCGGCCAGCGAGGCACCGTCAGCATCGGCTGCCGCAGACCTCGCCCAGTACATCGGCGCGCCCGACCCGGCCCTCTGCGGCGACAAGCAGTGGACGATCGGCTATGACTCCTTCTCGGACACCGAGTCGTTCGCCGTGGCGCTCAAGCAGGGCCTCGACAAGCTCGCCGCCGAGCTCGGTTGCGTAACGATCAAGGGGCTCGTCGACAACGCCGACGCCGCTACGGCCGTCCAGAACGCCAAGGTCCTGGCGCAGCAGAAGGTGGACGGCGCGATCCTATTCAACGTCATCCAGGCCGCGAGCGTGGGCCAATCCCAGGCGCTCGAGGCCGCGAACATCCCGCTCGTGTCCCTCGCGGTCCCGGTCGACGGCTATCCGTTCATCACCAACGACGACGCCGCCAACGGCGTGCAGGCCGGCGAGGCGCTCGGGAACGCGTTCGTGAATCCGGCAATCGCGGAGGGCGTGGCGCTCATCGGTCGCTTCGACGACCAGGATTCGACCAAGCAGCGCATGGACGGCGTCATCCAGGGTCTGAAGAACAAGGCGCCCAACGTGACGATCCAGGAGTACGTAACCAAGGCCGACGGTCCGACGACCCAGGCCGCACCGCCGCCCTCCTCCCGCAGGTCCCGGACGACGCGGCCGATCCTGATCTCGGCTCCGAACGACGACCTGACGTTCGCCTCATTCCAGGCCGCCAAGCAGGCCGAGCCGCCTCGACAACACGTTCGTGATGGGCATCGGCGGCGTCAACCCCGTCGGCCTCGACTACGTGTGCCAGAACAAGGACCAGTACGTCGGGACGGTCGGCTTCTTCCCGGAGAACTGGCCGGACTTCCTGCTCCCGGCCCTCATGGCGTCGGCGCAGGGCGCGACGGTCCCGGTGTACCCGGACAAGATCGTCGTCAGGACCGAGGTCATCACCCCGGACAACGTCCAGACGTTCTATCCGGACTACACCTGCTGATCGAAAGGACATCGACCGCAGGATTCCAGCGGCCAGTGACGGACACACCCCCGAATCCAGCCACCGCCGTGCCGGCCGACCCCGGCACGGCGATGCCGTATCCCGCTCCTGGACATCGTCGACGTCTACAAGGCGTACGGCGGTGTCCAGGCGTTGGGCGGCGTCTCGGTCAAGCTCCACGAGGGCGAGGTCCTCGCCGTCGTGGGCGAGAACGGTGCCGGCAAGTCCACGCTCGTCGGCATCGCGGCTGGCCGCGTCGTCCCCGACGAGGTGTCCGTCCGGTGCACGGCCACCGTTGCTCAGCCACGGACCGGCGGAGGCGATGAAGGCCGGGATCCGGCTCGTGCCCCAGGAGCTGCTCGTCTGCCCGGACATGAGCGTCCTGGACAACGTGCTGCTCGGCCAGCGGCCGACGACATTCGGCGTCTTCCTCGACCGTCGCGCGGCGCGGCGCGAAGTCAGACGCCGTCTCGACCGGCTCGGGGTCGGCGACATCGACTTCGACACCCCGGTCGGCGATCTGTCGGTCGTCCAACGCACGTTCGTGCAGATCGCGCGGGGCTTGAGCCCCGGCGCGAAGGTGATGCTCATCGACGAGCCGACCGCGCCGATGGACGACGCCGAGGTCCTCCAGTTCCTGTCCGTCCTCCGGGCGCTGACCCGCGAGGGCCTCGCCATCGTCTACATCAGCCACCGGCTGAAGGAGATCTTCCAGCTCGCGAACCGGATCGATGTCCTGCGCGACGGCAAGCTGGTGGCCGAGCTGTCGGGTGACGAGATGACCTACCAGCGCGTCATCTCGGCGATGGTGGGCGGGAGATCGCTCAAGGAGCGCGCCGCCACGACCGACCCATTGGGACCGTCCGGCTCAGCGTCGAGAACCTCGACGCGAACGGCATCCGCGACGTCTCCCTCCAGCTCCGCGGTGGCGAGATCCTGGTCGTGTACGGAATCAGCGGTTCAGGCCGCGAAGTGCTTGGGCCCGCGATCGTCGGTGCGATCCCGCGCAAGGGCACGGTCGAGATCGACGGGCGGAAGGCCCGCGACTCGGTCGCGGACAGCGTGACCAAGGGCCTCGGCTACATGCCGCCGGAGCGCCGGACGCAGGGCCTCGATCTCGATGCCTCGGTCGCCGCCAACATGACGACAGCGGTCCTGCAGTCCCTGAGTCGGTTCGGGTTCCTGACCTCGGCCAGGCTACGTGCCGTTGCGGACGACTGGATCAAGCGGCTGGCCATCCGGACGCCGTCGAGCGACGCCTCCGTCTTCAGTCTCAGCGGCGGCTCGCAGCAGAAGGTCCTGCTCGCTCGATGGCTCGCGGCTGGGGTCGAGGTCCTCGTGCTCGAGGAGCCGACCCGTGGCGTCGATGTCGGCACGAAGGCGGAGATCTACCGACTCCTCGACGAGCTCGCCTCCCGCGGCGCGGCGATCCTAGTCATCACCTCCGACATCGAGGAGGCGGCGCTGCTCGGTCGGTCGGCGCTCGTCATGCGCCATGGCGAGCTCGCCACTCGGCTCGAACATCCGACCGAGGAAGCTCTCGCGGCCGCCGCGCAGGGAACGTGATGGGCCACGACGGATGCGTGTCATTGCCCCGGGGATCTACAGGAGGACCGCCGAGCGTGACAGACGTCAGCGCCGTCGATCCGGGCGAACCGGCCCCTGCGCTGGCGAGGAAGGAGGTCGCGCGAGGCCGCCGGCTCGCGACGCTCATCCAGGGGCAGGGCCTGCTCGCCATGGCGTTGCTGATCTGCGTCTATTTCGGCCTGAGTTCGCCGTTCTTCTTCACCACCGGCAATGTCCTGATCATCGGCGCGACGGCGGCGCCGCTCGGGATCATGGCGCTCGCTCAGACCTTCCTGATCTTGAGCGGTGGCATCGATGTCAGCGTCGGGAGCGTCGTGGCGATCTCGACGGTTACCGCTGGTCTGCTGATGCAGGCCGGGCTGGACTTCTGGCCCGCGGCTGGGGCTGCCATCGCACTCGGAGCCGGCGTCGGCGGCATCAACGCCATCCTCGTGGTCGCTCTCGGGATCAACCCGATCATCAGCACTCTCGGCACGCTGTCAGTGTTCCAGGGCCTGGCCTTCGCCATCACCGGCGGCCGGACGATCGTCGTCGACGACCCGACGCTCGCCTACATCGGCATCGGCACTGTACGGTCTGCCGGTGCCCTTCATCGTGTTCCTCATCGCGTTCGTCGTCGCGGTCGTCTTCGAGCGGTTCACGCGATGGGGCCGCACGATCTATGCGATCGGCGGCAACGCCGAGGCGGCGCGGCTGTCCGGGCTGCGCGTGAAGTCCACGCGGGCCGGGCTGTACATCCTGTCGGGACCGTCCGGTGGCGTGGCCGGAGTGCTCATCCTCGGCCAGCTCTCCGCGGCCAGCCCGCAGGTCGGTGCCACATTCCTCCTGTCAGTCGTGACCGCCGTCATCCTCGGCGGCGCGAGCCTTCCGGCGGCAAGGGCACGGTCGTCGGGACGATCGTCGCGGTCGCGATCCTCGGCATGCTGAACAACGGCTTCGCCCTCCTCGGGTCCTCATCTGCCGCCCAGCAGATGGCCCTCGGTGTCGCGCTGATCTTCGCAGTCCTGCTCGAGCTGGTCGGGCGTCGGCTGCGCCGCGGCGGCAGTGACCGAAAGGAGCGATGACGTGACCGACCAGCGGCTCGCCGGGCGAGTGGCGCTCGTGACCGGTGGCGGCGACGGGATCGGCCGCGCCACCGCGGTCCGCCTCGCCGAGGAAGGGTGCTGCCGTCGGGATCGCGACGATCGACGCGCAGCAGGCGTAGGACGCCGCCGCCGAGTGCGAATCCAGGGGCGTCAAGGCGGCCTCGGTCGCCGACCTCGGCGTCTCAGCGACGTCCATCGAGCGCACGGTGAGCTCGTCGCGGCGCTCGGTCCGGTCGAGATCCTCGTCAACAACGTCGGGATCGCGATCGAGGCGCCGTTCCTCGAGTCCACCGACGAGGAGTTCGACCGCACGTTCGCGGTCAACTTCATGGCCGCGGTCCGGCTGACTCGGCTGAGCCTGCCGGCAATGCTCGAGGCCGGCCGCGGATCCGTGATCAACGTCGCGAGCGCGCAGGGCATCTTCGGCTGGGCCAGCTTCGCGGCGTACTCATCGTCGAAGGGCGCGCTCACCTCGCTCACCCGCCAGCTCGCGAACGAGTTCAGCCCGCGCGGCGTGCGCTTCAACAGCGTCGTCCCAGGCTCCGTGCTGACGCCGATGAACGAGGCCCGGATCGCGAAGGATGGTCCGGCGATCCTCGAGTCGTCGATCAACCTGCACATCATCAAGCGGCTCCAGCGCCCGTCGGAGGTGGCCGCGGCGATCGCGTTCCTGGCCTCGGACGACGCGTCGTTCGTCACCGGCAGCACGATGGTGGTCGACGGCGGCGTCCTCGTGAAGGGGCACTGACCGACGGTGTCGACGTCCAGAGACGATGACCGGTCGGTCGGAGCCCCGGATCGCGGGGCCCCGAATGGCGGAGCCACGAATGGCGGAGCCCTCGGTCACCTCCGCGTACTTGATTTCACGGCACTCGTCGAGGGACCACTCGCGACCCAGATCCTCGGCAACCTCGGGGCCGACGTCATCAAATTCGAACGTCTTGACGGCGAATGGAGTCGGCGTTGGGGTATCGGGAACGGACGCACCCACGGCGAGGTGAATTCGTTTCTGGCGTTCAATCGCAATAAGCGCAGCGTCGCTGTCGACCTTAAGGATCCGCCGAGCCGCGAGCGGATCCTGACGCTGGCCGAGCATGCCGACGTCGTCGTCGAGAACTTCCGGCCCGGCGTCATGGACCGACTCGGCCTCGGCTACGACGATTTCACTGCGAGGAACCCGTCCATTGTCTACGCGTGCTCGTCGGGCTGGGGACAGACCGGGGCCGTACTCCAAGCGGCCCGGTCAGGACATGCTCGCGCAGGCCGCGAGTGGCATCCACTTCATGCAGGGCACCCGTGATCTGCCCCCCACGCCGATCGGCATCGGCGTGGCCGATCTCTTCACCGGGCTCCACTTGGTCGTCGCGATACTCGCCGCGATCAGCTATCGCCAGGTCACCGGGGTCGGCCAACGGGTGGAAGTGGATCTGTTCTCATGCGTGACCGCCTTGCAGCAGCAAGAGCTGACCTACTTCCTGAGCCACGGCGACATCCCCGAGCGACCCACGAGAAATCTGGGAGCCGTCTTCGTCACCGCGCCATTCGGCACCTACGCCACGGCCGATGGCCACCTTGTCATCGCGATGACGCCCTGCCCGGTACTGGCGGACGCGATCGACCTGCCCGAGATCTCACCATTCGATACGAACGACGCGATGCTCGAGCATCGTGAGGAGATCTACGATCTGGTGGCCGCCAAGCTCGCGACGGACACGACAGCACACTGGATCGAGGTGTTGCTCGCGCACGACGTCTGGACGGCACCGGTCCAGGATTACGACGCCGTGGTGCGTGATCCCCAGATGCTCCACAACGAGCTGCTCTGGGACGTGCCTGTCGGCGCGAGCGCTCCCGCCAATTCCGCGCCGGTGTTCAGGACGGTGGGTTCGCCCCTCCGGCTCTCCACGACACACCGCCCGAGTCCGTCGCGGCGTGCCCAGGCTCGGGGAGCACACGGCGGGCGTCATGGGTAACGGATCGAGCACCTAGCCCGCCCTCCGACCAGCCAAGCCATGCCGCACCCAGGATGCCGATGACACCAGATGCCGCTCCCACACCAGCCTTCGAGTCGCTCCTCGATCTGGCCGCACGAGTCGAGGACGGCATGACCGTGGCCGTGGGCGGCACGCTCTTCACCCGCATGCCCGTCCAACTCCTGGCCGCCGTCTGTGCGGCGGGTCGGCGGGACCTGCACTACGCCTGCTGGGGCGGTGGCCTGCCGCTGGAGATGCTGCTCGAGGCTGGCGCCGTCACGAAGGCGACCCTCTGTTTCAGCAGCCTCGACATCTTCGGGCAGGCGAAGCGGTTCCAGACCGCCGTCCACGATGGGACCCTGGAGCTGATCGAGTGGACCGCGCACGCGTTCGCCCAGGCGCTGTTCGCCGGCAAGCGACGCCTGCCCAGCGAACCGTTCACGTGGCCAGTCGGCTCCGATCTCACCGAGCTGCCACAGTTCCCCGCCTCTGTCGTCGACCCGGTGAGCGGAACGCACGTCGGGAGCGGCACCGGCGCTCCGACCGGACGTCCTGCTCCTGCACGCGCCGGCGGCGGACGAGGACGGCAACATCGTGCTCGTCGGCGCCCGCGCGATGGAGCTCGTCATGATCCCAGCGAGTCAGCGGGTCATCGTCACGGTCGACACCGTCGTCTCGCGCGACGAGCTGCGACGATGCCCGCCGGGATCGTCATCTCGCGACATTTCGTGTCGGCGATCGCCGTCGTGCCCGGCGGCGCAGCCCCGACATCGAGTCTCCCGTACTACCTGGCGGACTTCGACGGCCTGCGGGCATGGACGGCCGAAACCGACCCGCTGTCGTACCCACGCCGCCTCGACACGAGCCGCGATCGGGCAGTCACACGCCTGGTCGCCATCGACGCGGCGGCGGTCGCCGCGGCACTGTCCGTTCGACGAGGACGAGTCCACCGAGCGACGCCCGACGAGTGGATGACGTTCTGGCTCGCCCGGCAGTACCCCGACGGCTCGATCTGCTCGGTCGGCGCGGTCTCGCCGCTCGCCTCGGCGTCGTACCTGCTCGCCAAGGCGACGACCGCGCCGTCGATGACGTTGATCACCAACGGCGGCTGCTACATCGACGTCGAATCGCGACCCGTGCTGTTCGGGCTCGGCGAATGGCTGGACGCCTGCTCGGCGCTCACGATCATGGGCGGCGAGGAGAGTTACGAGTGGTTCTACCAAGCGGGGCTCGTGTCGTTCGAGGTCGTCAGCGTCGCCCAGATCGACGCCTTCGGACGGACCAACAACCGCGAGGTCGTCACGCCGTCGGGCCGACGGCTGCGGCTGCCCGGCCAGGGCGGCATGGCCGACGTCGCGAACATGCATCACCACTTCGTCGTCTACCTGCCGCGCCAGTCGAAGCTCAACACGCCCGAGCGGGTCGAGTTCTCGACGGCGGCTCGCGGCCTGCTCACTGCCGCCGATCGTCGATCGGCCGGCTATCAGCCCGGCGTCGTGGTGCTCGTCACCAATCTCGCCGTGTTCCGGCTCGACGAAGCCTCCGGTCGCTTCCGCGTCGACGAGGTGTTCCCGTGGACGACGTTCGACGAGCTGTCCGACGCGACCGGTTTCGAGCTCGGCATCGCGTCACTCGACGGCATCCCGGTCGTGGCCGCGCCGACCGATCGGGAGCTCGACACGCTCCGGCGGCGCGTCGACCCGCTCGGGATCCGCAAGCTCGAGTTCGTGCCGAGCCGTGAGTCGCGGGCCGCTCCTCGAGCAGACGATCCGAGCCGAGGCAGACCTGGCCGATCGGCTTCTCGGGCACGTCCGTTCTTCCGAACGAGTGCTACGCCAGCGGGATCTCGCGTGATGTGCCAGCGCCCGAGATTGGCCGTGAACAGGACCCCGTCGCGTAGGACCACGCCGTTCGTCGGATGGCACAGGATGGAGTGGTCGGGATCGTTGATGACCAGCTCGAGATCCTGTCCTGGGCGGTGGCGGTAGACGCACGACGGGGTGTAGCAGAGCAGGAGCAGGTCGCCCCCAGCATCGATCGTGAGCCCGTCGATGACGACGTCGTCGCCGACCGTGAGCAACACCTCGGCACTCTGCGCCGAACCGTCTTCCCCGATGCCGATCCGAGTGACGCGTCGGCCCCAGCTCTCGGCGACGAAGATGGCGGATCGGTCGGCGCTGAGGGTCATCCCGTTGGCGAAATCAAGGTCGCCGGCGTACCACAAGCCGCCCTCGCCGGTAGCGAGATCGAAGCGCCAGATCCCGGGGCCGGGATCGTGATCGCCGTGGCTGTCAGACACGTAGACGACCCCCCGCTCGTCGTCGACGACCAGCATGTTGGGGATGCGGATGGCCCCTGTCCTCGGACGCGCGAACGGCACGAATGCGTCGCCGCCTGGCGGCAGACGAAGCACGGTCGCTTTGAGGAGGTCACAGACGTACAGACTTCCGTTTCGGTCGAAGTCGATGCCGAGCAGGAATCCGCCGGTCGACGCGACCTGCTCCGCGCTCGAACCGTCTGGCGCGATCCGATACACCCAGCCGGTCGATGTCCCGCACCAGATGCTGCCGTCCGGACCCACCGCGATCCCCTCCGGATTGCGGAAGGAGTGATCGGCGATGCCGTCGTAGAAGATCCGTGCCGATTCGATGGCGAGGGTCGGGGGCACCGCGTATCCTCCTGCTCGGCCGAGGGGAGCAGCCTGCCGCACTCGGCTAAGATACTAGGATACAAGGCGAGGTCAGCCGTGAAACCGTTGAGCGGGCGAGTCGCGTTGGTCACAGGTGGCAGCCGCGGGATCGGTCTCGGCGCGGCGAAGGCCCTGGCTCGGGACGGAGCGGCGGTCACGATCTGCTCGCTCCAGGAGCATCTGGACGAGGGCATGGCTGCGCTGGCGAGTGCGGGGTTCAGTGCCGACGGGTTCGCGGCTGACGTATCGCGGTCGGACGAGGTGGACCGGCTCGTCGAGCACGTCGGTGGCGTGCTCGACGGCATCGACATCCTGGTTAACGCCGCCGGGATCCAGCGCTATGGGACTGTCGACGAGACCGACGAACAGACATGGGACGAGGTCATGGACGTCAACGTCAAGTCGATCTACCTGACCAGTCGCCGCGTCGTCCCGGAGATGCGACGCAAGGGCGGCGGTTCGATCATCAACGTGTCGTCGGTCCAGGCCTACGTGTCGCAGCGCGGCGCCGCAGCCTACGTGGCGAGCAAGGGCGCGATCAACGCGCTCACCCGGGCGATGGCCGTCGATCACGCTCACGAGAACATCCGCGTCAACGCGGTCTGTCCGGGGTCGATCGACACGCCGATGCTGCGCTGGGCGGTCGATCTCTTTCGCGGGGATCGTGCACCCGAAGAGCTGATCGAAGAGTGGGGTCGTTCGCATCCGGTCGGACGGATCGGTCGGCCCGAGGAAGTCGGGAATGTCATCGCGTTCCTCGCCGGACCAGGCGCAAGCTTCGTCACTGGCGCCGACATCAAGGTCGATGGCGGGCTGACCGCACAGGCACCGGTCGTTCTGCCCGTGAACGGGTAGCGCCGGATGCGTGTCGCCCTTGGGCAGGTCCCGGCGCTGACGGACGAGTACATCGCCTATGCTCAGCAACTCGGTGTCTCGAGCATCCATCTGAACACGCCGGCGTTGCCGGGCGCGCACCGCTGGGAGGTCGCGGACCTTCGGGCCCTGCGGCAACGCGCGGAGGCCGCCGGGCTGAGCCTCGAGGCGATCGAGAACGTCCCGAACAGCTTCTATATGGATGTGATGCTCGGGCGGTCCGGGCGGGACGAGCAGATCGAGCATTTTCAGGCGACCATTCGGAACATGGGCGCGGCTGGGATCCCGCTCCTCGGCTATCACTTCTTTCCCGCTCAGGTCTGGCGGACATCGCAGGGCCCAGATGGCCGGGGCGGCGCCGTCGTGACCGGCTACGACCATGCCATCGCTGTCGATCCCGACAGGCAGCGCGATGTTCTCGTCTCCCGCCGGGAGAAGGCGCAGGACGACCCATTCGTCAAGGGTGCGATGTACGAGACGGACCGGACCCTTGACGATGACGCGATGTGGGCCAACTACGAGTACTTCATCAAGGCCGTGATCCCCGTCGCCGAGGAGGCCGGCGTGCGCCTTTGCCTGCATCCTGACGACCCGCCGGTCCCGACGCTCGGTGGGGTGGCCCGCCTGTTCCGGAGCGTCGACGGCCTGCGGCGCGCGCGCACCATCGCGTCGAGCCCGGCCTGGGCCCTCGACCTGTGCCTCGGCACGGTCTCGGAGATGGGCGGCGAGGCAGCCGTGCTCGATGCCATCGACACGTTCGGACCGTCTGGTGACATCGCCTACCTCCACATGCGCGATGTCAAGGGGACGGTGCCGGAGTTTCACGAGTGCTTCATCGGCGAAGGGAACTACGACCCCGCCGAGGTCGTGGACCGCCTCCACCGCCTGGGGTTTGACGGGTTCCTGATCGACGACCACGTGCCGCGCATGCTCGACGACACGCCCTATTGCCACCGTGGGCGCGCGCATGCGGTCGGGTATCTGCAGGGCCTGATCCGGGCCATCACCCGTGTCGCGAACTGATGCGCGCGAATGAGGATGGTTCGGACACCGGGGGGCTTGCGACGACGCCGGCGGAAACCGACGCACCGATCCTCCTGACGCCGGCCCACACGATCGGCCGCGAGGTCGACCGGCGACGGCCCATCGTCCCGCAGATCTACGATGCGCTGCGGGACGCGATCGTCGGGGTCGCGCTCCGGCCCGGTCAGGTCATCTCCGAGACCGAGATGGCCGCGAGCTTCGGCGTCAGCCGAACCCCGATCCGGGAAGCGTTGATCCGCCTGGCCGACGAGGGCCTCATCGACATCTACCCACAAGCCGGGACGTTCGTGAGTCGGATCGACCTTGCCGCTGTGCGCGAGGCCCAGTTCGTTCGCCAGACTCTCGAAACGGCCGTCGCCATCCAGGCAGCTTCGATCGGCGTGGGAGTCACCGCATTCGAACCGATCCTCGAGCGTCAGGAGCGCGCGATCCGCGACGGTGACTTCGCCGAGTTCTTCGCCTCAGACGAGGAGCTCCACCGAAAGGTGTTCGAGTTGGCCGGCCACGGGGCGACGTGGCGCCTGGTGCAATCCGCGAAATCGCACCTTGACCGCGTCCGTCAGCTGGAGCGGCCGTCCGAGGAGACGCTCCTGGAGATGCTCGGCCAGCACCGTGCGATCGCCGCCGCGATCGGATCCGGCGACACCGCTCGCGTGGTGGAGGTGGTCCGAGAACATTCGACCGTCATCCTGACCGTCGCACCGGATGTTGCAGCCAGGCATCCGGACCTGTTCAGGGGCTGACCGTCAGCGCTGGACCCGGCCCGATGAATCGCCGCCGACCAGCCGGTCCACGTCGGCCACGGACACCAGGTTGAAGTCGCCCGGGATCGAGTGCTTGAGGCAGGAGGCGGCCGCCGCGAACTCGACGAGCGCCTGCTCGTCCATCCCCTGTAGCAGGCCAAAGATCAGGCCACCGGAGAAGGCATCGCCCGCTCCGACGCGGTCGACGATCGGCTCGATCTCGTACGTCCGGCTGGCCCAGGTTCGAGCGCCGTTCGACACGATCGCGGCCCATGTGTTGCTCGAGGCCGACCGACTCCCCCGAAGGGTCGTCGCGACGAGACGGAGCCCGAACCGACGCACGAGCTCATCCGCCACTGGCGCGTAGGCGTCCGCATCCACGTGGCCAGCGACGACGTCCGCCCGGCTCGCCTTGATACCGAAGACGCGTTCCGTGTCCTCCTCGTTGCCGATGAGGACATCGACGCGATCCATCAGCGGTTCCATGACGATCGCCGGCGATCGATCGCCCCACAGCGCAGCCCGATAGTTCAGGTCGCAGCTCACGGTCACGCCTGCCGTCGCCGCCGCCGTCAGGGCCTCGTCGAGGACGGCAACAGATCGATCCCCCAACGCCGCTGCAGTCCCCGAGATGTGGAACCAGATCGCGTCCTGGAAGATCGCGGGCCAGTCATAGTCCTGAGCGGACGGCGTGCGGAATGACGAGTGATCTCGGTCATAGATGACCTTGGACGGCCGCTGTGCCGCGCCCGTCTCCAGATAGAACAACCCGAGCCGCTCACCCCCACGGGCAACGAACGTGGTGTCGAGACCGAAGCGCTCCAGGAAGCGGAGACAGGCGTCCCCGATGTCCGTCGCAGGTACCCGAGACACGACCCTCGTCGGCACGCCGAAGTTGACCAGCGAGACACCGGCGTTCGCCTCGGCGCCGGTGAACCGAACCTCGAAGGAGTCGGCTTGGACGAGCCGCTGGAATCCTGGCGCATCGAGGCGCATCAACAGTTCGCCGTACACGACGGCGAACTCGCCCGCCTTCATGGAGGAGCGGCGCCTGCTGTGCTGGCTAGCTGGCGCCAGCGCGCTACGTCAGACCGAATGAGGTCGAAATCGCCCAGCGCGTAGGTGGTCGGGGTTGACGAGCGCTTTGCCGACGCCGAGGGCGACCGCGCCCGCCTGGTAATAGGCTGGCGCCGTCTCGAGGTCGACATTCCCGGTCGGCATCAAGGGGATCTGCGGCAGAGGTCCCGCGACATCCGCGAAGTACCCAGGCGTGGCGACCCGGCCGGGGAACACCTTCACGACATCGGCGCCCGACCGCCATGCCATGAGGATCTCGGTCGGGGTCAACGCGCCGATGATCGCGGCACATCGAGCGTCATGTGCAAGGCTGGCGATCTCAAGCTCGACGGTGGGACTCACCAGGAAATCCACTCCGGCTCGAAGGGCGGCAGCGGCATCGTCGGCTGTCAGGACTGTGCCGGCTCCGACGCGCAACCCGTCCCCCCGCAGCGCCTGCAGTCGGGTGATCGCCTCCAAGGCCCCAGGCGTCGTGAGCGTCACCTCCATGAAGGGGACGCCTTCGTCGAGCAGGGCCTTGCCAAGCTCCTGCACATCGAACTCGTGCCCAGCACGAATGACCGCGACAAGCCGAGAATTCGCAAGCTCATGCACGAACGGCGTTGCTCGCCATCCAGATTCGTGTCCAGTCACAGTCTGCCGATTCTCCGTGGACTGCGGGTCATTGATAGGCTAGTATCCTAGTGTATCGGAGGCCGGAGCTCTTCACCCTGATCGAGATGGCTCTCGCGAATGTCCCGTGCTTGACGGCCCCGCCCTCGGCATCCCCCTGCCGAGGCGGGGCCGCCGAGAGGACCGGCGAACCGATCCTCCCCGTTGGCTGCGACGGAGCCTCAGCCCTTGACCACGCCCAGCGGCGTGAGCCGCTTGGTCGGCCGGACCAGGGACGTCGAGGCAGCCATGACCGACTCGATGTCCTTGTAGGCGAAGGCGGCCTCCTCAGCGACACCCTTCGGCTCCGAAGAGCGAAGGACGACCCCGAGCTCGGCCATCTCGTCGTAGACCTGGCGCGACGTCTTGGCCTTGCGCGCGGCGGTCCGGCTCATGGCCCGACCGGCCCCGTGCTGGCACGTCGCGAACGAATCGGCGTTGCCGAGCCCCTCGCCGACGTACGACGCGGTGCCCATCGACCCCGGGATGAGGACGGTCTCGCCCGCGCGAGCGCGCACGGCGCCCTTGCGGTGCACGATCCCGTTCACCCCGACGTGGTGCTCCCACGCGGCGTAGTTGTGGTGGACGTCGACCACCCGCTCGAAGCGCCCGACCTTCGTGAAGGCCCCGAAGGCGGCCTCCGCGACATCGAGCATCCGCGAGCGGTTCACCTCCGCGAACCGGAGCGCGAACTCCATCGCCGACCAGTAGCCGGCGTAGTCGTCCGTGCCGACGGGCAGGTACGCGAGCTCCCGGTGGGGGAGCTGCGCGTGCCAGGCCAGGTTCTGCGCGAGTGCCCGCTTGTGGTACTCGTCGCAGATCGTCTTGCCCAGGCTCCGCGAACCGGAGTGGAGCATGACGAACACCTGGCCGGCCTCGTCCCGCTGGACCTCGAGGAAGTGATTGCCACCACCAAGCGAGCCCAGCTGCCAGAGCGCGTTGGTCAGCCACTGCTCCTTCACCGACGCCGGCCGCTCCAGACCCATCGCCTCCGCGGCGACCTCTCGGTCGACCGGGGCGGCCAGCTTCTGGAAGCCGGTCGGAACGCCCGCATCGATCGCCTCGAGCACCCGATCGAGCTCGGCGGGCGCCAGCGTCTCGACGGTCAGGTCCGTCTCGACGAGCGCCACGCCGCAGCCGATGTCGACGCCGATGGCGTACGGCACGACCGCACGATCGGCGAAGAGCACCCCGCCGATCGGCATGCCGTAGCCGGTGTGGGCGTCGGGCATGAGCGCGACGTGATCGATGGCGAACGGCAGGTTCGACAGGTTGGTCGCCTGCTCGAGCGCCGAGCCCTCGAGCGGCACGGCCCACGACATGATCGGGACGCGGCCGGGCTTGCGGACCCACGGCAGAGCGTTGGTCTCCGTGTCGGTCACGCCGAGCGTGGCGGCTGTCTTGGTCTTGGTGGACATGGCTGCTGGACCTCCGGCCAGCGTTGTGGTGGCGGCACGTTGCCGGCAAGCGAGCGTGGGGTGGTCGGAGGGGGTCGAACCCTCGTTGTCGGATCACAATCCGGTGTCTGCCGTTGACACGACCGCCGGAAAACGAAACCGGCCCCTCGTATGAGGAGCCGGTCGAAGGCAACAGGACGCGGGACAAGCCTATCCCGTGCTGGTGCTCCGATCGGACTCCACCCGATGACCGCGCGACGTCGCGGACACGCCGAGCGAACCGAACGCCAAGAAGACGTTTCGGTCGATCACGTCGTATCGCGCTTTCTGTTGCGTCATCGGATCCTCGTTCGCGGTTGGCCTGCACCTGCGGCCGCAACGGCGCTGGAGAAGGAAGGATAGGCATAGAGGTCAAACCTCGCTGCGAGAGTGGGTAGCCGCATCTCGCCGCCGACTACAGCTGGATGCGCCAGGCGCCATCGAAGCCGGAGCGGCACTTGAATCGCTGGCTCGCTGAGCGTGCGTGGACGTCCGCGGAGCGTGGAGGGCTGGAGACACGGCTCCAGCCATTCCGCCGAGCGCCCGCGCAATACTATTCGCGTATGTCCGCGCCGCCTTCCGCCCATCTTAAATCCGACCGTGAACTGGATCGCGTTATCTACCTACTCGAGGCGGATGGGGCGTCTCGGTCGACAATTCTTCTGGTGCGCGCAGCGGCGGATATGGAAGACCCGACGTTTCTAGCCGAACTCACCGCGTCCTTGCTGACAGATGCGCTTCCAGCTGACGGCTAGTGCCTCCGAAGTTCTTCGAGTCATCCCGGAGATTCCGTCGTTTGAACTCGGGCTTGTTGAAGGTCGAAACGGCGTGGGCAAGAGCCTCGCCGTTCGCTTGCTCCAACTGGCGACAGGCGATCAACCGTTTGACTCGCTGCCAGCAGCGTGGCGATCCCTTCGGGCCGAGCTCGACTTTGTCGACATCACGGTTTCCGAGTTAAGGGGGGCCGAGGAGATCAAGTGTCGGCTTGCGACTGCCGACTGGCCTGAGTCGCCGGCGCAGCCGGAGGACTGGATCGGTGAATTCTGGATTGACGGTACCCGGGCGACGCTTGCTGATGTAAGGGTCCTGCTTAGAGTCTTAAGAGTCGCCGGAGACGAGACCCTCGCTGACACGATCGCGCTTCGAATCAGAGCCGATCGTGGACTCCTAAATCGATGGACTGGGCCAATCAGCCAAGTCACCGAGAAACTCAATTCGAACCTCGCCGCGGTATCAGCCCGACTCTTGGCTGCCGATCCCGCGGGCCTATTGGTCGCCCTCGATGCGTTGCCAATCGCTGAAGCGCACCTCGCAAGGCTTCGCGATGAAACGTCGCAGGTCGCCCACCGGCTCGAGGATATCGAAGAAGCATCTGCGCTGGCCCGGCGCGCTCAGGGCCTCGAGTTGGAAGCCCCTGAACTCCGTCGTCGAATCGAAGCACTTCAAAATGACATCAAGGCTCGTGACGAGGCAATCTCGAGATTGGAACTTGAGAGGTCCGAGCTTCAGACACAGGCCGCGCGTGAGGACGAGGTTCGGCGCAAGTTGTCTGACCTCGACAAGCAGATGACGCGAGAGGCCCGCGCTGTCGCGGATACGCAGAGACGCATGGAGGATTTGGCGTCCGAGTTGGGCGTCGCGCCTGTCGACGATGCGGTCGTCGATGCTCTGGCCGTCTCGCGAACCGCCATAAGCGAACTGCTGAAAGCTCGCACCTCAATGGATGCGACTCCTCGGTTGAAGTCGCTAGGCACGTCCATTGGTTCGCACCTGGACCGTGCGGAAGCTGACGGTCTGGGTGGGCTCGCCTTGGCGAGGCTTGCCAACGGACAGGCACTCTCGATTGCCGAGCTTCGGGCCGCGGTTCGAGCATACCGCGCCGAACTTGACAACCAACCACCTGTGGGCGGAGTGGCTCGAAATCAACCGCCAACTAGTCATGCTGCGTAATCGGGAAGAGCAACTGGTATTGCTCCAGCGGCGAATGGTGCGCTACCGAAACGCTGTAGCGCGATTGTCGGCACGTCAAGAAGAGATGTCTGCAATTGCCACGGCGTTGGACCCATCGACAACGGCGCGATTCAACGAGATTACGGACGAACTTCGTCCTCTGGCAGCTGAGCAAATTCAAGCCCACGTCGATAGGGCGAGGCTAATAAGCCAACTGAATCAACTGTCGGGAGGCGCGTCAATCGAGGAAGTGAAGGGGCGTTATCAGGCAGCTCTCGAAAGGGCCGCGCTTGGCGAGGGTGAGCTTGCTGAGGCTCTCGAGACCGCTCGAGGAGATCTGAGGGCCCTCGAGCATGAGCTTGCGGAGGTCGAACAGCAGGTCGGTGCCACCCAAGCATCGATTGAAATCGGGCCGCGTTGAGGTTGCGGGAGCGGTTCGGCAGTTGGTCCGCACGCGCGATTTCGATTGGTTGGTCAAGTCACCATCATTCGGGCCTCTGCCGTCCGAGCGATCAACCGAGAGAACGCAGGCCAACCGGCTTATCAATCTGCTGTCCCAAATTGATCTCGCGCGAGACCGACTGCAACTGGCTCGCAACTCTGTCCTCTCGTTGCTCGAACCCCTCGACGAATTAGCAGCGAGCGTTGAGCGAGGACGACTCGTCGCGGCAACTCAGGCTTCCGAGTTTCGGCGGAGATTCGAGCGTCTGAGCGAGCTGTACAGCCATGACCTTGGCCAGTTGCTCAACCAACCGGCGATCGCAGAGGCCCTTTTTCAGGATGGGATCTTCAGCAGCTTGGATCTCGTCGGGCAAACGGTTTCCTGGCGCACGATAAATGGCGACATCAGGTCTCGACCTCTAGAGGCATTTTCCAGCGGGGAGCGGGCATTCGCTTACACGCTAGCCCGTCTCGAGTCGCTGCGGGGCGTCCAGGCCGCCAACCGAGTCGTTGCCTTAGATGAGTTCGGGGCATTCATTGCGAGCGACCGCCTGCAGCGGCTCGTATCGTTTATCGAGGCGAAGGTCTTGAACGACATCGCTGACCAGGTCTTGATCATCCTCCCGCTTCGGCAAGACTATGAGGCATCCGTTGCAGGAGCCACCGGCCCGCTCCGACGCGATCTCGAGGCGCGAGCGGAAGCGATCTCGGCTCGCGGCTATTTGGTCGAGTCCCTCGCGGGGACAATTGGATGAACCCACCGTCGACGCTGTTCGGTGTGCCTCTTGCCATTGATGATCAGCTTGCCAACGCCCTAGTTCGCACGCTGGAACGCGCCTGGCAATCGACCTACGGTGTGCGAACGGGATCGCTCCCCAAAGACCTCGAGGCCATGGGCAGGTTTTTCGACCCATCGGTACGTGGGGAACGCTTACGCAAGGCCATCTCGGAGCTTAGCGACGAGTGTCCGGGTGCTCCACTCTACGCGGACCAACTTCTAGTGCCGCTTTCAGACAATCGCTGTATGCCGACTCCGGAGGGACGCGTTGTTCTTGAGGTCCTCCGTCGGTCGGAATCGAATGAAGGTCCGGTCATCATTAGTCCCGAGGAGGTGGCAGGCGCCGAGCACTTGTTGCGCAAGATGTACGGCGACTGGTCTCTGGCCAAAGTACGAAAGGTCGTAGCTCTTCAAAGCGGGACAGCGAGTCCACTCTTGCCGCCAGCAGTCGGCGTCGCTCTTTGGCTCTTGGTCAACCGAAACGTCGGTCCTCAAAGAGCCCTGCGTAGACCAGAAGACCCGCTGTCTCGGGGATTTCTAGACGAGGCGGTGGCAACGCCTGTGTTGCATTTTGCGGCCGACCTCGCACCAGGAAACAGGAGACCCGAGCATTTCTCTCTCTACGGCGGTTATGCCCTTACGGAGCTTCGTCGGCGGGTTAGTTCGGGACTCTCACCGACAATCGATGAGTTGTACGTTCGAGAGGATCACGAAGCCCGAATAGTTGTGTTCCTGGGTAAGGACCTCGCCCGGCGGCCAGGCATTTCGGTGGGGCGACTTCGCGGGGCATTCGATCACTTGGTGCTTTCCTACAGGGAATTCGTACCCCGCCTGGCTGCGTTGGGCCTTTCATTTGAGCGGCCTGCGGCGACGAGTAGCTTGCGCGATTCGCTACTCCGGGCATTCGATGCTGCTCGGATCAATGAGTAGCCGAAGCGTTCTGAGCCTGCTCAGCGAAATACTTCGGGATGTCGACGAGTCGAATGAGTTTCAAGTCATTCCCGTGCTCGTCGACAACCTCGCGGCGGATCTCGATGTTCTGACTTCGATTGTCCGCCACTCCGACGGTCACCTCTTGGTCGCGACCGATGCGGCGCTCGGCACGAACGGAGTTGCCGACGCCCCCCTCGAGGCGGTGATTACGACACAGCTCTCCGCGGCAGCGCTGGGCACTGTGACAATCGAGCACCGGGCGGACACTGTCATCGGCCTACTTGACGGAGCGGAAGCTGATTCCGCAACAAATGCGGCCGCACCAACGTTGTTGGGTGCCGCCGCAAGTCTGTTGGATGCTCAACTTCGCTCAGCCAAGATCGCGGCCATTGCCTACCAGGAGCGCCATCTCGATGTCGACGCGCGGGAAGCGCTCTGGGACCTACTTACGACGCAGATTCCGGCGATCGGTCACTTTGGAACCACCTCTGCGCTCGTGGTCTTTGTGGAAACCGCGGCGACGGACTACGCGCTTCACTGCAGGGAGGGACCGTCGGCTCGCTACCGACTCTCCCAGGGCCGCATGGCCCGGCGACAGTCTTGGGCGCAAGACCTCCACGACATTTCTCACCTAGAAATAGATAGCCGGCCCTTGTTCTTGCTTTTTCTCGGGGCTGGCTTCTCGCACTCCTCGAACGTTCCGCTCGGCAATCACCTACGCGACATCGCATTGCAATTCATGGTCGGCAAGGACGGGGAGTCCGACCCGTTAGTTCTCGTCGAGAGAATTCATGGAGCTCGTTGTCGCGCAGCGAAGACAGCTGCAGGACGAGGAGCTCAACGACGTCACCAAGTACGCAGGCAGCCTGACGCTTGAGCGCGTCCTCAGAGAAGAGCGGATCGAGTATCTCCCCTCAGAGATGCCGACGCTTCAGCACTTCGTGGGCATCAACGAACGCGCCTTGCTGGGACCTGGATCGGGAGTGGAACTCCTCAGGACCATCTTGGTGACTCCACCAGCTCCAGGTCGGCTCATCGTCCTTACCGTCAACTTCGATACGCTGCTGGACGATCCTGCAGGCGGGGCAAGGGTCTTCACCACGGATGAGCAATTCGCCGAGTTTCCAGAATACTTGGACGAGTACGTAGCTCACGGGGGCGCAACGCCCCTCTTGAAATTGCACGGCACTATCGAGATCCCGAATTCCATTGTGGCGAACGTCGAAGACACTATGCCCGGGCTGGAACCGAACCGAACGGCCGCGCTCGGGGCCCTAATGGCGAAGGGGCGAGCCAATCTCATTTACGTCGGCTACAGCATGAGGGACTTAGATCTCTCGCCGTATCTCGGGCAACAAGTCTTCGGACAGTTTGCGGAGGAGATGTGGGTGTCGCCGTTTCCGAAGCGACCGTTGAGACGTTTGCGGCTCGCTATCGAGGCCGCCACTGGATGGAAGGGGACAGGCGCCCGATATCGGCCCGAACGATTACGCAGACATCGGACAGTTTCATCCGCCAGCTAGTCGGTACCTGGACGAGACCATAAAACCAAGCGCTCGTGGAGATCGACCTGGTGTCGCGAGCCGTTCGTTCGCCAGCGCAAGCCCCGGCTCCGGATGACGAGATCTGATACGGGACTAAAACCAAGTTCGCTTGCGATCGATGACCACAGCGCCGGGGTATCGATGTAGGTCGCATAGGGGGCGCTGTCACCGATAACCATGGCCACGCGTGCGCCGTCTGCGAGGTTATCCCACAGGTTTTGCAACACGACCAGCGCGTCCGCGAAGTACGACAGGACGAGCCGATCGTACTCTTTGGGCCGGCTGCGGTGTTCCTGCTGGACGGCGAGCTGATCGCTTAGTGCTTCGATCCTCGAGAACGTCCGGGGAGCTCCTTGCGCCAACTTAGTGCGCGCGTCTGCGGCGCGAGAAACCGATGTCTGCTGCGTTGTTGCGATCATCATCGGCGCCCGGACGACCGACACCAGCTCGCTCCACGTCGTGGCCGCCCCCCAAAAGTAGGCCTCTAGACGGGTGGCATCCGCGTAGTCGTAGTTGTTGAGATACGGCGGAGAAGTAAGGCAGCCAACAGCTCGCTCATCCGCCAACAACTGAGACCAAGCATCCTGCTTCCTCGCATCACCGTGTTGAACGATGCCGTCAGGGATCGAAGACGCAGCCTCCAGGGAGGCCGCCATCGAGGCGACACGATGCCTAAATCTGGATCGTACGTCTGTATGCGGCGCCGTCCTCGCAACATCGGGACGCTGGTAGGGCCAACCAACCTTGGCGGTCGCCACATCCCGCAGAGTAGCCAGCAACGCCCACTTGAGGTGGGCTCGCCATCGCTCCTCTTCGCTCAATATCTGGGTGCGGATACCAACGAGCTGCCGCAGGCTTGCCTCGCTGAAGCAAGCCTTGACGAGATCGGTTTCATTCTGGACGGTCCCTTCGGGCGCGGCCGATACTTGATCGCCGACCTCCGTCAGCTCAGTCGGCGGCCCCGGCCGCATGAACTTCAAGTTGGCCAATTCGGCAACGAGGACGTTTGCCTCGAGGCCGCGAAACCGAACCCCCCTCTCGACGAGGCTGGATCCCCCAACGGCCGCGCCGGCGAACGGGTCAACCAGCAACTCCCCGGCGTCGCATCCAATCGATTGGACCGCCCGGTTTATGGCGTCGGCAGAAAAGCCTGCGGGGTATCGGAACCATCCATCAGTGCCGAGGCTACGACTAGGCCCGTTCGGTGCCCCTGTTCCCTTCTGAATCGCCACCACGGTGTCAATCCTATCACCGTGGTGATGCCAAATCTAGCTGCAGCCGCTCGTGCTCCCGCAGTTGAGGCACTTGTAGCAGCTGCCGTTGCGGACCATGATCGAGCCGCAGTCGGCGCAGCTGGGGGCGTCGGCCTGGGTCTGGAAGCTCACCTTCGTGGCGCCCAGGTTCAGCGTGATGGCCGACGTGCCACCACCGTTCCCATTGCCCGTCTTGCTGCCACCGTTCGCGGCATGCCCGTTGGTCGCGATGACCTTCAGGCATCCCCGGAGCCAGCCTCAGCCGGTGACGCCGCGACAGCCGTCGCCTTGGGGGCATCCGAGTCGACAGGATTGGGCCTCCGAGGCGGTCGGAGGAGACGCCGCCTCGGAGGTCTCGGTGTGGGCCCCCTCACCATCTGAGCCGATCCCAGGCGCGGCCGCCAAGGTGGACGGAGTTTCATTGTTAGGCGCCACGGCCGGGATACCGGGGCAGGGCTCGGCGGAGCAAGGCGCTGGGCGCCGAAGGCGGTTGTGCCTTGCGGAGGCGAGTCCGGCCCGACACCTCAACCTGTGACCGATCGATGAGCCCCAGGCTCGCCTTGTCGTCCGTGTCCAGGAACCGCGACCCCAGCCACCGGAAGATGTAGTCCACGATCGACTTCGCGATCGGGATCTCCTGGTTGCCGGTGAACCCGCTCGGCTCGAACCGAACGTGCGCGAACTTGTTGACGAGGTCCTTCAGCGGCACGCCGTACTGGAGCGCCACCGAGACCGTCGTCGCGAAGGAGTCCATCAACCCCGAGACCGTGGACCCCTCCTTGGCCATCTTCAGGAAGATCTCGCCCGGCTGTCCGTCCGGGTAGAGCCCGACCGTGATGTAGCCCTCGTGGCCCGAGATCTCGAACTTGTGCGTGACCGCGGTCCGCTCGGACGGCAGGCGCCGGCGATGGGGGAGGGCCGCCTCCGCCTGGGCCTTGGCGAGCTGCTTCTTGAGGTCGGTGACGACGGCCGTATCGACGACGTCGCCGTTCGTCTTGGAGGTGCTCAGCGGCTGCGAGCGCTTCGAGTTGTCGCGGTAGACCGCGATCGCCTTGAGGCCGAGCTTCCAGCCCTCGAGGTAGACCTGCTCGATCTCCTTGGCCGTCGCCGCCTCCGGCATGTTCACGGTCTTGGAGATCGCGCCCGAGATGAACGGCTGGATGGCGCCCATCATCCGGACGTGGCCCATGTAGTGGATGGACCGCGTGCCGTTGGCCGGCTTGAAGGCGCAGTCGAAGACCGACAGGTGCTCGGCCTTGATGTGCGGGGCGCCTTCGATCGTCTCGCGCTCCGTCAGGTAGTCGAGGATCTCGCCGACCTGGTCGGCCGTGTAGCCGAGCTTCTTGAGCGCGGCCGGGACGGTCTGGTTGACGATCTTGAGGAAGCCCTCGCCGACCAGCTTCTTGTACTTGATGAGCGCGATGTCCGGCTCCACGCCGGTCGTATCGCAATCCATCATGAAGGCGATCGTGCCGGTGGGCGCGAGCACGGTGACCTGCGCGTTGCGATAGCCGTGCTTCTTGCCGAGCTCGAGCGCCTCGTCGTAGACGATCTTGGCGTGGTCGATCAGGGTCGCGGGCACGCCCTGGGTGGGGATGCGGTACGCGGCGTCGCGGTGCTTGCCGATGACGCGCAGGAACGGGCGCCTCGTTGACCTTGTACTCGGCGAACGGGCCGCCGTGGTCGCGGGCGATGATCGCCGACTGCTTGTACGCCTCGCCGTGCATGATCGCGGTGAGGGCCGCGGCGTAGTTGCGCCCCTCGTCCGAGTCGTAGGCGAGACCGCGGCTCATCAGCAGCGCGCCGAGGTTGGCGTAGCCGAGCCCGAGCGGGCGGAACTTGTGCGAGTTCTCCTCGATCTTGGGCGTCGGGTAGCTGGCGTTGTCGACCAGGATCTCCTGCGCCGTCAGCGTCACCTTGGCCGCGAATCGATAGGCCTCGGGATCGAACTCGCCGTCCGCGTCGACGAACTTCATGAGGTTGAGTGAGGCCAGGTTGCAGGCCGTGTCGTTGAGGAACATGTACTCGGAGCACGGGTTGCTCGCGTGGATGCGATCCGTGTTCGCGGACGTGTGCCAGTCGTTGATCGTCGTGTCGTACTGGATGCCCGGGTCGCCGCAGAGGTGCGCGGCCTCGGCCATCTTGTGGAAGATGTCGCGGGCCTTGTAGGTGTCCATCGGCTCGCCGCCGACCACGGCGTGGGTCGTCCACTCCTGGTCCTGCTCGACCGCGCGCATGAAGTCGTCCGTGACGCGGACGCTGTGGTTGGCGTTCTGGAAGAAGACGGAGCCGTAGGCCTCGCCCGTGAAGCTCGGGTCGTAGCCGGCTTCGATCAGCGCCCAGGCCTTCTGCTCTTCGTGCGCCTTCGAATCGATGAACTCGAGGACGTCCGGATGGCCGGCGTCGAGGATCACCATCTTGGCCGCGCGGCGGGTCTTGCCGCCCGACTTCACGACGCCGGCGAAGGCGTCGTAGCCCTTCATGAAGGAGACGGGCCCGCTCGCCGTGCCGCCGCCGGCCATCTTCTCCTTGGAGGAGCGGATCGTGGAGAGGTTGCTGCCCGCGCCCGAGCCGAACTTGAAGAGCATCGCCTCGGTCTTGGCGAGGTCCATGATCGAGCTCATCGTGTCCTGGACCGAGTTGATGAAGCACGCGGAGCACTGCGGCTGCTCCTCGATCCCGACGTTGAACCAGACCGGCGAGTTGAAGGCCATCTTCTGGTGGACGATGAGGTGGGTCAGCTCGGCCTTGAAGGTGGCGAGGTCCTCGTCGCTCGCGAAGTAGCGCTGGGTCTCGGCCCAGGACGCGATCGTGTTGACGACGCGATCGATGAGCTGCTTGACGCTGGTCTCGCGCTCGGGCGTGTTGAGGTGGCCGCGGAAGTACTTGCTGACGACGACGTTGGTGGCGAGCTGGGACCAGAAGTTCGGGACCTCGACGTCCTTCTGCTCGAAGACGCTCTTGCCCGACTCGTTGGCGATGCCGGCGGTCCGGTACTCCCAGGTGATCTCGTCGTAGGGATGGACGCCCGGGCGGGTCCAGCGGCGCTCGAAGGTCAGGCCCTTGGCGGGCTTCCCGTTGGGATCCGTGCCGTCGAAGCTCGCGCCGTAGGGGCCGGCGTGGCGGCGGGGGGTTGCTTGGCGGGTGGCCGTGGCTGTGCCCGCGCCCGACTTGGCGGTCGCCTCCGACTTGGGCTGCTTCGTGTCGTGCTCGGCGACGCCGCTGGTCGTGGCTCGGGCCATCTGATGCTCCTCCGTGTCCATCCCGCGCGGTAGCTGCCGCGTTTCCGTTGTCGTCTCTGTTCCGAGGCTCCTGCGTGCCGGGCCCCGGGCCGGCGGATCGTGCCGTTTGCGGGGGCTGGGTTCGGGGTCTCGGTAGGGCGAGTGACCTCAAGAACGATACGCCGATGGGTGGCGGTAGTCAAGGCCAAAACCACAAGATGTAGTGGTTGCGTTGCGAAGGTTACCGCTAGATGTGGTGGTTTGTCGGATTTCGTGCTCGTCCACGCTCGCGGGCTGATCGTCCACATCGGGGAGCGGCTTTTCCACGGGGCGATGTGGGGATGTCCACGGGGGTCTGGGTGGTTCTCAACGGCGTATCCACGGATCGTACACCGAACGGGTGTTCGGTTTCATGATCTCGAGCGCCACATGCAGAGACCGCCGACGCGGGGGAGTGCCCCTGGTCGGCGGTCACGCTATTCAGTTGTGGAGCGGCGTCTTCAGTTGTGGGAGCGGCGGTCGGTTCGCGGAGCCGAGCCAAGGAGGTTCATCGCCAGGATCACCGCGAGAGCCATGATCAGCATTGCCATCGGGTCCATCTCTGTTCGTCCTCGAGCTTCGCTTCCGATGTCCGAAGTCTCGGGGCTGCGGTGGCGGCAGTCATCGCCGCAGGCATCAATTCTGACTGGGGGCTAGCAGGGACGATCCCGCCTTCGAGTCGCTGACCTGACCCGGGTCAGCGAGGCGCGACCACGGTCTCGGCCGGGGGTTGCATGGCCCCAGGATCGTTCGTCGAGCGCTCGTGGAACCGGGCCGGCAGACGCGCGAGGACCGCGAACAACACCGCGGTCGCGCCGAGGACCGCGCCCTGCGCGGAGGTGTCGCCCGACTGTGTCAGCTCCCACAAGACCATCGGAGCGAACGCGACGATCGCGGTCAGGACGCGTCCGTGCGGAACGCGGCGCGTGACGTATTCGAGGCCGACGAGAACCACCAGCAGGCCAGGCAGGACGAAGATCCAGCGGACCAGGAGAAAGACGGCAGCCAGCAGCACCATCTGGGCTGGCGGCAGGGGCGGGGGCGGGGGCGGTCCCGCGACGATCATCTGTACCACCCCGAATGCCAAGGACACGATCTCGTACGCGAGCAACACCAGCAGGGCATTGGCAATGACCCGGACGGCCCCGGTGCGCCAGCCATAGGGATCGTGATCCGAGGCGCGGGCCGGCTGCTTCGACATGGTCCGAGCACATTCGATACGGTCGAGCTCAACGTCACCTTCTACCGGATGCCGAAGGCGGAGGCGTTCCGGGGCTGGCGCGACGCGGTGCCCGACGACTTCCGGTTCGCGGTCAAGGCCAGCCGCTACCTGACGCACATCAAGCGGCTCGAGGATCCGCAGGGGCCGGTCGAGTTCCTGATGGAGCGCGCCGTGGAGCTTGGCGACAAGCTCGGGGTCGTGCTCCTGCAGTTGCCACCCAGCCTCGAGATCGACCTGGACCGATTGGACGACACGCTGCGGGCGTTCCGAGGCGCGGTGCCCGTCGCCGTCGAGCCGCGGCACAAGAGCTGGTTCGTGCCAGAGCTGTCCGATCTGCTCCGCGACCATGGCGCGGCGTTCGTGCTCGCCGACCGACGCGGGCCGATCACGCCGCTCTGGAGCACGACCGACTGGACGTACCTGCGGCTCCACCAGGGGAGAGCCACCCCACGGCCGTGCTACGGCCGGCAAGCCCTCGCGAGCTGGGTCGACCGCCTGGCTGGGCTACCCGGCGGCCATCGCGGGTTCGTCTATTTCAACAATGACCATCGAGCCTGCGCCGTCTACAACGCTCGGACGTTCGAGCGGATCCTGGCTCGGCGCTGAGAGGCCCGCCAACTCGAGGCCGTAGCTCCGGTACGAGGCTTTGTCCTAGGTATTGACAAAGTTGCGGCCCCGCACCACTATCCGCTTCGTCAACTCTCTGGACGAAGTGGCGAGGGGCCCGCATCCCATCCGTGGCACGCACCGAATACCCGTCCAAGGCGACCCATGCCCAGACCCGCGCCCACAACGCGGCCCTCGTCCTGCGCGCGCTCTACGACCTGGGTCCGATCAGCCGCGCCGACATCGCCCGGCTGACCGGACTCACGAGAACCAGCGTCGGCGAGCTCGTCGCGGACCTGGAGCGGGACGGCCTCGCCGAGGACGTCGGTCGCGGCCCGAGCACCGGTGGCAAGCAGCCCACCCTCGTCGCCCTCAAGGACGACGCCCGAAGCGTCATCACGCTCGACCTCGGCGAGCGCACCTTCACCGCCGCCCTCGCGAACCTGCGCGGCGAGCTCACCACGAAACGCACCCGCGAGCTCGAGGGCCGTGACGGCGACCAGGCCGTCCAGCTGGTCCACGAGCTCATCGACGACGTCCGGCGTGAGGCCACGAGCCCCCTCCTCGGCATCGGGGTCGGCACGCCGGGCGTGGTCGACGCGGACGGCACGATCCGCTGGGCGGTCAACCTCGACTGGCAGGACCTGCCGCTCGCGCGCATCCTCGAGGAGCGCCACGGTCTTCCGGCCGTGGTCGCCAACGACTCCCGCGCGGCGGCCCTCGCGACCTACCTGTTCGGTGGCGACGAGCGGCCGCAGAACCTCGTCGTCATCAAGGTCGGTCGCGGCGTCGGTGCCGGCATCATCCTGCGCGACCAGCTGTTCGGCGGCGACGGCGACGGCGCCGGCGAGATCGGGCATGTCGTCGTCGACCCCGACGGCATCGAATGCCACTGCGGGCGCTTCGGCTGCCTCGAGACCGTGGCCAGCGTCCCGGCCGTCGTCCGCGCTGCGGGCGCCAACGACCTCCAGGAACTCGTCGATCGCACCACCGCCGGCGACGACCGCGTCCTCCCCGTGGTCCTCGCCGCCGGCCGAGCGATCGGTGCGGCCATCGCCGGCCTGACCGGCGCCCTCGATGTCCGCCACATCACGATCGTCGGCAGCGCAACGGCGCTCGGTGACCCGTGGTTCGCGGCGATCCGGGACGAGGCCGGCCGGCGCAGCCTGGGCCCGCTCGCGCGCGACACCCGGATCGTCGACGGCGGCACCGGCGAGGACGTGACGCTGCTCGGCGCATGCGCGCTGCTGCTCACCCGCGAGCTCGGCCTGACGGTGCATCGATGACCGGCACGTCGCCGGCATCGACATCGGCGGCACGAAGATCGCGGTCCTCATCGTCGACGCCGACGGCCACGTCCGGGGCCGCGCCACCCACGCCGCCTCCGTCGGCGACCAGGCCGGTGCCGCCTCCGCCATCGCCGCGGCACTCGACGAAGCCCTCGCGGCCGCCGGCCTGCAACGCCACGACCTCGACGCGATCGGTGTCGGCGTCCCCGGCCGCGTGGATCCCGTGGCCGGGCACGTGACCCTCGCCGTGAACCTCGGCTGGACCGACTTCGACCTCCGCGGAGCCCTGGAAGCGGAGCTGGGCCGACCCGTCATCATCGAGAACGACGCGCGAGCCGCCGCCCTCGGCCTGCACCGCCGTCGTGCCGCCGAGCCGCCGACCGCCCCGACGGCCCCGAGGGCCTCGACGGCAGCGACCTCGCCTACCTGGCGGTCGGCACCGGGATCGCGGCCGGCGTCGTGCTCGATGGCCGGCTCCACCGTGGCAGCCGCGGCCTCGCCGGCGAGATCGGCCACGCCATCGTCGACCCGGTCGGTCCCACCTGCGCCTGCGGCCAGGCGGGCTGCCTCGAGGCCTTCGCTTCCGGTCCCTCCATCGCCCGGCGAGCCACCGCGGCCGGCATGGAGGCGGGGACCGCGAAGGACGTCTACGCCGCCGCCGTCGGCGGCGATCCCACCGCTCGCGAGCTCGTCGACGACGTCGGTCGCCGGCTGGCCTGGGCGGTCCACCTCCTGGTCATGACCTACGACGTCGATCACGTCGTCGTGGGCGGTGGCGTGTCACACGCGGGCTCCGCATTCTCGGAGCCCATCCATCGAGAGCTCGAGCGCCTGCGTGCCGTCTCGAGCCAGGCCGGCGAGCTGTTGCCGGCCCACATCGTCGAGGTCCTGCCACCCGAGGCCGAGCCCGGGGCGTGGGGAGCCGTCGCCGTGGCCAGTGCCGTCCGGGACCCGGACCGGCTGAGGGGAACGGAGGTGGTCCGTCACGCCTGACCCCGCCGCGCACCGTCGGAACGAGAACCGACCCCACGTCAGAGAAGGAGTTCAAGGAGGAGTGATGCACACCAAGCGAACCATGGCATTGGCCCTGGCGGCGATCCTCGCCGTCATGGCCTGTACTCCGGCAGTCGCCCCATCGGCGAGCGCACCGGCCTCGCAGCCGCCTGCGTCGCAGCCGCCGGCCAGCACGGAGCCCTCGACGCCGGCCGCGTCCCCGTCGGAGGCGCCACTCGCCGTCGATCCGGCCGAGGCCGTCATCCCGAACGTCGAACCCAACGCGGAGATCGGCTTCTGGACGTTCTTCCTGTCGCCGACGTTCGACGGGTACATCGCGGAAACGATCGCCCGCTTCGAGGCCACGTACCCGGGCGTCAAGGTCAACTGGGAAGACCATCAGGGCACCTTCCAGGAAGACCTGAACAACGCGTTCTCCGCGGGCAACGCACCCGACGTCATCAACCTGTCCGTCGGTGAAGGCTGGGTGGCGGACTACGCGACCCGGGGTGTCCTCCTGGACCTCGACGCGACCGTTCCCCAGGAAGTCAAGGACATCTACTTCGAGGGTCTCTGGAAGTCGCAGCTGGTGGACGGCAAGAACTTCCAGTTCCCGTGGTACCAGGGCATCGCCGTCGAGCTGATCAACAAGCGCATCTACGAAGAGGGCGCGGGCCTGACCGTCGCCGACTTCCCCAAGACCGTCGATGGCCTGCCGGCCGTCTGCAAGACCATCAAGGACAAGACCGGGTCGCTGTGCGACATCCGTCTCACGGTCAACGACCTGCTCGCCCAGATGACCTACGAGGGCGACGTCGAGGTCATCGCCGCCGACGGCAAGAGCTTCACCTTCGACTCCGCCGCCGGCGTCGAATGGCTGCAGATGTACGTGGACATGGTCAAGGAAGGCAGCGTCGACACCGCCGCGCTGACCACGGCCGAAGACCGCGTCGGCCTGCTGATCTTCTCGGCCGGCCAGGCGCCGTTCTATCAGACCGGCCCGAACCTCATCCGTGAGGTCAAGTCCAACAACGCCTCGCTCTACGAGGATCTCGCGGTCGTGCCCGCGCCCGTCGGCAAGTCCGGCGTCCTCGGCAAGGGCTCGATGGGCATCTCGGTCAAGGGCGACACGAAGTTCCCGAATGCGTCCATCGCGCTCGCGCAGTTCTTCACGAACCCGCGGAGCATGGTCGACTTCGCCAAGCAGGTCGCCGTCTACCCGTCGTCCGCGGCGGCCTATGACGACCCGTTCTTCAGCTCGGAGCCCGAGCTGATCGAGGACAGCGCGCGCCCGATCGCCAAGGACATCGTGTCCAAGTACGCCGACATCGTCCCGACGGTGCCCAAGAAGGCGGACGTGAACGCGATCGTGCTCGACGCCATCGAGTCCGCGCTCTTCAACGACGTGCCGGCCCAGCAGGCGCTGACCGACGCCGTCGCGGAGGCCAACAAGCTGCTCGAATAGCGACTGGCTTCGCCTGTCAATCCTGGCCCGCCTCCCGTCCCCCGGGGGCGGGCCAGTCCACCGTCACAAGGCTCGTACCATCAGGACCGATCGATGACTCGGAAGCGCTCGCTCACGCCGTACCTGTTCCTGGCGCCCGCCCTCATCCTGCTGGGCGTGTTCGTCGTGTACCCGATCATCGCGGTCGTCTACTACAGCTTCACCGACTACGACATCATCCGGCCGCCGGTCTTCACCGGCCTCGACAACTACCAGCGCCTGATCGAGGACGACACCTTCTGGCTGGCGCTGACGCACTCATTCGTGTACCTGCTGGTCACCCCGATCCTCATCGTGCTGTCGATCGCGCTGGCCATCGTCGTCAACCGCAAGCTGCGCGGGATCCACCTCTACCGGGCGCTGTACTTCGTGCCCGCGGTCAGCGGCAGCATCGCCATCGGGCTGTCGTGGCGCTGGCTGTTCGACCGGACCGGGTTCATCAACGGCGTGCTCCAGTCGTGGGGCGTGATCGACCAGCCGATCCAGTGGCTCACGACGCCATCGCTCGTGCTGCCGATCGCGATGATGCTCACGATCTGGGCGGGCATCGGCTACTACGCGGTCATCTTCCTGGCCGGGCTCCAGAACGTGAACGAGGAGCTGTACGACGCGGCCCGCATCGACGGCTGCAATGACATCCAGAAACACCGCTACGTCAGCATCCCGGCGCTCCGCCCGCAGATCGTGTTCGTGGCGGTCATCTCGAGCCTCGCCGCGCTCAAGGTGTTCGATGAGATCTACGTGCTCACGAACCGGACCGGCGGGATCCTGGATTCGGGCGTCACGATGGTCTTCTACCTGTGGCAACAGGCGTTCCAGCGTTCGAACGCGGGTTACGCCTCGGCCATCGCGATCGCGCTGCTGGTCGTGACGCTGGCGTTCTCGATCGTCAACGTCCGGCTGCTCGAGCGCGGGGGCCAGGGCGAGGGATGAGCGACGTGCGCGTCCCGTCTCCGCGCCACTCGCGTCGTCGTTGACGGCGGGCGAGGCGGCTGAGGGTGCAGCTCGCCGCCGGGCGCGGCGGCGCGGTCGATTGCTGCGCGACGGTGGCTGGTATGCCGTCCTGTCGGCGCTGGCGGTGATCACGGTCTTCCCGTTCCTGTGGATGCTGCTGACCTCGCTCAAGGGCCCGGCCGACGTCATCACCTCGGTGCCGCCGCAGTTCCTCCCGAACGACCCGACGCTCGCGAACTATTCGAAGGTCTGGGACAGCCTGCCGATCTCCAACTACTTCCTCAACAGCGCGATCGTCGCCGTAACGACGGGGCTGCTGAACGTGCTGGTGGCCGCGCTGGCGGCGTACCCGCTGGCGAAGATGCGGTTCATCGGTCGCGAGGCGATCTTCTACGCGCTGCTGGCGACGTTGATCGTGCCGGCGCAGCTGACCTACATCCCGAGCTTCATCCTCGCGGTCAACGTGTTCGGCTACTACGACTCGCTGCCGGCGCTGATCTTCCCGAACATCGTGAGCGCCTTCAACATCTTCCTGCTGCGCCAGGCGTTCCGTGGCGTGCCGTCCGACCTGATCGACGCGGCGCGCGTCGACGGGGCGGGGGAGTGGCGGATCTGGTGGTCGATCCTGCTGCCGATCGTCCGGCCGTCGCTGGCCGCGGTCGCGATCTTCACCTTCGTCACGTCGTGGAACGACTTCCTGTGGCCGTCGCTGATGCTGCACACGCCCGAGGGCATGACGCTGCCGGTCGGCCTGGCCGCGCTGCAGGGCTTCTTCGCGTCGGACTTCCGGTCGATCGCGGCGGGCGTGACGATGACCGTCGTGCCGATCCTGCTGTTCTTCATCGTGGTCCAGCGCTACTTCGTGCGCGGCCTGGCGGGGGCGGTGAAGGGTTGAGGTGGTGAACCGAGGGGCCGGCGCAGATCGTGGCGACGCGATCCTCGGGCGGGTCATGCTCGCGTTCGAGGGGGAGGTGCTGCCGGCCCGCATCGCCGAACGGCTGGCCGCGTCGCCGGCCGCGGGGATGTCGCTCTTCCGATTTCAGAACGTTCGGTCTCCGGGCCAGGTCCTGGAGCTGACCTCCGCTTTCCAGCGAGCGGGCGCGGCGGCCCCCCACGCCGCGCCCGCCGACTCCCCGGGTTCGTCGCCTGGGGTTGCGTCGCGCGGGCGTCCCTCGCCGATGCTCGTCGCGGCCGACCAGGAGGGCGGGCAGTTCATCGGTCTCGGTGATGGCTCGACGGCGTTCGCCGGGAACATGGCCCTCGGCGCCGCCGACGACCCGGCGTTGACCGAGCGGGTGGGGTTCGCGATCGGGACCGAGGCGCGGGCCATGGGCGTGAACGTTGTCTACGCGCCCGTCCTGGATCTCGCCACGGATCCGGCCAACCCGGCGCTCGGGATCCGGTCGTTCGGGGACTCGGCCGAGGCGGTCGCGTCGCACGGCGCCGCGATGGTCCGCGGCCTCCAGGCGGCCGGGGTGGCCGCCACGGTCAAGCACGCCCCGGGGATGGGGCACATCTCGAGCGACACGCACCACGGTCTGGCGGTCGTCTCGGCGGAACGTTCCGTGCTGGACGCCCGCGAATTCGTGCCGTTCCGTGCCGCGTTCGCGGCCGGGGCCCGGCTCGCGATGTCGGGGCACGGGGCGCTGCCGGCCGTGTCGGGTCGGGAGGATCTGCCGGGGACCCTGTCGCGGGCCGTGATGACCGACCTGCTGCGGCGCGATCTCGGCTTCGAGGGCGTGACGATCTCCGACGCGCTCGACATGCGGGCACTCGCCCAGGGCCCGGGCCAGGTCCTCGACGTGCTCGCCGCGGTCCGGGCCGGCGTGGACCTCCTCCTCGCCTCGGCCGATCCCGAGGCGCTGGCGCGCATCGAGGAGACGCTCGTCCGTGCCGTGGCCCGGGAGCTGTTCGATCCGGCCGAGGTGGCCGCCACGGAACGTCGTGTCGCCGCGCTCCGGGCCTGGCTGGGCTCGGTCGGGCCGGCACCGGACCTGTCGGTCGTCGGGTGCGCCGAGCACCGGGCCCTCGCCGCCGAACTGGCCGCTCGCTCGATCACCCTCGTCCGTGACCCGGGCGGGCTGTTGCCGCTTGCCGGCGAGTCCGGCCCGATCCTCGCCGTCATGCCGCGCCCCGCCGACCTCACGCCCGCCGACACCTCATCGACGGTCGCTCCAGGTTTGGCCGCCGCGCTCCGCGGCCACTTCCGAGATGTCGACGAGATCGTCGTGGAGCAGTCACCGGACGCCGCGTCGATCGCCGCGGTTCGCGACCGCGCGGCAGGGGCCGGGACTGTGGTCGTCGGCACGATCGACGGACATCGCCAGCCCGCCCAGATCGAGCTCGTCGAGGCGCTCGCCGGCACGGGCACGCCCGTCGTCGCCGTCGCGTTGCGCGGCCCGTGGGACGTCGCCGCGTATCCGCCTTCGGTCGACGGCGCTGGCTACCTACTCGATCCTGCCGGCCTCGCTCGAGGCGCTCGCGGCCGTCCTCGCCGGCGAGGCCGAGGCGCCCGGCCGCCTGCCCGTCGGCGTCGAGCACGTCCTGGAGGCGACCGGGCCACGAACCGCATGAGATCGGCAGGAAGGCGCGCCGATACCATCCGAACATGAGCCTTCGCGACGAGATCCTCGAGCAGCCCGAGGTCGCCGCCCGGTTCCTCCGCCGCGCGCCCGACGTCGTCGGGCCGCTGGCCGACGCGATCCGCGCGCGCGGGGTCGATCATGTCGTCATCGCCGCCCGTGGCACGAGCGACCACGCGGCCATCTACGCCCAGTACGTGCTCGGTGTCCGGCACGCGCTGTCGGTCGGTCTGAGTGCGCCGTCGGTGATCTCGCTGTACGGCGCGGAGCCGCGGCTCGATCGGTCGCTCGTCGTCGGCATCAGCCAGTCGGGTGCCTCGCCGGATGTCGTCGCGGTCATCGAGGCCGGGCGCAAGCAGGGCGCCCCGACGCTCGCCATCACCAACGACCCGGACTCGGCGCTCGCCAACGCTGCGGAGACGACCATCGACCTCGGCGCGGGGCCGGAGCTCGCGGTCGCGGCCACGAAGACGTACACGACCGAGCTCCTGGCGGTCGCCGCCCTCTCGGCCGCGCTGTCCCGCGACCCGGCCGACGCCACGGCCCTCGCCGCGATCCCGGACGCGCTCGCCGGGACCCTGGCGCTCGAAGCCGATATCGAGTCGATGGCGATCGAGCAAGCGCGAGCCGATCGGCTGCTCGTCCTCGCGCGCGGGTACGAGTATGCGACCGCCCGCGAGTGGGCCCTGAAGCTGAAAGAGCTCGCGCGGGTCTTCGCCGACCCGTACTCGGCCGCCGACTTCGAGCACGGGCCGCTCGCCCTGCTCGAGCCCGGCGTTCCGGTCCTCGCAACGGTCCGGCCCGGCCCGACCTTCACGTCGCTGGTCGCGCTGCTGCGGCGGTTACGGGCGGATCTCGAGGCGGACCTCGCGGTCGTGTCCGACGCCGACGAGGCGCTGGCGCTCGCCCGGTGGCCGTTCCGGCTGCCGGCCGGAACCCCGGAGTGGCTCGGGCCGATCGTGTCGATCGTCGTCGGGCAGCTGCATGCGCTCTACCTGACGCGCGCTCGCGGCCACGATCCGGAGGTGCCGCGCAACCTCAACAAGGTCACGCGCACGCGCTGAACCGGCGCGATCGACCCACGCTCGGGCATCCGACCGGGCGCCCAGGACGAATGTGGGTTTGACAGGCGCCGCTCGACGGGTGACCGTTCGCGTGACGGTTGGTCACTCTCGTAGTTGCGTCCCGGAAGCGGGGTGGGCTTTGCGTCGACGGCGGTTATTGGTCCGGCGGATCTCGCGAGTGTTCGCGACGATCGCGATCGGTGCGCTGCTGGGATTCCTCGTGCCGACGATCGCGAGCGACCTGTCGCCCAAGCCAGCGGCCGAGCCCCGTACCACCGAGTCCGCCGTCGCTCGCCAGTTCATCAACGCGTTCACCGCGGATGACCAGGGCATGCTGACCTCCATGGGCGTGGCCGCGGACGCGAAGCTGCGCGCCAGCCGGTTCCGGGCCCAGTTCGCCCGGGTCGACGTCCCGGTGCACCTCGGTTCGTACGTCGCGGGCGGCTTCAGCCTCCACGCCTACGCCGCGCACGTGGTCCTCTCCGACGGGACCGAAGAGATCCGCACCTGGCGGGTGGCCACGGCCGGGGGTCAGGCCGCGCTCATCACCCCGCCCAGCACGATCGAGGAACCATGAGCGGCGAGCCCGGCCCCGACGGCACCCAGGCGATGAACGCCGAGTCGCTGACGCCGCCCACGAGCGATGCTGCCGTCGTGCCGGCGGGAGGCGGCGCGATCCCGGCGCCCGAAACGAGTGCCGTCGCCGTCCCGTCTGCCGCCTCGGAGGACGCGGCCACCGCGGAACCAGCCGCCGCCGCGGCCGTGGGCCCGCGGACGCCCCGGCGGTGGTCGGCGTGCCTCGCCGACGAAGCCTGGCGATCGTGGCCGGCCTCACCCGCGTGCTGCGGTTCGCGCTGGTGCTCGCCGGGTTCGGGTTCGGTGTCCTGCTCGGATACCAGTACTTCCTCACGTCGCAGCCGGCCCCGACCGGCCAGGTCGTGGATCCCGCCACGGCCGGCAACCTGCCGGCGCCCGTGGTTCGCGAGTTCATCGCCGCTGTCGCCCGCAACGACGCCGATGCCATCCGCTCCGCCGTGCCGGCCACGCCGTACAAGGCGCTCACCGCCGAGATGAGCCGCTGGGAGATCAACCGGGTGACATCGGTGGAGACGCTGGCCACATTCGAGGACGGCCAGCGAACCGCGACCGCGTTCGTGATGATCGGGCGGGACGGTAGCCAGAACCCCGTCGCGATCAACCTCGTCGTCGAGACGCAGGCCGGCAATATCGTGGGCTTCAAGTGAACCGCGTCCGGACCGTCGGGTCCAACCTGGCGTTCATCTGGAACAAGAACCTGATTCGCCTGCTGATCGTGCTCGCGGTCGTCACGGCGATGATCGCGGCGAACGGCACGGTCGCGTTCATCGAGAGCATCGTCGGGCTGATCGGGGCTGCGCCGGCCTTCGCGCTGCAGCTCTCGTTCGCGGCCACCTACATCATCTTCCAGTTCGGCATCCTGTTCTGGTTCCTGTCCCGACCGCGCAAGTACACCGTCACCCCGGACGACCCCCAGATCGGACTCTCGTTCGAGAACTACCGCGGACAGCCAGACCTGCTGGAACATGCCAAGACCACGGTCGGCATCCTGCGCGGGGTCAAGGAGTTCGAGCTGCGTGGCGGCGAGATGCCCAAGGGCATGCTCCTCTCGGGCGCGCCCGGGACCGGCAAGACGTTCCTTGCCGCATGCATCGCCAAGGAAGCGAACCTGCCGTTCATCTATATCGACTCGAGCTCGCTCCAGGGCATGTTCATCGGCATGACCCAGCTGATGATCATGAAACTGTTCCGCGACGCGCGCGGGCTGGCGCGCAAGTACGCGGAACCCGGCCGGCGCGGCGCCTGCATCCTGTTCATGGACGAGCTCGACTCGATCGGGCAGAACCGCTCGACGCAGTCCGGCGGCATGGCCATCGGCGGCTTCATGGGCGGCGGCAGCATGGGCCTCAACACGCTGCTCAACCAGATGGATTCGCTCGGTGAGCTCGTCGAGGACCGCTGGCGCTACAAGGTCCTCCGCTGGTTCGGGCTCATCCGTGGCCCCGCGACGAACAAGCCGCTCGTGTTCGTGATCGGTGCCACGAACCGCCCCGAGGTGCTCGACCAGGCCCTCGTCCGACCCGGACGGCTCGACCGGATGCTCGTCGTCCATGTCCCTGACGCAGATGGCCGGCGCGACATCATCGCCCACTACCTCGCGAGCAAGCGGCACGACCCCGAGATCCCGATGGAGCTGCTGGTCACCGACTCCATGGGTTGGACGCCGGTCATGATCAAGACGATCATCAACGAGGCGCTCATCCAGGCCCACCACGACGGCCGCGAGTTCCTCGACTACAAGGACTGGCTCAACGCCGCCGACGAGCGAGCGCTGGGGTTGAAGCAGCCGATCCGATCGTGGAACCTGACCGACCGACGGGAGACGGCCTACCACGAGGCGGGTCACGCGGTGGCGGCGCGCTATCTGCGACCGGAGCACCGCATCTCCAAGGCCTCGATCATCCGGCGCGGGCCACGCGCTGGGCTACGTCCAGCAGCGACCACGCGAGGAGCGGACGTCGCTGTACGCGCGATCGATCGAGACGCAGATCATGACGAGCCTCGCCGGGCACGTCGTCGAGAACCGCTTCCTCGACACGCTCTCGACCGGGCCGTCGAGCGACCTGCGCTGGGCGACTTCGGCCGCGGAGGACTACGTCGGCAGCCTGGCGATGGGCCCGACCAAGGTCATCATCCCGATGCGACCGACCGACCCACCCATCGGACCCGTCATCATCGCGGCGCACGAGCTGCTCGACCAACTCTACGAGGAGACCGAACGGCTGCTCCGCGACAAGGAACCGGCGGTCCATCACCTGGCCAAGGCCCTGATCGAGCGCGACGAGCTCATCGGCGACGAGCTCGAGGAGGTCTTCGCCGAGGTGGAATCGGCGAACCCGAAGCTGCTCGAGAAGTTCGAGCGACGGGTCATCCAGTTCCGGGACTTCGCGCCGATGCCACCGGCCCTGCCGGAAGCCTGGACGCCGCCGCCGCCCACCCCGGGCGAGGGTGAGGCAGAAGCGCCGGCGGCGCGGGACGTAGTAGCGCGGCGACGGGGTGTGGACCCGAACGCCGTGCCTCCCTGGGCGAACCGACCGCGCCACTGAAACCTTCCGGGGTGTCGCGGACTCAGAAGAAGTAGCGAGTCCTGTCGCCCGTCCCCGGAGGTCCGTCCTTGCATTCCCTCGTCCCGCCCCTCGCATCCCGTCGCAGCGTCGGCCTCGTGCTGGGCCTCGCCGCGCTGGTCTACGCCCTGTCCGTCGTCGGCGCCGCGCCCGTCCACGCGCACGATTCGGCCGCGGGCACGCCCGATGTGACGATCACGATCGGATCCGGGCTCAGTGACCGCGAGGTGCACGTGTCGGTCGGCGATATCGTCCGGTTCGTCAACCGCGACGACGATCGTCACCGGATGCGTTCGCGGTCCGGGTCCGAGTTCGATACGGGGAACCTGGAGCCGGGTGACTCGTACCAGGTGCGGCTGTCGGTCGCGGGCACGTACGCCTATCTCGACGAACGGAACGACGACGCGGCCGCGTACCACGGTCGGATCGTGGTGTCGTCGGGCTCGGGCCCGGGTGGGTCGGCGGAGGGCACCACCCCGCCGCAAGGCGGTGCGGCGGGCGGTTCGACCGGCGGCGGCGCGCCCTCCAGCGCCACGGTCACGATCGGCGATGACTTCTACGACCCGACATCGGTCCGGGTCGCGGTCGGTGGCACGGTCGCGTTCCGGAACACCGGCGACGATGAGCATTCCGCGACGTCCTCCGCGTTCGACACCGGCGTCCTCGGCGGCGGCGCGTCGGTCAGCAAGACGTTCAAGGAGGCGGGGAGCTTCGCGTTCCTGTGCATCTTCCATTCGGACATGCGCGGCACGATCGAGGTCGTGGCCCCGAGCGGAGGAGGCGGCGGGACCGAGCCCGTTGCGCCGCGGCCGACCCCGACCGCGACGCCTTCGGCGGTGCCGGCACCGGCCGCCGAGCCGACGCCGCAGCTGGTCGATGCTCCGTCCGACGTATCCGTGGACGCCGCCGATTTCGCGTTCCGACCGGCGACGATCGAGGTCGCCGTCGGTGGCCGGGTCACGTGGACGAACCGCGGCGTGGCCCCGCATACCGTGACCGCGAAGGACGGTGCGTTCGATAGCTCGATGCTCGAGGGCGGGGCCACCTTCGCGCAGACCTTCGCGGAACCCGGGTCGTATGCCTACCTCTGTGCGTTCCACCCGGAGATGATCGCGACAGTGCGGGTCGTCGCGGCAACACCGGGGAGTGGCACGGGCGGCGCGGCGCCGGCGGCCGGGGCGGCAGCGACCGATGCTTCGGCGGCACCGAGCGCCGCTGCCGCACCTGCTGGGGCCGCTGCGCCGACCGACGCAGCGACACCGCCCGTCGACACAGGCGCGGTTCCCGTCGGGGCCGACGGTCGGCCGGCGACCGACGTGTCCGGCCTGGCCGGCATCGTGCTCACCGTCACGCTCGTGTCCGGGGCCGCGGCACTCTTCTCGAGAGCCATTCGCGGCACGGTGCGCGGCCCGGGTCGAGGCGACTGACAGTCGAGGCACGGCCGGGTGCGATGGTTCAGAACGCCTGATCGAGGGCGACGGTGACGTGTCGTCGTGACGACACCACCGCAACAATGGGAGCGCACCCACGTCGAACGGTCGTCAAGCCCGGCTCTGAGGAACCATTCGCATGCGCCCGTCCCGTTCCCTCTTCATCGCGATCATCGCCATCGTCCTGGCGGCATGCGCTGGAGCGCCCGGATCCGCGTCGCCCGTCGCGACCGCGACGAACCGGCCCAGCATCGTGCCGTCACCCTCCGCCGCTCCTCCCTCGCCGACACCGATCCCGCCTGACACCGATCCCGTCCCCGACCCACTCGCGGTCGGCCACTCGATCGACTGCGACTTTGCGGCGGCGACCTGCCAGGTCCACCTCGTCCTCGACGGCGTCCGGGACCCGGCCGGCTGGCCGGTCGGGGTCGACGGCCCGTGCCCCGGGCTTCGGACCGGCGTGGACGGCATCGCCTACATCGCTTGCTCCCCGAGCGACGGCGCGACGATCCATGTCATCGGCCTGGATGGTGGGCCCGAAAACGGATGGCCCGCCACGCTCGACGGAGCCGTCTCGACCGTGTCGTGGAGCGATCTTTCGATCGGCTGCGGCATCCAGCGATCGTCGATCGAGGTCGGCCCCGGCGGGACGATCTACGTGGCGATCTCGACGGGATCCGCGGCGCGCCTGCACGCGTTCCATCCCGATGGCAATCCGGTCGCCGGATGGCCGCAGCAGATCCCCGGAGATCCCCCGGCCATGGATGGGTGGGGCGGCGACGGCTGCCGCGGCTTCGCCCTGCACGCCGACGGGGTCGTCGCGTGGGGCTACCAGGACGTCGAGCCGGCCATCCTGCTCGAGGCTCGGCGCACCGAGTTCACCTCGTGGTCATTCGACGGCCGCCTACACCCTGGCTGGCCGCGCGGGTCGGAAGGCGCCGCATCCGGTCCCGTGCTCGACGTCGACGACGGCCTCACCTATGTCAGCGCGTCGGGTCGCGTGTGGAGCCACGACGACCGCGGCGAGATCCGGCCGGGATGGCCGTATCAGCTGGACGCGCCGGCGCCACCGTATGTCGCCCCTGACGGACGCATCGCCATCATCGACACTGCCCTCGAGGCGAAGGATCGACTCGTCCTGCTCCGGCTCGATGGAACCCTGGTCACCGGTGCGCCGATCGACCTGCCCGCGAACATCGAGACGCGCTGCCTGTTCGGAGACACGCCCTGTGCCGGCTGCGACGAGCCCGGCCTTCGCTAACGACGGGACGATGTATCTCTCGCTGGCTTCGACGGCAGGACGTGACCCGGGAGCCCACAGCCATGGGTGGCATGGGTGGTGCGGTCGTCGCGTTCGATGCGGATGGCGCCATCGTCGATGGTTGGCCGATCGATCTCCCCGAACGGACGCATGTGCTGGATCTGTCCGTGGACCTCGACGACCGGCTGGTTGCCCGCGGCTACCTCTGCGACAACGAGTCGTGTGCCTCGGACAGCACCCGAGCCACGACCCTCACCTTCGCGTCCGATGGCACGCTGATCGAGCAGACGTTCGAGGACTAGAGCCCGCTGTACGAGTGCAGGCCGCTGAACCACAGCGAGCCCGAATACGTGACCAGCACCATCCCGAAGCCCACGACCAGCAGGAGCGCGGCCGGCCGGCCGGCCCACGAGCGCCGGTTGCGGGCGTGGAGGTAGACCGCATAGGTCAGCCACGTCACGAGCGCGGCGGTCTCCTTGGGATCCCAGCCCCAGTAACGCGACCAGGCGATCGAGGCCCACCAGGAGCCCAGGATGATCATCGTCGCGAAGATCGGGAAGCCGATGATCACGGCGCGGTAGGCGACCTCGTCGAGCACCTTGTGCGACGGCAGCCAGGCGAACCGGTCGTCCTGGCCCTGGACGAGGTAGGCGACCCCGGCCGCGAATGCCGTCGCGAAGATCCCGTACGAGAGGACGGCCAGCCCGACGTGGATCGTGAGCAGCGGCGGGTTCTGGAGGGCCGGGACGAGCCGCGAGATCTCGGACGGCAGGCTCGATGCGTAGAGGAGCAGCATCAGCGCCACGCCGAGCGGGATGAACCCGATGGAGCGGATGGCGTACCGGCGAGCGAGGACCAGGTAGCCCGCCACCATCGAGGTCGAGAAGGCGACCGTGAACTCGAACATGTTGCCCCACGGCCCTCTGCCCACGACGATGCCGCGCAGGAGCAGCGAGACCCCGAGGAACGCCACGGCCAGGGCGGACAGCGCGGTCGCCGCCCGGGACAGCGGGCTCGGCGATGCGGCCAGGGTGGGCCCGCCGGACGCGGCCCGGGTCGACTCCGTCACGAACGAGCCGGTCACCACGCCCGCAAAGGCCGGCTGGCGCGCGGCGCTCAGGACGGGGAGTGCCGCTCGACGGCCGTTGGCCAGCATCACCGCATGGCCGACATGCGCCGCGAACCCGAGCGCCACGAACACGACGCCGATCGGGAAGAGCGCGTTGGACAGCTCGGCCATGGTCATCGTGTCAGGAGACGCCCGAGCGCGGCCGCAGGTTGCGGAGCGGCCGTCGCGACGTCACGGGTCATGCCGGCCCAGGCCTCAGGCGACCGCCGCGCCGCCGGGCTTCGGCCCGGATGCCGCACGGCGCACGACGACCGAGCGTGGCTTGACCTTGAGCACGAGACCGCAGTTCGTGCAGGTGTCGACGATGGCCATCCGGCCCAGTCCGCACATCGGGCAGATGACGGCGAGTTGATCCTGGCAGCGCTCGCATCGGTTGGTTCCCGACGGGTAGATGAGCCCATCGCGCCGGCAATGGGGCAGTCCCGGCGGGAAGATCGGCTGGCCGTCCTCGCCGATGGCCGCGACCGTCGGGCCTTCCTCGAACGCCACGCCCTTCACCCGGGGCTTGCGCAGCTGGTAGATCACGATCCCGAGCGGCAGGAGCGTCAGCAGCGGCCCGACGATGCCAAGGAAGATCAGGAGCGGCAGCATGGCGATGATGGCGTTCCAATCCGGGATCACGAACTGGGTCATGATCTCGAGGAGCCCGGTCCACATCTCGTTGAGCGTGTCGATGATCGTCACGACGGCATGCTACCCGAGGACGGTCGCCCACGGCGCGGGTTGCCCCGCTTCGTCGTCGCGCCGCGCCCGGGCTTCCAGCGCGGCGGTTCCGTGGCGGGGTCACGCTCGTCGATCGGGCGAGTCGCGGCCGGCCGGCGGTTGCCGACGGACGGCGCCGAGAGCTTCGGCCGCTCGAGCCGACCCAGGAGCCACGCCGAGCCCGCGGTCCGGGCCCCCTTGGCGCGCAACGATGCCCGGAGCGCGTGGTCGTCGCTGACCACGAGCAGCGCCCCCGTCGCGGCCGCGCCCGCGACAGCCCGTGTCTCATCGACGAGCGAGAGCAACACCTCGTCGGCCGTGCGCCGACCGGAATGGCGCACGATCAGTCCGGATGCGACGCGCTCGCCGCGCATCCCCCGGTCCGGCGCCCCATCGAAGACCAGCTCGATGCCGATGGCCGCGGGGACGATCGCCCGCAATCGACCGATCAACGCCGCCTGCGGCGCCGCGCCGGGCTTGCGCGACAGGGCGTGGAGGAGATTCGTGCCGTCGATGAGCAGTCGGTCGGTGCCGGTCAGCGGGTCGCGCGGAAGCGTCGTCACGACGCCATCCTACGCGTGGTCCGGCCGGCGGCTACGATCGGCCGCGTGAGCCTGCTCCTCCTCGTCGATCTCGACGGCGTCGTCTACCGCGGCGCCGACCCCGTGCCGGGCGTGGCCGAGGTCCTCGCCGACCGCGCAGCCCGCGGCGACGACGTCGTGTACGTGACCAACAACTCGATGCACTACCGCGCCGACTACGTGACCCGGCTCACGGCGATGGGCGCGCCGATCACGGCCGACACGGTGGTCTCGTCGGCACGGGCAACGGCGCTCCACCTGGTGACGCACGAGGCGGGGATCCGGCGGGTCCTCGTCGTCGGCGGGGGCGGCCTCGAGCGCGAATTGCGCGACGTCGGGCTCGAGGTGGTCACCTCGGCGCATGCCGCCACCCGCATGCACCAGGAGGGCATCGATGGCTGGGCGGCCGCCGGCGCCCCGGACGCCGTCGTCACCGGGCTCGACCCGAACCTCACCTACCTGCGCCTCGCGGCGGCGGCCGACTGCGTCCGGGCCGGAGCTCGCTTCATCGCCACGAATCGCGACCCGGTCTACCCGACCGAGCGCGGCCTCCGCCCGGGCGCCGGCGCCGTGGCCGCGGCCCTCGAGGCGACCACCGGCGTCACGCCCCTCTCGATCGGCAAGCCCGAACCGAATCTGTTGGAACTGGCCGCCGAGGCAGTGGGGCGCCACGCCAGCGAGGCGATCATGATCGGGGACGGGATCGGGACGGACCTCGCGGCGGCGCGCGCCGTCGGGGCGCGTTGCGTGCTGATGCTGACCGGCGTGACCACCCGGGAACAGGTCGACGCACTCCCCGCCGAGGAGCGGCCGACCGCGATCGCCGCGGATGCGACCGAGCTGGCCGCCGCGCTCGAGGCGCTCTCGGGGTAGGGCTGCGCTACGCCTCCGTCGAAGCGAGCTCTGGGATCCCGGCGGCCCAGCGGTCGAAGGACCCCCGCAACGAGGACAGCGTCGCCTCGTCCGCGAAGGCGACATCGAGCGCCCGCCGGTCGATCGCCCACAGCTCCGGCAGGGTCAGCCCGATCTGCTCGACCGCGTTGACGTACTCCTCGGACAGCTTGATGTCCGAGACCGTCGTGTCGTCGGTATTGAGCGTCACGGGCACACCCCGGCGATGGAGCTCGGCAAGCGGATGCGCCGCCACGGACGGGACGACGCCGGCCTGCCAGTTCGAGGTCGGACAGAGGTCGAGCGAGATCCCGCGGGCCCGCAGCTCATCGCACAACGCGGGGTCGTCGATGGTGACCGGGCCGTGGGCGATGCGCTCCGGCTCCACGACCAGCGCGCGGCGGACCTGGGCCGCGCCGCCCCATTCCCCGGCGTGGATCGTCATGCGCAGGCCGTTGGCCCGCGCCGCCTCGAAGGCACGGGCGTGGTCGAGCGGGTCGGGATACGCGGCCTCGGGTCCGGCGAGGTCCCATCCCGTCAGGCCCTCATCGATGAAGCGGGCCGCGGTCTCGGCCAGCTCCACGTTCCCGTCGGCGTCGTGGGAACGGAGGGCGGTGCAGATGAGGCGCACGACCGTGCCGGTTCGCGAGGCTCCGTCGCGCGCGCCGGCGCACACGGCCGCGATCCCGTCCGCGAGGGAGAGGCCGCCCGCGACATGGAGCCGGGGACCCCAGCGGATCTCGACATAACGCACGCCGTCCGCGGCCTTGGTCTCGACGAGCTCACTCGTGATGCGCTCGAGCGCCTCGGCGTCCTGCATCAGCGCGATCGGCAGGTCGAACGCGCGCAGCAGCTCCGCCTGGTCGGCGCATGGCATCGGCGCGATGAGGGCCGCGGACATGCCGATCCAGTCCGTCGGCGCGTCGATGCCGCGCGTCCGGGCGAGCTCGAGCGCCGTGTCCACCCGCAACGAACCGTCGAGGTGGAGGTGCAGCTCGGCCTTCGGCATCGCCTCGATGAGGCGGCGGCGGGCCTGGGTCGCGAGGTCGTCCGTCGGCGTCGTCACTGCCCGATGCTACGATTCCCGGGCTTCCGACGCTCGCACACCGTGCGGGCGCCGACCCCGAGTCGATCACCGGAGCCGACCAACCGCTCGTGCCCCAGATCCGTCAATTCCTGCTCGCCATCGCCTGGCTCGTCGCGGTCGTCCTCATCGCGCTCGGTGCGGCGGGTCTCGTGGCGGGCATGGACGCCCCCGCCACCGCCGGGTCGCGCCCGTGGCTGACGGCGCGGGATGACGTCGTCGTCAGCGCCCGCCTCGACGCCATCGCGGCGGACCTGGCGCTCGTCGCGGACCGACTCGATGACCTCGGGGTCCAGGGACGTGGGGCGCTCTCGGCGCTGGTCGCCAGCGACCCCGCGACCGCGGCCGCCGCCCTCGACGAAGGCGACCGGCTCGTGACGGACATCGGGTCCCGCGCGGCGAAGATCGAAGCCGCGCTCGACGACGTTCCCCTCGTGGGCACGGAGGAGGCGGGCTACCGGCTCGGGCCGGCGGTTCGCGATCGGCACGCGCGGCTGGCGGCGGCCCTGGCGTCCACCCGGGGCGTCGAGGCGTCGTGGTTGCAGCTCGCCAGCGGGTCGGCGGCCGCGACGCGCCTCTCGAATCTCCTCGCCGATCACGATACGGCCGTCCTGGCTGCCGCCGAGCAGGGGCGCGACGCCGAGTACGCGGCGGCCCTGACGATCCTTGACGAAGCGGACACCGCGATCGCCGATGCGCGACGCCTGCGCAACGCGCTGGCGCGCACGGTGGAGGTCGTGACCCTCGACGAATGGCTGGACCGGAGCGCCCGATACGACGCCGCGCTCCGCGACCTGTACGCCGCCCTGGACGACAGTGGCGGTCGCGTCACCGACGCCGTTCGCAAGGCGATCACCGAGGAACGCAAGGCCAAGGACCGGCTGCCGCCGGACACGCGCGGCCTCGTGCTGATCATGGCCGAGATCGGCCGCGGCGGGATGAACGGCGCCGTCATCGCGATCGAGGAGGCCCGCGGCCAGCTGAGCGCGGCGCTCGCCGAGCCCGCTGCGAGCCCGGGAACGTAAGTTCGGGTCTTTCGTGCCCCGGGCAGCCCGGGGTCCCAGCCGGGCAGTACACTTTCGGCCACTGTCCCTGACTCGCGGTCGCCCGCGCCCATGCGGCCCGACACCCGGAGGAACCCACCACCGTGCAGCTTCGTGTCGTCACCGACCAGCCGTGGGACGTCAAGGCCGACGTCCTCGTCATCCCCTACACAGGTGACCCGACCTTCGAAGGGCCGCTCGACGAGATCGACCGGCGAACCGGCGGCGAGCTCCGGGCGCTGGCCGGCTTCAAGGAGCTGACCGGCAAGCGGTATGCCACGACGCTCGCGGCGGCCGGCGAGCTTCCGGCCGGGCGGCTCGTCCTGATCGGGGCGGGGGATGCCGCGACGATCGATCGCGAAGTCATCGTGCGCGTGGGAGCCTCCGCGGAGCGCCGGCTCGGCGGTCGTGTCGTGCGCAGCCTGGCCTTCTGGCTGGCGCCGCTGGCCGGCCTCGAGACCATCGACGGCGACGTCACGGTCGTGGCCGAGCTGCTGGCGCGCGGCGTGGTCGAGGGTTCGTACGACCCCAAGTCGATCTATCGCGACGACGCCGAGTCGAGCCCTCCACAGCTCGATGAGCTGATCCTGGTCATGCCCGACGGGGACGTCGGTGCGATCAAGGCCGCCGCCGAGCGTGGCGTGATCATCGGCGAGGGCGCGAACAACGCCCGCACGCTGTCCAACCGCGCGGCCAACGACGTGACCCCCGACGTCATGGCGCAGGAGGCGCGCGCGATCGCCGAACGCAACGACCTGTGGATCGACGTCATCGAGCCCGAGCGGGCGACCGAGCTCGGGATGGGGATGTTCATGGCGGTCGGGCGTGGCAGCGACAACCCGCCGCGGATGATCGTCATGCGCTCGGGCAAGGAGGGCCAGCGCGACTCGCTGGATCGCCACCTGGCGATCGTCGGCAAGGGCGTCTGCTTCGATTCGGGCGGCATCAGCATCAAGCCATCCGACCGGATGGAAGAGATGAAGATGGACAAGACCGGCGCCTGCACGGTCCTCGCGGTGATGGAAACGGTGGCGCGCCTCGCGCCGGGGACCCCGCTGCTGGGGCTGGCGCCGGCGGTCGAGAACATGCCGGGGCCGCATTCGACCCGACCCGGCGACATCGTGACCGCGCTCAACGGCAAGAAGGTCGACATCACGAACACGGATGCGGAGGGCCGGCTCATCCTCGGCGACGCGATGACCTATGCGGAACGGTTGGGCGCCACCCACCTCGTCGACGTCGCGACGCTCACGGGCGCCGTCGCACGGGCCCTCGGGCACCTCGTCACCGGAGCATTCGGTCAGCCGCAGGACTGGTACGACCAGGTTGCCGCGGCGGGCGAGCGGGCCGGCGAGCGCTACTGGCAGCTGCCCCTGATCCTGGACTACATCCCGGACATGGAGAGCTGGTACGCCGACTTCCAGAACGCGGGCTCGCCCGAGGGCGGCCTCGTGAAGAGCGGTCTGTTCCTGCGCGAGTTCGTCACCAAGCCGTGGGTCCATCTCGACATCGCCGGGACCGCGTACTACCGCAAGGCCCTGCCGTTCGCGCCGCGCGGGTCGACCGGCGTGTCGCACGCCACGCTCGTCGAGCTCGCCCTGGCCGGTCGGGCCTGAGCGCGGCGGCGGCCGTCCGACCGCGAGTGACGTGGAGCCGCTGAGCCTGATCCTCGGCGTGGCCGGGGCGGCGCTCGGTGTGGCCGCCGATCGTTTCGCGACTCGCTGGCCGGCCCACGACGAGGAGCACCCGCCGGGGCGGCGAGTCGATTGGCGAACGGTCCTGTGTGGGGTCGTGGGCGCGGTGGCGCTCGGACTGCTGCCCGCGCGGTTCGGCGGGGACCCGCTGGCCCTGGCCGTGTTCGGTGCCTGGATCGTGACGCTGATCGTGGGTCTGGCCACGGACCTCGACCAGCGCCTGCTCCCCGACGAGTTGACGTTGCCGGTCATCCCGATCGCCCTGGCGTACGCCGTGTCGGGGCTGAACCCGCTCGTCGGCGGGGAGATCCAGCTGGCCGTGCTGGCCGCCGTGTTGATCCCGGCCGTGCTGTACCTGCCGTCGATCCCGTTCGGGGCCGGGGCGTTCGGCATCGGCGACGTGAAGCTGCTGGCCGGGACCGGATTGCTGCTCGGTGGCGAGCGGGCGCTGGGTGGCACGATCTTCGGGCTGATCCTCGCGGGCGTGGTCCTGCTCGCGCTCCTGGTCACGCGCCGGATCGGGCGTCGGTCGTATGTCCCATTCGGGCCGTTCCTGATCATCGGCGCGTTGTGGGCGTTGCTCATCCGCGCCTGAATCGATCGCCGCATCGTGACTAAACGCGGACTAAACGCGCTCGAACCGTTGACACCGCTCGGCCCCGAAGCGCATCCTGTCCGGACGTCGCCCTAAACCGGTTTACCTCCGACCCCAGTGCCGCCCCACGCGGCGTCCGGAGGGCTCCGAACGGCGTCGTTGAAGTCGTGGCAGGGGTTCGCCCCGCGCTCGTCTGGGAGGTTGTCGATGCGCTCCCCGTCCCGCCAGGCCCGCCGCGCGGGTGTTCGGTCGCGCCTGGTCGCTCTCGTCGGGAGCGTGCTCCTGCTCGCTGGTCTCGTGCCCGCGGCGACCGTCGTGCCCGTGCTGGCCTCGCATACGACGGCGCCCGCCAGCGTGACGATCGCGGGGAGCTTGCAGGGCGAGCTGGGATGCCCCGACGACTGGCAGCCCGACTGCGCCGCCACGCACCTCACGTACGACGCGACCGACACGGTCTGGCAAGGCACGTTCCCTGTGCCGTCCGCGGCCGCCCCGTATGAATACAAGGCGGCGCTGAACGACAGCTGGACCGAGAACTACGGCGTCAATGCCACGTCAAATGGCGGCAACATCAGCCTGACGGTCGGCGACGCCAACGCGACGAAGTTCTACTACTCGCACGCGACCCACTGGGTCACGAGCAACCGCAACGCGACCATCGCGACGGCGGCCGGCAGCTTCCAGAGCGAGATCGGCTGCCCGGGCGACTGGGCGCCCGATTGCCTCCGCTCCTGGCTCCAGGATCCGGACGGCGACGGCGTCTACACCTTCACCACCGACGACATCCCGGCGGGCGACTACGAGATGAAGGCGGCCCTCAACGAGGCCTGGGACGTCTCGTATCCCGGCTCGAACGTCGCGTTCACGGTCGCGGCGGACGAGGTCGTCACGATCACCTACACGGCCTCGACGAACGCCGTCACCGTCGTCAGCGAGCCGCCACCGCCACCCGACACGACCGTCGCTCTCGTCGGCAGCCTCCAGGAGGAGCTCGGCTGCCCGGGCGACTGGCAGCCCGAATGCGCGGCGACCGAGCTGACCCTCGGGACGGACGGCGTCTGGCGCGGCGACTTCACGGTGCCCGCCGGCAGCTGGGAGTACAAGGTCGCCCTGAACGACACGTGGGACGTCAACTACGGCGCCGGCGCGGTTCTGAACGGCGCGAACATCGCGCTGACCCTCGCCGCCGAGACCGCCGTTCGCTTCTACTTCGACGGCACCAGCCACTGGGTCATCGAGCAACCGCAACGCGACCATCGCGACGGCCGCCGGCAGCTTCCAGAGCGAGATCGGCTGCCCGGGGGACTGGGCGCCCGACTGCCTGCGCTCGTGGCTCCAGGACATCGACGGGAACGGCGTCTACGCCTTCGTCACCGACGACATCCCGGCCGGCGACTACGAATTCAAGGTCGCCCTCGGCGAGGCCTGGGACACGTCCTATCCCGCCGACAACGTCGCGTTCTCGGTCGCGAGCGGTGACACCGTCACGTTCACCTACACGGCGTCCACCAACGCGGTCGCCGTCGACGTCGCGAGCGACGAGCCGCCCGATCCGGCAGACGAGGCGCTCGCCCTGCGTTCGCTGCGGGACGATCTGACCGAGGAGGTCTTCTACTTCGTCCTGCCCGACCGGTTCGACAACGGCGACGCGACCAACGACGCGGGCGGCCTGACCGGCGACAAGATGACCACCGGGCTCGACGCCACCGACAAGGGCTTCTACCACGGCGGCGATCTCGCCGGCCTGCTGGACCGGCTCGACTACATCGAGTCGCTCGGCACCACGGCGGTCTGGATGGCGCCGATCTTCAAGAACCGCCCGGTCCAGGGTTCCGGCGCGGACGCCTCGGCCGGCTACCACGGCTACTGGACCATCGACTACACGCAGATCGACCCGCACTTCGGCACGAACGCCGAGCTCGAGGCGTTCGTCGACGCCGCCCACGATCGTGGGATCAAGGTCTTCTTCGACATCATCACGAACCACACCGCCGACGTGATCGACTACGAGGAAGGGACGTACACCTACCGGAACAAGGCGACATTCCCGTATGTCGACGCCGACGGCAACGAGTTCGACGACCGCGACTACGCGGGCTCCGACACGTTCCCGCCGCTCGATCTCGATTCGCTTCCCGTACAGCCCGACCTTCCGCACGACGGCCGACGAGACGGTCAAGGCGCCGGCCTGGCTGAACGACCGCACGATGTACCACAACCGCGGCGACTCGACGTTCGTCGGCGAGAACTCCGAGTACGGCGACTTCTTCGGGCTCGACGACCTGTTCACCGAGCGTCCCGAGGTCGTCGACGGGATGGTCGACATCTTCGAGACGTGGGTCACCGACGTCGGCATCGACGGCTTCCGGATCGACACCGCGAAGCACGTCAACATCGAGTTCTGGCAGGAGTTCGGGCCCGCGATCCAGGCCCATGCCGCCACCGAGGGCAACGACGACTTCTTCATGTTCGGCGAGGTCTTCGACTCCAACCCCGCCTTCATGTCGCGCTACACGACCGAGGGCAAGCTCCAGGCCACGCTCGACTTCGGCTTCCAGGCCCGGGCGCAGACGTTCGCCGCCAATTCCGCCGCGACCGACAACCTGCGCGACCTCTTCGCGCTACGACGACCACTACACCGACGCGGATTCCAACGCCTACAGCCTGCCGACGTTCCTGGGCAACCACGACATGGGCCGCATCGGGCGGTTCATCGCGCAGGCGAACCCGGGCGCGTCGGACGACGAGCTGGTCGCCCGCGACAAGCTGGCCCACGCGCTCATGTACCTCGTTCGCGGCATGCCGGTCGTGTACTACGGCGACGAGCAGGGCTTCACCGGCGACGGCGGCGACAAGGACGCGCGCCAGGACATGATGCCGAGCCAGGTCGCCTCCTACAACGACGACGACCTGATCGGGACGACCGCGACCACCGCCGACGCGAACTTCGACGAGGCGCACCCGCTCTACGCGTTCCTCGGCGATCTCGCTGCGCTCAAGGGCGACCACGCGGCGCTGCGGAACGGCGCCCAGGTCCATCGCTACTCGACGAGCGAGGCTGGCATCTACGCCTTCTCGCGCATCGACGCGGACGAAGGCATCGAGTACGTCGTCGCGCTCAACAACGCCGAGACGGCGAAGACCCAGACGATCCAGACGTACTCGGCCGACGCGGGCTTCAGCGGGTTGTGGCCGGCAGGGGTCGGCGACCTGACCTCGAACGGTTCGGGCCAGATCACGATCACGGTGCCGCCGCTGTCGGCCGTCGTCTATCGCGCCGACACGGCCCTGTCCGCGCGACTCGGGCGCGCCACGGTCACGCTGGCAGCCCCGGCCGACGGCGCGACCGTCGTGGGCCAGGTCGAGGTCGGTGCCACCCTCGCCGATCCGGAGTTCGCCGAGGTCACCTTCGCGGTCAAGGTCGGCGGTGCGGCGGACTGGACCGTCATCGGGACGGACGACAACGCGCCCTACCGCGGTCTTCTTCGACACGGCCGGCCTCGCCGAGGGCACCGCGCTCGCGTTCAAGGCCGTCGTCCGCGACGCGTCCGGCAACCTCGACTCCGATTCCGGCACGGCCGTCGTGGGCGCGGTCGAGCCGCCACCGGGCGGTGGCGGCGACGCCGGACTACGCCGTCGTCCACTACCAGCGGCCGGCCGGCGACTACGACGGCTGGGGCTTCCACTTCTGGGGCGACATCGACCAGACGGTCGAATGGACCAGCCCCGTCCCGCTCGCCGGCGAGGATGCCTACGGCCCGTTCGCGTGGGTCAAGCTCGCTGCCGAACGCCGCCGAAGTCGGGTTCATCCCGCACAAGGGCGACGAGAAGGACCCGGGCCCCGATCGCTTCTTCAACCCCTCGCAGAACCCCGAGATCTGGCTGCAAGCAGGGCGACCTGACGGTCTACACGTCACGAGGCCGCCGCGCAGGGCTACGTCGACGATCCACTACCAGCGGCCGGACGGCGACTACGACGGCTGGGGCCTGCACCTGTGGGGCGACGCGATCGACCCGAGCGAGGGCACCGACGTGGGACGGCGCCCAAGCCGCCGACCGCGATCGACGACTACGGGGCGTACTGGAAGGTCCTCACTCGGCGGATGCGACGCAGCCCGTCAACTTCATCATCCACAAGGGCGACGAGAAGGACCCGGGCCCGGACCGAGCTTCCTGCCCGACGGAGAGCCGGACGGTCTGGCTCCAGTCGGGCGACTCGACGATCCACCCGACCCGCGGCTCCGCCGAGGACTTCGCGGTCATCCACTACCACCGCCCCGACGGCGACTACGGCGACGCGACCTCGTCCGACTTCAACGACTTCTGGGGCCTCCACACGTGGGCCGGGCACCTCGACCCGGATCCGGAGTGGACGGCACCCGATCAAGCCGGCCGGCACGGATCGCTTCGGCCCGTTCTTCAAGCTCGACCTCGACGACGACGCCACCGAGCTCGCCTACATCCTCCACCGCGGCGACACGAAGGATCCCGGCCCCGACCAGTCCTCGACCTCGTCAACGTCGGGCTACGAGGTCTGGTACCTGTCGGGCACACGGACGCCGACCAGATGGCGAAGTACCTGCTGCCGATCCAGGCGGGCTCCGGGACGGACGCCAACCTGTCGCGCCAGAAGGCGCACTGGCTGACCGAGAACACGCTCGCCTGGGACATCGACCCGCTGCCCGGCGGCGAGTACGCGCTCCATTACGCCCCCGACGGCGGCCTTGCCGTCGCCGGAGGCGATCACCGGCGGCGAGACGATCCCGCTGGCCCGCGTCGCCGCCGGACTGACGGCCGAGCTCAAGGCCAAGTGGCCGCACCTCGCCGACTACCAGGCGTTCCGCATCGCCGCCGACGACCTCGACGAGGTCGCCGAGGCGCTGAAGGGCCAGCTGGCCGTGTCCGCGACCGACGCGGAGGGCAACCTGCGCGATCGCGACCGGGGTCCAGATCCCGGGCGTCCTCGACGACCTCTATGCCAACGACGGCGACCTTGGCGTTACCTGGGCCGGCGGCGTGCCGACGATCCGCGTGTGGGCACCGACGGCGAAGTCCGTCGCGCTGCGCCTGTACGCCGGACGCCACCACGGCGTCGTCCACGACGCACCCCATGACCCGCGACGACGCGACCGGCGTCTGGAGCGTGACCGGCACCGCGGCCTGGAAGAACCAGTTCTACCTCTACGACGTGGAGGTCTTCGCCCCGTCGACCGGGCAGGTCGAGCACAACCTCGTCACCGACCCGTACTCCGTGGCGCTGGCCAGCGAATTCGACGCGCACCCAGATCGTCAACCTGTCCGACGCGGCGCTCCGGCCGGCCGGCTGGTCGACGTACGCCAAGCCCGGGCAGCGGTGCGCCCGAAGGGCATCTCGCTCTACGAGCTCCACGTCCGCGACTTCTCCATCAACGACGCGACGGTCCCGGCCGCGGAGCGCGGCACGTACGCGCGCGTTCACGCGGACCGACGGCGACGGCATGCGCCACCTCGCGTGCCCTCGCGGACGCCGGCCTGACCCACGTCCACCTGCTGCCGGTCTTCGACATCGCGACCGTGGACGAGGACCGCTCGACGCACCTCGTTCCGCCGTGCGACCTCGCGAGCTTCCCGCGCGATTCGGCCGAGCAGCAGGCGTGCATCGCGCAGGTCCGCGCCCAGGACGGCTTCAACTGGGGCTACGACCCGTGGCACTACACGGCGCCCGAGGGCAGCTACGCCACGAATCCCCAGGGCGCGCGCGCGCACCACCGAGTTCCGCTCGATGGTCAAGTCGCTCAACGAGACCGGGCTGCGCGTCGTCATGGACGTCGTCTACAACCACACGAACGCGGCCGGCCAGGCCGAGAAGTCGGTGCTCGATCGGATCGTGCCCGGCTACTACCACCGCCTGCTCGAGGACGGCACGCTGGCCACCTCGACCTGCTGCGCGAACACCGCGACCGAGCACGCCATGATGGAGAAGCTCATGGTCGACTCGATCGTGACGTGGGCACGCGACTACAAGGTCGACGGCTTCCGCTTCGACCTCATGGGCCACCACTCGAAGGCGAACCTGCTCGCCGTCCGCGCCGCGCTCGACGAGCTGACCCTCGCCGCCGACGGGGTCGACGGCTCCAAGATCTATCTCTACGGCGAGGGCTGGAACTTCGGCGAGGTCGCGAACGACGCCCGCTTCGTCCAGGCCACGCAGACGAACATGGACGGCACCGGGATCGGCACGTTCAACGACCGGCTGCGCGACGCCGTCCGGGGCGGCGGTCCGTTCGATGGCGACCACCGCGTCAACCAGGGCTTCGCGAGCGGCCTCTACACCGATCCGAACGGCGTCGAGCACGATGACGCCCGAGCAGCAGCGCCAGCGGCTGCTGCTGCTGCAGGACCAGATCAAGGTCGGCCTGACCGGCAACCTCCAGGACTTCGAGTTCGTCGACCGGACCGGCGCGACCGTGTCCGGTGCGGAGGTCGACTACAACGGCTCGCCAGCGGGCTACACGAGCGACCCGCAGGAGGCGATCACCTACATCGAGGCGCACGACAACGAGACGCTGTTCGACGCGCTCGCCTACAAGCTCCCGCAGGACACCTCGACGAAGCGACCGGCGCCGGGCCCAGGTCGTCGGCCTGAGCACCGTCGCGCTCGGCCAGGGCCTGCCGTTCTTCCACGCCGGCGGCGAGCTGCTGCGGTCCAAGTCGCTCGACCGGAACAGCTACGACTCCGGCGACTGGTTCAACCGGGTCTTCTGGAACAAGACGGACAACAACTTCGGTGTGGGCCTCCCGCGCGAGGACGACAACGGTTCGGCGTGGCCGATCATCGGGCCGATCCTGGCCAACACCTCGATCGATCCGGCTCAGGCCGACATCGAGTGGACGAACGAGCGCTTCAGCGACCTGCTCCAGATCCGGCGTTCGTCGCCGCTCTTCCGGCTCGGCACGGCGGAGGCGATCGAGCAGCGGCTGACCTTCGCGAACGGAGGCCCCGACCAGATCCCGGGATTGATCGTCATGCGCATCTCGGACAAGGTCGGGACGGATCTCGACCGCAATGCCAAGTCGCTGGTGATCATCTTCAACGGGAGCGACACCGGCCAGTCGATCAGCCTGGCCGACACCGTGAAGGGCCAGTTCAAGCTGCACCAGGTCCAGCAGACCTCCGACGACGACGTGGTCCGTCAGTCCAAGTTCACGCAGAAGACGGGCACGTTCTCCGTTCCCGCGCTCACGACGGCCGTGTTCGTGGAGCATCAGCCTGGGCCGCCCGTTCGGGGTCAGTGAACGTTCGTTCCCGTGTGGCGGTGGGCCGTGACCGCGGCCCACCGCACCAGACCCCACCTAACGTCCCAGTACCGCCCCTGACCTTCGACCCATCCAGTTCGGCGGCCAAGCCATCTAGACTGGTTGCTGGCGGTTGGGTTGCCCCTCGGGGTATCATCCCCCGGAAGCCGGAATTCAGATCGTCGTCCTGCGGCATGTGCCCGTCGATGGACGTCGGCACCGGCGGGCTAACCGTCGACCGCGCCACGGCCCCAGCCAGGCGCCGACCAACGGAGTTTGCTCGCACGATGACGCCGCCCAGGTGATGCGCCGCACTGTCCGCCCCGATACGGGCCATCCCGGATCCACTGGCTGGTCGAACCAGGCAGCCGCTCGTCCGTCGCGCCGCTCGAGCCGCGGTCTGCATGCGCTCGTCCTGATGATCCCGCTCCTCGTGGGCATGCTCGGTGCGTCCGTCTCGCCCCAGGTCGCACGTGGCGACGAGCTGTCCGACGCCAAGGCGAAGGCCGCGCAGCTCAAGAAGCAGGTCGCCGAGCAGAAGGCTCGCGTGGCCGCGCTCAACGACCTCCAGGCCGGTCTCGCCGCCGAGATCGCCGACACGAAGCACCAGCTCCGGGCGATCGGTGCCGACCTGACCGCGGTCAAGAAGAAGATCGTCAAGATGGAAGCGCGGATCAAGGTCGTCAAGGCGGCCTACGCCGACCTCGTCGAGCAGGTCAAGCAGATGGATGCCCAGCTCACGCTCGTGGTCGCCCAGGAGGCAGCCAAGCGAGTCGAGCTCAGCGAACGCCGGGCGCTGCTGGCCGACCGCGTCCGCAATGCCTATGACACCGACCGGACGTCACCGCTCGAGACGTTCCTCTCGGGCGGCACCTTCACCGACATCCTCGCCGAGATGAGCTACTACATCGACGTCGGCGAGCAGGACCAGGCGCTGGCCGATCAGATCACGCGCGACAAGGAAACGCTCGCCGCGCTGCACGAGACCGTCCTCGACACGCGCGTCCGGACGAACCTGCTGCGCCAGGAGACGGCGGCCCAGAAGCGCGCGCTCGACAAGAGCCTGCTCGAGCTCAAGGAGACCAAGAAGGAGCTCGCCAGGCTGCAGCGCGCCGTCGCGAAGACCCTCGCGGCGCAGAAGGCCCGCTACGCCGCGGTCAAGCGCAGCCGGGCGAACGCGGCCGCGATCATCCGCCGGGCCGCCGCGGACCAACGGCGGCTGGCCAAGGAGATCAACAGCCTCATCGCTCGGCAGGTCTCGCGCGGCAACATCCCCTCGAAGTTCAACGGGACGATGCGCTGGCCGATGGACGACTTCAACGTCAGCGGGAACTACGGCTGCAGCACATTCGCCTACTACGCGCCAGGCAACGGGTGCGCGCACTATCACAACGGCATCGACCTCGTCGCGCCCTACGGCACCAAGGTCAAGGCCGCTGCCGCCGGGACGGTCGTCTATGTCGGCTGGAACTGGGCGGATGGCGCCGACCCGGCGTGGGTCGTCGTGATCGCGCACTCCGGCTCGCTCAAGACCTGGTATGCCCACATGCAGCCCAAGCGCCCGGTGGCGGTCGGCCAGACCGTCAAGAAGGGCCAGGTCATCGGCTACGAAGGCAGCACCGGCAACTCGACCGGCGCCCATCTCCACTGGATGGTCGAGTTCAACGGCAGCTTCGTGAACCCGCGCCTGTTCCTCTAAGTCGACCGGCGGGCACCGGGCCCGAACGTTCACACAACCTTGACCGGGCGGAACCCCTTCGCCAGCACCCCCCGTGCTAGCATCGCGACACGGAACCAATCGACGTCGGGAGGCGGATCCGGACCGTGAAGACGGACCGATGGCGATCATCCTCGCGGGCGGGGAAGGCGAGCGCCTCTCGATCCTGTCGCAGGAGCGCGCCAAGCCCGCAGTCCCGTTCGGTGGCAAGTACCGGATCATCGATTTCACGCTGTCCAACTGCGTCAACTCGGACATCCACGACGTCATCGTCCTGACCCAGTACAACCCGCGGTCGCTCAACGACCACATCGGCCTGGGCCGCCCGTGGGACCTCGACCGCAACCAGGGCGGGGTGAAGCTGCTCCAGCCGTACATCGCGCGGGGCAAGGTCGCGGAGTGGTATCGCGGGACCGCCGACGCCGTGCTGCGCAACATGAACGTGGTCGAGCACGACCCGTCGGACGTCGTCGTGGTCCTGGCCGGCGACCACATCTACAAGATGGACTACCAGCCGTTCATCGCCGCCCACCGGCGGCGTCGCGCGGACGTGACGATCGCGGTGCGGCGCGTGCCGCTCGCCGAAGCGTCGCGGATGGGCATCCTGGCCCTCGACGACGCCGATCGCGTCATCGAATGGCAGGAGAAGCCCAAGCAGCCCAAGAGCGACCTCGCCTCGATGGGCGTGTACGTCTTCTCGAAGAAGGCCCTGCGCCGGTGGCTGTCCGAGGACCGCGTCGACTTCGGCCGCCACATCATCCCGGCCATGCTCGAGGCCAATGCCCGGGTCTTCGGCTACCGCTACAACGGCTACTGGCAGGACGTCGGCACGATCCAGTCGTTCTGGGAGGCCAACATGGCGCTCCTGGTCGACGACCCGGAGCTCGACCTGTACGACAAGGACTGGCTGATCCACACGCGCTCCGAGGAACGAGCCCCGGCCAAGGTCGGGCCGACGGCCCAGGTCCATCGGTCGATGATCAGCCACGGCTGCGTGATCAACGGCACGGTCGTGAACTCGGTGCTGTCGCCCGGCGTTCGCGTCGATGTCGGCGCCGTCGTGCGCGATTCGATCGTCATGTTCGACTCGATCATCCGGTCGGGCGCGGTCGTCGATCGGTCGATCCTCGACAAGGAGGTCGTCGTCGGGCCGGGCGCGATCGTCGGGGACGGCCCGTTCCCGGACAAGCCCAACAAGATCGAGCCGAGCCGACTGAACACCGGCATCACGGTCGTCGGCAAGCGTTCGGTCATCCCCCGCGGCGCGCGCATCGGGCGGAACGTGAAGGTCGCAGCGGACGTCCGGGCGACCGATTTCGTGAAGCGCGTCATCAAGAGCGGCGAGTCCGTGGAACCTCGACCCGCGAAGCGCACGAAGATCGTCCGCGAGGTCATCGCGCCGATCCCCGCGGTCGTCGCACCGCGCGGCGTCGCCAGCGCCCGCGGCAAAGGCGGCGGCGCGGGCTGATCGCGCGGTTCGTGCGGACCTTGACCCGCGAAGATGGCGGTCGAGGCGAAGGCGCCGCGCGAGCACCGGAGCGAGCGCAGGCATCCCTGCGTGAGCGAGGAGCACAGGCGGCAACGCACGCATCGGCCGCCAGGTTCGCGGGTCATCGGATAGACTCCGCGGGCATGTCATCCGCCGACCCTGGTGCGCCCACGGTGCACCCGGCCGACGTCGAGCGCTGGCTCGCTGACCTTGGCCTGGAGCCGGTCGAGCGAGCCGATCGTGACGGGATCACCAGCTGGGACCTCGTGCTCGACGGTCGTCGCCGATTCGATCTCCGCGTGACGGTCATCCTGGACCCGTCGCTCGCGCTCATCTGCTGGGCGCATTTCGCCCCGCCCATCAACGACATGTTCCGCAAGTCGTACCGGAAGCTGCTGCGCTGGAACGACGAATTCCCGTTCGCGAAGTTCAGCGTCGGGGAAGACGAGCGGCCGCTGCTCGCCGTGGAGCTGCCCATCGACGCGCTGGCCGCGGCACCGGCGCGAGCTTCAGGCGCGGGCGGTCCTGCCGGCGTCGATGCCGGTGCCGACGCCCTGGGCCTCGCCCTGACCCGCATCGTGGGCATCGCCGACCGCCTGCTCGACGACGCGAAGTCGTGGCTGTGGATCGGCGGCCACGCTCCCGACCAGGGCGATCGAACGCCGCGCAACGCGGCCCTGCTCGAGCGGTTCGCCGACCGGCTGCCGGAGATCTTCGAAGACGCGCCCGCCCCGAGCGACGCGGACGGCACCGAGGTGCCGGTGTGACCGCCAGGCGGCTCTCGAGCCTCCTGCTCGCCTTCGTGGCCGCCGTCGGCCTGCTGGGTGCACCGGTCGGGCCCACCGCCCCGACCGAGGTCCACGCCGCCGCCCAGCCGCTCCGGTTCACGAGCGATGCGCGCTACGACGTCCAGCCCAAGCAGCGCCGCGTCCGCGTGATCGTCGACCTGCGGATGACGAACCCGAGCAAGGACACGCCGACCACGGCCTACTACTACGACCACGCGTTCGTGCAGGTCATGGCCGGAGCGACCAGCTTCAAGGTCGACGGTCCGGGCTCACCGGCAGTCCGCGTCGTCGACCGGCGCAAGCAGGACGTGCAGCTGCGGATCGACTTCGGGCGGCGGCTCACCAGCGGGAAGTCGGCGACGTATCGCCTCACGTTCTACCTCAAGGACCCGGGTGGGTCGGCGACCCGGGACCTGCGGGTCGGCGACTCGCTGGTGTCGTTCCCGGTGTGGGCGTTCGCGACGCGGTCGACGCCCGGCAGCACTGTCGTGGTCGTCTTCCCGCAGGGCTTCGATGTCGAAGTCGAGGCCGGCAAGATCGCGGCACCGACCACCGAGGACGATGGCCGGACGATCTTCCGCACCGGCAAGCTCGCCAAGCCCCTCGAGTTCTTCGCCTATCTCGTCGGCGACCGGCCCGGCGCCTACCGTGACGACACCGTTGCAACCGACGTGCTGGGTGCCCCGGTCCAGATCAACATCCGGGCCTGGCAGGACGACCAGCCCTGGGCCAAGCGGATCAGCGGCCTGCTGGACGCGGGCCTGCCCGCGCTCGGCACCAGGATCGGGCTCGACTGGCCCGAATACTCCAAGCCCCTCACCGTCCAGGAAGCCGTGAGCCGCACGACCGGTGGGTACGCCGGGTTGTTCGACCCGAGCGCCGGCAAGGTCGAGATCGCGTACTACGCCGACGATTTCGTCGTGCTCCACGAGGCGGCGCACGCCTGGTTCAACGGATCGCTCCTGGCCGATCGCTGGGCGAACGAGGCGTTCGCGTCCTACTACGCGACGGTCGCCGCGGCCGACATCGGCAAGAAGATCCGCGCCGACGCGCTGACCGAGGAGCTCGAGAAGGCCAGGATCCCGCTGAACGCGTGGGGACCGGTCGGCTCGGAGGACGTCGCGGAGGAGGACTACGCGTATGCCGCGGCGCTGGCCCTCGCCCGGGCCATCGCCGAAACGAGCCGGCGATGAGGGCCTGCAGGCCGTGTGGCGGGATGCCCAGGGCGGGGTCGGTGCGTATCAACCGGCCAGCGGCGGGGCCGCGGAGACGGTCGACGCCCCGCCGGACTGGCGCGGCCTGCTCGACCTGCTCGAGGAGCGGACCGACGCCACGTACGACGACCTGTGGCGAACGTGGGTGGCACGCGACACCGACCTGTCGCTGCTCGACGCGCGGGCCCAGACGCGCCAGCGCTACGACGAGATGGTGGTCTCGGCGGGGGACTGGCACCTGCCCCGCCCGATCCGCGACGCGCTGCGGTCGTGGCGCTTCAGCGATGCCGCCGCGCTCCTGTCCGATGCCGAGGCCGCCCTGGCGGCGCGCTCTACGGTGACGGCGGCCGCGGCCAAGGCTGGCCTCATCGCGCCGGCCAGCCTCCGGCTCGCGTTCGAGGACGACGACGGCTTCGACGACTCGACGGCCGAGGCGGCTGCCGAGATCGACGTCATCGGGCGGTACGAGACGGCGGCCGCGCTGCGCCCGGCGGAGATGACCCCGTTCATGACGCTCGGGCTGTGGGGGCTGGCACCCGAGCAGGAGCTGGCCGAGGCCCGCGACGCCTTCGCGAAGGGCGATCTCGCGGTATCCGCGGCAGCCTCCGACTGGGTCACCTCGACCTGGGCGAACGCGGAGTCGCTGGGCCAGAACCGGGCGATCAGCATCGGCCTGATCGTGCTCGCCCTGGTGTTCGCCCTGGCGGTGGTCATCGAAACGGCTCGACGTCGACGCCGCCGACGACGCCGACGGCTGATCATGCAGGCCAGGCCGCGTCTCGACCCCTGACCATTCTCGCGTCGGCGCATCGTCTACACTCCCGCCACGTCGGCCAGGGCGGTGCGTCGTCCCGGGGCGTCGGCGAGGTTCATGCACCTGTACCAGGAGCCGCGTCCGACTGATGGGGATCCAGCGCGCTCGCCCGTCGCACGAGATCCTGTCCGGCGATTCCGCCGACGTCTATTTCGCGCGTGCGGACAGCATCCTCGCCGCCGAGGGCCTCGACCCGCTCGTGACGATGGAGGTCTTCACCCGCCACGAGGCGGTCCTGTGCGGCATCGACGAGGCCAAGAACCTGCTGGGGCACGTGCTGGCCACCGCCGATCCGAGCGAGACCCACCTGGAGTCGCTCGACGATGGCGATCGGATCGGGCCGCGCGAGATCGTCCTGCGCATCCGCGGTCGATACCGCCAGTTCGGGCTGTACGAGACCGCGTTCCTGGGCATGCTCGCCCACTCGACGGGCTGGGCGAGTGCCGCGCGCGAATGCGTGGACGCCGCCGCCCCGCATCCCGTCATCAGCTTCGGGGCGCGCCACATCCACCCGGACATCACCGACGTCCTCGATTACGCCGCCATCGTCGGTGGCTGCGTCGGCGCGTCGACGCCCGCGGGTGCGCGACTGGCCGGGCTCGCGCCGACCGGGACCATGCCCCATTCGCTCGTCCTCATCTTCGGCGACACCGTCGAGGCCGCGCTGGCGTTCGATCGGCATCTCGGGGCGGACGTCGCCCGGATCGTGCTGGTCGACACGTTCAAGGACGAGGCAGAGGAGGCGTTGCGCGTCGCCCACGCGCTCGGTGACAAGCTGTACGGCATCCGGCTGGACACGCCGTCCGAGCGGGGCCGCGTGACCGCCGACCTCGTGCACGAGGTTCGGGCCCGGCTCGACCAGGAGGGCTACCAGCACGTCCGGATCGTGGTCTCGGGCGGCCTCAACCCCGATCGCATCGCGTACTTCAAGGAGGCCGCCGCCCCGGTCGATTCGTACGCCGTGGGTTCCTACATCAGCGGCGCGAGCCCGATCGACTTCACGGGCGACATCAAGGAGATCGACGGACGCCCGATCGCCAAGCGCGGCCGGATCCCGGGCATCACCGACTCCCCGCGGTTGAAGCCGGTCGACCTGTCGGCGTACCGGGAGCGCTGACGGCGGCTCGCCCGGTTCCGTGCCACCATTTCCGCATGGACGACGAACACGGGCCGAACGGCGAGCCCGGCACCGACGACCCGGCCCCGGAGAGCGCCTACGAGCTGCTCCAGCGGGGCCAGCAGCTGCTCGACGGACGGCATCACGCCCAGGCGGCGATCGTCCTCGAGCGCGCCGACCGCGCGGAGCCCGGCAAGGCCTCGATCCTCGAGGCGCTCGGTCGCGCGTACTTCAACTCGGGCCAGCACGAGGCGGCACGCGCCACGTTCGAGCGACTGCTCGAGCTCGATCCGTCCGAGCACTACGCCCACTTCGCCCTCGGGCAGAGCCTCAAGCGGCTCGGGCGGCGCGACGAGGCCGGCACCCACCTTCGTCTGGCCGTGGCGCTGAGCCCGGGCTCGCGGCTGTACCGCGACGCCCTCGCGCGGCTGCCGTCCGCCCCGGGCCGGCCGCCCGGGATCCCGACCCGCGATCCCGATGGCCACGCGGGCGGCGAGGGACCCGAACCGAACACCCCTGAATCGAACGCCTCGGCCTGACCCGGAAACGCGCTAGCGCCGACCGCCGCCGGCAACAGGCCGTTGCGATCGAGGAGGCGGTAGACGACGGCGAGCTGCGCGTCGGTGAACGCCCGCTTGGGCACGATCATGCTGACGCCCGCCGCGGTGTCGAAGAGGAAGCAATCGGCGACGTCGTGGACCTTGCGGAACGTCGACCAGGCGGTCCGTCCGCGACCGAAGTCGCTGCCCGACCCGATGCCTTCGTCGTCCACCGTCAGCGTCGTGTCGGCCCCGACGAGGTCCGGCCGTTTGCGGAACATCCACCACGCGAACGGCGCAGTGAACCAGCCCGTCGCGATCGCGAGCCCCAGGACCAGGAACACGAGGCTGATGACGTCGCCATTCATGACCGGCACGATCGCCACGGCCACCATCAGCAGCCCGAAGACGCGCACGAGGATCGAGCGACGTGCGAGACCGACGCTGGCACGGAGCATCTCGCCCATCGTCATCCGGTAGGTCACCGTGACCGACTCCCCGACGGTTGGCGCGCTGGCCGCGCCGGCCGCGCCGGCCGCCGTCGCCGCGGCCGCAACCGGCGCGGCCGTCCCCGTCGTGTCCTGACCGCGTCGCAGCCGCTCGAGCCAGAACAACCCGACGATCGACTTCGCGTCGCGGATCTCGCCACGTTCGACGGCCGCGACCGCGTCCTGCCACGGGCGCCATTCCAGGATCAGCCGCTCGTCCTCGTCCGGACCCAGGCGCCCGTCTTCCGCAGCCGGCTCCAGGTCCGTCGCGAGGTACAGGTGCATCAGCTCATCGGTGAAGCCGGGCGCCGTGTAGAACTCACCGAGCTTCCGCCACGTCCGCGCTCGAAGGCCGGTCTCCTCCTCGAGCTCGCGCCGGGACGCGATCTCGGGGTCCTCCTTGCTGCCGTCGGCGGCGACATCGAGCCCACCGGCCGGGATCTCCAGGAGCGCCGCATCCGCCGGCAGCCGCCACTGGCGAACGAGCGCCACCCGGTCCTCGGCGTCGAGCGCGACGATCGCCACCGCCCCTGGGTGGCCGGCGATGTCCCGGATCGCGCGCGATCCGTCAGCCCGCTCGACCGTGTCGATCCGGAACTCGAGGAACGCTCCGCGATGGAGGACCCGGGAATCGACGACTCGTTCGACGAGATCGGCCCCGGAGGGGTCCTCCGGGGCCGTGGGTTCGCGTTCGGGCGGCTCGCCGGTCAGGCGGGCACCGCCTCGGCCGCGTTTGCTCGTTCGGTCGTCAGGGCCTCGCCCGTTTCCGAGTCGAACAGGTGCAGCTTGGAGAGCGGCAGGCTGAGGTTGACGATGTCACCGGGCTTGACGCGGTGCTCCGAATCGACGATCGCGACGATGTCCTGGTTCGCGGCGTTGAGGTGGAGCAACTCCTCGTTGCCGAGGTACTCCACGACGTCCGCCCGGGCCCGGAAGGCGCCGCTGTCGGGCTCCGGCTCGCCGATGTCGAGGTGCTCCGGGCGGAAGCCGGCAACGAGCTTCTTGCCGGCGATGTCGCCCGCGATGCCACGCAGGCGCGGTGGCGTCGGCAGCGCCCAGTCCCCGGGGCCGACGAGTCGCGCGGAGTCGCCGGACCCGTCCACGGTCACGTCCACGAAGTTCATCGACGGGCTGCCGATGAAGCCTGCCACGAACCGGTTGAGCGGCGTGTCGTAGAGCGCCTGCGGCGTGCCGACCTGCATGAGCAGGCCTTCGTTCATGACCGCGATCCGCGTGCCCATCGTCATGGCCTCGACCTGGTCGTGGGTGACGTAGACCACGGTCGTCTTGAGGCGCTGATGCAGGCGCGCGATCTCGGCTCGGGTCTGGACGCGCAGCTTCGCGTCGAGGTTGGAGAGCGGCTCGTCCATGAGGAAGACCGCCGGCTCTCGCACGATCGCCCGACCGAGCGCGACGCGCTGGCGCTGGCCACCGGACAGTTCCTTGGGCTTGCGATCGAGCAGCTTCTGGAGCTGGATCGTCTCCGCGGCCTCGTTGACCCGGCGCTCGATCTCCGGCTTGGGGACCTTGCGCAGCTTCAGCCCGAAGGCCAGGTTCTCGCGCACGGACATGTGCGGATAGAGCGCGTAGCTCTGGAAGACCATCGCGATGTCGCGATCCTTGGGCGGGACGTCGTTGACGACGCGGTCGCCGATCCGCAAGGTCCCGTCGGAGATTTCCTCGAGTCCGGCGATCATCCGCAGGCTGGTGGTCTTCCCGCAGCCCGATGGTCCGACCAGGACCATGAACTCCCCGTCCCCGATCTCGAGGTTCAGATCCTTCACGGCGTGGAAGTCACCGTAGATCTTGTTGACGTGGTCGAACGTCACCGTCGCCATGGCGCGCAGTCCTCCGTCCCGTCAGCTCATCGCGGGCCCTTGCATCCTGCCGCCGAAGCGATCGTGGACGGGCCCCGTACGTGGCAGCGCGGGGTCGCCGCATCGTACGGTCCGCGCCCCCCACGCGCAACCCTCGGGCTCAGGCGGTCGACAGGTGCCGCGCGATCTCCGCGAGCAACGCATCGACGCGAACGGGCTTGTCGATGAACCCGGCACAGCCGGCCTCCTGGGCCGCGATCCGGTCGACCGGCAGGACGCTCGCGCTGACGAGCAGGATCGGGATCGCGGCGGTCGCCTGGGACGCTCGCAGTTCGCGGGCGAGCGAGAGGCCGTCGCCGTCGGGCAGGTGGCGGTCGAGCAACACCAGGGCCGGTGGCCTGGTGCCGACCGACGCGCGGGCTTCTGCGAGCGTCCCTGCGATCGTCAGGTCGTAGCCGGCAGGCCCGAGGATCGCCCGCAGCAACGCGGCGTTGCGGGCCTCGTCCTCGACGGCCAGGATCGGCGCGCCGGGGCGGCCCGTCGCGCGACCCGTCATGCCATCGGTCACGACGGCACGCGCGGGCCCGCCGCGATCCGATCGAGCCAGCCCTTCATCGCATCGAGCCCGTTGCCGCCCCGGACGACCACGCCCTGGACCTTGCCGTTGATCCGGGCGCGCTCGCCGTCGTCGAGGTCGCCACGGGTCGTCACCCAGATCGGGATATCGGCGGTGGCGGGATCGGCCTTGAGCCGGGCGACCAGGTCCGGGCCGTCGGTGTCCGGAAGGATGAGGTCGAGCAGGATGAGATCGGGCCGCTCGTCCCGCGCCTTCTGCATACCCGCCTCGCCGGAGTCGGCGACCACGACGCGGAAGCCATCCGGCTCCAGCTGCGCCCGATAGCCGGCGCCGGCAGCGGGATCCGCATCGATGACGAGGGCGGTCACGGTCCGAGTCTGCACCTTCGTCGTGAACGTCAACAAGCCGAGCGACCCAAGCAGCGCTTCGCGGGAGACCGGCTTCACGAAGTAGTCGACGGCGCCGAGGGCGAAGCCGAGCGGCGCATCGTCCACGACCGACACCACGATGACCGGGATGTCGCGCGTCGCCTCGGCGCCCTTGAGCCGCTGGAGGACCTCCCAGCCGTCGAAATCGGGCAGCTGGATGTCGAGGATGATGGCGGCGGGTCGGAGCGAGGTCGCACGCTCGATCCCCGAGCGTCCGTCGCGGGCGATCGCGACCGCGCAACCGGCCTCCTCGAGGTACACGCGCAGGAGCTCGGCCGCAGATGCATCGTCCTCGATGGCGAGGACGAGTCGCTGGCCTACTGGGACGGCCTCCGCCGTCGCGGCCGGGGACACGGGCTCGCGCGCCGCCCGTCCGAGCGGCAGGACGACGCTGAACCGGCTGCCCTGGCCCACCTCGGATTCGAGGGCGATGGTGCCGCCGTGGGCCTCGACGAGCTGTCGCGCGAGCGTGAGGCCCAGCCCCGTGCCCTCGAGCCCGGCGGCCGCCGGCGCCTGCTTGAACGCCTCGAAGATCGACGCCTGGTCGTCCGGCGCGATGCCCACCCCCGTATCCACGACCTCCAGGCGGGCGCTGCGACTATCGGTCGACAGCAGGACCCGGACCGATCCACCCTCCGGGGTGAACTTGATGGCATTCGACAACAGGTTGAAGACGACCTGCCGGATGCGACTCCGGTCGGCCTCCACGCTCTGGCGCCCGTCGGCCTCCACGCCGAGCCGGATGGACTTTCGGTCGGCGAGCGGTTGCATCTGCCCGATCGTGTTGCGGACGAGCTCTTCCAGGTCGAACACAGTCGGGCGAAGGTCCAGCTTGCCGGCCTCGACCTTCGCGAGGTCGAGCACCTCGTTGATGAGCTCGAGCAGGTGGAGGCCCGACCCGTGGATGTGGCCGGCGAACTCCTGGACGGTGGCCGCTTCGTGACCGTCGGGCGAGATCGGCCGCTGCAGGAGCTCCGAGAAGCCGATGATCGAGTTCAGCGGTGTCCGCAGCTCGTGGCTCATGGCGGCCAGGAAGTCGCTCTTCGCGGCACTGGCCGAGCGCAGCTCGACGATGAGCCGCTCGCGCTCCGCCAGGACCTCCTCGCGCTCGGCCGCCAGGATCGCCCGGCGCGAGATCAGCTGCAGGACCGCGAGGTCGTCGGCGACGAACAGCGGGCTGCCCTCGACGAACAGGTCGAGCTCGCCGATCGACCGCCCTTCGAGCGCCAGCGGCACGCCGATGCGGCGCCAACGACGAGGCAGGTCCTTCGGCGAGAGCCGGCTGGGGTCGGCCGGGGCGCCTGAGGCGTCCTTGGGCCAGGGGCCGACGGCGATCCGCCGGGCTCGACCGCGGTCGTCGCGGACCGCGACCGCCGCCGTCCGCGCGCCGATCGAATCGGCCGAGATCTGGGCGAGGAGTCGCCAGATGTCGTCCGCTGCGCCTCCGGTCGGGAGCGCGTTCAGGCGACGGACGAACTCGTAGGCGGTGGCCTGCTGGCCCAGGCGATACAGGAACGCCGGCGGCTGGAAGGCGATCAGGTACCCGAACGCCGCGATCAGGGCCAGGACGCTGAACATGGTGCCCGGCGAGCTCGTCCCCTCCGACCCCGCGCCCAGCCCGTTGAGGATGATGGTGAGCGCGGCGAACCCCAGAAGCGCCGTGGACAGCCCCGCGATCATCAGCCTCGCCCGGGATGCCCCAGCGCGGCGGAAGGACTCGTGGAGGAAACCGGCGGCGGCGACCAGCTCCAGGACCAGGAAGAACGACAGGGACACCAGCAGCCCTGCCAGGATCGTCCCGATCTCGATCCCGGTCCCAGCGGCAGCACCCCCGACGACGACGATCGCGCCCAAGCCGAGCAGGACCGCGATCGCCGTGCTGGCGCGGATCAGCCAGTCGGGGACCGCCTGGAAGTGCCGGACCAGGTTGAGGGTGAGGACCGGAAGTGCCAGGAATGCCGCGAACGCGGCGGCGCCGGTGAACATCCCGAGTCCCGGCAGCAGCCGGCCGAGGCCGGTGACCGCGAAGAGCACGAACACCGCGAGGAACACGGCGACCACGGCGCGGCTGACCGGTTCGCGTCGCCGGCGGTATTCGCCCACGACGATGACGAGGACGCTCAGGTAGGCGACGCCGAGTGCGAGGGTCAGGACGTCGGCGAGGGTCATCGTCGGCTGGAGGCTCGCAGGGCGGCCAGGGAATCGATGCGCAAGCGGTCGTCGGTGGCGTCGAGGTCGTTCCGCTCCGCGATCGCCGCGAACCGTTCGACGAGGTCTGGATCGAAGTGGTGGCCGGACTGGGCGACGATCTCCCCCATCGCCTTCTCCGTGGAGCCGGCATCGCGGTACGGCCGGTCGTGGATGATCGCGTCGAAGGCATCGACGAGCCCCACGATGCGGGCGCCGATCGGGATCTCATCGCCTTTCAGGCGGTCCGGGTAGCCGCCGCCATCCCAACGCTCGTGGTGGTGCCGCACGATCGGGGCGAATTCGCGAGAGCTCGCGAGCGGACGGCAGATCTGCTCGCCGATGATCGGGTGGCGTCGCATCTCGATCCATTCGTCGTCGGTCAGGGCGCCGGGCTTCTTGAGGATACCGTCGGAAACGCCGATCTTGCCGATGTCGTGGAGGAGCGCTCCGAATACCACGCCCTTGATGCTCACCGGGTCGAGCTCGGCCTCGGTCGCCAGCAGGTGGGCGAGTCCCGCGAGGCGCTGGCAATGGTGCTCGGTCATCGAGTCCTTGGCCTCGACGGCATTGGCCAGAGCGGCCACGACGCCCTGGGCACTTTCCATCTCGGCCATCACGATCGCCAGGCGCCGGGCGCTGCGAAGTCGCGCGAGCAGCTCCGCTTCGTGGAAGGGCTTGGCGAGGAAGTCGTCCGCGCCCGCATCGAGCCCAGCGACGACATCGTCGACCGAGGTGCGCCCCGTGAGCAGGACCACGGGCAGGGTGACCGTCCGCAGGTCCGCCCGCAGGCGGCGGCAGACCTCCAGACCATCCATGCCGGGCAGGCCGACGTCCAGCAGCACGACGTCGGGCGCGATCTCGAGCGCGGCGGCCAGGCCAGACGGTCCGTCCGTCGCGGTGATCGCCCGATAGCCGGCACGCTCGAGCAGCGCGGTCAGCAGGGCACGGTTCGCCGGGTCATCCTCGATGACCAGGACGCTCGGTGCCGAGGGCTCGATGAGGGTTGCCGACGTGGCGGCGTGCAACATCGCGACGAGTGTGACCCTTTCATGGTCCTCTGGGCAATGCACCATGGGTCCCGTTCACCTTGCGAGTGCCGCGCGGAACGGTTCGGGCGCATCACACCGGCCTGTCAGGCGACCGTCAGCTCGTGAAGGAACGGCCGGTGACTGGAAGCACCGTTTCGGTGACGCGGCCCGCGCAGACGAGGCGTAATCTCGTCGCCTGAGGGTTGGAGGGATCGAATGACCGCCGCACCACCGTTGCGCGACTCGGTCCTCGACACGCTTGGTTTCGCGGCCGGGATCCTCGCCAAGCCCGGCTTTCTGTGGGCGCCGATCGTCCTCACCGCGATCATGGCGACCCCGCTGGCATTCATGCCCGGACTGGACGGCAACGTTCCTTCGATCGCGACCCAGGCTGATCTCGATGCCTACCTCCGCGCGTTCGTCCCAACGATCGCGTTGTCCGCTCTGCTCGGGATCGTGCTCGGGCCGCTCGTGACCGCGGTGTCGTTCCAGCTCGCACGCCAGTTCCTCGATGGCGAGCCGCCAAATCCGTTCGCCCCCGGCGTCGTCGACCTTGCGTTGCGGTTCTTCCTGCTGACGGTGACGATCGTCCTGCTCGCCGCGGCGGGGACGGCCGCGATCGTGGCTGCCTTCTTCCTGCTCCAGGCCTTCATCGGATTTGGTTGGGCGATCCTGCTCTGCACGATCGCGGCTGTCGTCGTGTACTTCGCGGTCGCCGTCCGAGTGGCGCCGTCCGCGGCGCTGTTGCTGTCCGGCGCCGGACCGGTCGAGGCCATCAAGCTCGCCTGGGAGCTCACCCGCGGCCAGTTCGGCCGGGTGTTCCGCTGGTTGCTGGTGACGGTCATCGTCATCGGCGTCACGTCCGGGGTGGTCGCCGCGGCCGCCGGCGCCGTCTTCGGTGCGGCTGGTCTCCTCGGCCTCGGTCAGCTGGTCGGGGCGGCCCTGGCGGCACCGGTCAACCTGCTGGCCGCGATCGTGCTCATCCGACTGACGCTGGTGCTCTCGAACCCGAACGAGCCGCCGCCTCCGCCGCCCGCACTTCCGGACTGGATGAACCCGCCCGGCACGCAGGACCCGACCGGCGCGCCCCCGCTCGGGGGAGGATCGGCCTGACGGCAGACGGAGCGTCGTCCGGTGACCCGCGTGGGCCTACGATGGGCATTCGGCCGCTTCATGGAGGAACCCTGATGCTCGAGTCTCCAGGAGCGTCAGCGGACGACGCCGGTGTAGGGCTCGGAGGATGTTGGGGTGGCCTACGGGGCTCGAACCCGTAACCTCTGGAGCCACAATCCAGTGCTCTGCCCATTGAGCTAAGGCCACCGCGGGCGTTCGTCCGTGGCGGTGCGCAGCCTGCGCGGGTGGACGAAGCCTGCGGAGTATATCGAAGGCGCCCGACGGGACGTCGAAAGGGGTCAGATGGCCATCAGCCAGGGGGCCGGCAAGCCGGTCGATCCGTCGTCACTGGTCGACGTCGACGCGCTCGTCGGCGCCTACTACGACACGGTGCCCGATCCCGCCGACCCGGCGCAGCGGGTCGCGTTCGGGACGTCCGGCCACCGCGGCTCGGCGTTCCGTGGCGCGTTCAACGAAGCCCACATCCTCGCGATCACCGAGGCGATCTGCCGGTACCGGGCGACGCGGGGCTACACCGGGCCGCTGTTCCTCGCGCGCGACACGCACGCCCTCTCCGAGCCGGCGACCCGGACCGCGCTGGGGGTGCTCGTCGCGAACGGCGTCGACGTGCGGGTCGACGCCTTCGACGGCTACACCCCGACCCCGGCGCTCTCCCACGCGATCATCGTCGCGAATCGGCCGGCGGACAGCTGGCGCCGGCTCGCGGACGGGATCGTGGTCACGCCGTCGCACAATCCGCCCGACGACGGCGGCTTCAAGTACAACCCGCCCAACGGCGGCCCGGCCGACACCGACGTCACGCGCTGGATCGAGGACGAGGCCAACCGCATCCTCGAGGCGCCCGGCACCGATGGGGTGGGCGGGCATCAAGCGGGTCTCCGATGTCGACGCGCGAGTCCGGGCGACCCCGTACGACTTCATGGGCATCTACGTCGCGGACCTCGATGCGGTCATCGACATGAAGGCCATCGCGAAGTCCGGGCTGCGCATCGGGGTGGACCCGATGGGTGGCGCGTCGGTGCGCGTACTGGGGCGCGATCGCCGAGCGCTACGACCTGGACCTGACCGTCACCAACGACAAGGTCGACCCGCAGTTCGGGTTCATGACCGCCGACTGGGACGGCAAGATCCGGATGGACCCCTCGTCGCCGCATGCGATGGCCCGTCTCGTCGCCCTGCGCGACGAGTTCGACATCGCCCTCGGCAACGACGCCGATGCCGACCGACACGGCGTGGTCACGCCGACGGCCGGGTTGCTCAACCCGAACCACTTCCTGTCCGCGGCGATCGCCTACCTGTTCGGCGGGGCGCGCGGCTGGGGCGCCGAGGTGGCTGTCGGCAAGACGCTCGTGTCGTCGTCGATGATCGATCTCGTCGCGGCCGACCTGGACCGGCGCCTCATCGAGGTGCCGGTCGGGTTCAAGTGGTTCGTGGATGGGCTCGTCGACGGGTCGCTCGGGTTCGGCGGCGAGGAGAGTGCCGGGGCCTCGTTCCTGCGCCGCGACGGCACGGTCTGGACGACCGACAAGGACGGGATCATCGCCGACCTCCTCGCGTGCGAGCTGACCGCCCAGACCGGGCGCGACCCCGGCGAGGCGTATCGCGAGCTCACCGAGCGGTTCGGCGTGTCGCCGGTCTATCGGCGGATCGACGCGCGGGCGACGCCCGCCGAGAAGGCCGCGCTCGGGCGATTGACGCCCGACGCGGTCACGGCGGCGACGCTGGCCGGCGATCCGGTCACCGCCGTCCTGACCGAGGCGCCCGGCAACGGCGCGCCCGATCGGGGGCCTGAAGGTCACGACCGAGCACGGCTGGTTCGCCGCCCGGCCGTCCGGAACCGAGGACGTCTACAAGGTCTACGCCGAGAGCTTCCGCGGCGAGGAGCACCTCGAGACGCTCATCGAGGAGGCGCAGGCCCTGGTCTCGGCGACGGTGGCTGGCGCCGCCTGACGGCCGGTCAGCTCCGGTTGTTGAGCGGGATCCGCGCCCCGTTCACCGCCGCGGCCTCGTCCGAGGCGAGAAACCGGAACGTGGCCGCGATCTCGTTCGGCGCCGTCCACGAGGCCTTCTTCGGGTCGGTCTCGCGAACGCCCTTCTCATCGATCGCCTTGACGATGACGAGGTTCACCGTGACGCCGGTACCACCGACCTCCCGGGCGAGCGTCCGGAGCAGCACCTCCTGGGCGGCCTTGCCGATCGCGTACGGCGCCATCTTCGCGGGGGGCTCGGTGGCGACGGGCGGCGAGACCGCAAGCACGCGACCCCAGCCGCGTTCGACCATCCCGGGGATCACGGCCTGGGCCAGGTGCAGCGTCGTCCACAGGTGCTGGTCCAGCATCCCGGCGATGTCGGCGGGATCCAGCTCCGCGATCGGCGTGCCCGCCGCGTAGCCACCGACGAGGTGGATCAGCACGTCCACACGCTCGAATGCCGTCGTGACCGTCTCGACGACGGATCGGGCGCCGTCGCGCTGCGCAACGTTGCCGACCGCGGCCACCCATCGGTCGTCCGCCAGGCCGAGTTCGTGTGCCACGCTCTGTAGTCGATCGGCGTCCGTGCCGGCCAGGCCCAGTCGGGCACCGTCCTCGGCGAAGACGCGCGCCGTCTCGCGGCCCAGGACGCCGGTCGCACCGGTGATGAGGACGACGCGGTCGGTGTTCGGCACTTCGTTGCCAGTGTGCCACGGTCGTACGTCGTGGAGCGCCGGTGATCCCACCGGAAACCCCGCCGGACCGCTCCGGACCTACCCAAAAGCCCCACGACCGACCGGTACGGGGGGTGTTGCCCGCGTGGGACCTTCGCGCCGGGGACCCGACCGCACTCCCCGCCTACCGTGAAGACCGCACCAGAATGCCCGCCGCCGCTCCCGCGGACGGCCGCACGAGACCCGAAACGAGCTCATGACCCTTTCGACGCGCAGTACGACGCACGCCTCCACGCCTTCCACGCACGTCTCGCGACGGATCGCGGGGCTCGTTGCCGTCGTGTTCGCGCTGACCTCGGTCGTCAGCCTCGCCCAGCCGCGATCCGCGCTCGCGTGGGACAGCGGCGCCTACAGCGTGGCGTCCGAGAAGGACCTCATCGCGCTCACCAACCGAAGTCGCGCCGACGCGGGCCTCAAGGCGCTCAAGGTCGACAGCACGCTGACCTCCACCGCGCGCTGGCGCAGCAAGGACATGGCCCAGCGCGACTACTTCAGCCACGACATCCCGGGCTACGGCTCGGTCTTCAAGAAGCTCGACGCGAAGGGCTACTGCTACAAGCTCGCCGGCGAGAACATCGGCTGGAACACGTACCCGGACGACACGGCCACCGCGGCGATCCACAAGATGTTCATGGACTCGTCCGGGCCACCGGAAGAACATCCTGGGCCGGGCCTGGGACGTCATCGGCGTCGGCGCGTACCAGGGTCCGGGTGGCAAGAAGATGTGGACCGTGCTGTTCGCCGACAAGTGCGGAGGATCGGCCCCCAAGCCAACGGCGAAGCCCACGCCCAAGCCGACCGCCAAACCCGCCCCGAAGCCGACGGCCAAGCCCAAGCCCGTCGTCCGAGCGACCGCCAAGCCGACGCCGAAGCCAACGCCCAAGCCGACGCCGAAGCCGACACCCACACCCACGCCGACCCCGTCACCGACCCCGCGGCCCCAATTCGAGAAGGGGCGGCACCTGAGGACACCGGTGGCGGAAAGGGCCTTGGCCCGGGCGGTCAGGACAACGGCAACGGCCAGGGCGGCGACAACGGCAACGGCGGCTCGTCCGGCAACGGCACGCCGCCCGGTCAGGCGGCAGGGGAGACCGGTCTCCGGATCGTCGCCTCGAACCATTCGGCCGGGCTGCTCGAGACGATCGTCGGCGGTGTCGCCGGGGTCTTCTTCGGCGGCTGACCCGGGGCAGCCGATCCGGCGCTCGAACGGGCCGGTACTAGCCCGCACGGGACCATCGGGCCGCCGACCGGGGCCGGGCACACCGTTATGGTGACCCCACCAGACCGCTCCGCACCGAGGCACACATGACCGCGCAGCTCGACGCCAGCCGGGCCGACGGCGCCCCCGCAAGCGCACCCAGCCCCGCGCCCGTCGCCACAGGCCCGATCCTCGAAGGCCGCGACCTGACGAAGTCGTATCCGCTCGGCGAGACGACCGTCGACGCGTTGCGCGGCGTCTCCCTGTCCGTGGCCGCCGGTGAGTTCGTCGCGCTCATGGGCCCGTCGGGCAGCGGCAAGAGCACGCTCCTGCAGCTGCTCGGTGGCCTCGACCGGCCCACGAGCGGCGAGGTGATCCTCGAAGGCGAGGTCATCAGCCAGCTCTCCGACGACCGCGCCACGCGGCTGCGCCGCGACCGGACCGGGTTCGTCTTCCAGTCCTTCAACCTCATCCCGCTCCTCGACGTGACCGAGAACGTCGCGCTGCCGTTCACGATCGCCGGGCAGGACACGTCGCGCGGTGAGATCGCCGAGCGCATCCGCGACGTGATCGAGCTCGTCGACCTGACCGGCAAGGAGCACCACAAGCCCGACCAGCTGTCGGCGGGCGAGCAGCAGCGCGTCGCGGTGGCGCGCGCGCTCGTGACCCGACCGGCGCTGCTCTTCGCGGACGAGCCGACCGGCAACCTCGACTACACGACCGGCACCGAGATCCTCGACGCGCTCTGGCGATCGTGCGAGGAGCGGCACCAGACGATCGTGCTCGTCACGCACGACTCGAAGGCGGCGGCCTACGCGGACCGCGTGCTCGTCGTGGGCGACGGGACGATCCTCGACACGATCGAGCTCGGTCGTCGCAGGGACCACGACGCGGCCACGCTGATCGGTCGCCTCGCCCAGCTCGGGCTCTAGATGGGCGGCCTCAACGGGCTCGCCTGGCGTGGCCTCCGGGCCCGCCCGATGCGGACCGGCCTGACGGTTGCCGGCGTGGCCCTGGGGGTCGCGGTCCTGTTCGCCGGCCTGGCCACCAACGCCGGCATCGAGACCGCCGTGGACCGCGCCGTGTCGACGCTGGTCGGGCGGGCCCACCTGCGGGTCGCGGCCTTCGGCGAGACCGGCCTGTCGCGGGCGACGCTGGACACGATCGCCGGCACGCCCGGCGTGGCCGTGGTCGCGCCCGCCTTCGAGCGGCGGACCTACCTCGGGGCCGAGGCCTTCGGCCCGGGCGATCCGTTGCCGCCGCCGGTGACGATCGCCGGGATCGACCCGGTTGCCGAAGCCGCGCTCCACGACCTGACGCTGAGCGCGGGTTCAGCCCTGGCCGCGGGAGGCGCCAACGACGCGCTCGTGAACGCGACCCTGGCCCGAGAGGACGGTCTCGCGGTCGGCGACATCATCGACCTCGAGACCATCGACGCGCCCGTCCACCTCCGGATCGTCGGGATCCTGGCGGGCGACGGCCCGTGGGCGGGCGGCGGCGGTCGAGCCGTCATCGTGCCGCTCGAGACGGCCCAGACGGCCTTCGCGGCAGACGGGCTCACCCGGGTCGACATCGGGACGGCGTCGGCGGCGGCGGTCACGAGCGCCCTCGAATCGACGCTCCTCAACGAGCCCTACGTCCTGTCCTCGCCGCAGGACATCGGCGCGTCGATGCGCGCATCGACCGGCGACTTCGCCGCGACCACGGCGCTCATCGGCGCCATCGCCCTGTTCTCGGGCGCCTTCCTGATCTTCAACTCGCTGTCGATGACGGTCGTGGAGCGCGTCCGCGAGCTCGGGTTGCTCCGGGCGGCGGGTGCCTCGCGCGGCCAGCTGACCTCGTACATCCTCGTCCAGGCGACGGCCATCGGCATCGTCGGATCGCTGCTGGGCGTGGCGCTCGGGCGCCTTGCTCGCGGCGGGAATTGCCGCCTGGGTCCGGACGGTCGGGTCGGTGGCGCTGGGTGCGCCGGTCGTGACGGTCAACGACGCCCTCGCGGCGCTCGCGATCGGGATCGTCGTGACGCTTGCCGCGGCGATCGAGCCGGCGCGACGGGCCGGTCGCATCTCGCCGGTCGAGGCCCTCAAGGCGCGCCTGGACCTGCCGACCGCCCGCCGGGCGCGCTTGCGCTGGCTCGTCGCCGTGTTCGCGCTCGTGGGTGTCGCGGGCCTGCTCATCTGGCCGCGCGGGGCCGACGAGACGGCACTCGTGCGGGCGCTCGTCGTGTACGTCGTCCTGCTCGCCGTGGCCCTCGCCGTGCCGTTCATCCTGCCGCCGATGGCCCGGATCGCCGGGCTGCCGTTCGGGCTGGTGGTCCGGTTCGAGGAACGCCTCGCGCGGGCATCGCTGTTGCGCGACCGCAGCCGGGCGGCCCTGACGGTCGGTGCCCTCACGATCGGACTGGCGATGATCGTGGCGCTCGGGGGCGTGGGACAGCACGCTCGGAACGCGGCTAGCGCCTGGATCGCCGACGTCGTGCCCGGCGAGCTCGTGCTCACCTCGATCTTCCCGCGCGGCCTCGATGAGCTCAAGGACGTGCTCGTCACGCCGGGTGTCGCCTCGGTCAGTCCGATCGGCTCCTTCGCCCTCGCCATCGATGGCGTACGGACCGACGCGGTGGCGATGGTCGGCGCGGACCTCAAGAACGACGGCCGGCTGCGGTTCGTCCTGGGCGGCCGAGAGCTGGCCCTTGCGGCGATCGACGCGGGCGGCGCCATGATCGTCCCGTCGGGCGTCGCGGCGCGCGACGGCCTGGAGCTCGGGAAGACGGTCGAAGCGACCGCTGCGGACGGCTCCGTCCTGTTGATACGGGTCGCCGGCATCACCGAACGCACCCTGCCCGGCCCTGCCGGCGAAGCCGTGATCGTGGGCTGGTCCGACGCCGAGAAGCTGGGCGTCGCTGGGGCGGATGCGTTCGCCGTCCGCTTCGTGCCGTCGGCGACCGCGGCCGACCGGGCGGAGCTCGCGTCCGTCGCCCGCTCGGTCGCGCTCGAACCGACCGCGCTCGGGCGCATCGAGGGCGCCATCGGCCAGGCGCTCGATCGTGTCTTCGGGCTGTTCGACGTGCTCGCGCTGGTCGCGGTCATCGTCGCGGCCCTCGGCATCGTCAACACCCTCACGATGAACGTGTTCGAGCGGGTCCGCGAGATCGGCGTGCTGCGGGCGGCCGGGATGACGCGGCGACAGGTCTGGCGTTCCGTCGTCGTCGAAGCGGGGATCACGGGCCTCGTCGGCGCGATCTGCGGGGTCGTCGCCGGCCTCGTGGTCGGTGCGCTGATGGTCATCCTTGCCGGTGGTCGCCTGGAGATCGCGACGGCCGTGCCCTGGCCCGCAGTCGTGGCCGCGTTTGTGCTGGGCGTGGTCCTCTCGATGTTCGCCGCAGCCTACCCTGCCCGCCTCGCCAGCGGCGTGTCGATCGTGCGTGCCGTCGGATACGAATAGCCCGTTCGCGGTCCGCCCGGCCAGCCCTCGCCGGTCGCGGCGTCGATGCTAGACTCCGGGCGTCCAGCGCGTGCCCCAGCACGACGACCCTACGGAGCCTCGATGACCATCGCCATTCCGAGACTGGACCGCAGTACGGCCGCCGAGCGCGGCATCACCCTCGCCGATTTCCTGGTCCCCATCAGCGTCGGCGAACGCCTGGGAACTCGCATCCGGCACGTGGCGCTGATCACGGCCGGCACGTTGTTCGTCATCCTGTGCGCCCGGATCGTCATCCCGACGACACCCGTGCCGTTCACGGCCCAGACCTTCGGTGTCCTGGTCGTCGGTGGCGCCCTCGGCTTCCGGCGCGGCGCTGCTGCGCTCCTGCTCTACGTGGCGATCGGGGCGATCGGCGTCCCCGTGTACGCGCAGGACAAGTCCGGGCTGGCGATCATCCAGGGCGCGACCGGTGGCTACCTGATCGGTTTCGTCGTCGCCGCCGCAGTGGTCGGGCGGCTGGCGGAGCTCGGCTGGGACCGGCGCATCGGCGGGTCGCTGGCGGCGATGGCCATCGGGACCGCGATCATCTATGCGATCGGCGTGCCCTGGCTGAAGGCGTCGACCGGCATCCCGTGGGAAACGGCGGTCTCCGAGGGCATGACCAAGTTCCTCGTCTGGGATGCGGCCAAGCTGGCCGTGGCGGCCGGCATCTTTCCCGCGGCGTGGTGGCTCATCGGCCGCCGGCCGGACGATCGCTGAGGCTCGCCCCAGCGACCACGGGCGCCGCCCCAGCGTCCCATCAGCGTCCTCCATGGATCGCGGCGGTATCGTGCCCGCATGGATACGCAGGCCGAGGCGATCGGGATGTTCGGGCCGGGATCGGAGGCGTGGCAGCTCGACCGCGAGGCCATGTTGATCCTGGGCGTGGGCCCTCGCGCGCTGCTGCTTCAGCTCGCGGACCCGGCCGTGGCCGCCGGTGTCGACGAGCACTCCGACTTCCGGGCGGACCCGTGGCGCCGCCTGGACGGCACGCTCCGCAGCTACGAGCGGATCATCTACGGCTCGCTGTCCGCGGCGCGCGGGGAGATCCGGCGGCTGAACGCGCTGCATCGAGGGATCCGCGGAGCCGGCTACTCCGCGCGTGATCCCGTCCTCTCGCTCTGGGTCCACGCAACGCTCATCGACTCGACGATCGTGGGCAACGACGCCTGGCTCGGCCCGTTGTCGCGCGAGCGGGTCGCGCGCTTCTACGAGGAGACGCTGCCGATCGCGCGGGCCTTCGGCGTGACCGACCGGCTGCTGCCGCCGACCATCGACGCGTTCGACGCGTACATGGCCGAGCGGCTCGCCCCGGGTGGCGGGGTCCACGTCACGGACACGGCGCGCGAGCTCGCGGCCACGATCCTCAAGCCGCCACTCCCCGGGTTGCTGGCACGGCTGCCGCTCGATCCGCGGGCGTACGGCTGGACGCTGTGGCCGGCCGTCGGCCTGCTGCCGCCGAGCGTCCGCGAGGGCTATCGGCTGCGCTGGGGCTGGCGCGAGCGGCTCGTCGCGGACTGGCTCGTCGCGGGCTGGCGGGCCTGGAACCCGCTACTGCCGGCCGCGTTCCGGCAGATGCCGCAGGCGCTCGCCGCGGACCGCCGCGTCGCTCAGTAGTACTTGGGGAAGCGCGGCCGGAACAGCTTCGAGAGATCGACCGAGGTCGAGTTGTCGAGCGTTCGGAGCAGCGTGCTCGTGCCCGTCAGGCCGAAGCGATTCGCCACGACGTACTTGCGCAGCGCCGACCAGAACGCCGTCGAGCCCATCCGCCGGCGCGCCTCGTTGAGCAGGTTGCCGCCCTGGATGTAGACGATCTCGTAGTAGCAGGCGCTCGAGTAGCTGTAGATCGACCGGTCGAGCAGGCCCGTCGAGCAGCGCGAACCGCGTCGAGTCCGCGTGATCTCGCGAGCCAGGAAGTCCGCCGTGGCCTCGTCCGCGAACGGCTGGCGTGCCTGGTCGTTCCCCACGAGGCTGTAAAACCACTGGTGGGCCGTCTCGTGAGAAACCAGGTAGCGCAGGTTCGCGCTGCCATGGCCGTACGGGATCCAGATCATGCCCGGTGATTCCATCCCGTATCCGCCCGCCGATTGGGCGATCTTGAACGTCGTGTACGGGTAGGGACCCACGCGTGCCTGGTAGGCACGGATGGCGTCCGCGGCCGCGTCGAGGACCGTCGCGGCATTCGCTCCCGAGCGGTAGTAGTAGCGGACCTGGACCTTGCCAACGGCGGTCGTCCGAGTGCGGAAGTCGGGCGCGGCCGTGATCGTCACGTCGCGGACGTTCCGTGCTTCGAAGATCTGCGTCAGGCCGTTCGTCGAGACGGAGATCCGACTCGCGTTCACGGCGAACACGAGCTTGCGGTCCGTGACGATCCTGAGTTTCACCAGCGGGCTGACCGGCGTGACGAACGGGTCTCCGTGGTTCGGTCGGCTGAACGGGGTCTCGCGGCTCACCCACGGGATCCAACGATAGGCATCGACGATGCCGTTGACCTTTGTGAACAGCCAGTTCGAGCCACTGAGGGTCGACCGGAGCGTGGCGTGGTACTTGACGCGGACCTTGACCGACGCTCCGTCCGCGAGGATGCCGCCCAGGGGCACGATGATCGTCTGGTCCTTGACGCGTCGAGCGACGTTGCCCCCGTCGACCTGGACGTAGCGCAGCGTCATCCCGCCCAGACGGGCGGCGATGGTGTTGAGCTCGATCCGGTCGATCGGGCCGCCCGAGGTGTTCGTGATGGTCGCGGTCGAATCGACCGAGAAGCCCCTGGACCCGTAGCGCAGCGAGAGCGTGACCGCGTACGAGGCGGTCAGGTTGACGCTCGTGCGGTTGACGGTGCCGGGTGTGATGGCGTTCACGCCCACGACCGTGGTTGCCGGCGTCTTGAGCGATGGCGCCACGGCCTCGGGATCTGCCGCGACGACGGGGCGCGCAGAGGCCGGGGCGAGCGTGAACAGGCTCGCGACGATCACGGCCGCGAGCGTGGTGGGCAGGCGGCGTGGACTTCGGGGACGCTCGGTCATCTGGGAACATCCTACCCGCGACCGTCCAATCGGCCTCCGGGCCGATGGTCCCCCTACACTCACCGCCATGGCCACGGGCACCGTCACCGAACCCTTCCTCGACGCCGTCCGGACCCGCATCCCCGGCCTGCGCGTCCTGAGCGATGCGACCGACCGCGAGACCTATCGGCGCGACGAGACCGAGTACCTGCCGGCCGGGCTGCCGGGCGCCGTAGCGTTGCCGACCGCGACCGCCGAGGTCGCCGAGCTCGTGAGGATCTGCGCCGAGCACGATGTCCCGATCGTGCCGCGTGGTGCGGGCTCCGGGCTGAGCGGCGGCGCGGCTGGCCTCGAGGGCGCGCTGACGATCGCCTTCACGGCCATGGACCGGATCCTCGAGATCGACGTCGAGAACCTGTGCGTCGTCACCCAGCCCGGGGTCATCAACGCGACGCTCAAGGCCGCGGTCGCGGAACGCGGGCTGTTCTACGCGCCCGATCCCGCGAGCTTCGAGATGTGCTCGATCGGCGGCAACCTCGGGACGAACGCCGGCGGGCTGTGCTGCGTGAAATACGGCCAGACGCGCGACGCCGTGCTCTCGCTCGAGGTCGTGATGGCCGACGGCGCCGTCATCAGGACCGGCGGCAAGAGCATCAAGGACGTGGCCGGGTACTCGCTGACCCACCTGATCGTGGGTTCCCAGGGCACGCTCGCGCTCATCACGGAGGCCACCCTCCGGCTTCGACCGGCCCCCGCTCCTCGAGCGACGCTCCTGGCGTTCTTTCCCACGCTCGAGTCGGCCGGTGACGGCGTGGCGGCAATCGCGGCGGCCGGGCTCTCTCCGGTGACCCTCGAGCTCATGGACCGGTTCACGATCCGCGCCGTCGACGACATGCACGGCCTGGGCCTGGACCGCGACGCCGCGGCCATGCTGATGATCGAGTCCGACCTGCCGGGCGCGGCCGCGGACGACGAGCTGACCCGCGGGGAAGCAGCGTGCACGGCGGCCGGTGCCACGACCACGGTCCGCTCGCGCGACGTCGCCGAAGCCGACCTGCTGCGCCAGGCGCGCCGGGCCGCCCACTGGGCCCTCGAGAAGCTCGGCGACGTGAAGATGGAGGACGTCGGCGTCCCGCGGTCGCGAGTCCCGGCCATGCTTCGGGAGATCGAGCGGATCGCCGCCAAGCACGACGTCCGGATCGGGACGTTCGGGCACGCCGGCGATGGGAACCTCCATCCGGATCTCGTCCTGGAGCGCGGCGACCCGAATGGCGCCGCGATCACGAAGGCCGTCCAGGCGGACCTCTACCAGGCCGCCATCGACCTCGGTGGCACCGTGACCGGGGAGCACGGCATCGGCTCCGCCCGGGTCGAGTGGCTGGAGGTGCAGCGCGGCGCGGACGCGGTTCGGGTGATGCGGGCGATCAAGGCCGCGCTCGATCCGCAGGGTCTGCTGAACCCGGGGCGCGTACTCGGCTAGGCATGCGCTACATGCGTTTACTCATCCCGCTGGTTCTCGCCGTCGGCTGCGGTGACGGAGCGACGGCGAGCCCGGCCGTGGTTTGCATCGAGCAGCCGTTTCGAGCCGAACTTCATGTCGATGCCCAGGATCCGCGAAGGGTATGGGCGACCCACTACGCGACCGGGCAAGAGGTGACGGTGCGACCTCGATCACCGAACGTGTTCACGTTCGACCCGGACCGACCCTCGATGCTTTTCGATGGCAACGGAGAGTTGGTGTCATTTAGCGGGGAAATCTCGCAGGCGGGCTGCTTCGATGTCTCCACCCGAGTGGTCTACCTCGGCGTGGACGATCTCCCAGATCCGAACCGACCTCCGAACTGACAGGCGCCAGCGACGATCCCTCGGCGATCGGTCATCCGCCGGAACACATAGCCCGTACCCGTGACCGTGATGACGTGGACGCCTCGTGTTCTCGCGCCCCGCTCGAGCCGGCTCTCGGCGCTGGTGGTGGGCGCGTTGCTCGTCGCGGCGTGCGGTGGGACGGCTTCTCCCGCGTCCGACACGACCGCCGGCGCCGGGAGCGTGCCGCCGACGGCGACCCTCATCCCGTCGCCGCCGCCCACGCGAGCGGCGCCCCCGACCACGCCTCCCACCCAGGGCCTTATCGAGTTCTTCTCCGGTCGCGTCGCTGAGGATCCTGACGACGCCGAGGCGCAACTCCAGCTGGGCCTTGCGCTCCTGCAGCGGATCCGCGAGACGGCCGACCCGTCGCTCTACGCGGCTGCGGAAGAGGCCCTGGGGGCGGCGCGCCGGCTCCGCCCCGATGACGCGTTGCCGCTGGTCGGTCTCGGCGGGATCCTGCTCGGCAAGCACGAGTTCGCCGAGGCGCTCCGCGTCGGGGAGGCGGCAACCACGCTCGACCCGTCGTCGTCGGGAGCGCGCGCCGTTGTCATCGACGCCCTGATCGAACTCGGGCGGTACGACGACGCCTCCGACGCGGTCGATCGCCTGGTCGATCAGTCCGCGGATCTCACGAGCCTCGCCCGACTGTCCTATATCCGCGAGCTGCACGGCGACCTGGCCGGCGCCCTGGAGGCGATGCAGCAGGCCGTGGCGGCACCCGGCCTCGCGCCCGAGAACACCGCCTTCGCCCTGGCGCTTGTTGGCCAGCTCGAGCAACAGAGCGGCCAACCGGACGCGGCCCGCGATGCATACGACGCGGCCCTGCGTCTCATCCCGCAGCACGCCCCGTCCATCGCCGGCCTGGGTCGGCTTGCCGTCGCGGCCGGCGACCTCGCCACGGCGCAGGCCCAGTTCGACCGCGCCGTTGAGATCCTGCCGTCACCCGAATACGTGATCGCGCTCGGTGAGACCCTCGAGGCGGCCGGCAACACAGGCGACGCCCAGGATCAGTACGACCTCGCCCGGGCGCAGATCGCGCTGCTGGGGTCGAGCGGCGTCGTCGTCGACCTTGAGCTGGCTCTATTCGAGGCCGATCACGGCGACGCGACCACGGCCCTGACGCTGGCGGAAGCGGCGTACGCGGCGACGCCCACGGTCCGCGCCGCCGATGCGCTCGGTTGGGCCTTGCACCGTGCCGGCCGGGACGACGAGGCCTGGGAGCGGGTACAGGAAGCCCTGCGGCTTGGCTCCCGTGATCCGCGGTTCGCCTACCACGCCGGGGCCATCGCCCTCGCTCGCGGCGACAAGCTCACGGCCCGCCGTCACATCGAGGCGGCGCTCCAGACGGACCCGGGATTCTCCGCGACGGACGTCGGCGAAGCCCGCCGGCTCCTCGACCAGATCGAGCGCTGAGCACCCAACCGCACCGGATTCATCCGACCAGGCCCCACCCGCGAACCACCGCCGGACGGAAACATCGGTGAAGTCGCGACCGCCGAGTCCCGTCAGTCCCCGACCCGCGATCCATTGGGGAGGATCGCACCCACCCCAGGCACATCGGGAGATTCGTCGTGACCAGACGTTCCAAGGTCGTCGCCCTCGGCGGCGCCCTGCTCATCGCGGCATCGTCCGTCTCGGGCGTGTTCGCATCCAGCCACCGGGAGGCCCCGTTGATCAGCGGCGATCCGTCCGCCGACAACACCGACCTCTACGCGTTCGTCAGCCCGAACGATCCGACCAAGCTGACGATCGTGGCCAACTACATCCCACTCCAGCAGCCGGGCGGAGGCCCGAATTTCCACCCGTTCGACCAGGGCGTCCGCTACCGGATCCACATCGACAACACCGGTGATGGCCGGGACGACGTCACCTACACCGTCCGCTTCAAAGACCGCGCGAAGTCCGGCAAGGACGGCGTCTCGTCGTTCCTCTACAACAACAACCAGGTGACCTCGGTCACGGACGCGAACTGGCTGGCGCCACAGGAGTTCAAGGTCGAGCGTATGAAGAGCGGCGACACGAAGACCCTGGGTTCCAACCTTCGAACCGTGCCGGCCAATGTCGGCCCGCGTTCCACCCCGAACTACGCTGCGCTGGCCGCGACGGGCGTCCACAGCCTGAACAATGGCGGCAAGGTCTACGCCGGCCCGCGCGACGACGCGTTCTTCGTCGATCTCGGGTCGATCTTCGATCTCGGCGGTCTCCGTCCGTTCAACACACTCCATGTCATCCCGAAGGCCACCGAGGCCGGCATCGATGGCGTGGCCGGCTACAACACCGCATCGATCGTGCTCCAGGTGCCGATCAGCGAGGTCCGTCGCTCGAGCAGCAAGCCGGTCATCGGCGTGTGGGCCAGCGCGGATCGCCGCGAGCGCAAGCAGATCAGCACGAGCGGCAAGGTCTCGTGGTCCGGTGACTGGGTCCAGGTCTCGCGCCTCGGCAACCCGCTCATCAACGAGGTGGTCATCCCGCGCCATCTCAAGGACTACTGGAACAGCCAGCATCCGTCCAAGGACAGCCAGTTCAAGAAGTACTACGAGGCACCCGAGCTCGCGGGCCTCATCAACTTCCTGTACCCCGCACTCGTGGACGTCGACACGACCGGTCGAACGGACCTGTCGCTCATCCTGCTCAAGGGCGTGCCCGGTGTGAACGCCATCAGCGAGACCCCGGTCCTCGCCGACATGTTGCGGGTCAACACCGCGATCCTGCCTGGTGCCAAGGGTGCCTGCCCCGGTGGTACGGCCAGCGCGGCCAACCCCGATCGGCTCGCCGTCCTCGCTGGCGACCTATGCGGTTTCCCGAACGGGCGACGCCTGGTCGACGACGTGACCGACATCGAGCTCCGGGCCATCGCCCAGGGCTACGGAACGTTCCTCAACGGAGCGTTCAGCCTGCCGAACAAGTCCCCGAATAACCAGGTCGGTGACGGCGTCGACACCAATGCCGACAAGCCGTTCCTCACCGAGTTCCCGTACATCGGCCTGCCGCACTCGGGCTACGAGTCGGTCCCGCCGCTCCGGGGGATGCTCCCCTAGGGCCAAGCACGGTCGCGGCCTCGTCGCGACCCGTCGCAAACGGCACGAGCGCGGTCCCGGTTCGCCGAGGCCGCGCTCGTTCGTGTCCGCGTCTAGGCGCCCGGCTGGGTCGGCCAGGGCGAGCGAGCTGCTCGGCGTGTTTGACACGGGGCAGTCGTCCCCTCGATGATGCGCCGCACATGTATGCACATCTGTTCAGCACATCTGTGCACGGGCCACGGGCGGCAGCGTGACCTCGATGAGCGACTTCGACCAGCTCGTGCAGGCGAGCCGGCTCTACTACGAGCTCGGTGAGACCCAGAACGCCATCGCCGACCAGCTTGGCGTCACCCGACCGCAGGTCAGCCGCCTGCTGAAGCGTGCCCGTGCCGAGGGGATCGTCGAGATCCGCATCGTGGACCAGACCGCCGTCGAGTCGCCGGCCGCCGACGCCCTGCGCAGCGGCTTCGGCCTGGACGCCGTCCATCTCGCCCCGACCGTGGCCGGCCCCGAAGACCTCACTCGGCGCATGGTCGGCCGGCTCGCGGCGCAGGTCCTGCGATCGCGGATCCGGGACGGCGCGATCGTCGGGATCGGCGACGGGGCATCGGTGGGCGCGGTCGCCGACGCCCTCGAAGACACGGCCACGCCCGTGAGCGCGACCATCGTGCCCCTGGCGGGCGGCTACTGGGCGCCCGGTCCCGAGCGCGAGCCCTTCCGCCGCATCGCCGACGCGCTCGGTGCGCAGGCCCATGGCCTGATGGTGCCCGGGCTCGTCGACGACGCCACGACCAAGCACGCCCTCGAGGGGCACGCCGGCGTCCGCGCCGTCCTCGACCTGTGGGATCGGCTGGACGTCGCGCTGGTCGGGATCGGCGGCCGGGGCTGGGGGGCCGCGTCCGTGGGCGACGAGGTCGCCTCGGAGCTGGAGCGGGCCGGTGCCGTGGGCGAGATCCTCATCGCCCCTTTCGATATCGATGGGCAGTTCGTCTGCCCGGCCCTGCGCGAGCGCGTGCTGGCCTTCGACGCGCGGGCGCTCGGCCGCGTCCCGGTCGCGATCGGCGTCGGGGCCGGGGAGAGCAAGGTCAGGCCGGTCCTGGGGGCGCTCCGGAGCGGCGCGATCCGGACGCTCGTGACGGACGTGGCCACCGCCGAGGCCGTCCTGGCCCTCGACACCGAGACGCGGATCGCATGACGGCCCAGGACCGCCCCATGCCCGCCATCCTCGGTCTCGATCTCGGCACGACCGAGGTCAAGGCAGGTCTCGTGACCCTCGAGGGTCGATTGCTGGCGATCGCTCGCGCGAGCTACGGCCTCGAGGTCGGGCACGGACCGGGGTGGGCGGAACAGGACCCGGGGGCGTGGTGGTCCGCGGTCGTCGGCGCGGTCCGCGCGCTGCACCCGACCGAACCCGTCGATATCGTCGCGATCGGGGTCGATGGCCACGGACCGACGCTCGCCGCGGTCGACGGGCGTGGCGAGGCGACGCGTCCCGCGATCACCTTCCTCGACACGCGGGCCCGCGCCGAGGCCGCCGAGCTCGCCGCCGCGACCGGCATCCACGGCTGGGCGCTCGGCCCGCTGCCGGCCGCCCTCTGGCTCGAACGACACGAGCCCGAGATCGCCGCGCGAACCCGCTGGTACCTGACCACGTGGGAATGGCTCGCGTTCCGTCTGACGGGCGAGGCCGTCGCGCCCCTGGTACCCGACCAGGCGGTTCCGGACCCAGCCGTCGTCTCGGAGGCGACCGGCCTCCAAGCCGGACGTCGACCGCCGATTGGGTCGATGGGCGACGTCGTCGGCACCCTGACCGAGACGGCGGCGGATGCGCTCGGACTGCGGGTCGGGATCCCGGTGGCCGGTGGCACGAACGACGCGTTCGCGAGCTACCTCGGGGCCGGGCTGCTGGAGCCGGGCGATGCGTACGATCCCGGTGGGTCCGCCGGCGGGTTCGGCGTGTACTGGCACGAGCCGGTCGAGGTCGCGGGTGCCTTCGTCACGCCGGCCCCACTGGCCGGGCTCTACAGCGTCGGGAGCGGCGATGGCGGCGACCGGCCGCGCCCTCGACTGGTTCCGCGACGCGATCGTCGGCGGGGACGTCAGCATCGAACGATTGCTGGCGCAGGCGGCCGCGACGCCCCCGGGTGCCGATGGCGTGGTGTTCCTCCCGTACCTCGCCGGCGAGCGGTCACCGATCTGGGACCCGACCGCCACGGGGGTGTTCGCGGGCCTGACGCTGTCGCACGGCCGGGGTCACCTGGCCCGCGCGATCATCGAGGCGAGCGCTCTCGCCATCCGACACGTCGCGACGCCGATGCTGGCCGCTGGCGTGACCGTGACGGCCATGCGGGCCTGCGGCGGTCCGGCGCGGAGCGACGCCTGGAACCAGGTGAAGGCCGACGTGACGGGCTTTCCGGTGCTGGTGCCGGACGTTCTGGAGACCGCGGTCCTGGGCTCCGCGATCCTCGGCGCGGTGGCGATCGGCGCGAATGCCGACGTTCGCTCGGCGGTCGGCGCGATGACGCGCATCGACCACGCGATCGACCCACGTCCCGACTTCGCCGAGACCTACGACCGCCTGTTCGCCGCCTACACCGGCTTGTATCCGGCGGTGGCGCCGGTGATGCGGCCGCTCGTCGGCGGGGATGCAGCGGCCGCCGACGCGGACGCGAAGCTCGCCGCCGTGGCCGCCGCCCGATGACCCAGGCCGGCGGCACGATCCGCGTCGACGGGGTCGACCTCTCGTTCCCGGTGCGCGGCGGCGGTCGCCTCCCAGTCCTCGACGGCATGACCCTCGACGTAGCCGGCGGCGAGATCGTGGCCCTCATCGGCCCGAATGGCTGCGGCAAGTCCACCCTCCTGCGCGTGATCGCCGGGCTCCTGGCACCCGAGCGCGGCGCGGTGGCGCTCGACACCACCCCGATCGTGGAACCCGACGCGCGCATCGGCCTGGTCTTCCAGGAGCCCCGCCTGCTGCCCTGGCGCTCGGCCGCCGACAACATCACGTACCCACTCGAGCTCGCCGGCTGGCCGCCCGCTCGCCGCTCGAAGCGCCTTGCCGAGCTCGCGGAGCTCGTGTCGCTCGACCCCGGCGTGACCGGCAATCGACCCACCGAGCTCTCCGGTGGGACCCGTCAACGTGTCGCGCTCGCCCGCGCGCTGGCGCTCGAGCCCGAGGTGCTGCTCCTCGACGAGCCGTTCAGCGCGCTCGACGCGCTGAGCCGTGAGCGATTCGACCTGGAGCTGCTGCGGCTCTGGGAGCGCGCGGCACCGACGATCCTGCTCGTCACGCACAGCATCGCCGAGGCCATCCTCGTTGCGGACCGGATCGTCGTGATGTCGCCGAGGCCCGGACGCGTGGTCGCGGACATCCCCGTGGAGCTGGCGCGTCCGCGCTCGATCGAGGACCTGGACGCCGCCATCGTGTCGGACACGGCGCGAGAGGTGCGACGACACCTCGGCGAGGGCGAGGCCGCCGCATGAGCCGCTCGGCACTCCTCTCGGTCGGCGCCGCACTCGTCGCCTTCCTCCTGCTCTGGCAGGCGGTCGTGATCGTGAGCGGTCTCCCGCCGTTCATCCTGCCCCCGCCCGCCGCGGTCCTGGGTCGTCTGGCCACGGCCTGGACGTCGGGGATCATCCAGCCGCACCTGTTGACGACCCTCGTCGAGGTCGCGCTCGGCTTCGCGATCGGCGCGGGTCTCGCGCTCATCGTCGGGTACGCACTCGCGCGCAGCGCGCTCTTCGAACGGCTCGCCTCGCCCTATCTCGTTGCGGCCCAGGCGATGCCGATCCTCGCCCTCGCTCCACTCATCGCGCTGTGGTTCGGGCCCGGCCTGGCGAGCAAGCTGATCATCTGCTCGCTGATCGTGTTCTTCCCGGTCGCGGTCGCGACCATGGTCGGGATCCGGTCGGTCGATGCGGGCCTCCTGGAGCTGGGTCGGTCGCTCCGGGCGACCCGCCGCCAGATCTTGACGACGCTCGAGATCCCGGCCGCGCTCCCATCGATTCTCGGCGGGATGCGGGTGGGGGTCACGCTGGCCGTGGTCGGCGCGATCGTCGCTGAATGGGCGGGGGCCGAACGCGGCCTCGGCGTCCTCATCAATCTCGCCCGCGGGTCGTTGTTCGACACCCCGCTCATGTTCGCCGCGCTCATGACCATCGCGATGGTCGGGATCGTGCTCTACCTCGCCGTCGTCCTCATTGAGCGCCGACTCGTCGGCGCTCGGTAGCCCCAGTCGGAGGAAATCGTGCCATCGAGATCGTCGCCCACTCGTCCTTGTCGTCGCCGCCGTCATCGCGCTCGTCGCCGTCCTAGTGCTCATCCCGCGCGACACGTCGCCCGGCGAACCCGGCGCCAGCGGGCCCTTCCCCACCTGTCCCGGTGATGCCGACCGGACGACGCCGTCCGCGTCTTGCCCAGCCGAGGCATCGAGCTCGGCCGGGCCGAGCGACGAACCCAGCGCCGCCGCGAGCGACGAGCCGAGCCAGGAGCCCGTCGCCCTGACCGTCGGCCTCGGGTTCATCCCGAGCGTCCAGTTCGCCCCGTTCTACCTCGCCGACCAGGCGGGCTACTACGCCGAAGCCGGCGTCGATGTCGAGTTCCAGAACAAGATCGACCCGGACCTCGTCACGCTCGTCGGACAGGGCTCCATCGATGTCGGCCTGGCCGATGGCACGAGCGTCATCCCGGCCGTCAGCCAGGGAATCCCGATCAAGTACGTGGCCACGATCTACGGCCAGTTCCCATCGATCGTGTTCGCGAAGGCGTCGTCGGGGATCGCCACGGCCGCAGACCTCGAGGGCAAGAAGCTCGGGATCCCCGGGCGGTTCGGTTCCTCGTGGATCATGCTGCAGGCGCTGCTCGCCTCCGCCAATCTGACGCCCGACGACCTCGAGATCGTCGAGTACCCGGACTTCGGCCAGGGTGCGGCGGTGGCCCAGGGCGCGGTGGACGCCGCCACCGGGTTCGCGAACAACGAGCCGGTCCAGCTGGAGCTGACCGGTGAGGAGGTCACGGTGCTGCGCGTCGACGAGATCACGCCCCTCCCCGGGAATGGCCTGATCACGGGCACCTCGACCCTCGACTCGAAGTCGGACGCGATCACCGGGTTCATCGCCGCCACCCTGCGTGCGATGGAGGAGATCGCCGACAACCCCGAGGTCGGGCTCGATGCCGCCATCACGGCCGTACCGGAGCTCGGGTCGGCCCGGGACGTGCAGGCCGCCATCCTCGATGCCACGATCGAGGTGTGGCGGGGGCCGGCTCAGGAGGCGCGCGGGTTCGGGGCCATCGAGCCGTCGGACTGGGAGCAGTCGATCGCGTATCTCGAGACGCTCGGGCTCGTACCAAACCCGGTCACGGTGGACGACGTCATCGAGACCGGCCTGTTGCCGGCCCAGGACTGACGGCCGTGCTCGGTGGGGTCCGGCCGACGAGCGGTCGGCGGTCGTGGTGGCTGCGCGAAGCCCTCGCCGCTGAAGCGGCCACCGCACCCCACCTGGCCGCGGCCGCGCCACCGTTGCGTGGCACGACCACGGCCGACGTCGTCATCGTCGGCGGTGGCTACACGGGCCTCTGGACCGCACTGCGCCTCACCGAGCTGGAGCCGTCCGCCCGGGTCGTCCTGATCGAGTCGGACATCTGCGGCGGCGGGCCGTCTGGGCGGAACGGCGGGTTCGTCACGAACTGGTGGGACGAATTCGCGTCGCTCATCGACCGGTACGGGGTCCCGGGCGCCATCGGGGTCGGGGAGGCGATGGAGGCGGCCGTCGACGAGGTCGGTGCGTTCTGTGCCGCGAACGACGTGGACGCTTGGTACACGAAAGCGGGGTCGCTGTCGGCGAGCGCGGCGCCGGCCCAGGACGGTGCGTGGATGCCGGCCGTCACCGCGCTGCGCGAGCACGGCCTGGGCGACCGCCTCGTACCGCTCACCGAGGACCAGGTCCGGGCGCGCCTCCGATCACCGGTGTTCCGCGAGGGCGCCTTCATGCCCGGTGCCGCCACCGTTCAGCCGGCGGCGCTGGCCCGCGGGCTGCGGCGGGTGCTGCTCGAACGCGGCGTCGCGATCCACGAGGGAACCACCGCCACCGAGATCGATGGCCAGCGGCCAGGGTGGCTCGGTGCGTTGGGCGCCAGTACACGCCGTGCGCCACGCCGCCGCGGTGCGGCCGGCGGACCGCGACCCATCCGCGTGCGGACGACGTCGGCGGGCGGCGACGGTGAGGTGCTCGCAGGGTCGGCGGTCCTGGCGCTCAATGCGTGGGCGGGAGCGTGGCCCTGGTTCGGATCGCGCCTGGTGACCTGGTCGTCGTACATCGTCCTGACGGAGCCCATCCCCGATCGCCTGGCGGACATCGGCTGGACCGGGGGCGAGGGCGTCGCCGACGCCAGAGTCACGCTCCACTACCTGCGGACGACGCCGGACGGGCGGATCGCAATCGGTGGGGGCGGCGGTCGGGCGGGGCTCACCGGTCGGATCGGCCCCGTGTTCACGGATTCGGCCGCCGATGCGGGTCGCGCAGCCGCGGGACTGCGCCGGCTGTTCCCGTCGCTTCGTGACGTGCGCATCGAAGACGCCTGGGGCGGCCCGATCGACATCAGCGCCGACCACCTGCCGTGGTTCGGGTCGATGCGCGGTCGTCCGATCCACTACGGCCACGGGTACAGCGGCAACGGCGTCGGGCCGGCGGTCGTCGGGGGTCGCATCCTTGCGGCTCGGGCGCTCGAGCGTACCGACGACCCGGTGCTCGCCCTGTCGCTCGCGGACGGGCGGCCGCCCCGGCCGTTCCCGCCGGAGCCGGCGAGCTACGTCGGCGCGCGGCTGATCCGCGAGGCGGCCGTCCGGCGTGAATCGATGGAGGAACGCGGCGAGGAGCCCGGATTCCTGCTTCGTGAGGTCAGCCGGTTGCCAAGGCGACTCGGCTATCACCTGGGGCCGGAGTAGCGCCGTTCGGGACCCGGGGACGCACACACCGGAGCAGGAATCGGCCAAATCGGCTATCGTTAGTACTCCCCGTCGCACCTGACGAACCCCGCTGTGCAGGAGTCCCCGTTGAACAGTCGCCCGCCCGTCAAGCCTGCCATCGCCAATGAGCCCTTCAAGCACGTGATCGACGAGTACAAGCACCAAGCTCAGACGATCACCTGCACGTGCGGATGGCACGGCAGCTCGGCGACGATCGATCGCGCCGGCTCCGAGTGGACGGCCCACCTCATCGAGGTTCGCGGCAAGAAGCGCTGAGCGCGACCGCCAACATCCCGAAGACCCGGATCGACCGATCCGGGTCTTTCTTTGTCCGCGAGCAGTACCCAGGGCTGAACCGGGGCTAGCGCTCGCGCGACGTTCACCCCGTGAACACGCCGCCCGTTCGCCCTGGCCCACCGGTTCTGTTCGCGGTGAGCGCTCGCGCGACATTCACCCGGTGAAATTCCCCGATCGCGGGACGTCCCCTACCGAGCAGGGCCGTGCGGCCGAGTCCCTCCTCGACGCGGAGTCGATGTTCACCCGGTGAACGTCGCGCGAGCGGCCTGGCCGGGACACCAGGCCGGTCGGGCGACCGCGAGCGGCCTGGCGGGACACCGGGTCGGTCGGGCGACCGCGGGCGGCCTGGCTGGGACACCGGCCGGTCGGGCGGCCGGGAGCGGCCTGGCGGGTCACCGGACCGGTCGAGCGACCGCGAGCGCCTGATAGCCTGTCGCGCGTGGACCTGCCCCTGAGCCCGCCGTTCGCGCTCCGCGGCCGCCTGCTGACGCCCCTCGACGACGGTGGCACGACGTACGAGCCCGACGGGCTCCTGGTCGTTGACGGCGCGGGTCGGATCGCCTTCGCCGGACCCGCCGGTGCTCGCCCGGGGGAGGTGTCCGCAGCCATCGACCTGCGGCCATGGATCCTGCTCCCAGGCATGGTCGACCTCCACGCCCACCTGCCCCAGCTCCCGAACGCCGGTCTCGGCGCCGGGCTCGACCTGCTGACGTGGCTCGAGCGGTACATCTTCCCGCTCGAGCGTGACTTCGATGAACCCACGGCCGAGCGGCTCGCTCCCGCCGCGTGGCGCGCCTTCGCGGGCGCGGGCACGACGACGGCCCTGGTCTACGGCGCGGTCTACGAGGCGAGCCTGGATGCCACGTTCCGCGCGGCCGAGGCGCACGGGATTCGGGCCATCGTGGGCAAGGTGATGATGGACCGGGGGACCTACGACCCCACCATCGATCCCAAGGTGATCCTGGACCAGAGCCTGGCGGAATCCGCCCGCCTGATCGATCGATGGCACGGCGCCGACGACGGCCGCCTCCAGTACGCCGTCACACCGCGATTCGCCGTCACGTGCACGGCCGAGCTCCTGCGCGAGTCCGCTGCGCTCGCGTCGAGCACCGGCGCGTACTGGCAGACGCATCTGTCCGAGGACCGTGGCGAGATCGCCGAAGTCGCCCGGCTGTTCCCCGAGGCGACCGATTATGTCGACGTCTACGACCGCGCCGGCGGACTCGGGGAGCGGACCGTGCTCGCACATGCGGTGCATCTCTCCGATCGAGAGCTCGGGCGTCTCGTCGAGACCGGGACGCGCGTCGCCCATTGCCCCGTGTCGAACTTGTTCCTCGCGTCGGGGATGATGCCGTTGGGTCGCTACCTCGACGCGGGCATGAGCCTGGGGCTGGGCTCCGACATCGCCGGGGGCCCGGATCTCTCGATCTTCACGGTCATGCGCACCGGTTTCTACGTCCAGAACGCCCGTCGCGTGGCGGGCGTCGAGGAAGGACGCGTCCTCGCGCCGCTGGAGTGGCTGCGGCTCGGGTCGCTCGGGGGCGCTCAGGCGCTCGGTCTCGGCGAGATCACCGGATCGCTGGAGGCCGGCAAAGGAAGCCGATGTGATCGCGGTCGACCCGGCCTTCACGGCGCCCGTGCCCGGCGTCGAAGACGACGAGCCGGCCGACATCGCGAGCCGGATGATCTTCCGCTCGCACCCCGACATGGTCCGTGCGGCATGGGTCCGCGGCCGGCGGCTGGAAGGACCCGGCAGCCGAACTGCACAGGTCCCGGTGTGAGCGACAGCGTCGACCTCCTGATCACCGGCGGCACCGTCGTTGACGGCACGGGCGCGCCGCCACGACCGGGAACAGTCGTCGTCGAGGGCGACCGGATGCGCCTGCTCCCCGTCGGACGCGCCGCTCCCCGAGCACGTCGGGCGGCGGATCGACGCCACGGCGCGAGTCGTCGCGCCCGGCTTCATCGACCTGCACAGCCACGGCGGCCTGGTGATCCTCGCAGAGCCGCGGCACGAGCCCAAGGTCCGCCAGGGCGTCACGACCGAGATCGTCGGGGTCGACGGCAACGGCTTCGCCCCATTCGAGAGACGCGAGGACCTGCTCGCCTTCGTCGAGTTCGACTCCGGGCTCGATGGCCGGCCGGACCTCGACTACGACTGGCGCACCGTCGCCGAATACCTCGCCCGCTATGACGGCACGGTCAGCCTCAACGTCGGGACCCTGGTCGGCAACTCGCAGCTCCGGATCGGCGCGCTGGGCTGGGACGACGTCCCGGCCGATGACAAGGCGCTCGACCGCATGCGGGGCAGCCTGCGCGACGCGATGGCGGAGGGCGCGGTCGGCCTCTCGTCCGGCCTCGACTACCCGCCGGGGAGCTACGCCACCACCGAGGAGCTCGCCGCGCTGACGCGGACCGCGGGCGAGGCCGGCGGCTTCTATCACACCCACGTCCGCTACCAGCTCGGTGACCGCTACCTCGACCCGTTCAAGGAAGCGATCGACATCGGGCGTCGCGCCGACGCCCCCGCCCACATCACGCACTTCTACCATCGCCAGACCCATCCCGGTGGGCCGGCGCCCCTCCTGGCCCTCGTCGACGACGCTCGTGCCGGGGGCCTCGATGTGACGTTCGACAGCTACCCGTCGGAGTGGGCCAGCACCAGGCTCCTCATCCAGCTGCCCGGCTGGATCCAGGAAGGCGGACCTGGGCCGCTCAAGGGACGCCTGGCCGACCGGGCTGCCCGCGATCGATTGCGAGGGGAGTTCGCGGCCCGCGGAGCCGCGTACACGGGCCCGGCTGGCTGGGCGGACCTGCGCCTCGGCGCGTTCCACCGCCCCGATCTCCTGCGCTGGGAGTCGATGACCATGGCGGACGTGATGCAGGAGACGGGCCATGACGCCGTCGACGTCATCTGCGACCTCCTGCTCGCCGAGGACCTCGGCGTCAACCAGGTCACGAGCGGGCCGTGGTCCGAGACCCTGCGCGACTTCGTCACGCATCCGGTCGGGATGGTCGGCACGGATTCGACGTTCATCGGGGCCAAGCCGAGCCCCCGGACGTACGGCTCCTACCCGCGGATCCTTGGTCAGTTCGTCCGCGACGAAGGCCTATTGAGCCTCGAGGGGGCGATCCACAAGATGACCGGCGCGGCCGCGGCCCGCCTCGGGCTCAAGCAGCGCGGGACGATCCGCGATGGGGCCTACGCGGACGTCGTCGTCTTCGATCCGGCCTTGGTGCGAAGCAATGCGACGTACGACGAGCCGACCCGTTTCCCGAGCGGCATCGACCATGTCATGGTCAACGGCACCCTGGTCGTGGACGGCGGCACCCACACCGGCGCGTTCCCGGGACGTGGGATCCGCCTCGGGGCCGACTGATCGCGGTCAGCCTTCGCTGGCTTTACGGGCATCGCGCCGAAGCTCCACGTACATCCGTTCGGTCGCAAGCCGCTGCGCCTCGATCAGGGTCGGCTCGCCGTCCGTGCCGGCCCAGCCGACCGCGAGGCTGAGGGCGATCGCACCGGACTCGAGCCACAGCTCGCACGCGCGGCGCACCCGCTCGACGTAGTTGATCGCCGCGACCTCGTCGGTCTCGGGCAGGAGGATGCCGAAGCGACCGGGCGCGAGTCGCGCCACGAGGTCGACGTCGCGAGCCAGCCGGCGCATCGTGTCGGCCAGCGCCGGGACGACTCGGTCGGCTGCGTCAGCATCCCAGCCGGTCGATGAGCCGATCCAGGCCACCAAGCTCGAAGATCACGACCGTCGCCGGCCGGTGATAGCGGTGGACCCGGAGATTCTCGGCCGCGACCAACCGGGTGAACGCCGCTCCGTCGAGCAGGCCGGTCAGCGCGTCCGTGCCCGGCGTCGCTTCGACGGCAACCGGTTCCGGTGTGGGTTCGATCTCCGGCTCGGCGTTCGCGCTCGTGTCGGCGGGCACGTCGGTCTCCGCCAGCGCGGCGCCGGCGAGGGCAGCCGCGTCGCGAGGGTCCCCGCCATCGGCATCGCCGCTGCCGTCCGCGCCGGTGTCGTCCGCGGTCCCGTTGTTCGATTCACCACCGGACGCCCAGGTCGATCGCGCCGACTCGTCGACGAACGAGCTGGACATGAGGCTGCCCTGCAGGACCGACCGGGTCGTGGCCGGGGTCACGCTCCTGTGGCGGCCAATACGACCCGCGTACACGACCAGCAACAGGAGCACCGTATTCGCGACGATGGCGGCCAGTAGGACCGGCAGCAGGACGTCCTGCGTGACTTCCATGGTTCGGAGTCCCCGTGATGAGTGCCAGATGAAAAGGGCGACTGGCCGCCGATGATAGGTCCGCGACCGGTGGATGTGACCATCGGATGCCCCGGTCGGGCTACGTTCTCGGTGCGATGTGGCACCGCGTCAGGCGGGTCCGGTGCGGTCCGGGGCGGTATGACGCGGTCCGGTGGACCCGCAACCTCCGGTGGTATCGTCGTCCGCCATGGAGGGTTCCCAGACCACCCGTATGACGACCCGCACGTCGCCCCCAGGTCCCATCGTCGTCCAGTCCGAGACCGTTGTCCCGGGGCTGGCGCGCCCGGCCGCGCCGTTACGTCGCGAGGGACCGGCCAAGCTCACCGGCACCGCCCTGTACACGGACGACATCGTCGTCCCCGGAGCGTGGTACGGCGCCACCATCCGCTCGACCGACGCGCACGCGACCTTCGATGCCCTCGAGCTCGACCCCAGCTTCGACTGGTCGAAGGTGGTGGTCGTCACCGCGGCCGACATCCCGGGCGAGAACATCGTCAGCTCGATCAAGAGCGACCAGCCGATCCTCGTCCCGATCGGCGGGGAGATCCAGCACCACGCGGAGCCGCTAGCCCTCCTCGCCGCTCCCGACAAGGCGACCCTGCGCGAGGCGCGACACCGGGCGCTGCCGCGGACGACGAAGCTGCCCGGCGTCTTCGATCCGCTCGAGTCGGACCACACGTTCGCCCAGTACACGATCGAAGCGGGGACCGACATCGAGGCCGCCCTCGCCAGCGCCGACGTCGTCCTCGAGGGCGAGTACCGCGTCGGTCACCAGGAGCAGCTGTACATCGAGAACAACGCGATGATCGCCGAACCCACCGACGGTGGCGGCGTCACCGTTACGGGCTCGCTGCAGTGCCCGTACTACCTCCACGCGGCCCTGAAGCGCGGTCTGGGCCTCGACGATCAAGCCGCCCGCGTCGTCCAGGCCGAGACCGGCGGTGGCTTCGGCGGCAAGGAGGAGTTCCCCTCGGTCATCGGGCTGCACGCGGCGCTCCTCGCGCGCAAGGCCCAGAAACCCGTGCGGATGATCTACGAGCGCCACGAGGACATCGCCGCCACCACGAAGCGCCACCCCGCGATCGTCCGCCACCGGACGGGCGTCACCCGCGATGGCCGGCTCGTAGCCCAGGACATCGAGGTCGTGATGGACGGCGGCGCGTACTGCACCCTGACCCCGGTCGTGCTCTCGCGCGGAGCGCTGCACAGCGGCGGGCCGTACCGCTGCCCGAATGTCCGCATCCGCGCCCGGGCGACCCGGACGAACACGCCGCCCAACGGCGCGTTTCGCGGATTCGGGGCTCCGCAGACCGAGTTCGCGGCCGAGACGCACCTCAACCGGATCGCCGAACAGCTCGATATCTCGCCGCTCGAGATCCGACGGCGGAACGTCTACCGATCCGGCGACACGACCCCGACCGGGCAGATCCTGCGCGACAGCGTGGCCGGCGAGGAGGTCCTGGAGCGTGCGGCCGAGGCCGCGGAGTTCATCCGGCTCCGGGCCAAGACCGAGGACGCGCGGCGGGCGCGCGCGGGTTCCGGTTCGACGCCCGGGTCCCCGCTCCGCACCGGCCGCGATCGCACGGCGAGCGGCATCGGCCTGGCCCTCGCGTGGCACGGTGCCGGGTTCACCGGCTCGGGCGAGATCAAGCTCGCCAGCGTCGCGTCGCTGGAGCTCACGGCGGACGGCCGCGTCGTCGTCCTGACCGCCTCGACCGAGATGGGGCAGGGGACCAAGACGATCTTCCCGCAGCTCGTCGGCGAGGCCCTCGGCATCCCGGACGAGGACGTCGAGCTCGCGCCCCAGGACACGGCCTTCGTGCCGGACAGCGGTCCCGACGGTCGCGTCGCGGACCGCGATGGTCGTGGGCGGCCTCCTGATCAAGGCGGCGCGGCGGCTGCGCGAGCAGGTCGAGTGGGAAACGGGGGCGCCGTTCGTGGACTCGTACGTGGCCTACGCCCGCGACCATGGCGCGGTCCGCATCGACCAGCGGTTCGAGCCCTACCCGGACAGCGTCACCTTCGACGACGACCTGTATCGCGGCGATGCCTATCCGGCGTTCGGGTGGGCCGCGTGCGTCGCGGAGGTCGAGGTCGATCTCGACACCGGAGAGGTGCATGTCCGCGACGTCGTGGCCGCCGACGACATCGGCCGGGTCATCCACCCGGTCCTCGCCGAGGGCCAGGTCGAGGGCGGCACGCTCCAGGCCGTCGGCTACGCGACGATCGAGGAGATCAAGCTGCGCGACGGCCGCTACCTCAACGACCGCCTGGCGACCTACATCATCCCGACGGCGCTCGACGCGCCGCGCATCTCGACGATCCTCGTGGAGGCCCCGTTCCATGCCGCTCCCCACGGCGCCAAGGGGGTCGGGGAGCTGCCGATGGACGTCGGGGCGCCGGCGGTCGTCGCCGCCATCGCCGATGCGACCGGGATCTGGATCGGCGAGCTGCCGGCCAGTCCGGAACGGATCCTGGCCGGTCTCGCGGGCACGCCGGAGGCCGCGGGGCTCCCACCGGGTGCGTCCGCGCCCGCGCTCGAGGGACGTGCATGACGACCTACCGCCTCACCGTCAACGGCACGCCCGCGGAGGTGGACGTCCCCGGCATGCGTCGCCTGCTCGACGTGCTCCGCGAGGATCTCTCGCTGACCGGCACGAAGGAGGGCTGCGGGGAAGGGGAGTGCGGCGCCTGCACCGTGCTGGTGGACGGCGCCCCGGTCGATTCGTGCCTCGTCCCGATCTGCCAGGTCGCCGGGACCGAGGTTCGCACCGTCGAAGGGCTCGCGGCGCCGGCGTCCGACCCGACCGAGCCGGACGCGATGGACCCGCTCCAGGTCGCGTTCCACCAGACCGGCGGGGCGCAGTGCGGCATCTGCACGCCCGGGATGCTGATGGCCGCGCGAGCCTACCTCGAAGCGGGCGGCGGCCGGGACGAGGACGCCATCCGCGAGGCGATCGCCGGCAACCTCTGCCGCTGCACGGGCTACACCAAGATCATCGACGCGATCGCCCTCGCCGCCGGCCCCCGATGACCGGCTTCCGATGACCCGGCCCCGCTGAGCGCACCCGATGCCGATCGAACCGCCCGTCACCAGCCCGAGCGACCTCGACACCGCGTATGCCGCGCTCGCCGCCGCGCCCGCAGACGCGCCGGCCCGGCCCATCGCCGGCGGCACGGACCTGATGGTCGCGTTGACCGGTGAGCTCGGCGAGCCGCCGGCCAGCGTCGTCGACCTGTGGGCGATCGAGGCGCTGCGCGGCATCGGCATCGACGGCGTGGCCCTCGTGCTCGGCGCCCTCACGACGTACACCGACATCCGTCGCTCGCCGCTGTGTCGTGAGCACGTCCCGGCACTGGTCGAGGCGGCCGCGACGATCGGAGCGGCACAGATCCAGAACCGCGGCACGCTCGGTGGCAACATCGCGAACGCCTCGCCCGCCGGCGACACGCTGCCGGTCCTGCTCGCGGCGGATGCCGTGTTCGTGCTCGGTTCCGGGCGGGGCGAGCGCGAGGTCCCGGCGACCGAATTCTGGACCGCCTATCGGCGCACGGCGCTGGCCCCCGACGAGCTGCTCCTGCGGATCCGGATCCCGCTCGTACCCGACCGCGAGATGCGCTTCCGCAAGATCGGGACGCGCCGGGCGCAGTCGATCAGCAAGGTCGTGCTGGCGGCGGCCTGGCGCTCCGACGCGGTCGCGGTCGTGCCCCGCGGCGCGTGGCGCGATGTCCGGGTCGCCCTCGGGTCCGTGGCCGCCACCCCGATCCGTGCCCACGCGACCGAGGCGGTGCTCGAAGGCCGCGCCCCGACCCCCGAGACCGCGGACCTCGCGGCGGAGACGCTGGCCGGCGAGCTGTCACCGATCGAGGACGTCCGCTCGACCGCCGAGTACCGGCGGCTCGTGGCGGCCCGCGTCCTCCATCGCATCGTTCGCGAAGCCGGCGGCTGGTGACCGGTTTCGGCGCGGACCCGGCGACCCTGGCCGCGCTCTTCGAAGGGGCGCCACGGTTCCTGGCCCGACTTCAGGCCGCAGGCCCATTCGAGGACGACGAGGCTCGGTTCGCCGCGGCACGGCGGATCGCCCATGAGATGCCGGAGGCCGAGCAGCTGGAGCTCATCGACGCGCACCCGCGGCTCGGGGCGCCACCCGGGTCGGTGTCGGCGATGAGCTACACCGAACAGGGGTACGACCGGGGAACCGGCACGCCCGTCGACGTCGCCGCCGAGCTGGAGCGTCTCAACGATGCCTATGAGGCGCGGTTCGGATTCCGCTACTGCGTCTTCGTGGCGGGTCGCCCGCGCGAGGCCCTGCTCCCCGGGATGGCCGCCGCGCTCGAAGCCGGCCGTGACGCCGAGATCCACCGGGCCCTCGACGCGGTCGTCGACATCGCCATCGACCGGCGTGCGAAGCTGTCGGCACCGACATGATCGAGCTCGCCTCCAACCGCTACGGCAAGGCCGCCATCCGCATCGTCCGGGTGGGGCGTGACACGACGCCCCATGCCCTGCGTGACGTGACCGTGGCCATCGCCCTCGAGGGCGATTTCGCGGCCGCGCACACGGACGGCGACAACTCCCTGGTCGTGGCCACGGACACGATGAAGAACACCGCGTACGCCTTCGCGGCCGAGCACCTCGCGGGCGCCATCGAGACCTATGCGACCGAGCTCGGTCGGCACTTCCTCGAGGAGGACCAGGTGGATCGGGCGATCGTCAACGTCCGTGAGCACGCCTGGCAGCCCATCGATGTCGCCGGCACGCCGGCGCCTGACGCGTTCGTCCGGAGCGGGGAGGGCACTCGGGTGGCGACGGTGGCCGTCGGCCGGGACGAGGTGGTCGTCGAGGCCGGCGTCGAGGACCTGGTCGTCATGAAGACGACGCGTTCGGCGTTCAGCGGCTTCCCGCGGGACCGGTTTACGACGCTCGCCGAGACCGAGGACCGCCTCATGGCCACGAAGGTCACGGCCATCTGGCGGTATGGTGCCCCGGATCTCGACTTCGACGCCGTCTGGGCGGCCGCGCGGGCGACGCTCCTCGAGGTCTTCGCCGACCACGACAGCCCGAGCGTCCAGACATCGATCTGGATCATGGCCAAGGCGATGCTGGAGCGGCACCAGGAGCTCGACGAGGTACGCATGGTGCTCCCGAATCTCCATCACTGGACGATCGACCTGGCCGGCTTCGGGGTCGAGAACGACCGACAGGTCTACATCTCGACGACCGAGCCACACGGCCTCATCGAAGCGACGGTTCGCCGCAGCCAGGTGTCCTGATGCCGATGGACGCGTCACCACCGGCCGCACCGCCCGGCGTCGAGGTCACCGGTCCCGCCGTCCCCGGCTCCGAGCGCGTCCTGACGACCGAGGCGCTCGCGTTCATCGCGGACCTGCAGCGACGGTTCGGGCCGTTGCGGCTGGACCTCCTGCATCGCCGGCACGAGCGGCAGGCGGCCCTGGATGCCGGTCAGCGGCTGGACTTCCTGGCCTCCACGCACGAGGTCCGCGAGGCTGCCTGGACCGTTTCCCCGGCACCGGCCGACTTCGACGACCGGCGCGTCGAGATCACCGGACCGGCCGAGCCCAAGATGATGATCAACGCACTGAACTCGGGCGCGCGTGTGTTCATGGCCGACCTGGAGGATGCGCTCTCCCCGACGTGGGCGAATGTCGTCGGTGGCCAGGCGGCGCTCATCGACGCCGTGCGCGGCACGCTCGCCTTCGACTCGCCCGAGGGCAAGACGTATCGGCTGGGCGAGCACGTGGCCCAGCTGGTCGTGCGGCCACGCGGCTGGCACCTGGTCGAGTCGCACGTGATGGTCGACGACGTGCCGGTCTCGGCCGCGCTGTTCGACGCCGGTCTGTACCTGTTCCACAACGCGGCCGAGCGGGTCGCGCGCGGTTCCGGGCCGTATCTCTACCTGCCCAAGCTCGAGTCGCATCACGAGGCGCGGCTCTGGAACGAGGTCTTCATCCACGCTCAGGCCGAGCTCGGTGTGCCACGCGGCAGCGTCCGCGCGACGGTCCTGATCGAGACGATCACCGCGGCATTCGAGATGAACGAGATCCTGTACGAGCTGCGCGAGCACGCGGCGGGGTTGAATGCCGGTCGCTGGGATTACCTGTTCAGCGCGATCAAACGGCTGCGCGGCTCGCCGGACCTCGCGTCGCCGGACCGCTCCCAGCTGACGATGACGGTGCCGTTCATGCGCGCCTACACCGAGCTGCTCGTGCAGACCTGCCACAAGCGCGGCGCCCACGCGATCGGCGGGATGGCCGCGTTCATCCCGAACCGGCGCGATCCCGAGGTGACGGAGAAGGCGCTCGCCAAGGTCCGCGAGGACAAGGAGCGCGAGAGCCGCGACGGGTTCGACGGGACGTGGGTCGCGCATCCCGATCTCGTCCCGGTCGCCATGGAGGTCTTCGACGCGGTCCTGGGATCCGCGCCGAACCAGAAGGGCCGGCTGCGCGAGGACGTGTCGGTCACGGCGGCCGACCTGCTGGACCTGACGGTCGGCGGCGGCAGCGTCACCGAAGCCGGTGTCCGCGCCAACGTCCGGGTGGCCCTCGCCTACCTCGACGCGTGGCTGGGTGGCACCGGCGCCGCGGCCATCGACAACCTCATGGAAGATGCGGCGACGGCCGAGATCGCCCGTTCGCAACTATGGCTATGGCGGACCCGTGATCTGCTCCCGATCACGCAATACGCTACGATCCGCGACGAAGAGCTCGCTCGACTGGGTGGCGCCACGGAAGGCCGCCTCAAGGACGCCTGGGACGTGCTCGACCACCTCGTCCTCGACGACGACTTTGCCGAATTCCTGACCCTGCGAGCGTATGCCCTCCTGCAATAGGCCACGCCGGCACGCCGGCCGGACGTCATCGATGTCGTGTTGACCCGTCTACCGCGCAGACGCATCCTCGTGGGAGGGGCGATCGCGGCGGCGGTGATCGTCCTGCTCGTCATCGTCGCGATCCGGATCCCACGTTGGCCGCCGCCCCCCGATCCGGCCGCCTATGCAGCGACGGTCGATCGCGCCGTTGGCGAGTTCAGCGTGGATGAGCGCGACAAGACGACCTTTCGACCGACCTACGACCCGGCCGGGGACTATCTCGGCTTCTCGGCGCTCGAGTGGGACGAGCGAGGCATTCGAACACTCGACGAGCAGGGCATCCCGATGATCCAGTACGGGCGCCGACCCGAATACAACCCGATCACGGTGGCGCAATACGCGCTCTCGCAGCACGGCCGGGGCGATAACGTCCGATTCCTCGCGGCGGCCAAGTTCCTCCGTGATGAGCTCATGGGACACGACGGCGGTTTCCGGTTCGCGTACCGATATCGCCACTACCTCGGCATCCTCGAGCCGGGATGGACATCGGCGATGGCCCAGGGGCAGGCCCTCAGCGTGTTCTCACGGGCGTATCGGATCGACGGCGACAAGAAATGGATCACCGCAGGGAGCCTGGCGCTCACCTATCTCCTTGCCGGAGACCATGGCCTGTACCCGTCGCTCGAGGCCCTGGATCGCTCGCTCGGTGATCACCACTTCTTCGCGGAGTGGCCGATCGACCCCCCGGATTACACGCTCAACGGCGCGATCTTCACCATGCTCGGGCTGTATGACTGGACGACGCTCGGCCTCGACAATGCGTCGCATCGAACCGCCGATCGAGCCTGGCGGCAGAGTCTGGAGACGCTCGTCATGCTGCTCCCGTATTTCGACATGGGTCGCATCACGGCCTACGACCTGACGTACCTCACGCACGAAGGGCTCCAGCCGCACATCATCGCGAAGTACCACGGCGTGCACGGATATCTCCTCCACGCACTGGTCAGCATCACCGGGGACGAACGACTCCGCACGTGGCTCGAACGATGGGATTCCTACCTCTGACAGGTCTGCGGTGACCTCCGCGGATCAGCAGGACGCACCGACCAAGGCGGCGTACCGGCCGGACATCGACGGTCTCCGGGCGATCGCCGTCGTGAGCGTGCTGTTGTTCCACGTCGGCTTCCTCCGCTTCCGTGGAGGCTTCGTCGGCGTGGACATCTTCTTCGTGATCAGCGGGTTTTTGATCACGGGGATCATCCGCCGCGAGGCCGCGACCGGCACGTTCTCGTTCCGTCGGTTCTATGTCCGGCGGATGCGCCGGCTCTTCCCGGCGTTGGCGGCAACGGTCTTCCTGACGCTGGTGGCGTCGGCCGCCTTCTTCGCGCCAGACCTGTTCCAGTCGGTCGGCGCATCGTCGGTCGCGGCGATCCTTTCGGTCAGCAACATCTATTTCTGGCTGGACTCGGGCTATTTCGACGTGGGGAACAGCGTCAAACCGCTGCTCCATACGTGGTCGCTGGGCGTCGAGGAGCAGTTCTACCTCGTCTGGCCGGTGATCCTGGCATTCGCCGTTCGTCGCGGCGTGGCTGCGCCCGCGCTGGTCGCGCTCTTCGTCGGAAGTCTCGCGGCCGGAGTCCTGTTGCCCGTCGATCCCTCGGCGACCTTCTACCTCATGCCCTTCCGCGTCTACGAACTGGCGCTCGGCGGCCTGATGGTGTTCGTCGTCGAACGGGTGCGCCTCCGGGGCGTGGTGCTCGAAGCGTGCTTGCTGCTTGCGTTGGTCCTCATGGCCTACGCGGTGCTCACGTTCCGCGAGACGACGCCGTATCCGATGAACGGCCTCGTCCCCTCGGTCGGGGCTGCGCTGGCGATCCTGGCGGGTACGGCGCCAGTCCTGGGGATCGTGTTGCGAAACCCCGTCAGCGTGTTCATCGGATTGATCAGCTACTCGGTCTACCTCGTGCACTGGCCGATCGTGGTGTTGTATCGATACGTCGTCGGCGCCGAGCTCGGCGTTGGCGAGCAGGTCGGTCTGCTCGTGGCGGCCATCCTTGGTGGCGTCGCCCTGAACCGGTTGGTCGAGCGACCCTTCCGATACCCGCGCCCGACCTCGACCGGCGCCCGCCGGTTCGTCCTGGCATCCGTGGGTGTCGCGACCGTCGTCACGGCGCTCGGCCTGCACGCCGCTGCCACCGGGTGGACATGGCGTCTCGCCGATCGCGAGGTCGCCTACCTGAACATGCGCAGCTTCTATGGCGGGGATGGCTGCGGGCCGGGGCCGGAGACCAAGGAACAGGTGCACATCTGCGAGACGGGCCAAGGGCGGCCCCTGGTCGTGATCGGCGACTCGCATGCCATGCAGTACCTGGCCGGGTTCGCGAGACACCTGCCGAACCGGAAGGTGATGATCTTCGAGAGCGACTCGTGCCCGTTCTTTTCCATCGACGCGACGCGTGAGTTCGTGGACCCGGAGCTCGTGCGATACGACGAACCGTGCCGCTCGACGAAGCACCGCGCCTTCGACGAGATCCGTCGCACCGGCGCGGACGTCATCGTCGCCCAGAACTGGTCGAAGGTGCCCATGGTTTCCGAGCGATCCGCGGAGCGCTGGGCGTTCAAGCTCGATTCGGACTGGGCCAAGTTCGCTGGTCAGGAGTTGCAGCAATTGCGCGCTGAACTCGGGATCGACCGGCTGTTGGTCATCGGCGACGTCCCGACCTCCGGCGGCCAGATCTCGCCCGTTGACTGCCTCGCTCGACCGATCCGGCGGGGTGACGTGGGGTGTGCGGCTACCCCCATCAGCAATCCGATCCTCACCAGCAAACGCGACTTCAACCAGGTGCTGCGCGAGAGTGTCGGATCCGAGATCGCCTTCGAGGATCCGTTCGACTACCTGTGCGGCCCGGCCGCGTGCGACAACATGCGCGACGGCATGACCCTGTATTCGTCGCGGACGCACCTCTCGAAATCCGGCAGCGAACTCGTCATCGGGGCCATGATCGATCGGGCATCGCGAACCGAGAGCGTCCTCGCAGACTCCTGATCTCGACCGTGCGAGCCGCGCCCGTGATGCACACGCGTCCCGCCGGCGGGGGCATTCGCCGACCGATGCACCTCGGCGGCATCAGGCCGAGGCCGAAGATCCGGGCCTGCCCAGCTCCGTGTAAGTCCGTGGTAAGTGCCTTGACCTAATGTCGATGCATGGCGTGGAACCCGATCGAACGATCTGATCGCGACCGTGAGCTCCAGCTTGGCTGGGAGATCATCGGAGCTATGGTCAAGCGGCGCCGGTCGAGGATCGGTTGGTCGCAGCGCGACCTTGCCCGAGCGTGCGGGCTCGCCCAGTCGGCGATCAGTCGCTTGGAAACGGGCAAGCTATCGGGCGTCCGATTTGGTCGGTTCGCGAAGCTGGTCGCGGCCATGGGTGGCCTCGATCCGGACGCACCGCACCCGCCCATGCCCACCTGGGTCACCGGTGGCTGGGACTGAGGCCTCAACGTCGACCGCCGCAGGTGATGCCGCTGAGGTGCATCGCCCGTCAAGGGTTGTTCCCAACGGGCTGCGTCAGCCGGTTATCGGCCCCCGCTCGATGAACTGCCCCGCGCCGCGGCGGCCGACGAACTGGCCCGCTCGGATCACGTCGGCACCGCGGACGAGCACGTCGCGGACGGCGCCACGAACGTTCATGCCCTCGTACGGCGTGTAGTCGCTCGTGTGGTGAAGCTCGGTCGCGCGGAGCGTCCGCGTCGCCTCGGGGTCGAAGATCACGAGATCGGCATCACGCCCCACCTCGATCGCGCCCTTCCGCGCGAGGCCGAACCGGGCCGCCGGCGTCGGTCGCGAGCACGTCGACCATGCGCTCGACCGTCAGGCGCCCGCGGGCCACGCCCTCGCTGTAGACGAGCGTGAGCAGCGTCTCGATGCCGGGTGCGCCGTTGCTGATCTTGTCGAACGAGATGCCGTTGCCCGCCTCGGCCTTCTCGACGCCCACCCGGTCGGGGACGTGGTCGGTCGCGACCAGATCGAGCGCCCCGTCGGCGAGCCCCTCCCACAGCGCGTCCCGATCGGCCGCGGACCGCAGTGGCGGGGAGATGACGTAGCAGGCGCAGCGCGTCGGGTCGGGTTCCTCGTATTCGGCGTCCGTCAACGTGAGGTAGTGGGGGCACGTCTCCGCGGTGACGCGGACACCGGCCGCCTTCGCGCGGCGGACCTCGTCGAGGGCGGCCGCCGACGAGAGATGGACGACGTGAACGGGCGAGTCGGTGGCTCGGGCGAACGCCAACGCGCGGGCCGTTGCGACCGCCTCGACATAGGGTGGTCGCGAGGTCGCGTGGTAGCGCGGTAACACGTCACCACGCTCCAACGATGCAGCGACGGCGGCATCGAGCAGCACCGGATCCTCGCAGTGGACCTGGAGCATGCCGCCGCGCTCGCCCATGAGCCGCATCGCGTCGAACAACGCCTGGTCCGGTAGCCGGAAGTCGAACACCATGAACGCCTTCGAGGTCGCGACGCCGGCGTCGATCGTGGCCGGCAGCTCGGCCAGCGGGTCGTCGGCGTGCCCGGAGATCGCGAGCGAGAGGCCGTAGTCGATCGCGCTGTCCGCGTTCGTGGCCGTTCGCCATTCCGACAGCCCGGTTTGCAGCGAGCGCTCGGCCGCCGGCGACGACCCCGTTCCGGGGTTGTTGAACGACAGGAACGACGTCGTCCCCCCGTACGCGGCGGCCACCGAATCCTGGAAGAACCGGTCCGGCTCGGCCTCCGAGGCGACCCGCGTGTGCGTGTGCACATCGACCACGCCGGGGAGTACCAGCATCCCGGCCGCCTCGAGGACGCGCGACGCGCTCGCCGCGGGGCCGGCCAGATCGGGCTCGATGGCCGTGATGACGCCGCCATCCACCGCCACGTCCGCGCGCCGGGAGCCGGTCGCGGTCACGACCGTCCCGCCGCGGACGATGAGATCAGTCACGACGCACGCGGCCGCTCGGACGCTCGTCGACAGGCAGGGCGGTCAGCCGCCGTCGCCTCCGCCGCCGCCGCCGCCGAAGTCACCCCCGCCGCCGCCGAAGTCGCCGCCGCCCCAGCCGCCTCCGCCACCGCCGTAGTCTCCGCCACCGCTACCACCCGACCAGTCGCCACCGCCGCCATGGCCGTCACCGCCATGGCCGTCGCCTCCGCTGTCCCCGCCGGAACCTGCGCCGAACGCCGCCGCACCGAAGATCCCGAGCCACACCGCCGACCCGCGCCAGCCGGGCAGGCGCTCTCCGGCACGGGCTCGGGCAGCATCTCGCCGTCCGGAGGCGAGGGCCAGGACCAGCACCGCCAGGACGACGGCGATGATCGCGATCATGACTCCGTCGACCGGCATCAGTCGCCCTCCTCGGTGATCCGGATCGCCTGGGCACCCTCCCAGAGACAGCGCCGGCCGACCTCGCGCAGCCGGTCCTGCCAGTCGTCGTCGGCGTCGGTGCCGACGACCGACGCGAAGTGGTTCGCCGCCAGCTGCCCCACCTTGGAGGCCGTCGTGCAGCCGCCGTACGGGAAGAAGATCTCGCATTCGCTGATGCCGCCCGGGTAGATCGCCAGCTGGCCGGGCGCCGGGTGCGACGTGTGGTTCTCGTATTCCAGGCCCGGCCGGAAGTCCCCGAACGGGATCCAGGTCGACTCGCCCGTCCAGCGGCAGTGGATGAGCTTCGAGTCGATGGGCAGCATCCGGCGGATGGCCTCGATCGTCTTGGGGGCCGCCGCCTCCCAGCGGGCGCTAAAGTGGAGGTCGCCGACTTCGATCCGCAACGTTCCCATGTGCGGAGGATAGCGACCCGTGGCCAGCGAACAAGCCGCGCGACCCACCATCAGCACCCACGTCCTCGATACGGAACGTGGGATGCCGGCGGCCGGCGTCCACGTCACGCTCTATCGACTAGATGTGGCGAACGCGCCGATCCGGATGACGCAGGCGCTGACCGATGCCGACGGGCGCATCGGCGATCTCCTCGATCGTCCGCTTCAGACCGGCGATTACCGGCTCGAGTTCGACATCGCCCACGAGGGTGGCTCGTTCTTCACGAAGCTCGCGATCGATATGCGCGTCACCGACGCGGAGCGCAGCTACCACGTCCCGCTGCTCCTGGCGCCCTTTTCGATGACGACCTACCGCGGCAGCTGAGCCCGCGCCCTTGCGGGGCGGCTAGCGCAGGAAGGCGAACGCGTCGATGTCGATGCGCGGGCGGCGCGAGGTGGCGAGGACGACCACCTTGACCGAGTGGGTCGCCGCGGTCGCCCAGGACGTGTTGAACACGACGACCCGGGACTGGTAGCTCGAGCGATACGTGTCGATCGTCGACTTGTAGACCCCGTCGACGTAGACCTTGGCCTTGCCGTTGAGCGGGCCGCGCCGAGCAACGATGGCGATGGCCCGGGCCGACGTCGTGAACGTGACCGTCGAATTCGCCCGGGTCGAGCGGTGCAGGCGCCGGCCGCTGGCCGTCGAGAGGCTCACGTTGGACCACGAGCCCGTATACCGGGCGGCCGCCGTGGTGTCCTGCGCCAGGTGGGCGGTCACGATCGGCCCGATGGCGCCCGCGCCGTAGTTGCCGGCGCGGTCACGGGCCAGCAGCTGGAACCTTGTCTGCGCCTTGAACGCCATCGTTCGCTTGTAGGTTCGGGCCGTGAGTCCGGTCTGCAGCGTCGTCCACGTGCCATTGACGCTGCGCTTGATCGCGTAGTCCTTGACGCCGCTCATCGCGTCGGTCGCGGCGGGCCACGTCATCGTCGTGCTGACGCTGGAGCCCACGATCGTGCCGACGTTGATCCCGTGCCGGTTGATCGGAAGGGCGACCGGACCGACCGTGTCGACCGCCCGCAATGCGTTGACGAGCCGACCGGTCGCGGTCTTGCCGACCGTCGAAGCCAGCGGCTGCCCGGTCGACAGCAGCCGAGCACGAAGCGCGGACGGGCGTCGGCGTGCTGCTCAGGACGCTGAGGACGAGTGCCGCGACGCCGGACACGTGCGGTGCGGCCATCGAGGTGCCGGCGATCCACGCCCAGCACGGGTCGCAGTCGGGTTCGCTCGGGATGGACGAAAGGACATTCGTTCCCGGAGCCGCGATGATCGACCGAGACCTTCCCGTAGTTCGAGAACGAAGCCAGCAGACCCCGCTGGTCGATGGCCGCGACCGTCACGACATTGGGGAGCGTCGAGTTGGCGGGATAGAAGCGCGGACCGCCCGGCTTGTCGATATCGATGGCGACACCCGTGCTGCGGTTGCCGTTGCCGGCGGCGGCGACCAGCAGCGCGCCGGATTCCTGGATCGCGGCGTCGAGCACGCCACTCGGATCGGGTCCGCCCCAGGACGCATTGATGATCGGCGCGTCGAACGAAGCGGCATAGTCGATGGCGGCGATCGCCATGTCGTCGGCTCCGCAGGTGCCTGAGTCATCGATGAACTTGACGGCCATCACCTTGATCCCAGGCGCGACGCCGACGATCCCCGTCCCGTTCAGCGATGCGGCGATCGTGCCGGCCACGTGCGTCCCGTGGAAGTCCTCGTCTGGGTCGGACACGGTGTTGTCGTCGTTGCAGAAGTCCCAGCCGTGGACGTCATCGACGAAACCGTTCCCGTCATCGTCGATGCCGTTGGCCGCCTTGGCGCCCGCCTCGCCGGGGTTCGTCCAGGCCCGGCTCGCGAGATCGGGATGACTGAAGTCGATGCCGTCATCGACCACCGCCACGACCACGTCGTCGTCGCCACGCGTGATCCGAAGAGCCTCCAGCCCATCGATATCGATGTCGGAGATCCCGGTCTGGGTTCGCTCGCCGGACAGGCGTTGGCCGCTGTTGTGGAGGCCCCAGAGTTCGGAGAACCAGGGCTCCTCGGTGATGTCGTCGGTCAGCTCACGGCGATGGTTGTCGGCGACGGCCAGCACCCGCGGGTCGTTCTTCAGCTCGCGGCGGGCCGTTGCGGGGGAGCGGCCCTTGGCGACGACGACCTGCGTCCGCCCGTCGCGGCTCGTCCGGACCGGTGTCAGGCCGTGCTCGCGGGCGATCCGGCCACGTTCGGCGCGTGGCGTGTCGGCCCGGTATCGAACGACGACTTCGTCGGCCGCTTCGGTCGTGGGCGGCTCTGCGGCGGCCGTGCCGGCCGGGAACAGTGCCGCGACCACGGCAAGGCCAAGCACCAACGCAGATCGACGCGTGGTGAGCCGGAGCGACGATCGGTGGTCCGTCATCTGCGACCCATCCTACGCCAGGGCGTCTGGAGGTCGTGACAGGCTAGATGTCACGGGAGGTCCGTACGTTGCTCCCATGGAAGCCGTCGTCGTCCCGCTCCACTCCGCGGTCCGCCTGGAAGGCGACCGCATCGTCGTCGAGCGCCTGTCCCTGTCGGACCCGACCCTCGCCGCGTTCCTGGGGGAGCGCCCGGCGGGGGATCGGGGTCCGCTCGTGGAGCGTGCGCTGCGCATCGGGCTGATCGCGCTCCAGGACGCCGGGGTCACCGTCAATGTCGATGCGGTCCGCTCGGAGTTCGATCGGATGGTCCGCCAGGCGGAGCAGGTCAACGAGCGTGCTGCAGCGGCCCTGGAGCAGACGCTTCGTGCCAACTTCGCGGACGGCGACGGACGCCTGCCGCGCACGCTGGAGAAGTTCCTCGGCGATCGCGGCGCGCTGCGGTCCATGGTGGACGAGCTGTTCGACGAGACCAAGCGGGACAGCGCGATCGGTCGGATCGGCGGGATGCTGGAGCGCTACTTCGATGGCGACGCGTCCAAGCTCGCCCACCTGCTCGATCCGACCCGACTGAACTCGCCGATGCACCAGTTCCGCCAGGAGATCGCGGCCGGGTTCAAGGGGCTCGAGGAGCGCCTCATCGCGATCGAGGCCGCGGCCGCCGCACGGGGAGCCGAGCGGGCCAGGTCCGCGGCCAAGGGTGCGGACTTCGAGGAACTGCTCGGGACGATGCTCGGCGAGATCGCCCGGGGCGCCGGCGACCTGCTCGACGCGACGGGGTTCGAGACGGGCTCCACGCTCAAGTCGAAGCGGGGCGATTTCGTGCTGACCGTGGACGCGCGGGTCGCGCGCGGGTGCGACCTCAAGGTCGTCATCGAGGCCAAGGACCGCCCGATGTCCATGCGTGCGATGCGCGACGAGCTGCGGGAGGCCCGCGAGAACCGGGGGGCCGCGGTCGGCGTGGCGGTCTTCACGACCGCCCACGCGCCGACCGGGATCGCGCCGTTCACGGTCGTCGGCGGTGACGTGTACTGCGTGATCGATCCGGATGCGCCCGAGCCCGCCACGCTCGAGGCGGCCATCAGGCTTGCCCGACTCCTCGGCCTGGCGTCGCTCGTCGAGCGCGAGGTGGACGTCGATGCCGCGGCCATCGGGACCGCGTTGACGGCGATCCGCGAACAGCTCGAGGTGGTGCGTCAGCTCAAGTCGCAGCTGACCTCCATCTCGAACGCAACGAAGGCGGTGTGGGCCGGCCTGGACACGATGCGCTCGAACATCCTCGCCCGAGTCACGGAAGCCGAGTCGGAGATCCGCGCCTCCGCCGACTAACGCCTAGTCGGACCGCTGGCGGTCCAGGGCAAGGCGGGAGCGAGGAGGCGAGCGAGCGCACTCCGAAGTGCGTGAGCGAGCCCCCGGAGCTCCCAACGCCGCCCTGGGCCGTCAGAGGGCCGACTAGTCAATTCGGTCTGGTGTGGTTAGGACCCGTTGCCTATGCACGCCCCTGACCACCGGGTGGCTGGGCGGGGCTGGACACGCGGACGATGATTTCTCTGAGTCCAGCGCACGTCACTGCGATCTGCCGGCTCCTCCGCAAGCCCCCAGAGCCGGAGATCCCATGCGTCGTCCCCTCGCCTCGCTGCCGCTTTCGCTGCTCCTCAGCCTGGCGATGGTCATCCCGACGATCGCTGCGGACCCCTCATCGAGCCCTGAAGCGTCCAGCGAGCCGAGCGCGCCGCCCACGACCGAGCCGACCCCGACTGAGCCGACGCCGAGCGAGCCGACCCCGAGCGCGCCACCGAGCGACGAGCCGACCCCGAGCTCCGAGCCGACCCCCACGACGGACCCGGCAACACCCACGCCGAACGACGTGCCAGAGCCCGCAAGCGACCCAGCGCCCGCTCCCGAGCCGACCCCCGAAGCCACGACCTCGACCGAACCCGCGGCCACTGAACCCGCCACCGACGCAGAGGGCCGCCCGATCGCCACCGGTCGCTACATCGTCCTCCTCGATCCCACCGCCGATACCGCGGCCGTGATCACCCGCCACAAGAAGCACGAAGGCATCAAGGCCGATCGCCGCTTCGATCGAGCGGTCCGCGCGTTCTCCGCGAAGCTCGATGCCGGCCAGCGAAAGGCCCTCCGGTCCGACCCGAACGTCGTGGCCGTCGTCCCCGACGAGGTCATCGGGATCACCGCCCAGACGACGCCCACTGGCGTCTCGAGGGTCGGTGCGCGCCTTTCGGCAACCGCGAACATCAACAACGTGGACGAGCGGGTGACCGCGGACGTCGCCATCGTCGACACGGGCGTCGCACTGCACCCGGACCTGAACGTCGTCGGCGGCGTGAACTGCTCGACGAGCGATCGATCGGCGTGGAAGGACCAGAACGGTCATGGCACGCACGTGGCCGGCACGGTCGCGGCGATCGACAACACGATCGGCGTCGTCGGCGTGGCGCCCGGTGCCCGCATCTGGGCGGTCCGGATCCTGAACGCCGATGGGTACGGGCTGCTTTCCTGGTACGTGTGCGGGCTCGATTGGATCCTCGCCCAGCGCGACCCGCTCGATGCCAGCCTGCCCCGGATCGAGGCGGTCAACATGAGCGTCGCGAAGAGCGGCAGCGATGACCGGAACTGCGGCATCACCAACAAGGACGTCCTGCACCAGGCCATCTGCCGCCTGTACAAGGGCGGTATCACGGTCGTGGCTGCGGCCGCCAACGAGAGCCGCAGCGCGGCGGGCTACGTCCCCGCGGCCTACAACGAGGTCATCACCGTTTCGGCCCTCGCGGACACCGATGGCAAGTCCGGCGGCCTGGGCGGGAACCGCTGCTTCTCGTGGGGCACGTATGACGTGGACGACACGTTCGCCGACTTCAGCAACTTCGGCTCGGACGTCGACATCATCGCTCCGGGCAAATGCATCTGGTCGACCATTCGCGGACCGAGCTACGGCTACTCGTCCGGGACGTCGATGGCGGCCCCGGCGGTCACCGGCGCGGTCGCGCTGTACAAGGCAAGCCGCCCCAAGGCGACCCCGACCGAGGTGCGTTCTGCGCTGCGCTACCTCGGCAACTTCAGCTGGAAGACCTCGACCGATCCGGACGACTTCCACGAGCCGCTGCTCGACGTGCACCGCGTGGCGGCGCTCGGATCGTTCAGCGTCGCTGCCCCCACCGCGGCTTTCCCCACGCCACTGACCGGGGCCACGATCGCGGTCCCCGTGACGGTCAATCGCAGCTCGAGCTTCTTCGAACGCGTTCGACTCAGCTTCAGCGCCGTGCCGGCCGGCTGGTCCGCGACGCTGGCCGACACGAGCCTGTTCGGTTGGACGGCCAAGAGCACCACCGCCACGATCAACGTGCCGTCGACGGCCAAGGCCGGCACCTACAAGATCAAGGTCGTCGGCACGAACTGGGGTCGGACGAGCTCCTCGACCATCTCGGTCCAGGTCGGCGCGATGCCATTCACCGACGTCAACGACTTCGACGTCCAGATCGAGTGGCTGTACCAGACCGGGATCACCGCCGGCTGCGAGCCCACGCGCTTCTGCCCCAAGGGCAAGGTCACCCGCGCGCAGATGGCGATGTTCCTCGACCGCGCCCTCGACCTGCCGGCGGCGACCGTCGACTACTTCGACGACGACGACGGCAAGACCGGCGAAGCGAGCATCAACGCGCTGGCCAAGTCCAAGATCACGAGCGGCTGCGGTCCACGCCGCTTCTGCCCGACCGCCAGCGTCACCCGCGCCCAGATGGCGATGTTCCTCGACCGTGCGCTGGCCCTGCCCAACGCCACGACCGACTACTTCGACGATGACGACCGCAAGACCGGCGAGGGCAGTATCAACGCGCTCGCGAAGTCGGCCATCACCGGTGGCTGCGGCCCGCGCCGTTACTGCCCGACGAGCTCGGTCACACGCGAGCAGATGGCCGCCTTCCTGTATCGCTCCCACGAGCAGGGCCGCCTCGACTGACGGGCCCCCCGCGCCCGCCGTGCGGCTCGCGGTCAGGCTGCGATCGATGCCCTCGTGACCCTTCGCTGACCGTCTGAAACCTGTGCCCTTGCCCGAGTGCGCTATCGTGACCGTCCCGACAACCCAGGGCCGGGTCCTCCGGTGGTGCGCGGGACACTAGGCGAGGTCGATACCGTGGCACGAGCGATGTGGAAGGGGGCCATCCAGTTCGGCCTGGTCACCATCCCGATCAAGCTCTATCTCGCGACCGAGTCCAAGGGCATCTCCTTCAACATGCTCCACAAGGACGACCTGTCGCGGATCCAGATGAAGATCTTCTGCCCGGTCGAAGACGAAGTGATCTCGCGCAGCGACACCGTCAAGGGCTACGAGTATTCCCCTGGCGAGTACGTGGTCGTCACGGACGAAGACCTCGAGAAGGTGCCGCTCAAGACCGTCCGCTCCATCGAGATCGAGCAGTTCACGAAGGCCGAGAAGGACGGAGCCGCGGTCAAATTCGTGAAGAGCGCCTACTACGTCGAGCCCGACAAGATCGGCCGCAAGGCGTTCTACCTCCTGAAGTCCGTCCTGGAGGACGAGGGCCTCACCGCCATCTGCAAGGTCGTCATCAAGGACCGCGAGGCCCTGTCGGCGCTCGATCCGTTCGGCGAGACGATGCTGCTGACCACGCTCCATTGGCCCGACGAGATCCGCTCGATCAAGGAGCTCGACCTCCCCGAAGAGGAGTTCGACTTCAAGCCCGCCGAGAAGGCGATGGCGAAGCAGCTCGTGTCGGCGATGACCGGCGAGTTCGACCCGTCGCAGTACAAGGACGAGTACCGCCAGGCGCTCGAGAACGTGATCCAGGCCAAGGTCGAAGGCAAGGAGACGGTCGAGATCGAGCAGCCGGAGGAGAGCGGCAAGCTCATCGACCTGATGGCCGCACTCGAGGCGTCGGTGAAATCGGCCAAGGATGCCCGTGCCGCGGGCTCGAAGGAGCCGGTCTCCGTCGCGGATGTGCGCGAGGCGAAGGCCAAGACCGCAAAGGCCGCAACGGCGAAGGCCAAGGCCGACAAGCCCGCGGCCCGGTCCAAGGCCAAGACCGACGAGGACGAAGAAGCCCGAGCCAAGCCGGCGCGCAAGCGCAAGTCGGCCTAGCCTCGCGAAGTTCCCGCCTGGGACGCCGCCGGCCGGTGAAGATCGTCGACTCGTATCCGGTCGTCGTCACGGATCGCCTGTCGGAGTGTCGGGACTTCTACCTCCGATGGTTCGGCTTCGAGGTGGCGTTCGAGGCGTCGTGGTTCGTCCTGCTGTCGCATCCGGGCGAACGTAGGACGTCGATCGCCTTCATCCACACCGACCACCCGTCGTTCCCGCCGACCCCGGGCGTCTTCCGCGGTGACGGGACGTTCCTGACGTTGCAGGTCGACGACGCGACCGCCGAGTTCGAGCGAGTGGTCGCCGCCGGGCTGCGGTGCGATCTGACCCTGATCGACGAGCCGTGGGGCCAACGACGTTTCGGTGTGGTCGACCCGGCCGGGATGTGGGTGGATGTCGTCGAGCAGATCGAACCGGAGGACGGGTGGTGGGAGCCGTACGTCCGGGCCGACTGATACCCGATTCCGGAAAGTTGCCTGGATGGAGCCGAGCAACGCTGGACGCCGTCCGCGGCGGAAGCCAGTCCCAAGCCTGTCGCCTGTCCGACACCGTGTAACAACAACCCGCGCGTAACGTTCATTGGCCATGGACGCCGATGCACGCGGGCGCGCCCTGGAACTGAGGGTCGCCGAGCTCGAGGAACGACTGCGCCGGCTCGAGCTGGCCGCAAGGCGGAGTGGCCGCGGTCCCCGTTCCGCCGGCGGCGAGCACGGCAGCGGCCTTCACCGCACCGACCACGCCTGCGGCCGCGGCCTTCACCGCACCGAGCACGCCTGCGGCCGCGGCGCCACCCCAACCGCCACCGCCCCCGACGTCTGCGCCTGCGCCCTCCGGCGCCGCACCGAAACCGCGGTGGCAGGTGCCCGAGCCTCGGGTGCGCGTCTCCTTGGCCGACCTCGAGGCACGCCTCACGGGCCGTGCGCTCGCGTGGGTCGGTGGCCTCGCGCTCGTGCTCGGCGCCATCTTCTTCCTGAGCCTGGCCTTCACCCGTGGGTGGATCGGGCCCGAGGCGCGCGTCGTCATCGGCCTGATCGCCGGCGCGGTGAGCCTCGCCGCCGGTGCCGTGTTCATGGACCGTCGCAACCGGCTGCTGGGCCATGTGCTCACGCCCGTCGGCCTGGCGATCATCTCGATCAGCCTCGTCGGCGCGACTCGGCTCTACGGCCTCATCCCGGTCGAGCTTGGTCTCGTGCTCGCGCTCGCCAGCTCGATCGCGGCCGCCGCGGTCGCGGTCCGTGCAAATTCGCCGATCGTGGCCGCGTTCGGGCTCATCGCCGTGCTCGCGGCACCGCCGCTCCTCGGGGCGACGCCCGACATGGTCACGCTCGCCTTCGTCGCGGTCGTGCTCATCGGGACGACCGGCGTCGCCCTGTGGCGGTCGTGGCCGTGGCTGCCGACCGTCGCGTTCCTGCTGGCGGCGCCCCAGCTCGCCAGCTGGATCACCGGCGATCCAGCACCGATCGCCGGGCTCATCGGTCTCGTGGGGTTCTGGCTGATCAACCTCGTCGCTGCGGCGGGGGAGGAGACACGACGCCATCGGGACAACCTGAGCGCCTCGTCGGCGACCCTCATGCTCGCGAATGCCGCGTTCCTCGTCTGGGGTGGGTTCGCCCTGCTCGACGGCGACCTCGTCACCTATCGCGGCCCGTTCCTGGTGCTGATCGCGCTGGCCCATCTCGCGGTCGGCATCGCATTCATCCGCCGTGACGGCGACGCCGACCTGTTCGGCCTCCTGACGATCGGGACCGGACTCGCCGCGCTGTCGATGGCCGCACCGGTCCAGTTCGGAGCGGACGCGATCCCCATCGCCTGGACCGCGGAGGCCGTCGCGCTCGCCTGGGTCGCATCGCGGCGCGGCCATCCCTACAGCGCCATGGTGGCGAGCGGGCTCTACGTCCTCGCCGGCGCCTACCTCGTCCAGGCGTTCGGGTTGTCTGGCTTGGATGGAACCGAGACACCGATGACCAGGCTCGTCGCCTCCCTGGCGTACTTCATCGCCGGGACCGGCGTGGGCCTCTGGTTCCTCCGCGACCGGAGCCTGCGGTACCTGGCGTCCGCCTACGCCATCGTCATCGCGGTCCTCTGTGCGACGCTGCGGCTCGACGGCGTTCCCGTCGTGGTCGTGCTCACGATCGCCTTCGTTGTGGCGGCGGCCCTTCCGTCGGTCCTTGCGCTCCTGCCGGAGCGACCCATCCAGTGGCAGACCACCGGGCTGATCCCCGCCGACCTCCGAGCCACGAACTGGCGTCCGGCCGCGCAGATGGCGTTGCCGATCACGCTGATCCTGACCATCGGGCTCGCCACGCTCGCCATCGTGACGCGCGTCTTCGGCCCGACCAGCCCGATCCCGATCGACGGCATCCCGTTCATCGACGCGGCCGGCGGAGCACTGGCGATCTACCTCGCCGGGTTGGCCATGGTGGCCTGGCTCCAGGACGACGAGCGGTACCGCGAGCCGATCGGGGCCCTGGGCCTGCTCGTGACCGCGTGGGCGGTCGCGCGTGTCCTCGACGACGTGGCCGTGGTGGTCGTGCTGGTCGGCCCTCGTCGTCGGCGGTTTCGCGCTGTGGCGGGCGCTGCGGACCCTCGCGACCGCTCCTCGTCATGTGCTGAGCCGACGATTCGGGATCGAGCTGGACGGCCGACCGGCTCCTCCCCGGCGCGGCCGTTGTCGTCTTCGGGTTCGCGGCGCTGCACCTCATCGCCTTCGAACTTCCGATCGTCGACGTAGGCCTCGCCCTGCCGGCCGTGCCGTTCACCGATGCCGGAACGATCGGGGCCGTGAGCCTGGCCATCGCGGCGCTGCTGTCGGGCGCGATCGTCGGGGGACGGGCGGCGTGGCGCGCCCCGGTCCTGGTCGCCGGCGTGATCCTTGCGTATCTCGTGCCCTTCGAGGTGGCGCCGTGGGCCGTCGTCGTGCTGTGGGCCGGGCTGGGGGTTCTCTGGATCGCCGTCTCGCGACGAGACGCGGGTGGTGGCGATGTCTTCCTGGCCGCGGCACTCGTCATCAACCTGCTGGCGGCGACGCTGGCCATCGACGAGGTCGCTCCGCCGTCGCGCCTCAGCGCGGGCAATGTCCCGGTGGACGGTGCCATGGCCCTGCAGACCCTGGTCGCGTTGGGCGCCCTCACGGCCGCCTGGGTCACCATCGCCTGGGCCGCCCGGCCGCGCCCGTGGGCGCGCTGGATCATGGCTGTGGCCGGCGCGACCTTCGTGTATCTCGCTTCCGTCGCGCTCGTCGACCTCGTCGCCCTTCAGGCCGGCGGGTCGCTGTCGGCGCAGGAGCTGCGGACGTGGGGCCGGGTCGGGCTGAGCGTCCTGTGGGCCCTCCTTGGACTCGTCGCGTTCGTCGGCGGCCTTCGCTCGGGGATCGCGGACCTGCGGTATGGCGGCCTCGTGCTGCTCGGGCTGGCGACGATCAAGGTCTTCCTCGTCGATCTCTCCGGGCTCGACGTCGCTTATCGCGTCGTGTCCCTGATCGCGCTCGGCGTGCTGCTGCTCGTGGGCGCGGGCCTGTGGCAGCGCGCCCAACCCGGCCCGCTCCCGGATCGGACGACGCCACGGCCTGAACGCACCCGGGCCGGCCGCGGAGCCTGGCCTCGGCTGGCACACTCCCCACATGCCCCTCGAGGAATACCGCCGCAAGCGCGACTTCGGCAAGACCCCGGAACCGGCGCCGGCCGACCCCGCCGGCACGACCGGGCGGTTCGTCGTCCAGCGCCACCGCGCGACCCGGCTGCACTACGACTTCCGCCTCGAGATCGAGGGCGTGCTCGTCAGCTGGGCCGTCCCGAAGGGCCCCACCCTCGACTGCAAGACCCGGCGCATGGCCATCCACGTCGAGGACCACCCCATCGAGTACTTCGACTTCGAAGGGATCATCCCGGCGAAGCAGTACGGGGCGGGCGACGTCATCGTCTGGGACTGGGGGACGTGGGAGCCGGAGGCGCCCACGCTCGATCCGAAGAAGGCGATCGACGACGGCGAGCTGAAGTTCCGGATCAACGGCGAGAAGGTGAAGGGCCGGTTCACGATCGTCCGGACGAGCCGACGTCCCGGCGCCGCCCCGGCCCGCGCCTTCGAGAAGGACGAGGGCGAGCAGTGGCTCCTCATCCACAAGTGCGACGAGCACTCCGAGCCCGGCTGGGACGCCGAGGACTACCCGAAGAGCGTCAAGACCGGCCGCACCAACGACGAGGTCAAGGCCAAGCGCGAGGCGATCTGGATCAGCGAATCGCCCGCCGCGACCGCCGAGATCGACCTGGCGGGTGCGAAGAAGGCGCCGATGCCCAAGCACATCGAGCCGATGCTCGCGACGCTGGCGACCAAGGCGTTCGACGACGACGACTGGCTGTTCGAGATCAAGTGGGACGGCTTTCGCGTCCAGGCGGTCGTCGACGAGGGCAAGGTCAAGATCTGGACGCGCAGCCTCAAGGACGCGGAGATGTACTTCCCGAACCTGCTGAGCCCACCGCGCTGGATCGAGGCACAGCAGGCGATCGTCGACGGGGAGGTGGTCGCGCTCGACGAGGACGGCCGGCCGGACTTCAGCCTGCTGCAGACGAAGCTCGGGAACAAGACCGGCAGCGGGCTGGTGTACCAGGCGTTCGACCTGCTGTACCTCGACGGGCGCTCGCTGCTTGCAGGTCCCGCTCGAGGATCGCAAGCGGCTGCTCCGGAGCGTGCTGAAGGAGCATCCGCGGGTGCGCTACGCGGCCCACGTCGAGGGCGAGGGCAAGGCATTCTTCGCGGCGGCCGAGGCAAACGGGCTCGAGGGCATCATCGCCAAGCTCCGCCGCTCGCCGTACGAGCCGGGCAAGCGCACACCGGCCTGGCTCAAGATCAAGATCCGGCCCGAGCAGGAGCTCGTGGTCGGTGGCTGGACCCCGGGGAGCGGCAACGCGAAGGACCTCGGCGCCGTCGTGGTCGGCGTACTACGAGGACGGCAAGCTGCGGTTCGCCGGCAAGGTCGGGAGCGGCTTCACGGCCGGCATCCGGCGCGAGCTCCTGGACCGTCTCAAGCCGCTGGCCCAGGACGCACCCGCCGTTCGATCCGCCGCCGCCCAAGGACTACAAGGGTCGCTGGGGCGGCGAGCTCAACGACGTCACGTGGGTCCGGCCGGAGCTCGTGATCCGCGCCGAGCTCGGAGGCTGGACGCGCGACGGCGTCGTCCGCCAGGCCGCCTACAAGGGGATCGAGCCCGGCCGGGACCCGAAGACCGTCATTCGCGAAACCGCGGTCAGCACGACCAGCGCGGTCCGTGCCGCCGAAGCGGAGGTGCCACCCATGCCCGAGTCGAAACCGAAGTCCGCGGGCGCGTCGCGCGGTGGCGCGACGTCGAAGTCGACCGTCGAAGTCGAAGAAGGCGGCCGGCGCCGCCTCGGCCGGTGCCGCCTCCCAGTTCCCTGGCGCCACGCCCGAGGAGCTGACCGCGCTCGATGCCCTCGGCAACGAAGGCGTGTGGCGGATCGATGGCCACGACCTGAAGCTGACGAACCTCGACAAGGTCCTGTTCAAGCCCCGCCCGCCCGACGACGAGCCCGATCACGAAGCGCGAGCTGATCCGCTACTACGTCACGATCGCGCCGACGATCCTGCCGCACCTCAAGGACCGGCCGCTCAACCTCAATCGATTCCCGAATGGCCCGGACGGGCCGAGCTTCTGGCAGAAGAACATCAAGGAAACCGACCCCAAGTGGCTGACCCGCTGGCGCGAGACCGGCGTCGATGGCCGGACCGATCGCGACGCCAACAACCACCTCATCGCCGACGGGCCGGCGGCCCTCGCGTGGCTCGCGAACCAGGCCAGCTTCGAGATCCACGCCTGGACCGGGAAGCTGCCCGATCCGTGGCAGCCGACGTTCGCCTACATCGACATCGATCCCGGCGAGAAGACGACCTGGGACGACACGCTCACGCTGGCGCGCCTCTATCGGGCGGCGCTCGAGCATCTCGGCGTGCGCGGCTATCCCAAGACCACCGGCAAGCGCGGCATCCAGATCTGGATCCCGATCGAGCCGAAGTACGACTTCCACGAAACGAGCGCCTGGGTCGAGCGCGTCAGCCGCGCCGTTGGCTCGACGGTCCCGGACCTGATCTCGTGGGAGTGGTCGACGAAGAACCGCCAGGGCAAGGCCCGCCTCGACTACACCCAGAACGCCAGCATCAAGACCCTCGTGGCGCCCTACTCCGTGCGCCCGGCCGCCGGCGCGCCGGTCTCGACGCCGATCACCTGGGACGAGCTCGACGACCCCGAGATCCGGCCCGACCGGTGGACGATCCGGGACCTGCCCGCCCGGGTCGCGAAGGTCGGTGACCTGTTCGCGGCCGCGCAGACGGACCTGCAGGAACTGCCGCCGGTCTGAGGGCTGCGGTGCAACGCGGCGGTCGGCCCGGCCATGGGACCATGGGCCACATGACCAGCGACGAGATCACGCTCCGCAGCCCCGCCGCCGACGAGATGCGGGCGTTCTTCCGGCCGATCGCTGAGGCGTTCAGCGAGGACCTGAGCGAGCCCGAGTTCGACACGGAGCGCCGGCTGCTCGAGCCCGAGCGCTGCGTCAGCGCCTTCGATGGCGACAAGCGGGTCGGGAGCTCCGCCGCCTACTCGTTTCGGCTGACGGTGCCGGGCGGCGAGGTCGGTGCCGCGGGGATCACCGGGGTCGGCGTCCTGCCCGACCACCGGCGCCGCGGGATCCTGCGGCAGATGATGGCGTGGCTGCACGACGACGCCATCCGGCGGGGCGAGCCGGTCGCGGTGCTCGGCGCGTCGGAGGCGGCGATCTATCAGCGGTTCGGGTACGGACAGGGCACGACGACGTCCACGTTCAGCATCGATCCGGCGCGCGCCCAGTTCCGCGATCCCGTGCCGCCGGACCCGTCCCGTCGGATCCGGATGGTCGACGAGGACGAGGCCGCTCGGCTCTTCCCGAAGGTCTACGACGCGGTCCGAGGCGACATCCCGGGAGCGGTCGGTCGTTCGGAGCTCAAGTGGGAGCTCTACATGCTCGGCGACGCCGACTGGATGCGGGCCGGCGGCGGACCGAAGTATCGAGCCGTGCTCGAGGTCGATGGCGAGCCGCGCGGCTTCGCGATCTACCGCGTGAAGAGCGACTGGGGGCCGACGGGCCCGGCCTCGACGATGCGGGTGCTCGAGGTGTACGGCCTCGACCCGACCGCCGAACAGGCGCTCTGGGAGTGGCTGTTCGCGATGGACCTCATCGGCACGATCACCGCCTGGCGGTCCCCGGTGCCGCACCCGTTGCAGCAGTGGCTGCTGGAGCCGCGCCGGCTGGCGCTCACGGTCCAGGACGGCATGTGGCTGCGGATCCTGGACGTGCCGGCGGCCCTGAGCGCCCGCACGTACGCCGGTCCAGGCGCGCTCGTGCTGGACATCGAGGACACCTTGATCGAGTCGAACGCCGGCCGATGGCAGCTCGCGGTGGACGGCGGCGGCACCGCGACCGTGACGCGCACATCCGCCGAGCCCGACCTGCAGCTGGACGTCGCGGCCCTGGCCTCGACCTACCTCGGCGCCTTCCGCTTCGGCGACCTGGCCACGGCCGGCCGAGTCCGCGAATGCCAGCCCGGCAGCCTCAAGACCGCGGACGTGCTGTTCACCCCGTCCCGATCCCCGTGGTCGTCGACTCCGTTCTAACGGGGAAGGGGATCGACGATCGAGGCTGATCGCCCCAATGTCAGCGGGTGGATAGCAGAGGACGTCGCGCATGGGGCAGCTGGCGGTGTTCGACATGGGTCCACGGACTCGGCCGGACGCATTGCGCTCGCTGCGGCTCCGACCTCGATCATCCGATTGATGTTTGCACGCGCTGCGAGCACCTCGTTGTCTTCCACGGATGGGATACAGAGGGCTGCGGCAGAATCTTCGCCGCCGGTTGGTGCGAATGCCGCCGAAGCTTCGGCCGTGAGCACGCGGAATACGTCCGCTACACATAGACCCGCCAAGAATTGGGATCGACGATCTCGTCCGACCCCATCATGCTGCCGCCCATGAGCGCGTCCGAGTTTGCAGCTCTCGATCGCATCCTCAGGCAACACGAAGACGAGCTGATCCAGGAGACTCTGGTGGGAACTGCCGCCGTTCGTCCTCGACAACGGGTTGGCCCTCGCGCGTTGACTCATGTTCGGGCGCCCGCCGACCTTCGAATGGATGGAGCTTCGCTCGCTGACCTACTACGCCCTGACGGAACGCTTCATCGACGGCGACGTCGCGTGATGCGGCGGTGGATGGCTTGATCTTCTAGGTATCGATCGATGATCCTGATGCTCCACACAAGGAGCATTCGTGGAGATCGGCTACAGCCAACCTTCGGTCCAACAGTTGTTCACCGTGACTTATCGGTATCGATTCCTCCCTATCAGCGCGGATACGCGTGGGAGCTTCGTCACGTTGATGACTTTTGGAACGACATCTCGACGGTGGGATCGCATGGCCACTTCCTGGGGCCTGTCGTCCTACATGCTTCGGACGATGACGTGCGAGATGTCATCGACGGACAACAGCGGCTCACCACTCTGCAGCTTCTGCTTTCCTTGATCCGCGATCACTACGTCGAGCGTGGCGATCCCCAGGTTCTAGGCGGCGACGGTGATCGCCGATCCGCTGCGCCCCAGTCCCTCGTTCGGCAAGCCGGCTATTCGACTCGTTTTCGGCTCCACAGCGGCGACGCGACTCGCGCGGTCCTGGTAGGACTTCATTCTCCGTAAGCCTGATGACCCCCTCCGAAAATGGACCAGCAACAAGCAGCAGCTCGGGTCCCTCACCAAGGTTGAGAGGGCGAGGAACAAGGCCCTACTTGAAGCTTACGGACGCCTCAACGAACTGCTCCGCCGCTTTGAATCGGAAGGCCCAGACCCCGTTCAGCCACTGTCGACTCTGGAGGACGCCCTCGTTCGGAAGGTCTCCCTAGTGGTCCTTGATCTACAGAACCTGGAGGACGCCTTTCTCCTCTTTGAGACTCTAAATGATCGAGGCTTGCGGCTGTCGGCGGCGGATCTACTCAAAAGCCATCTGCTCGCGAAATTCGATGCCAAACATCCGGGTGAAGCGGACGCACTCGAGGAAGCGGCCGACAAGTGGGACGATATGGTCGATCGGCTTGGCGGTGGGGACATCAGCGGGTTCCTTCGCCACTACTTGCTTCTTAGCCACGATGGCATCAAGAAGGCCGATGTCTTCAAGACGTTCAAGGGTGATGTCGCAAGAACTGGGCCTGAGAAGGCGCTCAAGGAGCTCTCCGACATGGGCACTGCCTATGCCGAACTTGTCAGGCCCGTACGAGATGAGTCCAACCTGTCATCCGTCCTACTTGACTTGATTGGGACGAGCGTTGACTCGCATCGTATTGCCTTGATGCCTGCACGCCTCTACCTGGCGGAGTCCGATTTCGTTCAGTTTGCGCGTCTCGCGGAGATCCTATCCTTCCGATGGGTGGTCACCGGCGGCAATGCCCAGCAACTGGAAGAGATTTATCAGGATGCAGCCCAGCTCATGCATGCGAGCAAGGGTGATCGCGCTCCAGAAGCGGAACAGCTTGTGAGGACGGCCTTCCCGTCCGACGACGCGTTCCGATCTGCATTTGAGCGCGAAGCCCTTGGCTACGAGTACGTGGCGGCATACGCGCTACGTAAGCTCGAGAACTATCTGGACTCCGCCGAGAAGACAATCAAACCGGCCCAGGATGTCCACGTCGAACACATCATGCCCAAGACAGGCACGGACTTCTGGCGGGAACGAGTGCCGGATGATGTTGCCTATGAAGAAGCTGTTAGTCGCTGGGGCAATCTGACGCTGCTGCTTGCACGCCTGAACACGTCGGTGAGCAATGGCGATTGGGCCGCAAAGCGCTTCGGCAATGGAAACAACGCTGGATACGGCGACTCAAAGGTTGTTCTCACGAATGGCCTCGTCGCGCTTGAGGATTGGCGATACGAGGACATTGCCGTCAGGGCGAAATGGTTGGCGGAAGTCGCCGTGCGGGTATGGGCTACCGAGCCAGACCACAGGCCCCTACCGTCGTTGCACGACACCATGACTGACCCGACAATCCTCGTCTCTTCACCTTAGGCTTTCCGTTCAAATACCCCGCGGAGACTGAACCGCATGCGGTTTGTTCTACTGACGTCAAAGTCAGATAGTCCGTACGCGGATACCGCCACGTCTTACGAGTACCCGACCCGCTATCGGCGATTCTTCGAGCCCCTCTCGGACGGTGAGCCGATGATCGCGATCATCTACGAGCCGCGGTCGGGCGGTCGAGGTCGCATGTCGTACATTGGCTGGGCTGCACTTCGTGGCGTTCCTGTTCGAAGTCCTCGACTAACGGACCGTGGCCAGCCGCTATGGGAGGTGCACTACGTCGATCGCGTGCAGGACTTCCCAAATCCCGTCCCGCGCGACTACCTTGGGCAGCCCGTCGAACGCTGGCTTAGAGAGATCGCGCCGGACAAACGAAACGTGTTGTCATCTGGCGCCTCGGTCCGGTGGCTCGAGCCTGAGGAAGGCCAACTGATACTGGAGCTTGGTCATGCCGGCCAGCTCGGTGTCGTGGACTATCCGGAAATTGGAGGCGCCGGTCGAGTTGGTCGTGGCCGAGCGAGCGCGGCGGGTCGTTGTGGCTGTTGCACGCGATGCCCGATTTCGCCGTCAGGTCATGAGTGCCTACGCGTTCAAATGTGCAATTACGGGCCTCGAAGTCGGTTCTTTGCCTGAAGGTCGCGCAACAAAGCTGCTCGATGCCGCACACATTCGTCCGGTCGGCGACCGAGGTCCCGATGCCGTCTCAAATGGCATCTCCATGACTCCGACTGTGCATCGTTTGTTTGATGAAGGTCTTATTTCGGCTCGATGGTCGGGTCAGACTCTGGAGCTAGTGCGCTCTCCACGGTTGGAGCCCTCGATGATCGAATTGCCTGAGCGCGGAACCAGAATTCGCCTGGAATCAGGAACGCCCATGATCCTGCCCGCGGACACGTCGGCATGGCCGAGCATTGAGCAAATCCGATATCACCAGCGACGGGTTTTCAAGGGACCGGAGTCGCTCGTTTCCTGAGGCTCGACGCCTGCCGATGCGGGCGGTGGAGTTTCAAGCCAAGCCGATCACCCCGAGCAGCGGCTCGCCGGTCGACTGCCGGAACCCGGCGGTCGAGAGATGCAGCGTGATGTCGTCGCGGTCGGGCCAGTTCGGGTCGTAGACGCGGATCGTGGTCGGGCCGGTCGGGCCTTCGGTCTCGTAGGCGAAGGCCAGGACCTGGTGGTCTCGATCGAGGTGCATCGGGTTCATGCCGTGGTGTCGGATCAGGCCGATCATCGCGAGCTTGCCGGCATCGATCTCGGCGCGGATGCGCGGCCACTCCGCCTCGATGGTCCGGCGCTCCAGGGCGGACGGGGGCATCGACGCGGCGCGCCAGAAGCGCAGCGGGATGCGCATGAAGTCGAGCGACATGATCTGGCGGCGGACGATCGCCTTGAACAGCGGGGAGCCGTTGGCCGGGGCGGTCACATCGGCCGGGATCGGCTGGCCGGCCCCGAACCGTTCGCGCACGAACCAGCTCATCCCGCCGCACAGGCCGGCCTTCGCGTCGCCGACGCCGACCAGGCGGGGATCGAGGAGGCCGAAGCGGATCGTCGGTCCGGGCTCCCAGCGGTTCGCGAAATGGAGGCCGTTGGTGCTCGGGAGGAACCCGGCGACGGCGTTCGATTCAGTCATAAGTCAGGCATCCTAAACCTTGACATGCCATCATGGTGGATTATCATGGTTAACCATGAGGACGATTACCGCGACCGACCTCAGGAAGCGGCTCGGCGAGTATCTGGACGCGGCTTCGGCAGGTGAGCAGATCCTCATCGAACGGGACCGCCGTCCGTATGCCTACCTGATCTCTGTCGAGGATGCTCTGCGGATCGACCCGACCCGCACGGAGAGAGCTCGGCGTCGACTCGACGCACTGGATCGACTTGAGGAGATCGGAAAGGAATACCGGAAGCAGCATCCTTGGCAGCCTGATGAGATGACGGCCGCGGAGGCCATCCGCTGGGATCGGGACTACGGTCACGATAGGCACGAGCCGCCCCCCATTCGAAAGCCATCGGCCGCCGAGGAACCAGAGGTCTACGAGTGACTGCCGCTGCCGAAGGGTCGAGGCGTCCGGTCGTCCTCGACGCGTCCGTGGTTCTGGCGATGTTGCTCGACGAGCCCGCTGGACCTGCGGTCAAGGCGGCGTTTCGTCGGTGGTCTGATGAACACCGGAGGCTTGTGACCACCAACCACTTCTGGCTCGAGGTGGCGAACGTCCTGGTGCGACGGCCGGAGTTTCTCGGCGAGCACATGACTGAGGCCATCTACGAGGTGGACCAACTCGAGCTCGAGGATGTCGCCCTCGATCGCGGGGCGTTGATTCTCACGTTGGACCGAGCCGAGCGGTTCAGGTTGACGACCTATGACGCCGCGTACCTGACCCTCGCCGAAGTCATGGACGCAGATCTTGCGACCCTGGACGTCGCCTTGGCCGCCGCCGCTGGCGATCGCGCAATCATGTTCGATCAGACGCACGGCCTCGGCGAGACGCCGGCCATGTACGAACACGACGTGACGTGGCCCAGCTACAAGGGTGCCTCGGCGTATCTCGCGAAACTGCGCGCGGAGGCGCTGGCTGAGCGGGCCTAGTCGCCCGCCGGGGACGCGGCGGCCGTTGGTGTCGGGGCCGGCAGCGACGGCGGCGGGGACTCGATCACGCCGGACGATTCAGTCGTGGCGTCCGTTGCGGCGGGGACCTCGACCGGCGTCTCCACCGGGGTGAGAGCCGGGGCAACCTCTGGCGCCGCCTTCGCGCTCACGGTGACCCGGATGATCGGCGGTTCGACGCCGCGCGCCGTCAATGAGCCGGCCTCCGGCGTGACGACGTCCAGGATCAGCAAGTAATCGCCTGCGACGCTCGGAGCGAACAGCCGCAGGCTGGGCCTCGCGACCGCGCCGGGCTTGAAGCCGGCCGGCAGCTCGGCCGCGGTGACCGAGGCAGCGTTCGCCGCGTCTTCCTGCGCCGCGTCCGCGGACCGAGGGCGACCCACGTTCCGGTCATCCGCGCGCTCTCGTCGGGAACGCTGCCCTCGGGATCCCGGGGATCGTCGAAGGCGACATGGCCCCAGGTCTGCCGTCCGAGGTTGGCGACCGGGACTTGCAGGTCCACGGCGGCGCCCGGCGCGAGCGCGAGTGCGGCGGGGGCGTCGAAGCCTGCGTCGAGGTCGCCCGTCACCCGGAAGATGAGCGAGGGGACCTGCGCCTGGGTGACCGGGTCGAAGGCGACGCCATCCTCGTCGTGCAGCGTCACCGTCAGGCGGTACCGGCCGGGCGCTGCCGGCGTGGCCACGTGAACGGCCATCTGCCCTCGGCCGATCTTCAGTTTCGCGGGCGCGATGACGTCGCCGATGCGCTCGGGGGTGACGAGGCCGAAGTCCGGTGTCACGACCTCGGGAACGGGCCGGTCCGCCTCCGGCGTCGCGACATCGACGGCGGCCTCGATCAGGTCCCAGCGCGCGCTGGCCTGGAGCTTCTTGGGCAGCTTGTCTCGGTCATCGATCTTGAACGGGATCCGGTAGTTGATCTTGCCGCCCGCCGCGGTCGAGCCCTGGAAGTTGGGGATGCCGATCTGGATCCCGCTGCCGGCCAGGGTCGGGACGAGGGCCGCTGCGGTCGCACGGCTGCCTGCGGGGCCGCGGCACCCAGGGCGCTGCCACGCGCGTTGCGCAGGACGTCCGCCGAAGCCAGCCCCTTCTTGAGGACGATCGAGCGCGAGAAGCCGGAGTTGTTCCGCTCGGGATCCATCTGCGCCACGTAGCCGTTGCTGCGCGAGCTCTCGAACGCGAAGGCGTTGTGGTTGGCGGTGGGTGCGCCGCGCCAGGCCGCCTCGATCGAGCGCTGCCCGGCGAGCACCGTCCGGACCATGTGGTTCGGGCTGGCGTAGGCCTCCGCGATGACCGCCGCGGCGCCGGACTTGATGAAGCCGGCCGCGAAATTGTCGACGCGCTGGCGGGCCATGGCCGGGGTGCCCTCGGGGACGCCCGGCTCGCTGTTGCCCGAGGCGTAGCACAGGTGATTGAGCAGCACGACCGCGTTCTTCGCGAGGCGTACGTCCGACGGCGATCGGCCCCTCCCCGAAGTACTGATGCGTGGCGTCGTTGCCGCCGGGGCTCGGGTTCAGGCCGAAGCCGTTCTGGGTCGGCGGGTAGAGGCTGTCGCGGTATTTGCTCGGCCAGCCGTTGCCGTGGCCCATGTAGATGACGAGGCTGGCACCCTGCAGCGCCTTCCGGACCGCCGGCCACGTGGCGTTGGGGGAGTAGATCTCCGTGACATCCGGGGTGTACTGGCGGGCCAGCCGCGCCGCTGCGCGCGCCTCCGTGCGATACCGGGTCGTCGCGGCTCCCGACGGCCCGACGACCACGACGACCCTGGGCACCGCCCGTCCCTGCGCCGGGGCAGCCGCCGCCACGGGCGCGACGAAGCTCGCGACGAGCAGAGCGGCAAGGACGGCGATGAGGGCGCGTCTCACAACAGGCGGCACTCCTGTGACGTCATGCGGCTGAGCCTAACCCAAGCGGATGCACCCACACCATACCTACAAGGCGTTATCCGGCCGTTATCGGTTCACGAATCGCGGAAATGGTGCCGAGGCGCACCATCGAGCGGAACCCGGCGTTCGACGTACCATCGGACCATGCCCAATCGCCTCGCCGGAGAGACCAGCCCGTATCTCCTCCAGCACGCGAACAACCCGGTCGACTGGTTCCCCTGGGGTGGTGACGCGCTGGCGCGCGCGAAGTTACTGGACCGGCCGATCTTCCTCTCGATCGGCTACGCGGCCTGTCACTGGTGCCACGTCATGGAGCGCGAGTCGTTCGAGGACGAGGCGACCGCCCGGCTGCTCAACGACCATTTCGTCGCGATCAAGGTCGACCGGGAGGAGCGCCCGGACCTCGACTCGATCTACATGTCGGCGGTCCAGGCGATGACCGGCAGCGGCGGTTGGCCGATGTCCGTGTTCCTCACCCCGGACGGGGCGCCGTTCTACGGCGGGACGTATTTCCCCGACCGACCGCGCCACGGGATGCCGTCCTTCAGCCAGGTCCTGGAGGGCGTCTCGAAGGCCTGGACCATGGAGCGCGGTGAGGCGCTCGCGGCGAGCCAGCGGCTCGTCTCCGCGCTCGTCGAGCAGAACCGGACCGCGGAGCCCGGCACGGGTCCAGCCATCGATCGCGGGCTCTTCGAGGCGGTCTACGACGCGCTGATGTCCTCGTTCGACACCCGCAACGGGTCGTGGGGTGGCGCGCCCAAGTTCCCCCAGCCGATGACGATCGAGTTCCTGCTTCGCCGCATCGCCCTCGGGGACGTGCGGACCAAGGCGATCGTCCGCTTCACGCTCGACAAGATGGCCGACGGCGGCATTCGCGACCAGCTCGGTGGCGGCTTCCACCGCTATGCCACCGACCAACGCTGGCTCGTGCCGCACTTCGAGCAGATGCTCTACGACAACGCCCAGCTCGCGCGCGTGTACCTGCACGCGTGGGCGACGCTCGGCGAGGAGCGCATCGACCGATATCGCGAGATCGCGGTCGGCGTGCTCGACTACATGATCCGCGAGCTGACGACGCCCGACGGCGCCTTCGCCTCGAGCCAGGACGCCGATACCGACGGTATCGAGGGCCTCACGTTCACCTGGCGCGCGCCGGAGATCCGCGAGGTGCTCGGGCCGGTGGCGGCCGCCCGGTTCGCCGACGCGTACGGCGTGACCGACGAGGGCAACTGGGAGGACGTGACGATCCTCTCGCGCATCTGGCCGGCCGTGAACGAGCCGCCGTTCCGTGACGACGCTGCGCTCGAGGCCGAGCTCGCCGAGGCGCGTGCGCGTCTGCTGGAGCGGCGCGCCATCGCGGGCGCAGCCGGCTCGCGACGACAAGGCGCTTGCGGCCTGGAACGGGCTGGCGATCGCGGCCCTGGCCGAAGCCGGGCGACTGCTCGGGGAGGAGCGCTACACGGCCGCGGCGGTCCGGGCGGCGACGACGATCGTGGACGGGCTGCTCGCTGCCGACGGGTCGCTGAAGCGGTCGTGGAAGGATGGCCGGGCCGTCGGTGCCGGCGTGCTCGAGGACTACGCGCATCTCGCCGAGGGCCTGCTGGCGTTGTACGAGACCACGTTCGATGAACGCTGGTTCTCGATCGCGCGCGGCCTCGCGGACCGGATCCTGGAGCGGTTCGCCGACCCGGCGGGCGGCTTCTTCGACACCGCGACCGACCACGAGCGACTGATCACCCGGCCGAAGGATCCGCAGGACAACGCGGTGCCGTCGGGTGGGGCGATGGCGACGACCGTCCTCCTGCGCCTGGCGGCGTGGACCGGGGAAGGGCGCTATCGCGAGGCCGCGGAACGGGCGCTCGGCACGGTCTCGCCGTTCCTGGCGCGCTACCCGACGGGGTTCGCGCAATGGCTCGTGGCCGCGTCGTTCGCGACATCGGACGCCGTGGAGGTGGCGATCGTCGGCGACCCGGCGGATGCCGCGACCCGGGACCTGCTCGAGCCGGTCTGGTCGACGTGGCGGCCGAACCAGGTGCTGGCCGTGGCGGCGCCTGACCGCGCGGCCGGGTCGGAGGTGCCGTTGCTGCACGACCGCGTCGCCATCGATGGCCGGCCCACGGCCTACGTCTGCCGCAACTTCGCCTGCAACCTGCCGGTCACCGACGCGGCCGCGCTCGCGGAACAGCTGCAGGCCGAGCCGGTAGCGGGCGGGTAACGACCGGGCCTCGTGGCTCGAGCGTGTTGATGCACATTTACCGCCGACGGGACGACCGGTCGCGGGTGATGCATCTCGGCGGCATCGGAAGGGTGACGAGGGCGACCCGGTGGCCCTGACTCAGATGCAGCAGAGGTGCATCGCCGCGGAAGCCTTCTCCCGGCGAGCCCAGCATGTGCATCAACGAGCGACGGCCCACGCGGGTGCACCGCGAGCGGCCGGGGTGGTCGCCAGAATGGACCCGTGACCCACCCTCAGGCGGTGACTCCGCGGCCGGCGGCGACGGTCGTTCTCGTTCGGCTCGGGCCGCGCGGGCTCGAGGTCCTGCTGACGCATCGGCCGGCGACGATGGCATTCGCGCCGGACATGCACGTGTTCCCGGGTGGACGTGTGGATACGGCGGACGCGGATCCTGCTCTTGCGGCTCGGTCGGTCCTGTCGGCGGAGGTGGCGGCCGAGCGGCTGGGCGGCGATCTGGAGCCGGCGACCGCGCTGGCCGCACACATCGCCGCGATCCGCGAGGCGTTCGAGGAAGTGGGCGTCCTGCTGGCCGATCACGCGCCGGGCGCGGACCTGGTCGCGGCGCGCTCGGCGTTGCTCGCGGATGCGGGCGCCTTCCCGGCGATCGCGGATACGCTCGACCTGCGCCTGCGGACGGATCTGCTCGTGCCGCTGTCGCGCTGGGTGACGCCGCCGTCGATGCCGCGGCGGTTCGATGCCCGGTTCTTTGCCGCGGCGTTCCCGGAGGGCGCGGCGGTGACCCTGGTCGGGGACGAGGTCCTGGCGCAGGCCTGGCACCGGCCGATCGACGCGCTCGAGTCGATGGCGGCGGGCGGCTTGGGCATGTGGCTGCCGACCTCGACCACGCTGATGCAACTGGCGCACGCGAGCTCGATCGAGGACATCGCGGAGCATCTGGCGCCCGGTCCGCTCGGCGAGGTCGTGGTCGAGGTTGTGGCCGCCGACGTGGTCCGGATCGAGATGCCGGCCGGTGGCGGCGTCGCGGGCCAGCCCGTCAATGCGTACCTCGTCGGTCGGAACGCGTTCGTGCTCGTCGACCCGGGCGACCCGACAGGTGAGGCCCTGGAGCGGGCGCTCGAGGTGGCCGCCGGTCGTGACGGGCGGATCGTGGCGATCGCACTGACCCATGCCGATCCGGACCACGCGGCCGGGGCCGAGGCCGTCGCGGAGCATCTCGGGATCCCGGTCCTGGTTGGTCCGGGTGGCGGGCGGCACCTGCCATACGCGACCCACGAGGTCCGTGATGGCGAGGTCATCGACGTCGGGGACGTGGCGCTGCGGATCGTCGCGACGCCCGGGCCGAGGCCCGATCACGTGGCCTACGTCGTGGGCGAGGGGAGCGACGTCATCTCGGGCGATCTCGATGGCGGTCGCGGGGCGCGGTCCATCCTCGGAACACCGGATGAAGCCGCATGGCAGCGTTCCGCGGCAGCTCTCCATTCCGTGGCGCCGGGAGCCCGATGGCTCCCCGGCCACGGCGATGTTGTTGAGAATGCTTGACGGGAACCTCGTCGCGCCCTGAAGGTGCAGCGGTGGACACCGAACCGACCGGCCGCACGATCGATGGCATTCCCTGGGAGGAACCTCGACCACCGCACCTTCCCGACACCGTGACCCGCGTGTCCCCTTGGGTCCTCCCCTTCGTCCTCTTGGCTGGCGTGCACATCGTCGCCGCCTGGCTCGATTGGGCCGCACAAGGAGATCAGCGCGCCCCGAACGCGGTGGAGTTCTTCGTCTTCCTCTGGCTACCTGGGATATGCGCCTCGCTGCTCGGTGCGGCACTTTTCTACCGCCACCGGGACGCCTATCGACGGCTGCCGATGCTCGTCGTGGGCGTCGTCCTTCTGAATCTGGCGGCGCTGATGCAACTGCCACGCGATCCGGTTGGTCGAGGCCTTGATGGCCGCAGCGCCTCCCGACGACCAGGGCTGGATCTTCGCTTCGTACGGGATCTACAGCGCTGCAATCACCGTGGTCACTATCTTCGGAATCGGCTTCATGGCTCACGGTCTGTCGGGAGCGCGCCGATCTGCCGATGTCGTTTCCGGCCGTGTCCTTGGGATCGTCGACGGTGGCCGTCGTCGTGGTGGGATCGCTGGTCTCGCTGCCGTGGGTCTTAGGACAGTTCGACAGCGATGCGCTCACGCCGATCAACATCGTGTCCCTGGTCCTGGGCAAGGTCACCACCCTCGCCTGGGCGTATCTGTTCGTGATCGCCTTCGGCGGCTGGCTCGCCAGAGAGCGGCCGCGGATCGGCTGGCTCCTCGTCGCCCTGGCGGCGATCATCGATCTCATCTTCCTGGTGGTCCTCGCGGCGAACGGCTTTGTCGACCTTTCGGGAGGCGGAGTCCTCCTGCTGATGCTCACTTGGCTTGGGATCGCTCGGTGGGTATTCCTGCTCGCGGCGTTCGTGCTGGGCCTTCCTTCGATGGAGGGCGTGCCGGTTTCCGACGAACCGGTGGCGGCCGCTACGCCCGATCGACCGGCAGTGACGACGCCAGGTTCCGCAGCAGGTTGAGGCCTTCGTCGACCTGTTCGGTCGTGGCGTACGGGCCGGGCATCAGGAAGCATGGCCGTCCCGCCATGGCGACGCCCATCAGCTGACCCCACGGCTCCTCGAGGTCGCGTCCCGCCGCGATCGTGGCCGCTCGTTTGTAGATGAACACGACGGCGGCGGGCCGCCAGAGCGCGATCTTCTGCCAGAGCGGTCCGACGCCCGCGGTGAGGTCGGCATCGCTCGCCTCGTCGCGTGGGCTCGGGGTCTTGAGCAGGTCCGTGATGCCGTGGCCGGCCGCCATGAGGGCATCGTCGGCGGTCTCGACGTCCGTGCCCGCCGGGAGGATCTCGGCCAGCATCAGGCGGCGCCAGAACGTCCGCCCGAGGCGACCCTGGTGGTAATGCCCGGCCTCGACGCTGACCGGCGACGGGTTGAGCCCGACGAACAGCAGTCGATCGCGGAGCGGGGGCAGGTCCGCGAGCGTATCGACCGGCCGGCCATCGACCAGGGTCGTCGTGACGTGCGGTCCCGGGTCGGGTCGGCGGGTGATCGCCTCGAGCTCGTCCGGGGTCACGGCGCGGACGGGTGGTCGGCGGCGGCCCGGTGGTCGGCGGCGGCCGGGTGGTCGGCGGCGGCCGGGTGGTCGGCGGCGGCCCGGTGGTCGGCGGTTGCCGAGCGTCGCGGCATGGACGAGCGCCCCTCGGTCAGACCGGGCCGTCGGGCTTGGCCGGCTCGTCCGGTGGGATGGGCTCGCCGGCGGCACGTGCCTGGATCTCGGCCTGCGCCTTGCCCGCCTCGGTCTTGGCCTCGCGGACGCCGCGTCCGAGCGCCTCACCCAGCTTGGGCAGCGTCTTGGGGCCGCGCCACAGCAGCACGAGCACGAGGATGACGACGAGGACGATGGCGAGATCCTGCATGCGCCGATGGTACTCGCTCGGGTGTGGCCCGGCGCTCGGTCGCCTGCCGGGTATCTTGGAACGCGATGCTCCTCGTGTTCGGACCCCGCTCCACCGACTTCGACTTCGGGCCCGGTCATCCGCTGACGCCGCGTCGCTTCGGGCCGGGCATCGATCTCCTGCGCGCCGTCGGGGCCGAGCCGGGGCTCGCCCCGGAGCCGGCGCTCGACGAAGAGCTGTTGTGGTCCCACACGCAGCGATACCTGGACGTGGTCAAGCGCTTCTCGGTCGATCCGTTCGGGTTCCCGGAGGCGGGCATCGGCGAGGGCGGTGACTGTCCGCCGTTCGCCGGCATGCACGAAGCATCGGCGGCGGTGGCCGGTGGGTCGCTTCGCGCCGTCGAGGCGATCCTGCGCGGAGACGTGGAGCACGCGCAGCACCCGGGTGGCGGGCTGCATCACGCGATGCCGGATCGGGCGTCCGGGTTCTGCATCTACGACGACCCGGCGCTGGCGATCGCCCGGGCTCGACGGGACGGCCTTCGCGTGCTGTACATCGACCTCGACGTCCACCATGGCGACGGCGTGCAGGCGATCCACTGGGACGATCCGGGCGTGCTCACGGTCTCCTTCCACGAGACGGGCCGCGCGCTGTTCCCGGGGACCGGCGATGTCGACGAGGTGGGGGAGGGGGTCGCGGCCGGCACGAGCGTCAACGTGCCGCTGCCACCCGGGACCGGCGAGCGGGCATGGCTGGCGGCCGTGGAGCTGCTCCTCCCCGAGCTGGCCGCCACGTTCGCGCCCGACCTCATCGTTTCCCAGCACGGCGCCGATTCGCACGCGTGGGACCCGCTCGCCCACCTGAACGTGACCACGACGGCGCACGGCGCGGCGGCACGGCTCGTGGACTCGCTTGCGCACCGGTACGCGGGAGGCCGCTGGCTCGCGACAGGCGGGGGTGGGTACGACGCGTACCGGGTGGTGCCGCGGACCTGGGCCCTGACCTGGCTGGCCGGGGCGCATCGCGAGATCCCGGCCGAGACGCCCGTGGCGTGGCGCGAGCGATGGGCGACCGAGGCGGCACGGTACGGGCAGGCGCCGCTCCCCGAGCGGTTCGATGACGAGCCCAATGCCGGGCTCCAGTTCGACGCCGCGCAGGCGGCCGCGGAGGAGGGGGCGGCCGGGGTCGCGGCGCTCGTCCGGCGCGTGCTCGTGCCGCGTCTCGTGCAGGTCGGGCATGATCGCGGCTGGTGGGATCCGCTCGCGCGGGCCGCGACAGCGATGCCGGGGGCCAGGCTCGGAACCGGCACGCCCACGATGCTCGCCGACGTCGACGCCTCGACCTGGGCCGGGCTGACCCTCGCGCCGTGGGTGGTCGCCCCGGCCGATCCGCAGTCGGCCCATGCGCTCGTGCTGGCGGGCCTCGCGGACGGGGCCCGGGTCACAGCGGCGGTGGTCGGGCCGACGGTCGTCGGCCTCGCGATCTCGCTCGTCGATGGCGAGGCCGAGGAACTCCTGGCCCTCGGCGTGGAGCCCTCGCATCGTCGCCAGGGCCTTGCCGGCAAGCTTCTCGAGGCGCACGCGTCCACCGATCGAGCGAGCACCGCCGAGGTGACCGTGGCCGAGCGCGACGTCCTCGACCCGCTCGATCGCGCCGACCGGGCGGCGATCGCCCGACGCCTGCTGGAACGGGCCGGTTACCGCGTCGAGTCGGCGCTCGGGAGCGTTCGTTCCGTGGATCGATCCGCGATCGTCGCCGGGCGGGGACCGGCGTGACCGGCACCGTGCCGGAGGGGCTCGCCCTCGCGTGATCTCGTCGATGTCCGGCTCGCTGCGGCGATCGGGCTCGGTGGCTGTGCCGTGTGCGCTGTCCGGGCGCGATCCGAGCGTGCGACCCTGGACGCGATCATCGCGGAGCGGGTCCTCGACATCGGGTTTCGGGAGGGACTCGAGCGCGAGCACGGGTTCTGCCGCCGTCACTCGGCCGAGCTGCTCGAAGCCAATCGCCAGGCGTCGGGCAGCCTCGGTTCGTCGATCCTGTTCGGGGCGATCATCGAACGTCGTCTGGCCGCACTTCGAGCGGCGTTGGGCGCTCGTGGCCGAAGCCGCCGTCAGCGCCTTGCCGACGCGGGCCGGCGGCCGCCGTGCATCGCCTGCGGCCAGGGAGACTCGGGCGTGGAGATCGCGCTCGCGCGGCTGGTCCAGCGGAGCGCGGATCCGGCCTGGGCCGCAGCCATGCTCGAGATCCCGTTCTGCCTCGACGACCTGACCGCGCTGCTGGCGGCCGCCGGCGACGAAGCGGCGTTCGCGCCGATCGCCGCCCATCACCTCGCCCGACTCGACGACCTGCGCCAGCGACTCGGCGGCTTCGTGGATCATTCCGCCCAGGACCGCCGCCACCTGCTGACCGACGAAGAACGCGCCGCGGCCGACGAGGCCGCGAGACTGCTCGCCGGGGACTGAGTCCGACGCCCTTTGGGTCCACCAGCGTTCCGATCGACGTCGGAACCGTCGCGGGGCCGGCCTTCCGGCGTCAGATGGGGGTGCCAAGCGTTCAGATCGCCGCGGAAGGGCCGTTCCTTCGCCCGTTGGAACGCTGGTGGCGCCATGGCCGGACGAGGCGGAACGACGCGGCGCCGAGCGTCAGGGCCGGACGTGGCGGAACGACGCGGCGGCCGGCGTCAGGCCTCGATCGACGGAGGGCCCGGCGAGTCGATAGCCCAGGCCGAACTCCGTCGTGATGTATGGCTCGCCGGGTGCGGCCGCATCGAGCTTCATCCGCAGGTTGCGGATCGTCATGCGCAGCAGGTGCACGTCGCGATCGTAGCCCGCACCCCAGACCGCCCCGAGCACCTGGCGGTGCGTCGCGAGCTGACCGGCATGCTCCATCAGGTGGGCGAGCAGGCGGAACTCGGTCGGGGTCAGGTGGACCTCCGTCCCGCGCAGGTGCGCCCGGTGATCGTCCAGGTCCAGGACGAGCTCGCGGTGCTTCAGTCGCCGCGGCTGTTCCGGTGCGGCCGTCGCCGCCCGGCGCAGCGCCGCCTCGACCCGGGCCAACAGCTCCGGGAACGACAGCGGCTTCGTGATGTAGTCGTCCGCACCGAGCTTGAGGCCGCGGATCTTGTCCGCCTCGGAGCCGCGCGCCGTGACCATCAGGATCGGCACGCGGCTGAACTCTCGGAAGCGGCCGATCAGTTGCCAGCCATCGAACCCGGGGAGCGCCACGTCCAGGATGATCAGATCCGGCCGCTCGTCATAGAACCGGCGTAGGCCGTCGGGACCGGTCCGTGCAGTCACGGTCCGGTAGCCGGCGCGGGTCATCCACAGCTCGACGAGCGCGGCGAACTCGGGCTCGTCCTCGATGACGAGGATGGTCTCAGCCACGGGACGCCTCGGGCGGCGCGGGTGTCGCCGGCGCGGGCGGCGTGGTCGACGCGGCCAGCGGGAGCGTGAAGCGGACCCGGGTGCCGGCACGGCCGTCCGGTCGATCGAGGACATCGAGTCGACCGCCGTGCGCCTCGACGAGCCGCCGGCAGATGAAGAGCCCCAGGCCGGTGCCCGGGATCCGCGACTCCCGAACATTCCAGGCCCGATGGAACGGTTCCGTGACGAGACCGCGCTCCGCCTCCGGCACGCCGACCCCCTCGTCATCGACGGTGATGGCCAGCCACGTCCCCTCGACAGCGGCACCGATGACGATCGGGCTGTCGTCCGGGGCGTACTTGCGGGCATTGCCGACGAGGTTGGACAGCACCTGGCCGACCCGCCCGACGTCAACGTCGAGTGGCGGCAGGTCGCCCGGGATGTCTACCTGAAGCCGCTCGGCCCCGCCCGCTACATCGAGCTCGCCGCGCAGCCGCGCGACGAGCGAGGCGAGCGTCGTCGTGGAGCGCTCGAGGATCAGCGGATCGGCCTGCAGATGGGTCACGTCGAGCACCTGGTCAACGAGCGCCGCCAGGCGGCCGCTGGCCTCGTCGATGCGGCGGACGTAGGACCGCTGCTCCTCGGGCTCGAGCTCGAGATGGAGCAGGGTCTCGGCGTAGCCGCGGATCAGTGCCAGGGGCGTGCGAAGCTCGTGGCTGACGGTGGCCACGAACCCCTCGCGCAGCTCCTCGAGGGTTCGCGCCGCGCTGAGATCGCGCAGGATCGCCGTCGTCCTGGTGGCAGGGCCGGGCGTGGATAGGGCGGCGGCGTACGAACCGGCGACGCGGACCGGGGAGCCGGCACCGCCCCGGACCGCGGTCTCGCGATAGGCGATCGGATCCCCGGAGCTTCGGACCTCGGCCAGCGGACAGTCCTTCGTGCCGTGACCGCCGGCGACCTCGCAGCCCAGGACTTCGGCGCAGGTCCTTCCGATTGCGTCGGCGGCGCTCGTTCCGAGCAGCCGCTCCCCGGCGGGGTTGAGGCGGACGACCCGGTTCTCGGCGTCGACCTGGAGGATGAGGTCGGTCGCGCCATCGACGATGGCCCCAAGCTCGTGCCGCTCGTCCTCGAGGGCCTCGCGCAGGCGTGCCCCAGTGAACGCGACCGCCAGTTCGTGTCGAGCGAGCAGGGCGATCCGGAGCCCGTCGTCGTCGAGCGCGACATCCGGTTGCGGCCAGACGGCGAGGAGCATCGCCGGATCCGTCTCCGAGAGCGCGATCGCCCGGCCGCCCGGGATCGAGCCGATCCAGGTCCGCCCGGCGTCGAGATCGTCGAGGCGGATGGGTGTGTCGCGCGGCGTCGGCGGCCGGCCTTCGGTGGCGATGCGGTCGAGGGCGGCGTCCTCGGAGGCCTGCAGGTACAGCGCGGCGCCGGCCGCCCCGGACAGGCGTACGAGCTCCAGGAGCACGGCCGCGCCGAGTTGCGCCACGGTCCCGCCCGAGGCCACGAGCTGGCTCAGCTGGTATTGCGCGAACAGGGCGTCCGCCTCGCGCTGGGCGTCCTCGAACGCGCGTTGCCGCTCGCTCTCGAGTTGCGCGACGCGGGCGCGCAGTCGGTCGCCCTCGTCGCGCTCCTCCACGGTGGGGCTGGTCAAGGGCGTTGCTGCGTCACGGCCAGGGCCAGGGCCGCTCAGCGGCCGCCCAAGGCGCGCAGCAGGAGCGCGCACGACGTCGCGCCCGGATCGAGATGCCCGGCGGAATGCTCGCCCAGTCGCAGGGCGAGCCCACGCCGGGCCACGAGGGGTCGCGTGGAGCGCGCACCGGCCCGGCCGGCTCGCACGGCATCCGCATAGGCCTCGGCGAGCGGCCGGCCGTCGCGGTGGGCGGCCTCGAAGGCCGCGGCCGCGGGCTCCAGCGTGTCGAGGATGGTCTTGTCGCCCGACGGTGCAGCGACCCCGGCGCGCCAATCCATCGGCGGCGGCCCGCAGCATCCCGGCCAACGCCGCACCGTCCAGCGTCGCGGCGTCGTCCGCCCGAGCGCCAGCCTCCAGGAACGCGGTGCCGTACAGCGGCCCAGATGCCCCGCCGACCGCGGCCACGAGCCGGTGCCCCACCGCCCGCAGCAGTTCCCCGGGGAGTGTCTCGTCCGGCAGCTCCGCCAGGAGCGCGTCCACCGCCCGGAATCCGATCACGAGGTTGTCGCCGTGGTCACCGTCGCCGAGGACCGTGTCGAGTCGAGTGAGGTACGCGGCGTGCCGCTCGACGACGACCCGGCACCGCCCCAGCGCTGCGCGGAGCGCGGCGGCATCGATCGTCGTTGCGCCCGGGGCGGCCGCGGTGGCGGAGGCGGCGGAGGTGCTCACGGTCGGACGAGTCTAGGTGTCGCATCCCCGGGCGGCAACGGACTCGGATGCCGGTTCGCGACCCACGCGACCCTTCATCGCATCTCTTGATGCCCTCTTGCTGGTTTCTTGATGAAGTCGGGCGGAGGATGCCTCGCAACGGCAACCCGGGCAGTGCCCCGGGGCAACGAAAGGAGGCGCGATTGGTGGGCCTGGTCCTGATCTCCCACAGCGGTAAGCTCGCCGAGGGGCTGCGCGACATGGTCGCCCAGGTCGCCGGCGACGATGTCGCGGTGGCCACGGCCGGGGGGACGGAGGACGGTCGCCTGGGCACCAGCGCCCCGCAGATCGCCGACGCCATCCGCGGCGTACTGGGCGAAGGTGCCGACGATGCCCTGGTCCTGCTCGACCTTGGCAGTGCGGCGCTGAGCCTCGAGATCGCGCTCGAGGAATTCGACGAGGCCGACCGGGCGCGGATCCGCGTCAGCGAAGCGCCGCTCGTCGAGGGCGCGATCCTTGCGGCGGTCCAGGCCAGCATCGGCGCCTCCATCGACGACGTCGCAGCGGCCGCCGACGGTGCCGCGACGATGGCCAAGCTGCCGCGGGCCTGAGGAAACCACCGTGCCCGACCTTCGACTCACCGTCATCGACCCGTCCGGGCTCCATGCTCGACCGGCGGCCCGTTTCGTCCAGGCGGCCAGCCGGTTCACGAGCTACATCGCCATCCATCACGACGGCCGCGAGGCCGACGCGAAGAGCCTCATCGCGCTGCTCGGCCTGACGATCCGCCCGTCATCCGAGATCACGCTCACGGCGGACGGACCGGACGCGGACGAGGCGCTGGCTGCCCTCGCCGCGGAGCTCACCCCCTACGTCGCCGCAGCCGCCGAACCGGCCGGCTGACCACTCGTCTCGTCGTCCCAGAAGGAGGAATTTCCAGATGTCGTCCCCGACGTTCGCCCAGAAGCTGACCGCCGAAGCGGTCGGCACCGCGATCCTGGTCTTCATCGGTGCCGGATCCGTGCCGCTGACCGTGTTCCTGACCGGCGACAACCCGTTCGGAAGCGCCGAGCTCTCGACGATCTCGTTCGCCTTCGCCTTCGCGATCTTCGCCGCGGTCTACTCGGTCGGCCACATCAGCGGCTGCCACATCAACCCGGCGGTCACCATCGCGCTGCTGGCGACCCGCAAGATCGACTCGACGACCGCGATCGGCTACATCGCCGCGCAGCTCGCCGGCGCGTTCATCGGCGCCGGGCTGACGCTCATCATCCTGACCGGCAACGACCCGGTGGCCCTGGGACTCGGTGCGGTCGACGTCAACGCCAACGCCGGGATCGGCATCGGCTTCGCGGCCGAGGTCATCGGCACGGCGATCCTCGTGTTCACGGTCTTTGGCGCAGCCGTCGATGGTCGGGCACCCGCGGGCTTCGCCGGGATCATCATCGGCTTCATCGTCTACGGGATCATCATCCTCGTCGGCCCGATCACGGGCGCGGCGCTGAACCCGGCCCGCCAGATCGGCCCGGAGTTCCTCGAGCTGCTCATCGGCTCCAAGACGAACCTCGGCGCCCTGCTCCCGGTCTACGTCGCGGGACCGATCGTCGGTGGCCTCGTCGGCGCCTTCACGTACCAGTTCATCGGCCACACGCGTTCGGCCACGGTGCCGGGTGCCGCGGTCGCCGAGCACGCCCACGAGGCCGCCTGAGCCAGGGCCGCCCATCCGCCCGTCCATCCCGTCACGCAACCCGACTCCCAGGAGGATCCCATGGCCACGAACGCACCCAGCCGGGTGAAGAAGCTCATCAACGCGGTCGAAGACATCGTCCCCGAGAGCCTGGCAGGGCTCGAAGCCGCGCACCCCGACATCGTCAAGGTCGACCTCGCCCAGAACCTCGTCCTGCGCAAGGGCGGGCCCAAGCAGGGCAAGGTTGCGCTGATCTCCGGTGGCGGCTCCGGCCACGAACCGCTCCACGGTGGGTTCGTCGGCCTGGGCATGCTCGATGCCGCGGCCGCCGGCCACGTCTTCACCTCGCCCGTCCCCGACCAGATGGAAGCCGCGACCCGCGCCGTCGATGGCGGGGCGGGCGTGCTCCACATCGTCAAGAACTACACGGGCGACGTCCTGAACTTCCAGATGGCTGCGGAGTTCGTGGCCGGCGACATCGAGGTCGCCACGGTCGTGACCAACGACGACGTCGCGGTCCAGGACTCGCTCTATACGGCCGGCCGCCGCGGTGTCGGCGTGACCGTGCTGCTCGAGAAGATCGCCGGTGCCCACGCGGAGGCCGGCGGCTCGCTGGCCGAGGTCACCGCGACGGCCACGAAGGTCAACGACCAGGGCCGCTCGATGGGCCTGGCGCTGACCTCCTGCGTGGTGCCGGCGGCCGGCACGCCCACATTCGAGCTCGGCGACGACGAGGTCGAGGTCGGCATCGGTATCCACGGGGAGCCGGGCCGGCGTCGTGAGAAGCTCGCCCCGGTCGATGACATGGCGGAATGGCTCGTTTCGCCGATCGTGTCCGATCTCGGGCTGTCGCGCGGCGACAACGTGCTCGCCTTCGTCAACGGCATGGGCGGCACGCCGCTCATCGAGCTGTACGTGGCGTTCAACAGCGTCAACCGGATCCTGGGTGGCCAGGGCATCTCGATCGGGCGGTCGCTCGTCGGGAACTACATCACGAGCCTGGAGATGGCCGGGTTCTCGGTCACGCTCCTGCGGCTCGACGATGAGCTGACGCGGTGGTGGGACGACCCGGTGCACACGGCCGCGCTTCGCTGGCGCGTGTAGCCGGCTCGGAGCCAGGTCCTCGCGGCCGTCGTCCCCATCCTCCCTCCGGGGGCGACGGCCGCACTACTCACATGACTAGACTCAACGCCCGACCCCCCGAGTCGAGGTATCTATCCATGATCGATGTCATCGACGCCTGGCTGCGCCTGGCCGCCGACCGCCTCCACGAGCAGGCGGCCGCGCTGACCGCACTGGACCAGGCCATCGGGGACGGCGACCACGGCACGAACATGGACCGCGGTTTCAGCGCGATCCGAGCGCTCGTCGACGCCGGCCGGCCCGATGGCGACGAGCCGCGAGCCGTCGCCGGGGCGCGGCTGAAGACGGCCGGGCGGACGCTGATCAGCACGGTCGGCGGCGCGGCCGGGCCGCTGTACGGAACGGGGTTGATGCGCGCGGGTAGCGCGGTGGCGGACTCGTCGCCTGACTCCGGCTCCGGAGAGGTGATCGTGGCTGCGCTCGATGCGGCGATCGCCGGGATCCAGCAGCTGGGGAAGGCACTGCCGGGTGAGAAGACGATGCTCGATGCGCTGATGCCAGCCGTCGAGGCCGGGCGGAAGGCGGCCTCGGGCGGCATGGACGCCTTGGAGGTGACGGTGGCGATGGCCGACACGGCCGAAGCCGGGGCGCTGGCCACCATCCCGATGCTCGCGACGAAGGGCCGGGCGTCGTATCTCGGCGAGCGATCGGTGGGGCACCAGGATCCTGGCGCGACATCGTCGGCGCTGCTGCTGCGCGCGCTCGCTGACGCGGTCGGCGGCGCCGGCGCGGACGGCGCCGAGCCCGGACGCGGCCTGATGCTCGGCCCGGCCGACGAAGGAATCGAACGACCATGGCGCGCACCATCCTTGTCGGACGTGCCGGTTCCCCGGGCGTTGGGGTCGGGCGTCTCCTGGTCGTCGCGCCGCCCTCGGCGGCCGCCGCGCCGGTTCGCCCGCCGGCAATGGCCGCGGACCGTCGTCGGCCGCCGCCGAGCACGGTCGGCTGGCCGATGCGCTCGACCGCTGCGCGACCGAGCTCGAAGCGCTCGCGGTCCAGACCGCGGCCCGAGCCGGCGAGGAGGTCGGCGCGATCTTCGAGGCCCAGGCCCTGTTCGCCCGCGACCCCGGGATCGTGGGTCCGGCCTTCGCCCTGGTCGCCGCGGGCTCGTCGGCCGAGGAGGCGATCCTGCGCGCGACCACGGATCAGGCCGATGTGCTCGCCGCGGTCGATGACGACTACTTCCGTGAACGAGCCGCGGATGTCCGGGACGTGGGCCGGCGCGTGGCGGCGACCCTGAGTGGCGGCGAGCGCCCCGACCTCTGGCATCCCGACGGGACGCCGGCAGTCCTCGTCGCGGCCGATCTCGACCCGTCGGCGGTCGCCACCCTGCGGCCGGAGCTCGTGGCCGGGATCGCCCTCGCCGGCGGTGCGCCGACGGGGCATGCCACGATCGTGGCGCGTGCGCTCGGGATCCCCCTCGTGCTCGGTCTCGGTTCGGCGTTGACGGCGGTCGTCGAGGACGTCGCCGGTGTCGACGGTGCCGTCGATGGATCGGACGGGCGGCTGCTGATCGAGCCCACCGCGGCGGACGTGCGCGAGCTCGAACTCGCGCTCGCGGCGGCTTCGGCGTCGGTCTCGGTGGCGTCGCCGAGCTGGTCGAGCACGGCGGTATCGGCCACCAACGGCGTGTCGATCGTCGCGAACGTGGCCTCGGCGCTCGAGGCGGAGGCGGCGGTCCGGGCCGGCGCCGAGGGGATCGGCCTCGTCCGGACCGAGCTCCTGTTCCTTGGCCGGTCGACGCCGCCGACCGTCGGCGAACAGCGCTCGACCTACGCCCGCATCCTCGAGGTCATGGGCGATCGGCCGGTCGTCTTTCGAACACTCGACGTCGGTGGTGACAAGCCTGCCGAGTGGCAGTCGGCCGGCGGCGAGGCGAACGCGGAGGCGAACCCGGCGCTCGGGGTGCGCGGGCTGCGCCTGGGCCTGCGGCGCCCGGACCTGTTGGACGATCAGTTTTCGGCGCTCCTCCAGGCGGCGGCTGGTCGCGAGTTGCGGGTGATGCTGCCGATGGTCGCGACGCGGGAGGAGGTCGATGCGGCGAGGGAGCGGCTGGAGAGCGTGCGAGCACAGCTCGAAGGGGACGGGCTGGCGGTCGCCGCGTCGGTGCAGCTCGGGGTGATGATCGAGGTGCCGGCCGCGGCGATCATGGCCGATTCCCTGGCCGAGGCGGCGGACTTCTTCTCGATCGGGACCAACGATCTCGTGCAGTACGTGCTGGCCGCCGACCGCACCAACTCCGAGCTCGCGGATCTGGCCTCGGCGCTGCAACCCGCGGTGCTGCGACTGATCGATGGCGTCGTTCGGGCGGCCCGCGTTCGTGGACGGCACGTGGCCGTTTGCGGCGAGGCCGCGTCGGATCCGGCGGTCATCCCGTTCCTGGTGGGGCTGGGGATCCAGGATCTGAGCGTTGGCCCCGGATCCGTGGCGGCGGTGCGATCGACGGTGGGTGGTCTCGATGTCGCGGCCTGTCGTGCGCTGGCCGCACGCGCGCTCGTGGCCGGGACGCTCGCCGACGTGCAGGAGCTCGTCGGGGCGTGACCGAGTACGTCCACGAGGCCACGGTCCACCTCGCCGAGGGTGCGGATTCGCGGGCCGTGGGCGGGGCGATCACGGTTGCCCTGTGCGGCACCTGGGACCACGAACCACCGTGCCGCTGGCCGCACCACACCGACATCGCCGCTGCCGTCGACGGTCATGTGGTGCGGACGTCGTTCATCGTGGAACCGCCGGACGAGGCCCTCGTACGCGACAAGATCGTGGCCGCGCTCGAGTCTGGCGAACAGGCCGGCCCCGACGGCCGGGTCAGCCGCTGGACGGTGAGCGACTAGGCGAAGCCACGAGCCGGCGGACTCAGGCGATGGCTGTGAGCCATCGATCTTGGGCTCATGGTTCGATGAGGCCCTGTGCTCGGACCTCGAGGCGCGTCTGGCGGGCGGTCTGAGGGCTACGAGCCAACGCATCCGTTCGAAGGCGGGTCAAATCCTGGCGACGTGAAGTGGTCGGACCGGATTCGATGGCAACCGGCCATCATCGACCAAGTGCGATACCGCGCGGCGGTCGGTCTAGCACCCGAACTTCATCGCCTCTAACGTCCGCCCAGAGGATCCCCGGTCCGGGCCATGGCGCTCCCGGCACGGTCAATGCTGTGAACACTTGCTGCGTTGGCGCCGGGTAGGCCGCCGTGAGGGTCGAACCGAAACGCCGAGCGATCGCTCGGGTGGCCTGGGAGGACCGGAGAACGAGCATCCGGCTGATCGAGCGCTCCTGGTCGATGAACCGCCACAGATCCGCGGACGGCAAGGATTGCGCCTTGTCCTGAGCCCAACGGATCTGCTGCTCCAAGCGGTCGATCCGCGACTGGATCTCCGTGGCGACCGTGACCGATTGAAGGGGATCGTCGAACACGATATCGATGAACCCGCGGGCCGGGCGATAGACGGGTACCTCGATCGATCTCTTCCATGTGGGGGCGGCGATCCGCAGCAGCTCCTCACCGATTCGAGCTTGGATGGCGTCCCGAACGGTTGGCCCCGTTGTCGGGTATGCGCGGATCGACAGGTCGGCGCCGAGCACGGTCGTCAGAGCCACCAACACGGCCGTGCTGGGACTGCGTAAGCCAGCGAAGAGCTGGCTCAGATACCCCGGGTCGATCGACGCTTCTTGGGCCAATCGGCGGACGCTCATGCCCGCGTCTCGACGCAGGCGGTCGATGTCGACGACGATGGCTCGATTGACCTCTCGTGTCTTTCGGCCGTTCGCGGTTCGAAGGCTCGTGCGGCTTACCGGCGCGGACTGTTCGGGCATGGCTCCATTACAGCGGGCGAGGCTTACCTGGCGCTCATCGCTCGCTTTGTCATCCTCGATCCCGCGTCCGCGTTCGTTCACCCAATGCCGATGGCTCGTAGCCATCAAATCCGCGACCACTGTCTGTCGGTCAGGAGATCGGGGCGACCTCGTGTCGTTCAGCTGGACCAGCGATGGCTCACGGCCACCAAAGCGGTGCGCGGATGCTTGGAATGGTCGGGCGATGGCTGGGTTGAGGTCGTTCGGCTCGAAATCGATGGCTATCAGCCAACGGCGCCGGCGCAGGGACCCGGTCCCGGAGAGTGAAGCACCGAAATAGAACGGGTGGTCGAAAGACGCGCGTGAGCCTATACTCTCGAGTCCGTGGCCACGACGCTCGTCGCCGATCCGCTCGCGCCCTTCTCGCCGGCCGTCCGTGCCTGGTTCGAGGCGAGTTTCGAGGCGCCCACGCAGGCCCAGGCCGAGGGTTGGGCGGCCATCGCGAGGGGCGAGCACACGCTCATCCACGCGCCGACGGGGAGTGGCAAGACCCTGGCCGCATTCCTGTACACGCTCGACCGTCTCGCCCAGCGACCCGAGCCCGGCCCCGCAGAAGGGGCAGCCGGGCAACGTGCGGGTGCTCTACGTCTCCCCGCTCAAGGCCCTGACCTACGACGTGGAGCGCAACCTGCGGGCACCGCTGACCGGCATCGGCCTCGCGGCACAGCGCCTCGGCGAGACCCCACCGAGCATCTCCGTTGCCAGCCGCACCGGCGACACGCCGGCCGAGGATCGGCGCGAGATCGCCCGCCGGCCGCCGGACATCCTCATCACGACCCCGGAGAGCCTGTACCTGCTCCTGACCAGCCAGGCGCGCGAGATCCTCCGGGGCGTCGAGCACGTCATCGTCGATGAGATCCATGCGATGGCCGGCACGAAACGGGGTGCCCACCTCGCCCTGAGCATGGAACGGCTGGAAGCGCTCCGTGCGGAAGGCGCGGAGCCGCCGCAGCGCATCGGCCTCTCCGCCACGCAACGGCCGCTCGATGCGATCGCCCGCTTCCTCGGCGGCATCGGGCCGGACCGCGAGGTCACGATCGTTGATGCGGGTGCTCGCAAGCCGCTCGACCTGCAGGTGGTCGTCCCAGTCGACGACATGAGTGCCATCGGCGACGTCCTGCCCCAGGAGCAGCAGCCCGGCGGCCCCGCGATCAGCCCGGACCTGCGAACGAGCATCTGGCCGGCGATCCACCCGCGAATCCTAGAGCTGATCCGGAGCCACAAGAGCACGATCGTCTTCACCAACAGCCGGCGCCTCAGCGAGCGCCTGGCGCAGCGCCTCAACGAGCTGGCCGGTGAGGAGCTCGTGCGCGCCCACCACGGCAGCATCGCCCGTGAGCAGCGACTCGAGATCGAGGAGGAGCTCAAGGCCGGCCGGCTGCCCGCCCTCGTCGCCACGAGCTCGCTCGAGCTCGGCATCGACATGGGCGCGGTCGACCTCGTCATCCAGGTCGAGAGCCCGACGAGCGTTGCCCGCGGTCTCCAGCGCGTCGGTCGAGCCGGTCACCAGGTCGGGGCGCCGAGCAAGGGCGTCATCTTCCCGAAGTACCGCGGCGACCTCCTCGAGGTCGCCGTCGTCACCCGGCGGATGCACGAGGGCGCGATCGAGGCGACGAAGATTCCGCGCAATCCGCTCGATGTCCTCGCTCAGCAGCTCGTCGCCATGACCGTCATGGACCGCTGGACGGGCGAGGACCTGCTCCGCACGATCACGCGGGCGGCGCCCTACGAGACCCTCACCCGCGATGTCCTCGACGGCGTCCTGGGCATGCTCGCGGGCGCCTACCCGTCGGACGAGTTCGCCGAGCTCAAGCCGCGCATGGTCTGGGACCGCGTCACGGACTCGATCGAAGGCCGTCGCGACGCTCGCGTCGTCGCCGTCACCAGCGGTGGCACGATCCCGGACCGCGGCCTGTTCGGCGTGTTCATGGAAGGCGAGGCCGGCACGCCCGGTCGCCGCGTGGGCGAGCTCGACGAGGAGATGGTCTACGAGCTCCGCGCCGGGATGCACGGCGACGTGATCGTCCTCGGGGCGAGCAGCTGGCGCGTCCTCGACATCGGTCATGACCGGGTCACCGTCAGTCCCGCCCCCGGCGTCCCGGGCAAGCTGCCGTTCTGGAAGGGCGACGCCGTCGGTCGGCCGATCGAGCTCGGCCGGGCGCTCGGGGCATTCGTCGGAGAGATGGAGACCGACCTCGGTCGCGGCGCCAAGGGCCGGCGCGACGCCACCCAGCGACTCCGAGAGCATCACGACCTCGACGAGCGGGCCGCCGAGAACCTCGTCGCCTACCTCGAGGACGAGCGTGACGCGACAGGCGCGCTCCCCACGGACAAGCGCGTGGTCGTGGAACGGTTCCGCGATGAGCTGGGCGACTGGCGGCTGACGCTCCTGACCCCGTTCGGTGGGCGGGTCCACGCCCCGTGGTCCCTGGCCATCGAGTCGCGGCTCCAGGAACGGCTCGGGATGGAGGTCCAGACCATCTGGTCCGACGACGGGATCGCGATCCGGATGCCGGAAGGGGAGGCCAGCCTCGACGGCGTCGAGGAGCTGCTGTTCCCCGCCGCCGAGGACGTCGAGGACCTCGTGGTCGGGCAGGTCGCCAACTCCGCCCTCTTCGCGAGCCGCTTCCGGGAGAACGCAGCCCGCGCGCTCCTGCTGCCCCGCCGCCGGCCCGGGACCAGGACGCCGCTCTGGCAGCAGCGCCAGCGCGCGGCGGATCTGCTGGCCGTGGCCAGCCGCTACGGCAGCTTCCCGATCCTCGTCGAGACGTACCGCGAGTGCCTATCGGACGTCTTCGACCTTGACGCGCTGCGCGAGATCCTTGGCGGCATCTCGAGCCGGGAGATTGCCGTCCATGGCGTGGAGACGCCGAAGGCGAGCCCGTTCGCGAGCAGCCTCCTGTTCGACTACGTGGCGGCCTACATGTACGACGGCGACACGCCGTTGGCCGAGCGCCGGGCCGGGGCGCTCACCCTGGACCGCGACCTGCTGCGGGAGCTGCTCGGGCAGGAAGAGCTCCGTGAGCTGCTCGATCCTGATGCCCTCGCCGACCTCGAGCTGTCGCTGCAGGCGCTCGTCGAGGACCGTCAGGCGACGACGCTCGACCAGGTGCATGACCTGTTGCGCCGCCTTGGGGACCTGTCCGCCGACGAGGTGAGTGCCCGGACCGCGGGCGGCGCCCCCGTCGCCGTTCCGTGGCTGGCGGAGCTGGAGGCGGCCCGCCGGGCCGTCCGAGTCCGCATCGCCGGCGACGAACGCTGGATCGCGATCGAGGACGTCGCACGCTACCGCGACGGCGTGGGCGTGACGGCCCCGGTCGGCGTGCCTTCTGCGTTCCTGGGCCCGGCGGCCGGCGCGCTCGAAGGGCTGCTCGCCCGATTCGCCCGGACCCACGGCCCGTTCTTGACCCCCGAGCCGGGGCGTCGCTGGGACCTGCCTCCCGGCGTCGTCGGCGACGGCCTGGAGCGCCTCCTCGCCAACGGCTCGCTGCTGCTCGGTGAGTTCCGGCCCGGTGGCGCGGAGCGGGAATGGTGCGACCCCGATGTTCTCCGGTTGCTGCGTCGCCGCTCCCTCGCGCGCCTGCGGCGCGAGGTGGAGCCGGTCGATCCGGCAGCCCTTGGCCGCTTCCTCCCGGCGTGGCATGGCGTGGCGCCGGTCGGCGGTCCGGGCGCGGATGCCGCGCCGTTCCGCGGCTCCGCCGCCCTCGAGCGTCTCGCGGAGGTCGTGGACCAGCTCGCCGGCGTGGCGATCCCGGCGTCCGTGCTGGAACGCGACGTGCTGCCTGCCCGCGTGCCCGGCTACCAGCCACGCCTGCTCGACGAGCTCGGCGCGATGGGCGAGGTCGGCTGGGTGGGGCGGGGGAGCCTCGGGCGCGACGACGGACGGATCGCCCTGTTCCGCCCCGGCCGCGACGCCCTCCGACCCGTCACGCCGCCGGATGGGGCCGAGCGGCCGCAGAGCGAACGCCACGATCTGATTCGTGAGCACCTTGCCCGCCGGGGAGCGAGCTTCTACCGCGAGGTCCATGCCGCCGCCGGAGGCGGGTCGGACCGGACGATGCTCGACGCGCTGTGGGATCTCGTCTGGGTCGGCGAGGTCACGAACGACACGTTCGCCCCACTCCGTGCCCTCCGTTGGAAGCGTCCGACCGGCGGCAACGGGACGCGGCGGGCAGGTGCGGGGCGCCTGACCTCGCTCGGCCCGCCCGAGGCGGCGGGTCGATGGTCGCTCGTGGAACCCGCGACCGAGCTGACCGCGACCGAACGCCTCCACGCGCAGGCCCTCGCGCTGCTGGAACGTCACGGCGTGCTGACGCGCGAAGCCGTGGCGAACGAGGGTGTCGATGGCGGCTTCGCCGGCGTCTATCCGGTCCTCCGCGCGCTCGAGGATGCGGGGCGCATCCGGCGTGGCTACTTCGTCGATGGCCTGGGTGCGGCGCAGTTCGCGCTCGCGGGTGCCCTCGATCGCCTGCGGGCCGTCCGCGAACCTGCCGACCGTCCCGAGGAGGGATCCGTGCACCTGCTGGCGGCGGCCGATCCGGCGAATCCCTACGGCGCCGCACTGCCATGGCCCCGCCGCGGCGAAGCCGACCGGCGCCCGCTCCAGCGGGCGGCCGGGGCATACGTCGTGCTGGTGGATGGGGTGGCGGCGCTGTACCTGGAGCGCGGTGGCTCCACGCTGCAGACGCTCGCGCCCGCCGACGATCCGGCCGTCGCCGATGCCGCGATCCGCGCCCTCGGCACGCTCGTCGGCACCGGCCGCGCCCGCGAGCTCGTGATCCGCAAGGTCGACGGCCTACCCGTCGCCGAGGCTCCGTTCCGCGACCAGTTGCTCGCATCCGGCTTCAGCGCCGGCTATCGCGGCCTGGTCCTGCGCGGCGCCCGGTAATCGCGGCCCACCCCACGATGCCCGAAGGCGACACGCTCTTCCGCACCGCCGCCGGCCTCCGGCCGTACCTCGTCGGTCGGGACGTGCTGGCCGCCCGCGCCCAGGGTCCCGGCGCGGTCCCGCAGGTCCAGCGGATCGTCGGCAAGCGCATCGATGCGGTCGAGTCGCAAGGCAAGAACCTCCTGATCCGGTTCGACGGCGGCCTGCAGATCAGGACCCACCTGCGCATGAATGGCTCGTGGCATCGCTACCGTCCCGGCGAGCGCTGGCGCCGGCCACCCGGTCGCGCCCGGCTCGTCCTCGAAGTCGACGGCGCCGTTGCGGTTTGCTTCGACGCCCCCGTGGTCGAGCTGTTCGAGACGCGCAGCGAGGCGCTACATCCGTCCCTCTCGCGTCTCGGGCCGGATCTCCTCGCGCCCGATTTCGATGCCGCCGAGGCGCATCGTCGGCTGCGCGCGCCCGAGCGGGCCGAGCTCGAGATCGGCGTTGCGCTCCTCGACCAGCGCGCGCTGGCCGGGATCGGCAACGTCTACAAGAACGAGGTCCTCTGGATCGAGCGGGTCTCGCCGTTCGCATCAGTCGCGACGCTCGACGACGCCACCCTCGAACGGCTCGTCGCCACCGCGCGGCGGCTGATGCGCGCGAACGTCGACGCGCGGCGCGGCCCGGAACGCGTCACGACAGCCGGCGATCGAGGCGCCCCGGGCTCGCTGTACGTGTACGGCCGCACCGGTCGTCCCTGTCGCCGCTGCGGCACCGCGATCACCGTTACCCGCCAGGGCACGGACCTGCCGCGATCGACCTACTGGTGCCGGAAGTGCCAGGGACCAGGAGCCAGCGCGTGAACCAGATCGACGTCCGCTGCGCCCCGACCGCGACCGGTTGGCGCTGCGCCGTGACCATCGACGACGGCCGCGGCACGAGCGCCCACGACGTGACCGTCGCCACCGAGGACGCCACGGACCTCGCGGCAGCCGCGGAGCAGGCCGACGTCGAGCGGCTGGTCTACGAGACCGATCGCCTTCCTCCTCGAACGAGAGCCCAAGGAATCGATCCTGCGCGCGTTCGATCTCACGGTCGTCGGCCGCTACTTCCCCGAGTTCGAGTCCGAGATCCGGAGCCGCCTCGCGCCCTGAGCGACGACCTCATTCTGCGGGCGTGGTGTAGGTCACCTGCCCGCCCGGGACTTCGACCGTACACGGGCTCTTCGACGTGACGAACACCGCGGCCGGCAGCGCGACCTCCGTCGATCGCCGGAGCCCGAGCGTTCGATAGACGAGCTGGACGTGGTTGAGGGGCACCGTCCGCACGACGTCGTCGGCATCAGCGCATGGACCGCCCCGACCGACGACGACGATGGCGAGCTCCTCTCCGGGCCCGAGCGTCACTGGCCACCGTGCGGACGCATCCTCGGGCTTGGCCGAGAGGTAGGTGATCGGACCGTCTGACGGCTGGACGACCCAGCCCAGGCTGTCGATCGACGCGACGTGAGGATTCCCGAGCGTCGTCGATGCGCCATCGAGCCCGAGGATCGTCATCGGCAGGACCCCGGGATTGTGGATCTTGTATGCGAGCGTGAAGGTCTCGCCGGGCGCCACGTGGTAGATGACGTTCTCGGTCAGCCCGCCGAGAGCGTAGCCCACCTCGGCGTTGTCACCGGTGACCCACGCGCGATCCGGGTCTTCCCTCATGGGAACGGTGTGATCGACGACGACCGACAACGTCCAGCCAACCAGGGCCACAAGCACGATGACGCCGATGCGGCGACGCCAGTGGCCGCGCCATGCGTAGGTGACCAGCGCCGCGACACCGACTCCGATGAGCGCGAAGGGCGCAACGCCGAGACCCGGCACGGTCGTGCCGATGCCTTCGACCGTCGGGTCGAGACGAGGTGAGGTTGCGGCCGGGAGGAGCAGGTCGATGAGGGCGATGACGGCCAGGCCGGCGATCGCACCGAAGGTCAGCAGCACCAGCGTCGCGTCCGACCATGCCGGCCACGCCGGCCATGCCCGCCAGGGCTCGCCCGGGGTCGCCTCGATCGGCTGAGGCTCGTCGCTCGTGGTCGCGGCGATCACCGGAGTCGTCGGGGCGGTCGCGACGGCCTCGGACATCTCCACCTCCGCCCAGTCGGCGCCCGAAGCGTTCCCGGCCGCCGCCGCAGGCCGACGACGGAGTGCCACGAACGCGAGGACCAGCAGTGGAACGACGACGGCGAGCAGGCCGAGCGACCGGCCGAAGATGTCGCTGGTCAGCCCCTGGTTCTCCAGCGCCGAGAGCCTCGGTGCGATGTCCTCGATCCCGCGCACGAAGTCGCCGAGTGCCCCGTTACGGGCTTCCGCCGTCGCCTCCGCGAGATCGTCGTCCAATGCTCCGGGCTGCGCGACCGGCTGCCAGTAGTGTTCCGCTTGGGCGCGTTCGATCAGGTCCCCGGCCAGGGTCAGGCAGCACACCGGTGTGCCGGCGGGCGTGATTCCGAAAACGGCGACGACATCGCGATCGGGATTCCCATCGCGGTCGAACCGTTCGGGCCAGCCGGCGGGGGTGGACACCTGTGCGGCGCTGGGCACGGCCTGGATGACCATCGTCGCCTCGACCCCGGTCGCGGCGAAGACCGCCGCCAGTCGCCGCTCGGCCTCGGCAACGGCCCCGGGCGTGAACAGGCCGGCGGGGGCGGTCACGAAGGGTTCTGTGACCAGGCCTGGAATCGCCGACGGTCGACCCACCGGGCCCTGGTCCCGAACGCTGAGCGCGTCTGTCCGGAGAAGCACGGCAAGGAGGACGACCGCCACGGCCGTGACCGCAGCCAGCCCGACGGCCGCCCGCCACGCCCCGCCGAGCCACCCGATCCACCCCCCAGAGCGAACCGGCGACTCGGCGGTGACGGACTGCAGCCGCGCCCGGAGTACCGGGCTGACGGTTGCCGGCTCGCGCGCGGCCAGGAAGCCGCGGAGCTGCTGTTCGAATCGATCGTCGGTCATCGCTCGGTCTCCTCGGGGCGCTCGACCGTCGTTCGCAGTCGCTTGAGCGCGTGGTGCAGGCGGGATTTCACGGTGCCCTCGGCGATACCGAGGCGGTCGGCGATCTGGGGCACGGTCAGGTCGGCGTAGTAGCGCAGCGCGACGACGACCGCGTGCTCGGGCTCGAGCCGCGAAAAGGCCCGCTCCAGCTCGTCGCGGGTCGCCAGCGCCATGCCGGCGTCGGGCGCGCTCATGAGTGGCAATCCGGCGTCGGTCGTGCCGAGCGACGGGATGGCGACGATGATCGGCCGCCTCCGGCGCGCCCGGAGCCGGTCGCGGCAGCCGTTGACGAGGATCCGCCCGAACCACGCCTCGAACCGGTCGCGCTCGCGGAGGCCCGCGAAGCCGCGCCACGCCACGACGGCGGCGTCATGCACGGCATCCTCAGCCTCGATCGGATCGCCCAGGATCACGGCGGCGAGCCGGTAGTGGGTCTCGAGCCCGCGATCGAGCAAGGCGGCGAACGCGGTCGCTCGGTCGTCCATGGTGGCATGCACCGTGCGGCTGGCCAGCACTCGTCTCCCTCCGACCCGTTCGGGTCCTTCGCACGGACCTGACGACGAGCGATGGTGAAACGTTCACGGCGAATCGTACTCAGCGGCCCACGTATCATCGCGACCGATGTGCGAGCACTACGTCGCCCGGGCCGACGAGCCGTTCCGCCTCGATGAGCTCTGGGCCTTCACGGAGCGCCTCGAGCGCTTCGGGATCGCCGGCTTCGGGTGGGGCGCGGCCTGGCTGGGCGGGGATGGCCGGCTCCACAGCCACCGCGACGTACGCGCGTTCCGCGACGATCCCGACGGCGCGACGCGGGTCGGCGCGGCCGAGACCACCGCGGCCCTCGTCCACCTGCGCCGACCGTCGAAGCTCTCGACGCTCGACCTGCCCGATACCCAGCCGTTCGACGATCCGGCTGGGCGCTACAGCTTCAGCCACAACGGGGACCTGCGCGACACCCGCGCGCTGCGCACGACCTACCGCCAGGCGGGCCGCATCCATGGCCGGGCGGACACGGAGGTCGGCGCGCGCTGGCTCGAGGACGCCTGGCGCGACGACGAGCCCGTCGCGCACCTGCTGGCCGCGCTCCACGATCGATTCGGGGGCCAGGCGAACCTCGCGGTGCTCACGGCCGATGGCTCGTCCCACCACTACGCGGGCAACGGGGAGAACCCCGTCTTCACCTTCCGCCTCGGGCGGATCGGCCTGGCGTCAACGGGGATCTATTCGCTCGACCGCTCGCTGTTCCGCTTCGTCGCGCCCCGTGCGACCGAGCGCCGGCTGGTGCGACATCGCTCGACCGTGGCGTTGGACCGTAACGGGAGCCCGGTTCAAGCGTTCTAGGATGCGACTGGGGTACGGCAGCCGGGTGGGTGCCATCCGTGCCGAGGATCGAGGGAGCACCGCCGCATGACCAGCCCCGCGACCGAGGCCACGGAATTCGGCCGGCCGACCCGGCTGTTGCCGCTCTCGCACCTCCTGCGCCTGTCCGTGTACTGGCTGGGGCTCATCGCGGTCGTCCAGGGCATCGGCGTCATCCTGCAGGAGCGCATCAAGGAGCTCGTCCCGGACCCCACGATCCAGTACACGACGCTGGGCATCATCCAGGGGGCCGGCGTGATCATCGCCGTCCTCGTCCAGCCGATCGCCGGATCGCTCAGCGACTACACGATCAGCCGGTTCGGGCGGCGCAAGCCGTACATCCTCGTCGGGACCCTCCTGGACGTTCTGTTCCTCATCGGGATCGCGACGTCGAACACGGTCCTGGCCGTCGGGGCGTTCGTGGTGCTGCTCCAGTTCAGCGCGAACTTCGCGCAGGGACCGTTCCAGGGCTACGTCCCCGACCTCGTTCCGCCGCTCCAGGTGGGCCTCGCGAGCGGTCTCGTCGGCCTGTTCACGGTGCTCGGCGTCGTGGTCGGCACGGGGCTGGCTTCGTTCGGACTATCGAACGGCGATTTCACGGGCCCGACGATCGCGCTCGGCGTCATCGAGCTCGTCACGATGCTGTCGCTGTTCTTCCGCCTCGACGAGGGACGGGCCGCGAAGGACCGTGAGGGCCGCAGCTGGGCGGCCGTGGCCAAGGAGGCGTGGGCCCGCGACGTCCTGAAGGAACGCAGCTTCATGTTCCTGGTCGCCTCGCGCTTCTTCATCCTCGGCGGTGGGGCGTTCCTCATCGGATTGCTGGTCCCGTACCTCGAGCGAGCGCAGGGCGTGACCAATCCCCAGGACCGGGCGAGTCTCATCTTCACCACGACGGCCATCGTGGCGTTGTGCACGGCGATCGCCACGATCCCCGCCGCGAAGATCGCCGATCGCGTCGGCCGCAAGCGGGTCATCTACGCGGCTTGTCTCATCGCAGGCCTGGGGATGGCGATCTGCGCCTTCGCGCCATCGGTCCCCGTGTTCATCGGCGGGGCGATCCTCATGGGCGTCGGACTCGGCAGTTTCCTGTCGGTCGACTGGGCCCTCATGACCGACATCATCCCCAAGGCGTCCGCCGGCCGGTACATGGGCATCTCCAACGTGGCCACGGCGACCAACGGCGTGATCGCCGCGTTCATCGGCGGCATCCTGATCGATGCCCTCGTCCGGGTCGGCTCTCCAGCGGCCGGCCCGCGCATCGCGTTCCTGCTGGCGCCCGTGTGGTTCGCGATCGGCGCGCTGTTGTTGCGGCCGGTCGACGAGCGACGGCGTGAGGACGAGGACCAGGTCGCCGTCGGTCAGCCAGAACCGATCGTGTCGTGAACCGGGAAACGCGCCCGCAGGTTCGCCACGTGTCGAGCCACGACGGCACGCAGGTCGTTGCGGTATAGCCACGGGATGAACGCCCACAGGTAGACCAGGTAGTCGAGCCGGATCGGCCGCGCCCCGAACCCGAACAGGGCCTGGAACTGCTGGATCGTCAGTGGCAGCAGGGCGACGCTCAACAGGACCGCCAGGCACAACCAGACCAGCCCCAGCAGGCGTGCCCGGGGCCCCAGGACGACCCAGAAGAACAAGGGCACCCATTTCATCCACGTCGCGAGGGCCCACAGGAGGCCAGCCAGCCGCGGTCCGGTGAACTGGGCGGCCCACAACATCAGGGTCAGGAGGAGGTTGATGTTGCCCGTGTCGAGGTTCGCCCCGACCGGGAAGGCGAGGAGCGTGACGATGACCGCGGTCATGAGCGGCCGGCGCTGGTACGCCCAGTGCACGGTCCACAGCAGCAGCAGGATCGTCGCGCCGCGCCACACGACCCAGGCCACGTCCCACGGCAGAAGCGCCCACGGCGCGAACAGCGGCAGCATCCACGGGGCGTAGACGTACGGCAGGAATGGGCCGGTCGGGTGATACGGGTCTCCGCCGTTGAGCCAGATCCGGACTCCGGCCCAGTACGCACGGGCGTCGGCGCCGGCCGCCTCGCCGCGTCCGATCATGCCGGCGGCCAACAGGGAGAAGGTCAGGCTCAGCAGGACGATCGCGATGACGCGACGGTGGTCATGGAGCCGGGATGCCTCGCGCCGCATGGCTCGCCGATAGACGCCGGCGCGCCGACGGGTCGGGGTACCCAGCATGTCGCCGAGGTCCACGACGCGGCGGCCGCGTCCCCGCACGGTTCCGGGGACCGGATGCAGTTCGGGTGGGAGTGGCGCGTCCGCGTCGGCCATCGCGGGGCATTCTCGCACGGCTCGGTCGGCTCTCCGGGTATCCTTCCCGGAATCGCGAAGAAGGAGTTCACCCGGCAGTGACCGAGGGATCCGTCATCATCATCGGCGGCGCGGAGGACAAGGTCCGCGACCGCGTCATCCTGAGCCGCTTCGCCACGCTCGCGGGTGGACGCGACGCGAACGTCGTCGTGATCTCGACCGCGTCCTCGCTGGGCGTGGAGGCCGGCGCGCGCTACAAGCAGGTCCTCGGCGAGCTCGGCGTGACCAAGGTCCGCACGATCCACGCGGTCACGCGGGCCCAGGCCAACGACGAGAAGGCGGCCCTCGCGATCCGCAATGCCACCGGCATCTTCCTGACCGGCGGGAATCAGCTCCGGCTGTCGTCGACGATCGGCGGGACGCGGCTCGCGGATGCGGTGCTGGACCAGTTTCGCCAGGGAGCCGTGGTCGCGGGTACGAGCGCGGGCGCCAGCGCCCTGTCAAGCCACATGATCGCCTTCGGCGCCTCTGGCGCCACGCCGAAACATCGCATGGCCCAGATCGCGGCCGGACTCGGCGTGCTCCCGGGCGTCATCGTCGATCAGCACTTCCAGCAGCGGAACCGGCTCGGCCGGTTGCTGAGCCTCATCGCCCAGAACCCGAGCCTGCTCGGTCTCGGCGTGGACGAGGACACCGCCGGCGTCGTCGGTGTCGACCACGTCATGGAGGTCATCGGGCGTGGCTCGATCACGGTCGTGGACGGCGCCCGCTCGGAGACCGACGCCTGGGAGGTCAAGGGCCACCGGCCTTTGATGATCAGCGGGGTCGTGCTGCACTCCCTGCCGGCCGGCTACCGCTTCGACCTTCGTCGTCGGGAGCGCATCGTCGCTCCCGCGCTCCACGCGCTCCCCGGCGGCGAGGCCGCGTCCAGCTAGAACGCGCCGCCGTACACTGGCGGCCATCCAACGCAGGGGAGGGCCAGCGTGACCGAGACCGCGGAACCGACGACGACACGCGCACGCCGGCCACGGTCCAAGTCCCAGGGTGCCGCCCCCACGACCGGGCCGCTGCCCACGTTGCGCATCCTCGAGACCCGTGTCCTGCGTGGCCCAAACTACTGGGCGCGCGAACCGGTCATCCGCCTGTTGGTCGATCTCGGGGTCCTGGAAGAATTCCCGTCCAACAAGATCCCGGGCTTCACGGACGCGCTCGTCGCGCTGCTACCCACGCTCGAGGACCATGCCTGCTCCCTGGGCCGGCGCGGCGGGTTCATCACTCGCCTGCGTGACGGCACCTGGGCCGGCCACATCGCCGAACATATCGCCCTCGAATTCCAGAACCTGGCCGGCACCGCCGTCCGCCACGGCAAGACCCGCTCCGCCGGCCCGCGCGGCCAGTACAACTGCATCTACGAGTACAGCGAGGAGGCTGTCGGCCTCGAGGCGGGCCGGATGGCCGCGGCCCTCGTCAACCACCTCGTGGCCCCGGATGACCCCGATTTCTTCTTCGACTTTGCTCCCGAGCTCGAGAATCTCATTCGGCTGGCCGAGCGCCAGGCCTTCGGCCCTTCGACGCAGGCGCTCATCGACGAAGCCGTGAGCCGCGACATCCCGTTCATCCGCCTGGACCGCCACTCGCTCGTCCAGTTCGGCCACGGGGTCCACCAGCAGCGCATCCGGGCCACGATGACGTCCAAGACCTCGGCCATCGGGGTCGACGTGGCGTCGGACAAGAGCCTGACCAATCGGCTGCTCGACTCGGCCGGTCTGCCCGTGCCGCGCGCCGACGTCGTCGAGACGGAGGAGGCGGCGGTCGCGGCCGCGAGGCGCATCGGCTTCCCGTGCGTCCTCAAGCCGCTCGACGGCAATCACGGACGGGGCGTCCATCTCGACCTGCGCACGGAGGAGGCGGTCCGCGCGGCATTCCCGGGCGCGCTGGCGCAGAGTCGCAACGGGGTGGTCGTGGTCGAAAGCTACGTCACGGGCAACGACTACCGCTGCCTGGTCATCGGCGGGAAGGTCGCGGCGATCGCCGAGCGCGTCCCGGCGAGCGTCACCGGCGACGGCGAGCACACCGTCGCCCAGCTCGTCGACATCGCCAACGCCGATCCGCGCCGAGGCATCGGCCACGAGAAGGTCCTGACCCGGATCAAGGTCGACGAGGCCGCGATCGAGCTCGTGCGCGCCCAGGGTCACGAATTCGATTCCGTGCCGCCCGCGGGCACCTGGATCAAGCTCGCGCTGACCGGCAACATGTCGACCGGCGGGACGTCCATCGACCGCACGATCGAGGCCCACCCCGACAACGTCGAGATCGCCGAGACCGCGGCCGGCATCGTCGGGCTCGACGTCGCCGGCATCGACTTCATCTGCCCCGACATCGCGACCCCGGTCCGGGAGACGGGCGGCGCCATCGTCGAGGTCAACGCGGCGCCCGGCTTCCGGATGCACACCCACCCGACCGAGGGCGAGCCGCAATACGTCGCCCGGCCGGTCATCGATTCGCTGTTCCCGCCCGGCGTCTCGGCGCGCATCCCGATCGTCAGCGTGACCGGCACGAACGGCAAGACCACGACCGTCCGGATGATCAGCCACATCCTCAAGCTCATGGGCCGGCGGGTCGGGATGACCTCGACGGACGGCATCGTCATCGACGGCCGGTTGATCAAGAAGGGCGACATGTCGGGACCGAAGTCGGCCCTGATGGTGCTCCAGAACCCGACGGTGGACACCGCGGTGTTCGAGGTCGCGCGCGGCGGGATCCTGCGCGAGGGCCTGGGCTACGACCGCAACGACGTCGCGGTGGTGACCAACGTGACCGGCGACCACCTCGGTCTTGGTGGGATCACGTCGATCGGCCAGCTGGCGAACGTCAAGGGCGTCGTCGTGGAGGCCGTGCCCCGCTCCGGTACGGCCGTCCTCAACGCGGATGACAGCCACGTGTACCGGATGGGCCGCCACTGCGCCGGACGGGTGGTGCTGTTCAGCATGGCCACCAAGAAGGGCGAGGACGGGTTCGATCGCATCGACGGCCACACGAGCCGTGGCAATGCCGCGTTCTGCCTCGAACCCAGCGCCGAAGGGGAGCTGATCGTGCTGCGCCTGGGCAGCCGCAAGATGCCGGTCCTCTACACGCATCTGATCCCGGCGACGTTCGGGGGACGGGCTCGGATGAACGTGGCGAACGCACTGGCCGCCGCGGCCGCGGCATGGGCCACGGGCGCGCACCTGCACGACATCCGCCAGGGCCTGCGGACCTTCACGACCTCGTTCTTCCAGGCGCCGGGTCGCCTCAACCTGCTCGACGTCGGTGGGGTGCGCGTCGTCATCGACTACTGCCACAACGTCGATGGAATGCGCCAGCTCGCGGATTTCGTCGAGCGGATGATGGTCGAGCCGCAGACGAAGGCCGGGCGGATCGGCTCATCCGCGCCGACCGCGCGCTCGGGTCGGGCGATCGGCGTTCTCGGCATCCCGGGCGACCGCCGGGACGAGGATCAGCGCGAGTACGGCGCGATCGCGGCGGGCGCCTTCGACGAGATCATCGTGCGCGAGGACAAGAACCTGCGAGGCCGGGCGCCGGGTGAAACCGCTACGAACGTGATCGATGGCGTGCGGGGCGCCAAGACGGCTGGCACATCGCGGACGACGCGCGCCGACAAGGTCCTCGAGGAGATGACCGCGGTCCGCACCGCGCTCCGCCGCGCGATCCCCGGCGATCTCGTCGTGTGCTGCGTGGACGATGCGATCGGGGTCTACCGCGAGGCGATGGCCGCCGCGGGCGCGACACGCGCGGGCGGGATGGCCTTCGCGGATCCGGGCGAGCTGGAGGCGCCCGACGGGTAGCGCACTGGCGTGTGCGGCGAGAGCCTCCGGCGGCGGGTTACGCCCGGCCCATGTTCCCCTGCACCGTCCGGATGATGAACACGATCTCCAGGGTGGCGATCAGAATCAGCGCGAGGCCGACGAACATCTCCACGGGCATCCCTCCAGCGGGAGCGGTCAGGACGTCCGACCCGCCCCGCGCGCATCATGCGCCGCGCGAGCCCGCCGCCGCAACGGGCTGGGGCCACGCCAGGCGATCAGTCGCGGCGCGGGCGGTCCTGGAGCCTCGGCACGAGCCGGGTCAATTCGTCGGCCACGTCGACCGGCCGCGCTCCGAGTTCCGATAGCAGCGCGAAGACCTCGTCGCGTTCTTCATGGCACATGAGCACGATCACCCGCGGCTTCTGCGCCCCTGAGCCGTTGATCTCCGCCCGCAGGGCGGCCGTCTCGGATTCGTAGACCGGGACGTCGGCCACGACGCCGCCGCCGGCCTTCACGCCGTCGAGCAGCTCGCCGACCACGGATGATGCGGTCCGGCCGCGAAGGTACTTGCGCGTCTCCTTGACCGCGACGCGCTGGGCTCGTTGTGCGGCGATGCGACCGATGCCGCGCAGGGTGTCGTCGGGTCGATCACCGGCGGTGCCGATGATCGCGGTGATCGAAGCGGCCCGGCCGGCGCCACCCGCCGCGATCCCCTCGGCGACATCGAGCACCGCCGAGATCCCGGCCTCGTTGTGGGCGAAGTCGACGATCACCAGCTGCGGCCCGAGACGGAACAGGTTGAGCCGCCCGGGGGAGCGGTCGGTCGATGGGCGGAAGTCCAGGAGGCCGTCGCGCACCTGCGCGATCGAGGCGCCCAGGCCGCGTGCGCCGCCGGCCGCCGCGAGCGCATTCGCGACGTTGTGCCGGGCGAGACCACCGATCGCGATCGGGATGCGCGCCGCTTCGGCGATCTTCGTGGCCGACGTCCCCGATGCCTCGATGAGCCACCCGTCGCGCAGGAGATAGGCGCGACCTCCCTTCGCAACGTGGCGGCGAACGCGGGCCGGCCCAAGTCCGTTGCGCTCCATCGAGAAGAACGCGACGTTGGCGCGGACACGGCGGGCCACGGCGGCCACGAGTGGGTCATCGCCGTTGAGCACGACCCAGCCATCCGGTTTGGTGATCCGGCAGACGGTCGACTTGACCTCGGCGAGCTCGGGCAGGGTGTGGATGCCCTGCAGGTCGAGATGATCGGACGAGACGTTGGTGAGGATGGAGGCGTCGTTCGATTCGTAGCCCATCCCGCGCAGCACGATCCCCCCTCGAGCGGTCTCGAGGACGCCGACGCCGATATCCGACCGGGCGAGGACCTGCTGCGCGCCAGCCGGCCCGGTCCAGTCGCCGGCCTCCACCAGCCGTTCGTCGATGAGGACACCGTCCGAGGTCGTCGTACCGACGTGCTTCCCGGCCCGGACCAGGATGTGGGTGATCAGCCGCGTCACGGTGGACTTTCCGTTGGTGCCTGAGATGGAGACGATCGGGAAGCGCCGCTGCGAGTCGCGGATCCAGGTCGGCGGTGCCGTGCCGGCCGCCGCGATCCGCTCGCTCCAGCGCGTCCAAAGCCGCTCCTGCGCCCCTGTCAGTTGGGCGGTCCGAGATGGCGAGACGTCGCGGTCGGCGAGGGCGATGGCCGCCTCGGTCAGGACGCGGGCGCGTTCCTCTCCGCTCCACGGGAACGTGATGATCCAGTGGCCCGGGTCCGACGAGCGATGGACGGCCAGCCCCGCCCGGCCCTCATCGTGATCCACACGGAGCCGGCGGACCCAGGCCACGATCGCGGCGATCGGGTCGGGCCACTCCCGGGCCGGCACCGTGGCGCCGAGCCAGACCAGGGCGTGGCGGCCGGGATCGCGCTGGCCGTACCAGGTCCGGCGTCGACCCACGGCGAACTCCACCTTGACCACCGGCTCGAGCCGGTAGACATTCGGTCCCTCAAGCAGGCGGATCTCGACCAGTCGCACGGTCCCGGCAGGATAGCAATGCGAGCGCCGCGTAGACTGGCCGCGATGACGAGCGGGACGACGGCCACCGACCTCGAGATCGACTCGCTGCGCGGCTCGATCGCGGCGGATCTCCCGGCCTATCTCGCGGATCTCGAGAAGCTCGTCAACATCGATTGCGGCACGTACACGCCCGACGGCGTGAACGAGGTGGGCCGCTGGACCGCAGGCTTCCTGTCCGACCTGGGAGCCGAGATCGAGATCCGGCCCGATCCGGGCGGGCGATTCGGCAACACGGTGGTCGCGACGTTCCATGGCATGGCCGGCGGTCCGCGGGTCCTGCTCATCGGCCACATGGACACCGTGTTCGACCCTGGGACGGCCGCGGAGCGTCCATTTCGCATCGACGACGGCAACGCCCACGGCCCGGGCGTCACCGACATGAAGTCGGGGTTGCTGGCCGGACTCTATGCGCTCAAGTCGATCCTCGGCGAGCTCGGCGGCCTGCCGTTCGAGCGGCTGACGTTCATCGCCAACCCGGACGAAGAGATCGGCTCGCCGTCGTCAGTCGACCACATCCGGGAGGCGGCCGCGGACGTGGATGTCTGCCTGGTCCTCGAATGTGCCCGCGCCAACGGCGACATCGTGTCGGCCCGCAAGGGCATCCTCGACACGCGACTGACCGTGCACGGCCGTGCGGCGCACGCGGGGGTGGAGCCCGAAAAGGGGCGCAACGCGATCCTCGAGGCCGCGCGGATCGTTCGCGACCTGCACGAGCTCAACGGCCGCTGGCCCGGCGTGACCGTGAACGTCGGGAAGATCGCCGGCGGCACGCGACCCAACGTCGTCCCGGAGCGCTGTGAGCTCGAGGTCGACGTCCGGGCCACGAGCGCCGATGGTCTCGCGGAGGTGAAGGCGGCGATCACCGATCTCGTCGCAACCACCGAGATCGAGGGGACCTCTGTCGAGCCGCACGTGATGGTCGCCTGGCAGCCGATGGAAAAGCTCGCTCGAAGCGGGCGCCTGGTCGAGCACGCCCAGGCGGTGGCGGGACGGCTGGGCTTCGAGGTGAACGACACGGCGACCGGCGGCGCTTCGGATGCGAACACGACGTCCGGCATGGGCGTCCCGACCCTCGACGGCCTCGGACCGATCGGTGGGAATGACCACTCGCCGGCCGAGTACCTGGAGGTGGACTCGATCGTGCCGCGGACGGCGCTGCTGGCCGGCCTCCTGCTCGCCATCGCTCGCGATCCCGAGGTCGTCGGCTGGCGCGCCGACGACCCGCGCTTCGCCGCCACGGAGTGAGCGGCGAGCGCCGGCGGATCTCGTCGGGGGGACCGTGGGAGCGGGTCGCCGGGTACAGCCGGGCGATCGTCGTCGGCGACGGGTGCTGGGTGGCCGGGACGACGGACGCGGGCCCGGACGGTACTTCCCAGCACCCCGGGGACATCGCCGCTCAGGCCCGGGCCGTCTTCGGGATCATCGAACGAGCGCTGGCCGAGGGTGGCTTCTCGCTGCAGGACGTCGTGCGGACACGGATGTTCATCACGGACATGGCGCAGTCCGCGGCACTGACGGCGGTCCACGGCGAGGTCTTCGGGGAGATCCGGCCGGCGGCGACGATGGTTGCGGTCGCCGGGCTGATGCACCCGAGCCTCCTCGTCGAGATCGAAGCCGAGGCGCGCCGCGGCTGAAGCGTGGCGCTGAACCGTGCCGCTGCTGAAGCGCGCCGCGGCTGAGGGCCGCATCCACCGAGCGCCCCCGAAACCCGGGTCGGCACGGAGCATTCGAAGCCGGCGTGCACGCCGAGTGTTCATTCGTGCCGCTAGGAATCGATAACGCAAGCGACCGGGGCCGAATCGCATCGTTCGAGGTCCCGTATCGGCCTAATCGACCATGCGGTGTGCATCTCACCGGACTAGGGGAGCGTGGTTGCCCTCGGAGCGCCCCTTGCGGCCGGCGATACCCCACGAATGAACATGGGGCGTGCACCGGCCCCACCAACCGGCGGGTGGTGCCGTGCGGCGGGAGGCACGGTGCGGCGGGAGGCGCCGTCGCCGGCCGGCCCGTGTCAGACCGGAACGGCCGCCAACCCGGTCGCCCGCGCGACGGCCACGATGGCGACCGCGAGGGTGAGCCCCAGAAGCAGGTTCTTGCGCCAGGCCGTGATCGCGAGGCAGGCCAGCACGGCGACCCACTCGATGCCGACGTGGAACGCCGGCTGACCGTTTCCATCCACGACCACCATCACGTTGACGGCAGCCAGGGCGGTCAGGACCGCCGGCCCGACGAGCTGGAGGTAGTCGAGCGCCACGCGAGGGAGCCGGTCGATGCCGGGCCACAGCAGGCCGAGCGCCCGGGTCGGGTACGTCGCCCCGAACATCAGCACCGCCAGCAAGATCAGGTCCGTACTCACGGCGAACCATCCCGGTCCGTCGGCGCAGCCGGCGGCGGCCCCTCGTCTGGTGGCACGGATCGGCCATCCGGACGAGGGACGACGCGCACGCCTGGCATCGAGTACCGCTCCGCGGATGCCGGTGTCCCGAGCGGAGCCGTCTCGCGCGCAACGGTCGCGGGCATCAGGAGCCCGACCGCGGGGCCGACCAGGCCACCAGCGACGATCCCGATCGACGGGCTCGTGAGCAGCGCCACCACCACGGCGACACTCGCCCCGACCATCGCCGCGACGATCTCTCGACGACCGGTGATCAGCCCGACCGCCAGGCCGATCATGGCCGCGGGGAAGATGATGTCGATGCCGAAGCGGTTCGGGTCCGGGATCTGGCCCCCGAGCACCGACCCCGCAAACGTGGCGATGTTCCAGGGGATGAACGTCGCGACGATCGCGGCCAACCAATAGCCGCGCTCATCGGTCCGGCCCACTCGCTGGTAATGGGCGACGGTCAACGCGAACGCCTCGTCCGTGAGCAGATGCGCCATCACCGCGCGCCGGGCGAACGGGACGCGGCGGAGCCACGGCGCAAGGGCGGCCGAGTACAGCAGATGACGCGCGTTGAGGAGGAACGTCAGGAGCACGATCGCCGGCCAGGCGAGGCCGCTCGCCACGTAGCCGACCGCCGCGAATTGCGCCGCGCCCCCGAACACGATCACGCTCATCGCGATGACCTCGATCGGCGAGAATCCGGCCTCGCGAGCGGCCAGGCCATAGACGAACCCGAACCCGACCGCCGCGACGGCGATCCCGAGGGCGTCCATCAGCAGTCGTCGCCGACTCGCGGCGAGCACGGCAGGGTCGACGATCGCTTCGGCGGGGTCCGCGGCGGCGCTATCGGGCGTGGGATCGGTCACGGTGGCCTAGCGTAAAGGGCTCAGGGCGTCGGTCGGGCCGCGGCGGGGAACGCTGCTAGCGCAGGAACGTCTTCGCGCAGGTCCCGTCGCACACGACGAAGACGGCGTGCTTCTCCGCGGCGTAGCCGGCGGCATGGAGCAGGCCCGGGCATCCCGGCGTCGGGCACTTCCACACCCACCACCGCTCGCGCGCATCGAGCGGCGTCGATTCGGCAGCGAGGGTGTCCGCCAGGCCTTCGCGCTCTGCGACGAGTCGAGCGACCGCCGCAGCCCGCTCGGCCTCGGTCTCGCTGGTGTACGGATAGTTCTGCCCGACGTTCGAAGTCACGAGGCTCCTCTGCACGGGGCGCGTGGGGTGGGGTTCAAGAGGTATGGCGCTCGCCAGATGGCGGTTCAAAGGTGTGGCGCTCGCCGAGGGGCGGTTCAGGGCAAGGCGGGAGCAGCATAAGCGAGCGCACACCCCCGAGGTCCGAGGCGACGCTCCGCGAGCCATCGGCCCGAGGGTTCCTGCGTGAGCGAACCCCGGAGCTCCCAACGCCGCCATGGGCCGTCCCTCGGCGAGCGCTACCGGTGGCGGCGGTGTGTGAGCGCTGCCTGCCACCGGTCCGGGGAGTATCGCATATGGGCGACCACTACCAAACCGCCGGCAACCCCTCGCTACGCGGGTCCGTCGCGGCCGCCACGGACCCACCCGGCTCAGCCGGCCCGCCGCCAGAGAGCTCGATCGCGTGCTCATGCCCAAGCGTCGAGTCGAACGCGGCGGTCGGCACCAGCTCGTGCCCGATGGCGCGCAGCGCGTCGTCGATGCCGCCGGCATGACGCGGCTCCAGGTACACGGACGTCGGAGGCTCGAAGTGGTCGGCCGGCTCGACATAGAAGCGCGGCGCCGTGACGGCGGTCCGGATATCGAGCCCGCCGTCGACGACGGCGCTGACGAACTGGGCATGGATCTGCGGCTGGGCGTCGCCGCCCATCGAGCCGGCGACGATCCATGGCTCGGCCCGATCGCTCCGGAACAGCATCCCGGGGAGCAGCGTGCTCAACGTCCGCTTCCCGGGCTCGAGCACGTTCGGGTGGCCCTCGTCCAGGCTGAAATAGCTGCCGCGGTTCTGGTAGTGGATCCCGGTCTCCGGATCGACCACGCCGGACCCGAACCCCAGGTAGTTCGACTCGATCAGACTCACGGCGTTGCCGGCGCTGTCGACCGTGGCCAGGTACACCGTGCCGCCGCCGACTGGGTTTGAGGCGGCCCGGGGAGCGCTGGCCCGCGTCAGGTCGATCTTCGCGGACAGGTCCGCGAGCCGGTCGCGGTCAAGGAGCATCTCGACCGGCACATCGCGTGCAGCCGGGTCGGTCAGATAGGCGTCACGATCGGCCATGGCCAGCTTGGCGGCCTCAAGGTGGAGATGGATCCAGCGCGCGTCGGCGACACCGTCCGGCCCGAAGGCCGCGGGGCCGGGCGGCTCGAACCGCTCAAGCAAGCCGAGCAACTCGAGCGCGACGAGACCGGAGCTGTTCGGCGCGTGCGTCGTCACGCGGACACCGCGGTAGTCGATCGATATCGGCTCACCCCACGTCGACGTGTGCTCGCGCAGGTCCTCGATCCGGATCGGAGATCCCGCGGCCGCCAGGCCCCGAGCCTGGCGCTCCCCGAGGTCGCCGTCGTAGAACGCATCGAAGCCCTCACGCGCCAGCGTCTCGAGCGTGTCCGCGAGCGCCGGCAGTCGAACCCGTTCGCCGGGCAGCCACGGGCGGCCATGCGGCCGGTAGACGGCCGCGAACCCAGCTCCGGAGCCGGGCTGCCCCGCCAGCAGCCGAGTCGTCGCCTCGACGGCCCCGATGAACTCGCCCCAGGCCGGGAACCCATCCCGAGCCAGCTCGACGGCCGGCGCGAGCACCTGGGCCGGGGTCAGGCGCCCGAACCGCTGGTGGGCGTCGGCCCACGATCGGACCGCACCTGGGACCGTGATCGTCAGCGGCCCGCGGCGCGGCATCGTCGTTACGCCTCGTTCGCGCAGCGTCGCAGCATCGATCTCGCGAGCGCTCCGGCCCGACCCGTTGAGCGCGACCTGGCGCGATCCCGCGGCGTCCCAGATCAGCCAGAACGCATCCCCGCCGAGGCCGCAGTGGTTCGGGACGACCACCCCGAGCACGGCATTCGTCGCGATCGCGGCGTCCACGGCCGAACCGCCGATGCGCAGGACGTGGAGACCGGCCGCCGTCGCGAGGTGATGTGGCGCGACGACCGCGCCGCGTGCGCCACGCACCAGCGGCACCGGGCTCCACGGGTGCCCGTCGATCAAGCGATCATCCCGGTCACGGGGTCCTCCGCCTGTCGCAGGCGGGCCAGCGGCAGCAGCGCCACCAGCAGCAGCACCCCGGTCGCGACCAGCATCCCGTCGATGCCGGCAGCCTCCGCCGCGAAGCCGCCGATCAGCGCCCCGATGATCTGCCCGACCGCGAGGAACACCGAGTAGAGGCCCATGATCGCGCCACGGTCGTCGGGAAAGCGCTCGGAGATATCGGCCAGCAGCCCGAGCGCCGCCGGTGTCGCGCCGGCCATCACGAACAGCCCGAAGGCGGCCACGACCGCGGCCGCGACCAGGACGACGAGCGGCAGCCCGGCGCCGTGGTTCACGACCATCGCCGCCCCGACGAGCGCGCCTCCACCGAGGATCCCGTAGAGGATGATCGACGTGCGACGGGTGTTCTTGAAGCGGTTGCCCCAGTACAGCAGGCCGAGCCCGAAGATGATCCCGATGACGACCACCGCGGCCGAGATCTGGACCGCGCCGAAGCCGCGCATCAGCGACTGCTCCGGAAAGTCGGGGTTCGCCTGGGCGAACTGGAAGATCGACTGGCTGAACCACAGCCCGATCGACGCATTGACCGCGATCCAGGTCGGCGCCAGGAGCCAGACGTGCGTGCTGCGGAGCAGCTCCAGGTAGCGCCCGAAACCCACGTGCTCCGATCGCGCCGCGCTGCGCGTCGCCGGCCGGGTCCTTGACCGTCAGGAAGATGAGGAACGAAACGCCGTAGAGCACGGCGTTGAGGAAGAACGCCGTCGGCCCGAACAGCGCGAACACGACCGGCGCGGCCCCGAAGCCCGCCCCCAGCCCGAGCAGCGTTGCGCCCTCGAAGCGGGCGGCAGCCTTGCCCCGCAGCAGCTCGTCACCGGCGGTGACCATGGCGATGTAGCCCAGGATCGACGGGATGCTGGCCGCCGTCGACGCCCCCTCGAGGACGCGCGTCACCCCGAGGACGACCAGGCTGCCGGTGATCGGCGCGAGGATGACGGCCAGTGGTGCCGGCAGGCCCAGGTCGGCGGTGAAGCCGGTCATGATCACGGCCACGGCCCCGAAGATCGGGCCGTAGAGCATCACCCGGTGATGGCCCTGGCGGTCGGACAGGATGCCGAAGACCGGCGACAGCACGAGCTCGGCGAGGTAGAACAGGGCACCGAACACGCCCAGGACGATCGCGCCGACTTCCGGGCCACCATGTTCGGGGAGGGTCGCGAGGTAGACGCCGAGCATCGCCCCGGTGAGACCGGTGCTGAAGCGCAGCGAGAAAGTGCCGGCCAGCACGGCCCACAGCGGTCGATCCATGTGCTGCACAGCCTACCGGTTGCGGCCTCGACCGGGCCCGTATCATGCCGGAAACGCCCTACGCGCCGGTTCGGTCCCTGAGGAGGAGCCACCCTTGAGTCGCGTCGCGATCTTCACCGATTCGGCGTCGGACCTTGACCCGGCCGAGGCCGAGGCGTCCGGCATCCACGTCATCCCGCTGCTGGTCAGCTTCGGCAGCGAGACCTTCAAGGCGGGGGTCGACCTGAGCGGGCCGGCCTTCTGGGACCGCATGGTCGCACCGGACGCGCCCTTCCCCACGACCGCGGCATCCTCGCCCGGCGACTTCAAGGCGGCGTACGAGGCCGCGTTCGCCGACGGTGCCGAGGCGATCGTCTCGATCCACGTCGCCGGCACGCTGTCGGGCACGATCAAGAGCGCCCAGATCGCGCGGGACATGCTGCCCGACCGGGAGATCCACATCGTCGATTCGCTGGGCGCCTCGATGGCGGAGGGCATCCTCGCGCGCATGGGTGTCGAGATGGCCGCGGAAGATCGCCCGGCCGCAGAGATCGCCGAGACCCTCGAGGCGCGGGCGCCGGACATGCTCATCTACGTCGCGCTTGAGACCCTCGAGTACCTCAAGAAGGGCGGCCGTATCAGCGGCGCCCAAGCCGCGATCGGGACGCTCCTGTCGGTCAAGCCGATCATCAAGGTCAGGCATGGTGAGGTCACGACGGCGGATCGGGTACGGACGCGGTCCAAGGCCCGCGACCGGCTGATCGAGCTCATCACGGAGCAGCCGGTCGAGCGGTTATCGATCCTCCACACGACCTCGGCGGACGTGGACGCGTTCCGCGACGAGATGCTGCGGCGGCTTCCGCACCTGAAGCCCGAGGACGTGTCGGTCGAACTCGTCGGTGCGTCGGTCGGGCCGCATCTCGGCCCGGGGTGTGTCGGAGCCGTCGTCCTGTACAAGCCGGGTGGCGCCCCGGCGTGAAGGTTGCGGTGAGGTTGCGACAACCTTGCCGACCGGTACCATCGGGGAGGCGCGTCCGGCCGACCTCCGGCTATACTCGGCGCCGCATGAGTCGCGCGTCGAAGTCCGGCGGATCCGCCCAAGAACCTTCGACACGCCCCGTGGGGTCGTCCGGGAGACGGCCCACACACGACGAGGCGACCCGGGACGGGCGCCCGACACGGAGGTTCTCCCTTCCATGACCACCGAGCACGTCGCTGCGCGAATCAACGCGTGGGAAGTCGCACAGCGACAGTTCGATCTCGCCGCCGAGCGTCTCGACCTGGACGCCGGGATGCGGCTCGTCCTTCGCGAGCCGCGGCGCGAGTTCACCTGCCACTTCCCGGTCCACATGGACGACGGGTCGGTGCAGGTCTTCACCGGCTACCGCGTCCAGCACAACCTGGGCCGCGGTCCGGCCAAGGGCGGCATCCGCTACCACCAGGACGTCTCGCTCGACGAGGTCAAGGCCCTCGCGATGTGGATGACCTGGAAGTGCGCGGTCGTCGGGATCCCGTACGGCGGCGGCAAGGGCGGCGTCATCGTCGATCCCAAGAAGCTCAGCCAGAAGGAGCTCGAGGGCCTGACCCGCCGCTTCTTCACGGAGATCGAGGTCCTGGTCGGCCCCGAGAAGGACATCCCGGCCCCGGACGTCAACACCAACGCCCAGATCATGGCCTGGATGATGGACACCTACTCCATGCACGCGGGCTACACGGTCCCGGGCGTCGTGACCGGCAAGCCGATCAGCCTGGGCGGCTCCGAGGGCCGCAACGAGGCGACCGCGCGCGGCACGGTCTTCTGCGTCATCGAAGCGGTCGCGCACCTGGGCATGGACCTCACGAAGTCGACGGTCGCGATCCAGGGCTTCGGCAACGCGGGCGCGATCGCGGCCCGGCTCATCGCCCAGGAGGGTGCCACGGTGGTCGCCGTGTCCGATTCGACCGGCGGCATCCACGCCCCGGGCGGCCTCGACGTCGCGAAGGTCGTCGGCTGGAAGCAGGAGCACGGCACGGTCCAGGGCTTCCCGGGCGCGGAGGACGTCTCCAATGCCGATGTCCTCGAGGTCGACTGCGACATCCTGATCCCGGCGGCCCTGGAGAACCAGATCACGTCGCGCAACGCGCGCAACATCAAGGCGAAGATCATCGCCGAGGCCGCCAACGGCCCCACGACTCCCGAAGCGGACGAGATCCTCTACGACGCCGGCAAGTTCATGATCCCGGACATCCTGTGCAACGCCGGCGGCGTCACCGTCAGCTACTTCGAGTGGGTGCAGGACCTCAACCGCGACCACTGGAGTGAGGCGGTCGTCAACGCCAAGCTCAAGGACATCATGGTCAAGGCGTTCGGTGAGGTGCTCGCGATGATGCAGCGCGAGGAGGTCAACATGCGGACCGCCGCGTACCTGCTCGCGGTGAAGCGCGTCGCCGACGCCATGGAGATGCGCGGCCTCTACCCGTAGGGGTTCGGCATCCGTAACGAAACGAGACCCCGGTCGGATGACCGGGGTCTCGTCGTGTATCGGCCGGCAGACGGCCGGGTCCGGGAACTCAAGCCTGGCGGCGACGAACGACCAGCACCAGGCCGATGGCGACGAGCGACCCGACGAACAAGGCGTTGATCGCCTCGAAGAGCACGGGCTGCCCGATCCCGAAACCCACGGCGAATGTCGCAAAGATCGCCGCCGGGACGAGCGGCCAGGGATGACCCTCGCGCGGGAGCGCCAGGAGTCCCAGGAGCCAGACCGAGGCGAACCCGCCGGCCAGCGACAGGAACAGGATGGTCGGCACTTCGGAGACGCCGACGACACTGGTCGAGACCAGCGCGATCATCGTCCCGATGCCGGCGGTGATGCCGCCCGAGACCGCGAAGCCGTAATCGCGCGTCATGGCGAAAGCGGCCAGCAGCACGGCGCCGACGGCGAGGGTGGTCAAGGGGGCGAAGCCTGGGACCAGGGCACCGGCGGCGGCGATGGCCCCGATGGCGATCAAGGTCAGGCCAAGGACGGTGCGTGACACGGTGGGGGAGGCGGGTCGGCTGAGTGAGGTCATCTCGGGACTCCTTTGAAAACTTCGCGGCGTTCCACATATCGACTACAGTTGTGCTGTAGTGAATAAGAAGTTACAGTAGTGAAATGGCAAGCGACATCGTCAAGCGTCCATATCACTCGCCCCTTCGCCGGGCCCAGGCCGAGGCCACCCGCTCCAGGGTGCTCGAGAGTGGCCTGCGCCTGTTCGCACGGCAGGGCTACGCCGCGACGACGATCGCCGAGATCGCCCGCGAGGCCGGCGTCGTCCCGGAGACCATCTATTCGATCTTTCGGACGAAGCGCGCGATCGTCGACGGGCTGATCGCGGACGCCGCTCCGCCGGAGATCGTCGCGTCCATGCAAGAGGGGTGGGCATCGAAAGCCGGTGATCCAGCTGCCCAGCTGGCCTTCCTCGCCCGCTTCTCGACGGCGTTCTGGGCGCGCAACGACACGCTGGCCGCCGTGTTTCGCCAGGGGACCGGCGATGCCGAGATCGGCGAGGAGTGGTCCAGGCGGCAGGCCGCCCGGCGAGCAGGGTTCGCCGCCGCCATCGCGGGCTGGCCGGCACGTGTCCTGCGGCCGAAACTCACGCACGACCGCGCCGCCGACGTGATCTGGGCCCTCGCTTCTGAGGAATTGTTCCATCTGCTCGTCCGGGAGCGCGGCTGGTCGGTCCCGCGGTTCCGGCAGTGGCTCACCGACGCCCTGCAGCGCGACCTGCTTGCGGACCCGCCGGCCCCGACCTGAGCGGCATCGCTCCGTGTCGTCCACACAGCCGATGCTAGAGTTGCGGCCATGCTCGACCACGAAGAGAAATTCCTGTTCAAGGAGGAGATCCTCCACCTGTCGAACGCGGTGGCGGAGCCCGGCATCCTCGACAACGTCGAGGACCTGCTGACCGACGTCATCACCAGTCCGCGGTTCGACTCGGAGGTCTTCACGCTCGAGCGCAGCCTGCAGGTCATGCTGGGCCCCCGGGCGGGAACGACGCTGGTCGGGCTGCTGACGGTCGCGCCGGAGGTCTTCGACGAGGTCGCCGAGGTGCGCATCCCGTCCGAGGTCCACGAGCGCCTGGTCGCGTGGCGGGCACGCTTCGGCCTCGCCATCGACAACGCGCTCAACTTCCTCAACAACCCGGACGGGATCCAGGGCCATAACTTCGCGACCCAGGTCGCGCATGTCGAAGAGCGGCGCGTGCTCCAGGGCCGGCTCACGCTCGTCCGCTACAACAACGAGCCGCAGTTCTTCGTGGCCGATGCGAGCGTGTTCTTCGGGCTCGTGGTCGACATCCTCGAGCGCCTCGGCCCGTACCTCGAGCCGGACGCCGTCGACGCCGAGACGGTCGCCCGGCTGCGCGACGCGCTCGGCCTGGTCGAGCGCAAGACGGGCACCCACGGCTAAATCCTCGGGCTGATGGCTAGCAGGAGCGTCGCCTCAGCCCTCGGAGCAGCTGACGCCGTCACGCAACTCTGATGCGCCACGTCTATCTCGCCGCGACCGGCCAGAACCGTGGCAAGACCACGCTCAGCCTGGGGGTCATGGACGGGTTCCAACGACGTGGCCTGTCCACCGGGTTCATCAAGCCGGTCGGCCAGCGCACGGTGATCGAGGACGGTGTCCCCGCGGACGAGGATGCCGTCCTGATGAAGACCGTCTTCGACCTTGCCGAGCCGCTGCGGCAGATGAGCCCGGTCCACATCCCGCGCGGGTTCACGCAGAGCTACATCGACGGCAAGGTCGTCGAGGACCTGCCCAGCCGGATCCTAGCCGCGCATGGGTCGTTCGCCGCGGACCGCGACATGCTCCTCATCGAGGGGACCGGGCACGCGGGGGTCGGCGCGGTCATCGGTCTGTCGAACGCCCAGGTGGCGGCCATGCTCGGTTCGCCGGCGGTGATCGTCTCCGAGGGTGGCGTCGGCCGCCCGATCGATGAGATCGTGCTCAACAAGTCCCTGTTCGAGCGCGCGGGCGTCCATGTCGCGGGCGCCATCGTCAACAAGGTCGACCTGCTCGCCAAGCCCGATCTCGCGCGGACCCTGGAACGCGGGCTGGCGCGCCACGGCATCCCGTTGCTCGGCGTGCTCCCGTACCGCCCGATCCTGTCGAACCCGACCCTCTCGATGGTGCTCGAGGGCGTCCACGGCGAGACCATCCATCCCGGACCCGACCTCGACCAGGTCATCGGTGGGGTCGCGATCGGCGCGATGGAGCCGCAGCACATGCTCCAGCGCATCGGCCCCGGAGCGCTCGTGATCGTGCCCGGTGACCGCGAGGACGTGATCGCCGCGATCGTCCACGCGCGGCGGGTCGGGGCAGAGGCCGGAGGCGATGCCCTGGGGCTCGTGCTGACCGGCGGCTACCGGCCGCGCAAGCCGGTGCTCGAGGCGATCCGCGCGGCGGACCTCTTCGCGACGATCGTGCCCGAGGACACCTACGCCGTGGCGTCCGAGGTCCACGACCTCCTCGTCAAGACGCATGCCGCCGACCGGGGCAAGATCGAGGAGATCAAGGCGCTCGTGTGGGAGTACCTGTTCATCGACCGGATCCTCGAGGTCGCGACCGAGGCGGACGTTCACCCGTCGCCGGCGACGGCCTAGCGGGAACGGGCGGAGCGGCGGGGCGGGCAGGCGCCGGTCGGGGCCGCGACCCGCGCCGCCCTCAACCACCTACAACTGTCAGTCCGCGGCGGTTCCCGCCGTCGCGTCGAGGATCTCGTTGTCGATGAGGCGGGTCGAGCCGAACCGCACGGCCAGCGAGGCGAGCGCCGGCCGGTCGACCGTCGTGAGCTCCTCCAACGTCGTGCCATCGGCGATGGACACGTACTCGACGTCCACCAGGGGCTCCATCGATCAGCGTCTCGAACATCGCGTCCCGTAGGCGCTCGGCGTCCCGCTCACCCGCCCGCCACGCGTCGCGCGCCGCGACCAGCGCCCGCCGTAGGACCGGGGCCGCGGCGCGCTCGTCCGGGGTCAGGTGCACGTTCCGCGACGACAGCGCCAACCCATCCGGCTCCCGGATCGTCGGACATGTGACGACTTCCGTCCCGATCGCGAGGTCGCGCGCCATCTGGCGGATGACCATGACCTGCTGCGCGTCCTTCTGGCCGAAGTACGCCCGCTCCGCCCCGACGAGGTCGAACAGGATCGCCACGACGGTCGCCACGCCATCGAAATGGCCGGGCCGTGCCGCGCCCTCCAACGGCAGCGCGACTGCTCCGACCGAAACGGTGGTCGAGAAGCCCGGCGGGTAGATCTCCTCGACGTCGGGCGCGAAGACCAGGTCCACCCCTTCCGCCTCGCACATCTCCAGGTCCCGGGCTTCGTTGCGAGGGTAGCGCGTGAAGTCGGACGCGACGTTGAACTGGCGAGGATTGACGAAGATCGAGACCACGACCGTGGCGTTCTCGGACCGGGCTCCTCGCATCAACGCGCGGTGGCCCTCGTGCAGCCAGCCCATCGTCGGCACGAGCCCGACCGGCCGCGGGGCAGCGGCAAGGGCCTCGACGCAACGCGGCGCGCGTCCGCACGACTGTCGTCTTGGCGACCTCAGTCATCGCGCGCGTCGACCGCCCGGAGTTGCCTCAGAGGTCGCGATCGAGCGGGATGCCCCCGACCGGGATGCCGCCGCCGGCCCGATCGGATTCCCCGCGGCCCAACGCCTCGTCGAGCACCGCCTCGTCCATGCGGACAGTCTCGGCATCGCCCGGGAACGTCCCTGCCTCCACGTCGGCCGCGTAGGCCCGCGCCGCCTCGGCGATCGTCGTCCGAAGCTGCGCGTACGGCCGCGCGTGGCGCGGGACGAAGTCACCCAGCCCGAGGAGATCCGTGATCACCTGGACCTGTCCGCTGCAGCCGGGCCCGGCCCCGATGCCGATCGTCGGGATCCGGAGACGCTCGGTGATCGCGGTCGCGAGCTGAGCCGGCATGAGCTCGAGGACGATCGAGAAGGCGCCCGCCTCCTGGACCGCGAGCGCATCGGCCAGCAGGCTTCGGGCCTGCGTCCGGTCCTTGCCCTGGACCTTCACCTTGCCGCCCATGCCGAGCTGCGCCTGCGGCGTCCAGCCGATGTGACCCTGGACCGGGATGCCGGCCTTGACCATCGCCTCGATCACGCGTGCCGAGCGGACGCCGCCTTCGATCTTGACGGCCTGGGCTCCGGCCTCCTGCAGGAAGCGACCGGCGTTCTCGAGCGCCTCGTCCACCGTGGAATAGGTCAGGAACGGCATGTCGCCGATCACCATCGCGCGCTGCGAGCCCCGCACGACGGCCTTGGTGTGGTGGAGCATCTCGGTCATCGTCACGCGCACGGTCGACTCGTAGCCGAGCAGCACCTGGCCGAGCGAATTGCCGACGAGCAGCAGCGGCACCCCGGCCTCGTCGAGGATCTGCGCGGTCGGGTAGTCGTAGGCGGTCAGCATCGGCAGGCGTTGCCCGTCGCTGTAGCGCTTGGCGATGTCGGCGACGGTCAGCCGGCGTGGGGTCTCGGTCGGAGCGCTCATGGCTTCGAAGTCTGCGCGTCGGCGTCGCGGGCGTCCAGCGCGAGCGCGATCCGGTCCAGCAGCCGGTCGGCCACCTCCCGCTTGCTGAGGAGCGGCAGGTCGTCCCGCTCGCCGTCGAGCGTGAGGATGCTCACCCGGTTCGTGTCCGTCCCGAAGCCGGAGCCGGCCTCTGCCACGTCGTTGGCCACGAGCAGGTCGACCCCCTTGCGCTTGAGCTTCTCGGCCGCCCGCTCGAGCGAACCGGTCTCCGCCGCAAAGCCGACCAGGTAGGGCCGGGGCTCGACGGCCTGTGCGGTGGCCTCGCCGTTGCTGTCGGTGCCGCGGACGATCCGGGCGAGCTGGGCCAGGACGTCGGGCGTGGGCTCGAGCTGGAGCGTGAGCCCGGTGCCGGCGCGCTCGAGCTTCGTGTCGGCGGTGCTCACCGGCCGGAAGTCGGCCACGGCGGCGGCCATGACGAGCGCATCGAAGCCGGCGGTGCCGTCGGGTCGGTGGGTGAGGCGCAGCAGGGCGGCCCGCAGCTCGGCGGTCGATTCGACGTGGACGACTTCGGCGCCGTCGGGCAGCGCGACCTCCAGGTTGGCCGCCACGACCGTGACCTGCGCGCCGCGGTCCAGGGCGGCCGCGGCGATCGCCGCGCCCATCCGGCCGGTCGATCGATTGCCGATGAAGCGCACCGGATCGATGGCCTCGCGCGTGCCGCCGGCGCTCACGACGATGTGGCGACCCGTCAGGTCCGTGTCGCGCGGGCCGTCGACGACGGGTGGGCGCCGGCTCGAGTCGGGGGCACGGACCGGGGCGCTGCCGACGGCCGCGACCACGGCCTCGACGATCTCCGGCAGGTCGGCCAGCCGCCCGACACCCGTCTGCCCCGAGGCCAGCTCGCCGGCCGCGGGCTCCACGATCCCGTACCCGAACGCATCGCGGAGTCGCGCGACGATTGGCCTGTGTCGCGGGGTGGGTCCACATGTCGCCGTCCATCGCCGGCGCGACGACGACCGGCGCGGCGGAGGCCAGGACCGTCGCCGTCACCACGTCTCCGGCCAGCCCGTTGGCCATCGCGCCCAGGAAGTGCGCGGTCGCCGGGGCGACCACGATCGCATCGGCGCTGTCGGCAACGACGATGTGCCCGATCCGACCGTCCGGCAGCAACGCGAGGACGTCGGTCTCGACCGGATGCCGGGACAGCGCCGCGAAGGTCAGCGGCCCCACGAACCGGGTCGCGGCCGGGCTGAGCATGACGGCGACCTCGGCGCCCTCGGCGCGCAGGAGCCGCAGCAGCTCGACCGCCTTGTACGCGGCGATGGAACCCGTGACCCCGAGGGCGATGAGCCGGCCGCTGAGACGTCCGCGTCACGGCAGCCCGAGCTCCAGGCGCTCCCCGCCGGCGACCTCCGCGTGGAGGATCGCGAGGCCCTTCAACGTGAGATCGGGATCGATCGCGTCGATGCCCTCGAGCCCGGCGGCCCACGGCGCCGCGGACAGCCCACCGGTCAGGATGGCCTTGACCTCGCGTGGTTCGACGCCGGCGGCATCCGCGAGCTCCCCTCGCACCCGGCGCAACAGGCCGGTCGTGAGCGCCTGGTAGCCGAAGATCGTGCCCGACTGCATGGCGCTGACCGTGTCCCGCCCGATCGCCCGATCGGGCGCGCGAAGCTCGATGCGCGGGAGCTTGGCCGTCCGTGCGGCGAGCGCCTCAAGGCCGAGCTCCAGCCCCGGTGCGATGGCTCCACCGACGTAGGCGCCGTCGGTGGCCACGCAGTCGAGCGTGGTCGCCGTCCCGAAGTCGACGACGACGGCCGGCGTGCCGTACAGCCTCGCTGCGGCCAGGGCATTGACCAGTCGGTCGGCGCCGACCTCGCCGGGGCGGTCCACCCGAACGGCGATGGGCACCATCCCGGCCGCGGCCACGGTCAGCGGTCGCTCGCGGCGGGCCGCGACGGCCTCGACGTGCGCCGTCAGGGCCGGGACCACCGACGCGCAGGAGATCGCCTCCACGTCGCCGAAGGAGGCGTCATCGAGACGGAGCAGGCCCTCGAGGAGGAGCTCGAGCTCATCGGCCGTGGCGCGCGCCTCGGTGGCGGCGCGACGGGTCGCGACCAGCCGGCCGCCGCGCAGGAGGCCGATCGTCACGTTCGTGTTCCCGATGTCGATGGCGAGCAACATGGCCGCGATGATACGCGGCGGCCGATTCGGGGTCGCCGTGGCCCTCACCGTGCGGTACCATCGCGGACGTCCGTCGTCCCCCCAACGACAACGTCCCAGCGCCCCCGAGGAGACCCCACGTGTCGACCCCGCCGGCCAAGTTCTTCGTGAACCAGGGCGTCGTGTCGAGTCCGGCCGACATGCTCCACCTGCTTCGGCCGCTGCTCAAGCAGACCGTCAGCTACCGGTACCTGCGCGGCCGTGAGGTGATCGCCCACGGAACGGGCTGGGTCGAGCGCATCGTGACCGACGCCCCGGACACCTCGACGTACTTCACGCCGCTGGCGATCACCCTGAACATCGATTCCTTCGAGCATCTCGAGTTCGAGACGCGCCCCGACCAACTGCTCGTCTACGTGCTCGTCCAGGGCGACGAGCGGGTCATCGTCGAGTTCGCGCCGATCGGCGCCGGTGGCGAGGATGTCTCGCCGTTCGCGCCGCGTCAGCTCGAGTTCGACACGTCCGATTTCGTCCAGATGGAGCTACTCGGCCTCGACGCCCACGAGGACGAGTAGCCGGTCCGGAACGTCGGCGCGGAGGGTCGCCGGCGGAGAGCGAACCATGGCGCGGTCCGAGCCCGCCCACTGAGGTTCGGCGCGCGTTCGAGGGCAAGGAGGGATAGAACCAGGTGGACGACGTCCAGAACCGGCCCGTCCCGGAGGGAGGCGGCGGCGCGCTCGCCGAGTACTTCAAGTTCGCTGAACGTGGCACGAACCTAGCGACCGAGATCAAGGCCGGCGTGACCACGTTCCTGGTCATGGCCTACATCCTGTTCCTGAACCCGGCCATCCTCTCGAACATGTTCGGCGCCCCGGGCTCGCCGGAGGCGTTGGCCTTCATCCCGGCCGCTGCGGCGGCCACGGCGCTCGTCGCGGGTGTCATGACGATCGGGATGGGCGTCATCGCGAACACCCCGCTCGCCCTCGCCGCCGGCCTTGGCATCAACGGGGCCGTGGCCTTCGGGCTCGTCCTGACTCAGGGCCTCACGCCGGCCGGCGCGATGGGCGTCATCGTCCTCGAGGGCATCGTCGTCACGGTGCTCGTGCTGGTCGGCCTGCGTGAGGCGATCATGCGAGCGGTACCGATGGCCCTCAAGCGGGCGATCGGTGTCGGGATCGGCCTGTTCATCCTGTTCATCGGCTTCATCGACGCCGGGATCATCGTGAAGACCGGCGGCTCGTCCGCCGAGAATCCGGTGCCGGTCACCTTCGTCTTCCCCACCGAACCCGTGCACTTCCTGTTCTGGTTCGGCCTGCTGATCACCGTCGTCCTCTGGGCGCGGAAAGTCCCGGCCGCCCTGCTCATCAGCATCCTCGTGACGACGGCCATCGCGCTCGCGGTCGGGATCCAGCCGTTGCCCACGTCGTTCGTGGCCACGCCGAACTTCTCGACGCTCGGGGCCTTCGACCTGACGAACGTCTTCGTGGTGCTTGGCGGTCTTGCCGCGGTGCTGACGATCTTCAGCTTCATGCTGACCGACTTCTTCGACACGATGGGTACGGCGACGGCCATCAGCGAGCAGGCCGGACTCGTCGACGAGCAAGGCCAGCCGGAGAACGTCGGCCGGATCCTGCTGGTCGATTCCGTCGCGGCTGCCGCCGGTGGCGCCGCGGGCATCAGCTCGAACACCAGCTATATCGAGAGTGCCGCCGGCGTCGCCGAAGGCGGTCGGACCGGCTTCACGTCCGTCGTGACCGGCGTGCTCTTCCTGGCCGCGATCCTGTTGACGCCGCTGGCCGTGCTCGTGCCCTACGTCGCGACCGGGCCGGTCCTGGTCTTCGTCGGGTTCCTGATGATCAGCCTGATCAAGGACATCGACTTCTCGGACATCGAGGAAGGCTTCCCGGCACTGCTCGGGCTCATCCTCATGCCGCTGACCTTCAGCATCACGGTCGGCATCGGCGCGGCGTTCGTCGCGTACGTCGTCGTGAAGCTCGCGAAGGGCAAGCTCGGTGACATCCATCCGCTCATGTGGGTGGTCGCGATCGCGTTCCTCATCTACTTCATGCAGAACTGGCTCAACGCCACCGTCATCTGACGGCGCGGCCCCATGCGCCCCGGCCCGGCGACGGGACCGGGGCGTCTGGCTGCTCGCGACAGGGGCCGGTCGGCGCCGCCGGTCCGTGCCTGGGGCGTGCCGGGGGAATGTCTGGGGCCTGTCTGGGGCCATGAGCGTTCCAACCGACGCCCGAACCCGAGTTCAGACGCAGATGGAACGCGCCACGTCCCCATTCGACGCGGGAACGATCGATTCCGGCGCATGCACGGCCGTTCCCCCTCCGGTTGGAACGCTGGTGGCGCCAAAGCGCCACCTTGGCGCCCGGCACGGCCGTTCCGCCTCCGGTTGGAACGCTGGTGGCGCCAAAGGCCACTTGGCGCCCCGCACGGCCGTTCGCCTCCGTCGGAACGCTGGTGGCGCCAAGCCCGCGAGGCGCCCGCACACCCGCGCCCGGCCGTTGAGACCCGTTCCTGTACCATCGGCCGCGATGTTCGAACGGACCGCGCTGCCCTCGGGGCCGCGCGTGATCAGCTCCCGGTTGCCCGGGGCGCGTTCGGTCTCCATCGCGGCATACGTCCTGGCCGGTTCGCGCCTGGAATCCGCGGCCGAGGCCGGCGTCGCCCATTTCATGGAACACATCACGTTCAAGGGCACGCAGGCATACCCATCGACGCGCTCGATCAGCGAGGCGATCGAAGGTGTCGGCGGCTCGTTCAACGCCTCGACCGACCGAGAATCGACCGTGTATTGGGTCCGCGTCCCGCGCCGCGAAGCCCCGCGCGCGGTCGATGTCCTTGGCGAGCTCATCGTCCGGCCCGTCCTCGACGCCAAGGAGATCGAGGGCGAGCGCTCCGTGATCATCGAGGAGATCCGCTCCTACCAGGACGACCCAGCCGAATACGCGCAGATCCTGTTCCAGACCGCGCTGTTCGGGGACGGGCCACTGGGCCGGGAGATCTGCGGTGACGAGACCGGCATCCGGGCGCTCCCGGACAAGACCATCCGCGACTTCTGGCGAACGACCTACCGCCCGGCCAACACCGTGATCGCGGTGGCCGGCGACATCGCGCACGCGGAGGCGGTCGAGCTCGCCGCAGCGGCCTTCGGCACCGGCAACGGGAAGATCCCGGACTACGATCCCGCGCCCGTGTTGCCCGCCGGCGAGCGGTCCCGTCTCGGAAAGCGCCAGACCTCGCAGGCTCAGCTCGTCATCGGGCTCCCGGCCTCTGCGTCGCGACCATCCCGATAGCTGGATCCTCGCGCTCCTCAACGCGATCCTCGGCGACGGCATGAGCAGCCGCCTCTTCCTGTCGGTGCGCGAGGAACGCGGGCTCGCCTACGACATCGGGTCGGGCCTCGTGGACTACGCCGATGCGGGGTCCATCGAGATCTCCGCGGGCGTCGACCCGGCTGCGCTGCGCGACGCGCTCGCGGCGATCCTCGACGAGCTCGTCCGGCTTCGTGATGAGCTCGTCCCGGCCGAGGAGCTCGACAAGGCCCGGCGCTACCTGTCGGGTGGCCTCGAGCTGCGCATGGACGAGACCCGCCACGTCGCGTCGTGGATCGGTGGCCAGGAGGCGCTCCACGATCGGGTGCTGACCCTGGAGGAGGCGCTCGCGGCACTCGAGGCCGTCACGGCAGAGGACATCGCGAGGGTGGCCGGTGAACTGATCCGCGACGACGGCTTGCGGCTAGCCGCGGTGGCGCCGGCGCGCTACCTGCGCGGGCTCGAGAAGCACCTGCGGCTGCCCTCCTGATGAGCGTGGCAGAGGACGGCGGCGTCGCGACCCGCGGTTCGGACCTCGCCCTGGCGCGGCTGCACCTGCGCCTTGGGTCGCTGGCGCTCGCACGTGCCGAGCTCGAAACCCTGGCCGGTCGCGACGCGCTCGACCAGGACGGGCTCGTCGACCTCGCCGAGGCGCGCTGGCGGACTGGTGACATCGCCGGCGCCGGTGAGGCCGCGGTGGCCGCCCTGGACGACGAGGACGGTCCACTCCTCGCCCTGGTGGTGGCGGCCGAGGCGGCTGCGGCCCGTGGCCGCCCGACGGAGGCGCGGCGCCTCGCGGATCGCGCGATGGAAGTCGCGGACGGCTCGATCGACGTGCTGTTCGCGGGCATGCCGCGCGCCCCGGTTTGGCCGCCCGATGCCGCGGCGCCCCCGCCCTCGCCCACGACCATGTTCGACCCGCCGCGCCGCGTGTCGTCGGTGGTCCATCGACATCCGCGACCGCACGACGAAGCGCCACCCGCCGACGCGACCGCGGCCGAGGCGGCCAGCGAGGCTCCCGGCGGGCCGAGCGGTGACGCGGACGCCGCAACCATCGGCCTGTGGGAAGCCACGGCGGCGGCCGCGGCCCACGATCCCGATGCCGCGCCAGATGTGGCCGCCGACATCGAGTCGGCCGGCGAGACCGACGGTCCCAACGACCAGCCGACCGGCGAAACGGAGCTGGATCTCGGCCGCGCGGCGCTCGAAGCGGGAGATACGAACGAGGCGGCCGTGCGGCTCGGGCTGGTGCTCCGTGTCGCACCGGCCCTGGCGCCCGCGGTCCTCGACCTGATCGAGGGACGAACGGAGCGGGGGATGGCGCTCGTGCGAGGTGATGCGTATCGTCTCGTCGGGCGTGAGATCGAGGCCCGCCAGGCCTTCGTCGAAGCAGCGCGCGGGGGTTCATGGCCCCCGCCCGCACCCGAGCCGCCGTCCGCACCCGAGCCGCCGTCCGCGCCCGAGCCGCCGGACGACCCACCCACCGACCCACCCACCGAAGGAGATCCTGCGTGACCGAACGAACCCTTGTCCTCGTCAAGCCCGACGGCGTGCAGCGCCAGCTGACCGGCCGGATCCTGGCCCGGTACGAGGAGCGTGGCCTCAAGGTCGTGGGCCTCAAGCTCGTCAAGGTCGAGCGCGATCTCGCAGAGCGTCACTACGCCGCGCACCAGGAAAAGCCGTTCTTCGCCGGCCTGGTCGAGTTCATCACGTCGGCGCCGCTCGTCGCCCTCGCCCTCGAGGGACCGAACGCGATCGCGGTCGTCCGCGCGATCAACGGCGCCACGCGTCCGCACGAGGCCGCTCCCGGGACGATCCGCGGTGACTTCGCGCTCGAGACGGCGCAGAACATCGTCCATGCGTCCGACGGCCCCGAAGCCGCCGAGACCGAGCTGGCGCTCTGGTTCGCGCCCGCGGAACTGTTCGACTACGAGCGCGACATCGATCGCTGGGTCCTGGCCCCGGAGGAGTAGGGCCGCCTCAGGGCGACGGAGCGACGCTGGGCTCGCCGTCCGCGGACGGGCTTGCCGCCGGCGAGGCCGAGGGCGATCCGCTGGGCTCGCCGTCAGATGGCGGCGCCGACGGCGCATCCGACCCGATCGGCTGCTGTGGATCCTCGGGGGCGAACGACTCGCGGCTCGTGTCGAGCGTCGGCGGCAGACCCGCGGCCGCGTCTGACGCCCCGAACGCCCCGAACGACACGGCGAGTGCCAGGATCGCCAGGAGGGCCGCACCGCCCGTCGCCGTGACGAGCAGGTTGTCCGACCAGGTCCGGCTCAGCCAGTTGCGGATGTCGGTGAGGTCGACCGGGGACACGACCGGACGGAGGCGGCCGCCACCGACCGGATCGCCCTCCGGGCGACCGACACCGACCAGGAGCAGCCGGCCGTAGTAGAGGAGCGGCGTCAGGGCGCCGAGCAGGACGAGCGCACCGAGCGGTCCTTCGATCGCCAGCGCGATGATCGAGCTGCGCGCCTCGAACGCCGCGAGCCCCGGCACGCCGACACTGGCGACGACGACGATCCCGAGGATCACGCCGAGCACCGGCGACCGGATCGCCCACCCGCGCAGGTCCGCGACGCGGCCCGTGAGGAACACCGAGCGTGTCGCGGCGGCCCACGCCGCGAACGCGCTCCGGGCCACGACGAACGCCAGGATCCAGGTTCGGGCCGGCGCCCACGCGGCCGGATCGAGCGCCGCGACCGCTAGCAGGATGACGCCGGCATCGCCGATGATCGCGTAGCCGACGACGTGCTCGATGTCGTCCTGGATCAGGGCCGCGACGGATGCGAGGACGATCGAGGCGATCGCGATCGCGAGCACCACGAACCGAACGGAATCGAGGTCCACGAGGAGCGGGGCGATGGACGCGTCCGCCCATGCGAGCGCCACCACCGCGAACGCCGCCGGTGCCCACGCCGTCACGAGCGGGAGCGCCGATTCCGGCACGGTATCGGTGAGTCGCGCGGCCCAGCTGTGGAGCGGGATCGCGCCGAACCGGATCGCGACCGCGAGGGCGAAGGAGAGGTAGGCGAGCCCGAAGACCACCGGCTGTGCCGCGAGATCGGTCAGGTCGCGTCCGATCCAGGCGGTCGCCGCGACGGCCATCGTGCCGGCGACGACCGTGGCCCTCAGCACGCGCGTCCCGACGGTCGCGGCCCCGCGCCCACCGGTCGAAGCGAGGGTCACGAGCGCGCCGAAGCCTCCGCCGGCCGTCGCCGCAAGGACCGCGATCCGGGCGTCGGGCAAGGACAGGGCCAGGGCCGACGTCGCGAGCACACCCAGCGTCACGGCCGCCGCATCCCGCCGGCTGCCGACCGCCTGGCCCACCACGGCCAGCAACAGTCCGACCGTCGCCCCGAGGACGAGGAAGAGGCGCAGGTATTCGGTGGTCGCGATCCCGGCTCCGCCGATCACGACGCTCTGTCCTGGCCGGATCGCAAGGGCCGTCACCGCGGCCCCGATCAGGCCCGCAACGGCGATCGCGGTCGCGACCTGTTCGTTTCGCCGCAGGAGCAACGCCAGCACTGCCCCGACGGTCGTGACCAGTACGAAGGGGAGGAGGCTCATCGGGCGCCGGCCGTCAGAGCTGTTCGCGCGGGTGCGCGTCGGGCTCGCGACGAGCGCGAGCGCGGGCCGGATCCGCGAAGGCATACCCGCCCGAGCCATCGGCTCGAGCGCTCGCCGCGAGGGCCGCGACCGCGCCTGCCAGCACGATCAGCATGGCGGCGGTGACCAGCTGCTCGACCTCGCCAGGCGTGCCGCCCAGGCCGGTGCGGACGAGCAGCGCCGCGTCGATGAGCAGCAAGAGGCCGGTCCCCACGCGGATGACGTCGTGGCCGGTCACGACCGGCGCCACGGCCAGCGCCGCGACAGCGAACCCGGCGGCACTCGCCAGGGCCGGTCCATCAGCCGGGGCGCCCAGACCGTGCGCCGCGTATCCCACGACCATCGCCCCGGCGCCGAGCAGGATCTCGGCAGGCCACCCGATCCGCGAGCCACCGGTCGGGCTGGCGGGAACGCCCCCATCCCCCCGGTGGCGGGCGACGACCCACAACAGGTACGTGGCGAGGATGGCACCGACGAGCCGCGCAGCCAGCCCAAGTGGCGAGGCCAGGGGATCGGCGACGAGGGGCGTGGCGACGAGCGCCACGGCCAGGGCCAGGAGCACCGTGCGCGCGTCTCGCGACGAGACCACCACGACCGCCCCACCGACGACCGCGAGGGCGACGATCGCGATGATCGGCGTCACCGCGTCATCTCCTCCTCGTCGTCCCGCACCGCGTCCTCACACGGCTCAGGAATCGGCCACGGGGAGATCCGCGTACGTCGGCGCGGGCAGGATCCCGAACGTGTCCAGCGGCCAGTAGCGCAGCCAGGCGCGCCCGATGACCTGCCCGGTCTCGACCGGACCGAACGTCCGCGAATCGGCCGAATTGGAGCGGTGGTCGCCCATGAGGAAGACCTCGTTCTCCGCGATCGTCCACTTGGCCTGCTCCAGCGGAGCGGTCGTGGGCTGCGAGGGCCCGTCGATCTCGTCGGCGTAGATGTAGGGCTCCTTGAGCGCGACATCGTCGATGTAGACCAGGCCATCGTCGCGGATCTCGACGGTGTCGCCGGCAACGCCGATCACCCGTTTGATGAAGGGCGTGCCGTTGTCGGCCCAGTCTTCGGGCGGGGTGAATACCACGATGTCGCCGCGCTTGTAAGTGTCGAATCTGGGCGTGAGCTTGTCGACCAGCACGTATTGCTCAGGCTCCAGGGTCCGCTCCATCGACTGTTGCTGGACCTTGTACGGCTGTGCGACGAAGTTCTGGATCACGACGAAGATGATGAGGGTCAGCACGAGTGTCTCGACGATCTCGAAGAGACACCCGAATGCGGGTCGTTTGGTCACAGGTCCGGCAGTATAGGGGCCGCCGCCCCCGGCCGCCGGGAGGGGTCCCGAAGCCACTTTGACCGGATGCATAACCTCCTGCGGCGGGCGAGTTTGACCCGCTGAAGAACGCCTTGTTACACTCGCCGCCGGCCTGCAAGGTCCCAGCCCACGGTGCATACCGTCGGGGCCTGCCGGCAGCATCCCGGACACCCGCCCCGCGACGGCGCACGCGCACGCGCCACGGGACGGACGCCGGACCTGACCGACCTGGAGGACCCGACGACCCTGATGGATGCGAGTACGCTGCTGCCGATCATCCCCCTGGCGGGGATCGTCGCCGTCCTGTTCGCGATCTACCTCGCCCGCGATGTGCTCGCCCGGGATACCGGCACCCCAGAGATGCAGGCCGTTGCCGGGACGATCCTCGAGGGGGCGGTCGCCTTCATCCGCCGTCAATACACGACGATCTTCGTGCTGGCCGTCGTCGGCGCCTTCGTGATCGGCGGCGTCATCACGCTGGTCGAGACCCCTGAGGTCGCCGACGTCGTGCACCTGGCCGGCCTGCCGATCGGGGTCATGACCGCGGTCGCGTTCTTCATCGGCGCGCTGTGCTCGATGGCGTCCGGGGTGATCGGCATGTACATCAGCGTGAAGGCGAATGTCCGGACCGCCTCGGCCGCCCGGCGCAGCCTCGTCGAGGCCGTCCAGGTCGCCATGCGCGGTGGCGCCGTCTCCGGCTTCCTCGTCGTCGCCCTGTCGCTCCTCGGTGTGTGGGGCATCTTCACCCTGTACGAGACCGTCGTGGCGGATGTGACCGTCGCCGAGGCGCCGTTCCTCATCGTCGGCTTCGGCTTCGGGGCCTCGTTCGTCGCCCTCTTCGCCCAGCTCGGCGGCGGCATCTACACGAAGGCCGCCGACGTCGGTTCCGACCTCGTCGGCAAGGTCGAGAAGGGCATCCCCGAGGACGATCCCCGCAACGCGGGCGTCGTCGCGGACCTGGTCGGCGACAACGTCGGCGACTGCGCCGGCCGCGGTGCCGACCTCTTCGAGTCCACCGCCGCCGAGAACATCGGCGCGATGATCCTGGGTGTCGCGGTCTACACGATCGCGGTCGCGGCCGGCTGGCCGAACCCCGAGGCCTGGATCTTCTTCCCGCTCGTCGTCCGTGCTTTCGGGCTGCTGGCGACCATCGTCGCGATCTTCTTCGTCCGCGGGAAGGAGACCGAGGACCCGATGAACATGCTCAACCGCGGTTACTGGGTCACGACCCTGTTGTCCGTCGTGGGTATGGCCTTCGTGACGTTCGTGATGATGAACACGAACGGCGCCACCGGCACGGGTGGGCTGCCGACCTGGGTCTACTTCTTCGCGGCCGGCGTCGTCGGCCTCGCGACGAGCGTCGCGTTCGTCTACATCACGCAGTTCTATACAGCCGGCTCCTTCCGGCCGGTCCGCGAGATCGCCGAGGCGTCCAAGACCGGCCCCGCGACCAACATCATCAGTGGCACGGCGGTCGGCTTCGAAACGACCCTCGTGACCGCGGTCACGATCAGCGTCGCGCTCTTCGCGAGCTTCTGGCTGGGCGACCAGGCGGGGCTCGTCGGCGAGGGTGGCCGCAACGTCGGCGGCATCTTCGGGACCGCCGTCGCGACGATGGGCATGCTCATGACGACGGCTTACATCCTGGCGATGGATACCTTCGGGCCGATCACGGACAACGCTGGCGGCATCGCCGAGTTCAGCCGCGCCGAGGCCGGAGCCCGCGAGATCACTGACCGCCTCGACGCGGTCGGCAACACGACCAAGGCCCTGACCAAGGGCTACGCGATCGCCTCCGCGTCGCTCGCGGCGTTCCTGCTGTTCTCCGCCTATATCGACAAGATCAACGTCATCCAGGGTCGACGGATCGAGGCCGGCGTACCCGGTGCCCAGCTGCTCGAGTCGGTCAACCTGGCCAATGTCAACGTGTTCATCGCGGCGCTCCTGGCCGCGATGCTCGTCTACTTCTTCAGCTCGCTCGCGATCCGCGCGGTCGGCAAGACCGCGCAGTCGATCATCGTCGAGGTCCGGCGCCAGTTCCGGGAGATGCCCGGGATCATGGACTACAGCCAGCGCCCGGATTACGCCCGCGTCGTGGACATCACGACCAAGGCGGCCCTCAAGGAGATGATCTTCCCGGGCGTCGTCGCGGTCGCCACCCCGATCGTCATCGGCGTCGTGCTCGGATACGAGGCGGTTGCCGGCATGCTCATGGTCGGCACCATCTCGGGCGTCATGCTCGCCACCGTCCTCAACAACGGCGGCGGCGCGTGGGACAACGCCAAGAAGTACATCGAGTCGGGCCAACTCAAGGATGACGAGGGCAATGTCCTCGGCAAAGGCTCGGACGCGCATGCTGCGGCGGTCGTCGGCGACACCGTCGGCGATCCGTTCAAGGACACCGCCGGCCCGTCGCTCCACGTTCTCGTGAAGCTGCTCGCCACGATCTCGCTGGTCCTCGCTCCGCTCTTCATCCGGTAGGAGCGGCTGTCGCGCCTGACGGCCGATGCGTGCGTTGCCCGCTGCGCTCCTCGCTCACGCACCTTGAAGTGCGCTCGCTCCGGTGCTCCCGGGCGCCTTCGCCTCGACCGCCATCCGCGACGAATGCAATCGGGGCCTGACTAATGGAACCGTCTTTCAAGCGCTGGTCATGGGGATCGTGCAGGGACTCACCGAGTTCCTGCCGGTTTCCTCGTCAGGGCACCTGGTCCTGGTTCCGTTCCTGTTCGGGTGGGATGACGAGTTCCTGAACTCGCTGGCGTTCAGCGTGATGCTTCACCTGGGCACGCTGGTCGCTTTGTTGATCTATTTCCGTGAGGACTGGGCGCGCCTGATCCCCGCCGGGCTCGCGGCCGTGCGGGATCGATCCTTCCGGGGTGACGCGGACCGCAGGCTCGCCTGGCTGCTCGTCGCCGCGACCATCCCGGCCGCGCTGGCCGGGCTCCTGTTCAACGACCTCATCGAGGAGCAGTTTCGAGAGGTCGGTCTGGTCGTTGTCATGCTCGTCGTCGGTGGCGTGATCCTGTTCATCGCCGATCGGGTCGGGGGCCGGTCTCGTGCCATCGCGGACGTCACCTTCCCGGTCGCGACGGGTATCGGCGCGGCGCAGGCGCTGGCGCTGATCCCGGGCATCAGCCGGTCGGGCATCTCGATCTCGGCGGGTCGCCTGGCCGGCCTGGACCGAGAGGCGGCCGCCAGATTCGCATTCCTGATGGCGACGCCGATCACCGCCGGCGCCATCATCTTCGAGGCTCGAAGGCTCCTGACCGGCGAAGCCGGGGTCGCCGTTGCGATCGCTCCCCTCGTCGTCGGGATGCTCGCCGCGTTGCTCGCTGGCCTCGCGGCGATCCATTTCACGCTGCGCTACCTGCGGACGCGCTCGCTCGACATCTTCGTCTGGTACCGATTCGGGCTGGCGGCGGTCGTCCTCGTCGTCTGGCTGGCGCGATAGCGCGGCGGGCCGGAGATGGAGGTCATGAAGCAGCTCCGCCAGCGGGCGATCCGCGACCTGGTCGACCTTCGACCGATCCGCACCCAGCAGGAGCTGGCCACCGCCCTGCGAGAGCGTGGATTCCGCACGACCCAGGCCACGATCAGCCGCGATGTCGCCGAGCTCGGGCTGGTCAAGGTGAGTCGCGAGGGGATCGCGGCCTACGCGCTACCGCCCCGGCTCATCGAGGCTGAGACCTCTGGGGAGGACCGCTTGCGCAAACTGCTGTCCGATCTGCCCCTGGAGATCCACGAAGCTGGCCTCCTCCTGGTCCTGCGCACGCTCCCCGGTTCGGCGCATGCGATCGCCGCGGCGCTGGACCGGGCGCGCTGGCCGGAGGTGGCCGGTTCCATCGCCGGGGACGACACGCTATTCGTAGCGATGCCGGACCGCGGCTCGCTGCAGCGGGTCAAGCGTCGGCTGCTCCGGCTCGCGGAGGCTGGCTGAGCGCCGCCGGGCGTCTGGTAACGTCGCCGTCACTCGCGCGTCCTTGGGTCCGCAAGGGCGTGACGTCCTTACGGACGGCAGGCTGTGGGCGCAGTACGCGATGCCTCGGCGCCGGGGCAGGAGGCTTGGGCCTTGGATCTCTATCGCGTGAAACCCGCCGTGCTGCGCGGTTTCGGGCCGTTGCTGGACCGCCTCGAGCGACGGGGGATCGCGCCGGACGTCCTGACCCTTGCCGCGGTGCCGGTGGCAGCGATCGGCGGATCGGCGATCATCGTGTCGCCCGCGGAGCCACTCGTCCTGTTGGTCGTACCTGCGGCGTGCGCGGTCCGCCTCGTGTTGAACCTGCTGGATGGTGCCCTCGCCCGTCGGACCGGCGCGATCCATCCCCGCGGCGAGTTCTACAACGAGCTCGGGGATCGGCTCGCCGACGTCTTGATGCTCGCCCCGGTCGCCTTCGTGCCCGGTGCGCACGCACCGACCGTTCTGATGGGGGTCACGATAGGGCTGCTGGCGAGCTTCGCGGCGGTGGCGACCAAGGCCGCGGGGGGCACGAGGACCTACCGCGGCGTCCTGTCCAAGCCGGGTCGCATGGCACTGCTCTCGATCACGGCGATCGTCGTGATCTTCGCCGGACCGTCTGCGTGGGCGCCCTTCGGGCCGCTGCTCCTGGTCGGAACGACGCTGACTCTCTTGGAACGGATCTTCGTCGCGCTCCGTGAGCTCAGATGAGCGAGATCACGATGGCGGCCGCGACCCTCGCCGCGATCGCCGGCGCGGGGCTGGTCGCGGCGCTGGTGTTCGGACTGCTCGGTCGGCGCGGGGACGCGGCCCTCGACGCGGGTGTCGTCCGCGCCAGGGCCGTCAGCTATGCCGCACTGGCCGCTGTGCTTGCTGTCGCCATCGTGGTCGGGCTGCCGGCCGTGGTCCTGCTGCTCGGTGGGATCTCCGCCGTGGCGCTGCTGGAATGGTGCCGGCTCGCTTCGCTCCCGCCGCGCCATGTGGTCGTTCTCCAGATCAGCAACGTCGCGATCATGGTCACGACCGCGATCCGCGGAGCGGAGGCCGTCGATCTGCTCGTGGGCGGTCTCGTGCTCGCGGGGGCGTTGTTGCCGGTCGTCCGTCCCGATACGACGCGGGCTATCCGGGACTTCGGCGTCGCGGCGGTCGGCCTCATCATCACGAGCGTCATGCTCGCGCACGGCGTCGCGCTCGTGTTCGAGCGGGGGCAGGATGGCCTGATCATCCTTGCCGCCGTCGCGCTGGGTTGCGCGGGATCCGACGTCGGCGCATTCATCGTGGGCAAACGATATGGTCGGAGGCCGCTGGCCCCATCGCTCTCGCCGTCCAAGACGCGGGAGGGACTGGTCGGCAACGTGATCGGCGCCGCCATCGGCCTCGCGCTGCTCGGGCCGTCCATCCTGGCCGTTGGCGGCCCCCTCCTGTTCGGCGGCCTGATCATCATCGTTGCCATCGGCTCGGTCTGGGGCGACCTGCTCGAGTCGGCGGCCAAGCGCGAGTTCGGAGCGAAGGATGCCGGAGGTTGGCTGCCGGGGTTCGGGGGCATCCTCGATCGAGTCGATTCGCTGCTCCTCGCCCTGCCCGTCACGTACTGGGCCATCCGCCTCATCGAGATGGCGCGCGGCTGACGTGGGCGCGTGGCAGCTGTCTCGTCCGGCCGGACTCGGGCGCGAGGTCGTGCACCGGATCGTCGGGCCGTTCCTGGGGCGCCTAGTCGGCGGTCCGCGCATCGAGGGTCGCGAGTGGCTCGTTGGCCTGCCGACACCACTGCTCATTTGTCCCAACCACCAGAGCCACCTCGACATCCCCGTTCTGCGCCGTTCCCTGGGTGGCCGCGGACGCTGGCGCCTGGCCATCGCCGCGGCCGATGACTACTGGTTCCAGCGGCGCGTCTACCGGTTCGTGGTGTCGTGGTTCGCGGCCGTGCCATTCCGACGACTGGGTGGTGGGGCGGAGTCCGTACGCTCCGTCGAGGAGCTGCTTGTTACGGGGTGGCGGGTGGTCATCTTCCCGGAGGGGACCCGCAGTCGCACCGGCGCCATCGGCCGCTTCAAGCCCGGGGCTGGGCTCATCGCCGTTCGGACCGGCACCCCGGTCCTCCCGGTTCGGATCGATGGGTTGTGGGAGGTCCTGCCACCCGGTGCCCGTCGACCTCGGAGCCATCGCGCCCGCGTCCGGTTCGGCGAGCCGCTTACGGCTCGCGCCGACGAGACGCCTCGCGCCTTCACCGAGCGGTTGGAGGCGGCAGTGCGGGCGCTGTGACCGACGAATTGCTCATCGCTTGGAGCGCAGATCCGACCATCTGGGCCGTACTGCTGCTGTGGGGCTTCGGCGAGGCCGTCGTGTTGCCAGTCGTCCCCGACGTCCTGCTCGGACTGATCGCCCTCGCAACGCCGGCAGCTCTCGGTGCACCGCTCGTGGCCGCCATCGTCGGCGGTGTTCTCGGCGCCATCGTGCTGGCACGACTCCGGCGGCGAAACGGGCCGCTGGTGGACCGCATCCTCGCCCTGCAACCCGGCTTGGGGGCGCGCGGGATGTCCGACGCGCGCCGTCGGATCCTTGAGACTGGAGCGGCACGGGGTTTCGCCCAACTCGGACCTGGGCTCCCGTTGAAGGCCTATGTCGTGACCGTGGTCGAAACCGAGCCGACCATCGCAGCCAGCCGCCTGATCGGCCTGTCCCTGCTGAACCGGCTGACCAGGATCGTGCCGGTCGTCGCCGCGTTCGCGGTCGTCGGTCTCCTCGCCCGCTCGGCCGGCGTGTCGCCAACGGCGGCGCTGCCCGTGTACGTAGTCGGCTGGACCGTGTTCTACCTAGCGTTTTGGTGGTGGCGACGACCATAGGTGTCGCGCGGCCCCGCCGTATCGGTCGCTGCCGAGTTCCGCGGCTTTGACACCCTTGCGCACCACGCTTACCATTCGCGTCCGGTCGAACTTCAGGCGCGCGGCATCGGCCCGCGACCCGCCTGGAGTTCTTTCCTTTATCACCAGACCGACGAGGGCCGCCAGCCCGTTCCGGCCCACCTGCTACGCGGGGTCTACCCACGATGAACAACAAGCCCACCTATCTCTCGAAGGATGGCCTCCAGAAGCTCCGCGCGGAGCTCGAGGACATGATCACGGTGAAGCGACCCGAGGTCGCCGATCGGATCCACGACGCCAAGGAACACGGCGACCTGTCCGAAAACGCCGAGTACGAGGACGCCAAGAACGAGCAGGCGTTCGTCGAAGGCCGGATCCAGACGCTCGAGGCGCTCATCAAGAACGCCACGATCATCGACGAGAACCATTCCACGGACCACGTCCAGATCGGCTCCACCGTCAGCGTCGAGAGCGGCGATGGCAAGGAGACGTTCACGATCGTCGGCTCGACCGAGGCGAAGCCCGGCGAGGGGCGCATCTCCAATGAGAGCCCGGTCGGTCGCGCGCTCCTGGGCAAGAAGAAGGGCGAGAAGGTCGTCGTGAAGGTGCCCGCGGGCGACTTCACCTACAAGATCACGAGCATCACCTAATCCTCGGGCCGATGGCGTCGCGGAGCTCCGCCTCGGACCTCGGAGCGCGCTTTCCGGTTCCCCGGGGCGGATGGCAATCGCGAGGCAAGCATGGACTGGGCTGACGAGCTCGCGCAGCGGGTCCGCGACGCCGGTCCGCAGGTCGTCAACGACTCCAAGACGCCGTCCGGCACCGTCCACGTCGGCAGCCTGCGCGGTCCCGTCATCCTCGATACGATCGCCCGTGCCCTTCGCGCGAACGGGATCGAGACGACGCTGCTGTACGGCGTCGACGACCTGGATCCGATGGACGCCCAGTCTTTGCTGACGCCGGACGCGGTCGAGACCGAGATGGGCCGTCCGCTCGCGCACGTCCCGGACCAGGAGGACGACGGGCACGCCTCCTACGCCCGACATCACGCGCAGACGTTCATCGACACGTTCGCGGGCCTGGGTATCCACCCGGACCGCTACTACTGGATGAGCGACATCTACGCGACCGGCGACATGGACGCGTTTATCCGCACGGCGTTGGACAAGGCGGCCCTGGTGCGTGACATCTACCGACGCGTCGCGAACGTCCAGCATCCCGACACGTGGCACCCGATCGGCGTCATCTGCCCGACATGCGGCAAGGTCGGCACCACGATCGTGACGGACTGGAACGGCGAGCAGGTCCATTTCGAGTGCCGGAAGGACCTCGTCACTTGGGCGCAAGGGTGCGGCGCGAGCGGCTGGGTCTCGCCGTTCGGTGGCGCCGCGAAGCTGCCCTGGAACCTCGAGTGGGCCGCACAGTGGTCGCTGCTCGGTGTCACGATCGAGCCGTGCGGCAAGGACCTGTCCACGGCCGGCGGCTCGCGCGACCGGTCGGACGCGATCGCGCGCGAAGTCTTCGAGCGTGAGCCGCCGCTCAACGTCCCGTACGAGTTCCTCAACATCGGCGGCAAGAAGATGTCGACATCCAAGGGGCGTGGCGCGGCCGCGCACTCGATCGCGGAGGTGATCCCGGCCGAGCAGCTCCGCTTCCTGTTCCTGCGGCACCGTCCGAACCACGCCATCGACTTCGACCCCGAGGGCACCGACCAGATCCCTCGCCTCTTCGACGAGTTCGACAAGTTCGCGGCGGCCACGGCGGGACGCGAGGTCAAGGGCGAGCTGCCCCCGGGCTACGAAGCGACGTTTCGGTACTCACTGCTGGACCCGGACGCGGATGTCGCCGCGGAGGCGGCCGCATTCCGGCCCGCCTTCGGCCACCTCGCGATGCTCATCCAGATCCCGGGCGTCGACATCGTCGAGCGCATCGAAGCGGAGAAGGGGAGCGCGTTGACCGACCGTGAGCGCGCGCTCCTCGACCAGCGGGCCGGGGCCGCCCGCGCCTGGCTCGAGACCTACGCGCCAGAATCCGCCAAGCTGACCGTCCACCACGAGGCGATGCCCGCAGCAGCCGCCGATCTCGACCAGGGCCAGCGCGGGTTCCTCGCCCACCTCGCCGAGGCGGCAGAGCGGGACACGCCCGCGAGCGGGGACGCCTGGCAGGCCCAGATCTTCGCCGTTGCGGCCGAGAATGAGGTTCCGGGCCGGCGCGCGTTCGAGGCCATCTACCGCGCGTTCCTCGGCCGGACCAACGGGCCACGCGCCGGCTGGCTCCTCGCCAGCCTCGACCCGGTGTTCGTGCGCGAACGCGCGCGGGAGGCCTCCGGCTGGACCGACGCCGGCGGACCACCCGGCCCGCTTCCGGTGGGAGGCTAGCCATGAGCGTCGGCCTGCAGCGACTCCGCGACGAGCCGGACGTCATCCGCCAGGGCGCCATCGACAAGGGCGAGGACCCGATCCTGATCGATCGCGCCCTCGAGCTCGACGGCGAACGGCGCCGGTTGCTCGGCGAGAGCGAGGCCCTCAAGGCCGAGCGAAACGCGGCGTCGAAGCGCATCGGTGAGGCCATCAAAGGCGGCGCCAAGCCCGATGGCCCGGAGGTCGTCGACCTCAAGGCAGCGTCCGTTGCGGCAGGCGAGCGAATCACCGCCCTCGACGCCAGCCTCGCCGAGATCGAAGCGGATCTCGACGACCAGCTGCTGCGCATCCCGAACCCCGCCGACCCGGACGTCCCCGTTGGCGGCGAGGAGGCGAACGTCACGGTCCGGACCTGGGGTGAGCTGCTCGCCCACGACGAGCCGGTCGAGGGCGAGGTCGGGGCCGACGCGCCGGCCGGGCGGCGCGACGTGGACCCGCAAGCCGCACTGGGAGCTCGGCGAAGCGCTCGACATCATCGACAACGTCCGCGGAGCCAAGATCGCCGGCTCCGGCTTCCCGGTCTACAAGGGTGCCGGTTCAGCCCTCCAGCGCGGACTGATCTCGTGGTTCCTCGACGTCCACACCCGAGAGAACGGCTTCACCGAGGTCTGGCCGCCGGCCGTCGTCAACACGGCCAGCGCCACCGGCACCGGCCAGATCCCGGACAAGGAAGACCAGATGTACGTCGTCACGCGCGACGAGCTGTACCTGGTCCCGACGGCCGAGGTCCCCGTCACCAACCTGCACCGCGACGAGATCCTGGAAGCGACCGAGCTGCCGATCCGCTACGCCGCCTACTCGCCGTGCTTCCGGCGCGAGGCCGGCGCTGCCGGCAAGGACACCCGCGGCATCCTGCGGGTCCACCAGTTCGACAAGGTCGAGATGGTGCTGTTCGAGAAGCCCGACGACTCGCCCGCCGCGCTTGAGTGGATGACCGAGCGAGCCGAGATCCTGCTCCAGCGCCTCGGGCTCGCCTATCGGGTGCTGCTGATGAGCACTCGCGAGATGGGCTTCGTCCAGGCCAAGAAGTACGACCTGGAGGTGTGGGCGCCGGGCGTCGAGCGCTGGCTCGAGGTCAGCTCACCCGCGAGATGGGCTTCGTCCAGGCGAAGAAGTACGACCTGGAGGTCTGGGCGCCGGGCGTCGAGCGCTGGCTTGAGGTCAGCTCGTGCTCGAACTTCCGCGACTACCAGGCGCGCCGGATGGCGATCCGCTATCGACCGGAGGCCGGCGCCAAGCCGGAGCTCGTGCACACGCTCAACGGCTCGGGCCTCGCGCTGGCCCGCATCGTGGCCGCGATCATCGAGACGTACCAGCGCCCCGACGGCTTGGTGACGGTGCCGGAGGTCCTGCGGCCCTACCTCGGGCGCGACGTCATCGAGCCCGCCGGCTGACGGGCTGCCGCCCGGTCCGCTGATATCCTCACCGCGGAGAGGTGGCCGAGCGGTTGATGGCGGCGCTCTTGAAAAGCGCTGAGTCGAAAGACTTCGTGGGTTCGAATCCCACCCTCTCCGCCAAATCTGAGGTTCCCGTGACTGGTCCGCCGCCCGGCCTGTGCGGCGCGTGTCGGCATTCGCGCGTGATCCAGACCGCGCGCGGCTCGATCTTCCGGCTCTGCGAGCGCTCCACGACCGATCCGCGATTTCCGCGCTACCCGAACCTTCCGGTCCTGGAGTGCGTGGGCTTCGAGCCCGCGAGCTCGAAGACCCGCACCCAGCCGAGCGCTTGACGCCCGCGTCGGGGCCTGCCATCCTCCCCGCCACATCACGAAGAGCGGGCTATGAACGGGACGAGTACCCGTCGAGCGTCGGCAGAGAGACCCGGTGGCTGGTGGAAACCGGGGCGACGACGGCAGGGAATGGACCCGGGAGCCTCCGGACCGAACGCGAGGGCCGCAGCCGCGGCACCAGCCAGTAGGCTCCGGCGCAGAGCGCCAGCGATACAGGGCAGCGCCGATCGCCAGGTCAACGACCCGGCCGTCGGTCACGCAAGTGCGGCATCGCCGAATGAGGGTGGCACCGCGGAAGGCACGACCTTTCGTCCCGGGACGATAAGGTCGTTTCTTGATTCTCGAGGCCGAGCGATGAGCACCGCCGATCCGATCAGCCTGACGCAGGCCAAGCGCTACGCCGCCAACGCCGACACGATCCTGCTGCGCGCCACGCGCCCGGCCGACCTCGAGACGCCCATCGGCGCCTTCCTCCGTCTCGACGACGGCGGTCCGGCCTACCTTCTGGAGTCGGTCGAGGGCGGCGAGCGTCTCGGCCGCTACTCGTTCCTGGGCGTCGGCCCGCGGCGCCTGCTCGAGGTCCGCGACGGGGGGGCCCGCATCCAGACGCGACCCGTCACCGTGCCGACGTACACCCCGGATCTGCCCTTCCACACGGTCGACGGCGGCGACCCGCTGGCTGCGATCCGCGCGTTCGTCCCGCGCCGACGCGTCCAGCCGACCGAGGGGATGCCACGGTTCACCGGCGGCGCGGTCGGTGCCCTCGCGTACGACGCGAGCTCCATCTTCGAACCAACCGTGACGCTGCCCGATCACGACCCGGTCGCTGTGCCGACCGCCGCGTTCATCGAGACAGATCTCGTGCTCGTCTTCGACCACCTGACCCACACCCTGTCGGCCATCGCCTCGCTCCATACCGAGCCCGCCGACCTCGAAGGCCGCTACAAGATCGCCGAAGCGGCCATCTTCGAGGCGCTCGAGCGCACGTCCCGGCCGAGCGCGGCCGAGCTGCGCGGGCCGGCCGCACGTCCCGCATCGGGTGCCACGATCGCCGGCCCGATCGACACGAGCCTGGGCCGCGAGGAGTACATCCACGCCGTCGAGGTCGCGAAGGACGCGATCGCCTCGGGCGAGGCCATCCAGGTCGTGCTAGCGCGCCGCCAGTCGTTCGACCTGCCGCTCGATCCCGCCACCGGCGCGGCGCTCGATGGGATCGGCCTCTATCGCGCGCTGCGCCGCGTGAACCCGAGCCCGTACCTCTTTTTCGTGCGCACCCCGACGTTCGAGGTCGTGGGCGCCTCGCCGGAGCTCCTGCTGCAGGCGGAGGGCGACAAGCTCACGACCCACCCGATCGCCGGCACCCGACCGCGGGGGGCCGACGAGCGCGAGGATGCCCTCCTCGCCGAGCAGCTCCAGCGCGACCCCAAGGAACGCGCCGAGCACGTCATGCTCGTCGACCTCGGGCGCAACGATCTCGGCCGCGTCTCGCGGGCGGGCACCGTGACCGTCAGCAAGTACATGGAGGTCGAGCGCTACAGCCACGTCCTCCATCTCGTGTCGCACGTCGAGGGGCGGCTGAAGCCGGAGCTCGATGCCCTCGACGCGCTCAAGGCGGTCTTCCCGGCGGGCACGCTGTCGGGCGCGCCGAAGGTCCGCGCGATGCAGCTGATCGCGGCCGCCGAGGGCGAGCGGCGCGGGCTGTACGGCGGGGCCGTGGGCTACCTCGGCTACGACGGCAACCTCGATACGGCGATCACCATCCGGAGCGCGGTCCTCAAGGACGGCCAGGCCCACGTCCACACGGGTGCCGGCATCGTCGCGGGCTCCGTCCCGGAGTCGGAGTTCGAGGAGACCGAGCACAAGGCCGCCGCCCTTCGCCGCGCGATCGAGATGGCCGCCGGCGTCCCGGAGGCGCCGCGCGCGGGCTCGACCGCCGCCACGGACGCCGACGCCGAGGCTGCTCCGGCATCGACGGGCGCCCCGTCATGATCCTCGTGGTCGATAACTACGACAGCTTCACCTTCAACCTCGTGCAGGCGCTCCAGGCCGCCGGCGCGGACGTCCGGGTGCTGCGCAACGACGCCATCGATCGAGCCGGGGTCGAGGCACTCGCCGACGACCCCGAGGCGCACCTGCGCGGGATCGTCATCTCGCCCGGACCCGGCGACCCGGACGACGCGGGTGTGTCGGTCGACACGATCAAGGTGGCCGCCGAGCGGAAGATCCCGCTGCTTGGCGTATGCCTCGGCATGCAGTCGATGGCGGCGGCGTACGGCGCCACGATCGTCCGCGCCCCGACCCTGGTCCACGGCGAGGCATCCGAGGTGACGCACGACGGAGCCGGCCTGCTCGAGGGGATGCCGCCGTCGTTCATGGCCGCCCGCTATCACTCGCTGGCCATCGACCCGGCGACGCTGCCGCCCGAGCTGCGGGTGACCGCGATGAGCGAGGTCGACCGCGTGATCATGGGCATCCGCCACGTCGCGCTGCCGATGGAGGGCGTCCAGTTCCACCCCGAGAGCGTGCTGACGCCGCAGGGTCCGCACCTGCTCGCGAACTTCCTGCGCCAGGCCGGGGAAGGGGAGGCGTCAGTCCTGGACGACGCGACCGGCTCGTTCGCGACCGCCGGCCTCGCGGAGACCGCGCCGTGAGCGAGCACGTCCGGACCGCCCTCACCACGATCGTCGAGGGTGGCACGCTGACCCTGGACGAAGCGCGGCTCGCCATGGGCGCCGTCATGGACGGCGACGCCACGCCGGCCCAGCTGGCCGCGCTGCTCATGGGCCTGCGGATGCGCGGCGAGACCGTCGACGAGCTGGCCGGCTTCGCGACCGCCATGCGCGAGCGGGTCGTGCGTGTCGAGGCGCCCGAGGGGACCGTCGATGTCGTCGGCACCGGGGGCGACGGGAGCGGCACGTTCAACATCTCGACGGCCTCCGCGCTGGTGCTCGCGGCCGCCGGCGTGCCGGTGGCCAAGCACGGCAACCGGGCGATCACGTCGAAGGCGGGCTCGGCCGACGTGCTCGATGCGCTCGGGATCCGGATCGACCACGACGCGACGTCCGCGGCCGCGGCCCTGGCCGAGCTCGGCTTCGCGTTCCTGTTCGCCCCGAACTTCCACCCGGCGATGCGCCACGCGGGCCCGACCCGAAAGGAGATCGGGGTGCGGACGGCGTTCAACCTGCTCGGACCGCTCACGAACCCGGCCGGCACGCGGCGGCAGCTCCTCGGTGTCGGCGATGCGGGGGCCGCCGGCCGGTTCGCGGAGGTCGTCCATCGACTGGGCACGGAGCGGACGCTCGTGGTCCACGGAGCCGGCGTCGACGAGCTGCCACTCGACGGGACCGGCGTGGTGTACGACGTGACCGAGGACGGCGTGGAGCAGCAGTTCGTCGACGCGGAGGCGCTCGGCCTGCGGCCGGCCTCGACCTCGAAGCTTGCCGGAGGTGACGCGGCCATGAACGCGCGCTACGTGGAGGCCGTGCTTCGGGGCGAGCCAGGCGCGCGGCGGGACGTGGTGTTGCTCAACGCGGGGGCCGCGTTCATGGCCGCCGGGTCGGTCGAGACGCTCGAGGATGGCCTCGAGCGCGCAGCACTCACCATCGACGCCGGGCTGACCGCCGAGCTCCTCGGTCGGCTGCGCGCAGAGCGGACGGCGGCCGAGGCCGCGACAGCCGCGAACGCCGGCACCGCGCCGTCCGAAGCCCCGGCGCCGGCATGACCGTCGCCGAACCTCGGGCCGGAGCCGGGACGTCGTCTCGCCCGAACGTCGTCGAGGAGATCGCCGCTCGACGGCGCGAGGACCTCGCGGCCGAATTCGCCGCCAATCCGGCCGGGACGAACGTGGGGGCCGCGGGCGGCCCCGAACCGCGATCCTTCATCGTGCCCTTCACCTCGCCCGGCCTGCACCTGATCGCCGAGGTCAAGCGCTCGTCGCCCTCGGCCGGACAGATCGCGAACGAGCGGCTGGACATCGTCGCGCAGGCCCGGGCGTACGCAGCCGGTGGGGCAGCCGCGATCTCCGTGCTCTGCGAGCCGCATTGGTTCGGGGGATCGGTCGACGACGTCCGCCGTGTTCGCGCCGCCGTCAGCGTCCCGGTGCTGGCGAAGGAATTCGTCGTCGATCCCAGGCAGTTCGACTCGCTGCGGGCCGCCGGTGCCGATGCGGTGCTCATCCTCGTCGTCCTGCACCCGACCAAGCGGCGCCTTCGCGAGCTCGTCTCGGCCGCGATGAGCCTGGGCCTGGAGCCCCTCGTCGAGGCCCACGATCGGCGTGAGCTCGAGCTCGCGCTCGAGTCCGACGCCCGAGTGATCGGAATCAACAATCGTGACCTGCGGACCCTCGACGTCGATGTCGAGCGTGCTGACCGCCTGCGGCCGCTCGTGCCGGACGACCGCATCGTCATCGCCGAGTCCGGCGTCCGAGATCCGTCGACCGTCGCGCGCTGGCGGGCGCGCGGGTTCGACGGCGCACTCGTCGGCGAAGCGTTGATGCGGGCAGCCGATCCGGCGGCAGCGGTGCGCTCGTTCGTGGCGGCAGGCCGCCCGCCCGGAGATCCGGCCAACGTCGCCCGGAGACCCTTCGTGAAGATCTGCGGCGTGACCGACCGGGACGGCGTGGCCGCGGCGATCGCGGCCGGTGCGGATGCCATCGGCCTGAACGTGGTCCCGGGCACGCCCCGTGCACTCGGGTCGACCGAAGCGGGGGAGCTGGCCTCCCTGGTCCGCTCGATCGCGGCGACGGATCGACGGCCGCGCGTCGTGCTGGTCACGGCGGACGCGTCGGCGGAACTGGTCGCGCAGATGTCCGCCGCCGTCGACCCCGACGCGATCCAGGCGAGCGGTAACGAAACGACCGCGACGTCCAACGCCCTCGCCGAGGCCGAACTGGAAGGTGCTGCACCTGCCCGCGAGCGAAGGCGGGGACCCCGCCCGGGTGGCCGGCGGCACGGTCGAGGCGGCCCGAGCCTATCTGTCTGCCGGCGCGGAGCGGATCCTCCTCGACACGGCCGGCGGGCTCCATCCGGGTGGCACGGGCCAGCGCGTCGCGGTGTCGCTCGCAGCGGCCGTCGCGCGGGAGGTGCCGGTGACCCTGGCCGGCGGCCTGACCCCGGCCAACGTCGCCGGGGCCCTGCGCGAGATCCCGGCGGTCGGCGTCGACGTGGCGAGTGGCGTCGAGGCGCCTCGAGACCCCGGGGAGCGGCCGCGCAAGGACCCGTTCAAGGTCGCGCTCTTCGTCAAGCGCGCCAAGGCGTCGCGTGACGACCGTCCCAACGTGCCGTTCGGGCCGACCCCGGTCCACGCCGGGCTGCTCGATGCCGACGGCGCGGGGCGCTGGGGGATGGAGCGCGATTTCGGGGGGCGGTACGTTCCCGAGACCCTGATGGCGGCGCTCGCCCAGCTCGAGACCGCGTACGACGCGCTCCGCCACGACCCGGTGTTCTGGGCGGACCTCCGCGAGCTGCTGGAACGGTTCGCCGGCCGGCCCACCGCGCTCTACCGTGCGGACCGCCTGGCGGACGCGGTTCGCGGAGAGGCCGCGCGACTCGGAGGCGACGCTGGCCAGGCGATCCCGGCCCTTCGCCTCTACCTGAAGCGCGAGGACCTCGCCCACACCGGCGCCCACAAGATCAACAACGCCCTGGGCCAGGCGCTGCTGACCCGCCGCCTGGGCAAGACCCGGGTGATCGCCGAGACCGGTGCCGGCCAGCACGGCGTGGCGACCGCGACCGCCTGCGCGCTCCTCGACCTGCCGTGCGTCGTCTACATGGGCGCCGAGGACATCGAGCGGCAGGGTCCCAACGTCCTGCGCATGAACGCGCTCGGCGCGGAGGTACGCAGCGTGACGTCCGGCACGGCCACGCTCAAGGACGCGGTCAACGAGGCGATGCGCGACTGGGTCACGAACGTCGAGACGACCCACTACGTCCTGGGCTCGGCGATGGGGCCGCACCCGTACCCCACGATCGTCCGCGACCTTCAGCGCCGGATCGGCGACGAGTCCGCGGCTCAGCTTCAGGCCGTGGAGGGCCGGCTGCCCGACCTCGCCATCGCCTGCGTGGGTGGTGGCTCGAACGCGATCGGGCTGCTGGCGCGGTTCATCGGGGAGCCGTCGGTGCGCCTCGCCGTCGCGGAGGCGGCCGGCGACGGCATGGAGACCGGTCGCCACGCCGCCGCCATCCTCGGCGGCACGCCCGGCATCCTCCACGGATCGCGCTCGCTGATGCTCCAGGACCGCGACGGCCAGGTCGTCGAGGCCCATTCGGCATCGGCGGGTCTCGACTACCCCGGCATCGGCCCGCAGCTGGCTTCGCTCGCGGAAGCCGGTCGGATCGAAGTGGCCGCCGCGACCGATCGCGAGGCCGTCGCCGCCATGAAGTCGACGACACGCACGGAGGGCATCCTGCCGGCGCTCGAGACGGCGCACGCGATCGCGGCCCTGCCCAAGGTGCTCGCCGGCGTCGATGGTCTGGCCGGCGGATTCGGTGCCGAGGTCCTCGTCCTGCTCGGGTTCTCCGGCCGGGGCGACAAGGACCTCGCGGCGCTCGTGCGCTTCGACGACGTGGAGCCCTGGGAAAGCGCGCGGTGACCAGCGACGAGGTTCGCGCGCTGTGTCTCGCCCTGCCCGAAACGACCGAGAAGGAGACCTGGGGCGACGAGTCGACCCCGGGCCACCCGACGTTCCGGATCCGCGACAAGATCTTCGTGATCATGGCCGACGACGGCTCGGGTGGCAGCATCCGCACCTCGATGGGCGAGCAGTCCGACCTGATGAGCTCCTTCCCCGACGCCGCACGGACCGCGGCGTATGTCGGGCGGTTCGGCTGGGTGGACGTCGACTTCGGCGGGATCCCGGACGAGGTGCTGCGCGAGGTCATCGAAGCCGCCTGGGCGCGAACCGCACCGAAGAAGGTGGCCGCTGCGTGGCGGGCGTCACGATGAGCCCCGTCGTCGCCACGTTGCCGAGCCCTGCCGGTACGAACGACACGCCCGGTGCCCGCCGGATCGCGGCCGCCTTCGCCCGGGCTCGCGGCGAAGGGCGCGCCGCGCTGATCCCGTACGTCGTCGCGGGCTACCCCGACGCCGACACGAGCCTCGAGATCGCGCTGGCCGCGGCCGACGCCGGTGCCGACCTGCTGGAGGTCGGCCTGCCGTACTCGGACCCGCTCGCCGACGGCGCCACGCTCCAGCGCGCGTCGCAGGTCGCGATCAAGGCCGGCGCGACGCTCGAGGGATCGCTCCGCCTCATCGAGCGGATCGGCGCCGCCCGGCCCGACCTGCCGCTCGTGCCCATGGCCTACGCGAACCAGGTCCTCGGCGGCGGGGACGGCGAGGCCGTGGCGCGGCGCCTCGCGGCGCGCCGGTGCCGCGGGCATCATCGTCGCCGACCTGACGCCCGACGAGGGCGCGGCCTTCGAAGCGGTCGCGCGGGCGGCCGGTCTGGCCGTGGTCTACCTCGTGGCGCCCACCACCCCGCCGGAACGTCGTGCCGAGATCGCGGCCAGAAGTGGCGGGTTCCTCTACTGCGTCTCGCTCGTGGGCGTGACCGGCGCACGGACCGCGCTCCCCAAGACGGTCGGTCGCCTGGTCCGCGACGTGACCGCCGCGTCACCGGTCCCGGTCGGGGTCGGGTTCGGCGTCAGCAAGCCGGCCCACGTGCGCGCCATCGCGAAGGCCGGCGCCGACGGGGTCATCGTCGCGTCGGCCCTGGTCGACGCACTCGGGGAGGACGGACGTGACGTCGCCGGGCTGACCCGCCTGATCCGCGAGTTGCGCGCCGCCACGTGACGATCGCGCTCCTCGGCGTGCCGACGAATTCGGCCGGCACCTCGGATGGCGTCGCGCGCGCGCCGCGGGCCCTGCGCGACGCCGGCCTCGTCGAGCGACTCCGACGAGCCGGCGAGCTCGTCGACCTCGGCGACGTCCAGGTCGACGAGCCATCGTCGGCACGCGGGCCGGACGGCATCATCGACTCCGTGCAACCTCGCCGCGACCCTGGCTCGCGTTCGCTCCCAGACCGCGGCGGCGGTACGGCTCGGACATCGGCCGCTCGTCGTCGGAGGTGACTGCCCGATCCTCATCGGCGCGCTGGCCGGTTGCGCCGACGTGTCCGGGAGCCCGCCGGGGCTGCTGTTCGTCGATGGCCACGAAGACGGCTGGCCACCGCACGCCTCGACGACCGGCGAGGCCGCCGACATGGAGCTCGGCCTGCTGCTGGGCCGTTCGACCGATCGACTCGAGCCCGCGCTCCAGGCGCAGATGCCCCGGCTGGATCCTTCGAACGTGGTGATCCTGGGCGCCCGCGATCGTGTGGAGCTCGACGACGCCGGGCGTCGAGTCGCTTGAGGGCACCGTCACCCTCGTCGACGACGCCGTCGTGCGGTCGGATCCGGCAGGCGTGGCCATCGAAGCCGTGACCCGGGTCGCGTCGCCCGGGATGGGTTGGTGGCTGCACGTCGACCTGGACGTCCTCTCGAGCGACGCCCTCCCGGCGGTCGACTATCGGCAGGACGGTGGCCTGTCGTGGTCGGACCTGACCACACTGACCCGCTCCGCGATCACGGCCGGCGGCTGCCTCGGGGCCACGGTGACCATCTTCAACCCCGACCTCGACCCGGACGGGCGGTACGCTCTTGCGATCGTGGAGTTCATCGGCGGGCTCGCGAACGGGCTGGAGGCGAAGGCGTAAGGCATGGCGAAGACGACGATCGACATCGGTGAAGAGGTCGCCCCGAAGAAGGCGTTCGTCTGGGCGATCGACTGGCCCGGCTGGTGCCGCTGGGGCAAGGACCGGGACCTCGCCATCGAGTCGCTCGTGGCACACCGTGGCCGGTACGCGAAGGTCGCTCGGCGAGCCGGGCTCGAGCTGCCGTCTGTCGGTGCCGACGACTTGCAAGTCGTCGAATCGGTCGGCGGCGGGGGCGGCACGGACTTCGGCGTTCCCTCGGTCATCACCAAGCTCGACCGCCGGAAGGTGACCAAGGCCGACGCGGAGCGCCTGGCGAGCCTGGTCGAGGCCGCCTGGGTGATCTTCGACCGAGTCGCGGAGCGTTCGCCGGCGGAGTTGCGCAAGGGCCCGCGCGGCGGCGGCCGCGACCGCGACAAGATGATCGGCCACGTCATCGAGGCCGACCACGCGTACGCTCGCGAGATCGGTGTCCGGTTGCCGGAGCCGTCCTTCGCCGACCGGGCCGCGGTCGAAGCGGAGCGCGAAGCCGTCCTCGACGCCCTCCGGCAACCGTCCGACGGCTCACCGATGGCCGACCGCAAATGGACGCCCCGCTACGCCGCCCGCCGGATCGCCTGGCACGCCCTCGACCACGCCTGGGAGATGGAAGACCGCTCCGAGGTCGGCTGACGATCAGGTACCGGGTAAATGGACGAGCCGCGTCGATCCGGTGAGCGCGGTCACGGCCGAGACGAAGACCGACTGCAGGTCCTCGGACCGTGGCTGACAGTAGAAATGATCGCCATCGGTGTTCTCCGCCGCGATGCATCCGTTGTCGATGGACGTGTTCGCCATGTCCGCGAGCACTCGAGTGACTGACTTGCTCTTGTAGAACCCGGACGCGTCCGGGCAAAGGTCCGCGCTGGTGACCCCGAAGCCGACCGTGAAGATCTCGATCCCGGCGGTCTTGGCAGCGGTCGCCTCGGTGTTGGCCGCCAGGCAGGTGAAGTCGGCGGCGGTACCGGCGCTGTTGTAGTTGGGCGTGCCGTCCGTCTCGAACAAGATCGCCTTCGCGACGCCGGCGCGACCGTTGGCGACGAGGTACTGACGAGCCATCTTGATCGGCGTGGACAGGTTCGTTCCAGTGCTGGACGAGCTCATGCAGTTGATCGTCTTCACGATCAGGCTGCTGGGATTCGCGGCGCCGGCGGCGTTCAGGTACGACTCGTTGACGGGGGCGCCCGTTCCGGTCAGCCCCACCGGTACCCACTTCGGGAGGTCCACCGGATAGGTGGACCCGTACTCCGGCGCGCTTCCGCCGACGCCCTTGGCCGGCGTATTGACGCCGCTGCACGTCGACGTGGTCTTGCTGGGGCCCAGCAGCCCCATGCCAACGTGCTGGATCGCCGGGTCGAGATACGTCAGCAGGGATTTGGCAGCGTCCTTGGCGTTCGTCATATCCGCGCTGCTCATGCTGCTCGTCCGGTCGATGATGACGACCAGGTCGAGCGGCACAGTCGGCGCTGCGCCACAGGGACCACGGCATGCGGCGGAGGTGACGATCTGGGTCGTCCCGCTCGTCACGCCGACGGCAGGTCCGAAACGGAACGGGACCGTGGCCGTCGAGGTGAGGACGATGGTGTTGCAGGTGTCGCCCTCGGCAGGGACGCACGGAGCGACGCACACGCCCGCCGCTGCAGACCCACGCGCCAAAGACGTTGTTCCCGGGGTTGCACACCGATGGCACGTCATTGGCATCGAAGACCCCGTTGCCGTCCCGATCCCCGACGAGGCATCGGTAGCTCACGGTCACGTTGGCGGCCGGCAGGCCCGCGTAGTTCTTCTGGGCGAAATCCAACGCGACCGTACGAGCGTTGGGGCCACTCGCGGGCAGCTGCGAAGCGCCCGCCAGCGCCCCGGCGTCAAGGGCACTCCACAGTTCCTGGTTCGCGCGCCGCAGGACGCCGATGTCGAGGACGAGCGCGGCGAATCCCATGAGGACGCACAGCATCAGGGCAAAGATGACGATCATCTGGCCGCGCTGACCGTCGGCGCGCCTGCGCATCAGCCTCATCGTGGGTCCCTTCCCTCGAGACAGCACCTGTCTGGTGCCTACTCGAGACGCATCTGAGCAGTCGACGAAAGCTGGATCGTGTTGCCCATGGCAAGCGGCCAGATGAATCTGTAGAGGTAGTTGACGGTGACGATCACCGAATCCCCGGCCTGCCATGAGGCGAGCGTGCAGGTCGCCGGGATGGATCCGACCGGCCGGGCGCAGCTGCTCGTGACCGTGAGTCCGGCCTGCGTCAAGCCGCTTGCCATGCCCCGCACCCTTGCCTCGATGGCCGCCGCATTGGGGTTGACGGTGCCGAGGCGCGCGCCCTCACGGGCGGCGTTGGTGACGGTGATCGACGAATTGAGGCCCATGCCCATGTCCACGATGCCGGCGATCAGCAGCAGGAACAGCGGGAGGACGAGGGCGAACTCGACGAGAGCCTGACCGCGTCCACGATCTGGGACGCGTTGAGACCGGTGCGATCGTTCGATCGACACGTTTCGGCCACCTTCCCCGGTGATCCCCGATGTTGGCATCGGACCGACCAGCGATCCGATGCCGGGGACTGGCGATACCTTGTCCCGAGGCGCTAGCCGACGCAATGAGATATTGGTACGGAACGTTTGGCGGATGCCCGCGTGGACGGTGTCCCGACGCCCCATTTCCCGGTGAACGGGTGCCCGCGAAGCCGCCGGGTCAGGCGAGCGTCGGCTCCCAGCCCGAGGCCGAACCGGCCGTCTCCAGGACCTCCTCGCGCGTCATACCGGCGTCCCGCATCTCGCGGACGCCGGTGTCGCCGGCCGACTTCGAGAGCTTCCGACCCGTCCGCTCGTCGGATCAGCGGGTGGTGCAGGAACGTCGGCTGCCGCTCCCGACCCAGCAGGCGCCCGAGCCGGATCTGGGTCGGAGTGGCGTGCATCAGGTCCCGGCCGCGGATGACGTGATCGATGTCCTGGCGCAGGTCGTCGACCACGACGCTGAACGGGTAGGTCCAATTGCCGTCGCGATCGCGGATCGGCGGGTCGCCGGCCGGGGCAACGTCTCCAGCGCACGGCCCGACGGCCGTGTCCATCCAGGTCTCGCGTCCCGCGCCGATCGCGGCCCGCAACGTCGGACCATCGAGCGCGCGCTCGCGACAGCGGCCGGGACAGCCCGGTCCCGACCAGGGACCGCCGTTCGCTGCGGCCCATTCCGCGAACGTCGAGCGGGTGCAATCGCAGCCGTACAGCAGTCCGTCCGCCCGAAGCCGCGCCAGCGCCGCCTCGTAGGCCGGTGCCACGTCGGGATCGGCCTGCCGCGTCGGTCCCCGATCGGCCGCGAACCCCAGCCACGCCAGGTCCTCGATCAAGGCCGCGTCGTACTCGGGCCGCGACCGGACGTGATCGTGATCGTCGATCCGCAGCACGACCCGGGCGCCAACGGCCTCGGCGACGCCCCAGACCCAGATCGCGTTGGCGACGTGGCCGAGGTGGAGGTAGCCCGTCGGCGCGGGCGCGAACCGCGTCCACCCGCCGCGCGGCACGCCTGACAGGTCAGGTCGGCTCGTCGCCCCGCTCCTCGCGCGCCCGCGCGCGTTCCCGCTCTCGCTGTCGATCGCGCGACTCGAGCGCCCGCGTGGCCGCGAAGAGCCGCCGATACATCGCGAGCAGGTCCGCCTGGGGCATCGGGCCGTCGTTCGAGATCGAGACGCGGAGGAGCACCTCGCGCTCGCGGTCCGCGTCGCGGATCGCCGTCCGTCCTGCCGCGGACTTCGCGCGCCCGGCCTCGCGCGCGAGCTCGGCCCGCTCGTTCAGCATCGCCACGAGCTTCCGATCGAGCGCATCGATGCGCCGCCGCAGCCGGCGCAGCTCGGGGCTCTCGGCCGGCCGTCGTCGCTCGTCAGGCACCGGCGCCTCCGAACCGGCGCGCGATCGATTCGAGCGCCAGGTGATAGCCGCGAGCACCCTGGCCCACGATGGACTCGAGTGCGATGTCGTGCAGGTAGTTGACGTGCCGGAACGGCTCCCGGGTCGACGGATCCGAGAGGTGGACCTCGATGAACGGCCGCTGGATCGCGAGCAGCGCGTCGCGCAATGCCACGCTCGTGTGGGTGAGGCCTCCGGCGTTGACGATCGCGACGTCGAAATCGCGGGCATGCAGCCGGTCGATCAAGGCGCCTTCGTGGTTCGACTGGAAGAAGTCGACGCCCAGTCCCAGCTCCGCGGCCCGCGCCGCGATCCCCGCGTGGATCTCCTCGAGCGACTCGTGGCCGTAGATCTCCGGCTCGCGCGTGCCGACCAGGTTGAGGTTCGGCCCCTGGAGGACGAGGACGCGGGTCATGTCGCGCTCCCGGCGGCCAGCATGGACCCCGCGGCCGCGGCGACCACCTCGTCCGGGACGTCCGAGCGCACCTCGACGCCGTCGGCCGTCGGCAGGATCCAGCGCAGCCGGCCGCCGCTGTGCTTCTTGTCCGTCCCGAGGTGCTCGAGCACCTGCTCCAGGGAGTAGGGGAGCGGTTCGCGCGCGAGACGCAGCGTGTCCAGCAACCCCGTGATCCGAGCGGCGCGCTCGGGCGGCGTGACCCCGACCTCCACCCCGATGCGGCAGGCGGCGCGAAGCCCGTAGGCCACGGCCTCGCCGTGGAGCAGGTCGGCGTAGCCCGCCGCGGCCTCGACCGCGTGTCCCAGCGAGTGGCCCAGGTTGAGCGTGATCCGTCCGCCCCGCGGCCCGCGCTCTCGTTCGTCGGCGACGACGACCTCGACCTTCGCCCAGGCGCAGCGCTCGACGAGCTCCGCGACGTGACCGTGCTCGACCGCATCTGTGTCGCCCCGGGCGATCGCCTCGCCATGGCGCTCGAGCAGCTCGAACAGCCGCTCGTCGCCGAGCGCCGCCATCTTCACCGCCTCACCGAGGGCGGCCCGCCGCTGGCGCTCGGGCAGGGTCGCGAGCACGCCGACATCGATGACGATCGCTGCCGGCTGGTGGAACGCGCCGACAAGGTTCTTGCCCTCGGGCAGGTCGACCGCGGTCTTGCCGCCGATCGAAGAGTCGATCTGGGCGACGAGCGTCGTCGGGACGTGCACGATCGGGATGCCGCGCAGGTACGTGGCGGCGAGGAAGCCCGCGGCGTCGCCGAGCGCCCCACCGCCGATGGCCACGATCGGCTCGGCGCGCTCCACCCGGAGTCTCGCCAGCTCGCTCGCCGCCGACTCCAGGACCGACAGGCGCTTGGCCGACTCGCCCTCGGGGAGCATCAGGGTCGCGACCGTCCAGCCGGCCGCGGCGAGCCCGGCGGCCAGGCCCTCGCCCGCGGCTGCCCACGCCCCGGGCTCTGACACGAGGATCGCCCGTCGCGCCTCCAGCCGCCGAAGTGTTTCCTCCACGGCCGCCGCCGCGATGCCGTCACCCAGCACGATCCGACCGATCGGCGTGGCGGCACGCAGGAGCGTGGTCGGATGGTCGCCAGTAGCCGTGCTGCGCTCAGCGAGGTCCCGCTCCACCCTCGCCACGACTTCCTGGACCTCAGCCACACCAGCGACGTGCACGTCGGCCGCCGCGTAGAAGCGCTCCCGGCGCGCGGCGAGATCGCGGAGCGTGCCGATCGGGTCGCGACCCGTGACCAGCGGACGGACATGCGGGGACCGCCGGAGTCGCTGGGCGAGGACTTCCGACCGGCTATCGAGCCAGACGCTCAACCGCCCCCGGTACAGCCCCCAGCGGTTGCGCGGATCGACGACCGCGCCACCCCCGGTCGCGACGATGCGTCGGAGTTCCGGGTCGGGGTCTGGCGGCCCCAGGTCCGCGACGGCGCGACGCTCCAGGATGCGGAACGCCGCCTCGCCGTCCTCCTCGAAGATTCTCGGGATCGGGCGCCCGTCCTCGTGCTCGATCCGCTCGTCGAGATCGATGAAGACGGCACCGTGCCGGTGGGCCAGGCGCTTGCCCACGACGCTCTTGCCGCTCCCGGGCAACCCGACGAGCACGACGTCCATCGCCGGAACCTAGTCGTCGCCGCCCGAGCCGGCTTCGTCCGACCCGGTCAGTCCGTGGGCTGGCTCCCCGGTGTCCGGCCCCGCCGCCCCGCCGGCCCGCCTGCCACCGGCGACGGGCGCCTCTGGAGCCCGCTCGATCCGCGCTCGATAGTGCGCGAGATTCGCGACCACGTCGTCGATCGTGTCGCCGCCGGTCTTCTCCATGACGAACGCGGCCAGGGTCAGCATGACCATGGCCTCGGCGACCACGCCGGCAGCGGGCACCACGCTGATGTCGCTGCGCTCGTAGTGGGCCTTGTCGACCGCCTCTCCGGTGATGAGGTCGGCCGACGGCAGCGGTCGGGCCAGGGTCGAGATCGGCTTGACCGCGCCACGCACGACGAGCGGCTCCCCGTTGGTCACGCCGCCGGTCAGGCCCCCGGCGTTGTTCGAGCGATGGACCCAGCGCCCACCGTCGTCGCGTCCGGCGATCACGTCGTGCACCGTCGATCCGAACCGCCGGGTCTGCTCGAACCCCAGCCCGAACTCGACGCCCTTGACGATGTTGATGCTCATCACCGCGGCGGCCAGCGCAGCATCGAGCCGGCGATCCCAGTGGACGTACGAGCCAAGGCCGATGGGCAGGCCGTGGGCAACGACCTCGAACACGCCGCCGATCGTGTCGCCGTTCGAGCGCGCCTCGTCGATCCTGGCGATCATCGCGGCCTCGGCGTCGGGGTCGGGGCAGCGCAACGGCGAGGCGTCGGCCTCCTCGCGCGCGCGGGTGCAGTTGGCCGGGTCGACGGCCACGCCGCCGACCTCCGCAGTGAACGACCAGACCTCGATGCCGAGCTCGCGCAGGAAGGCGCGGGCGACGGCCCCAGCCGCGACGCGGGCCGCGGTCTCGCGCGCCGACGCGCGCTCGAGCACGTTCCGGACATCGTTGAAGCCGTACTTCAAGGCACCGGCGAGGTCGGCGTGGCCGGGCCGGACGCGCGTCACGGGCGTCGCCCGCTTGTCGCCAGCCTCGGACTTCGCGCGCAGCGTCTCGGCCGCCTCGTCGTCCAGCGGCCCGACCTGCATCACCTGAGTCCAGTTCTCCCAGTCGCGGTTGCGGACGAGCAGCAGCACCGGCGAACCGAGCGTCCGGCCGTGTCGGACCCCGCCGAGGATCTCGGCGCGGTCCTGTTCGATCGCCTGACGGGCGCCCCGGCCGTAGCCCTTCTGGCGCCGTGACAGGTCGACGGCGATGGCATCCTCGCTGAGCTCGAGCCCCGCCGGGACGCCCTCGACCGTGACCCCGAGCGCCGGCCCGTGCGACTCCCCAGCGGTGAGGAAGCGGAAGGCGGTCACTCCGCCGCGGCCGCCGCCGGTTCGCCGGTCGGTTCGCCCTCGGCCGAGCGCAGACCGCCGGCCCGTGCCTCGGCGAGCTTCGCCTGCATGAGGTCGAGCGGCGCCGGTTGCCCGGTCCACAGCGTGAACGCCGCCGCACCCTGGTGGAGCAGCATCAGCTCCCCGTCGGCGACGGTCGCGCCCGCCGCCTCGGCATCGCGCAGCAGCCGCGTACGGTTGTAGATGAGGTCCAGCACGAGCAGCTCGGCATGGAGGGCCTCGGCCGGGATCGGGCTCGTGTCGCTGGTCAGCCCGATCGATGTCGCGTTGATCAGGACCTTCGTCTTGGCGAGCTCCGCCTCGATGATCGATTCGTGCCAGGGCATGGCCCGCAGCTCCATGTGCGCCGCCGTGCGTCCGAAGTGCTTCACGAGACCCTCGGCACGATGCAGGTGACGGTTGAACACGACGATCCGCTGGAAGCCTTCGCGGATGAGGCCGTACACGACGGCCCGGCCACCGCCGCCCGCACCCAGGATCACGGCCTGGCGGGGCATCTTCTGGCGACCGACGAGCTTGTCGAGGGCGACCTTGAAACCAGCCACGTCCGTGTTGTGGCCGATGAGCCGCTTGCCCTCGCGGGTGAGCGTGTTGACGGCGCCCGTGAAGGAGGCCTCCTCCGTGAGGCGGTCGACCATCGGCACGACCCGCTCCTTGTGCGGGATCGTGACGTTGGCACCGAGGAATTCGTCGCCCCGCAGTTCCGCGATGGCGTCGGCGAGTTCGATCGGGGGGCGATCCCAGAGCTCGTAGCGCGCGTCGATGCCGAGCTCATCGAACGCGGCCTGCTGCATGGCACCGGACAGCGAATGGGCCACCGGATGACCGATGAGGACGACGCGTTTCGTCATGCTCGCACCCCTTCGAGGTCGCTGAAGAAGCCGGGATAGGAGACGGCGGCCGAGTCCGGCCGCTCGATGGTGATCGGGTCGGTCGCGACGAGTCCGGCGATCGCGAATGTCATCGCGAGCCGGTGATCGTCGAGGCTCTCGGTCGTGGCACCGCGCAGGTGAGTGCCGCCCTCGATTCGCAGGTCATCGCCGTCGACCTCGATGCGCGCGCCCATCGCTCGGAGGCCGGCGGCGATGCCGGCGATCCGGTCCGATTCCTTGTGCCGCAGCTCGCCGGCGCCACGGATGGTGGTCGTGCCGGTGGCCTGGGTCGCAGCGAGGCACAGCACGGGGATCTCGTCGATCGCCGCGGCGACATCGGCCGGGGACAGGTCGATGCCGCGCAGGTCGGACGAACGCACGATAACGTCGGCCATCGGTTCGCCGGCGTCCGGATCGGTGCCGTCCGCAGCGCGCTCGGTACCGGCCGCGCCCTCGACCGGGTGCTCCTCGATCTCCGCGCCCATGGCCCGCAGCAGGTCGATGATCGCGCGGCGGGTCCGGTTGACGCCGACGTCGCGGAGCGTGAGCTCTGCGTCGGGATGGATCGACCCGGCGACGAGCCAGAACGCGGCCGCCGACACGTCACCCGGCACTCGCTGGTCGATCGCCCGCACCGCCGCTCCTCCTTCCACCGTCCAGGCCACGCCGCCATCCCCATCCGCAACCCGGTCGACGGGCACCCCCCGAGCCCGCAGCATCCGCTCCGTGTGATCGCGCGTCGCCACCCGTTCCCGGACCGTCGTCCGACCCTCGGCTCGCAGCGCTGCCAACAGGATGGCCGACTTCACCTGCGCCGACGGCACGGGTGTCGTGACGTCCACCGCCCGGAGCGGGGTATGCCCGACTACGGTGAGGGGAGGGAGGGAATCGTCGTCTCGAGCGTGTAGCTCCGCGCCCATCCGGCGCAGTGGCTCGATGATACGAGCGACCGGTCGGCGGCGCAATGAATCGTCCCCGTCCAGGACCCCGGTCAGGGGCAGGCCGGCGAGCATGCCGGCGATGAGTCGCAGGCTCGTGCCGGAGTTGCCGCAGTCCAGCGTCCCGGCCGGTTGCGTAAGACCGTCCGCGCCGGGCGAATCGACGTGGTAGCCGACGTTCCGGCCGCGGCCCGGTGCGCCGCCGCGCTCCGCCGCGCCCTCGGCATCGCCGTCCGGCTCCACGCGCGCCCCCAGCGCCCGCATGATCGCGGCCGTCGAACGCACGTCGGCCCCGTCGCCCGCGCCGAGGATGCGGCTCTCCCCGATGGCCAGCGTCGCGAACAGCAGCGCGCGGTGGCTGATCGACTTGTCGCCGGGCAAGCGCAACTCGCCGCGCAGTCGCGCGGCAGGTCGAACCGTGGCGAGGTCGGTGCGGATCATCGTTAGCCGGATCCCTCGCTCGCTCCGACCGCCGTGGCGGCGCCGGCCTGCACCGGTGCGCCGTGCAGACCGCGGACCTGGGCATGGATGGGCACGAGGTCCGTCATCAGGTCCCGGAACTGATCCAGGGTGAGCTGCTGCTCGGCATCGGACAGGGCGTCGTCAGGCGTGGGGTGGACCTCGACCATGACGCCGTCCGCCCCGACCGCGACGCCACCAAGGGCGAGCGGCTTGACCAGCCAGCGCTTGCCGGTGGCGTGGCTCGGATCGACGATCACCGGCAGGTGGGTCAGGTGGTGAAGCAGCGGAACCGCGGCCAGGTCCATCGTGTTGCGCGTGTACGTCTCGAACGTCCGGATCCCGCGCTCGCACAGGATGACGTTCGGGTTCCCGGAGCTGACGATGTACTCCGCGGCCATCAGGAACTCCTCGATGGTCGCGCCGTAGCCGCGCTTGAGCATGACGGGCCGGGCGACGCGGCCCATCTCCCGGAGCAGCGAGTAGTTCTGCATGTTCCGGGTCCCGATCTGGAGGATGTCCGCGTACTCGGCGACGATGTCGACCTGGGACGGCTCCATGACCTCGGTGATGATCGGCAGCCCGGTCCGGTCACGGGCCTCGGCGAGATAGCGCAGCGCCTCGACGCCCAGGCCCTGGAACGAGTACGGGCTCGTTCGTGGCTTGAACGCGCCGCCACGCAGGATCGTGGCGCCCGCGGCTTTGACCGCGTCGGCCGTCTCGAACAGCATGTCGCGGTTCTCGACCGAACAGGGTCCCGCCATCATCGTGAGCGAGCCGTCGCCGATGACGGCGTCGAGCACCCGAACGATCGTGTCCTCGGGACGGAACTCGCGTGACGTCAGCTTGAAGGGCTGGCTGATCGGGGTGACCCGCTCGACACCCGCCAGGGCCGACAGGCGATCGACCAGAACCGGCTTGCGGCCGCCGATCTCCCCGACCACGGCGATCATGACGCGCTCGTTCCCGACATGATCGAAGGGCGTCAGCCCCTCGGCCAGGATCTGGCTCTTGACTCCGAGGACCTCGGCCTCAGTGGCGCCGACGGTCATCACGACGAACATCGCGGTGCTGTCTCCTCGTCGGTCGGCCAAACAAAAAAGCAGAGGTGTGACCTCTGCTTCGTTTGCCCGGCACGACCTGTGCCCCCGGTCCTAGCGACCGGGAACGTTCATGCCGGGCATCGAAAATAGAAGTAGCGGTCCATGCGTGTGCGGAGTGTGCCGAGCGGCGCGCTCGATGTCAACGCGCGTCGGGCTCTGCCAGTGCCCGCGACATGATGGCCTCGACGACGTCGGTCTTGGCGTCCGCGTAATGCTGGACGTACTTCCACTCCCGGGCCGCGAGGTCGCGCTTCGTCTGTTCGTACAGCGACCGGTCGTCGTCATGACTGCGGAGCCAGTCACGGAACGCCAGCATCCGGTCGATCTCCGCCGTCCCGATCGTGAAGACGTGGATGTTCGACGCGGGATCCGATCCCTTGAACAGCCGGTGCTCGAACCACTCGGGCTCACGGATGCGGAGCACGTAGCCCGCGGCCTCCATCGGCGGCACGTAGGCGGCCTCATCCTTCGAGTCCGGCACCGCCAGCACGATGTCGATGATCGGTTTGGCCGGGAGCCCCGGAACGGACGTCGAACCGACATGCTCGAGGAGCCGGACCTGATCGCCAAGCGCGCCTCGGATGCGGCTCGCCTCTCGCTCGAACGCGGTCGCCCACGCCGGGTCGTAGTCGTCGAGGAGGACCGGGCCCGCCAGCACCACCAGCTCCCCGATGGTCACGGCACGCAGGGTGTCCTCGCTCGTCGACTGGGACATCGGAGGCCGCTCGTGGGTCAATTCGGTCGCTCCAATTGCGTCACGCCGTCGCGCCACCGAGCGTTGGCGCGCCGCGCCATCACTCGAATCGGTCGAGTAGCGCCTCGGCCTGGAACAGGTTGATGTCGCTTTCGATGAGGTCGACGATGGATTGGACCTTGGCCTCCTCCTCGACCTGCTCCTCGATGAACCACTGGAGGAACTGGTGACCGCGATGATCGCCCGCCTTGATCGCGACCTCCGCCATCCGATCGAACTGGATCGCCACGTCCCGCTCGGACTGGAGGGCACGCTGGGCGGCGGCCAGCGGTGACGAGAAGCGGGTGCTGGTTGCCTTGAGCGCCGGCAGGTCGAACTCGATCTCGTTGTCGGTCAGGAAGTCCATGATCTTCTGGGCGTGCTGGGCTTCCTCGATCGACTGGTTCTTGAAGAGCTTGCCCCAGCCGCGGAGGCTGGCCCTGTCGAAGTAGACCGAGATGGCCATGTAGAGCTGGTGGGCGGTGAGCTCACTGCCGATCTGGGCGATGAGCAGCTTGCGCAGGTCGCCACTGATCACAACGGTCCCTCCGAATCTCGTGCGCCGGCGTGGCCGGATCGGCGGGTCCGGCCGCCCGTCGGCCTCATGATAGGATGGCGCCCGCCGTATCGACGGAGAGGTCGCATAGAGGTCTAGTGCAGCGGTTTGCTAAACCGCCATGTGGGGCAACCTGCATCGAGGGTTCGAATCCCTCCCTCTCCGCCAGACCTCTCCGGTCCCGGCATCGTGCGCCCGTAGCTCAGTGGATAGAGCGTTAGGTTGCGGACCTAAAGGTCGTGAGTTCGAGTCTCGCCGGGCGCGCCACTTTCCTCCAACATCCCAGGAACTTCTTCCGCGACTTCGGGATACGTAAGCGTCCTTGGCCTTATCGCCGGTACTAGACAGGTACCTTCGGCCCATCCCCTGGCTAGGTACCTTGGGGGTAAAACGGTGGTCCACGGCGAACCCAAGGAGACCTCGTGTCCATGCCGCCGACCCCGTCGTCGATCCGATCGTCCGCGGGTCGAATGAGACGTATCCGACGATGGCTGCTGCTGGGGACGATCGTCCCCTTCGGCTTGCTCATGGGCGCGGCGACTGTCCAGGGTCTCTGGGATGCGAATGAGATTCGCCAGACGGTCGCGATCCTGAACCTGATCGTGGGAAGCGTCGTGGTGCTCGCTTTCATGACGGTGGTGGCCCGGGGGATCCTCCGTGAGGCGGCATCACTCGACCTCGAGCGGTCCGAGATCTACCAGCTCTACGGCCAGGCGCGGCGCGCAGCCCTGGTCGACGGCCTGACCGGACTCGGCAACCATCGCGCCTTTCAGGATGAGCTCGCATTTCAGCTCGAGGAAGCGCAATGGCAGGGAGCCCCGCTCGCTCTGCTGGTCTTCGACGTCGACGGCCTGAAGGCGGTCAATGACGGGAACGGCCACGACGCCGGAGATCGGCTCCTGGCCGCCGTCGGCCAGATCACGGCGGCGATCATGCGACGCGGTGACCGGGCCTTCCGCGTGGGTGGCGACGAGTTCGCCGTCATCCTTCCGAACTCGGACGCAGCCATCGGCCTCGAAGTCGGGCGACGGATGCTTGCCTCGGCGCTGCGCGGTGGGGACCCGACGGCGCCGATCGAGCCGTTCTCCCTCTCGATCGGCGTAAGTGCCTACCCGGACCTCAGCCCCGAGACCCACGAGCTGTACCGTCATGCCGACGCGGCCCTGTACTGGTGCAAGCGTCACGGTCGGACCGCCGTCGTAGCGTACGACCCAAGCCACCATGGCGATGCCGCGACCGAGCGGCCGACGGCGGAGCTGGCGGCCGACGTCGCGACGGTGCTAGCGAAACGGGCGCTCCGTCCGGTCTACCAGCCCATCTTCTCCATGCAGGCCGGCCAACCGGTCGGGTTCGAGGGTCTCGTCCGGCCAACCGACGGCGCGCCGTTCCGTGACGCGGGGTCCCTCTTCGCAGCGGCGGAACTGGTGAGCCAGACGGTCGAGCTTGACTTGCTCTGCCTGGAGATCGTCGCCGCCGGAGCGTCCCAGCTGCCCGAGGAGGCGTACCTCAGCGTGAACCTCTCGCCTCGTACCTTGGGGTCGTCGCTCTTCCGGGCCAGTGACGTCAAGGGCATCCTGCGGCGGTACTCGATCCCGCTCGACCGTGTCGTGCTGGAGCTGACAGAGCGGGAGGAGGTCGAGGACCTCGACGAACTCCGGCGCAACGTGGAGAAGCTGCGATCGGCCGGTCTGCGGCTCGCCGCAGACGACGTCGGGGCGGGCAACGCCGGCCTTCGCCTTCTCAGCGAGATGCAGTTCGATATCGTGAAGATCGACCTGTCGCTGGTCCAGGCCGGCACCGCGCACGACCCGTCGCACGCCATCCTGCGCGCCCTCCAGGGGCTAGCCGCCCAGTGGAACGCGTCGGTCGTCGCCGAGGGGATCGAAACCTCCGAGCAGCTCGCCGTCGTTCGCGGCCTCGGGATCTCCACGGGCCAGGGCTATCTGCTCGGGCGGCCGAGCAAGGAGCCGACCGCCGATCCAATCGACCTCGACGGCTTGATCTCGGATCACCTCCCGCTCCTCTCCATCGTCGATCGACTCAAGTCCGGTCAGGTAACCGCCCCACCGTTCGCCACCGGGGGTTGAGGCGCCCGCGGCTTCGTGCGAGGTCGCACAGCGGCCCGATGCCGCGGGGCTCGTCCGCCCTCCATCAGCGTCGCGGCTGGCCGTCCTTGAACTGTGCCCACGTCTGCGTGGCGAGGTCACGGACGGCGGCGTCGTCGATCAGTTCGGGCTTGGTGATGTTGATGCAGCTCCGCCCGATCTTCGTGCCCGGAAACTGGTGGTGCAGCGTCTCGACCAGGTAGCCGCCGGCGCCAGTCGCCATCGAGAACAGCGAGATGTAGTTCTTGCGACTGGCCAGCCCGACCGAGAACCAGTCCCCGACCGGACCCTTGCTGTTCGAGTAGGTATAGGTCCCGTAGCCGATCAGCGGACCGCCGTAGTCCCACATCCGGACGTCGGCCGCCGGCAACGCCTCGAGCAGGACGTCGTGCAGGCGTTGCATCTGCGAACGTCGCGGCTCTGGTAGCGACTCGATGTGCGCCCGTGCCTCGTCCTTGCCGTTCGTCACCATGCCAGCCCTCCCGTGTCGAGATGGTAGCCGGCCCCGATCCGGGGAGCCGTATCAGGTCGCGACGTCGACCCGCAACCGGTTCCTGGGGTTCGAGCGCAGCGCCGCGTCGGACACGGTGATCGCCGCCGCGCCGGCGATACCAACGAGCGAGGCGAGCATCGTCACCTCGAAGCCGAAGTTGGCCACGACCGGCGCACCGCCGATGCTGCCGATGACGAGGGCCGCGGCCAGCGCCGCCGAGAACAACGAGAAGGCGCTGCCACGGTCCGCGTCGGCGCTGCGGCGCGACAGCTCCACGAGCATCGGTGTCATGACGAGGCCACCGCCCGCACCGCTGAGGAGTCCCGCGACGATCAGCAATGGTGTCGTCGGCGGGAGCGCCACCAGCAGGATGGCGAGCGCCGTCGCCGCCAGCCCGGCAAGGATCAGCAATCCCGGGCGCATCCGGTCGGCCAGCCAGCCCGATGGGACGCGACTGAGCAGGATCGCAACGCCGTCGGCCGCGAAAAAGAGGCCGATGTCCGCGCCCGCCGCCTCGGCGCGCTGGGGAAGGTAGGCGATGATCACGCCCCAGTGCACGATGAAGAGGACGACGATCGCGATGATCGGAGCCCAGGTGCGCCGGAACGCGAAACCGAGGCGGCGGCGAGCCTCGCGCAAGGGCCGCTCGTCATGGCCGCCCGCTCCCGTGCCGGAGCGGAACCGGAAGGGCCGGATCCAGACCAGGGCGAGGCCGATCAGCACCGCCACCGTCATCACGAGGGCGACCCCGTGCAAGGACGTCGCCGACAGCACGACGAGAGACAGGGGTGGGATCGCGACGAGGGTCAGGTTGTGGGCACTGCCCATGAAGGCCAGCGCGAAGCCGCGCCGCGCGGGTTCGGTCAGGTGCGGGACGAGCGACAGGGCCGCCGGCAGCGTCCCGGCGATCCCGATCCCCTGGAAGATTCGGGCGACGATGAACGGCCCGGCCGGCCCGCCCGGCTCGACGCCCGGGAGCATGAGGATCCCGCAGCCGACGAGGTACGCGAGCCCGCCGATCGTGAGCATCCGCAGCCCACCGAGCCGATCGACGATGACGCCCGCCAGGAATGCGGCCGGTACCTGGACGAGCGCCGCCACGCCGACGATGAGCCCGATCTCCGGGTCCGGTACGCCGGCTCGAGACAGCGCCACGGGAAGCGACGCGGTGAAGCCGTGGAACCCCGCCTGGAGGGCGAAGAGCGCAAGCGCGAGTCGGAGCATGCCCCCATCATCCCGGCGCCACCGCCATCGCGCGCCGCCGTCGTGCAAGGCGCCGTCCATGTCGCAGCCCGTACCATCGCCACATGCAGCGAGTGGCATTCCTCGGTCTCGGGACGATGGGCGCAGCGATGGCCGCGAACCTGGCCCGGGCCGGTTTCCCGGTCGCCGCCTGGAATCGCACCCCCGACCGCGCCCCGGAGCTGGCGGAGCTCGGCGTCACGACGGCCTCGAGCCCCGCGGATGCCGCCTCGAACGCCGAGATCGTCGTCATCTGCGTGTCCGACACGCCCGACGTCGAGGCGGTGCTCTTCGGACCCGACGGCGTGGTCGAGGGAGCCAAGCCCGGCACCTTGATCGTCGACTGCTCGACCATCGCCCCGTCCGGCAGCTGGGACTTCGCGGCTCGGCTTCGTGAACGCGACCTGCGCATGGTCGATGCGCCGGTATCGGGTGGGTCGGAGGGAGCGCGCAACGCGACCCTCACGATCTTCGTCGGGGGCGCGGAGCGCGACGTCGAGCACGCCCGGCCGGTGCTCAACGCGCTCGGCCGGACGATCACCCACGTCGGCCCGATCGGCGCGGGTCAGGCGGTCAAGGCCGTCAACCAGGTCATCCTCGCGGGCACCTACCTCGGCGTCGCCGAAGGCATCGTCCTCGCGATCAAGGCCGGCCTCGACGTCGAGCAGGTCGTCGAAGCACTCGGCGGGGGAGCCGCTCAGAGCTGGGTCCTCGCGAACCGCGCCGGCCGGATGATCGACAACGAGTACCCCCTCGGCTTCAAGGTCGCATTGCACCGCAAGGACCTCGCGATCGCGCTCGAGCTCGCCGCCCAGCTCGGTGCCGCGTTGCCGGTCAGCGCCCTGGCCGCCCAGCTCGAGTCGGGGCTGATCGCCCAGGGGCACGCCGATGACGACATGTCGGCCCTCGCGCGCGCCATCCGCGGTCTGTCCGGCCTCGACGACTGACCGGGCGCGCCCGTCGCCTCAGTCCAGGCCGACCAGCAACATCGGGTCGCCGAGCTTCCCTTCGTAGCGCGGCCGGAACCGCTGGGCGTTGTACATGACCGGGACATCGACCTTGCGCGGGCCGAGCTCCGGATCCGGCAGGGACGTGTGGGCGTACTTCCCGTCCTGGATCGCGACCATGCGGCCCGTGACGCCGTCCATGATCAGGTCCATGGCCACGTTCGCGAAGGTCGTCGCGACCATCGAGTCGATCGAGTCCGGTTCGCCCGACCGCAGGTCGTAGGTCAGCTCGGAGGCCAGCGTCTCGATCCCGGTCCGGGCGTGCAGCTCGTAGGCCAGCGCCTCGCCGACATTCGCCTTGTGGCGGTGCCCGAAGGCGTCGGCCTCGCCGACATCCGACATTCGCGCGCCCTTCCAGATGGCGCCCTCGGCCGTGATGACAAAGGTGTAGTGCGACGGGTTCGCGGCATGGTCGGCAGCGAGGAGGGCCGCCAGTGCCTCGAGGTCGTACGGGGCTTCGGGGATCACGCAGCGCGCGGACGTGACATAGGCCGTGTAGAGCGCCGAGAAGCCGGCATCGCGCCCGAAGATCCGGAAGACGCCGATCCGCTCGTGCGAGCCGAGTGTCGTCCGCTGCCGGTTGATCGCCTCCTTCGCGCGCGTGATCGCCGTCGAGAAGCCGATGCAGTACTCGGTTCCCTGGACGTCGTTGTCCATCGTCTTGGGGATGGCGACCAGCGAGACGCCCGCGTCGGCGAGGACCTGCGAGTACGACAGCGTGTCGTCCCCGCCGATCGTGACGAGGACGTCAACGCCGAGCGTCGAGAGGTGGTCCAGCACGAGGGGCGTCAGGTCGTGGAGGTCGTCCCCGACCGCGAACTTCGCACGGTCGGACTCCGGCAGCCAGGGCGGCAGGGCTCCGGCGCGCATCTTGCGCGGGTTCGTTCGGGACGTGTGAAGGATGGTCCCGCCGGTCCGGTCGATCGTCCGGGTGTTGATCCGATCGAGCGGACGCAGGTAGCCGCCACCGTCGGGCAGCTCGGGTTGGACGTGCGTCAGGCCTTCCCAGCCGCGCCGGATGCCGAGCACCTCGTGGCCGGCCTCCGTCGCTCGATAGACGACGCTCTTGATGACCGCGTTGAGCCCGGGAACGTCGCCACCGCCCGTCAGGATGGCGATCCGCTTCGTCGTCGACATGCGCACGCCATGCTATCGCGTCGACTGGGGGACGACCGGGTGCGGCCGGTGGCCCCAACGGAGCGCGTGCGGTCGTCTGCTAGCATCGCCGCATGAACTACGAGCTCTTCATGGGCGAGGCGCTGGCGGAGGCGGAGCTCGCCATCGAACGGGGTGAGCGGCCGATCGCCGCGGTCGCCGTCGTCGATGAGGCCATGGTTGCCCGGGCTCATGATCGAGTCGAATCGACGAACGACCCCACCGCCCACGCGGTCGTCGTCGCCCTGCGCGAAGCCGCCCGCCGCCTGGGCCGCGGTCGTCTCGCGGACGCCACGATCTTCACGACCCACGAGCCATGTGCGATGTGCGTCGGGGCCCTCCTCGCAAGCGACGTCGAGGCGCTCGTGTACGCGGTCGAGGACACGCGCGAGGGCGCTGCGGGCACGGTCGTGCAGCTGGCCCAGCACCCGGCTCTGCCGCGACGCATCAAGGTCGTGAGCGGGATCCGGCGCGACGAGGCCGAGGCGCTGCTCGCCGGCTCGCCGACCGCCTGACGGCCGTCCCGGCGGGCGTCCGGGCCGGCTTTGGTATCCTCTCCCGCGGAGAGGTGTCCGAGTGGTTGATGGTGCCGCTCTCGAAAAGCGGTGTGCGAAAGCACCGCGGGTTCGAATCCCGCCCTCTCCGCCACAACCGCCCGCCGCGATGGCGGCCGATGCGTGCGTTGTCGCCTCCGGTCCTCGCTCACGTGCCTTCGGGCACGCTCGCTCCGGTCCTCGGCTCCGCCTTCGCCTCGACCACCCTCGCGGCGGGCTGACGTTTCGGGCTGGTTTCCGGTCTCGGTGCGCGCGAGGCGGCATCCCGTTACGCTGGCTGCTCGGGGAGAGGTCGCCTAGTGGACTATGGCGCCGCACTGGAAATGCGGTTTGGGGCAACCCATCGCGGGTTCGAATCCCGCCCTCTCCGCCACACCCGCCCACGGGCCCGGACGCCGATGCGTGCGTTGTCGCCTCCGGTCCTCGCTCACGTACCTTCGGGTACGCTCGCTCCGGTCCTCGGCTCCGCCTTCGCCTCGGCGCCCGGATCCCGCGGGCTGACGTTCTGGGCAAGGGGTCGGATCCAGGCTCGTGACCAAACCCGTGTTCCCGAGCATCACGCCGCTGTTGCTCAGCGAGTTCCGGTTCCCGGATCCCGAGCTGGCCGGGCGGGTCGGTGTCGTCGTCGGCTATGCCGTTCGCCGCGAGCGCGGGATCCTGCTGTTCGACACCGGTTTCGGCTTCGGGAATGCGGAGCTGGAGGCGACCTACCATCCGGTCGCTCGGCCGGTCGGCGAGGTCCTGGCCGGCGCCGGCATCGAGATCGGTGACATCACCGAGATCGTCAACTGCCACCTCCACGCGGACCACGCGGGGCAGAACGCGGCGTTTCAGGGCATCCCGATCTACGTCCAGCCGGTCGAATGGGAACTGGCCCACACGACGGACCACACGATCCTCGAATGGATCGACTTCCCGGGGGCTCTTTATGAGCAGGTCGCGGGCGACCACGAGATCGTGCCTGGCATCCGGGTCGTCGCGACTCCTGGCCACACGCCGGGGCACCAATCGCTGGTCGTCGACGGACCCGACGGTCCGATCGTCCTCGCCGGCCAGGCCTGCTACACCGTCGGGGAATGGATCGGCGACGGGACGCCCCTCGAGGGAAGGAGCAGCGCCCCCGACCAGGCCGCGTACGACCGCTCGATCGAGCGGTTGCGGGCGCTGGATCCGTCGCAGGTCCTCTTCGGCCACGACCGCGAACGATGGACGGCATGACCGATCGGTCCGGGGTATCCTTCCCGAGCCGTGCTAGGCGGGGAACTAGCGGTGCCCTGTAGCCTGCAATCCGCTCCAGCAGGGCCGAATCCCCTCTCGAGGTCTCCGTTCTCGGTCGCCGCCCGACGGTGCGACGTTGAGGACCGGGTCCCGCGCAGCGGCGAACCGCGAACCGTGTCAGGTCCGGAAGGAAGCAGCACTAAGCGATCCTCGTCGGGTGCCGCGGAACGGCCTGGTCCGAGCCGCCCGTCATGGTGGGCCCGAGCGACGGTCGATCGACGGAGGGTGCACGGCAATTGATCCCGCTCGCCCCCGACCGGAGGAGGTCGTGACGCCGACCGTTCCGCACCAGGCGCTGTACCGACGCTGGCGTGCCCAGACCTTCAGCCAGATCGTCGGCCAGGAAGCGGTCGTCGAGACGCTCCGCAACGCCGTCCGGACCGAACGCGTCGCCCACGCGCTCCTGTTCGTCGGTCCGCGCGGGACCGGCAAGACCTCGCTGGCCCGGATCATGGCCAAGGCCGTCAACTGCACGAACCTCCAGGACGGCGATCCATGCGACGCCTGCGAAGCGTGCGTGGCCATCCGCGAAGGGACCACCCTCGACGTCCTCGAGATCGACGCCGCGTCCAATCGCGGCATCAACGAGGTCCGCGAGCTGCGCGACCGGCTCGCCTATCCGCCCGGCCACCTGCGCCGCAAGGTCTACATCCTCGACGAGGCCCACCAGATCACCCGTGATGCCTGGAACGCGCTCCTGAAGTCGCTCGAGGAGCCGCCGGACTTCGTGATCTTCATGTTCGCCTCGACCGAGCCGTCGGGCTTCCCGCCGGCCATCCTGTCGCGGCTCCAGCGCTTCGATGTCCGGCGCCTGACCGTCCCGGAGATCGAGGGCAAGCTGGCGCGGATCCTCGAAGCCGACGGCCGGTCGATCGAGCCAGGAGCCCTCACGCTGATCGCACGGCTGGCCGCCGGCGGCATGCGCGACGCCGAATCGATCCTTGACCAGCTGCTGTCGATGACGACCGACGTCGTGACCGAACCTGCGGTCCGCGACCTGCTCGGTCTTGCGGATGCCGCGGCCGTCGATGGATTCGTCGAGGCGTTGCTGACCGGCGATGCCGCCGCGGGCATCGAGATCCTCGACCGGCTCGAGGAGCGCGGTCGCGACCCGCGGGCGTTGCTGGACCAGGTGGTCGAAGCGGTTCGGACGCGGCTCGTCGCGGAGGCCGGCTCGGGCGGCACGGATCGTGGCGCCGCCCTGACCGCGGTGGCCCGCCGGCTCGTCGCCATCGATCCCGACCGCGCGGGCATCGGCGGCCTGCGCCTCCAACTCGAGCTCGCCCTGTTCGCCGGCTCCTCGGCGGGCGCGGGACCGCGGCCCACGGCCGTGACGACACCCGCGCCCGAGCCCGAGCCGGCGGCCGCACCCGCGATCGAGCCCGCCCGACCCCCGGCGGCGCCGTCGGTCGAGCCCGCCGCGCAGGCAACCGCGCCGACCACGAAACCGGAGCCGCCGGCCCCCGAAGCGCCGATCGAGCCCCCCGAGGCATCGGCCGCCGAGACCGAGGACCGTCCATCGCCGCAGACCGACGAACCAGAAGCGACCGCCCCCGAGCCCGCTGCGGCGCCCGAGCCCGCGGCGGCCCCCGAGGCGTCGGATCCCGAGGCGATCACCCCGTCAGCAGAGGCCACGGTGGCAGCCACTGCGACGACAGCGGCCGCCACCGCACCTGCGACCAACGGCACCGAGCTCTCGCTCGATCGGATCGTCGCGGCCTGGCCGGACATCGTTGCGGCTCTGAGCCGCCAGCCGGTCATCAAGCCGCTCATCCTCATGTGCCGACCCGTCGCCCTCGACGGAGTCATCGTGACCCTCGGCTTCCCCGAGGAGCAGGCGTTCCTCCGCGAGATCGCCGAACGGAAGAAGGCCGGCATCGAGGCCGGCATCCGCGAAGTCATCGGCACCGACATCGGGGTCCGCTGCATCGTGGCCAACATCGAGGTCCCCGCTCCGACAACGGGCGGGGACGATGGCTTCCTCATGTCCGAGGCGCGCCGGATCTTCGGCGATGACCTGGCCGACGTCGTCGAGATCGACTGACGAGGACGGCGGCCCGGCAGGCCGTAAGCGCATCGGTCAGACTGGCCGTCACGACCACGAGGAGGAACACGCGATGGGGATGGCGAACCTGCAGCGGATGGCGCAGCAGATGCAGCAGGAGATGGCCCGCGTCCAGGGCGAGCTCGAGGAGGCGAAGGTCGACGGCTCTGCCGGTGGCGGCGTCGTCAGCGCGATCGTGACCGGCAAGCAGGAGCTCGTCAGCATCACGATCGATCCCTCCGCGGTCGACCCTGCCGACGTCGAGATGCTGCAGGACCTCGTGGTCGCGGCCGTCAACGATGCGCTGCGGGCGTCGCGCGAGCTCGCCGAGCAGAAGATGGCCGCGGTGACCGGCGGCCTCAAGATCCCGGGGATGTGACGGGCGCGTGGCGACCCTCCTCATCGAGCCCGTCGCGCGGCTCATCGAATCGTTCGGGCGCCTGCCCGGCATCGGCCCCAAGACGGCCCAGCGGCTGACCTACCACCTGCTCCGCGCACCCGACGCCGAAGCCCGGGCCCTGGCAGCGGCCCTCATCGACGTTCGCGACAAGGTCGTCTTCTGCGAGCGCTGCTTCAACATCAGCGACCAGGAGCTGTGCGCGATCTGTCGCGACGGCGGCCGGGACCAGCGCCGGCTGTGTGTCGTGGAAGAGCCGCTCGATGTCCTGGCGCTCGAGCGCACGGCCGAGTTCAAGGGCCTCTATCACGTGCTCCACGGCGCGATCTCGCCGATCGACGGCATCGGCCCCGAGCGGCTGCACATCCGCGAGCTCCTCGACCGTGCCGACGAGGCCGCGCGCGAGGGGACGCCCTTCGAAGAGGTGATCCTCGCCACCAACCCGACCCTGGAAGGCGAGGCGACCGCGATGTACCTGGCGGAGCGGCTGGAGTCGGTCGTCGGCAGCGTCACCCGGATCGCGCGTGGGCTGCCGGTGGGCGGCGACCTCGAGTACGCCGACGAGGTGACGCTGATCCGCGCGCTCCAGGGCCGGCGGGCGGTCTGACTCGACCATGAGTCAATCTCCTGATCGAGATCGGCTTGCGCCTCCTCAAGGCGGCCGCGGCCGCGGTCCTGG
>CAVVJX010000008.1:0-214984 GCA_963748675.1 uncultured Chloroflexia bacterium | reverse complement strand
TCGGGAGGTCCCACCTCGGTGGGGCCGCACCTTAACAACTGGATAGTGTTCGGCAGAAATGAAGAATTTTCGATTTCGCCGAGTAGTCAAGGAAATGATCCCGATCGATCCCAACCGGTGACTGACCACCTGGTCAGAGGCTGGAGGGGGTCAAGCTACAAAGGGCACGGGGTGGATGCCTTGGCGCCAAGAGCCGATGAAGGACGTGGCAGGCTGCGAAAAGCTTCGGGGAGTCGCGAGCAGACAGTGATCCGGAGATGTCCGAATGGGGAAACCCGGCTGGGGTAATGCCCAGTCACTCCTGGCTGAACCAAATAGGCCAGGTGGAGGTAAGCCAGCGAACTGAAACATCTCAGTAGCTGGAGGAAAAGAGAACATTCCCCGAGTAGTGGCGAGCGAAAAGGGAAGAGCGCAAACCCAACTCAGCGTGATAGGTTGCCGCCGTTTCTGAGTGGGGGTTGTAGGAGTCGATCATGGGGACCCGGCAAGGGCCCCGCGGAGTTACCAAATCGATCGTTAGTCGAGCGGCCCTGGAACGGCCGGCCATAGAGGGTGACAGCCCCGTAGGCGAAAGCGACCGATCTCCGTGAACGACCACCTGAGTACCACGTGGAAGGTCTCTCATGTGGGAACCTGGGCAGACCACTGTCCAACGCTAAATACTCTTGGCGACCGATAGTGAACGAGTACCGTGAGGGAAAGGTGAAAAGCACCCCGGAAGGGGAGTGAAATAGTACCTGAAACCACGTGCCTACAAGCAGTCAGAGGGTGTTGCCGGTTCGCCGGTAGCCTGATGGCGTGCCTTTTGAAGAATGAGCCGACGAGTTACGCGTGTGTGGCGAGGTTAAGTCCGCGAAGGACGGAGCCGGAGCGAAAGCGAGTCTGAATAGGGCGATCAGTCGCACGCGGTAGACCCGAAACCGAGTGACCTATCCATGGTCAGGTTGAAGCGGGAGTAATGTCTCGTGGAGGACCGAACTCACTAGCGTTGAAAAGCTAGGGGATGAACTGTGGATAGCGGTGAAATGCCAATCGAACTCGGAGATAGCTGGTTCTCCCCGAAATAGCTTTAGGGCTAGCCTCGGGCGTTCAATCACGGGGGTAGAGCACTGGATGGGCTAGGGGGCTTCCCGCTTACCAACCCCAACCAAACTCCGAATCCCGTGATTTCAGAGCCCGGGAGTCAGACTGCGAGGGCTAAGCTTCGTGGTCAAAAGGAAAACAGTCCGGACCGCCAGCTAAGGTCCCTAAATCCAAGCTAAGTGGTAAAGGATGTGGATTCGCATAGACAACCAGGATGTTGGCTCAGAAGCAGCCACCATTGAAAGAGTGCGTAACAGCTCACTGGTCAAGTGGATCTGCGCCGAAAATTCAGCGGGGCTCAAGCTTGGTACCGAAGCTGCGGATCAGGTGATCGGTTCGCCGATCATCTGGTGGTAGGGGAGCGTTCTGTTCTGCTGTGAAGGTCGACCGTGAGGACGGCTGGAGCGGACAGAAGTGCGAATGTCGGCATGAGTAGCGCAATGTGAGTGAGAATCTCACACGCCGTAAGCCTAAGGTTTCCTGAGGAAGGCTTGTCCGCTCAGGGTTAGTCGGGCCTAAGCCGAGGACGAACGTCGTAGGCGATGGACATCCGGTTGATATTCCGGAACCACTAACGATCGTTTGCACCGCAAGGTGTCGCCTGGGGGTAGGTGAAGGGGGATAGCCGGCGCAAGCCGGAGGATCCCGGAACTGATCCCAGGTGAGAGCGATGGCATGACACGGTGTGGTAGCTCGAGCGCGTTTTGGCTATACGCGTCTAAACCGGTAGGGGGATTGGACAGGTAAATCCGTCCGATCATTCAACCCCGAGCAGTGAATGAAAGGGGCTTCTGCCTCGATTCGAGTGAGCCATGCTGGCGAGAAAAGTGTCTAGCGAGATCAATAGTGTCCGTACCGCAATCCGACACAGGTAGGCGGGTAGAGCATACCAAGGCGATCGGGAGAACCCTCGTTAAGGAACTCGGCAACATGGCCCCGTAACTTCGGGAGAAGGGGCGCTTCGCGGCTGCTTGCTTGCAAGTGGTCGATCGAAGCCGCAGTGAAATGGCCCAGGCGACTGTTTAGCAAAAACACAGGTCTCTGCGAAAGCGAAAGCTGACGTATAGGGGCTGACGCCTGCCCAGTGCCGGAAGGTTAAGAGGAGAGGTGCAAGCTTTGAATCGAAGCCCCGGTAAACGGCGGCCGTAACTATAACGGTCCTAAGGTAGCGAAATTCCTTGTCGGGTAAGTTCCGACCCGCACGAATGGCGTAACGATCTGGGCGCTGTCTCAACGAGGGATCCGGCGAAATTGAAGTACCTGTGAAGATGCAGGTTACCCGCGGCAGGGCAAAAAGACCCCGTGGAGCTTTACTACACCCTGACATTGGATTGGGATCTTGCTTGTGTAGGATAGGTGGGAGGCTGAGAAGCTGGGGCGCTAGCCTCGGTGGAGCCGACCTTGAAATACCACCCTTGTTGGATTCCGGTTCTAACCGCGACCCGTGATCCGGGCGCAGGACAGTGTCAGGCGGGTAGTTTGACTGGGGCGGTCGCCTCCTAAAGTGTAACGGAGGCGCCCAAAGGTTCCCTCAGGCTGAATGGAAACCAGCCGAAGAGTGCAAAGGCATAAGGGAGCTTGACTGCGAGACCTACAAGTCGAGCAGAGACGAAAGTCGGGCTTAGTGATCTGGTACCTCCGAGTGGAAGGGGTATCACTCAACGGATAAAAGCTACCCCGGGGATAACAGGCTGATGGTGCCCAAGAGTTCACATCGACGGCACCGTTTGGCACCTCGATGTCGGCTCGTCGCATCCTGGGGCGGAAGTACGTCCCAAGGGTTTGGCTGTTCGCCAATTAAAGCGGCACGCGAGCTGGGTTCAGAACGTCGTGAGACAGTTCGGTCTCTATCCGCCGTGGGCGTAGGGAACTTGAGAGGAGTTGCTCCTAGTACGAGAGGACCGGAGTGAACGAACCGCTGGTGTGCCAGTTGTCCCGCCAGGGGCACCGCTGGGTAGCTATGTTCGGTCGGGATAAGCGCTGAAAGCATCTAAGTGCGAAGCTCGCCTCGAGATGAGGTTCCCCACCGGGTCAACCGGGTAAGACCGCAGGGAGACCACCTGTTTGATAGGCCGCATGTGGAAGTCCGGTGACGGATGAAGCTGAGCGGTACTAACGGTCGAGGGCTTGACCTCTTCAGCAACTGACCAGGGGTCAGTGGCTGGGATCGTGATCGATCCTTGACGACTCACCACGAGATCGAAGATCTCTTCCGGCGCCCGCCGGATCCCATGCGGATCCGCGTCGTGCCGCTGCCGACCACGTCCAGAGCACAAGTAATCCCGGTGACTCTAGCGGAGAGGCCATACCCGTTCCCATCCCGAACACGGAAGTCAAGCTCTCCAGCGCCGAAGATACTGAGAGGGCAGCCTTTCGGGAAAATAGGTCGTCGCCGGGATTATTTGCGTTTCCGGGAGGAAACACTGCCGGCTGGATGCCTTCGCTACAGCGGGTATCCTGTGCCGCGATGACCGACTCCGCCCTATCCCGTCCCGTCGCGACGCCCGCTCACGCCGGCCATCGCTGCCGTCTGTCCCTATCTCATGGCGTCCGACGGTGGATGGCGTGCGTCCACGCCCGCGCGCGAGCACCGCTGCACGGTCGTGACGCCGCCGGCGATCCTCGCCGCCGAGAAGCAGCGCCGGCTGTGCCTCACCGCGGAGCACGTCGGCTGCAGCACCTACCTCGCGGCCACCAATCCGACCGGCGCCGACGAGGTGGTCAGCACTTCCGCGTCGATCACGGTCCGACTCGACCGGTGACCCGGACCGCGCCGCTGGTCCTTGACCACGGCCGTCTGGCCATCGGCCTCCCGCTGCTGCGCGGCGAGCGGGGCACCGGGCAGCAGGGTGGCCTTGTCGCGCTGATGGCCGTGGCCTTCGCCGCGATCGTGGTCGCGCGCTTCTCGGCTGGAGGGCCGAGCCTCACACCGGCTCAGGTGGTCGGCGGCGCCGTGGCCTCGCCGTCCGCTGGGGCCAGCCCGGCGGCGACCGTCCGGCCCGCCACGACCGACGTACCGACAACGACCCTCGTCCCGACCGAGGTCGAGCCGAGCCCGACCCCCGCCCCGGCGGAGGCCTCCGACGCGCCATCGGTCGCGCCATCGGACGCGCCGCCGGCCGCAACCGCGGACCTACACCGTCCGCAGCGGCGACACCCTGATGGGGATCGCCGGGGAGTTCGGGACGACGGTCGCGGAGCTCATGGAGCTCAACGGCATCGAGAACGCCCGGCTGCTACGGGTCGGACAGGTCCTCGAGCTGCCCTGAGCCGTCCTCTAGCGCTGACAGCCGCGGCAGTACGACGTCACGAAGCCGCCGGCCTTGACCTCGGTGATCCGGGTGCCGCATCGCGGACACGCCTGGCCGCCCTTCATGTGGACCGCGAGGAAGTCACGGACCTGCGTCTCGAACGTCGGCGGGACCCGCCGGCGCAAGACCTCGATCGCGTCGGCCACCGTGGTCCTGGCCGCCGCGTAAAGCGCGTCGATCTCCTCATCGCCCAGAGTCGATCGCTTGCGGAACGGCAGCAGCCGCGCGGCGTGGAGGATCTCGTCGCTGTAGGCGTTGCCGATCCCCGCCACGAAGGCCTGGTTCCGCAGCAGGTTCTTCAGCTCGCCCGGGTGACGTCGGATCCGCTCACGCCACACCTCGAGCGTCAGCGCCGGGTCGTCGACGTCGGGACCGATCTCGCCCTCGCCGAGACCCGGGACCGCGCGATCCACGCCTGCCGGCAGCAGGTAGACCTTGCCCATCTGCGTCGGGTCGCGGTAGCGAACCTCCGGATGCGCGTCCGGGGCCGGCAGCCAGGCGGCGTTGCGGGTCCACGCCGCCGGGCGGAACCGTCCGCGGTCGGCCATCGGTCCCAGGCGCAGCACGACGGCCGTCTTGCGTCGGGAGCTTCACGCCCGGGGCGGCCAGCTGGAAGCGCCCGGTCAGCATCGGGTTCACGACCACGCGGTCGCGGTCCAGGTCGATCATGAAGAACTTGCCGCGGCGCCGGATGGCCGTGATGGTCTGCCCGACCAAGGCCTCGAGCTCTGCCGGGGTGCCGCGCACGGCCAGCGGGCCGGGTGCCGCCACAGACTCGATCGGCCGCCCGCGCAGGGCGGCGTCGAAGGCTTCGGCGACCACGGTCAGATCGGGTAGTTCGGGCACGGCGGCGCGATTGTAGCCGCGTGAAACGCTGTGCTAGACTCTCCCGGCCCCGAAGAGGCACGACAGCTGAAGAGCGGAATCAGGCCACAGAGAGCGCGAAGGAGCGGACCGCGGAGTTAGATCACCACGGACCCACCCCACCCTTCCGGTCACGGCCTGTGCATCGCTCAGGCCGTTCGTGATTCTCGGGTGCAAATCCATCACCAGGAGTGACCACTACATTGACCGAAGAGAAGCAGGGCGGGACCGCGCCTGACACCGAAGCGAACGCCTCGGTGAACCCGGCGTCCGATCAGCCCGTTGGCGCCGTCGCCGTCGCCGACGAGCCCGCCGAGACGAGCGAGGCCCCCGAGGTCGAAGGCGCGGCCCCGAGAGGCGCGGCCCAGACCGCCGCCAGCCCGGAGTCGACCGTCGATGACGGGGCTCAGGCGCAGGCGACCGCGGAGGCAGCCGATCTCGGACGCCTCGGTCGAGGCGACGGCCGTCGACGCCCCTGCCGATACCGAGCTCGCCGCAGACACGGCCGAGGCGACCGAGGGGTCCGCCACGCCGGCTGACGCGGACGACGGCTCCCGTGGCCACCGACGCGCCCGTTGTGGATGCCGCAGCTGATGCCGAGACACCGGACGCCCCCGCTGCTGAGACGGACGCCTGCCGAGACTGCCGCGTCTACCGCCGAAGCTCCCGCCGCGGACGCTCCCACCGCCGAAGCTCCCGCCGCCGACGCTCCCGCCGCCGACGCTCCTGCTGCCGACGCGCCCGCCGCCGAAGCCGATGCCGGCGCCGCATCCTCGAGCCTGGACGCCGCCGACACCGCGGACGCCCCGACGGCCGACGACGAGCCCGAGCCGGTCGCCCCGCCGAAGGACCTCGGGCCCGAGCCGACGACGATGGAGGAGCTGCTCGCGGAGCAGGACTCCGATATCAAGAGCTTCAAGCACGGTGACGTGGTCGAAGGCAACGTCGTTCGCATCGACAAGGACGAGATCCTCGTCGACATCGGTGCCAAGAGCGAAGGCGTCGTCAGCAACCGCGAGCTGTTCGGTCGCCACGGTGGCGAGGGCCAGGCGCCGCTCAACATCGGCGACACCGTCCTCGTCTACGTCCTCCAGCCGGAGTCGCCCGAGGGCCACGCCGTCCTCTCGCTTCGCCGCGCCGGCCTCGAGCGCAAGTGGCGCGCCATGCAGGAGCAGTTCGAGGCGGGCGTCATCATCGAGGCGCCGGTCATCGACCACAACAAGGGCGGCCTGATCGTCGATTGCGGCATCCGTGGCTTCGTCCCGATCAGCCAGATCGTCGACTTCCCGCGCCGGCCGCAGAACGACCAGCCCCGCGATGCCGCCCAGGAGATCGCGGAGAAGCTGATGCCGTTCGTCGGCCGCAAGCTTCGCCTCAAGATCCTCGAGGTCAACCGCAAGGCCAACCGCCTGATCCTCTCGGAGAAGGTCGCGCTCTACGAGGAGCGCCGCGAGAAGCGGGACGAGCTGTTCAGCAGCCTCCAGGTCGGCCAGAAGGTCACCGGGACCGTCCGCTCGATCGCGCCGTTCGGCGTGTTCATCGACCTCGGTGGGATCGACGGCCTCGTCCACAAGAGCGAGCTCTCGTGGAACAAGGTCAACAACCCCGAGTCCGGCTACAAGGTCGGCGACGAGGTCGAGGCCGAGGTCATCGACATCAACCACGAGCGCGGCCGGATCAGCCTGTCGATCCGTCGCCTCCAGCCCGACCCGTGGCATTCGACGGTCGCGGACTTCAACGTCGGCGACGTCATCGACGGAACGGTCACGAAGCTCGTCAACTTCGGCGCGTTCGTTCGCGTTCGCGACGGCCTCGAGGGCCTGATCCACATCAGCGAGCTGTCCCACCAGCGTGTCGCCCACCCGGGCGACGTCGTCCACGAGGGCCAGGCGCTCAAGCTCAAGATCATCTCGCTCGACTCCGAGCGCCACCGTCTCGGCCTCAGCCTCAAGCAGGCCGAGGAGCCGCCGGCCCGCCCGGCGCCCGAGCCCGGTCAGCCCGGCCCGTCCGCCAGCGCCGGCCCGCGGGCCGAGCGTCGACCGCGCCCGGAGCGCAGTTACTCGATGAGCGACGCGGTCCAGGAGCCCGAGGGTGGGATCGACAACACGCTCGCATCCGCGTTCGCCCAGGTTCGCCAGCAGCTTGCGGCGGCCGAAGGTGACGACGTTCCGGCCGCTGCCGCGCCGACGGAGGCCGAGGCTGATGCCCCGGTCGCCGAGGAGGCCCCGGCCGCCGAGGTCGAAGCTGCCGCAACCGAGGAAGCTCCGACCGCCGAGGTCGAAGCTGCCGCAACGAGGAGGCCCCGGCCGCCGAGGTCGAGACTGCCGCGGCCGACGCAGCCGCGACGGAAGCGATCGAGGATGCCGCCGACGAAGCCGTGACGGCCGAGGTCGAGGCTCCGACCGCCGAGGAGGCCCCGACCGCCGAGGTCGAGGCCGCCGCGCCGGATGACGTCGCGACCGCCGAGGTCGAGGCCCCCGCCGCCGACGAGGCCGCTGTGGCCGAGGACGCGCCGGTCGCCGAGGAAGCCCCGATCGCCGAGCGAGGCCCCGACCGCCGAGGCCGAGGCCGCGGCGCCCGACGAGGCCGCGACCGAGGAAGCCCCGGCTGCCGAGGTCGAAGCGCCCGCCGCCGAGGCCGAAGAGGCCACCGGCGGCCCAGGTCGAGGCACCGGCCGACGAGGCCGCAGCCGAAGGCGACACCGAGACCCAGACCGAGGCAACGGCCGATGCCCCGGCCGAAGTCGAGCCCGAGGGGACCGACGCCAAACCAGCGACCGAGAGCAAGGGCAAAGCCAAGAAGTCCTGACCCGCGGAACCGCGCGCGATCCAGCGACCCGTCGGACCACCGGCGGGTCGTTTCGATTCCTTAGCGCGAATACGGACGGCCCCTTACTGGCAAATGGGCATCCGTCTGTGGTCCGATAGCGATTCCATACATGACCTACCCGGACCGATGGCCACTACCGTGCCGGCAAGGACGTCGTGCTAGAGTGGCTCAAGGCGCCACCCCGAGGTGGCACGAGGAAAAGGGAACGGGCGTTCGACTCGATGGATCGCTTCGACAAGTTCACGGATCGTGCGCGCAAGGTCCTGACGCTTGCTCAGGACGAAGCGCAGCGGTTCAACCACAACTACATCGGCACGGAGCACCTGCTCCTCGGTCTCGTCCGCGAGGGCGAGGGTGTGGCGGCGCGCGTCCTCGAGAACATGAACGTCGAGCTCGCCAAGGTCCGGACCGCGGTCGAGTTCATCATCGGACGAGGCGACCGTCCGGTCGTCGGTGAGGTCGGGCTCACGCCACGCGCGAAGCGCGTCATCGAGCTCGCCATCGACGAGGCCCGCCGGCTCGGTCACAACTACATCGGCACGGAGCACCTGCTCCTTGGTCTCGTCCGCGAAGGGGAGGGGATCGCCGCTGGTGTCCTCGAGTCGCTCGGGGTCAACCTCGACAAGGTCCGCCACGAGGTCATCCGCGTCCTGTCGCAGAGCTCGTCCGCAGGGCCCAGTGCCCAGGAGACGAAGCGCGCCAGCAAGACGCCGACCGTCGACCAGCTCGGCATCAACCTGACCGAGGCCGCCCGTGCCGGCAAGCTCGACCCGGTCATCGGCCGCGAGAAGGAGATCGAGCGGGTCATCCAGATCCTCGGTCGCAAGACGAAGAACAACCCCGCCCTGATCGGCGAGCCGGGCGTCGGCAAGACCGCGATCGCGGAGGGCCTGGCCCACCGGATCGTGGCCGGCGACGTGCCGGACATCCTGCTCAACAAGCGCGTCCTGACCCTCGACATCGGCTCGCTCGTGGCCGGCACGAAGTACCGCGGCGAGTTCGAGGAGCGGCTCAAGAAGATCATCGAGGAGCTGCGCAACACCAACGACGCCGTGCTGTTCATCGATGAGCTGCACACGCTCGTCGGTGCCGGCGCCGCCGAGGGTGCCATCGACGCCGCCAACATCCTCAAGCCGCCGCTGTCCCGCGGCGAGCTCCAGTGCATCGGGGCCACGACGCTCGACGAGTACCGCAAGTACATCGAGCGCGACGCCGCCCTCGAGCGCCGCTTCCAGCCCGTCATGGTCGAGGAGCCCACGCTCGAGCAGACCATCGACATCCTGATGGGCATCCGCGAGCGCTACGAGCAGCACCACAAGGTCACGATCACGGACGAGGCGGTCAAGGCCGCCGCGGACCTGTCGATCCGCTACATCACCGACCGCCACCTGCCGGACAAGGCCATCGACCTGATCGACGAGGCCGCGTCGCGCGTTCGCCTGCGCCACGCATCCGCGCCACCGGCCCTGCGCGAGGCCCAGAAGGACCTCGACCGCGTGACGAAGGAGAAGGACGCGGCGATCAACAACCAGGAGTACGAAGAGGCGGCGACGCTGCGCGAGACCGAGGCGACGGCCAAGGAGAAGGTCGACGAGCTCCGTGCCGAGTGGCAGACCCAGGTGTCCGGCGACCAGCCGACCGTCGGGGAAGAAGAGATCGCCCAGGTCGTCGCGATGTGGACCGGCATCCCGGTCACGCGCATCGCCCAGGAGGAGTCCGAGCGGCTGCTCCACATGGAGGACGCGCTCCACAACCGGGTCATCGGACAGCAGGAGGCGATCGAGATCGTCTCGAAGGCGGTCCGCCGTGCCCGGGCCGGCCTCAAGGACCCGAAGCGCCCGATCGGCTCGTTCATCTTCCTCGGCCCGACCGGCGTCGGGAAGACCGAGCTCGCCAAGGCTCTCGCCGAATTCATGTTCGGCAGCGAGGACGCGCTCATCAAGATCGACATGAGCGAGTTCATGGAGCGCCACAACGTCAGCCGGCTCGTCGGGGCGCCTCCCGGCTACGTCGGGTTCGATGAGGGCGGCCAGCTGACCGAGGCGGTCCGCCGCAAGAGCTACGCCGTCGTCCTGCTCGACGAGGTCGAGAAGGCCCACCCGGAGGTGTTCAACATCCTCCTCCAGATCCTCGAGGACGGGCACCTGTCCGACGCGAAGGGTCGCCGGGTCGACTTCCGCAACTGCATCATCATCATGACCTCGAACCTGGGCGCGAAGCAGCTCCAGACCAACTCCAGCCTGGGCTTCCGGGTCCAGGGCACGACCGACGAGTCGCGGGCCGAGAGCTCGTACGAGCTCATGAAGGAGAAGGTCGCGACGGAGCTGAAGAACGCGTTCCGGCCCGAGTTCCTCAACCGGATCGACTCGACCGTCGTGTTCCGCTCGCTGACCGTCGAGGAGATCGCCCAGATCGTCGACCTGATGCTCGAGCGGGTGCGCGAGCAGCTCAAGGCCCAGCAGATGTCGCTCGAGGTCACGGACGCGGCCAAGGAGCACATCATCAAGCTCGGCTACGACGTGGCCTACGGCGCCCGTCCGCTCCGCCGCGTCATCCAGAACATGATCGAGGACGTGCTCGCGGAGCACCTCCTGCTCGGACGGTACGAGCCCGGCACGACGATCGTCGTCGACAAGGATCCCGAGGCCGGCCTCGACATCCACGCCGAAGACGCACGCACGCCGGTCGAGGCGCACTAGCCGTCCGTGGCGCGGCCGACGAGCCGCTTCGTCTGCCAGGGTTGCGGCGAAGCCTTCCTGCGCTGGGAAGGCCAGTGTCGCGCCTGCGGGGCCTGGAACAGCCTGGTCGAGACGGTCGTCCGCGACACCCCGCGGGCCAGTCGCGGTCTGCGCGTCGCGCCTGACGGCGCCACGGCGCCGGTAGCCCTGACCGACATCGGGGAGTCCGACGTCCCGCGCCTGGCGACCGGCATCGCCGAACTCGATCGCGTGCTCGGCGGCGGCCTCGTGCCGGGATCCCTCGTCCTGGTCGGCGGCGAGCCTGGGATCGGCAAGTCCACGCTCCTGCTCCAGGCCGCGGCGGGCCTGGGCCGTCCGGTCCTCTACGCAACGGGAGAGGAGTCCGCCGCGCAGGTGCGGATCCGCGCCGGGCGGCTCGGGTTGCTCGGCGTCCCGGCCGGGACCGCGATCGAGGTCCTCGCCGAGCACGACATCGGCCGGATCGTGGACGTCGGGCGCTCGATGCGGCCCGCGCTTGGTCGTCGTGGACTCGATCCAGACGGCGACGGTCGACGAGCTCGACGGGGCGGCGGGCAGCGTCGGCCAGGTCCGCGAGGCCACGCTCCGCCTGATGGAGTTCGCCAAGGGCGAGTCGATCGCGGTCGTGCTGGTCGGCCACGTCACGAAGGACGGCTCCATCGCCGGTCCCAAGACCATGGAGCACCTCGTCGATGCCGTGGTGTCGCTCGAAGGCGAGCGGTACGCGGCGCTCCGGCTGGTGCGCGCCTCGAAGAACCGGTTCGGGTCCACCGACGAGGTCGGGGTGTTCGAGATGGCCGGCGAGGGGCTCGTCGAGGTCTCCGACCCGGCCCGGGCGTTCCTCGCGGATCACGCCGAACCCGCCGCGGGCAGCGTCATCGCGCCGACCATGGAGGGGAGTCGACCGCTGCTCGTCGAGGTCCAGGCGCTCGTGGCGCCGGCCGGGCTACGGGACGCCGGCCCGGAAGGGCGAGTGGCATCGACCCGAACCGCCTGGGCCTCCTGGTCGCCGTGCTCGCGCGCCGGGCCGGCGTGGCGCTCGGATCGCACGACGTCTACGCGAACCTGGCCGGCGGGCTGAGCGTCGGCGAGCCGGCCCTCGACCTGCCGTTGGCCCTCGCCCTGGCGTCATCGCTGCGGGACCGGCCGCTGCCGGCGAAGAGCGTCGCGATCGGGGAGGTCGGGCTGCTCGGGGAGCTTCGGTCCGTGGCCGGCGTCGAGCGACGGCTGCGCGAAGCGGCGCGCCTCGGCTTCGAGACGGCGATCGTGCCTCGTCCGACCCGCGGCGCAGGCCCGATCGAGGCCCACGGGTTGCGGATCGTCGAGGTCTCGACCCTGCGCGACGCGGTCGAGGCCGCACTGACCGGGGAAGCCGGGCGTCATGGCGACGCTGTCCCGGCCCTGCTAGGCTGACGCCCGGTTCGCGTCCCCCGGCCGGTGGACGCCGGGACCATCCACCGAGGAAGACGTGATCCGCTACATCCGTGTGCTGGGCGCCGCGCTCGGGGGCCTGACCGGGCTGGTGCTCGCCGAGGCGGGCCAAGGCCTGTTCGAGGACGCCACGTACGCTGGGCTTCCTGCTCGCGGCCTGGGTCATCGCCTGGGTGATCGTCGGCTTCGCGATCCTTCCGTACCTGACGATCGTGCCCGCGACCTGGCTGATCGCGCGCGTCGAGGACCTCTCCACCGCCGAGTTCATCACGGCCGTGATCGGCCTGCTGCTCGGCCTGCTGATGGGACTCCTGCTCGGCTTCCCGCTGTCGGCGTTCCCCCCGCCGTTCGGAACCCTGCTGCCGCTCGGTGTGTCGCTATTCCTCGGGCTCGGGATGCTGGGCCTGACCGTGGCCAAGCGAAAGGACCTCGTCGGAGCCGCGCAAGCGGTCGGCATCCTTCGCCGTTCGGAGGACACCACGATCCCCGGGGCCACCAGTGGTGAGCCACGGATCGTGGTCGACACCTCGGCGATCATCGATGGTCGCATCGCCGAGATCGTCGAGTCGGGGTTCATCTACGGCACGCTGGTGATCCCCCGGTTCGTGCTCGACGAGCTCCAGCACATCGCGGACTCGTCCGACACGCTGCGCCGCAACCGCGGCCGTCGCGGGCTCGAGATCCTGGCCCGCATGCAGAAGCAGCCCGGGACCCCTGTCGAGATCGTCGAGGACGCCGTGCCGTCCGAGACCGAGGTGGATGCCAAGCTCGTGGCGCTCGCCCGGACGCGGAGCCGGGTGATCCTCACGAACGACTTCAACCTCAATCGGGTCGCCGAGCTCCAGGGCGTGCGGGTGATGAACATCAACTCCCTGGCCAACGCCGTGAAGCCCGCCGTCCTCCCCGGGGAGGAGCTGCGGGTCCGGGTGATCCAGGAGGGCAAGGAGGCCGGGCAGGGCGTCGGCTTCCTCGATGACGGGACGATGATCGTCGTCGAAGGCGGGGCCCGTCATATCGACAAGGACCTCGACGTCGCGGTCACCCGCGTCCTCCAGACCGTGGCCGGTCGCATGATCTTCGCCCAACCGCGGCTCGATTGACGGTGCCCGTCGGCGCGCGCCGATGCGATCGTCGTCGCGGCCGGCGCCTCGGCGCGGATGGGCGGCACCGACAAGCTGCTCGCCAGGATCGGCGGGCGGCCGCTGCTCGCCCACACGCTCGCGGCGATGCTGGCGGCACCGGACGTCGCGTCCATCGTCGTCGTGACGTCGGGGGAGCGCCGGCGGGAGCTCGAGGCCGGTCCGTGGCTGCCGGACGGTGGGGTGGTCACGTTCGTCGACGGCGGCGAGCGGCGGCAGGATTCGGTCCGATCGGGGTTCGATGCGCTCGAGCGCACGGCGCCCGATACCGGCGGCGAGCGGGTGGTCCTGGTCCACGACGGCGCTCGGCCCGCGGTATCGGCCGCGCTGATCACGGCGGTCGTCGAGGCGGCGGCCGAGCACGGGGCGGCGATCCCGGTCGTGCCCGTGGCCGAGACCCTGAAACGGATCGATGGCGATCGGATCGCCGCGACCGTCGACCGCTCCGACCTCGCGGCAGCACAGACCCCGCAGGGCGTGCGGCGGGGCATCCTGCGCACGGCGCTCGCCTCGGGCGAGGCCAGCCAGGGGACGTGGACCGATGAGGCCGCGCTCCTGGAGGCCTGTAAAATCCCCGTCCATGTCGTTCCCGGCGACCCCGCCAATCTCAAGGTGACCGTGCCCGCCGATCTCGCTCGCGCGGCCAGCCTGATCGCCGGGCAGGACCCCGCGCGGCGGACCGGGATCGGGCACGACGCGCATCCGTTCGGACCCGGCGAGCCGCTGCGACTGGGCGGCGTGGACATCCCGGGCGCTCCGCGGCTGCACGGTCATTCGGACGGCGACGTCGTCCTGCATGCGCTCGCCGATGCGCTGCTGGGTGCCGCCGGGCTGGGCGACCTTGGGCGGATGTTCCCGGCCGATGCCTCGACGCCCGCCGGCATCGACAGCCGCTCGTTGCTCGCGGACGTGATCTCGCGTCTCGCCGACGGCGGCTGGCGCCCGGTCGGTGTGGACCTCACGATCGTGGCCGCGCGGCCACGGCTGGGCGGACACCTCGATGCGATCCGCGCCTCGATCGCCGGAGACCTGGGTCTCGCGCCCGACGCGGTCAACGTCAAGGCATCCACGGGCAACCTCGATGGCTCCGAGGGAGCCGGGCGATCGATCTCGACGCTGGCGCTCGCGACCATCGAGGCCGGGACATGAGCGAGATCCGACTGCAGGACACGCTCACCGGCGAGAAGCGTCCGCTGGTTCCGCTGCGCGACGACGGCATCGGCGTGTACTCGTGCGGCCCGACGGTGTACGGCCCCGCGCACATCGGCAACTTCCGCTCGTTCCTCTTCGCCGACCTGCTCGTTCGTCACCTGCGGTGGCGTGGCCACACCGTTCGCTGGGTCATGAACATCACGGACGTCGACGACAAGATCATCCGTGGCGCCGCCGCAGCCGGCATCGGGATCGACGAGCTGGCCGACCGGTACCTCGAGCAGTTCCTGGCCGATGCCGACGCGCTCCGGATGACCCGGCCGGACGTGCTGCCGCGCGCCACCGAGCACATCGACGAGATGGTCGCGCTCATCGGGACGCTGCTCGAGCGCGGGCATGCCTACCGGACCGACGACGGCTCGATCTTCTTCCGGATCTCGTCGTGGCCCGCCTACGGCCGGCTGGCCCGGCTGGACCCCGAGCAGCTTCGCGTCGGCGAACGGGTCGAGGCGGACGAGTACGCCAAGGACGATGTCCGCGACTTCGCGTTGTGGAAGGGCCCGAAGCCCGGCGAGCCCTCGTGGTCGACCGCCATCGGCGAAGGCCGGCCCGGCTGGCACATCGAGTGCTCCGCGATGAGCATGGCCCACCTGGGTCAGTCGTTCGATATCCACACGGGCGGCATCGACCTGATCTTCCCGCACCACGAGGACGAGATCGCCCAGAGCGAGGCCGCGACCGGCCAGCCGTTCGTCAACACCTGGCTGCACTGCGCGCACCTGCAGTCGAGCGGCACGAAGATGGCCAAGTCGACGGGGAACATCGCCCGGCCGAGCGAGCTGTTCGAGGCGGGCGTGTCGCCACGCGCGCTGCGGTACGCGCTCCTCGCCGTGCACTACCGCGCCGGGCCTCAACCACTCGGACGAATCGCTGGCTGCCGCCGCAGCCGCGTTGTCACGGCTGGACGCACTCGTCGCGGCGCTGGCGGCTTACCGCGAGGATCGGCCGGACGACGAGACGTTGCCGGCGCTGCTGGCCGACGCACGAGCGGCTTTCGGGGCCGCCCTCGATGACGACCTCAACATCTCGGAGGCGTTGGCCGCGACCTTCGACCTCCTGCGTGACCTGAACCGGCGCATCGAGGCGCGATCGATCTCGACCGACGACGCGGCTCGGGCGCTCGAGCTGATGCGCGACCTGGACCAGGTGCTCGGGGTGCTGCCCGACGCCGACGAGGACCTCTCGCCGGAGCTGCGGTCGATGCTCGACGACCGGGCCGCGGCGCGGGCCGCGCGGGACTGGGCCGCCTCGGATCGCCTGCGGGATGACTTGCTCGAGCAGGGCATCGCGGTCGAGGACACGCGTGACGGCCAGCGCTGGCGCCGCCTCGTGGAGGTGGGACGTGGCTGATCGACCGCGGGACGACCGTCGTCGCGGCAGCGGGTGGCGGCCCGACGGGCCGCGTCGCGATGGGCCCCGCCGTGACGGGCCGCGAAAGGATGGGCCGCCGCGAGGCGGGCCGCGACGAGACGAGCCGAGCTTCGGGCCGCGGCGGGACGGGCCGCCGTTTGATGGTCCGCGGGGCCGTCGGCCATTCGACGGGCCTCGCGACGGGCCCGGGCGCCATGACCCGGACCGACAGCGTCCTGGACCTGGAGGGCCTGGGCCGTTCGAGCGACGGCTGTCCGGGCCGCGCGGGCCGCAGGATCGGTCGCGGCCCTCGCGCCCGCGCGATCACGCTGGTCCGGGTGGGCCGCCGGGCGGTCCGGGCGGTCCGCCTGGTGGGCGGCGGCCCGCGGAACCTCGGCCGGAGCGTGGCGGTTCGCGGCTGTGGCCGACGGACCGATTCGCACCGGGTCCGCGGCCACGGCCGGGAGAGGATCGCGGCGGGTACACACGGAACGACCCGCCCAACGAGCCATGGCAAACGAACGATCGGCCGCAAGGCCCGGATCGGGGCCACGGAGATCGATCGGGACCGGGCGGGGTCGATCGCCCAGGCTACGGACCGCGGCAGGGAGGTCCGCCCGGACGGCGGCCGTTCACCGGCCCGCCCGGCGGTCGCGGCCCCGGCGATCGGCCGTACCGCCCGCGACCCGAGGGTGGGCGCCCGTACCCACGCACCTCGTTCGAGCCGCGCTATGGCGGTCCGCCCCGACCGTCCGCCCTGCCGTCCCCGGAGGCGCTCGGCCCGGACGAGGAGCTCGTGGCCGGCCGACGACCGGTCGAAGAGGCGTTCGTCGCCCGTCGTCCCGCCATCCGTCTGCTGGTCGTGCCCCAGCGGCGGGCCGCGCTCGAGAAGCTCGTGCTGCACGCCACGAACCTGCGCATCCCGATCGTCGAGGTCGAAGGCGGTTCGCTCACGGCCCTCGCCGGCTTCGATGGTCACCAGGGGGTCGCGCTCGTCGTCGAGCCGCGCCAGTTCGCGAGCCTGGACGATGTCCTCGCGCGGGCCGCGGAGCGCGACGAGCCACCGTTCATCCTGGTGCTCGATTCGCTGGAGGATCCGCACAACGTCGGCACGCTCCTGCGCAGCGCCGAGGCCGCCGGCGTGCACGGCGTGCTGTTCCCGACCCATCGCCAGGCGCCCCTCAGCCCGTCCGCCGTCAAGGCGTCGGCCGGCGCGATCGAACACCTCCTGCTCTGCCCGGTCGACGACCTGCCCGGGGCCCTGAGCGATCTCCACACGCGCGGCGTGCGGATCGCGGGCGCCGAGGGCGATGCCCCGATGACCGCTCGTCAAAGCGACCTTCGGGGCCCACTCGCGATCGTCGTCGGCAGCGAGGGCCAGGGTCTCGGGCCGGCCGTCCGCCGCCGCGCCGACCTGTTCATGCGCATCCCGATGAAGGGTGCTGTCGGATCGCTGAACGCCGCGGTGGCGGGCTCGATCCTGCTCTTCGAAGCACTGGCGCAACGCGACCCGAACGCCACGCCCAGCGATCGTCCCGTCGCTCGGATCCGGCGGCGAGGACGAGTCGTCCGAGCCCGCGAAGGGCCGCCGCTCGACGAAGGCCACGAAGGCCCCCAAGGCGCACGGCCACAGCCGACGGAACCGGTGGTGCCGGACGAACCCGTCCGCCGACGCCACCGCAACGCCGCCCCGGCCGAAACGAAACCGAAGCCACGCGCGCGCAAGGGCCTCTCGACCGAGCCGGAGGACGTGAATGCCACGACGGCGATCCGACGCATCCGACAGCGACCAAGACGACACCGAAGCGACGCGGACGCAAGGCTTCGACCGAGCCCGTCGAGGTCATCCCGCCGCCGTCCGGCGAGGCCGCCGCGACCCGATCGTCGCGCCAAGCCGCTCGCCGGACCCGCAAGGCCACGACGACCAAGGCCGCCGATCCGCCGCCTCCTCGCCGAAGCCGGAGAGCCGGACGAGGACCTGCTGCCGACCGACGGCCCAGAGCCATCCCCCGCGTTCGCTAGCCCCGGTCGACGCTCACCGGGTGCTCATTCGCGGGCCATCCGAGCCGATAGCCTCCTGATCCGGTCGGCCGAGGCGAAGCCGCCGCTGCTCATGTCGCGTGCATCGGCTCCCGTTAAGCGCGCCTCGATCGCTTCTGGCACCGTTCCCGCGTTCGATGGCCCCGAAATGAACACGTCACGTGCACGGGACGTGCGAACGGCTCGGTGCGAGCGACGCCGCCGGGTCCGTCGGCGGACACCGCCCTGACCCCCCACGCTTGACCCATCCCGGCGAGCGGCCCTATCATTCCCCGGCGCCGAAGGGTCTTCTGCGGTAAGGCCCTGCCCGTCGCGCCGACGTAGCTCAATTGGTAGAGCAGCTGTTTTGTAAACAGCAGGTTTCGGGTTCGAGTCCCGCCGTCGGCTCCAGTGCACATCCATACGGCAGCCGGATCCACCACGCGACCGCAGGCGCATCCGGAGCCGAGCCTCAGTGGGTAGGTTGAGCAGGTGGTGAGCTCAGCTGGCTGTAGACCAGCCGCCTTCGGCTATGGGGGTTCGATTCCCTCCCTGCCCACCACTACATAGCGAACCCTCGCGATCGGATCCGGGCCCACATAGCTCAGCTGGCAGAGCACTTCCTTGGTAAGGAAGAGGTCATCGGTTCGAGTCCGATTGTGGGCTCCATCGCCCGTCATCGAAATCCCAGCGGCAAAGCCGCGCCTGTCAAGGAGTGAACTGGTCACGTGGCCAAGAAGAAGTTCGAGCGCAACAAGCCCCACGTCAACATCGGCACGATCGGCCACATCGACCACGGCAAGACGAGCCTCACCGCGGCGATCTCCAAGTACCTCGCGCTGAAGGGCTCGGCCGAGTACCGCGCCTTCGATTCGATCGACAACGCGCCCGAAGAGCGCGAGCGCGGGATCACCATCGCCATCGCCCACGTCGAGTACGAGACCGAGGCGCGCCACTACGCCCACGTCGACTGTCCCGGGCACGCCGACTACATCAAGAACATGATCACCGGAGCCGCCCAGATGGACGGCGCCATCCTGGTCGTGGCCGCCACCGACGGGCCCATGCCCCAGACCCGCGAGCACATCCTGCTGGCCCGCCAGGTGGAGGTGCCCTACATCGTGGTCTTCCTCAACAAGGTCGACATGGTCGACGACGAGGAGCTGCTCGATCTGGTCGAGCTCGAGGTCCGCGAGCTGCTCAGCAAGTACGAGTTCCCGGGCGACGACATCCCGGTCATCCGCGGCTCGGCGCTGAAGGCGCTCGAGGCCGGCGACGATCCCGACGGCCGAGGCCTACAAGCCGATCCAGGAGCTGATGGACGCGGTCGACTCGTACATCCCGACCCCCGAGCGCGCGGTCGACAAGCCGTTCCTCATGCCGGTCGAGGACGTGTTCGGGATCAAGGGCCGCGGCACGGTCGCCACCGGGCGCATCGAGCGCGGCATCGTCAAGGTCGGCGACGAGGTCGAGCTGGTCGGGGTCAAGCCCACCCGCAAGATCGTGGTCACCGGCGTCGAGATGTTCAAGAAGCTGCTCGACGAGGGCCGCGCCGGGGACAACGTGGGCTGCCTCATCCGGGGCATCGAGCGCGAGGAGATCGAGCGCGGCCAGGTCCTGGCCAAGTCAGGCTCGATCAAGCCGCACACCAAGTTCAGTGCGCAGGTCTACGTCCTGACCAAGGAGGAGGGCGGCCGCCATACCCCCTTCTACAACGGCTACCGCCCGCAGTTCTACCTGCGCACGACCGACGTGACCGGAGCCATCGGCCTGCCCGACGGGGCCGAGATGATCATGCCCGGCGACAACGTCGAGATGACCGTCGAGCTGATCACCCCGATCGCCCTCGAGGTCGGCCAGCGCTTCGCCATCCGCGAGGGTGGCCGGACCGTCGGCGCCGGCGCCATCGTCAGCATCCAGGAGTAGGGACGACATGGCGAGGGTCGAAGCGCGTCCCACGATCCAGCTCGCGTGCACCGAGTGCAAGGAGCGGACGTACACGACGCGCAAGAACAAGAAGAACGATCCCAACCGGATCGAACTGCAGAAATACTGCCCGCGCTGCCGGCGGCATACACTTCACCGCGAGGCGAAGTAGGGACGCCCGGCCTCGCCGCAGGGGTGTAGCTCAATTGGCAGAGCACTGGTCTCCAAAACCAGCGGTTGTAGGTTCGAGTCCTATCGCCCCTGCCACCACCACAGGAACCCGGAGAGAAGAACGACGACGTGAAGCGACTCCGCCGATATTTCACTGAGGTCTGGTCCGAGCTGAGGAAAGTCAGCTGGCCGACGCGCGAGCAGGTCCGCAACCTGACCGTGCTGGTCTTTGCGATCAGCTTCGTGGTCGGGTTGTACATCACCGTCCTCGATCAGGTCTTCCAGGGGCTCCTGCGCCTCCTGACACCGAGCGCGTGATGACCGACCTGACCGGCACCGAGATCAAGGCGCCCGAGAAGCGCTGGTACGTCATCCACACGTACTCGGGATACGAGAACAAGGTCAAGGCCAATCTCGAGCACCGCATCGAGTCGATGGGCATGGAGGACAAGATCTTCCAGGTCCTCGTCCCGATGGAGGATGAGATCGAGATCCGCCAGGGCCAGCGCCACACGGTCCAGAAGAAGGTCTACCCGGGCTACGTGCTCGTGGAGATGATCCTGGACCCCGATAGCTGGTTCGTCGTCCGCAACACGCCGGGCGTCACGAGCTTCGTCGGTGGCGCGAACATCCCCGGCGTCCGCAGCGAGCCGATCCCGCTCGACGAGACGGAGGTCAAGCAGATCCTGCGGCACATGGGCGTCGAGACGCCGAAGTACCGCGTCGCATTCACCAAGGGCCAGAGCGTCCGGGTCACCGACGGGCCGTTCGCCGAGTTCATCGGCACGGTCGAGGAGATCAACCCAGAGCGCAACAAGGTCAAGGTCCTGGTGAGCATCTTCGGCCGCGAGACCCCGGTCGAGCTCGACTTCCTGCAGGTCGAGAAGCTCTAAGGCTCTCGCAGCCGCTCAGAAAGGCACCGAACCACCCGTGGCAAAGAAGATCCGCATCGTCCTGACCCTGCAGCTGCCGGCCGGCAAGGCGACTCCCGCCCCGCCCGTCGGTACCGCGCTGGGTCCGCACGGCATCAACATCGTCGAATTCACGAAGTCCTACAACGAGAAGACCGCCGACAAGACGGGCCAGATCATCCCGGCCCAGATCACGATCTTCGAGGATCGCTCGTTCTCGTTCATCCTCAAGACCCCGCCCGCGGCGGACCTGCTGCGCAAGGCGGCAGGTGTCGAGAAGGGCTCGCAGACCCCGAAGCGCGAGGGCGTCGGTCGCGTGACGCGGGACCAGCTCCGCGAGATCGCCACCATCAAGATGTCCGACCTCAACGCCAACGACCTCGAGGCTGCCGCCAAGCAGATCGAAGGCACCGCCCGCTCGATGGGCATCGAGGTCGTCGGCTAGCCCTCGACCTCCACACTGCCGCGGCTGCACCCCGGGCCGCGGACACGAAATCAACGGGGGAGGTCGGTCCAGCCGACCGATAAGGAGAACCGCACATGCCCAAGCACGGCAAGAAATACCAGGAAGTCTCCAAGCTCGTCGACCGCGAGCAGGTCTACACGCCCGAAGAGGCCGCCGAGCTCGCGAAGCAGACGACGACCGTCGCGTTCGACGCGACGATCGAGGCGCATGTCCGGTTGGGCGTCGACCCACGCCACGCCGACCAGATGGTGCGCGGGACCGTCGTCCTGCCGCACGGCACGGGCAAGGTGGTCCGCGTCGCCGTGTTCGCCCAGGGCGAGAAGGCCCAGGAGGCGCTGCGGGCCGGCGCCGACGAGGTCGGCGGCGACGACCTGGTCAAGAAGATCGAGGCCGGCTGGCTCGAGTTCGACGTCGCGCTCGCGACGCCCGACTCGATGGGCATGGTCGGCAAGCTCGGCAAGATCCTCGGCCGCCGCGGGCTCATGCCCAACCCCAAGGCCGGGACCATCACCTTCGACCTGGATCGTGCCGTCCGCGAGGTCAAGGGCGGCCGGGTCGAGTTCAAGGTCGACAAGTCGGCGATCATCCACGTCGCGTTCGGCAAGAGCAGCTTCGAGGCGCCGGCGCTGGTCGAGAACCTCGCCGCCCTCGTCGACGCGATCAACCGTGCCAAGCCGACCGGCGTGAAGGGCCAGTACCTGCGCTCGCTGTCGATCGCGAGCACGATGGGCCCGGGCATCAAGGTCGACGTGCCCGCCACGCTGGCGGCCGCAGTCGCCTAGACTGCCCCTTCGCCGGCGGGTCGCCGGCCACTGACGCGATGACGGCCGAGAGGCGCGTCATCTGACAAGACAGACGGACCGCCGCAGACAGCCTGCGCCCTACCGCCGCCGCCGACCGCGAGGTCGATGACGGACCGGGCTTGATCCGTCGGAACGGACCGGATGCTCCGCCCGCAAGGGCAGGGAGGCCGGGGACGACGACGAGCACGCCGAGGCAGTCGGTGCCTCCACCTTCGCGGGTGGGCGCGCCCCTGCGAGCCGGGGTCATGCCTCCTTCGGGAGGCCGCCATGGGATCCGTCGCAGGGGACGTCCGGGCCACGCCCGGTCAGCCCACCGCCGCACGCCGGTCCGCGTGCCGTAGTAGGAGGCAACATGCCGACAGAGGCCAAACGGGCGACCGTTGCCGAGCTGCGCGAGGAACTCGCGAACGCCCGGACGATGATCGTGTCCGAGTACCGCGGCCTCAGCGTGAAGGAGATCGCCGAGATCCGGCGCGCTCTGACCAAGAGCGACGTCCGCTATCGCGTGATCAAGAACCGACTGCTGCGCATCGCTGCCGAGGACTCGGTCGGTGAGGCGCTCAGCCCGCTCCTCACGGGTCCGACCGCGATCGCGTTCGGGGCCGACGAGGCCGGAACGGCGCAGAGCCGTCCTGGACGCGACCCGTCCGTACAACAAGATCGTGCGGATCAAGGGCGCGGTCCTGGGCGACAAGGCGATCGACGCCGACGCCGTGACCCGCCTGGCGGCCCTGCCGTCGCGCGACGTCCTCCTGGCCAAGCTGGCCGGCGGGATGCAGGCGCCGGTGGCGACCCTGGCTGGTCTGTTCACCGCGCCGCTGCGCAACCTGGGCTATGCCCTGGCGCAGGTCGCCGAGCAGAAGAAGAACCAGGCGCCCGAGGCGTGACGACCACCTTCACTTTCCACGACATTCGATAAAGGAGACATCCATGGCTGTACTCACCCAGGACGACCTGCTCGAGGCGATCGACAAGATGACCGTGCTCGAGCTGTCCGAGTTCATCAAGCGCTTCGAGGACCGCTACGGCGTGACCGCTGCCGCGCCCGCCGCTGTCGCGGCCGCCCCGTCCGGTGGTGGTGACGGCGCCGCCGCGGCCGCCGCGCCCGAGGAGCAGTCCGAGTTCAGTGCCGTCCTCACCGAGGTCGGTCCCAACAAGATCCCGGTGATCAAGGTCGTGCGCGAGCTGACCGGTCTCGGCCTCAAGGAGGCCAAGGACCTGGTCGACGCATCGCCCAAGCCCGTCAAGGAAGGCGTGGCGAAGGACGAAGCCGACAAGATCAAGGCCGCCCTCGAAGAAGTCGGCGCCAAGGTCGAGATCAAGTAGCCCGGCCACCTCGTCGGCCGCCGCTGGGGCGGCGCATCCGTGCGTTGCCGCTGCGCGCGTCGCTCACGCACTTCGAGTGCGCTCGCTCCGTGCTCACGGCGCCTTCGGCTGCATTCGCCCGAGCGGCGGTTCGCAAGACCTGACCGCCATCCATCGTCGTCTATCGGGCCTCGGATCGGAAGGCCCTACCACTTTCGGGAGCGTTTGACAAGATAGAAATTCGCGGTATCCTACTCCTTCTGTGAGCGCGGCCTCCCTTTCTCCTCTTTACCTCCGTCAAGGAGTGGTGCTTCATGCTGTCTGCTGAGTCGAAGACTCGCGCCGTGACCCCGTCGGGTCGCATCTCTTACGCCCGCATCGACCGCAAGGTCGATGGTGTGAGCTACGAGAAGTTCGAGATCCCCAATCTCATCGAGCTCCAGCTCGATTCGTTCGCCTGGTTCATGGAAAAGGGGTTGCGCGAGCTCTTCGACGAGATCAGCCCGATCAAGGACTTCACCGGCAAGGTCATGGAGCTCCAGTTCCTCGACTACGAGTTCGGGGAGCCCAAGTACTCCGAGGAGGAGTGCCGCACCAAGGACCTGACGTTCAGCAAGCCGCTGTACGTCAACGTCGAGCTCCTCATCAAGGAGACGGGCGAGATCCAGCGCCAGCGCGTCTACATGGGCGACTACCCGTGGATGACCGACCAGGGCACCTTCGTCATCAACGGCGCGGAGCGGGTCGTCGTCAGCCAGCTCGTCCGCTCGCCGGGCGTCTACTACAGCGAAGCGGAGGACCTGGCGTCCGGCCGCATGCTGTTCAGCGCCAAGGTCATCCCGAACCGCGGCGCCTGGCTCGAGTTCGAGACCAACAACAAGAACCAGCTGTGGGTCAAGGTCGATCGCAAGCGCAAGATCGCGGCGACGACCCTCCTGCGCGCGGTCGGGTACGAAGAGAACGACGAGATCACCGCGCTGTTCAGCGCCATCGACACGGACCCCGACCACACGTTCATCGCGAGCACCCTCGAGAAGGACCTCACGCACACCACGGCCGAGGCCCTCATCGAGGTCTACAAGAAGCTCCGCCCCGGCGATCCGCCCACCGGCGAGAACGCCCGCCAGCTCGTCGAGAGCCTCTTCTTCAACTTCCGCCGCTACGACCTCGGTCGGGTCGGGCGCTACAAGTTCGACAAGAAGCTCGACGGCGTCGCCGCGCGCATGGGCATCGAGCTGCCGCGTGAGCAGCGCACGATCAGCAAGGAAGACATCGCCGCGATCGTCGGTCACCTCATCGAGTGCAACCGCGGGCTGCACCCCAAGGACGACATCGACCACCTCGGCAACCGCCGCATCCGCGCCAACGGCGAGCTGATCCAGAACGCGTTCCGGATCGGCCTGCTGCGCATGGAGCGCGTCGTCCGCGAGCGCATGACGATCCAGGAGATCGACAAGGCGACCCCGAACGCCCTCATCAACATCCGCCCGGTCGTGGCGGCGATGAAGGAGTTCTTCGGCGGCAGCCAGCTCTCGCAGTTCATGGACCAGACGAACCCCCTGGCCGAGCTGACGTCCAAGCGCCGCCTGTCGGCCCTCGGGCCCGGGCGGCCTGTCGCGTGAGCGCGCCGGGTTCGACGTCCGCGACGTCCACCACAGCCACTACGGCCGGATCTGCCCGATCGAGACGCCGGAAGGACCGAACATCGGCCTGATCGGGTCGCTCGCCACGTACGGCCGGATCAACAGCTACGGCTTCATCGAGACGCCGTATCGCAAGGTCAAGCGGACCGTCGCCTACGACGAGACCGGGATCGACAAGTACGAGGCCGGACAGAACCTCGAGAGCAAGAGCGGCGCGGTCGTCCTCAAGGCCGGCCAGCCGTTCACCGCCGCGGCCATCTCGGAGCTGAAGAAGCAGAAGGCGCACGCCTTCCCGATCCGCCCGGTCGTCACCGACGAGATCCACTACATGCCGGCCGACGAAGAGGAAGAGCACGTCGTCGCGCAGGCCAACGCCCCCCTCGACGAGGAAGGGCACTTCACGGCCGAGCGCATCCCGTCGCGCTATCGGGACACGTTCCCGGAGGCCCGCGCCAGCCAGATCGAATACATGGACGTGTCGCCCAAGCAGGTCGTCTCGGTCGCGACGGCGCTCATCCCGTTCCTCGAGCACGACGACGCCAACCGCGCGCTGATGGGCTCGAACATGCAGCGCCAGGCCGTCCCGCTCCTCGAGCCGGAGTCGCCGATCGTCGGCACCGGCATGGAGGAGCGCGCCGCCCGCGACTCCGGCCAGGTCCTCGTGTCGCGCCGCGGTGGCGTGGTCACGAGCGTCACGGCAGAGCGCATCGCGGTCGAGACCGACACCGGTGAGCTCGACGAGTACAAGCTCCAGAAGTTCGTCCGCTCCAACCAGGGCACGTGCATCAACCAGCGTCCGATCGTGGACGTCGGCTCGCGCGTGGTCGATGGCCAGCCCATCGCCGACTCGAGCTCCACCCAGGCGGGCGAGCTCGCGCTCGGGCGCAACGTCCTCGTGGCGTTCATGAGCTGGGAGGGCGGCAACTACGAGGACGCGATCGTCATCAGCGACCGCCTCGTCCGCGACGACCTGTTCACCAGCATCCACATCGAGAAGCACGAGATCGAGTCGCGTGACACGAAGCTCGGCCCCGAAGAGATCACCCGCGACATCCCGAACGTCGGCGAGGAGTCCCTCAAGGACCTCGACGAGGAGGGGATCGTGTACATCGGCGCCGAGGTCCGCCCCGGCGACATCCTCGTCGGCAAGATCACGCCCAAGGGCGAGACCGAGCTGACCGCCGAGGAGCGCCTCCTGCGGGCGATCTTCGGTGAGAAGGCCCGCGAGGTGAAGGACAGCTCGCTGCGCCTGCCCCACGGCGAGCGCGGCAAGGTCGTCGAGGTCCGCGAGTTCCGTCGCGAGCTCAACGACGACCTCCAGCCCGGCGTCAACCGGCTGGTCCGCGTGTCCGTCGCCCAGAAGCGCAAGATCTCGGTCGGCGACAAGATGGCCGGCCGCCACGGCAACAAGGGCGTGATCGCCAAGATCCTGCCCGCCGAGGACATGCCGTACCTGCCCGACGGCACGCCCGTCGACATCATCCTCAACCCGCTCGGCGTGCCGAGCCGGATGAACATCGGCCAGATCCTCGAGACCCATCTCGGTTGGGCGCTCCACAAGAAGGGCCTCAAGGCGGCGACCGCCGTCTTCGATGGCGCGACCGAGGGCGAGATCCAGACCGAGCTGCGCGAGGCCGGCCTGCCGGAGAGCGGCAAGATCGAGCTCCGTGACGGCCGCACCGGCGAAGCGTTCGACCGGCACATCACCGTCGGCTACATCTACATGCTCAAGCTCCACCACCTCGTCGAGGACAAGATCCACGCGCGCTCGACCGGCCCGTACAGCCTGATCACCCAGCAGCCGCTGGGCGGCAAGGCCCAGTTCGGCGGCCAGCGCTTCGGCGAGATGGAGGTCTGGGCCCTGGAGGCCTACGGCGCCGCCAACATCCTCCAGGAGCTGCTCACCGTGAAGTCGGACGACGTCCTCGGGCGCGTCCAGACCTACGAGGCCATCGTCAAGGGCGAGGAGATCCAGCCGCCGCGTGTCCCCGAGTCGTTCAAGGTCCTGATCAAGGAGCTGCGCAGCCTCGGGCTGAACGCGGAGATCCTGGACCAGAACGAGGAGGAGATCCCGCTCGCGGAGGACGACGCCTCGGGCTACCTGCTCCCCGATCTCGGCGGGATCAACCTCGCCGGGTTCGAGGACTGATCGTCATCAGCACAACCCACCGTTTCCCACGGGGTCGCGTCCCGGCCGGCACGCCCCCGTTCGCCTTCGCGCCGCATCGCATCGTCGTGCCAGCCGACGCTGCGGAGGAGAACCATGCTCGAGGTCAATAATTTCAGCGCGATCCGCATCTCGCTCGCCAGCCCGGACCAGATCCGGGAGTGGTCGAAGGGTGAGGTCACCAAGCCCGAGACCATCAACTACCGGACGCTCAAGCCGGAGAAGGACGGTCTCTTCGACGAGCGCATCTTCGGTCCGACCAAGGACTGGGAGTGCTACTGCGGCAAGTACAAGCGCATCCGCTACAAGGGCATCATCTGCGACAAGTGCGGCGTCGAGGTCACGCGCAGCAAGGTCCGTCGCGAGCGCATGGGCCACATCCAGCTCGCGAGCCCCGTCAGCCACATCTGGTACTTCAAGGGCACCCCGTCGCGCCTGGGCATCCTGCTCGACATCAGCCCGCGCAACCTCGAGCGCATCCTCTACTTCGCGCTGTACATCGTCACGCACGTCGACGAGGAGGCGCGCAAGCGCGCCCTGGCGGCCATCGAGGAAGAGGCCGAGGGCCGTGGCGGCAAGGCCGGTGAGCGCCTGACCCAGCTCGAGGACGAGCTGAAGGCCGAACTCAATCTCAAGACCGACGAGCTCAACGGTGAGCTCGCCCGGACCAAGGCAGACCTCGAGGCCCAGCGCGCGGCGCGGACCGAGGAGATCGCGGCCGCGGCCCAGGAGACCCAGGCCCTGCTCGCCGAGCTCAAGAGCGGCGAAGCCACCGAGACGATCGCCTTCGCCCCGACCGGCGAGGTCGTCGTCGCGGCCGGCGACAAGGGCGGCAAGGAAGCCACCGCGCGCCTGCGCAAGATCGTCGGCGAGTACACCGAGCAGGTCAACGGCGACCTCAAGCAGCGCGAGGCCGACGAGGCCCGCGTCGTCGAGCAGAAGGTCGCCGACCTCGCGGCCGGCGTCGAAGAGACGCTCCAGCACGAGCGCGCGGGCCTGGCCGAGCAGGCGCAGGGCCTCAAGGACGAGCTGCGCAAGCTGCGCGACGAGCTCGAGGGCCTCAAGCCGATGCAGACGATCGGCGAGACCGAGTACCGCATGCTCGACGAGCGCTATGGCTCGGGCGCCAAGGGCGGCCGCGTCTTCGGTGCCGGCATGGGCGCCGAGGCGGTGCGCGAGATCATCAGCCGGATGGACCTCGAGGAGCTGGCTCGCTCGCTCCATGTCGAGGTTCGCACGAGCTCCGGCCAGCGTCGCAAGAAGGCGATCAAGCGCCTGCGCCTGATCGAGGCCTTCCGTCGCAGCGGCACGCGCCCGGACTGGATGATCCTGTCGGTCCTGCCGGTCATCCCGCCCGACCTGCGGCCGATGGTCCAGCTCGACGGCGGTCGCTTCGCGACGTCGGACCTCAACGACCTGTACCGCCGCGTCATCAACCGGAACAACCGCCTCAAGCGGCTCCTGGAGCTCGGTGCGCCCGAGATCATCATCCGCAACGAGAAGCGGATGCTCCAGGAGGCGTGCGACGCGCTGATCGACAACGGCCGCCGCGGCCGGGCGATCGCCGGCACCGGCAACCACCGCCTCAAGTCCCTGAGCGACATGCTCAAGGGCAAGCAGGGCCGGTTCCGCCAGAACCTGCTCGGCAAGCGCGTGGACTACTCGGGCCGCTCGGTCATCGTGGTCGGCCCGGAGCTCAAGCTCCACCAGTGCGGCCTGCCCAAGAAGATGGCGCTCGAGCTGTTCAAGCCGTTCGTCATGCGCCAGCTCGTCGAGAAGGGCTTCGCCCACAACATCAAGAGCGCCAAGCGCATCGTCGAGCGCGTGCGCCCCGAGGTCTGGGACGTCCTGGAGGACGTCATCAAGGACCACCCGGTGCTGCTCAACCGCGCCCCGACGCTCCACCGCCTGGGCATCCAGGCGTTCATGCCGGTCCTCGTCGAGGGCTCGGCCATCCAGATCCACCCGCTCGTCTGCACCGCGTTCAACGCGGACTTCGACGGCGACCAGATGGCGGTCCACGTGCCGCTCTCGACGGCCGCCCAGGAAGAGGCGCGGACGATGATGCTCTCGACCGCGAACCTGCTGTCGCCCGCCGACGGTAGCCCCGTCGTGGCACCGACCCAGGACATGGTCCTCGGCTGCTACTACCTGACGATGGACGCGAACGAGCCCAAGACCAAGAAGGAGCGCGAGAAGCCGATCCGCCGGTTCGCGACGGAAGACGAGGCCATCCTCGCCTACCAGCTCCGGGAGCGGACCAACGCCGACCTCCACGAGGTCATCGACGTCGAGGTCATGCACTGGGACGCCGAGGCGGGCGAGCTGCGCCCGGAGCGCCAGCGGACCACGATCGGCCGCGTCATCTTCAACCAGATCCTCCCCGACAAGCTGCGCTTCCACGACAACGTGATGAAGCGGAGCGACCTCAAGGAGCTCGTCGATACCTGCTATCGCGAGCTGGGAGCCGAGGAGACCGCCCACCTGGTGGACGGCATCAAGGACGTCGGCTTCGAGTTCGCCACCCGTGGCGGCCTCACGATCGGCCTGTTCGACATCGAGATCCCCAAGGACAAGGGCGCGCGCCTGGACGCCGCCGACGAGTCCGTCGCCGAGATCGATCGCCAGTTCCAGCGCGGCCTCATCACCGAGGACGAGCGCTACGAGCAGGTCGTCGGGGTCTGGCAGGACGCGACGTCGCGGATGTCCGACGAGATGATGAAGGGCCTGGACCCCACCGGTCCGGTCACGATGATGACCGCCTCGGGTGCCCGCGGTAACAAGGGCAACATCGGTCAGCTGGGCGCGATGCGTGGCCTCATGGCCGACCCGTCCGGTCGCATCATCGACGTCCCCGTGCGGAGCAACTTCCGCGAGGGGATGACGGTCCTCGAGTACTTCATCTCCACCCACGGCGCCCGCAAGGGCCTCGCCGACACCGCGCTGCGCACCGCCGACTCCGGGTACCTGACCCGGCGTCTCGTGGACGTGGCCCAGGACGTCATCACGCGCGAGGACGACTGCGGCACCGAAGAGGGAAGCTGGATCATCCGCTCCGAGTCGAGCGACGAGAAGGGCGCCTTCCAGCGCCGGCTCGTCGGTCGCCTGTCGGCGGCCCCGCTGCCCGATCCTCGCGTCAAGCCCAAGAAGGGCGAGGAAGCACCGCTCCTCGTCGAGCGCAACGAGATGATCACCGAAGAGGTGGCGGCCCGGATCGACGAGGCCGGCGTCGACGAGGCGCTCGTTCGCTCACCGCTCACCTGCGAGGCCCGCAACGGCGTCTGCCGGGCGTGCTACGGCCGCAACCTCGCCACCGGCGAGATGGTCGGGTCGGGCGAGGCGGTCGGCATCATCGCGGCCCAGTCCATCGGTGAGCCCGGTACGCAGCTGACGATGCGGACGTTCCATACCGGCGGCGTCGCCGGCGGCATGGACATCACCGCGGGTCTGCCGCGCGTCGAGGAGCTGTTCGAGGCCCGGATCCCCAAGGGCAAGGCCGAGATCAGCCACATCGACGGCATCGTCGAGATCATCCGTGGCGACGGCCTGACCAAGGTCAAGGTCGTCTCGACGGAGGTCTACGACACCTCGCTCGCCCTGCCCAAGGGCGCCGAGCAGCTGGCCGCCGCGGGTGACACCGTCACCCTCGGCCAGGTCATCGCCCGTGGCGAGACCGACGGCGCCACGGTCGACGTGACCGCGCCCGTCGCCGGCTTCCTCGTGAAGGGCGACGACGGCCTCGTCGTCCGCGCCGAGGACGTGGTCGAGCGCGAGTACCTCATCCCGCACAACGCCAAGGTCCTCGTGGAGAACGGTCAGGAGATCCGTGCCGGTGACCCGATCACGGATGGCCCGATCAACCCGCAGGAGTACCTCGACACCCGGGGCAAGGACGCGGTCCAGCGCTACCTGGTGAAGGAGGTCCAGAAGGTCTACAAGAGCCAGGGCGTCACGATCAGCGACAAGCACATCGAGATCATCGTCCGCCAGATGCTCCGCAAGGTCCGCATCGATCAGCCGGGCGACGTCGACCTGCTCCCGACGGAGCTCGTCGACCGGCTCGAGTTCGAGCAGCACAACAACCACGTCCTGGCCGAGGGCGGCGAGCCCGCCACGGCCCAGACGGTCCTGCTCGGCGTGACCAAGGCGTCGCTCAACACGTCGTCCTTCCTCGCCGCCGCGTCCTTCCAGGAGACGACCCGGGTGCTGACCGAGGCTGCCATCAACGGCGCCAAGGACCACCTGATCGGGCTCAAGGAGAACGTGATCATCGGCAAGCTCATCCCGGCAGGCTCGGGTGCCCCGGCGAACGTCGCGGCCCGCAAGGCGCGCGAGCGCCAGGCGGCCCTCGAAGCCCTCGCCGGCGAGGCGCTCGAAGGCCTCGGCCAGTCCGAGTACAACCCGTTCCTCGAGGACGGGAGCGAGGGCGAAGCCGGGCCCGACGACGAGGCCGCCGGCCTCGCGCTCGCCGCGACCATCGCCGGTGGCGACACCGACGACGAGAGCGACGCCGCGAACCCGTTCCTGGCCGGCGACGGCACGGACGGGGCGGATGCCTCGGACGGCGAGGCGACCGACGAGGACGTCAACCCGTTCCTGGCCGAGGCCGAAGAGGTCAACGGCAGGGAAGGGCAAGGGCAAGGGCTAACCCCCGTCCGACCCCCCACGAACCCGCGACGAGACCCCGGACGACCCGGGGTCTCGTTCGTTTGACACACATTTCGGGCCGCTGCTAAACTCCGCCTTCGTGGCCTCGGGAGGGGTCCGCCCTCGGCGCTTGCGCCGACGACCATTCCGACACCATCACACCACCGGTCCCAGCCGGACCGGCCCTGCGGGGCCGGATGATCGGCGACGCTTGGCCGGACCGCGGTCACTCGACGACCGCCACTGCACCCGTTCTCGAGAACCGAAAGGAAACGTCTTCGTGCCGACGATCAGTCAGCTCGTGCGCCACGGCCGGCAAAACAAGATCAAGAAGGTCAAGGCGCCGGCCATGCGCAAGAACTGGAACAGCCTGCGACGCCGTCAGGTGTCGATCAAGGGCGCCCCGCAGAAGCGCGGGGTCTGCCTGCAGGTCCGGACGATGACGCCCAAGAAGCCGAACTCCGCGCTGCGCAAGATCGCGCGCGTGCGCCTGTCCAACCAGATGGAGGTCACGGCCTACATCCCGGGCATCGGCCACAACCTCCAGGAGCACTCGGTGGTCCTCGTCCGCGGCGGCCGCGTGAAGGACCTCCCGTCGGTCAAGTACCACATCATCCGCGGCACCCTGGACGCCGCCGGCGTGCGCGACCGCAAGCAGGGTCGCAGCAAGTACGGCGCCAAGGCGCCCGGGCAAGGGTGGGGTCAAGTAGATGCCGCGTCGTACGAGCATCCCCCGCAAGACGAAGTACGAGGTCGTGCCGGCCAACCGCATCACGCATCGCTTCTCGGCGAAGCTGATGAAGGGCGGCAAGCAGAACCTCGCGGAGCGCATCCTGCGCCAGGCCCTCGCCCGCGCAGAGGCCCAGGCAGGCCGTCCCGGCCTCGAGATCCTCGAGGCGGCGATGCGCAACGCCACCCCCATCATCGAAGTCAAGCCGCGCCGCGTCGGTGGCGCGACCTACCAGGTCCCGGTCGAGATCCGGGGCGACCGCCGCCTGTCGCTCGGTGTCCGCTGGCTCGTCCAGGCGGCCCGCAAGCGCAACGGCAAGAGCATGAGCGAGAAGCTGGCGGCCGAGTTCGTCGATGCCATGAACGGCCTCGGCGCGGCGGTCAAGCGTCGAGAAGACACGCACAAGATGGCCGAGGCGAACCGCGCCTTCAGCCATTTCAAGTGGTAGATCAGGGAGCTTAAGGACACCGTGGCACGACAGGTTTCGCTCGGCAAGACGCGGAACATCGGAATCATCGCGCACATCGACGCCGGCAAGACGACCGTCACCGAGCGGATCCTCTTCTACACGAAGAAGATCTACAAGATCGGTGAGGTCCATGAGGGCGCTGCAACCATGGACTGGATGCCCCAGGAACAAGAGCGGGGCATCACGATCACGGCTGCCGCGACGACGGCGTTCTGGGGCGATCATCGCATCAACATTATCGATACGCCCGGGCACGTGGACTTCACGGTCGAGGTCGAGCGGAGCCTGCGCGTGCTCGATGGCGCGGTGGTCGTGTTCGACGGTGTCGCCGGTGTCGAGCCGCAGTCCGAGACGGTCTGGCGCCAGGCCGATCGCTACGGCGTGCCGCGGTTCTGCTTCATCAACAAGCTCGACCGGACCGGTGCGGACTTCTGGCGCGGCGTCGAATCGATCAAGGACCGCCTCGGCGCCAACGCCGTGCCGATCCAGATCCCGATCGGCCGCGAGGACAAGTTCGAGGGCGTGGTCGACCTCGTCGAGATGAAGGCCTACTACTACAACGACGACCAGGGGACGACCTTCGAGGTGAAGGACATCCCCGACGAGCTCAAGGCCGAGGCCGAGACGCACCGTCACACCATGATCGAGGCCGTCGCCGAGATGGACGACGAGCTGACCCACAAGTACCTCGAGGGCGAGGAGCTGACGATCCCGGAGATCAAGCGCGGTCTCCGCCTGGGCACGCTCACGACGAAGATCATCCCGGTCCTGACCGGCTCGGCGCTCCGCAACAAGGGCGTCCAGAAGATGCTCGACGCGGTCGTCGACTACCTGCCCTCACCGCTCGACGTGCCGCCGATGATCGGGCTGGACCCCAAGTCCGGCGACGAGGTCATCCGCACGCCGGACGACAGCGAGCCCTTCAGCGCACTCGCGTTCAAGATCGCCGCCGACCCGTTCGTCGGGAAGCTGGCCTTCTTCCGCGTGTACTCCGGCACGCTCAAGGCCGGCTCGTACGTGCTGAACCCGACCAAGGACAAGAAGGAGCGCATCGGGCGCATCCTCCAGATGCACGCCAACCACCGCGAGGAGATCGACCAGGTCTACGCGGGCGACATCGCCGCTGCGGTCGGGCTCAAGGACACCTACACGGGCGACACCCTGACGGACCCCGAGCACCCGGTGATCCTCGAGCGGATGACGTTCCCGGAGCCCGTCATCGAGGTCAAGATCGAGCCCAAGACGAAGGCCGACCAGGACAAGCTCGCGCTCGCCCTCCAGCGCCTCAGCGAAGAGGACCCGACCTTCCGCGTCCACACCGACCCGGAGTCGTCCGAGACCCTCATCGCCGGCATGGGCGAGCTGCACCTCGACGTGCTCGTGGACCGCATGATCCGCGAGTTCAAGGTCGCGGCCAACATCGGCAAGCCGCAGGTCTCCTACCGCGAGACCATCCGCCGCGCGGCGGAGGGCAACGGCCGCTTCGTCCGCCAGACCGGCGGCAAGGGCCAGTACGGCCACGCCATCATCAAGCTCGAGCCCGCCGAGAAGGGCGCCGGCTACGAGTTCATCGACAAGATCGTCGGCGGGACGATCCCGCGCGAGTACATCAAGCCCGTCGACGCGGGGATCCGCGAGGCCCTCGAGACCGGCATCTACGCCGGCTTCCCGGTGGTCGACGTGAAGGTCACCCTGTTCGACGGCTCGTTCCACGACGTCGACTCGTCCGAGATGGCGTTCAAGATCGCGGGATCCATGGCCGTCAAGGACGCCTTCTCGAAGGCGGACCCGGCCATCCTCGAGCCGATCATGCGGGTCGAGGTGACGATGCCCGAGGAGTTCATGGGCGACGTCATCGGCGACCTCAACAGCCGTCGTGGCCAGATCGAGGGGATGGAGAGCCGCGGAGGCTCCGTCGGCCACAAGACCCAGGTCGTGCGCGCCTTCGTGCCGCTCGCCCAGATGTTCGGGTACGTGACGGATCTACGCAGCATGTCCCAGGGGCGCGCGACGTCCTCGATGGAGTTCAGCCACTACGCCGAAGTGCCAGCGAGCCTGGCCTCGGAACTCGTCCAGAAGTCCAAGGTCTAGGGAGCACGACGACATGGCCAAGAAGAAGTTCGAGCGCAACAAGCCCCACGTCAACATCGGCACGATCGGCCACATCGACCACGGCAAGACGAGCCTCACCGCGGCGATCTCCAAGTACCTCGCGCTGAAGGGCTCGGCCGAGTACCGCGCCTTCGATTCGATCGACAACGCCCCAGAAGAGCGCGAGCGCGGGATCACCATCGCCATCGCCCACGTCGAGTACGAGACCGAGGCGCGCCACTACGCCCACGTCGACTGTCCCGGGCACGCCGACTACATCAAGAACATGATCACCGGAGCCGCCCAGATGGACGGCGCCATCCTGGTCGTGGCCGCCACCGACGGGCCCATGCCCCAGACCCGCGAGCACATCCTGCTGGCCCGCCAGGTGGAGGTGCCCTACATCGTGGTCTTCCTCAACAAGGTCGACATGGTCGACGACGAGGAGCTGCTCGATCTGGTCGAGCTCGAGGTCCGCGAGCTGCTCAGCAAGTACGAGTTCCCGGGCGACGACATCCCGGTCATCCGCGGCTCGGCGCTGAAGGCGCTCGAGGCCGGCGACGATCCCAGCGCCGAGGCCTACAAGCCGATCCAGGAGCTGATGGACGCGGTCGATTCGTACATCCCGACCCCCGAGCGCGCGGTCGACAAGCCGTTCCTCATGCCGGTCGAGGACGTGTTCGGGATCAAGGGCCGCGGCACGGTCGCCACCGGGCGCATCGAGCGCGGCATCGTCAAGGTCGGCGACGAGGTCGAGCTGGTCGGGGTCAAGCCCACCCGCAAGATCGTGGTCACCGGCGTCGAGATGTTCAAGAAGCTGCTCGACGAGGGCCGCGCCGGGGACAACGTGGGCTGCCTCATCCGGGGCATCGAGCGCGAGGAGATCGAGCGTGGCCAGGTCCTGGCCAAGTCTGGCTCGATCAAGCCGCACACCAAGTTCAGTGCGCAGGTCTACGTCCTGACCAAGGAGGAGGGCGGCCGCCATACCCCCTTCTACAACGGCTACCGCCCGCAGTTCTACCTGCGCACGACCGACGTGACGGGAGCCATCGGCCTGCCCGACGGGGCCGAGATGATCATGCCCGGCGACAACGTCGAGATGACCGTCGAGCTGATCACCCCGATCGCCCTCGAGGTCGGCCAGCGCTTCGCCATCCGCGAGGGTGGCCGGACCGTCGGCGCCGGCGCCATCGTCAGCATCCAGGAGTAGGGACGACATGGCGAAGCAGCGGATCCGGATCCGCCTCAAGGCCTACGATCACCGGCTGCTCGATCAGTCGGCGGCCCAGATCGTCGAGACGGCGCAGCGCACCGGCGCGGACGTCGTCGGTCCCGTGCCGCTCCCGACCCGGATCGAGAAGTTCACGGTCCTGCGTTCCCCGTTCATCGACAAGGACTCCCGCGAGCAGTTCGAGATCCGCACCCACAAGCGGCTCGTCGACATCCTGGATCCGAGCTCGAAGACGGTCGACGCCCTGATGCGACTCAGCCTTGCCGCTGGCGTCGACATCGAGATCAAGATGTGATGACGCACCAGCTGATCCGGCCCGATGGCCGCGTTGTCGCCTGCGCTCCTCGCTCACGCACCTTGGAGTGCGCTCGCTCCGGTGCTCGGCTCCGCCTTGCCCTCGGACCGGCTGAGCTGGTGCTGAAGGGCGTGGCATGAGCATCGGACTCATCGGCCGCAAGGTCGGCATGACCCAGGTCTTCCAGGACGACGGCACCATGGTCGCCGTCAGCGTCCTCGCCATCGAACCGAATACGGTCACGCGTCTGCGCACGACCGATCGCGATGGGTACACGGCCGTCCAGCTCGGGACGGAGACCAGCAAGAAGCTGTCCAAGCCCGAAGCCGGCCAGCTCAAGGACCTGCCCAAAGCCGCCCAGTCGATCAAGACGATCCGCGAGTTCCGCGTGGACAGCGTGGACGACTACGAGCTCGGCCAGACCGTCTCGCTCGTCGACCTGTTCACGGTCGGTGACGAGGTCGACGTGAGCGGCGTCTCCAAGGGCAAGGGCTTCGCCGGCCACATCAAGCGCCACAACTTCCACCGCGGGCCCAAGACCCACGGTTCGGACCATCACCGCGAGCCGGGCTCCATCGGCCCGGGCACGACCCCGGGTCGTGTCTACCGCGGCATGAAGATGGCCGGCCACATGGGCGACGAGACCGTGACCATCAAGAAGGTGCGCGTCGTGCGCACCGATCCGGACCGCAACCTGCTGCTCGTCAAGGGGAGTCTCCCCGGCGCGCGCGGGTCGCTCATCCTCGTGAAGAAGGCCTGACGAATGCCGTCCATCCCCCTGTACGACCGCGCCGGCAAGAACATCGGCGACGTCGAGCTCAGCGATGAGCTCTTCGCCGCTCCGGTCAACACCGCCGTGCTGCACCAGGTCGTGACCGCCCAGCTGGCCGCCCGCCGGACCGGCACGAGCGACACCAAGACCCGCGGCGAGATCCGTGGCGGTGGCCGCAAGCCGTATCGCCAGAAGGGCACCGGCCGCGCCCGCCAGGGCACCGTCACCGCGCCGCACTACCGCGGCGGTGGCGTCGTCTTCGGGCCGCATCCGCGCTCGTACGAGCAGCGCCTGCCGCGCAAGATGAAGCGCCTCGCGCTGCGCGGCGCGTTGACGGCCAAGCTCGTCGACGAGCAGGTCAAGGTCATCGACAGCTTCGGCCTCAAGGCGATCAAGACCAGCGACCTGGCGAGCGTCCTGCGGGCGCTGGCCGCCGACGGCCGGGTCCTCGTCGTGGCGCCGAGTCGCGACCAGAACCTCGAGCTGTCCGCCCGCAACCTCCCGACCGTCGACATCATCCTGGCCGACTCGCTCAACGTCGTCGACCTCATCAAGGCCGACCTCGTGCTGATCGAGCAGCCCTCGCTCGCGCGCATGCAGGAGGTGTACGCATGACCGCCCTGACCGCGCCCGAGATCATCCTTCGTCCGGTCATCAGCGAGAAGACCATCGACGAGTCGACGCGCGGCAAGTACACGTTCGCCGTCAACGACCACGCCAACAAGATCCAGATCAAGGCCGCGGTAGAGGAGCTCTACAAGAAGGAGAACGTGACCGTCATCGCGGTCAACGTCCTGACCACCAAGGCCAAGGAAAAGCGACGCGGGACGAAGCGCGGCCGGATCGTCGGCCACACCACCCCGTGGCGCAAGGCCATCGTGACCCTGGCTCCCGGCCAGAAGATCGAATTCTTCGAGGGGGTCTGACCGATGCCGCTTCGAACCTACAAGCCAACCTCGCCGGGGCTCCGGCAGATGACTCGCTCGACCTTCGAGGAGATCACCACCAAGGAGCCGCACAAGCCCCTGCTCGAGCCGCAGACGCGCGGATCCGGCCGGAACAACCAGGGCCGCCTCACCGTGCGCCATCGCGGCGGCGGAGAGAAGCAGCACTACCGTCGCATCGACTTCAAGCGCGACAAGTTCAACGTGCCCGCGCGCGTCGCGACCATCGAGTACGACCCGAACCGCTCCGCGCGGATCGGCCTGCTCCACTACCGCGACGGCGAGAAGCGCTACATGATCCTGCCGCACGGCCTCAAGGTCGGCGACGTAGTCGTCGCGGGCCCGGACGCTGAGGCGCGGGTCGGCAACGCCCTGCCGCTCGCCAATATCCCGCTCGGCACGACCATCCACAACATCGAGCTGACGCCCGGCAAGGGCGGCCAGATCGTGCGCTCGGCAGGCACGTCCGCGCAGTTGCTCGCCAAGGAGGGCGACTACGCGACCGTCCGCATGCCGTCGGGCGAGATGCGGCGCATCCCGATGCGCTGCATGGCCACCGTCGGCCAGGTCAGCAACCTCGACCACGAAAACCAGAACCTCGGAAAGGCCGGCCGCGCCCGGCACATGGGCCAGCGCCCGGAGGTCCGCGGAGTCGTCATGAACCCGCGCGACCATCCTCATGGCGGTGGCGAGGGCAAGTCCCCGACCGGGATGCCGCCCAAGACCCCGTGGGGCAAGCCCGCCATGGGCTACCGCACCCGGCGGTCCAAGACGACCGGACGCCTGATCGTCCGTTCGCGGCATCGCAAGTAGCCGGGGAGGTAGGAGCCAATGTCCCGTTCCATCAAGAAGGGCCCCTTCATCGAGGCCCGACTCCTCGGCCGCATCGAGGAGATGAACAAGCGCAACGAGAAGAAGGTCGTCAAGACCTGGTCTCGCGCGTCCGTCATCTTCCCGACGTTCATCGGTCACACCATCGCCGTCTACAACGGCAGGAAGCACGTCCCGGTCTACGTGACCGAGAACATGGTCGGCCATCGTCTTGGTGAGTTCAGCCCAACCCGCAACTACCGCGGCCACGGCAAGCACACCGACCGGTCGACGGCGTTGAAGTAGGCCGGCCGATGCGTGTTTCCGCCACTGCCAAGTACCTGCGTGCCTCGACTCGCAAGACCCGTCTGGTGACCAATGCCATCACGGGCAAGCGGGTGGAGGAGGCCGCCGCGCTCCTGCGGTTCATGCCGCAGAAGGCCGCGGCCGACGTGGCCCGCGTGCTCAAGAGCGCGACCGCCAACGCCGAGAACAACCACAACCTGTCCGCGGAGGACCTGATCATCGTCGAGGCCGTCGCCAACGAGGGCCCCACGATCAAGCGCTTCCAGCCGCGGGCCCAGGGTCGGGCGTTCCCGATCCACAAGCCCATGACTCACATCACCATCACCGTCGCGGACCAGGAGGCCTGACATGGGACATAAGGTCCATCCGTACGGCTTCCGCCTGGGTGTCTCGCGCACCTGGACCGCGAAGTGGTACGCGGATAAGGAATACACCGCCTCCCTCAAGGAGGACATCGGCATCCGCACGCTCATCGAGAAGCGGTTGTCGAACGCCAGCGTGAGCGGCGTGGAGATCGAGCGTGGCATCAACCACGTCACGGTCACGATCCACACCGCCAAGCCCGGCATCGTCATCGGCAAGGGCGGGGCCAACGTCGAGGTGCTGCGCCAGCAGATCGGCGCGCTCTCGAACCGCAAGGTCAAGCTCGAGATCAAGGAGATCCGCCAGCCGGAGCTCGATGCGCATCTCGTCGCGATGAACATCGCCGGGCAGCTGAGCCGCCGGATCGCCTTCAAGAAGGCGATGAAGCAGGCCATCCAGCGCTCGATGAAGGCCGGCGCCAAGGGCGTCAAGATCGCCGTCGCAGGCCGCCTCGGCGGGCTCGGAGATGGGCCGCCGCGAGTGGGACAAGGAAGGGCGCATCCCGCTGGGAACCCTCCGCGCGGATATCAGCTACGGCCAGATCCACGCCCACACCACGTACGGCCGCATCGGCGTCAAGGTCTGGATCTATCGCGGCGACTTCGCCCCGGAGCCGATCCGCCGACCTGAGCTCGTCGGCGCCCCGGTCCAGCCCGGACAGGGGGTCTGACGATGTTGATGCCGCGTCGGGTCAAGCACCGCAAGGTCATGCGTGGACGGATGTCCGGCCTCGCCAAGGGCGGCTACATGGTCGCCTTCGGGGAGTACGGTCTCGCCACGCAGGAGCCGGCCTGGATCACCAGCCGCCAGATCGAGGCCGCTCGACGCGCGATGACCCGCTCGGTCAAGCGCGGCGGCAAGATCTGGATCCGGATCTTCCCGGACAAGCCCGCCACCAAGAAGCCCGCCGAGACGCGGATGGGTTCCGGCAAGGGGGCACCCGACCACTGGGTCGCGGTCGTCAAGCCCGGTCGCATCCTGTTCGAGATGGCCGGCGTGGATCACGAATCCGCGGTCGAGGCCATGCGCCTCGCCAGCCACAAGCTTCCCGTGCAGACCCGCGTGGTCGTCCGGGAAGGCGCGAAGGAGGCGTAACGGGATGGACATGGACAAGGCCCGTTCCCTCTCCGACGCCGAGCTCGATCGAGGCCCTGCGCGAGGCGAAGCAGGACCTGTGGGGAGCGCGCTTCGCGCTCTCGACCCGACAACTCAAGGACTACAGCACGATCCCGCAGACGCGGCGAACGATCGCGCGGATCCTGACCGTCCAGCGCGAGCGCAAGCTCGGCAAGACGGCCTGAAGGGATATCACGCGATGACAGGAGCAGACACCACGGTGCAGACAAAGCGGAAATTGAAGGTCGGCCGCGTGGTCAGCGACAAGATGGACAAGACGATCGTCGTGTCCGTCGAGCGCCTGGCCCGCCACCGGCTGTACAAGCGGGTCATCCGCTTGTCCACGAAGTTCAAGGCCCACGACGAGACGAATGACGCCAGGATCGGCGACACCGTCCAGATCGAGGAGTCGCGCCCCCTGTCCGCGACCAAGCGCTGGCGTCTCGTCAGCGTGCTCGCGCGCGCCGGGGAGCATGGTCTCCCGGGTGAGTCGGTCGTGGAGGAGGAGGCCGAGGTCACCGAGGCCATCCACGCGGCGGCCCACCCCGGGCGCACGAGCAAGGCAGACGCCGAGACCGACGCTGAGCGCGGCGACGAGTCCGCGAGCGACGACGACGCGTCCGGCGACGACCGAGCGTGCTCCGACGGAGGAGGCCGTCTCGTGATCCAGCCCCAGACCCGCCTCAAGGTCGCGGACAACACCGGCGCCCGGAGCATCCAGTGCATCCGGGTGATGGGTCGTTCGCTCAAGACCACGGCCGGCGTGGGTGACGTGATCATCGCCAGCGTCAAGCAGGCGATCCCCAACGCCGCCGTGAAGAAGGGCGACGTCGTCCGCGCGGTCATCGTGCGCACGAACAAGGAGTACGGCCGCGCCGACGGGAGCTACATCCGCTTCGACGAGAACGCCGCCGTCCTCATCAACAACCAGGGCAACCCGCGCGGCACGCGCATCTTCGGCCCGGTGGCGCGCGAGCTGCGCGATCGGAACTACATGAAGATCGTGTCCCTCGCCCCGGAGGTGCTGTGATGGGCGTTCGAGCCGCGACCTCCCGGTCGCCGAAAGTGCCCGAAGTCCGCAAGGGCGACACCGTCGTCGTGCTCTCCGGCCGCGACGCCGGCAAGCGCGGAACCGTCGAGCGCGTGATCCGGCGTCAGCCGGCTCCGCGCGGCCGCAGCATGTTCCGCCGCGGAACGACGGCCGGTGGCGTGAGTGTCGTCGTCGAGGGCCTCAACATCGCCAAGCGCCACACGAAGGCCCGCCAGACCTCGAGCTCGACCGACCGCATGCCCAAGATCCAGCAGGGCGGCATCCTCGAGATCGCCCAGCCGATCCCGGTGGGCAAGGTCATGGTCGTCTGCTCGAGCTGTGGCAAGCCGACCCGCATCTCGCACGCCACGCTCGACAACGGTCGCCGGGTGCGCGTCTGCCGCCACTGCGGCGAGCAGCTGGAGGTCAAGTCGTGACCAGCCGACTGCACGAGCGCTACCAGGCCGAGATCGTGCCGGCGCTCCGCAAGCAATTCGAATACGGCAACCCGAACCAGGTGCCGAAGGTCAGCAAGATCGTCGTCAACATCGGCCTGGGCGAAGCCCTGACCAATGCCAAGGCGCTCGATGCGGCCCTGGGCGACCTGGCCAGCATCACCGGCCAGAAGCCGATCGTCACCAAGGCGAAGCGGTCGATCGCCCAGTTCCACGTGCGGGCGGGCAACTCGGTCGGGGCCAAGGTGACCCTCCGCGGTGAGCGGATGTGGGACTTCCTGGACCGGCTGACCACGCTGGCACTGCCGCGCATCCGCGACTTCCGGGGGATCCCGGACAAGTCGTTCGATGGGCGGGGCAACTACTCGCTGGGACTGCGCGAACAGCTCGCGTTCCCGGAGATCGATTACGACAAGGTGGACCGTCTCCGCGGGCTGGAGATCAGCATCGTGACGACGGCGAAGACCGACGAGGAGTCCAAGAAGCTTCTTGAACTCCTCGGCATGCCCTTCGCCTCGTAGGCGCGGGGAGGGAGAGACATGGCCAAGAAGTCGATGGTCGCAAAGGCGAAGCGCACTCCGAAGTTCAAGGTGCGCGCGTATCACCGCTGCTACGTGTGCGGACGACCGCGCGCCTTCCTGCGACGGTTCGCGCTGTGCCGCATCTGCTTCCGGGAGCGAGCGCTCCTGGGCGAGCTGCCCGGCGTCACGAAGTCGAGTTGGTAGGGAACCGATGAACATCTCCGATCCGATCGCGGACATGCTCACACGCGTCCGGAACGCATCGAGGGCGCGCCACACCGAAGTGGTCGTCCCGGCGTCGCGGACGAAGCGTGAGATCGCCCGCATCCTCAAGGACGAGGGCTTCATCGCCGACGTCAGCGAGGAGCAGGATGGCCCCACGGCGCTCCTGCGCATCACCCTCAAATATGTCGACGGGAAGGTCCCGGTCGTCTCCGGCCTCAAGCGGATCAGCAAGCCCGGCCTGCGCGTCTACGCGCGCAAGACGGACATCCCGCGAGTGCTCGGCGGCCTGGGCATCGTCATCGTCAGCACGAGCCAGGGCATCATGACCGGCCAGCAGGCGCGCCAGGCGCAGCTGGGCGGCGAAGTCCTCGCGTTCGTCTGGTAGGCGCATAACCATGTCGCGTATCGGACGCCTGCCCATCCCCGTCCCGTCGGCCGTCGACGTGACGATCGACGGGCGCCAGGTCACGGTCAAGGGGCCCAAGGGCACCCTCAGCCGCGCCCTGCACCCGGACATGTCGGTCAGCCAGGAGGACGGCACCATCGTCGTCACCCGCCCGACCGAGCAGAAGACCCACAAGCAGCTCCACGGCCTGACCCGGACCCTCGTGAACAACATGGTCGTCGGCGTGACCGACGGCTATCGCAAGGGGCTCGAGATCACCGGCGTCGGCTATCGAGCCGCGCTGAACGGCAAGAAGCTGACGCTCAACCTGGGCTACAGCCACCAGATCGAGATCGACCCGCCCGAGGGCATCAGCTTCGAGCTCGAGAACCCGACCCGCCTCGCGGTCGTCGGGATCGACAAGGAGCTGGTCGGCCAGATCGCCGCGAAGGTGCGCTCGACGCGGAAGCCCGAGCCGTACAAGGGCAAGGGCGTGCGCTACGCCGGGGAGCAGATCCGCCGCAAGGCCGGCAAGGCCGGCAAGATCGGCGGCAAGAAGTGATCACGCACGAAGGACTGACACGATGACGAAGGTCGCCAGCCGAGGCGCCGCCCGACGCAAGCGCCACGACCGGATCCGCCTGACCCTGGCGGGCTCGGAAGGGCGGCCGCGTCTCGCGGTGTTCCGCAGCCTCAACCACATCTACGCGCAGGTCATCGACGACGCGTCCGGAACGACGCTCGCCGCCGCCTCGACGGCCGAGAAGGAGCTCAAGGGCTCCAACTCGACCAAGTCCGAGGAAGCAGCGGTCGTCGGTCGCCTCCTGGCCGAGCGGGCCAAGACCGCCGGCATCGAGCGCGTCGTCTTCGATCGAGCCGGTTTCCGGTACCACGGGCGGATCAAGTCGCTCGCCGATGCCGCCCGCGACGCCGGCCTCGACTTCTGATCGGAAGGAATCTCATGGCACGCATCGACCCGAACAAGCTCGCGCTCGAAGAGCGCGTCGTCCAGATCAACCGAGTGGCCAAGGTCGTCAAGGGCGGCCGCCGCTTCAGCTTCAGCGCGGTCGTCGTCGTCGGTGACGGCGCCGGGCACGTCGGTGTGGGCCTGGGCAAGGCCGGCGAAGTGCCGGAGTCCATCCGCAAGGGCGTCGAGGACGCGAAGAAGAACGTCATCAAGATCCCGATGGTCGGGACGACGATCCCGCACGAGGTCCAGGTCGTCTTCCGCGCCAGCAGCGTCCTGCTGAAGCCAGCCTCGCAGGGCACGGGCGTCATCGCGGGTGGCTCCGTCCGGGCCGTCCTCGAGTCGGCCGGCGTCCGCGACATCCTGTCCAAGGTCCACGGGTCGACCAACCCGGTCAACGTGACCCGCGCGACCATCGAGGCCCTGCGCAGCCTGCATTCGGCCGAAGAGCTGGGCGCGCGACGCGGGGTGAAGCTGGTCAGCCGGATCTCCGGTCAGCCGGCCGCGACCGCGGAGGTGGCCGATGGCCGGTAAGCTGAAGGTCACCCAGACCAAGAGCACGATCAGTCACATCGCCCGCAACCGGGCGACCGTCAAGGCCCTGGGCCTGCACGGCATCGGCAGCACCAGCGTCGTCGCGGACAACCCGGCGACGCGGGGCATGGTCCGTCAGGTCCGCTTCCTCGTGACCGTCGAGGAGATCGCCGAGTCGGCGGATTCGCGCTCCAGCGAAACGCCGATCAACGGGCCGCTCCGAGGACCGAGGCGACGCTCCCGCGAGCCATCGGTCTGAGGATTCGAAGGAGAAGGCAAAGGCATGAGACTCCACGACCTGCGCCCGCCCGAAGGGTCGCGCAAGGAGCGCACACGCGTCGGCCGCGGCATCGCCGCCGGCAAGGGCAAGACCGCGGGCCGCGGCACGAAGGGCCAGAAGGCGCGCGCCGGCGGCTCCATCCCGCCGTGGTTCGAGGGTGGCCAGACGCCGCTCCATCAGCGCATCCCGAAGCTCCGCGGCTTCAAGAACCGCTTCAAGATCGAATACGAGATCGTGAACGTGGGCGACATCGGGGCCGCCGCCGAGCGCGGCGCGTTCGAGGCCGAGGCGGCCGACGCGAAGCCCACCGGCAAGACCAAGGCGCCCGCCCAGATCACGGTCAACCAGGACATCCTGCGCGCCGTTGGGCTGGTTCGGAGCCTGGACAAGCCGCTCAAGATCCTCGGTAACGGCGAGCTGTCGGCACCGCTCTTCGTCGTGGCCGATGGGTTCACCGCGTCCGCTCGCGCGAAGATCGAGGCCGCCGGCGGCACGGTCAACGTGCTCGAGGTCCCGACCGCGCCGCTGAAGGCGATCGGCGTGGAGCCGGGCGAGGAGCGCACGCCAGCGAAGCTGTCCCGTGGCGGTCAGGCCGCGTCGGACAAGGCCGATCGGGCTCGTGCCGCGCGCGCCGAGGATGCTGAGGCCGCCGAAGCCGAGCCCGTGACCGCAGCCAAGGCGCCGTCCGCGCCCGAAGCCGACGAGGCCGAAGCCCGACGCCGAGGCCGCCGACGCCGACGCCGAAGCCGTGACCGAGGCGCCGTCCGCGACCGCGGCGGAAGCCGAGGCGCCCGCTGCACCCGAGGCCGAGACGACCGCGCCGGCCGAAGACGACGCCGAGTCGACCGCGACGCCGAAGCCGCGCCGCGCCGCGCGGACCAAGGCCGCCGCGTCCGACGCCAAGCCGTCGGCCGAGGCCGAACCGACACCCGAGCCCGAGCCCGCGGATGCGGCAACCGACGAGGCCGAGACCGCGTCCGGCGACGACGCCTAGATCCCGTGTTCGAATCCCTCCTGAACGCCTTCCGGGCGCCGGATATCCGGCGCCGGATCCTGGTCGTCCTGGGCCTGCTCATCGCCTTCCGGTTCCTGGCCGCCGTGCCGGTCCCGGGGATCGATCGCGCCCAGCTCGCCACCTTCCTGGAGGGCAACCCGCTGTTCGGGTTGCTGAACCTGTTCTCGGGCGGCGGGTTGTCGAACTTCTCGGTCGTCGCGCTGGGGCTGAACCCCTACATCAACGCGTCGATCATCATGCAGTTGATGCAGGGCGTCGTGCCCTCCCTCCAGGCGCTCAGCCGCGAAGGGGAGTACGGACGCAACAAGATCACCCAGTACACGCGCTACCTGTCGGTGCCGATGGCGCTGCTGCAGTCGTACGGGTTCCTGGCGCTGCTCAACAACAGCAACGTCCTGACCGGCAGCGTTCGACCTGGGCAGCTACGACACGCTGACCCAGATCGCGACGCTGACCGCCGGCTCGGTCGCGCTGATGTGGATCGGCGAGCTCATCACCGAACGGGGCATCGGCAACGGCATCAGCTTCGTCATCTTCGCGGGCATCGTGAGCCAGGCCCCGAGCGCCATCGGGGCGTTCCTGGCCAGCCCGAACATCGCGATGTTCATCGCCTTCGGCCTGGTCGCGATCGCCGCCGTCGCCGTGATCATCTACATCCAGGAGGGCCAGCGCCGGATCCCGATCCAGTACGCGAGCCGCGTCCGGGGCCGGCGGATGTACCAGGGCGGCCAGACGTTCCTGCCGCTGCGCGTCAACCAGGCCGGCGTCATCCCGATCATCTTCGCGGTCAGCATCCTGCTGTTCCCGGTCCAGCTGGCGTCGTACTTCACGGCGTCGGACATCCAGATCGTGGCCGATATCGCGAACGTGATCGTGACCCTGTTCAACCCGAACTCGATCTTCTACATCGTCATGTACTTCCTGCTGACCGTCGGGCTTCACGTACTTCTACACGGCCTTCACGTTCAAGCCGGACGAGACCGCGGAACAGCTGCGCAAGAACGGCGGCTTCATCCCGGGCATCCGCCCGGGCCGCCCGACACAGGACTACCTTGCCCGCGTCGTGAACCGCATCACGTTCGCCGGCGCCATGTTCCTGGCCATCGTGGCGGTGTCGCCGTCGCTGCTCGGCCTCGCCTTCCCGGACCTCGGCGCGATCGGTCTCGGTGGCACGAGCCTGCTGATCGTCGTGTCCGTCGTGGTCGAGACCATGAAGCAGATCGAAGCGCAGCTCATGATGCGCAACTACGAGGGCTTCATCCGATGACCGCGCGGAGGCCGGCGGCCGTCGTCGGACGCGTCATGACTGTCGTCGTGCTCCTGGGGGGCCCTGGGTCGGGGAAGGGCACGCAGGCCGAGATCCTCGCCGAGCGATTGGGCATCCCGCACGTCGCCACGGGCGACCTGTTCCGGGCCGCCGTGCGCGACGCGTCGCCGATCGGTCTCGAGGCGCGGCGCTACATGGAGCGCGGCCAGCTCGTGCCCGACGACATCACGATCCAGATGCTCCTGGACCGCCTCGAGGCGCCAGACGCCGCCGAGGGGTCCTGCTGGACGGGTTCCCGCGCAACCGCGCACAGGCTGGGGCGCTCGCGACTGCGCTCGCGGAGCGCGGTTCGCAGGTCGACCGAGCGATCAACATCGAGGTGCCGACCGACGAGCTCGTCCGCCGGCTGTCCGGACGGTGGGTCTGCCGCGACTCCGGTCACGTCTACAACGAGTCCACCAACCCGCCCGCAGGTCGAGGGTCGCTGCGACATCGACGGGTCACCCCTCGTCCAGCGCGCGGACGACCGGCCCGAGACCATCCGGGCGCGACTGACCCAGCAGCTGGCCAGCTCTCCACGATGTCGTCGACTACTACGACGAGGCCGGGCTGCTGCGGGTCGTCGACGGCGTCCAGGCGATCGACCGCGTGGCCGATGACGTGCTCGCTGCCGTCACGAGCGATGCGCCGACCGGCACCGCGGGCGCCGGCTGACATGGTCACTCGCAAGTCGCGCGCGGAGATCGAGCGCATGCGCCGAGCCGGCCGCATCGTCGCCGAGGTCCTCGCCCTCGTCGAGGACGAGCTCAAGCCCGGCGTGACCACCGGCCACCTCGACCGCATCGCCGAGGCCCACATCCGCAAGGCCGGCGCGATCCCGTCCTTCAAGGGGTATCCGGGCATCAACCCGCGCCGCCCGTTCCCCGGCAGCCTGTGCATCTCCATCGACGACGAGATCGTCCACGGCATCCCGGGCGAGCGGGCGATCCGAGACGGCCAGGTCGTCTCGATCGACGCCGGCGCGATCGTCGAGGGCTGGCACGGCGACGCCGCGCGGACCTTCTATCGTCGGCGAGCCGCCGGCCGAGGTCCGCCAGCTGATCGATACCACCCGGGCGGCGATGATGGCCGGCATCGCGGCCGCCGTTCCCGGCAACCACATCGACGACATCTCGGCCGCCGTCGAGGACGTCGCCAAGCCGCACGGGTTCGGCGTCATCCGCCAGTTCGTCGGGCACGGGATCGGCACGGCGATGCACGAGGACCCGCAGGTCCCGAACTACCGCACCGGCCGCCGCGGCCGCAAGCTGGAGCCCGGCCTGTGCCTCGCCATCGAGCCGATGTTCACGCTCGGTGACTACCGGGCCCACGTCCTCGCCGACGACTGGACCGTCTCGACGGTCGACGGTTCCCTCGCCGCCCACTTCGAAGACTCGATCGCCATTACGGAGGGAGGACCGGAGATCCTGACGGCGGTCTGATGAGCGGATGCGAGAAACACGGGCCTGCGGCATCCGCACCGAGGACACTCGTCCGAGGTTTCCGAGATCCTGACGCCGTTTGAACGGCAGTTGCTCGGAACGGCGACTTTTGATACGCTACGCGTTCGTGTGTCGGCCCGCCCTGGGCCGACACTGCGCGTGAGAAAGGGAAGCACGTAAGCCTGTGGCCAAGAAGGACGCGATCGAAGTCGAAGGGACGGTGATCGAACCGCTCCCCAACACGATGTTCGCGGTCGAGCTGGAGAACGGCCACCGTGTGCTCGCCCATATCAGCGGCAAACTCCGGATGAATTTCATCCGGATCCTGCCCGGTGACCGCGTCCGCGTCGAGTTGTCGCCATACGACCTGACCCGCGGTCGGATCACCTACCGACTCAAGTGAACAGCACCACCACACGAACACGATCGAGGATCCGTTGAAAGTCAGAGCTTCCGTCAAGGCGCGCTGCGACAACTGCAAGGTCATCCGACGCCACGGCACCGTGATGGTCATCTGCACCAATCCCAAGCACAAGCAACGGCAGGGGTAACAGATGGCACGCATCGCCGGCGTCGACATCCCGCGTGAGAAGCGCGTCGAGATCGCCCTCACGTATGTCTTCGGGATCGGTCTGCCCACCAGCCAGAAGATCCTCGCCCAGACCAACATCAATCCGGACACCCGTGTCCGCGACCTCACCGAGGAGCAGGTCAACCGCCTGCGCGAGCTGATCGACCGGCGCTACAAGGTGGAGGGCGACCTCCGCCGCGAGACGGCGCTCAACATCAAGCGCCTCATCGAGATCGGCTCGTACCGCGGCCTCCGCCATCGGCGCAACCTGCCGGTCCGCGGCCAACGCACCAAGACCAACGCTCGCCAGCGGCGCGGACCGAAGAAGACGGTCGGCGTGCGGCGCAAGAAGTGACGAGGGACTGACCAGGCATGGCGGAACGCAAGCGAGCGGTCAAGACGCGTCGGCGTGAGAAGAAGAACGTGCCCCAGGGCCACGTTCACATCCAGGCCACGTTCAACAACACGATCATCACGATCACCGACCTCAACGGCGCGGTCATCAGCTGGGGCTCGGCCGGGGTGGCCGGGTTCAAGGGATCGCGCAAGAGCACGCCCTATGCGGCGGCCCTCTCGGCCGACGGCGCGGCCAAGCGTGCGATGGAGCACGGCATGCGCCAGGTCGAGGTCTACGTGAAGGGCCCGGGCGCCGGTCGCGAGCAAGCCATCCGCTCGCTCCAGGCCGCCGGTCTCGAGGTCAGCGCCATCACCGACGTCACGCCCATCCCGCACAACGGTTGTCGCCCGCCCAAGCGACGCCGCGTCTAGGCTCGAGGACCAATGGCCCGCTACACCGAATCCGTCTGCCGCATCTGCCGCCGTGAGGGCGCCAAGCTCTTCCTGAAGGGCTCGCGCTGCTACACGAAGAAGTGCGCCTTCGAGCGCCGTCCCACGCCGCCCGGCCAGCACGGCGTCCGCCGCCGCAAGGTCGGCGAGTACGGCCTCCAGCTGCGCGAGAAGCAGAAGGTCCGCAAGACCTACGGCGTGCTCGAGCGACAGTTCCGCAACTACTTCATCGCGGCGGAGAACCGCCCCGGCGTGACCGGCGAGAACCTGCTTCGCTCGCTCGAGCTGCGCTTCGACAACGTCGTCTACCGGGCGGGCTTCGCCCCCTCCCGAGCGGCCGCCCGCCAGCTCGTGAACCACGGCCACTTCGCCGTGAACGGCGTGCCGACCAACATCTCGTCGTACCAGCTCAAGCCGGGCGACAAGATCGAGGTCCGCGAGATCCGCCGCGACCGGGAGCCGTTCAAGGTCGCCAAGGAGACCCTCAAGAATCACCAGGCGCCGGAATGGCTGACCATCGACCCGGTCAACCTGTCCGGCTCCATCGCCACACCGCCAAGCCGCGACCAGATGCCGCTCGATCTCAACGAGCAGCTCGTGGTCGAGTACTACTCGAGGTAACTGACTACTCATGATCGAACTCGAGAACCCGCAGATCGAGCCTGTCGAGGAAGCCGGCACGTACGCCAAGTACGAGGCCGGACCGCTCCAGGCCGGCTACGGCGTGACCCTCGGAAACGCGCTCCGGCGCGTCCTCCTGTCCTCGCTCGAGGGCGCCGCGGTCACGAGCATCCAGATCCGCGACGTGTACCAGGAGTTCTCGACGATCCCCGGCGTCAAGGAAGACGTCACCCAGATCGTCCTGAACGTCAAGAAGCTGCGACTCAAGAGCTTCGCCGCCCACCCCGTCCAGCTGCGCCTCATCAAGAGTGGCGCCGGCGCCGTGACGGCGGCTGACGTGGCCGAGTCGGCCGACGTCGAGATCATCAATCCCGAGCTCGTCCTCATGACCCTCGACACGGACGACGTCACGATCGAGATGGACCTGACCGTCGAGCGCGGCGTCGGCTACCTCGGCGCCGAGCGCGCGGAGGCCCTGCCGATCGGCGTCATCGCCGTGGACGCGATCTTCACGCCGGTCCGCAAGGTCAACTACTGGATCGAGAGCATGCGCGTCGGTCAGATGACCAACTTCGACAAGCTCACGATCGAGATCGAGACCGACGGGACGATCACCCCGGAGGAGGCGCTCAGCCGCTCCGCCGAGATCCTCGTCAACCAGTTCCGCCCGTTCGTGACGATCGGTATGGCCGCGGTCCCGCAGGCGGTCGCCACCGGCATCGCGGCGCTGCCGCCGAACATGCTCGACATGCCCATCGAGGAGCTCGACCTCCCGATGCGCGCCTACAACTCGCTCAAGCGCAACAACATCGTCAAGGTGGGGCAGCTGCTCCAGCTCAAGGACGACGAGCTGCTGCGGATGCGCAACTTCGGCAAGAAGTCGCTCGACGAGATGAAGGAGCGCCTCCGCATGCGCGGCTTCATCGTCCCCGAGACGGAGACCGACGGCCTCGATGACCTCGACGGCGACGAGCCGTTCGAAGACGAGACCGAGGACTGACCCGTGGCGCATCGGATCGGAGGGCGCAAGCTCAGCCGCAAGCAGGGCCCGCGCCTGAGCCTGTACAAGAACCTGGCCGTGTCGGTCATCCGGTACGAGCGCGTCAAGACCACCGAGGCGAAGGCCAAGGAGATCTCGGGCCGCGTCGAGAAGATCATCACGCTGGCCAAGAAGGGTGACCTCGCGGCACGCCGCGCGGTCGTCGCCCAGTTCCCCAACGAGCCGCTCGTCGTGAACAAGCTGTTCGACGAGATCGCGCCCAAGTACGCCGACCGCACGTCCGGGTTCACCCGGATCGTGAAGATCGGGCAGCGCCGCGGCGACGCGGCGGAAATCGTCCAGATCGAACTGGTCTAGCAAACGATGCCCGAGAGGGCGTCCCCGCGGCGCTTCCGCGCCAGGGTCGAATACGACGGCACGGACTTCGCCGGGTTCCAGGTCAATCCTGGGAAACGGACGGTCCAGGGGGTCCTGGAAGACGCGCTGATGCGACTCGGTGACGGGCAGCATCGGAGGGTCGACGGGGCCGGACGCACGGACGCCGGTGTCCATGCCACGGGACAGGTCATCGCCTTCTCCTGGGATGGACGCCACACGGCGACGGAGCTGGGCAAGGCACTCGAACGGGTGCTCCCGGCCGATGTCGCGGTCCACGACCTGCGCGAGGCACCGATCGGGTTCCACCCCCGCTTCGCGGCGCGGTACCGGGAATACCGCTACACCGTCTGGAACGGGCCGCCCAGTCCGCTTCGCGAGCGCACGGCGCTCGGGGTGCGGGTCCCGCTCGACACCGCCGCGATGGCGCGGGCCGGGTCGGTCTTCATCGGCCGGCACGACTTTCGGGCCTTCGGGGCGACGGACCGCTCACCGGTCCGGACCGTCATGGCGGTCCGGGTCCGGCGGCAGGGCCGGCTCGTGACGATCGACGTCGCGGGCCGACTCGTTCCTGCGGGGACAGGTCCGCCGCATGGTGGCCGTCCTCGTGGAGGTCGGTCTCGGAAAGATGGATGACACAGCGGTCCGATCGGCACTCGCCGGTGCGGAACCGGCCTTCAAGGGGACAGCGGTCCCGGCGAAGGGCCTGTGCCTCCGGCGCGTCGCCTTCGGGCGGCCGGTCGGAAGCGACATGAACGGAGAACACGAGGAACGATGAACGCGAAGACCTATACGGTCCGGGAGAGCGAGATCGAGCGACGCTGGTACGTCGTTGACGCGACGGACGAGACCCTCGGCCGCCTCGCCTCGCGCATCGCGCCGGTCCTCGAGGGCAAGCACAAGCCCACCTACACGCCCAATCTCGACTCGGGCGACCACGTGATCGTGCTCAACGCCGGCCGCATCGCCGTGACCAGCGACAAGCTCGAGAGCAAGGTCTACGCCCGCCACAGCGGCTACCCGCAGGGCTTCAAGGAGGAGACCCTGGGTCACCTCCTGGACCGCCGGCCGGAGGAAGTCATCCGCCGTGCCGTCAAGGGCATGCTGCCGCACACCCGACTCGGTGCCCAGCAGCTGCGCAAGCTGAAGATCTACGCCGGATCCGATCATCCCCATCAGGCTCAGCAGCCTGAGCCGCTCGCCTGACGAGGAGCAACGAACCCATGTCCATCCCCGCCTTCTACTCCGGGACCGGCCGCCGCAAGACGGCGATCGCTCGCGTCCGGCTGCTGCCGGGCGAGGGTGAGATCGTGATCAACGGCCGATCGCTCGATGAGCACTTCGGCAACGCGGTCAACGAGGCCGAGGTCCGCATGCCGTTCCGCGTGACCGGGACCGAGGGCCGCTTCAACGTCATGGTCAAGGTCGAGGGCGGCGGCGTCACCGGGCAGGCCGGCGCGATCCGCCACGGCATCGCCCGCGCGCTGCTCGAGGTCGACGATGCGGCCAACCGCGTGCCGCTGCGCCAGGCCGGGTTGCTGACGCGCGACCCGCGCATGAAGGAACGCAAGAAGTACGGCCTTAAGCGTGCCCGAAAGGCCCCTCAGTACACGAAGCGCTGACCCGGCGTCAGCCGCGACCGTCCATGCGTGCGTTGCCGGACTCCGCGCGCTCGCTCACGCACCTCAGGTGCGCTCGCTCCCGTGCTCGCCGGCGCCTTCGCCTGAACGGCCGGGGCTGACGTTCGCAAAACTGACCACGCCCGTCGACGGCGCCGTTCGACTGATCTGATGCGGCTGGAGTTTCACGGCGAGATCACGTATTGGCGGGGGCCGTCGCCGTTCCATTTCATCGCGGTGCCTGAGCCTGGCTGCCGCGAGATCCGTGCGATCTCGTCGCTCGTCACGTACGGCTGGGGCGTCATCCCGGTCACGGTCCGCATCGGGGAGACCGAGTGGACGACGTCACTGTTTCCCAAGAACGGTGGCTATCTCGTGCCCATCAAGGACGTCGTCCGGCGCGCGGAGGCGCTGGCACTCGGCGATGAACCCACCGTCTCCCTGACCATCGAGGCCTGAGCAGACCCGCTGGCGACGCTACAGTGAGGCGATGCGCATGACCAGCGAGCTCGGGACGCTTCGCGGCCGCGACCTGCTGTCCGTGGCCGACCTGTCGGCGGCGGAGGTCGAGCAGGTCTTTGGCACGGCCGAGGCCCTCAAGGCGGAGTTCCGGGCGACGCGGCGGCACGCCAGCCCTCCGCTGACCGGGCGGTCGCTGGCGATGCTGTTCCAGAAGCCGTCGCTGCGGACCCGCGTCACGTTCGAGGCGGGCATGGCCCAGCTCGGCGGTGTCGCGATCTACCTGCCCGAGGATGCCGTCATGGGCGCCCGCGAGGCCGTCCGCGACGTCGCGCACAACCTGGAGCGCTTCGTCGACGGCATCGTCGCGCGGACCGGGCCCCACGCGGTCGTCGTCGAGCTCGCCGCCCAGGCGAGCATCCCCGTCATCAACGGCCTGACGCTGCGCGAGCACCCCTGTCAGGCGCTGGCCGACGTCTTCACGATCCGGGAGCGCCTCGGACACCTCGACGGGGCGGTCATCACGTTCGTCGGCGACGGCAACAACGTCTACCACTCCCTGGCGCTGCTCGGCGCGGCGTTCGGGATGGAGGTCCGGCTCGCCCATCCCGCCGGCTACGCCCCCAACGAGTCGATCGTCGCTCGGGCGCAGTCGCTGGCCGACGCGTCGGGCGGACGACTCGTGTTCGGGAGCGACCCGCACGACCTCGTGCAGGGGGCCGACGTCGTCTACACCGACGCCTGGACCTCGATGGGTCAGGAAGCCGAGGCGGAGGAGCGACGCGATGCCTTCGCCGCGTACCGGGTCGATGACGGGCTGATGGCCGCGGCCGGACCGGACGCCGTCGCGATGCACTGCCTGCCGGCGCATCGGGGCGAGGAGATCACGTCGTCCGTGATGGACGGGCCGCAGAGCCTGATCTTCGAGCAGTCGGAGAACCGGCTCCACGTCCAGAAGGCCCTGCTCGTCGAGTTGCTGGCATGAGCGACGCGCTGTACGAGCGCTACAAGGACGCGCTCCGGCGCGGACACGTGGCGGCCGCGCGCGGGCGCCAGGACGCGGCGCTGGCGGCGTACGGCGAGGCGGCCAAGCTCGCGCCCGACCGGTCGCTGCCGCTCGTGGGCATCGGCAACGTCCTGGCCGGGATCGGGAAGCACACCGAAGCCGTGGCGGCGTTCGACGCGGCCCTCGAGCGGGTCCCGGCCGACGAGGCGGCCCTGCGCGGTCGGGCCGATGCGCTGCTCGCGACCGGCGATCGCGTCCGCGCCGCCGAGACCCTCGATCGCCTCGCGGTCGCCCTCGACGCGAGCGGACGAACGTCCGAGGCGCTCGATGCCGCGCGACGGGCCCTGGAGCTCGCCGAATCGCGCAGCCGTCGGGCTGGCGTGAAGGCCATGGTCGCGCGAGTGACGCAGTCCGGGGCCGGTGGCGATCCCGGTGTCGGCGAGACCCTGTCACGAGCCCTCGGCCTCCTGGAGGACCGCGTGCTGGGACGGGGCCGGCACGACGCGACCGGGGCAGAACCCGACGAAGCCGCCGAGACGCAGCCCGCGCAATCTGCTCCGGAGCCGCCCGAGGCCGAGAAGCCCGAGACCGCGCCCGAGGAACCCGCCGAACCAGAGGAGCTCGCGGAGCCCGAACCGCCGCCACCGCCCCCGTTCGATCCGGTGGCCGCCACGGCCGCCGTCGAGAACGCTGCCGCGGCCGGCGACGTCGTCGCGACCCGGGAGCTCGCGCTGGCCGCGGCGACCGGCCATCGGGCCGCTGGCCAGCTCCACGCCGCCATCGACGTGTGCTACCTGGCGCTGGCCACGAGCCCGGCCGACCCGGGCCTGCATCTCACCCTCGCCGAGCTCTATCTCGACCTCGGCTGGCGCACCACCGCGGCCGACAAGCTGGTCCTCCTTGCCCGCCTGGCCGAGCTCGGCGACGACAGCGAGACCCGGACCCGCCTGTGCGCGGTCGTGACGGCCCGGCTGTCGGACGATCCGAGGCTGGTTTCGCTCTGCGCCTGAGGTCCGCGACGAGCCCGACCGCCTCGGCTGGAACGGGGCGCGATGCTACACTCGGCGGACGATGACGGAGCTCCTCGGATCGATCCTCGAGCAGGTTCGGCTGACCACGCTGGTCGACATCGGGATCACCGCCCTCCTCATCTACTGGCTGTTCAGCCTGATCCGCGGGACACGCGCCGTCCGACTCGTCATCGGGGTCAGCGTCCTGTTCGTCGTGTACGTCCTGGCCGTGGCGTTCGGGCTCGAGTTGCTCACCCGGATCCTGCAGGGCGGCGCGGTCGTCGGCCTGTTCGCCCTGGTCGTCATCTTCCAGCCGGAGATCCGCCGCGGACTGGAGCGGATCGGCCGCGTCGGGTCGCTCGGCTGGGTGCTCTCGCCGGCCGATTCCCGAGCGGTGGACCACGTCGCGGACGAGGTCGCCCGGGCCGCCGCCGACCTCAGCGCCGATGGCCACGGAGCGCTGATCGTGCTCGAGCGTGAGACGGGCCTCGAAGACGCGGCCGAGAGCGGCGTCATGATCCACGGCGACATCTCGGCCGATCTCATCCGGACGATCTTCGCGCCACGGACGGCGCTCCACGACGGCGCGCTCATCATCCGCGGCGAGACGATCCTCGCGGCCGGGGCCCTCCTGCCGCTGTCCGAGACGAGCGTCCACGCCGAGCGCTTCGGGACCCGGCACCGGGCCGCCCTCGGCATCGCCGAGCAGACCGACGCGGTGGTGATCGTCGTGTCCGAGGAGAACGGCCAGATCAGCCTCGTGGAGCGCTCGCGCATCGTGCGCAACCTCAACGAGGCCCACCTGGCGCGCTCGATCCGGCATCTGCTCGACCCGAACCATGGGCGCCGCCGAGGCGCGTTCGGGTGGCGCCCGGCGCGGGAGCCGACCACACCCTCGGCCGCACGGGCTCCGCGGTGACCCGAGTCCTGCAGGTCCTCGTCCACAACTGGCCCCTGAAGCTCGCCGCGATCGGGCTCGCGACCCTGCTCTACGGCGGCCTCGTGTTCGTCGCAGAGCACGCAGATCGTTCCCGGGGTCGATCCCGGTCGAAGTCCGCGGACAGCCGCGACGACGCCGTTCTGCTGACCGACGTCGAGCCGGTCACGACGGTCCGCTACCTCGTCGCCGTCGGGCGTCCGCCCGATCACGTCGACGTTCGTGGCCTGGATCGACGTCAGCGGCGTCGAGCCCGGCAGCGGTCCGCAGAGCGTGCCGGTGACCGTGGAGTCGATCGACGATCGCATCACGGTCCTCGGCGACGAGCCCGATCGCATGACGGTCAACCTCGACAAGCTCGCGACGCGCACCGTCCCGGTGCGCGTCGCCCAGGTCGCCCCGCCCGACGGCCTCGAGCTCGGGCGCGACGACGGTCGACCCGACGCGAGGTCGAGATCTCCGGGCCGGCGTCCGTCGTGGATCGCGTCGTGGAGGCCCGCGCGAACGTCCAGATCCAGCCGACCGGCATCGATGTCGACCAGGACGTCCGTCTCGTGCCGGTCGACGCCGCTCGGCGACGCCGTCGGCCAGGTCAACGTCGAGCCCGCGACGGCGCGCGTGACGATCCCGGTGTTCTCCGACCGCGACTCGAAGATCGCTCCCGATCAGCCCGCTCGATCACCGGCGACCCGGCGCCCGGCTTCGAGGTCGCCGCGGCGACGGTCGTCGCCACGGGTCGTCACGGTCGAGGGCGACGTCGACGAGCTCGAGCCGCTCGTCAGCATCGATACCGCGCCGGTCTCGATCAGCGGGCTGTCGTCGAACGAGACATTCGAGACAACCCTGGCGCTGCCGACCGGCGTCGTCGCCCTCGACGTCGAGACCGTCCGCGTCACGATCACGCTCCGCCCGGTGACCGCGACTCGCACGTACGAGGTCGGACTGGACCTCGTCGGCGCGCGCCCGGACCGGACGCTACAGCACGTCGACGGATCGCGTGCTCATCACGCTGGGTGGCTCGGTGGCCGACCTGGACCGGCTCCAGGGCGCGACGCTCCTCGCGACCCTCGACGTCGCGGGTCTCGAGCTGGGCACGACCGCGGTCGCCGGTGGCGACCGACCTGCCTGCGGGCATCGCCCTCGTCAGCGCGAGTCCGGACCGGGTCGCCGTCACCGTGTCGATCCCGCCGCCGCCTTCCCCGGCGACCGGCGGCTCGTCGCCCTCCGCGTCGCCGGCTGCGGGCGGCTGAGGGCCATGTCCCGCCTCTTCGGTACCGACGGCATCCGTGGCGTCGCCAACGTCGACCTCAAGCCGCCGATGGCCTATGCCCTCGGTCGGGCGACCGCGAAGCGCCTGGCGGGCCCGGGCGGCTGCATCGTCGTGGGCCAGGACACGCGTCGCTCGGGTGACATGTTCGTCGCCGCCATCACGGCCGGCGCGACGAGCCTGGGCGTCGACGTCCACGTCGTCGGCGTCGTGCCGACACCGGCCCTCGCCTTCCTCGCGCGGAGCGGTCCGTACCAGGCCGGGATCATGGTCTCGGCCTCGCACAACCCGGCCGACGACAACGGCCTCAAGGTGCTCGACGCCGACGGCCTGAAGCTCGACGACGCGATCGAGGAGGAGCTCGAGGCCCTGATCTGGCGCGAGGGTGAGCTCGGCGGCGTGGGCAATGCGCAGCTGGGCCGGTCGGTGGACGCGAGCGACGAGGTCGGCGCCTACCGTGACGCATCGGGTCGGGCTGGCCGGTGCCATCGACGCGTCGGGCCTGCACATCGTGCTCGACGGGGCCAACGGCTCGGGCGGGGCGTTCGGCCCGGGCATCCTCGCCGCGACCGGCGCACGCGTCGAGGCGATCCATGTCGAGCCCGACGGGATCAACATCAACGTCGACAGCGGCGCCACTGCGCCGGCGTCGCTGGCCGCGGCCGTGAAGGAGCGCGGCGCGGACGTCGGGTTCGCGCTCGACGGCGACGCCGACCGGCTGATCGCCGTGGACGGGCACGGTCGCGTCGTCGACGGCGACCAGGTCCTGGGCATCCTCGCGCTCGAGCGTCTCACGCGCGACGCCCTGCCCGGCGGCCTCGTCGTGTCGATCCTGTCGAACGGCGGCCTCCAACGGGCCGTGGAAGCGGCGGGCGGCGAGATCGTGCGCACGCCCGTCGGCGACAAGTACATCCTCGAGGGCATGCAGGTCTCGGGCGCGACGCTGGGCGGCGAGAAATCCGGCCACGTCATCGTGCTCGAGCACACGACGTCGGGTGACGGGATCGTCACGGCCCTCGAGCTCCTGCGGGTCATGACCAAGCACGGCGCGTCGCTCGCGGACCTGGCCGCCGCCATCCCGATGCTCCCCCAGCAGCAGCGCGCGATCAAGGCCCGCCACAAGGACCAGTGGGAGGGCGATGCGGCCCTTCGGCGGGCGATCGCGGACGCCTCGATCCGCCTGGGCGACGCGGGTCGCGTGCTCGTCCGGCCGTCCGGCACGGAACCCGCGCTGCGGGTCATGGTCGAGGGTCACGACGAGGCGCTCGTGTCAGAGCTCGCCGACGCGCTCGCGGCCCTCGCGGAGGAGCGTCTAAACTAATCCACGGTGCCCGACCGAAGGTGTCACCCGAAGGAGGACCTGACGTCATGTGCGGCATCGTTGGCTACACGGGGCCCCGGCAGGCCGGCCCCATCCTCATGGAAGGGCTCAAACGCCTGGAGTACCGCGGCTACGACTCGGCCGGGATCGCGCTCGTCGACGACGGCGGCGACCTGTTCGTCGAGAAGAAGGCCGGCAAGCTCGCCAATCTCGAGATCGCGATCGCGGATCGGACGCCGCACGCCGCGATCGGCCTGGCCCACACGCGCTGGGCCACCCACGGTCGCCCCAACGACCTCAACGCCCACCCCCACCAGGACTGCACGGGCGAGATCACGGTCATCCACAACGGGATCATCGAGAACTTCCGTGACCTGCGCGACGGCCTCGCGGCGCGCGGCCACAAGCTGACATCGGAGACGGACACCGAGGCGCTCGCCCACATGGTCGAGGAGGCCTACACCGGCGACCTCGCCGATGCCGTCCGCGACCGCGCTCCGCCTGGCGGAGGGCGCCTACGCCATCGCCGTCATGCACCGTGGCGAGGGCGACCGGCTGGTCGGCAGTCGCAAGGACGTGCCGCTGGTCGTGGGCCTGGCGGACGGTGAGAGCTTCCTCGCGAGCGACGTCGCCGCGATCCTCGCCCACACCGACCAGGTCATCTTCCTCGAGGACGGCGACGTCGCCGACCTGCGGCCGTGGGGCGTCACGATCACCGACGTCGACGGCACGGAGCTCCAGCGCGCGGTCACGACCATCGACTGGACGCCGGAAGCCGCCGAAAAGGGCGGCTACGAGCACTTCATGCTCAAGGAGATCCACGAGCAGCCCGAGACGCTGCGCCAGACCATCGCCGGCCGGGTGACCCGCGAGAACCACATCTGGCTCGAGGAGTTCGAAGGGTTCGACGAGACCATCCGCAACATCGATCGGGTCGAGCTGATCGCCTGCGGGACGGCGTACTACGCGGCCCTGGTCGGGGCGACCGCGATCCAGGACTGGGTCGGCATCCCGGCCCGTGCCACGGTCGGCTCGGAGTTCCGCTACAACCCACCGCCGCTCGACGGCCGGACGCTGGTCATCTCCGTCACCCAGTCGGGCGAGACGGCCGACACGATCGCCCCGACCCGGCTGGCGCGGGAACGCGGCGCACCGGTCATCGCGGTCACGAACACGGTCGGTAGCGCGATCACCCGCGAGGCGGATCGGATCCTCTTCCTCCAGGCCGGACCGGAGATCGCGGTGGCGGCGTCCAAGACGTTCGTGGCCCAGGTCACCACGCTCGTGATCCTCGCCGCGGCGATCGCCAAGGCCCGCGGGGCGCTGGGCGCGGAACAGGAGCTCGAACTGGGCGCGGCCCTGCACGCCCTGCCCGCGGCAGCCGCCCGCGCGCTCGAGAACTCGACCGGCATCGCCGACCTCGCGCGCCGCTACGTGAACTCGCGTGGCTTCATGTTCGTCGGGCGCGGCTACACCTACCCGACCGCGCTCGAGGGCGCCCTGAAGCTCAAGGAGGTCAGCTACGTCCACGCCGAGGGGTATGCCGCCGGGGAGATGAAGCACGGTCCCATCTCGCTGCTCGATGCGGAGTGCCCGCTCGTCGCGGTGGCGACGCGCTCGTCGGTGTACGAGAAGCTGGCGTCGAACGTCATGGAGGGTCGCGCGCGCGACGCGCGGGTCATCGCCGTCGCGACCGAGGGCGACACCCAGATCGAGCGCTTCGCGGACGACATCTGCTGGGTGCCCGATACGCACGAGGCCCTCAGCCCGGTGCTGGCGATCATCCCGCTCCAGCTGTTCGCGTATCACGTCGCGATCGCCCGGGGCACGGACGTCGACCAGCCACGCAACCTCGCGAAATCGGTCACGGTCGAGTAGGTCGATGCCGGTCCCGAGCGATCCGTCCGGAACGGGGGTGTCGCTCGGCACGGTGCCCGACGGCACGACCGAATTGGGCATCGACATCATCAAGGTCGACCGGATCCGGGCGTCGCTGGATCGATTCGGGGAGCGATTCACCAAGCGCGTGCTGACCCCCGGCGAGCAGCGCTACGTCCGCGGTCGCCCCGAGACGATGGCGGGCCGCTGGGCGGCCAAGGAGGCCGTCTCCAAGGTGCTGGGCCTCGGGGTCCGGGGCATCGGCTGGCGCGACATCGAGATCGATCGGCTGCCGACCGGGCAGCCCGCGGTTCGCCTCCACGGGCGGGCGGCCGCGCGCGCGCAACAGCTCGGCATGGGGCGGATCGCCGTCTCGATCACCCACGAATCCGACTACGCGGTCGCGATCGCGTATGGCGTCCGGATGGCCGGTGGCCGCTACCTCTTCCCGCCCGACATCGAGGATCGGCTCGACGATCGCGAGCGCCGGATCCTCGCGCGCATCGAGCGCCTGCGGGTCGCCGCCGAGGCCGGTGGCGCCGGCAGCCTCGCCACGGATGCCCCGCGTCCCGTCGACGACGGCGAGGACGGACATGCCTGATCGAACGCCGCTCGGCTTCGGTCGACGGACGACCGACGGCACCGACGGGAAGGTCGAGAGCTTCCAAGGACGAGCGGCCCTGGCCGGCGGGTGCGACGCGGCTCGACGACGACCTCGCGGCGTCGCTCTTGCCGGAACGCCCGGCGCGCGGTCACAAGGGATCGTTCGGCAAGCTGCTCGTGCTCGCGGGCTCGCTCGATTACGCCGGCGCGGCGCTGCTCGTCTGCCGCGCCGCCGGACGAACCGGGGTGGGCCTCGTGACGCTGGCCGTCCCGGAGTCGCTCCAGCCGCTCTTCGCAGCCAAGGTCGTCGAGGCCACGACGATGGGCCTGCCCGAGGACGACGTCGAAGAGGTCGATCCGGAGCCCGCTCTGGCGCGCATCCTGGACCACGAACACGACGCGATCGTGGTCGGCCCCGGTCTGCGGCCGGGCCTCGCCACCGCCGAGCTCGTGCGTGAGCTGTTCGCGCCACCGGGCGAGCAGCCACCCCCGATCGTGCTCGACGCCGAGGCGCTTCGGTCGCTGGCCACGATGGACGGCTGGTGGAGCGGCGAACGCCGGCCGGCCGTGCTCACCCCGCACGTTGGTGAGTTCGAGCGGCTGCGGGCCGGCAGCGGCGTGGAGCACGGCGCGGACGGCGACCTGGGCGACGACGACGACGCACGCGTCGCCGCCACGCGCGATGCCGCGGCCGCCTGGCGGCAGGTCGTGGTGCTCAAGGGCGCCCGGACGGTGATCGCCGCCCCGGACGGCGAGGTCGCGATCGCCCCGTTCGAGAACCCCGCCTTGGCCACCGGGGGACGGGAGACGTCCTCACCGGCGCCATCGGTGCCCTGCTGGCTCAGGGCCTCTCGCCGTACGCCGCCGCTCGCCTCGGCGTCTACTTGCACGGCGCGGCCGGCGACTGGGTGCGCGACCGCTATGGCGACTCCGGCCTGCTGGCATCCGACCTGCCCGAGGGTCTCGCGGTCGCCCGGAAACGGCTGGCCACCCTGGCGGAGCGGCGACAGGGTGCCAAGGGCCTCGGATTCGGTTCGCGCGAGCGACTGGCGGCGACGACGAGCCCCGCGACGCCCGGGGGCACGGATCCCGTCAATCGCACGTGAGCTCGATCGAGCAGCGCCTGGCGGCGGCCGGCTTGCCGCCGCTCCCTCGCACCGCGTGGCTTCAGATCGACCTTGACGCCCTGCGGGGCAACCTCGCCGCGCTCCGCTCCCTGGCCGGCGCCGGCATCCGCGTCTACCCGGTGGTCAAGGCCGACGCGTACGGCCATGGTGCCTTGCCGGTGGCGCTCGCGCTCGTGGCCGCGGGCGCTGACGGGTTCTGCGTGGCCGCGTTCGACGAGGCCGTGGCGCTTCGGGCCGGCGGCGTGCGTGTCCCGATCCGTGTGCTCTATCCCATCCCGGCCGCGCTCGCCCGGGAGGCGGCGCGCGAGCGCGTGACGCTGTCTGCCGGGGATCCAGAGCTGATGGCGGGCCTCCTGGTCGCCGCGGATGCCGCGGATGCCGCGGACGGCGCCGAGCCCCTCGACGTCGAGCTCGAGGTCGAGACCGGGCTCGGTCGTGGTGGCTTCGCGCCGGATGCCCTCGCAGCGGCGGCCGCAGCCATCACGGGCGCCCCAGGCGCCCGCCTGGCGGGCCTGTGGACCCACCTCCAGGCCAGCGAGGATCCGGATCGGACCCGCGATCAGCTCGATCGGTTCGACGCCGCGACGGAACGACTGCGGGAAGCCGGGTTGCCCGTGCCCGCACGGCATGTCGCAGCCAGTGGCGGGCTCTTCACCGGTGTCGAGGCCCTTGACGGCGTGCGACCGGGGCTCGCGGTCTACGGCATCGTCCCCGACGAGCTCGCCGGCCGCACCCTGACCGACGAGGTGAAGACGGCGCTCGCCGCCCTTCGCCCGGTCATGTCCCTGCACGCTCGCCCGGTCCGGGTCGCAGACCTGCCCACGGGGCACGGGATCAGCTACGGGCCGACGTTCACGACCACACGGCCCAGCCGCATCGCGACGCTGCCGCTCGGGTACGGGGACGGCTTCACCCGCGAGTTCTCGAACCGCGCCGAGGCCCTCGTGCGGGGGGTTCGGGCGCCGCTCGTCGGGAACGTCGCGATGGACGCGATCATGGTCGACGTCACCGACGTCCCGGGTCCGTCGGTCACGCCGAAGGACGAATTCGTGCTCATGGGAGCCCAGGGCGACCAGAGAATCAGCGTGGAGGACCTGGCGCGGACACGCACCACGAACACGTGGGAAGTCGTGACCCAGATGTCTGGGCGGTTGCCCCGGGTGTACCATGCCGCGGCTGGACCGGTCGGTCTGCGCACGCTCACCGAGCGATGAGGGATGGCACGAACCTTGGCACGGATCGAACTCTGGAACGGTGATATCTGCGAGCTCGAGGTCGACGCGATCGTCAACCCCGCGAACCTCTCGCTGTGGATGTCGACTGGGGTCGGTGGCGCCATCAAGCGCGCCGGCGGCGACGAGATCGAGTTCGCGGCCGTGCGCCAGGCGCCGGTCCCGCTCGGCGAGTCCATCGTGACCCCCGCCGGATCCCTGGCCGCCCGCGCGGTCATCCACGCGGTCTCCCTGGACCGCGTCCGCCGCACGAGCGACACGATCATCGAAGCCGCGGTCCGCAGCGCCATGGCCCGTGCCCGGGAGATCGACGCCACGAGCGTGGCCTTCCCGGCGCTCGGCACCGGCGTGGGCGGCTTTCCTCTCGAGGATGCCGCGCGGATCACGGTCGCCACCGTGCGCGACGAGCTCGAGCGCTCGCCCGGCATCGAGCACGTCATCTTCGCCCTTCGTGGTGCTGCCGCCTACGAGGCGTTCGGCGCAGCGATGGCACCCGCCCACCGGGTGAGCGCCGCCGGCCAGGCGAATGCGCCCGGAGGCGCGGCCAGGTGAACTTCGAGATGGAGCCGAGCGAGGAACAGCGCGACGAGCTCATCGAGACGGTCGCGCGCGAGATCCAGCTGCGCGGGCTCACCTCGTCCGCGGTGCATTTTCTGGAGGCCAGCCGACCATATCGAGCCCTGGGCGCGAACGCGATGCTCTTCTTCGATCCCGTGCTCCGCGGCGTCTTCGGCGGCGAGCTGGCCTCGGCCAGCGAGATCATGGCCGACGAGACCGGCATCGAGCTGCTGATCGCGCGGCTCGAGGAGCTCGACGAAGAACTCGCCTGGGACGCCTGACCACCCTCGTTCCGCACGGTCCGGGTAGCATCTGGCGGTGACCTCCGAACCGCATGCGTTCCTGACCATCGACCACGGCGCTGCGACCGCGTCGATCGCGCTGATCGGTCGCGTCGCCGGCACGTGGCGACTCATCGGCACCCTCGCGCTCCCGGCCGGCGCGGCCACCGACGCCGCCGTCGACCTGCTCGTGAATCGCGTGCGCGTCGCCGACCCGGAGCTCGCGTCGGCGCTTGGTGTGGTCGATATCGACAGTGACGCCCTGCCGCGGTTCGAAGTCCGCAGCCGGCGGCCTCGACGGCTGGCGGTGGTGGCAGGGGCGGAGCGGACGCTGACGAGGCTGATGGCGACCGCCGGCCGCAGCGGCTGGCGTCCGACGGGAGCGAGCGCCGAGACCACGGATCCACTCGTGATGTCGCGACTGCTGCTCGATCACGACATCGACGCCATCCTCGTCGGGGCTGGCGACCCACCGCGGCCCGATGAGCGCAGCGCGATCCGCGAGCTGGCCGCCCTCGTCTCGGCCGTGGCGGTCCGCCGACCGGAGATCCCGATCGTCCTGTCGGGGGCGATGTCGGAGGCCCTCGACGAGTTCGGCGACGTGTCGTCGCGACCAGGCCCGATCGTGCTCGCCCCCGCAGCCATCGACCGTGGGCCGGCGCGCGTCGGGCAGTCGATACGGATCCGGATCGCTGCCACCGAGAGCGCGGACGCGGCCGGGGAGGATCCCGATCCCCTCGGCGAGCTGTTGCTCGAGGTGGCCATGCCGGCCGACGACCCGCGCCGAGCCATCGGCGCAGCGACCCAGGCCCTGGCGGACGTGCTGCACCGCCGGGTGGAGACGATCATCCTGGGCCACGACGCCGGGGTCCGCGCCGCGGCGGAGCCATCGATCGGGGGCACGAACCGCGCGGTTCGCCTGGCGGTCGTCCCCGCGGCCGCGGTCGCTCCGGACGAGCCCGACGACGCCATCGTCGACGGCGTCCTGGTGTGGTCCACCGTCCCGTCCGACCGACACCGCATCCGGGACCGCATGCGTGAGCTGCGGATCGCGCCCTGGGCCGACGCGGCGGGGGACGGGGCCGCCCTCCGGATGGCGGCGGCCCGGGCCGCGCTCGTGCGGCTCGCCGCGGCCACGACGGATTTCGATCAGGCACCCCCCGACCTCGTCGTTTGCGGCGGCGGCGTGTGGTCGGCGGTCCCGGCCCCGACCGTGGCCCTCGCCCACGTCGACGTCCTGCGGCGACCCGGAGCCAGCCAGTACGCGCTCGATCATGCCCGGCTGATGGGCACGCTCGGGGCGATCCCCGATGAGCAGGAACGACTGACGGTCATGGGCGATCTCGCCGACGACCTGCTGGCGCCGCTCGGGAGCGTGGTCATCCCGTCCGGGTTGCGCTCGGGACGATCGGCCGGAAGCGTGCTCGTCCATGCCGGCGGGGGCGTGAGCGAGCTCGATCTCGTGGCCGGCAGCCTCGAGCTCGTCGACCTGCCACCGGGCGAGACCGCAGTGGCCGAATTCCGCTTCCGCGACCGGATCAAGCTCGGCGCACGCGGGCGGCACTTTGCGGTCGACGTTGCCGGCGGACTCGGTGGACTGCTCGTCGACCTACGCGATGTCCCGCTGCGGCTGCCCGATCGGGCCGACCGGCGCCGTGACCTGCTGGCCGCGTGGCAGGCCGCGCTGTGGCAGGGATTCGACACATGACGAGCACGAACGGCGCATCGGCAGTCGACCTGCCGGTCGACCTGGGCCTGGTCAGCGCGCGACGGCTTGTCGCCCCACCTTCCGAGATCACGTTCAGCCTCGCACCGGGTGACCGCGCGCTCGTGGCCGCAGGCGAGACGGTCGTGGCCGGGGCGCCGATCGCCGAGCGCGTGCGCGATCCGGTCCTGCTCGACCGTGTCATCCCCCCGAGCGCGGACCCGCGACCCGGCGGCCGCACCGACGAGGGCGAGTTGCTCTTCGTCTGGAAGGAGCGATGGCGCGTCGCCGGCGGCGAGGTCACCGAGTCCTTCGACAGCCCGGTGACCGGCATCGTCCGCGAGGTTCGACCAGGTTCCGCCATCGTCATCCAGGCGAGTGGTCGCGCGCTCAACGGCATCGTGGCCCTGGGCGGGCCCAGCCGTGGGCGGCTGCACATCGCGGCCGGCAGCGATGGCGAACTGCGCTCCGGTGGGCTCGATGTGGGTCTCGCGGGGACGATCCTCGTCGTTGGATCACGGATCGATGCAGAGACGCTCACGCGAGCCCGGGCCATGGGCGTGAACGGGATCGTGGTCGGCGGTCTTGCGAGCAAGGAGCGGCGCGACTTCACGGCCTCGGAGCGGCGCCAGCGTGCGGCCCTCCATCGGCTGGCCCCGTATGCCGTGCTCGTGCTCGAGGGAGCGACCCGCCGGCCGCTTCCGAGTCCCGTGATGGACGTGCTGGAGGCGCTCGCCGGGCACGAGGTGGCGATCGTCGGCGACCCGCCCATGCTCGTGTTCGAGAGTGAGGTGGACGTGCCGCAACCCCGGCCGGACTTCGTGCGCGTCCGCGGCGGTCCGCTCGGTGGCCGCGACGGGATCTGGGCCGGGTTGGCCGGGCCACGCCGGTTCGCGGGCGGGGTGCATCTCGAGGCAGGCTCGGTGCGATTTGCGGACGGGACGGTCACGGCGGTCCCACTCGGCGATCTCGAACGGTTCATCTGACGGCGATGCCCTCGTCCACCGCCGATCGCCGGATGATCGTGGCCCCGGATCCCGCTGCCACGAGCGCGCTTGGCAACGCTCTCGGGACCGTGGCGCGAGCCGGCGACCTCGTCTGCCTGTGGGGCGAGCTCGGCGCGGGGAAGACGCATCTCGCCAAGGCCTTCGCCGCCGGCATGGGCGTGACCGAAACGGTTACGTCGCCGAGCTTCATCCTCATGGCCGAGTACCGCGGCCGGCTGCCGCTCTTCCACATCGATCCGTACCGCCTGGCCTCCGCGGAGGACGCGCTCGCCGGCGGCCTCATCGATGAACGCCAGCGTGAGGGCGTCACGCTCGTGGAGTGGCCCGAACGCCTGGGTGACGCGCTGCCCGACGCCCGCCTCGACGTCCGGATCGACGGCACCGGCGACGAGGCCCGCTCGATCACGCTGATCGCGGGCTCGGACGACTACCGGCGCTACCTGGAGGCCGCGGCGTGACGCACGACGGACGCCGGCGGGCGATCCTCGCGATCGATACCGCCACCACGCACGTGGTGATCGCCACCGGCACGCCCGAAGGTGTGGCCGACGGCGTATCGACCTGGACCGCGGGGTATCGCCACGGGGAGACCCTCCTGCCCACGATCGGGCGGTTCCTCGGCGAACAGAACATCCGCCGGTCGCGGCTCGTCGGCATCGTCGTCGGGACGGGCCCCGGCGCGTTCACCGGGCTGCGGGTCGGCATCGCGACCGCCAAGGGCCTGGCGCACGGGCTCGGCATCCCGCTCGTCGGGGTCTCGACCGCGGAGGCGCTGATCGAGGCGTTCGAGGCGGCGGAGGCGGCCGTGGCGGTGGCGGAGGGCCTCGACGGCTCCGTCGCCCCGAGCGTCCTGCTGCTACCGGCCGGCCCGCGCGACCGTCTGGTGGTCCGTGCCGGTTCGGCGCCCGTGCCGCTGCCCGCCGGGGAGGAGCCGGACCTCGCCACGGGGGAGCGGTTGCTTGCCGTGGACCTCGAAGGGCGTGCCCCGGACGAGGCGCTTGCGCGCGGCGAGACGGCACGGGCCGGCTTGGGCCAGGTGTTGCTGCGCGCGGGGGCGGCCAAGCTGGCCGCGATCTCGGCCGCGGCGGCCACTGCCACCGGGGCACCCGCCGACGCGCCTGCCAACACGCCCGCCGACCGCCCCGCATCCGAGCTCGAGACGCTCGTCCCCGACTACGTGACCCTCCCGCGCGGCGTCCGCGCGACCGGCGGGGCCGTCGAATGGTCGCGCGACCCCCGGTGAGGGTGGTCATCGAGCGGATGCAGCTCGATGACCTCCCCGCCATCCACGCGATCGAGCAGGCGAGCTTCACCTCGCCATGGCCGCCGCACGCCTACCAGAGCGAGCTCGAGAGCAACCGGCTCGCCCACTATCTCGTGGCCCGGATCGGTGACACGGTCGTGGCCTACGGCGGGATGTGGCTGATGGTCGATGAGGCCCACATCACGACGTTCGCGGTCCATCCGGCCTGGCGGCGCCAGCGCATCGGGGAGCGGCTGCTCGTGGCCTTCCTCGACATCGCGATCGAGCGTGACGCCCATGAGGCGACGCTCGAAGTCCGCCTATCCAACCTGCCAGCCCGCAAGCTGTACGAGAAATACGGGTTTCGCCCGGTCGGGCTGCGTCCGCGCTACTACAGCGACGACAACGAGGACGCGCTGATCATGACCACCGAGCCGCTACGCGAGCCCCTCATGCGCGCTCGCGTCGAGCGGCTGCGCGAGGCACTCGACGACGCACCGGCTCCGACGGACCCGCGCGAGCGGCCCATCCCCGCGCCAGAGGACTCTGCGTGAGCGGACCGCTCCTGTTGTCCATCGAGTCATCGTGCGACGAGACCGGCATCGCGCTCATCGAAGGCGGCCGGCGGATCCTTTCGAACGTCGTCGCGTCCCAGGTCGCGCTCCACGCGCCGTCGGGCGGGATCGTGCCGGAGGTCGCCGCGCGAGCCCACCTGCGCTGGATCGTGCCCACGCTCGACGAGGCGTGGCAGGACGCCGGTGTCGCATGGGACGACATCGATGGCGTCGCGGTCACCTACGGGCCGGGCCTCGCCGGATCCCTGCTCGTCGGCATCAACTTCGCGAAGGCCCTCGCGTGGGTCCACGACAAGCCGCTCATCGGCGTCAATCACCTCGAGGGCCACGTGTATGCCGCCTGGCTGCTCGATCCGGGCGAGGACGAGGCCACCAAGCCCGAGCCGGAGTTCCCACTCGTTGCGCTGGTCGTGTCCGGGGGTCACACGTTCCTGGCGGAGATGCGCGATCACCTGACATACCGACTGCTCGGCACGACCGTGGACGACGCCGCCGGCGAGGCGTTCGACAAGGTCGGCCGGCTGTTGGGCCTGGGCTATCCGGGTGGTCCGGCGATCCAGAAGGCCGCCGAGGGGGCCGTGCGGCGCGATGTCGTGTTCCCGCGAGCCTGGATGGGCAATTCCTACGATCTCAGCTTCTCTGGGCTGAAGACGGCGGCACGGCGGATCGTGGCCGACGCCCGGGCTGAGGAAGGGCTCCCGGCCGACGATCCGGCCGCCACGCTTTCGGAGGCGACTACCGCGGAGCTTGCGTGGGGCTTCCAGGACTCGGTCGTGGACGTGCTCGCCACGAAGGCGGCACGTGCCGCCCGGGAGATCGGGGCGCGTTCGATCGTGCTCGGTGGGGGCGTTGCGGCCAACTCGGTGCTGCGTGAGCGGTTGGCGGGCGAGTCGGAGGCGCTCGGCGTCCCGCTCATCGTCCCTCGTCCGGCGCTCTGTACGGACAACGGGGCGATGATCGGCGCCGCGGGGTCCCGCCGGTTCGAGGCCGGTGAGCGAGCCGCCCTCGACCTCGACGCGCGGCCGTCGCTGCCGCTGGCGACCCGGTGACGATCGACCCGGCCGATGTCCGCGCCACGCTGCGCGCCGCCGGCTTGCGCGCCCGACACGCGCTGTCGCAGAACTTCCTGGCCGACACGGACGTGCTCTCGCAGATCCTCGAGACCGCCGATCCGGAGCCGGGCGGCCGCCTGCTGGAGATCGGGCCTGGTCTTGGGCTGCTGACCGCCGGACTGCTCGACGCCGGCGCCACCGTGACGGCCGTGGAGCTCGACCGGGGACTCGCCAGGTTCCTGGGAGAGCGGTTCGAGCCGGCGATCGAGGAGGGTCGCCTCCGGCTGATCGAGGGCGACGCGCTCGACCAGGACCTCACGGAACTCGTCGAGCCGCCGTACGACGTCGTGGCGAACCTGCCGTACCACATCACGAGCCCGATCCTGCACGCCCTCCTCGGGACGCCACCCCGGCCGCGACGGCTCGTGCTGATGGTCCAGCGCGAGGTCGCGGAACGGATCGCCGCACCGCCCGGGAAGATGAGCTACCTGTCGGTGTTCGTGCAGTACCACGCTCGCGTGCGGGTCGCCTTCCGGGTGCCGCCCGAGGCGTTCGAGCCCGAGCCGGCCGTCGAATTGGCGGTCATCGTCGTCGAGCCGTTCGACGCGGACGACCGACTCTCACCGGAGGAGGAAGACCAGCTGTGGCGGCTCGTCCAGGCCGCGTTCCGCGAGCGACGGAAGATGCTCCATAACGTGCTGGCGCGGCAACTCCCCTTCGACGCGGCGCGCGTGGCCGCGGCCCTCGAGACGGCAGGCATCGCCGCGGACCGGCGTCCCCAGACCGTGGCCGTGGGGGAGTGGCTCGCGCTGAAGGACGCCCTCGGACCGATCGGTGCGGACTGGCGCGGCCGCAAGTCGGGGGATGGGTAGGCCGCCGTGCCTGATCCGCACCTGACCCCCATCATCCGGCTCGCGCCGGCCAAGCTCAACCTGACACTGGCCGTCGTGGGGCGACGGGAGGACGGGTTCCACGACCTGCACTCGGTGTTCGTGCCGCTCGCGCTCGCCGACCGTTTGAGCCTCGCCCCGGCGCGGGTGGCGGCCGGCGAGGACACGCTGCACGTCACCGGGTTCGATGCCGGGCCAGTCAAGGCGAACCTCGTCCTTCGCGCGATCGCGGCCGCCCGCTCGGCCGTGGGGGAGGGGCCCGGTCGCCCGGCCACGCTGGCCCTGGCGGCCCGCCTCGAAAAGCACATCCCGGTTGCCGCCGGGCTCGGTGGCGGTTCGTCGGACGCAGCGGCCGCCTTCGATGGCGCCCTCGAGGCGTGGGGCGCCGAGCTCGACGACGACCGTCGCCTGCACGCGGCGGCGTCGATCGGGTCCGACGTGCCGTTCTTCGTGAACGGCGTGCCTGCGCTCGTGGAGGGCCGCGGTGAACGCCTCACGCCGCTCAAGGGCGTGCACGGGCATCCGGGGATCCTGCTCGTGACGCCGTCGATCGCAGTTCGGACGCCGGACGTGTTCTCGGTCTTCGATGGGATCCGCGGCTCGGGCGATGGGTCGATCCGGATGTCGTCAGAGCACCTGGCGCAGGAACTTGGCAATGGCCTGTCGGGGACGGACCTGATCGCCCGAGCCGGGGTCTTGGCGTCGGCCAACGACCTGCTCCCGGCCGCCCTCCTGGTCGCGCCGGGACTTGTCGGCGTGAAGCGTGCGCTCACGCGAACGCTGACGCGTGCCGTGGGGCTGAGCGGGTCAGGGCCGACCCTGTGGACGCTCTATCCTTCGCTGGCGGAGGCCCAGGCGGCCGCCGACGTCGTCGAGGCGGCCGTCGCAGCCGGCACCATCCCGTCCATCGGTGACAGACCGCCATCGATCATCGCCACGACCATCCGGACCGGACACGAGGAGCCCACGCCATGACCCGCCAGGCCGTCTCGACCAACGGTGCGCCCGCTGCCATCGGCCCGTACAGCCAGGGCATCGCGAGCGGCGACCTCGTGTTCTGCTCCGGCCAGCTCGGCCTCGACCCAGCGACCGGCGACATGGTCGAAGGCGGCGTAGAGGCCCAGGCCGAACGCGCGTTGCGCAACCTTGGGGCCGTGCTCGATGCGGCCGGCGTCGGCATGAACGACCTCGTGAAGACGACGATCTTTCTCGCCAACATCGACGACTTCGCGGCCGTCAACGCCGTCTACACCAAGTTCATGCCCGAGCCGCCACCGGCCCGCTCAACATTCGCGGTCAGCGCCCTCCCGAAGGGCGGCCTGATCGAGATCGAGGCGATCGCGCGACGGTCCTGACCAAGGACCTGCCTACGTGCGGAGACCCGTCGGGAGCGGTGGGAGAACGTCGTATCGGTTCGGGGGCGCGACGGCCGACAGGCCCGGCAGCGCAGGCAGGGGTCGAAAGATCGCAAGGACCTGGCCACCGTCATGTGCGGCGGAGGGCGCGAGAAGTCCGCGGAACCCAGCGTGGTAGTACGCCTCGCCAACGGGTTGCGTCACGGGCCATTGCCTGCGGGTCGGGCGGAGCTCGGTGACGCCGTGTTGATCCAAGACGCCCGGTTCTGTGAGATCGGCGATGTCGCTCACATCCACCGTGATCCTCCAGGTGTCGCGCGGCATGCGGCTCGCCGGGGGCGCTCCCTGTTCTGAGGTGTGTCGATACCACTCTGCCCAGGCCGTCGCTTCCGAGTCAGCCAGATAGAAGGCGCGTACGACGGAGCCGGTCTGCCAGCGGCCGTCGGCCGCGTCGATCGTCCACAGGAAGGGATCGCCGCCGCTCCGGTTGATCCGCCACCACACACCGTGGATGGAGATTCGGGCTGCGGGCAGGCCGCTCAGGAGAACGAGTCGTTTTCGAGCTCGGCGACGAGCCTCGAGACTTCCTTGTACCGCCCCTCACCCAAGGCGACCAGTGGCCGTTCGTCGCCCAACGCCGGCAGGGGCTTGTTGAGCCAGAGTTGGATGTACTTCTCGTCCATCGTTCGTGACAGCCGATCAACGATGGCGATGAGCTCCAGGAGACGGTCGCGAAACTCTGCGGAGGGCTGGCGCGTTGCGCGGGCCCAGGATGTCACCGTGCCCACACCGGCGCCGGTGGCCTTGGCGATGTCGCTGGTCTCCACCCCGAGCGATCTGACCCTCTTGACTTCGTCGGCATACGCCGTGGCGATCGCCATCTGTACCTCCTACTGTAGTGGTAGGGTAGTCATTCTGTAATACTGCGTCAAGCCCGCAGCTCTTTCTCCCAGTGCTCCCAAGCTATCTCTACCGTCATGCCCGCTCGTTCGTAGAGCCGCGTGGCGCCGGTGGGATTCTCCGAGTCCACAGTCAGCATCGCTCGTGCGAGGCCACGCCGCCTGAACTCGTCGAAGGCGAGCTGAAGCAGCGCGAGACCGACGCCACGTCCGCGCCACTGACGCCGGACGCCGAGCTCCTCGATCGAGCCGGCCTCGGTATCGGCGGCCAGTCCAGCGCGACCGACGAGGACGCCGGCGATCTCACTCGCCCTCACGGGCGACCAGAACGAACCGGGAAGCCGAGCCATCGACGACCCGGTTGACCCAGTCCTCGTATCCGCCCATGCCCTCGCCCCAGTGGTCCCGGAACGCTTCGTGGAGGGCGTCATAGACGGCTCGCGAGTCACGGTCGGGCTCGAACGGGGCGATCTCCAGGCCCGCCGGCAACGACGTGCCCGCGCCGTCCCGGCCCAGCTCGATCGCCATCCGCCACCACGTCCGCACCCGCTCGTACCGGAGGTCGCGGAATAGCGAGGCCGCGGCTTCGTTCTGGACGAACCGGGTCGCGCGCACCGTGAAGCGACTGGAGTCGGTCGGGATCAGGCGTCGAGCGCGCTCCTCGGCGAGCAAGGTGATGAACGTCCCGAGCCCTCGTCCCGTCGCATCCGGGCGCACCAGGCCGAGCGCGAGGACGCTCGTCACCGGCTGGCCGTCCGGGTGAAGTAGCACGGCGGCAACGAGGCCATCGGCTTCGTCGAACACGAGCGGGGCATCGTGCGCGGGGTCGAAGCTCGGCGCCGTGAGGATGGCCCGCATGTCGGCCTCGTCCGTCCAGGCCACGCCGACCTCGTCGAGCGTGACCGCATTGAAGAGCTCGGCGAGGGCCGCCGCGTTCTCCGGCGTCGCGGCGCGGACGGCGTGACCCGGCGGCGGATCGACGTGCATCCACCCATGCTGTCACGCCCGCCCGGCTGGCCGCGGGAAGAATTCGGCGTTCTCGTGCTCCTGCAGCGCGGCGAGGTAGACCGGATCGCCCCAGCGTCGCCCTTCCTCCTCGGGCGTCAGGTCCTCGAGGTGCGTCATGACCCACCACAGGTTCCCGAACGGGTCGCGGAGCCGACAACTGCGATCGCCCCACGGCATGACGCCTGGCGGCGTGACGACCGTCGCACCGGTCTCGAGCGCCTGGAGCAGCGTCGCGTCGCAATCGGGGACGTAGAGTCGCAGGAAGGATGGCGTCCACGGCCAGTCCGGCTTCGAATTGAACAGCATCACCACCGAATCGCCGATGCGGACCTCCGCATGGCCGATGGCGCCGTCCTCGCCCATCCGGCCGATCTCTTCCGCGTCGAACGCCCGCTTGGTGAATTCGATGAACTCGACAGCGCCGCGGACGATCACGAACGGGGTGACGGTGCCGTAGCCGGGTCGGATGTGGCTGGTTGCCTTCATGTCTGCCTCCCTTGGCGTCGCTGGCCGGCGTTCCAACCGGCCCCTTCCAACAACCTAGCTCCTTAGTAGGACAGAATTAGTCCTAGTTATCGGCTATCGTTCCGTACATGGCCGATAGCGCGGCGCGCATGCTCGAACTGCTCTCCCTGCTCCAGGTCCGAGACTGGCCGGGTAGCGAGCTCGCTGCGCGACTGGAGGTCAGCCCAAGGACGATCCGCCGCGACATCGACCGACTTCGCGACCTGGGCTATCCGGTCGAGGCCACATTGGGCGCGGTCGGCGGCTACCGGCTCGTCGGCGGATCGGCGATGCCGCCACTCCTGCTCGACGATGAGGAGGCCGTCGCCATCGCTGTCGGGCTGCGGACGCTCGTCGCGCACGCGATCGAAGGCGGCGAGGACGCATCGATCCGGGCGCTTGCCAAGCTCCAGCAGGTCCTGCCGCCACGACTTCGGGGCCGGGTCGCGGCGGTCGCTGCGGCGACGGGAGCGCTGGTGTGGGATATCGGACCGATCGATCCCGAACGCCTCGCCGTGCTCTCACGAGCCATCGTCAATCGACAGCGATTGCGGTTCGAGTACGAGGCGCCTGATCGGGCCGCGTCGCGCCGAACGGTCGAGCCGCATTCCGTCGTTGTTGCCAGCCGGCGCTGGTACCTGATCGGGTGGGACGCGGACCGCAGCGACTGGCGGACATTCCGGGTGGATCGGATGCGCGATCCGTGGCCCATGCCTGGGCATGTCGCGCCTCGCGAGTTCCCGGCGAAGGATGGGGCCGCATGGATGCGCGCATCGATCGAGGGCATGGCCCCGATGTCGGAAGCGGTCGCCCTGGTCGAGGCTCCTGCGAACACGGTGGCCGTGCGCATCCCGGATGGCGCCGCCACCGTCGAACCGATCGACGAGCGACGCTGCCGCGTCCGACTCCACGCCGACACGATCCCCTGGCAGGCGATGCGCCTGCTCAGGCTCGATGCCGACTTCGTGGTCGAATTGCCGCCGGAACTCGTCGACCACCTGCGCGGGCTCGGGACGCGCATCACGCACGCGGTCGGTCCCCCATGAGGCGCCGCGGCCAGTGCGCGCGCTTGACGGTCCCGGCGGGCCGCCCATACCATCCGGGCTCCATCTGATGACACTCCTCCACCGCCCGTCGGGCACCGCATGCAGCGCGGGCGAGCACCGCCCCGCGCACGCCCGACGCCGCGCATGAACCCTCCAAGTCCCGAGCCCATGCCTGGGCAAGCCGGCCGAACCACCGCCGTGGTCCTCGCGGCGGGTCTGGGCACGCGCATGAAGTCCGCGCTCCCCAAGGTGCTGCACCCACTGTGCGGCCGCCCGATGCTGGCGTACGTCCTCGACGCCTGGGATGAAGCAGCCGCTGCGGCCGGCGCGACCCCCACAAGGCCCGTGATCGTCTACTCCCCGGCGGTCGAGACCATCCGCGACGCCTTCGCCGACCGCGCCGACTTCGCGCTCCAGGACGAGCCCCGCGGCACAGGTGACGCCGTCCGCGCGGCGATCTCTGCGGTCCCCGATGACGCCACCGAGATCCTCATCCTCTCGGGCGACGTTCCGCTCATCTCGGCCACCGACCTCGAAGCGATCCTCGAGGCGCGCCGCCAGGACGACGCCGCGATCGCGCTCGCCACGGTGTTCGCCGCCGACCCGGCCGAGCTCGGGCGCATCGTCCGCAGCGAGTTCGGGATCGTGGAGGCGATCGTCGAGTTCAAGGATGCCGACGAGGACCAGCTCGCGAACAACGAGATCAATTCGGGGCTGTACGCCTTTGATGCCGCTTGGCTGCGCCGCCGAATCGAGTCGCTCGAGCCCTCGCCCACGACCGGCGAGCTGTACCTGACCGAGCTCGTCCGACTCGCCCGCGAGGACGGTCGGCTCGTCACAGCCGTCGCCTTCGAGGACGACGGCCGCTTCGATGGCATCAACGACCGTTCCCAGCTCGCCGCCGCCGAGTGGAACCTGCGAGTGCGCCGCAACGAAGAACACATGCGCGACGGGGTCACGATGCGCGACCCATCAACGGTCTACCTCGATTGGGACGTGACGCTCGCCGCGGACGTCACCTTGGAACCGAACGTGATCCTGCGCGGCGGGACCTCGGTCGGGGAGGGGACCGTGATCGGGGCGGGCAGCCAGATCATCGACAGCCAGATCGGGGCGCGTGCGTTCGTCTGGGCGTCGATCATCGAGTCCTCGACGATCGAGGACGAGGCCAAGGTCGGGCCGCTCAGCCATGTGCGTGGGGGCAGCGTGATCGGCAAGGGAGCCTACGTCGGCAACTACGCCGAGCTCAAGAACTCGCGGCTCGGCGCCGGCTCGAAGCAGGGCCACATGAGCTACCTCGGCGACACCGAGGTCGGCGAGCGCGCGAATATCGGTGCCGGTTCGATCACGGCCAACTACGACGGCACGAACAAGCACCCCACGACCATCGGCGACGGCGCGTTCATCGGCGTCGACACGATGATCATCGCGCCGCGTCACATCGGGGATGGGGCGCGCACCGGCGCTGGGGCCGTCGTCACGAAGGACGTGCCGGCCGGCAAGCTGGCGGTCGGGGTGCCCGCGCGCATCCGCGAGCCCCGCGCGAAACCCGCGGCTGACCCGGACCCGGGCCCGGATCCGGCAGCCGCCTCGGACGCGGCCGCCCCATCGGAACCCGCAGCTGGTGACGCGTCCTCGTGACCGGCCCGCTCTTCGAGCTCGCGCTCATCGTGATCCTGGTCCTGCTCAATGGCGTCTTCTCGGCCACCGAGATCGCGCTCGTGACGCTCCGGCGCAGCCGGATCCAGCAGCTCATCGACGAGGGCGAGGGAGCGGCGGTCCGCGTCCAGCACCTCAAGTCCAATCCGGGCCGGTTCCTGGCAGTCATCCAGATCGGCATCAACTTCCTGGGCTTCCTCGCCTCGGCGTTCGCGGCGGTCAGCCTCGTCGACGAGGTGAGCGCCTGGTTCCGGTCCTTCACGCCGCTCGACGTTGCCGCGGCCGACGGGCTCGCGCTCGTCCTTGTCACCGTCCTGCTGACCCTGTTCACGATCGTGTTCGGCGAGCTCGTGCCCAAGCAGATCGGCCTCGCCCACGCGGAGCGCGTGGCGATGTCCACGGCCCGGCTCATGGAGTTTCTCGGCTCGATCTTCGGGCCGCTCGTCGGCGTCCTCACGTGGGTCACGCGGCGGATCAGCCGGCTGTTCGGCGCCGACGTGGCGGCCGACGAGCGGATCAGCTCCGAGGAGCTGCGCCTGATCATCGAGCAGGGTGGCGAGCAGGGCATCCTCGAGGCGGAGGAAGAGCAGATGATCCACGCGGTCATCGAGCTCGGCGACCAGCGCGTCCACGAGGTCATGGTCCCGCGCATCGCGATGGTCACCCTGACGACGTCGGTCACGATGGAAGAGGCGATCGACACGATCATCGAGCAGGGCCACTCGCGGATCCCCGTCTACGAGGACACGATCGACGAGATCGTCGGCATCCTCTACGCGAAGGACCTGCTGCCGTTCCTGCGGCCCGGCGGCGCCGATGCGCCGCCGCTGCGCTCGCTCCTGCGCACACCCGTCTTCGTGCCCGAGTCGATGACGGTCGACGACCTGCTCCACGAGCTCCAGCGGCGCAAGGTCCACCTCGCGATCGTCTTGGATGAGTACGGGGGCACCGCGGGCCTCGTCACGATCGAGGACCTGATCGAAGAGATCGTCGGCGAGATCCAGGACGAGTACGACGTCGAGGAGCCGATGATCGTGAAGCTGTCCGATGACGAGGCCCGGATCGACGGGCGCGCGGCCGTCGACGACATGGCTGAGCTGTTCGAGATGCAGGTCCCGCTCGAGGACGAGGACGAATACGACACCGTGGGTGGCCTGATCTACCACCGCATCGGTGGTGTGCCGAAACCCGGCGACCAGGTGACGGTGGACGGCCTGACGCTGACGGTCGAGACGACCGACGGCCGGCGGGTAGGGAAGGTGCTCGTCGTGCGGACGCGCAACGGCGAGGGAGTGTCAGACGACGAGGCGGACCGCTAGGAGAGCTCGCCGCGGCCGAGCCGAGGCCTGTGATCGCTCAGACCGATCGACCGGCGCGTCAGCACGCTCATCAGGCAGCCGCAATGGCCCAGATCGACCGCGTGACGAGCGTGGTCAACGGGGTTCTGATCGGTGACACCGATCGGCGGTCACTGGCAGCGACGCATCGACCCTACAGGCGCCGTGCACAGCGGCACCGCCGTCAGGCCGAGATCACCCCGACGATGATCTCCCGGAGTCGGGCTCGGGCCGCCGGCTGGACCACGCCCGCGGCGTCGAGCTCGGCGAGCGCCTCGTCCCGGTAGCGGCGCGCCTGGTCGCGGGTGTAGTCGCGGGCGCCGACCCGCTCCAGGATCTGGATGATCTCTGTCAGCTCGGGCGCGGACGGCTCCGGCTTCGAGTACAGCTCCAGCAACCGAGCCCGGTCCTCGGGGCCCGCATGCTCCACCGCGTAGATGACCGGCAGGGTCTTCTTCTTGTGCGCGACGTCGGACGGCTCCTTTCCGGTGGCTTGTTCGGCGCCCCAGATGCCCAGGAGGTCGTCGTTGATCTGGAACGCGAGCCCGAGGGCCCAGCCGAACCGGCGATAGCGCGTGATGACCGCCTCGTCGTCCGTGGCGAGGAGGGCACCGGCCTCGATCGAGCCGGCGATGAGCGCAGCCGTCTTGCGCCCGATCATGTCGAGATAGCCCTCGACCGACATCAGTTCGTCCGATTCGCTCGTCGCGATATCGATGTACTGGCCTTCGCACAGCGCCAGACACGTCTCGTCGTACAGGCGCATCAGCCGCAGGACCTTGGCGTCGGAAAAGCCGAGGTCGGTCAGCCGGTGGAGCGCGATCCGCGACAGGCTGAACAGCGTGTCGCCGGCGTTGATCGCCTGGGGAACACCGTAGATGCTCCACAGGGTCGCTCGGTGGCGTCGCTCGCGGTCGCCGTCCTCGATGTCGTCGTGAACGAGGCTGAAGTTGTGCCCAAGCTCGACCGCCGCGGCGCCCGGCAGCGCCTTGCGATGATCGCCCGCGATCGACGCGTATGCGAGCAGGCCCAGGAGCGGGCGGATGCGCTTGCCGCCGTTCGCGCCAGACCCATCGAGCGCGAGGTGATAGCGGATCATCTCGTACAGGCCGTGGGTCGATGGATCGCGGTCCTGGACCAGCCGGACGATCTCGCCTTCGGTGTCGGCGATGAGCTCGGCGAGGTCCAGATCGGGGAGCGTCGTGGTCATCGTGGCGCCAGTGTACACGAAACGTGTTCGCTGGCGGTAGCCTGTTGGCCGGGGTGGCGAGCGGACGCGGACGCCGGCGGGCGCGCGGGCGCGCCGACCGCGGGTGGCGACCGGGCGCCAAATCGCCCTCCTTGGCGCCAGGACCGTTCCAACGGGCGGAGGAACGGTCGCTGGAGTGGCTTTCCCGCGTCGATCGGGGGTGCCCAGCGTTCCGAATGCGGCGGAAGTCGGCTTCACCGGTCCGTTGGAACGCTGGTGGCGCCACACCGGGGGTGAGGGCCTGCGCCACGCCCCGGCCCACCGCCCACGCGAAGACGACGCCGGCGCGGGGGACGCGACCGCACCGGCGTCTACCCGATGTACGCGCAGAACCCTCGCGCGGATGACCCACGCCCCGGCGACCCATGGGCGAGCCCCGTGCTACCGTCGCTGGCGAGATGCCCGCACCCCGCCGCTACACCACCGAGGCCATCGTGCTCTCACGCTTCGACCTGGGGGAGGCGGACCGGGTCCTGACGCTCATCACCCCCGCCAGCGGCAAGCTCAAGGCGATCGCCAAGGGCGTGCGGCGGACGACCTCGCGGCTCGGTGGCAGCCTGGAGCCATTCGCGGAGCTGACCGTGTCGCTCGCTCGTGGTCGCACGTTCGAGGTCGTCACCCAGGTCAGCGTCGGGCATGCCTGGCTGAACCTGCGCGACTCCCTGGAGAGTGCCGCCACCGCCTGGTATCTCGCCGAGCTCGCGGACCGAAGTCTCGAGGAGCGCCACGCCGCCGAACCGCTGTACGCGCTCCTGCGCCGCGCCTACGAGCTCCTCGATGCGGGCATGGCGCCCGGCCGGGTCGCGCGCTGGTACGAGATGCACCTGCTCGACGAGCTCGGCATGCGCCCTGAGGTCGATCGCTGCGTCGAATGCGACCGCATGCTCGAGGCGGAGGAGCGCTTCCGCTGGGTGCCGCCACTCGGCGGCGTCATCTGCCAGCGCTGTCCCGGGCCGCCGCACGAGCGGACCGGCCTCTCCCTCGAGGGGTTGAAGCTGCTGAAGGCCTACCAGCGCCTCGACATCGAGGCCCTGGCCGAGCTCCGCCTGGCCGCGATGGTCGAGCGCGAGGTCGAAACGGCCCTGCGGGACTTCGTGGGCCAGGCCCTGGAGCGGCAGGCCCGCTCCCTCGCGTTCCTCGACGAAGTCCGACAGCCCGCCGCCGCCAAACGCTAGATCAGCGGCGCGATGAGAGCCGCCGCCCGCGCGGCCCCGTCGGTTTCGACCGGGCGGTAGTCCACCGGCCGATCGATCTCGGCCGCGATAGCCTCGGCGATGACCTCGGGCGGCGAGGCCGCGTACTCCATGTATCGCCCCGCGCCGTACCGCTCGAGCCGATGGCGGACGTGGCGGTTCTGCTCGAAGTGGTCACGCAACGGGAAGTACAGGAACGGCCGGCGCGCGGCCGCCAGCTCCATCGTCGTCGTCAGCCCACCCTGCACGACCGCCAGGTCACAGGCCGCGAGATGCCGGTACAGGTCGGGGACGAAGGCACGCACCTCCACCCCGGCCGCGGCACCCAGGGACGCCGGGTCGATGCGCGGCCCGGCGACCGCGATCATCCGTAGGCCGTTGACGCGCCGCGCGGCATCGGGATAGCTCGCGATGACCCGCCGAAGGAGCGACTCGCCGACACCCGAGCCACCGACCGTGACGATCACGACCCGCTCGTCGGGCTGGTAGCCGAGCTCGCGCCGCAGTTCGTCGCGCCCTTCGATCAACGGTGTCGGGTCGAACCCCGTCACATAGCCGCTGAACTCGAAGTGGCGCTCGGTCCAGTCGCGGATCGGCCCGAGCCCCGGCCCGAAGTCGTCGGGCACGATGTCGTCGGGCTCGCCCACGAAGATCGCGCGGTCGCGGATGCGCGGGAATCGCTCGATCTGCTCGATCATCTCGGCGTTGTAGTCGGACGTCAGGAATGCCTCGCGATCACCACCGGACGCCATCGGCAGCCAGCCGACGAAATCGGTCATCCACGCGAACGCCGTCCGTTTGAGCTCCGGGTTCTCGTGGAGGAAATAGTCCACGTCCCAGGCCTCGTCACCGACCACGAGGTCGTATTCGCCGCTCTCGATCGCGTCGTGGAAGACCATGAAATTCGCGACCAGGATCTCGTCCATGCGCCGGATCGCCTGGAACGCGTTGAGGTCGTGCTCGGACGATTCGGCCGTGATGTGGGCGGATTCCGAGGCCAGCTCGGCGCTCAGCGGGTGGATGCGCTCACCGTGCGCCTCGAGCACGTCCGTGACCGGGCTCTGGGCGAGCCAATCGATCTCGACGTCCGGCCGCAGCTTGCGGAGCTCGCCCGCGATCGCGACGTCGCGCTGCGCGTGGCCGAGCCCGATGGGGGAGGAGATGTACAGCGCCCGACGCCGGCGGGCCAGCGCGCGCGTCCAAGTTCGAGGCGAGGTCGAGGGTTGCGGGGTCTGCGGAGTCTGCGGTGTTGGCGCGATCACTGGACCGTCTCCTGTGCAAGGGATCGGACGAAGTCACGGATGAGCAGGTTCGCGAGGACCGGGTGGCGGCCCGGGATCATGTGGTCGGCACCCTCGACCTCGACGAGCGGCGCGCCGGTCAGCTCGGACAGCCGCCGCGACCGCTCGACGGGCTGGCAGGTGTCCTCGGTGCCGTGGACGAGCAGCATCGGACAGCGGACGGCCCGGAGCGTCGCCAAAATGTCGTCGAGCTCGAAGTCCTGGGCGAGCAGGTTGTCGGCGATCATCGCGTCGACCGAGCCCTCGACCGCCCACTCGACGGCGTCCTCGATCTGCTTCGTCGAATGGGGCTCGGACGTGATCTCCTCGAAGAAGAACCGCGCGAAGCCCGGATAGTCGCGGCGGAAGTAGTGCTGGTTGACCTTGGCCCAGCCTTCGTCCGTCGGCAGCTCGTCCTCGAACGACCATTGGATCTTGAACGGGTGCGGCGGCGCCATGCCCGGCACGCCGGCCGCGAACGAGACGATCCCGAGCACGCGCTCAGGCTTTGCGGCGGCCAGCTCGATCGCTCGCCAGACGCCGTCGCTGCACAGCCCCACGAGCACCGCCGCCGCGGTTCCCGTGGCGTCCATGACGGCCTCGATGTCCCCGACAAGGCGCGCCTCTCGGTAGTCATCGGGCTCGGTCGGGCGGTCGGAAAGCCCGTTTCCCCGGCCGTCGAAGGCCACGACTCGGTGCCGCCGGCTGAAGTAGGGGACCTGGCCCTTCCACTGGCGTGAGTGGACGATCGGCGTCGAGGGGAGGAACACGATCGTCGGGTCGCCCGCGCCGAAGACCTCGTAGGCGATCCGGACGCCGTCCGGCGACACGGCGAAGCCTCGCTCGGACGGCAGGACAGCCCGGCCCGCATCCGCCGAGCTGGTCGTCGTGGGCGCCGGCGCATGCCTGGTCGCGGTCATCGCCGATCCCCACCGCGCATCTCGATGAAGTCGCGGAGCAGCAGGTTGACCTTGACCGGGTCGCGGGCATGGGGGAGGTGGCCCGACCCGTCGAGGATCGCGAGCGCACCGTTTGCCAGCTCGGCGAGTCGCGCACCTGATGCGAACGGGCGCACGTGATCGTCGCTGCCGTGGATCACGAGGATCGGACAGTCGATCTGGGACAGCAGCGCCCGCACGTCCGCCTCGTCTTGGAGCCGGTGCGCCAGCTGGGTGGCGACGAGCGTCGGGGCGTCCGTCTCCAGCCCCCATGCCACGGTGTCCTCTTGCGGCTTCGTCGAGTGCGGCTCGGTCAGGCATTGGGAGAAGAAGAACTCGAGGAAGTCCTCGTAGTGCTCGACCCAGTAGTGGCGGTTGAACTTTCCCCAACCGTCGTACGTGTCGCGGGGCTCCCGGAACTCCTGGGTTGCCCTCGATCGCGCGACGGCGTGGCGCACCGGCAAGGCCGGAGCGATGAAGGCGATCCGCTCGACCCGCTCGGGGTGATGAGCCGCGAGGAGCAGCGACCGTTCGGCACCCCTCGACAGGGACACCAGCACTGCGCGGTCCGTGGCGGTCGCGTCCATCACCGCGAGCGCATCCGCGGCGAATTCCTCCTCCCGATATGCCTCGGGGTCGGCCGGCCGGTCCGAGCGGCCGTTGCCGCGTCCGTCGATCGTGAGGACACGATAGTGGCGGGCGAGGTACGGGATCTGCAGCTTCCAGTGGCGCGAATGGATGATCGACCAGGTGGGCATGAGCAGGACTGTCGGCTCGCCCTCGCCGTAGACCTCGTAGGCGACCCGCACGCCGTCACGTTCGACGAAACCCTCGACGTCGGGATAGCGCGCGCGCATCTGCTCGCGACCGCCGGCGCGGGCAGCCACGGGAGTCGGGGCGGCGCGCTCAGGAGGTGCGTGGACCATGGCCTTCGGCCCAGTGCCAGAGCGTTGACGCGATCCGCCAGCCGTCCGTGGTTCTGGCCAAGAGCGCGTACTCGACGTAGACGGCCGAATGGACGATGGCGCTCGCGATATCGCCCGAGATGCTGGCGATGTCGATCCGGATCGCCCGGTCTGGAAGGTCCCACGACCGGCCCTTCCCCAGCCTCGTGGCCTCGACCATGTCGTCCTTCGTCCTCAGGTCAAGGCCGTCAGAACGGTCCGGGCCCTGGCCGAGCGAATGCTTCGCGAGCCCTGGATGGAGCGCTCGATCCATCCGGGCCGCGTCGCCCTCGAACCAACCCTCGAAATAGTCGAGGAGGCAGAGGCGGATCGCCGCCGTGTCCTCGGGGCGGATCGTCTCGTCGACCGCCTCCGCTCGCCAGGCTTTCTCGATCGTCATCGTCGTCACCTCGCTGTGGAGATCGAGTCGTTCCCGGTCTTCGTCGCCGGGCCGGTGCCGGGGTCCATCTCGGGAGCGGCGACACGCCGCAGGAGCACACCGACCTTGCGCAGCGCTGAGCGCATCGGCAGCGTCGACTCCGCGACGCCGAGCAGGATCAGTTCCTCGGCGCCCAGGAACGGCATGGCCATCAACGCCCCGATCTCATCGGCGGTGAACTCGCCGAGGTCAGCGCCCCGTTCCTCCTCCCGTCGGGCGACATCTGCCAGCAGGCGGGGCCACGCACCGATCATCCCGCGGACCGCGGCCGCGACCTCCGGGTCGGACCAGCCGGCCGCGATCATCTCCTGGAGGATCCGGACATAGCCGGACTCGAGGTCGGTGTCGAGGAAGTCGCAGGCGAGGTCCCAGCGGACCCACAGCGGTTTCGGTGCGTCGAACATCTCGCGCTGACGCTCCAGCAGTCGTTCGTTCTCCGCCTCGAGAACGGCCAGGATGAGCTGGCGCTTCGAGCCGAAGTGGTAGTGGATCTGGCTGAGCGGCACCTGGGCGGCATCGGCCACGCGGCGCGTGGAGAGGTTGGCGTAACCGTCGGCCAGCAGGCAGCCACGCGCCGCGGCGATGATCGCGCCGCGGGTGTCGGCGGTCGCCTGGTCTCGGCGCTCCGCTCGGGTGCCGCCCGGTGGCTGCTTCGCGTCCAGCACACGCCGAGCATACGACCCGGTGCTCACGCGGCGACCACGTACACGGCCGCGAGGACGAGCACGACGCCGAGCGGGCGCGTGAGCCGACGACCCTGCGGCAGGTTCTTCTCGATGGCGGTCACGGCGCCGAGCACCAGCATCGCCGTCAGGCTGCTGATCCCGACTCCGAACATGACCAGCATCAGGGACCAGCAGCAACCCACGCAGAACGCCCCGTGGGCCAGGCCCATGGCCAGCGCCTCGCGGCGCTCGGACACCCCGCGCCAGCGGTTCAGCACGAAGCCCAGCGGGCTGCGGCACTCGTCCAGACAGCGGTCGCGGAGCGGGCTGAACTGCCACAGGCCGGCCCCGAGCAGGGTGGCGCCGAGGATCAGCTGGGGATGCGCGGCGAGCCAGGGGAGGGCATCGACCGCGGCGTGGACGCCGCGGTCGGCGGCCCACGCGGCGATCCCGAACGCGGCCCACACGAGCAGGTAGCCCAGCAGCAGCAGCGACGACCAGTCGCCCCGGTCGCGCGCGCCGGCCGACGAGAGCCGCGAACGTGACCACGAGCGGCACGCTGCTGGGCAGCATCATCGCGACGATCATCAGCGTCCAGCCCAAGGTGAACGCCACCGCCACGACGGCCACGGAGGTACTGGCCCCGCCGGCGGCCTCGTGGTGCAGGAAGTGCCCGTACGGCGAGCCCTCCCACAACCACAACGCGAGCCAGGCCAGCCCGGCGATGCGCCACGAGGGACCCGGTCAGGATCGCCCGATCCCGACCGGGGGCGCGCAGGTGCGCGGGAGAGAACATCGGCCCGGCTCCGTCGCCGCGTCAGGCCGCGAAGCGGAAGTGGCCCTGGAGGGCGTTGTGCCCCTGGAGGTCCACGCTCGGGATGCCGTGACCGCTCCCGTCCTTCGTGAACTGGCTCGCCTTGCTTGCGAACACCGGTGAGCCCGGGATCGTGCTGAACACCGTCTCGGCCAGCGTCGTCGGGTTGCCTGTCGCGCCCATGAACGGCGCCATCTCGGCCTCGACGCGCGTCCCGATCTTGAGCTTGCCCTTGCCGCCGTCCACCGTGAAGGCTGATGGGCGCGCGTTCCACGGCCACGACCTCGCCGATCAGGCCGGCGAGATCGGCGATCGCGCCACCGAGCTGTCCGGTGAAGAGCTTGAGCAGCACGCCTTCCTGCTCGCTGGTGGCGCGCTCGTCGACGAACACGACCGCCTTCCACGACTTCGGGATCAGGATGTTCTTCGGGATGTGGGCCGAGACGGCCATCGTCAGCCCATCGACGTTGACGCCCTCGATGGAGCCCTGCTCGATGCCCCAGGCGATCACGGTGTCGCACGTCTTGAAGTCGGGGTCCTCGCCGACCCAGCACGGGCACAGCACGTTGCAGGTGCAGACCTCCAGCAGCCGTCCCTCGATCTCGTACGCCATCTCGCACCTCCCCATGTGGCCCGGATCCTGGCCGGGCTGTCGGTCAAGCGACCGATGTCGGTCGAACGACCGAACAATACCCCAGGATGGCTGGATGTCAAGCCCTGATCGCGGCGCGATGGGCGCGCTCTGCTAGCATCGGCTCCCCAGTCCTCGCGTCCGGCCATGCCAGGTCCGGACGCCCCTTCGGAGACCCTCCCGTGACCTTCCCCGACCGACCCGACCGAGTCCGAACGACGTGGCGCCCGCCGTCGCGGAACTCGACACGATCGTCTCGCTCTCCAAGCGCCGCGGCTTCATCTTCCCGTCCTCGGAGATCTACGGCGGGATCAACGCGGTCTGGGATTACGGCCCCCTCGGGGTCGAGCTCAAGAACAACGTCAAGCGCGCCTGGTGGCGGTCGATGGTCCAGGAGCGCGACGACATCGTCGGGCTCGATGCCGGGATCCTCATGCACCCGCAGGTGTGGGTGACGTCCGGGCACGTCGGCTCGTTCAGCGATCCGCTGGTCGAGTGCCAGACCGACCATCGACGGTTTCGGCTCGACGAGCTGCCCGGGCGCCGAGAACTTGTCGGCGACGGACCTCCAGGACCCCGGCATCGTCGAGCGCCTGGGCCTCAAGTGCCCGGTGGACGGCGGGCCGCTGTCGGCGCCACGCCGGTTCAATCTCATGTTCAAGACGTTCATGGGCCCGGTCGAGGAGGACGCGTCGGTCATCTACCTACGGCCCGAGACCGCACAGGGCTCGTACGTGAACTTCAAGAACGTCCAGCAGTCGAGCCGCAAGAAGCTGCCGTTCGGGATCGCCCAGATCGGGAAGTCGTTCCGGAACGAGATCTCGCCGGGGAACTTCGTGTTCCGGATGCGCGAGTTCGAGCAGATGGAGATGCAGTACTTCGTCCGGCCGAATGCGGAGGCCGCCGCCGCCTTCGAGGAGTGGCTGCCGGCGCGCCGGGCCTGGTACGAGCGCTTCGGTGTCACGCCCGAACGGCTGCGCCTGCGCGAGCACGCGCCCGACGAACTGGCGCACTACGCGAAGAAGGCGGTCGACGTCGAATACCGCTTCCCGTTCGGGTGGAAGGAGCTCGAGGGCGTCCACAACCGCGGGGACTTCGACCTGTCGCGCCACTCCGAGGCCTCGGGCGAGACCCTCGAGTACTTCGACCAGGCGACCAACGAGCACGTGATCCCGTGGGTGGTCGAGACGGCCGCGGGCGCGGACCGGGCGGCGTTCACGTTCCTCATCGACGCGTACCGCGAGGAGGAGGTCCGCGGCGAGACCCGCGTGTCGCTCGCGCTCCATCCCGACCTCGCGCCGTACAAGGTGGCGGTCCTGCCGCTGCTCAAGAAGCGCCCCGAGATCGTGGCCCTCTGCCACGCGATCAAGACCGACCTGCAGCGCCACACGATGGCGGTCTACGACGACACGGCCGCGATCGGGAAGCTGTACCGCCGCCAGGACGAGATCGGCACGCCGTGGTGCGTCACGGTGGACGTCGATTCGCTCGACGACAACGCCGTCACGGTGCGCGATCGCGACACCATGACCCAGGAGCGCATCCCGGTCGAGGGCGTGACGCGGCTCATCCTCGATCGACTGGACGCGGCCCGAGCGAAGTGACCGCGGCCGACGAGCTCACGCGGAGCGTCGGCGCGTGGCTCGGCGGGCTGGACGCCGGCCAGCGTGAGCGAGCGACGTTCCCGTTCGAGAGCCCCGAGCGCTTCGTCTGGGACTACCGACCGGGTCGAGCGCGGCGGCCTCGCGCTCGCCGACATGAGCGCGGACCAGCGCACCGCGGCGATGACGGTTGTGCGCAGTCGCGCTCAGCGAACGTGGGGCGGACGAGGTCGCGTCGATCATCGCGCTCGAAACGGTCCTCGGAGCGCTCGAGCGCGAGCGCGGACGTGACGGGTGGATCCGCCGCGACCCCGAGCGCTACTGGTGGGCGGTCTTCGGCGATCCGAGCGCGGGCGGGCCATGGTCGTGGCGCATCGGCGGGCACCACATGGCCATCCAGCTGACGGTCGCGGAGGGGAGCGTCGTGGGCAGCACGCCGTCCTTCCTGGGTGCCAATCCGGCCGTCGTGCCGAGTGGGCCGAGCGAGGGTGCGCGGGCACTCACGGGGGAGGAATCGTTGGCCCGCGCGCTCGTGGACGACCTGTCGACGGAGCAGCGGGCCGTCGCGATCGTCGATCCCGTGGCGCCGCCCGACATCCTGAGCGGGAACGGGGAGCGCGCCGACGTGTCGGCGATCCCGGCCGGGATCCGCCACGACGACCTGACTGCGGCCCAGCAGGAGGGCCTGGAGCGGCTCGTCCGGCACTACGTGGGCGGGCACGGGACGAGGTCGCCGCCGCGGACTGGGAGCGGATCAGGGACGCGGGCCTCGCCGCGATCACGTTCGCCTGGGCCGGTCCGATGGAGCCGGGTCGCGGCCACTACTACGCGGTCCGCGGCCCCGGCTTCCTCGTCGAGTACGACAACACGCAGAACGACGCGAACCACATCCACGCGGTCTGGCGCGACCTGACCAACGACTGGGGCGAGGACGCGCTCCGCACACTATGGTCGGGGCCATGCCGCGGCTGGCGGGTCCGTGGACTGATCGGGCGACCCGACCTCGGCCACGATCTTCAGGTTCTTTTCAGGAATCGCTCACGCCATCAGGCCAGGGCGGCCGTACGGTCACTGAGACAAACGCGGGAGGCGCTGACGCCCGGTCCTCAACCTGGTCGCCTGGACCGCGCCGAGCCACTGGCGAGACCGCCCGCGTTCGGAGGGACGACGAATGGCTTCGAAGCGAATCGTCCTCATTGTGGCGGCGACCCTGTTGCTGGCCGGTATCGCTCCGGGGGTCGCGGCCTCACCGCGGAGCGGAGTCCTTCACGTTACCAAGGAGTGCTCGGAGTACACCTTCAAGGCCGGCTCGTTCTGCACGTTTACGTCATCCAACATCAAGGCGATCAAGCCCGGCGACCGGATCGTCTATGCCGAAGCAGCCGGCACCGACGCGCTGGACACCGACGTCGTCATCGTCGGCGGGCGGGGCAACATCGCAGCCGGCCACTGCACCCTCGTCTTTGCGAGCCTTCCCGGCCGATGCACGTTCTCCGGCGGCACCGGCAAGTTCAACCATTTCCAGGCGAGCGCCGATGTGTCAGTCGACGCGTCCGGACTCTGGCACTGGGACGGGACCTACGGCTTCAGCCCGCGGCGCTGACCTCCGGAGAGGGTTACGCAGCCAACGCCTCATCCACGCATCGAAGGAGCGAAGACCGTGATCATCCAGGTCGTCAACTTCAACCTTAAGGACCTGAGCGACGCCGATTACCGAAGCGCCTGTGATGGGCTTGCCCCGGAACTCGCCCGGGCTCCCGGGCTCATCTCAAAGGTGTGGCTCGCCGACGAACCGTCGAACACGTATGGCGGCGTGTACACGTGGGTCGACCAGCAGGCGATGCACGCCTTCGCCCGAAGCGACTTCTTCAAGGCGTTCGCGACCAATCCGACCTTCGCGAACATCACCTCCTCGGTCTTCGAGATCCTCGAGGGCCCAAGCGAGGTCACCCGGGCTCCGATCGCGATCGCCGTGTGATTGACGCACGGCGCAGAATCACCCGATGACTCAGACCATCGGCCAGCTGATCGATGAGCAGGCGTCTTGGCTGGTCGGGCGTGAGAACGAGATGGACGTCCTTCGCCGGTTGCTCGGCGAGGACGGTCCTCTTGTGGTGTTCGTCCACGGGATCGCCGGCATCGGCAAGTCGGCGCTTGTCGATGCGTTCGGCGGCGAGGCACGGGCCGTTGGGGCGACTGTCCTCCGACTGGACTGCCGCGCGATCGAGCCGACCGAGCGAGGGTTCCTGACCGCGCTCCAAGCCAAGACCGGTGGTCAGCTGAGCTCCGCCGAGGCGGCCGCGGCCAGGCTGGACGGACTCGGTGATCGGGTCGTGCTCGTTCTCGACACGTATGAACTCGCTCGACTGCTCGATCCGTGGCTGCGCCAAGCGTTCGTGCCCGCCCTGTCGGACGGGATCCGGCTCGTCCTGTCGGGTCGGGAGCCGCCCATGACCGGCTGGCCGAGCACCCTGGGCGGACTGTTTCGGGGACTTCCGCTCGAGAATCTCGATCGCGCTGCAGCCGAAGACCTGCTCAAGCAGGTCGGCGTCGATGACGGCGATGCAGACCGCATCTACCGTCTCGCGCGCGGCCACCCCTTGTCGCTTCGGCTCGCCGCGTCGGCCCTGGTCGAGCGACCGGATGTCAGCCTCGAGGCGGTGACCGTCAAGGCGATCGTCGAGGGCCTGACCGATCTCTACCTCGGCGGCCTCGACCCGAAGACCCGCCAGGCACTTGATGCGGCCTCCGTCGTCCGTCGGGCGACCCGATCAGTGCTCGCCGCGATGCTCCCCGAAACCGCTCCGCAGGATGCCTTCGACCGACTGCGCGCCCTGCCATTCGTGGAGCTCGGCGACGACGGTCTCGTCATCCACGACACGGTTCGCGAATTGGTCGCGGCCCTGCTGCGCGCCTCCGATCCTGCGCGGTCGAAGCGATATCGGGCTGCTGCCTGGCGCCAGCTCCGCGATGAGGCCGCCCACGCTCCGCACCACGAGATGTGGCGCTACACGGCCGACCTGCTGTACATCCTTGAGAACCCGATCGTCCGTGAGGCGTTCTTTCCGACCACCGATCACCTCTACTCCGCCGAGAACGCGCGGCCAGACGACGGCCCGGCGATCGCGGAGATCGCGAGACGACACATGCCGCCCGCCTCGGCAAGCGTGATCGAGGCATGGTGGCGCCTCGCACCCGAGGCCTTCCGGGTCCTGCGCGACCGGCTCGAGACGGTCGCGGGCTTCTACACCGTGTGCGAGATCGACCGCGTGAGCCATCGACTCGTCGAGGCGGATCTCTTCCTCGCGCGGTGCTGGGAGCATCTCCGGCGGCATCCTGTGCCACCTGGCCAACGCGTCCTGTACAGCCGAGCGTGGCTGTCTCGCGATCACGGGGAGGCGCCATCTCCGGTGCAGGCCGCCAGCTGGCTCGACATCAAGCGCTTGTACATGGAGATGCGGCCGACGCTGCGGCGTATCTATTCGATCGTCCAGGACGTCGCCACGTACGGCCCGATGGTGGCTCCGCTCGGGTTCGAGTTGCTTCCGGGCGATCCCATCGAGTTCGATGGCGTGCCGTACCACGCCACGCAGAACGATTTCGGTCCCTCATCGATCGACGGCTGGTTGGCCAGGCTCGTCGCCGCGGAGCTGCAGATCGAGGACGACTCGATCCTGGATCTCGCGCAGCATCAGCTCGTCCTGGACGGGCGGCGGGTCGACCTCACGAAGCTCGAGTTCGACGTGATCAGCTACCTCCAGCAGCGTCAGGGACACGTCGTGGAGCGATCCGCTCTGCTCCGAGACGTCTGGGGGTACGACTACGCCGGCGGAAGCAACGTGATCGAGGCCAACGTGCGCTCGCTACGGCGGAAGCTGGGAGACCGAGCGGGCTCGATCGAAACCGTTCGAGGACTCGGCTACCGCTTCAGCGTGCCGGGTCGGTCGGAGGCCGACACCCGAATCTGAACGAGACATTCGCCGAGCGTTACCGGCGAGCGTCGACGGTCTGGCCGACCTCCCTCAGAGCGAGTGGAGTTCGAACACGGGTCGCCCGTCGGCTGCTTCCAGCGGACGGTCGAGATCGACCCCGTCGACGACGCGGATGAACGTGAAGCCGAGCGGGATGCGGCGCGCGACCGGACTCAGGACGTCGCGAAAGAACACGATGCGCTCGGTCCGGTCCAGCTCGATCGCGCGGACCTCCTCTTTCCGGCCCCGCACGGTGATCGTCGCACGGCCGGCGGCGCGCAGATTCCGTACCCAGTGGACGTCGCCCCAGGGTGCCCAGACCCAGCGCCTGCCAGACACGTCGATGATCGCCACGGGCGTGGTGCGAGGCTCGCCGCTGTTACGGCCTCGGATGGTGATCAGCCCGTTGAAGCCCAGCGGGACACGGGCGGCCAACAGGAACTTGGCGATCGGGGTGAAGATCGTGACCCACGGTGGTGCGCTCCCGGCACTTCCCGCGCTCCCGAATTGCGTGGTCATCTGCGCAGCTCCTTCGTGCGTCGGTGCGTTCAGGTATCACCACGATGACCCGCAAGACCGCGCGGACGTGACCGCTACCCGGGGCCTAGGACGTTTCAGCCGGCGACCACCGTGAGATCCAGCTCACCGAGCCGCTCGGGATCCGCAAGCACGTCGATCGAGACGATCTTTCCGCCGCTGACCGTCATGGCGATGACGGCAAATGGGCTCCCGTCGGGCGACCAGGCAACGCCCCCTGGGACTCCGTTGACGAGGATCCGCGTCGCGGACTCGGCGAACTGACGGAAGCTCATCGCCTGCTCGGCGACGGCCTGCGCCCCGCGGACCACCGAGACCAGCCCAGGGCGTGCCACGCCGCCATCGGAGCGCACCACGACCTCCGGATCCAGGACGGCGAGGAGTCGTTCGAAGTCACCCTCACGGGCCGCCGCCAGGAAGGCGTCGACCACGGCCCATTGCCCATCGAGATCGACGTCCGGCACCGGCGCACCCTGGACGCGGCGACGGGCACGGCTCGCGAGCTGCCTCGTCGCCGTGGGGGTTCGGCCGACGATCGGGGCGATCTCATCGAACGGCACGGCGAAGACATCGTGCAGCACGAAGGCGATCCGTTCGGCGGGCGTCAGGGAGTCGAGCACGACGAACATCGCCAGGCCGACCGAATTGCCCAGCAGGGCCTCCTGTTCGGGATCCATGCCCTCCTCCGGACTCACGATGGGATCCGGGAAGTGCGTCTCCAGGGAGCCTTCGCGACGCGTCTTGCGCGATCGCAGCATGTTCAGGCACACCCGCGCGACGACCGTCGTCAGCCACGCTCGCAGGTTGTCGACGTGGCTCGTGTCGGTCCGGCTCAGGCGGATCCAGGCCTCCTGGACGGCATCGTCCGCCTCGGTCAGGGAGCCGAGCATCCGATACGCCACGCCGCGCAGGTGGGAGCGGTTGGTCTCGAAGCGTTCGGCGAGCCAGTCCTGGTCATTCATTCGGGTACGTTCCTACGGTCGATCGGGGGTCATGTCATTGACCCGCCAGCCCGCGATCATGTGACCGACCCGTCGAAGCCCGACGAAGGGGCAAGGCCCGAACCGCGGACCTACTGGTCGGCGTTCGCCTCGGCGGCATCGATGGCCGCGGCCAGGTCCGCCCCGGCCGCGCCACGCGGTTCCTTGCCCTTGGGCCAGTACAGCTCCTTCTTGACCGCCTCCTCGGGCAGTCCGAGCTCCAGGAGCGTCTGCTCCGCGGACAGGATCATGTCGGGGTTGCCGCACAGGTACGCGATCGTGCGCGCGGGATCGAGTCCGAACTCATTCATGACCGGCGCCACGATCGACTCGACGCGGCCCGTCCGGCCGGTCCAGCTGGCGTTCGATGGATCGTCGGGGCGGGAGACCGTCGGCACGAACGTGACCGGGTACTCCCCGGACGCCTCCCAGCCCTCCACGAGGTCGCGGTAGCCCAGGTCGCGCTCATGCGACACGCCATTGAGGAAGAGCGCCCGCCGCGGCCGCCCGGCACCGAGCGCATCGCGCATCATCGAGACGAACGGCGCGTTGCCCGTCCCCGACGAGACGAACAGGTGCGCTCGGTCGTCATCGGGCTCGAGGAGGAACTTGCCCTTCGGTCCGATCATCCGCATCCGATGACCAACGGGCAGGTCCCACAGGATCGGCGTGAACGTTCCGCCGACGACGAGCCGCAGGTAGAACTCGTACCCGGTATCGCCCGCGACGCCCGGCGCCGACGCGACCGAGTACGGCCGTTGCACGATCTTGCCGTCGACGAACACGCCGATCGTCATGTACTGCCCGGGCTCGAACGGCGTCGGCTCCTCGTCGAAGCGCACCCAGAAGTAGGCCAGGCTGTCGTGCTGGTCCACGCGCTTGACGAGCGTCGCGTTGTAGCGCTCGTCGTCGGTGGCGATGATGCCGGGGGCGGCATCGGGGAGGGAGCCGGGCGCAGCGGCCGGCGGGGCGACGGCGGAGTCGGCGCGACCCGCAAGATCGGTCATGGCAGGGGAGTCTCCCGTCGTTCGTTCGTTCCGATGGTACCCGGACGGGTGTTCCGAGGTGGAGCGCCGGAGGTTGCCGGTCGGACGTTTCGCGGGCTGCGTGCCGTCACCGGGCCGCAACTCTGGGTGCCCGGGTCGCGACGGTACAATCCCTTCGACACGACCGATGCCCATGAGCGGCGCCTGGACCGGCCGCCGCAGCCCCCGGAGGCCCCGATGACCACGACCGCGACCCCGACCAGCGACCGCGAGCACAAGGCGGCCAAGCGCTACATCTACGCCTGGGGCGACGGCGCTGCGGACGGCGATTTGTCGATGCGCGACCTGCTCGGCGGCAAGGGCGCCGGATCTGGCCGAGATGACCAAGGCCGGCCTCCCGACCCCGCCCGGCTTCACGATCACGACCGAAGCCTGTAACGACTACTTCGCCAACGGCGAGCGGCTGCCCGACGGCCTTTGGGAGGACGTCCTCGAGGCCGTGAAGCAGGTCGAGACGAGCACCGGCAAGGGCTTCGGCGACCCGGCCAACCCGCTCCTCGTGAGCGTCCGGTCCGGCGCGAAGTTCTCGATGCCCGGGATGATGGACACGGTCCTGAACCTGGGGCTGAACGAAGCGACCCTGCACGGGCTCATCAAGCTCACCGGCAATGAGCGCTTCGGCTGGGACGCGTACCGCCGCTTCATCCAGATGTTCGGGCGGATCGTGATGGAGGTCAGCGGCGAGCGCTTCGATCACGCCCTCGACGCGGCCAAGACCGAGCATGGCGCCAAGCAGGACACCGACCTCGACGCGGCCGCACTCCAGGGCCTCGTGACGGTCTTCAAGGGGATCGTCAAGGACGACACCGGTCGCGACTTCCCCGAGGACCCCTTCGAGCAGCTCGACCTCGCGATCAAGGCCGTCTTCGCCTCGTGGTTCGGCAAGCGCGCGGCCGATTACCGCAAGAACCAGAACATCCCGCACGACCTGGGCACGGCGGTCAACGTCGTGACGATGGTCTTCGGCAACATGGGCGACGACTCCGGCACGGGCGTTGCATTCACCCGCGACCCGAACACCGGCGAGAAGGTCCTGTTCGGCGAGTACCTGACCAACGCCCAGGGCGAGGACGTCGTCGCCGGCATCCGGACCGCCCCGAAGATCGCCGAGATGCAGACCGAGATGCCCGAGGTCTACGCCGAGTTCCAGCGCATCGGCCAGCAGCTCGAGGCGCACTACCGCGACGTCCAGGACCTCGAATTCACGATCGAACGCGGCCGCCTGTACATGCTCCAGACGCGGTCCGCGAAGCGGACCGCCGCGGCCGCCGTGCGCATCGCCGCCGACATGGTCGAGGAAGGCACGATCACCAAGGAAGAGGCGATCGCCCGGATCGAGCCCGCCCATGTCGACCAGCTGCTGCGCGACCAGTTCGACCAAGGTGCGCTCGACAAGGCGCCGCGCATCGCCAAGGGGCTCAACGCCTCCCCGGGCGCGGCGGTCGGACGCGCGGTCTTCAGCGCGGACACGGCCGTCGAATGGGTCGAGCGTGGCGAAAAGGTCGTGCTCGTCCGGATCGAGACGTCCCCGGACGATTTCCACGGCATGGCCGTCGCCCAGGGCATCCTGACGGCCCGCGGCGGGGCCACCTCGCACGCGGCGGTCGTCGCCCGCCAGATCGGCAAGCCGTGCGTGGCCGGTTGCGCGGAGCTCGTCATCGACTACGGGATGAAGGTCGCCCGCTCGAACGTCTCGGACGTCAGCTTCAAGGAAGGCGACGAGATCAGCCTCGACGGTGCGACGGGCCAGGTCTACCTGGGCGCCATCCCCACGGTCAGCGCCCGGTTCGAGGACCAGCCCGAGCTCCAGAAGATCCTGGGTTGGGCCGACGGGATCCGGCGCATGGGCGTGTGGACGAACGCCGACAAGCCCGAAGAGGCCGCCCAGGCGCGCGGCTACGGCGCCGAAGGCATCGGCCTGTGCCGCACGGAGCACATGTTCCGCGAAGGCGAGCGGCTGGAGATCGTCCGTGACGCGATCCTCGTCGCGAACGTCGCGACGCGGGCGAAGGGCCGGCGCGACGCCGGCGAGACGCTCGATGCGGAGGACGAGGCGGCGGTGGACCGTTTCGATGCCGCGATGGCCAAGCTCGAGGCCCTCCAGCAGGGCGACTTCGAGGGCATCTTCAAGGCGATGGACGGCCTGCCGGTCGTGATCCGGCTGCTCGACCCGCCGCTGCACGAGTTCCTGCCGAACCTCGAAGAGCAGCTCGTCAAGGTCACCAGGGCCGAGGCCTCCGGCGGCGCGTCCGAGGCGGACCGCGTCCTCCTCGCCACGATCAAGTCGCTGCACGAGCAGAACCCGATGCTCGGCCTGCGCGGTTGCCGGCTGGGCCTGATGTTCCCGGACTTCGTGAAGATCCAGACCCGGGCGATCCTGAACGCCCAGATCGCGGTCAAGAAGGCCGGTGGCAACCCGATCGCCAAGATCATGATCCCGCTCGTCGGCCACGCCAACGAGCTCAAGGCGACCAAGGACCTGCTCGAAGCCGAGGCCAAGGCCGTCGAGGAGAAGGCGGGCGTCGAAGTCGATTACAAGTTCGGCACGATGATCGAGGTGCCGCGCGGCGCCCTGACCGCGGACGAGATCGCCAAGGACGCCGCGTTCTTCAGCTTCGGCACGAACGACCTGACCCAGATGACGTTCGGCTACAGCCGCGACGACGCCGAGGGCGGCTTCCTGCTCAAGTACATCGAGGACGGGATCCTCCCCGTCAACCCGTTCCAGACCCTCGATGACGCGGTTGCCGGGCTGATGAAGGTCGCGGTCGACAAGGGCCGCGCGACACGGCCCGACATCGAGCTCGGGATCTGCGGCGAGCACGGCGGCGACCCGGCCTCGATCTTCAAGTGCGAGGCGATGGGCCTCGACTACGTGTCGTGCTCGCCGTTCCGCGTCCCGGTCGCCCGCCTCGCAGCGGCCCAGGCCGTGCTCATCAACGCGGCCGAACGCGACAAATAGCAGCGATTCCTGGGAGGTCCGGGCTAGTTCGGTGTAATCTTTGGGGCGACGACCAATCCGGGGGTGGGTCTGGTCGTGGGGGACGATGGACATCGAAATCGAAACGTGGGTTCGCTCGCTCGTAGATGGCGCTAGCGCGGTGCCGGCTGCACTCATCGCGATCGCGCTCCTGGGCGGACCGACCCTGATCTGGATGCTCTACCGCTGGGTCGTGAAACCAAGATCCAGCCGCTATCACGTGAGTCAGATCGACGCCCTTTGGATCTGCGCCGGTTGCAGCTCCGCCAATGAGCTTCGATCGTCGAAGTGCTATCGATGCCACCGGGAGCTGGACGTGACCGAGCTCGAGGTGATCGAGCCGGGCTTTCGGGAGTCCGTACCGATCCCAGAGCCACCGGAGGCTGCACCGCCGGCCCGCCGTCGCCGTCGGGTCGGGCCAAGCCCGGCCGTCAGTGCGAGCGGTCGGGATCCCGTCGCGGTAGGCCCGGGCAAGGCCCCGGTCGGCCGTCGGCGTCGCGCGGTTCGCGCCGGCCAATCGGAATATGGCCCAGACGAGGAGGATCCTCCCGCCGCGTGAGGACCCACGCCCAGCCGAGTGCGCGCTAGAGTCCGGAGATGACGGTCCAGGCGCCGAGGGGTTCGTCTCGACACCGCGTCGTCATCGTCGGCGGCGGGTTCGGTGGGCTGTATGCGGCGCGCAGCCTCGGGCACGACCCGGAGGTGGCGGTCACGCTCGTCGACCGGCGCAACTTCCACCTGTTCCAGCCGATGCTCTACCAGGTGGCCACGGGGGCCCTGTCGCCGGGCGAGATCGCCCAGCCGCTGCGCTCGGTGCTGCGCAAGCAGCGCAACACGACGGTGATCCTCGGCGAGGCGGTCGACCTGGACGTCGAAGGCCGTCGGGTGATCCTGTCCGACGGCGGACCGATCGAATACGACTCCCTGATCGTCGCCACGGGCGCCCACCACACGTATTTCGGGCACGACGAGTGGAGGGCCGTGGCGCCGGGGCTCAAGACCCTCGAGGACGCGCTGGAGATCCGCAAGCGCATCCTCATCGCGTTCGAGGCCGCGGAACGGGAAGCCGATCCGGAACGGCGGCGCGAGTGGATGACGTTCGTGATCGTCGGCGGCGGGCCGACCGGCGTCGAGCTGGCGGGCTCCATCGGCGAGATCGCCCGCGACACGCTCCGCCGCGACTTCCGGGCGATCAACCCGGCCGACGCCACGATCCTCCTGGTCGAGGCGATGGATCGGGTCCTGCCGCCCTATCCGCCCGATCGCTCCGCGTCGGCCCGGCGCCAGCTCGAGCGTCTCGGCGTGACGGTCCGCACGGGTACGCGCGTCACAGACATCGACGAGCGGTCAGTGCGCGTCGTGGCCACGCAGGCCGGCGAGGGCGCGCCCGAGGAGGTCATCCCGGCTCATACGGTGCTGTGGGCCGCCGGCGTGCTCGCGTCCTCGTTCGCCCGTCGGGTGGCGGAGGCGACCGGCGCCGAGACGGACCGCAACGGCCGGGTCCTCGTCGGCCCGGACCTGACCGTGCCCGGCCACCCGGAGATCTTCGTCGTCGGCGATGCCGCCGTGCAGCCGTGGAAGGAAGGGCAGCCCACGCCGGGCGTCGCCCAGGGCGGCATCCAGGGCGGCTCGTACGCGGCGGGCGTCATCCGCCGCCGGGTGCTCGACCGGCCGCACGAGCCATTCCGGTTCCGCAACAAGGGCGACGTGGCGGTCATCGGCCGGCTCGCCGGCGTGACGAACATCCCGTGGCTTGGCCCGTTCGGTCGGCAGGGCGGCTTCACCGCCTGGTTGCTGTGGCTCGGGATCCACATCGCGTACCTGATCGGGTTCGCCAACCGGATCGTGGTGATCGTCCGCTGGGCCGGCAGCTTCCTGACCCACGGCCGCGGCACGCGCCTGATCACGGGCGGACCGCTGCTCCCCGAGATCGAGGAGCCCGAGCCGCCGGTGATCGCGGACGCGGAGGACGAGGAGCCGGGGGCCGCTGGCCCGAGCGAGCCGGCATCAAGTCCATCGTCGGTGGTCACGGGCGGCTAGACCGCCGCACGTCGGCGGTGCAGGAGACATGTCGCCGAGCGCTCGCGCGACATTCACCCGGTGAAATTGCTTCGCCGCCACCCAGCGCGAACCCGCGTACGCCTCGCGCATCCCGAAGCCGGCCGGATTTCACCCCATGAATGTCGCGCGAGCGCTCGCGCGACGTTCACCCGGTGAACATGGCCCGACCGTCGACGCTGGGCTTTGTGCACGGGAGGTTCGCCCACGCGCTGCGCCGTGTTCACCCCGTGAACGTCGCGTGAGCGGGCTGGCCGTCGACCGCCGACCACGGGCCGGCCGGGCCGTCGCGCGGCCGAAGGCCTTCAGCCGAACTCGATGACCTGGCGGGTGTACTCGCCGCGGCGCATCGCGGCGAATGCGTCCTCGACGTCGTCGAGCCGGATGCGGCGATCGATCAGGCGCTCGACCGGGAGCCGGCCGTCGAGGGTCCAGGCGGCGTAGCGCGGGAAGTCGATGGCGGGCTCCGCGAAGCCGTAGTTCGAGCCGAGGATGCGGCGCGAACCGTCGACGAACGGATAGACCTCGAACGCGGCGCGGGCACCGAGCGGGGTCATGCCGACGAGCACCGCGGTCCCGCCGAGCGGCAGCGCCGCGATCGCGAGCTCGGCGGTGTCGGTCCGGCCGATCGCCTCGAACACGAAGTCTGGGCCGCCGTCGGTCAGGTCGCGCAGCGCTTCGATCGTGGCTGCCGGGTCGTCGCCTGCGAGGAGCGTGTCGGTCGCGCCGACGGCACGCGCGGCCTCCAGCTTGGCCTCGACCCGATCGATCGCCACGATCCGTGACGCACCCGCGAGGACCGCGCCCATCACGCACGAGAGACCGACGCCACCGAGCCCGATCACCGCGACCGACGCACCCGCCGGCACGGCGGCGGTCTTGAGCACGGCGCCCACACCAGTCGTGACGCAGCAGCCGATGAGGGCCGCGACAGCTGGGTCCGTGCCTTCGGGCAGCGGGATCGCGGCCGCGGCGGGCACGACGGCCGCCTCGGCCATGGTCGAGATGGCGCAATAGGCCCGGACCGGGGTACCGGCACGGCTGAACGGCGCCGTCCCGTCCAGCAGCGCGTGCCGGTACGACGGGGAGTCGGGGCAGGCCCAGATGTGGCCGCGCCGGCACGATCGGCACACGCCGCACGGGATCAGCCACGACAGCGCCACGAGCTCGCCGACACGCGGCGTCGTCACGCCCGGTCCGACCGCCTCGACGACGCCCGCACCTTCGTGACCCATCACGATCGGGGTCGGGCGGTCCCACTCGCCGTCGCGGACGTGCAGGTCGGAGTGGCAGACGCCGGACGCCAGCATCCGGACCCGGACCTCGCCGGCGCGCGGCTCGATCAGCTCGAGATCGGCGATCACGACCGGCTCGCCGACGGTCTCCAGGACGGCACCGCGCACGGAGCGCGGCCACGTTCAGGCCTCCGCCCGCTGCCGCCGCTCGACGGCCCGGGCCGGCGTGTACGGCACGTACTCGGGCCGCCACATGGCGGCTTCGACCTCGGTCTCCGGGTCGAACGGCCCGCGCTCGGCCGCGGCGGACAACCCGGCGGCCACGGCCTCGCGGGCGACGACGACGGCGATCCGCCGTGCCGTGGTGCGAAGCGAGGCGACCGGCGGGTACAGCGCCCCAGTCGCCAGGCGCTCGTCGGTCACCTCGGCCGCCAGTTCGTGGGCCGCGAGCAGGAACATCCGGTCCGTCACGGTCCGCGACTCGGCGACGATGGCACCAAGCCCCACGCCCGGGAAGATGAACACGTTGTTCGCCTGGCCGACCTCGCGGAGCCGGCCATCGACCTCGACGGCCTCGAACGGCGAGCCGGTGGCCACGATCGCCCGACCGCCGGTCCAGGCGAGGACATCGGCCGGGGTGGCCTCCGCGACCGAGGTCGGATTGCTCAACGGCAGCACGATCGGGCGCTCGGCCGGTCCGAGCGCGTCGGCCATCGCCCGAATCGACGGTCTCGCTGAACGTGCCGGCCACGCCGGTCGTGCCCACGAGGATCGTGGGCCGCCGGGCCCGGATCGTGTCCACGAGGTCGGTCGCGGTGCCCGCGTCGACGGCCGGCACGGCCAGCTCCGCCTTCGACGCCTCCAGATCGGTCCGACCCGCGTGGACGAGGCCCTTCGTGTCCACGAGCGCGATCGCGTCGCGCACGACGTCTTCCGCCACGCCGGCCTCCCGCATCGCCAGCCGGAGCAGCCGCCCGATCCCGATCCCGGCCGCGCCCGCCCCGACGAGCAGGATCCGCGCGTCGGCAAGCGAGCGACCGGTCGCCCGAAGCCCCGCCAGCACGCCGGCCAGGACGACCGCGGCCGTGCCCTGGATGTCGTCGTTGAAGCTCGGGACGCGGGCACCGTAGCGGTCGAGCAGGCGGAGCGCGTTGTGCTGCTTGAAGTCCTCGAACTGGATCAGGCAGCCCGGCCAGACCTCCTCGACGCCGGCGACGAACGCCTCGACGAGCGCGTCGTACTCCGCGCCCCGCAACCGAGGAGCTCGATAGCCCAGGTACAGCGGGTCGTCGAGCAGCCACGGGTTGTCGGTGCCGACGTCGAGCGAGACGGGCAGCGTCAGCGACGGGTGGATGCCGCAGGCCGCCGTGTACAGCGCGAGCTTGCCGATCGGGATGGCCATGCCGCCCGCGCCCTGGTCGCCCAGGCCCAGGATCCGCTCGTTGTCGGTCACCACGACCAGGCGCACGTCCTCGAACGGGCCCTGGCGCAGGAGTTCCGGGATGCGGTCCACGTCGGCCGGCGTGACCCACGTCCCGCGGGTCCGCCGGATGATGTGGCTGAACTCCTGGGTCGCCCGCCCGACCGTCGGCGTGTAGACGATCGGCAGGAACTCTTCGAGGTGGTCGGCGAGCAGCCGGTAGAACAGGGTCGCGTTGCGGTCCTGGAGCGCGGCGAGGCCGATGTACTGCTCGAGCGGGTCGGTCTTGACCCGCAGGTGTTCGAGCTCGAGCTCGACCTGCTCCTCGATCGTCAGGACGCGGGCCGGGAGGAGGCCGCGCAGCCGGAACGCCTCGCGTTCGTCGATCGGGAACGCCAGATCCTTGGTGAGCAGGCGGCTGCCGAGGAGGGCCGGGCCGGCCACCGCGATGCTCGCCGGACGCCCGGCCACCATGTCGTCGAACGGGGACGGCAGCGGCTTCACGGCCCAAGTATGGTTCGGGTCATGGAGCCCTTGCCGCCCGGTTTCCGCTGGCCCGACGGGATCCGGGCCGCGGCGCTGTTCGGCTTCGACCTCGATGCCGAGGCCGTGATGCTGGTCGACCACCCCGAGACGGCCGACTACCTCGACGTCATGGCCCACCAGCGCTACGGCCCGCGCGTCGCGGTCCCGCGGCTGCTCCGGATGCTCGACCGGGTCAAGCTGCGGACGACGTTCTTCATCCCGGGCTGGGTCGCCGAGACGTGGCCGGACGTCGCCCGTTCCGTGCGCGATGCGGGTCATGAGGTCGGCCATCACGGGTATCTGCACGAGAGCGTGCGCGGCGTCGACGCGGCCACCGAGGAGGGCTACCTGCTGCGCGGCCTCGAGGCGCTCGATACCGTGCTCGGCGTGCGGCCGATCGGCTACCGAGCCCCGTCCTGGGACATGAACTTCGGGACGCCGGCGCTGCTGGCGAAGCACGGGTTCCGCTACGACTCGGCGCTCATGGATTCGGACCACCCGTACCGCCTCGCGGCCGGCGCGTCCGCCGCGGCCGGCACCCTGGCCGGCGAGTCCGCCCCGTCCCCGTGACCCTCATCGAGCTCCCCGTCCACTGGAGCCTCGACGACTGGAACCGCTGGAACTACGTCCCGGGCTACGCGTCCTCTCCGATCCTGCGCCCGAGCGTGGTCGAAGCCGATTGGGCCGAGGAGCTCGAGGCGATCGTCGACGTCGGCGGCCTCTTCAACGTCACGATGCATCCCTTCATCTCGGGCCGGCCGTCCCGCGCCGCCGCCATCGAGCGCCTGATCGAGCGTGCCCGCTCCATCGACGGCCTGTGGCTCGCGGCCGCCGACGAGATCGCGGCCTGGGTCGAAACGCTCGACCTGCCGCCGGTCGCCCACGAGCGCCCGGAGGTCCCCCACCGAGGCTAGACGCACGGCGAGGAAGCGGTCGCGCGCACCGCGCGGTGATGCACACGATCCTCCGGGAGGACACCTCCACGGAGCGATGCATCTCTGCTGCATCAACGACCCAGGTGTTGGCCCCGTTCGTGCGCGATGCCGCCGAGGTGCATCGCCCGCCAACCCCCTGCCCGACGCCGGATCTTGTGCATCGCCTGGCCCGACCGGGCATGAGCCCAGCAGCGTTGTGGTGCGCGCACGCACCACCCCGCGAATTGGTGACGCCACGGGCACAGCCACGGTGTAGTCTGCCGCTGCCTGTCACGCACGCCTCGGTTGCGCGTCTCCGCGAGGGGAACCGAAGCGACGGGACGCGACCTCTGCGATGGCCGCGACCGGGAGAGTGTCCGCCGGTGAGGGCCGGCGGGATGGAGGGATCTCGGATGACGCGACATCGTCTCGTGGCGGCCGTTGTCGCCCTGTTCCTGGTCGTCGCCCAGGTGACGTCGGTCGCCGCGGCCCCCGGGCAGGGGAGGGTCGGCGAGTCGGGCGGGCGACGCGGCGCCGATCGACAAGGACCTCCAGCGCGACCTGAAGGCAGGCACCGCGACGAAGATCGTCGTCGAGTTCGATGCCCAGGCGAGCCTGAACGCCGCCAAGAAGGTCAAGGACGAGGGCAAGCGTGGCGACGCCGTGGTCAAGGCCCTCAAGACCACCGCGGCCACATCCCAGCAGATCGCCCAGGCCACCGTCGCCAAGACCAAGGGCGCGAAGGCCACCTCCTACTGGCTGGTCAACGTCCTCGTCGTCGAGGGCGACGCCAAGACCCTCGACAAGGTCGCGAAGCAGCTCGCGAAGCAGCGGGGCGTCACCAGCATCCGCGCGCCGAAGATCTACCCCCTCGTGAAGCCGGTGCAGACCAGCGTCGCGATCCTGGCCGCCGCCGGTGACCCCGAATGGGGCGTCGAGAAGATCCGGGCGGACGAGGCCTGGGTCGACGGCGTCCTGGGCCAGGGCATCGTCGTCGCCAACGTCGACACGGGCGTCGACTTCACCCACCCCGCCCTGATCGAGCAGTACCGCGGCAACCTCGGCGGTGGCGACTTCGACCACAACTACAACTGGTGGGACCCGACCGGCACCTGCGGCGAGGAGCCGTGCGACAACGCCGGTCACGGCACGCACACGATGGGCACCATGGTCGGTGGCGATGGCCCCGGGCCGTTCACGCCGGATATCGGCGTCGCACCGGGCGCCACGTGGATGGCGGCCAAGGGCTGCGAGGACTTCGGTTGTAGCGACAGCGCGCTGCTGTCCGCGGGCCAGTTCATCCTGGAGCCGACGGACCTCGCGGGCGAGAACCCCGACGGCTCCAAGCGCCCCGACATCGTGAACAACTCCTGGGGCGGAGGCCCCGGCAGCACGTTCTATCTCGAGATCGTCCAGGCCTGGCGAACCGCCGGGATCATCCCGGTGTTCTCGTCCGGCAACCCGGGGCCATTCTGCGGCGAAGGTGGCTCGCCCGGCGACTACATCGAGTCGTTCAGCGCCGGTGCCACCGACATCAACGACGAGATCGCCGAGTTCTCGGGCCGTGGCCCATCCGCATTCGGCAAGATCAACCCGGACGTCTCGGCCCCCGGCGTGGAGGTTGTCTCGAGCGTGCCGGGTGGTGGGTACGAGGCCATGTCCGGCACATCCATGGCCGCGCCGCACGTCGCGGGCGCCCTCGCCCTGATGCTGTCCGCGGAGCCCGCCCTGCGCGGTGACTTCGTGGCCGCGACCGACGCCCTGCGGGCGACCGCGGTCGATCGCATCGACGAGAGCTGCGGCGGCGACGAGGACGGCGACCCCAACAACGTCTACGGCGAAGGCCGCATCGACGCCAAGGCCGCGGTCGATCTCGTCGCGACCGGCGGCACGCTCGCCGGCACGATCACGGATTCCGCGACCTCCGCGCCGATCGCCGGCGCCCGCGTGACCGCGAACGACGGGGAGCGCGACTTCACCGCCGTCACCGACGAGAACGGCGACTACGACCTGTTCCTTGCCGCCGGCACGTACCTCGTGACCGCGGAGGCGTTCGGGTACTTCTCGGACTTCGCATCCGGCCGTCGAGATCGTCACCGACCAGACCACCGAGCAGGACTTCTCGCCTCGTGCTCCTGCCGCGGTTCATCGTCAGCGGCACGGTCACCGCGGCCGAGGACGGCTCGCCCATCGCCGGCGCCCACGTCACGGCCGTCGGCACGCCGGTCCCACCGGCGACGACCGACGCCAGCGGCGACTACTCGATGGAGCTGCCGATCGGCAGCTACCTGCTCCGCGCGAGCGCCAATGGCTGCACGGAATCGGGGAAGCCGAGATCGTCGGCTCGGTCGAGGACGAGGTCGTCGACCAGGACTTCAGCCTGTTCCGCAAGCTCGATGACTTCGGGCATGCGTGCCACGCGATCCCGTTCGACTGGGTCGACGCGACGGGCCAGAGCGCGCTGTACGGCAACGAGTTCGCCGGGCGTTTGCGCCTGCCGTTCGAGTTCCCGTTCTACGACGGGGCCTACGAGCAGATCTACCTCTCCGACAACGGCTACATGAACTTCCTCGCCCCTGAGCAGGAGAACAACTTCCCACAGGCCATCCCGTCGACGAACCCGCCCAACGGCGCGATCTACGCGCTGTGGCAGGACCTCTACCTCGACGACGGGAGCTCGATCGACTACGAGCTGATCGGCACCGCGCCCGACCGCGCGTTCGTCATCTCCTACGCGAACATCAAGGCCTTCGGGTCCGGTGGCACCAACGACTTCCAGGTGAAGCTGTGGGAGAACGGCACGATCGATCTCCTGTACGGCCCGAACGCACCGAATCCCGGTGACGGCCGCAACGCGACCGTCGGCATCGAGGATGCCAGCGGCACCGACGCGCTCCAGCTCGGCTTCATGGAGCCGATCCTGAGCCCGAACAGCGCGATCCGGATCACCGTAGTGCCGACCGGCATCGCCACGGGCGTCGTCACCGATGCCAACGACGGCTCGCCGATCGTCGGCGCCACCGTCACCGCGCAGCCAGGCGGCCGCACGGCCGAGACCGATGAGACCGGCACGTACCGGCTCCGGCTGCTGCCCGGCAACTACACCCTGACCGCCTCGAAGGATCCGTACGAAGCCGCGTCGAGCCCGGCGACCATCGCCGATGGGGTCGAGACGCACGGTCGACTTCTCGCTCAACGCCGCGATCGGCTCGGTCACCCCGACCGAGATCATCGAGACCGTCGACTTCGGCGCCACGACCACCGTCCCGATCACCATCGGGAACACGGGGTCGGCCGACCTGACGTGGGAAGCCAAGGAGCGTCTCCTTGGCGTGACCAACCCGGAGCTGCCGCCGGCCGTGACCGTGACCCGCAACCCCGGTTGGGGCCCGCTCAAGAACACGGACAACGTGCCGCGCATCGTCATCGACGACACGGCCCCGTCGCCCGTCCTGAGCCCGATCATCAGCGACCCCGCGGGCGACTCCGAGGGGTCGGTCGACATCATCTCCGTCCGGGCCGGCTCCGATGGGCAGGTCCTCGCCGGGATGGCGCTCGACTTCACCGCCGACACGCCGATGGGCGAGGTCGGCGGCTACGTCTTCCTCGACGTCGACCAGGATCCGTCGACTGGTCTCCCGGCCGAAGCGGTCTTCGGCCTCCCGACGCAGGACGTCGGCATGGAGTACTTCGTCGATCTCTTCGGGATCCACGAACCGGAGCCCGTCGTCTTCATCGTGAACGTCGAGACGTTCGACGCGGTCGCGGTGCCGGCCATCGGTCGAGGGCCAGTCGATCATCTTCGACATCCCGCTCGACGCCATCGGCGGCGATGACGGGTACATCAACACGGCCAATGATCGTGGGCGACTTCTTCTCGCCGCTCGACTGGTCGCCGGACGAGGGCCACGGCACGATCGAGCCCTTCTCCGACCTGCCGTGGATCGTCACGGATCCGGAGTCCGGCACGGTCGCGCCCGATGACACGCAGGTCGCCCAGGTGACCCTCGGTGGGGCAGGGCTCGCGCCCGGCAACTACCAGGCGCTGCTCGTGCTCGTCACCAACGACCCGAAGACGCCGCAACTGCCCATCACCATCGACCTGACCGTGCTGATGCCCGAGGAGTTCGGGGTCATCACCGGCACGGTCAGCGATGCCCACAGCGGCGAGCCACTCCCCGGTGTGAGCGTCACGGTCGCGTCCGAGTGGCCGGCCGGGACACCGCTCGAGCTCACGGCCACCACCGGCGACGACGGGACCTACAGCCTCGTCGGGCCGGAAGGCACGTGGCCCGCCACGTACAGCCTCGATGGCTACCTGTCCGTGACCAGCGACGTCACGATCGTCCGTGGCGTCTCCACGGGCGGGAAGGACGCCGCCCTCCATCGCATCCAGCCACACGCCGTCATCGAGGGCGAGATCCCGGTCTTCGTCCTGACCCCGGGTCGCACCGGCTCGGCCACGATCCAGCTCGGCAACCCGGATGGGCACGCCGACCTGGAGGTCGAGATCGGTGAGGTCGACCTGGGTGGGCCGTCGTCCGCGGCGGCGATCGGCGGCCTCCACGTCCAAGGTCACGCTGCCGGCGGGCGTGAACCCGAACGCCAAGTCGACCCGCGGCTTCGGTGCCGCGGCCAAGGGCCTCGCGGTGCCGCCGCGCATCCAGGCCGAGGGCGACGTCCTCGCCTCGTGGCCGACCGGCATGACGAACCCATGGGGCGTCGGCTATGACGGTGGTGTCTGGCTCTCCGACTTCGAGGACATCATCGACGTCCACTTCAGCACCGACGGCGAACGCGGCGACGAGTTCGACATCGCGTCGGTGGGCGAGTGGGGTGCCGACATCGCGTTCGACACCGCACGCAACCTCATCTGGCAGGTGGCGGTCGGCGGCGACAACGGGATCTACGGGCTCGATCCGGCCGATGGCTCGGTCGAGCAGGTGATCACCGGTTCGCCGTGGAGCAACATCAGCCAGCGCGGCCTGGCCTACGACCCGGGCACCGACGTGTTCTACATCGGCGGCTGGAACGAAGGCATCGTCTACAAGGTCGCCGGCCCCTCGTGGCCGACGCCCGGCGAGACGCTGAACGAGTGCAGCCCGCCGGACTTCCCGATCTCCGGCCTCGCCTTCAACCGCTCCTTCGGGATGCTGTGGCAGGCGACCAACTCCGAAGCCAACACCATCTGGCTGATCGATCCGCTGACCTGCGAGGCCAGCGTCGGCATCCCGCATCCCGACGGCGACGGCAACGGCGCCGGCCTGGAGCTCGATGCCGTCGGCAACCTCTGGACGGTGGGCCAGTTCACCCAGAACGCCTACCTCATCGAGTCCGGCCTGCCGACCTTCAGCGACGTGCCGTGGCTGACCGTCTCGCCGACGGAAGCGACGATCGCGCCTGACGAGTCGATCGACATCGACATCTCGGTCGATTCGACGGGCCTGGAGCCCGGTGTCTACCGGGCGCTCATCGTCTTGCTGCACCAACGATCCCGACCACTCGACGATCCAGCTGCCGGTCACGCTCGTCGTGCCGACCTACCAGCAGGGCATCGATGCGGGTGGCGGGGCCGACACCAACTCGAACGGCGACGTCTTCGCCGCCGACCGTCCGTACGGCCCCGGGCCGTTTGGGTACCTCGGGTCGAGCTCGGCCAAGAGCACCAACGCCCCGATCGCCGGGACCGAGGACGACAGCCTGTACCAGGAGCGCCGCACCGGGATGACGAACTACCGGTTCGCCGTGCCCGACGGCACCTACCAGGTCGACCTGCTCTTCGCGGAGATCGACAACGTCAAGGCCGGCGGCCGCAGGTTCGAGGTCAGCATCGAGGGTGAGCTCGTGCTGCCCAGCCTCGACGTCTTCGCCGCCGCCGGCGGCAAGAACATCGCCCTGGAACGGTCGTTCGTCGTGAACGTCGAAGACGGGCTGCTCGACATCGTCTTCGCCGCCCAACGCGGCGACAAGCCGATCGTCAACGCGATCCTCGTGACGGGCCTGCCGGAGGGCGCGCCCGGGACATAGGTTTTCGGCCGGCCGCCCGCGCGGCCGGACCTTCGCCAGCACCGAGCCGGCGGCGCCTTCGGGCCCGCCGGCTCTGTCGTGCCGGGCCGCCTCGCGCGTGCAGCACGACCCTTCCGCGGCGATGCACCTCTGCCGCATCACGGCGAGGCTGGCCGCCCGTGTGCCCGGGTCGCTCCCGCGACGGTGGGCGGCCTCGTACGTCCGGGTCGCTCCCGCGACGGTGGGCGGCCTCGTACGTCCCCGGGCCGCTCGCGCGACGTTCATGGGGTGAACATGGTGGGAGGCCGGGCGGGCTCCGGCGGCCCCAGAACGCCCTGTTCGTGTTCACCGGGTGAACGTCGCGCGAGTGGATGCGACGGCTTATCCGGGTGAGAGCCTGGCTACGTGAGTTGATGCCGCCGAGGTGCATCATCGGAAACCCCGTGGGCCCGGCGGGCGGCCTGGGGGTCAGCTCGCGGGCAGAACTCGGACGATGCCGACCATGCCGTAGGCCTCGTGGCCGGGCAGGTGGCAGATGAAGCGGTACTCCCCGGGATTCTGGAACGTGACGGTGGTCGTCCTCGACGTGCCGGCCGGCACGGAGACTTCGGTCGGGCGGGTTCCGTGGGAGGGTTCGGTGCCGGTCCGGTGGCGCTCGTGGAAGGCGTCGTCGCCGACGAGCCACTCGTGGTCGATCGGGTCGGCATTGACCAGCACGAACGTGAACGGGACGCCGGCCGTGGCGACCACCTCGGTCGTACTGAACGCCGAGTACCGCATCCGGATCTCGGCCCGGCCGTCATCCAGTCCCGGCGCCTTGACCCAGGCGGCCGCGATGCCGGCGATCCCGAGCGACAGGGCGATGCCGCCGACCAGGGCGAGACGCCCAGGCCGGCGGCGCGAGGGTCGGGTGCCGGCCGTCATCCCCACGGCGGCCGGCTCCTCGACCTGGTTCATGCGGGATGCATGCCGCTGCCCGACGGTCGACGGGTGACCAGCACGATGAGCGCCCCGATCGAGCCGATGACGAACATCATCGTCCCGAGGGTGCGAAGCATCGCCGGGCCCGTCGGGTCGGTGGCGCCCGGCAGGTCGAGTCCGGCGGCGACGCGGGACGGTGCGTTGGCACCGGACGCGTCGATCGCCAGGTCGTACCCGAACTGGGCCGCCTCGCCGTCGAGCGCGACCTTCGACAGCCACGCGTGCTCGGGCACCCATTCCATGCCGCGGTCGGACCGCAGGTCGGCCAGGAGCGACTCGGAAGCGGGCTGGCTGTAGTCGAGCGACATGCCGTTGAAGCCGTCCGGAGCGGGCAGCATCGCGGGCTTCAGGTCGTTGAGGAGGTACACGTCGGCCTCGACGACTTCGGTGCCGCCCTTGCCGAGGGCCAGGATGCGCAGCGGCACCCAGGGATTCTCGGTCGGGATCGTGATGTGGACCGGCGTGCCGTCGCCGACGTTCTGGCCACGTGCCGCGGCCGCTTCGCCGTCGAACGCGGCGGCCAGGAAGATCTGGCTGCGGGCCGCGTAGAACTCGAGGACCTCGGGCGCATCCGGCGGGAGGCGGAACCCGTGGTCCTTGGCCCACACGCCGACCTCGTCGGCGCCGCCGCGCAGGACCGTGATGTCGAGCGCGTCGATCGTGACTTCCATGAGGACCTCGGCCGAGTCGGCGCCGCGGCGGCCGAGAAGAGGCCGACGCGGAACGTGTCCTGGACCGGGTCGGTCTCGAGGCGGAGCCGCTGGAGCGTCCAGTCGCCGCCCTTCTCGACACTCGTCGGTACCCCGGGGAGTGGCGTGAGGCTGCCGAAGGCGCCACCGCCACCGGCGAACTCGAACGAGGTGATGTAGTGCTCCACCCCGTCGTGATATCCGGCGAACGTCGTCGTCCGGAGCAGATTGACGGCCCCGTTGGGACCGATGAGCCCGCCGCAGGCCAGAGCGGGGGCCGCAGTCACCGCGACCAGGAGGAGTCCGGCGATCAGGGCGCCGCCGGCTCGGTTGATCGAACGCATATCGTCGATCCTCCTGCGATCAGCCGGGATCCCGAGTCTCGGGCCGGTCCGTCGGGGGTAGAGACTGTCGGACCCCGCCAGATGTTCCGTGGCAGGGCTTGCGGGCCGCCGCTGACCGCCGTTTCCCGCACGGCGGTGCGCCCCCGGCCCGGGTGGGTCCCGGTGCCCCGTGGCACCATCGCGCCATGGCCGGCACGGGACGGGGAGCTGACACTCCCCGCATGCTCCACCGACTCGCGCCCCTCGGTTTCGCCGCGCTCCTCGCCCTGTCGGCGGCCGTTTCGGCCCCGTCCGCGGCTCCCGTCGCGGCTGCGGACTTCCCCGCGAAGGACTCCCGCTACCACACGTACGCGGAGATGGTCGCGGAACTGAACAAGGCCGTCGCCGACCACCCCGAGATCGTCAAGAAGTTCTCGATCGGCAAGAGCCACCAGGGCCGCGAGATCTGGGCGGCCAAGATCTCCGACCACGTCGGCACCGACGAATCCGAGCCCGAGCTCCTGTTCGATGGCCTCCACCACGCCCGCGAGCACCTGTCGGCGGAGCAGACGCTCGCGATCCTGCGCTGGCTGACCGATGGCTACGGCACGAGCGAGCGGGCCACGAACATCGTCAACAGCCGCGAGATCTTCATCGTGTTCATGGTCAACCCCGACGGCGGCGAGTACGACCTGACCGGCTCCCCGTATCGAGCCTGGCGCAAGAACCGCCAGCCGAATGCCGGCAGCTCGTACGTCGGCACGGACCTCAACCGCAACTACGACTATCGATGGGGTTGCTGCGGCGGCTCATCGGGCTCGAAGTCCGCGCTCACGTATCGCGGCCCCAAGGCGTTCTCGGCGCCCGAGACGCGCGCGATCCGCGACTTCATCAAGAGCCGCGTCATCGGCTCCCGGCAGCAGATCCGCGCGGCGATCACGTTCCATTCGGCGGGCGAGGAGATCCTCTGGCCGTACGGCTACACCCAGACCGACATCCCCGCCGACATGACTGCCGACGACCATGCCGCGCTCCGGGCGCTCGGCATCAAGATGGCCAGCAAGAACGGCTACACGCCGAAGCAGTCGAGCAGCCTGTACGTCACCGACGGCGACGAGATCGACTACGCCTACGGTCGCCACCGGATCTTCATGTACACGTTCGAGCTGTATCCGAGCCACGCGAAGGTCAGCTCGACCGCCCGGTTCTACCCGCCCGACGAGCAGATCGTCCCGCAGACCGACCGCAACAAGGACGCCATCTACTACCTCATGGAGCAGGCCGGCTGCCTGTACGCGATCGTCGGCAAGCGCACGACCCACTGCGGGGCGTTGAACGAGGACTTCGAGATCTCGCGCGGCTGGAAGGCGAACCCGCTCGGCACGGACACGATCGATGCCGGCGCCTGGCAGCGGGCCAACCCGGCCACGACCACGTACCAGGCCGGCACGGTCCGGTCGGGGTCGATGGCGTTGGTCACCGGCGCGGCGGCGGGCTCATCGGCCAACTCGTACGACATGGACGGCGGCACGACGACGATCCGGTCGCCGACCGTCAAACTGCCCGCGACCGTGGGCAACCTGGTGTTCCGCTACTACCTGGCCCACGCATCGAACTCGTCGTCCGCGGACGTGTTCCGCGCCTACGTCGAGGCCGCGGACGGGACGCGGACGCTCGTCCGCGAGGAACGCGGTGCCGCGAACAAGGACACGCCGGCGTGGGCGCTCGCCACCGTGCCGATGACGCCGTGGGCCGGGCAGACGGTGCGGATCGTGTTCCTGGCCCAGGACGGGGGGTCGGCCTCGACCGTCGAGGCGGCCGTGGACGACGTCCGGATCACGCGACCGGAGTAGGCGGCGTCAGTCCGCGTTCAGCGGCAGGCTGGCACGGAACGTGGTGCCGGTACTCCCCGTGGCCTCGACCTCGAGCGTGCCGCCGTGCGCGGCCACGAGGTGGCGCGCGATCGCGAGGCCCAATCCCGAACCGCCCGAACCCGCGCCCTTCACGAACCGATCGAAGACGTGGGGGAGCACGGCCGGATCGATCCCCGAGCCTGAATCCGCGACCCGCAGCACGAGCCGATCGCCCGCCACCTCGCCGCGGATCACGACCGTGCCACCGGCCGGCGTGTGCCGGATCGCGTTCGCGACGAGATTGGCGAGCACCTCCCGGAGCCGCACCGGATCCACGTCGAGGATCGGCAGGTCCTCCCCGACCTCGGCCGTGACGGTCACCCCGGCCGTACCCGCCGCGCCCTCGAACGACCGCACGACCTCGGCGATCAGCACGTCCGGGTCGGTCGGTTCCCGATGCAGCGTGAGCGTGCCGGCCTCCGACAGTGCCACCGTCCGGAGGTCGTCGATGAGCCGCTCCATGACCCGCGTCTCGTCGAGGATCGCGCCCAGGCGGGCCTCGTCGATCGGGTGGACGCCATCGATCATCGCCTCGAGGTTGCCCGAGATCACGGTCAGCGGCGTCCGGAGCTCGTGGCTGACGTCGGCGAGCAGCGAGCGACGCTGCCGCTCATCGACCTCGAGCCGCTCGACCATCGTGTCGAAGCCGCGCACGAGCTGGCGGACCGGGCGGAAGCCACGCTCGGGGACGTCGACGCGGACCGAGTAATCGCCGTCCTCGACCCGACGGGTGGCGTCGACGAGCGAGTCGAGCGTCTCGGCGTTCCGTCGCAGCCCTCGGCCCAGGCCGATGAGCGCGCGCCACGGCCACGAGCACCACGATGACCGCGGGTAACGGTCCGGCATTGGACGCGATCGTGCACAGGACCGTGGCGATGACGGTGAGCAAGACGATGACGAACACGAGGAAGATCAGCCCGAAGAGACAGCCGAACCCGCGCCCTCGGCGGCCGCCCTGCCACGGACCGTCGCCGCCCGGTCCCCACGGCGGCCCGCCCCGTGCCCACGGTGGGCCCTGACCCGGCCCCCACCCTCGACCGCCATCGGCGCGTCGTTGGGCGGCCCACTGTTCCCAGAGCTCGCGGCGGTCGTGTCCGTGGGGTCGGTCGCCGTGCGCGCGGTCGCCGTCGCCGGAGGCCGGTCGCCACGGGCTCCGTGGTCGTGGCCGTCGTCGCCGGTCGGCCCGTCGCCGCGCTCGCGCCGGTCGCGGTCCGCCGCCGCCGTCGGGCGTCGTCATGCGTCGGTCGCCCGGTCGTCGGCGAGTCGATAGCCCACGCCGTACACCGTGAGCACGTAGCGCGGCTGGCGCGGCTCGGGCTCGAGCTTGCGGCGCAGGTTCTTGACGTGCGAGTCGATCGCCCGCTCGTAGCTCTCGAACGCGACCCCGTGGAGGGCGTCGAGCAGTTGCGACCGCGTGAAGATGCGGCCGGGCTGGCGGGCGAGGGTCGCGAGGAGCGTGAACTCGGTCGGGGTGAGGTCGACGGTCCGGCCGGCCACCTCGGTCCGCATCCGCGGCACGTCCAGGGTCAGGTCGCCGACCGTGATGACGTCGCCGGCCCCGACCGGGCGATCGGCACGTCGCAGGACCGCCCGCACGCGCGCGACGAGCTCGCGCGGCGAGAACGGCTTGGTGAGGTAGTCGTCGGCGCCGAGCTCGAGCCCGAGCAGCTTGTCGAGCTCGTCGTCCCGCGCGGTCAGCATCACGATCGGGAGGGCCGCGGTCCGCTCGCCGGATCGGAGCTGGCGGGTGATGTCGAGCCCATCGAGCCCCGGCAGGCCGAGATCGAGGACCACGAGGTCCGGATTGCGCGTGCGAGCCAGCGCGAGGGCCGCCGGGCCGTCGGCCGCCGTCAGCACGGCGAAACCCGCGTGCTCGAGGTAGTCGCGGGCAAGCTCGACGATCCGCGGCTCGTCGTCGACGACGAGGATGGTCTTCTGCGTGGTCATCGGTCGCATCCTACGCGGGGGGAGGGGAGTGGCTGGGGCGCCTGATGCACATCGGGGCCGCGGGAGACAACAGGTTCCTGGCGATGCACCTCAGCGGCATCAGCGGAGGTTGGCGGTCGGGTCGGGCGCCGCCGCAGGTGATGCCGCCGACGTGCATCGGTGAAGAACCCTTTGCCCGGCGGCGGATCTTGTGCATCACGCGGCCTGCGCGGCGGGCGTGGACGCCAAGCGGAGGCTCCGGCCCCGGAGATCCGGAGCCGGAGCCAAGCCAGCCTTGCGGCGAGCCGTTTGGCGACTCGGACGCCTCAAGCGCCCGGGGTGCCGGTCGATGGTCGATCGGTCGAGGACGCGCCGCCGGTCTCGCCGGGGTTGTCGCGGTGCCACGAGTCGTGGAGCTCGCGAGCCTGGCGCTCCCAGGGGCGGTCGCCGTTGTGCTCGTGGTTGCCCCAGCCGCCTCGGCCACCCGGTCCGCCCGGGCCACCGCGGTAGCCCCAGCCGCCGCCCGGTCCGCCCCAACCGCGACCGGCGCCGAACGCCGCTCGCAGCAGGCCGATGAACAGGAAGAGGATGAAGATCCCGAACAGGATGCCGAAGATCCCGGGGCCGCCGTGCCAGCCGGAGCCGTAGCCGGGGCCGTATCCGTAGCCATACCCGTAGGCGGGGACGACCGGGGTGACGACCGTGCCGGCGGGCGCGTTCGCGGCGGCCGTGTTGACCGCCACCTGGACGCCGGTCTGGTAGGCGACGCTGGCGACGACGCTCCCTCCGACGAGGAGCGCCGCGATGACCAGGAACGCGATGAAGAACTGACGCATGTCGTGCGCCTCCTTGTTGTTTCGTGTCGGCCGCCCGAGGTGGGTGGCCTTCCTGACTCGCATGCTCGCGTCGGAATGTGGAGCCGCGATGGAGCCGGTCGGGAGGACTACCGAAGACAGCGCGGTAGACACATCGGCGACAGATTCGGCGTGCTCCGACGGGCTACCCTTTCCGGCACAAGTCCCCAGGCCATCGCGCAATACCGGGAGGAAGCGTCTCGATGCATCGATCGAAGGCCGCCGTTGCGGCTGCCCTGCTCACGGTCCTGGCCCTGCTGCCCCTTGCCGTCGCGCCGGTCGCGGCCGGCGACTCGAAGGACAAGGCGAAAGCCGAGCACGAACGGATCGTCAAGTACTGGACCGCCGAGCGGATCGCGAGCGCCAAGCCGCGCGACTTCGTCAAGACGGACCGCGGCAAGCTCGAGCCCAACGCCAAGCCCGCCAAGCCCCCGCAGCCTCCCCCCGGCGGCGGCGTGGTCAAGGGAGCCTCGTGGACCGGCGGCGGCGCCGTCGTCCAGCGCACCGGCAAGGTCCTGTTCACGATGGACGGCTCGAACTGGGTCTGCTCGGCGTCGGCCATCTCCGACAGCCGCTCGAGCCACTCCCTGGTCCTGACCGCCGGGCACTGCGCCTACGACGAGGTCAATCGAGCGTTCGCGACGAACTGGACCTACGTGCCCTCGTTCGATACGGCGCCGACGTTCACCTGCGCCCAGTCGACGTTCGGCTGCTGGACCGCCACCGGCCTCGTCGTCCACAACGGCTACGCGTCCGCGGGCGGCTTCAACACCCAGGCCACGGTCCACGACTTCGCGTTCGCGATCGTCGGGGCGGGCGGCAAGACCAACACCCAGCTCGATGCCCTCGGCACGTACGGCATCTCGTACCCGGCGATCTCGACCGGGGGGAGCGTGCATTCGTTCGGCTACCCGGCCGCCGGTCGATACAAGGGCAAGGACCTGACCTACTGCGCCGGCCCGACCTTCAACGACAACCTGAACGGCAACCTGACCTGGGGCATCGAGTGCAACATGACCGGCGGCTCGTCCGGCGGTCCGTGGCTCGCCAGCTTCACCAACTCGGCCGGGACGGCGACCTCGCTGAACTCGTACGGCTACAGCGGGCTCAGCAACATGTACGGGCCCAAGTTCAACTCGAACACCCAGGCCGTCTTCAATCGAGCCAACACGACCACCGGGAACTCGATCGTCCACTGATGACCGACGAGACCAGCGAACCGAAGCTGCCGGCTTGCCCTCTCTGCGGGAACCGCACGTTCCAGCAGGAGGAGGGCAAGCTGGACAGCGCCTGGGGCATCACGGCGCATCGGGTCCGGATGCTCATCTGCGAGCGCTGCCAGTACGTGATGATGTTCTACGACGGCAACACGATCTGGGACTTCGACTGACGGCCTGAGTCCGGCGCCCGGACGGCGGCCGTCCCGGGCCGTTGATATGCGGATGTAATGCGCCTTTGGCGTCGATACCGGGCGGTCCCGAGGCGGCTCGCCGTACCGTTTCTGCGTTCGATCCGAGCTGGTCCCACGCCACGCTCGTTCCTCCTAGCCGCGCAACCCCCGGCAGGATCGCTCGAATCGAGAATTGACCCGCGCGCCGGCGGGCGCCCGGGCACCAATCACACGCGCCGTGGTCGATACGGAATGTGGCGACAACTCGGAGCATTTCCGATTGCTCGCTCCGGTCCTGGGGGGCCCGAACCGTATCGATAAGAGGCGAACGTGCCGGCTGGTGGGGCGCCCGCCGGGAGCGCACTCCGCATACCCAGAGACGATCAGCCGGCTCGCCCCCGAGGGCCGGCTGATCGTTACTTCCGGACCAAGACGCGGCCAACCAGGGACGCTGGAGGCCACCATGTCGCTCGCCCGTCGCCTCGCTCTTCTCAGCGCGCTCGCCCTGGCCTTGAGCCTCGTGCTCGCGCCAGCCGCCGCGGCCGTCCGGCCGGCGGATCCCGACCTGCCCGCCCGCATCGACCTGCCCGATGGCTTCCAGCCCGAGGGCATCGAGTCCGACAACGCGGGGAACCTGTACGCCGGGTCGCTCCGGGACGGCGACATCTGGACCGTCAACGTGCTGACCGGCGAGGAGCGCCTCCTCGTCGACAACGCGGCGGACGCCGGGCTCGTGTCGGTCGGGCTCCATCTCGATGACCAGGGGCGCCTGTGGGTCGCCGGCGGGCCGACCCAGCAGGTCCGCGTGTACGACGTCGCGACCGGCGAGCTGCTCGAGACCTACCCGTTCCCGACGGCCGGGTTCATCAACGACCTCGACATCAGCCGCAACGCGGTCTACGCGACCGACTCGGTGAACCAGCAGCTGCTGGTCGTCCCGCTGGGCGGTGGCGGCGCGCTGCCGGCTCCGACGGCCGCCACGACCATGGAGCTGACCGGCGACCTCTCGTACTCGGCCGGCTTCAACGCGAACGGCATCGCCGCCCGCGGCGGCTGGCTCGTGCTCGTCCAGTCGAACGAGGGCCTGCTGTTCAAGGTGAACCCGCGAACCGGCGAGACGACCGAGATCGACACCGGCGGCTACTCCGTCGCCATGGGCGACGGGCTCGAGCTGAGCGGGAAGACGCTGTACGTCGTGCGCAACTTCGCGAACACCGTGGCCGTGCTGACGATGCGTGCCGGCCTGACCGAGGCGGAGCTGGTCGGGGAGTTCACCTCGGAGGACTTCGAGCTCGACATCCCGACCACGGGGACGCTCACGCAGGGCGCCCTGTGGGTCGTGAACGCCCGGTTCAGCACGACGCCGACGCTCGACACCCCGTACTGGATCACGAGGCTGCCGACGCAACCCTAGTACCGGTCGCGTAGAGAAGTTGCGAATGCCGCCGGCTCACGCGCTTCTGCATCGACGAGTACCGGCCCTGACAAGGCCTCGAACACGCATCGGCCGTTCGCGACGTCGCAGGTGTTGCGCCCGGTCTGTATCCCGCCGACGTGACACGTCGGCAGAGAGGACGGGCTTGGGCGCGCGGCGGAACTTGCCTTCGCGGGGGTCAGTTCGGTTTGCTCATCGCGCCCTTCGTGCTGTTCGCCGCACCCGGGACGCTCGGGCCGGCAACCCCCCGAGCGGCAAACGGCGACGATGTTGATGAGTCGGCGCCAGTGGGATCGTGACCGGTTTCGGGTGGATGGTTCGCGTCTACCGTGGAGATCCCGAACCCGACCAGCGAGCCTGCGCGCTACCACGAGCGCCGCTGACGACTCGAACCACGAGACCCGAGCTGCCATCCCGGCCCTAGGGAAGATCGCGCCCGCTCACAGAACGAGCACGAAACCGAAGGGCGTCGTCGAGCCGGGCGATCGTCTCGGGGTTCAGACGACGCGCCGAAGGTCGCCGCTGACGTTCAGGAGCGAAGAGCCTGTGCTGATCGGAACTTCGCGACCGACCGTAAGACCGCGTCGATGGCTTAGTCGGATTCCGCTGCCCCGATCCCTGCGATCGAGCGGTGCGTTGCGGCACCGCTCAGTGACAGACAAGGTGCTCACTCCACCCACCAAGGATGACTTCGACGTCGGCGATCTACCGGGTTCCTCGCGACGCGGGAGAAGGCCCTGCCAATGGCGGGCGAGACGACCTGGCTCGATGCCAGCTGCCCTGCCGACGGAAACGCGCGACCCGTGCGCTACCATGCCTGGACCCCGCGACTCCCGTACCGAGTCTCTCGGCGCACCGGGGATGTCCATGCCCCAAACACCACCATGCCAAGGGCCGAGACGGCCGAACGCCTCGTCGCCGAGCGGCTCACATGACGGCTCCAACCGCATGGACCAGAGCCGAACTGGTCGAGGCGCTACCTGGGTATCGAGCAAGAACTCGTCGCGATCGGTCGAACTCCGGGGACGATTGCCACGTACGTCGGTGACGCCCGGCGTTTCATCGATTGGCTGACAGGCGAGTCTCCCGCCTGTCGCCTCGGCTTCCCCTCGCCGGCACGTCCGTCGTCAGGGCCATCCACGAGCTTCCGAGAGTACGCCGCCAACCACACTGACCGAACTGCTGTCTGAATGGCGGCGCGCCGCCGCCCACAGCAGCCTGGGATCCCATGGCCGAGAGACCGGTGGCTCTCACACTTCCCGGAGCACGGCGACACGCTTCGGGCGATGCCGCAGTTGCTCGACCGTCCCGCCGTGCGGGAGATTGCGTCTCGAGCCGCTGAAGGGCCGGTACAAGCCGAGGCCGCGTTCGTTGCGACCATGGCCTCGGGCTTCGGATACGTTGGTTATGGTGCATTCCGCACTGAGCGTATGTTGCGCGCGACTCCCGATGTCGCTTCGCGCCTCACGGATGTCGCAGCGTCCATCCGCGCCGATGGGGCGATCGCGGCATATACGAGGCTGGGGTCGAGCTGCCGGTTCAAAGGCTTGGGCCCCGCCTTCGGAACGAAATTCCTCGCGTTTAGCCAGCCAGCCGGGCAACGGCCCGAGGCGCTAATCCACGATGAGCTCGTCAGCAGCTGGCTCGCTAAGGAAGGCCGCTCCGACCTGTCGCAGACTGGATGGTCGGCGTCGACGTACGCGGCGTACCTGGATCAGATGCACGTTTGGGCTGAGACTGTCGAAGAGGCATCCGAAACGATCGAGTACCTGGTCTTCCAGGCCATGGCGAAGCTCGAGGCGATCAATGGAGCCGGTGGGCACCGACGAGTCTGCTTCAAGGTCCTCGAGCGCGTCACCGCGAGGCGGCATGGGCAGAGGCTGTCGTTCCGCACCTTCGCTGCGCAGAGAACCTGGACCGTCTCGGTGGCGCGCTTGGTCTTGCGTTGTCCCTGCGTGCTGTTGAGCATCCCGTCGGACGGTTCTATCTCGACCTGCTCTGCGAGGACGCGTGCGGACGGACCGTGATCGTCGAGAACCAATTCGAACGCACTGACCACGACCATCTGGGCAAGCTCCTGACCTACGCCTCGGGGACCAAGGCAGATGTGATCGTGTGGGTTGCTGAGTCCTTTACGGATCGAGCATCTCGGCGCCGTGGGATGGCTGAACGACAACACCATGCCGGGGGTTGGCTTCTACGCCGTCCGCGTTGAGGTCCTGCAGATCGGTTCCGAGCGCGCCCCGAATTTCGAAGTCATGGCTCGTCCGAATGAGTTCGTTCAAAGCGCGCGGTCGGAGGCCGCGATCCAGGCCGAGATCGAGCTGGGACGCCTACGCGGACACCCTCCGAATCCGCCCAGAGCGGCTGCAGGCCGGCGGTTGCTCGTTGAGGCCCTCGAACGCCTCGTTGCCGAGAGTGAACTCCCATGGCAGACGCGATTCCGGAAAGGCTACGTAGCAATACAACGGCCTGGTGGCTATAACGTGGCTGTCGTCGACTTGAACGGAACTAATCCGGTTCGGCTGGCCTTCAAGCTACCAGCGCCCCCATCAGCGCTTGGCCTCGTCAACCCGTATCCCGATCTGCGAGAGCAGTGGATTGAAGACGAGCGCGAGTGGGGGTGGGGTGGCTTGAGCGGGGACGAGCTTCCCGATGTGCGCCCCGCCTTCGAGATCGTCCGGCGATGCCCGCCGAATCTGGAGACTACTCACACCCTGGCACCTGCCCTCCCTGATGGTCCTCGCGAGTGACCGGACCCGTTCGCTGCCCTCGGTGCTCCCGCTCGGCGCATCGACGGAATGGATACCTGCCCTCGATGCCAGTGGCGGTTCGCCGAGCCAGCCCCTGCTCCATCGCGCCCCGCGACGCCGCCGGCCGCTCCCGCAGCGAGCCCGCGACCTACCCCAGCGAAAGCTCCCGGCGCCGACGCAGGTGAGTCTGCAGCCGTGGGACACCAAGTCGATTGCGCGGGCATCACTGTCGGTCATGCAGGTCCGTTGCTTCGGGACAGCCGGGGGCTGCGCCGGCGCCGCGGTAGGAGCGTTCGACTGGACTCGTTGTCGGGCGCGTCGACAGGCAACATCCTCCTGACGTTCCTGGGTATTCCGCTCGGCGCGGTCGTCGGAACGTGGCTCGGCATGTACCTCGTGTTGAAACTGATGTCGCGGTGAGCCAGTGACCGTCCCCATCGAGAACCCGGTCATCAACTCGCCGTTCGTCGAGCCGACGCAGCATTTCGTGACGTCGGCCGACGGCGAGGTCACCGGCGAGATCGACGCCGCGCCGGCGCCCAGTCGAGTTCTTCGTCCCGGTCGCACGCCCGAAGAAGCTGTCAGCGGCCAGCTGACGATGGACGCCTTCGGCGGCCCGAAGCGGCAACAGCCGAACGAGATCGTCAACGAGATCCGCCAGTCCGTCGCGCGCTGGCGCCTCCAGGACTACCCGCACATCACGTCGACGCACGCGCGACCTGCTCGACCACTGGCGCGACGAAGACCGCGAGCGACGCCTGTTCTTCTGCCAGATCGAGGCGGCCGAGACGGCGATCTACCTGACCGAGGCCGCCGAGAAGCTCGGCGACACGAAGGCGCTCAACGTCATCCGCGCACGAGAACGCGCACCCACAACGGCGGGCTGCCGCGCTTCGCCTTCAAGATGGCGACCGGCTCGGGCAAGACCGTCGCTGATGGCGATGCTCATCGCCTGGCAGGCGCTCAACAAGGCGGCCAACCCGCAGGACCGGCGGTTCAGCGACAAGTTCCTCGTCGTCACGCCCGGGCATCACGATCCGCGACCGCCTCCGCGTGCTGCTCCCCAACGACCCGGACAACTACTACCGCGCGCTCGACATCGTCACGCCGGAGCAGCTCGACCGACTCCAGGCGGCGACCGTCCTCGTCACCAACTTCCACGCCTTCCTGCGGCGCGAGAAGATCCAGGCGGCCAGCCTGACGAAGAAGGTCCTCGCCGGCTTCGACGAGGACGACGAGCGCTTCCGCGAGACGCCGGCCGAGATGGTCCGCCGCGTCTGCCGGGTCTTCGGCAACGCGAAGAACATCGTCGTCCTCAACGACGAGGCCCACCACTGCTACGCGCCGGCGCCCAAGGAGGACGCCGAGGAAGGCGCCCTCGACGTCGACGAGCGGACCCAGGCGAAGAAGGACCTCGAGGAGGCGCGCGTCTGGCTGTCGCGGCGTCCAGGCCGTCCGCGACAAGCTCGGCGTCCGCGCCGTCTACGACCTCTCGCGCCACGCCGTTCTTCCTCAAGGGCTCGGGCTACGCCGAGGGCACGCTCTTCCCGTGGGTCGTGTCAGCGACTTCGGCCTGATGGACGCGATCGAGTCGGGCATCGTCAAGATCCCGCGCGTGCCGGTCAGCGACGACTCGATGACCGGCGAGGGCCCGATGTACCGCGACCTCTGGCTCCGCGTCCGCGACGCGCTCCCGCGCAAGGGCATCCGGACACGCCGATCGACGGCCTGCCGGTCATCCCCAAGGAGCTCGAAGGCGCCCTGCGCAGCCTCTACGCCGACTACGAGCGCGGCCACCAGGCGTGGGCCGACGCCGGCATGGGCACGCCGCCGGTGTTCATCGTCGTCTGCTCGAACACCGCCACGTCGAAGCTCGTCTGCGACTGGATCGCCGGCTGGGAGAAGGAGCTCGCCGACGGCACCGAGCGTCGTCGTGCCCGGGCAACCTCGCCGCTGTTCAGCAACGAGCAGGACGGCCGCTTCCGCGACCGCCCGAACACGCTCCTCGTCGACTCGGCCCAGCTCGACCGCGGCGACGCCCTCGACCCGGCCTTCCGCAAGGCGGCCGCCGCCGAGATCGAGCGGTTCAAGCGCGAGTACGTCGCCCGCTTCCCGGGCCGCAGCGCCGACGACATCACCGACGAGGACATCCTGCGCGAGGTCATGAACACGGTCGGCAAGCGCGGCCGGCTCGGCGAGCACATCCGCTGCGTCGTGTCGGTCGCGATGCTGACCGAGGGCTGGGACGCCAACACCGTCACCCACATCCTCGGCATCCGCGCGTTCGGGACCCAGCTGCTGTGCGAGCAGGTCGTCGGCCGGGCGCTGCGCCGCGCGAGCTACGACCCGAACGCCGACGGCCTGTTCGAGCCCGAGTACGCCGAGGTCTACGGCGTGCCGTTCAGCTTCCTGTCGGTGGCCGGGAAGGGGCGGGTCAAGGTCGCCAAGGCCGTCCGCGAGGTCCGGGCGCTGCCCGAGCGGTCGGACCTGCGGATCGAGTTCCCGCGCCTCGACGGCTACCGCTACGAGATGCCGACCGACCACCTCGAGGCGACCTTCGACGACTCATCGATCCTGCAGCTCTCGACCGCAGGACGTCGCCACCCGGACCGAGCTCGACCCGATCGTCGGCGAGCGCGACATCCACGATCATCGACCTCGCGCGACCAGCGCATGCAGACGGTCGTCTTCGCGGTCGCCAAGCGGACGCTCGACAACCACTTCCGCGACGACGACGGCGCCGACGAGCCGTGGCTCTTCCCGCAGCTCGTCCGGATCACCAAGCGCTGGATCGACGAGTGCGTCACGCCGTACCTCAAGGACGGCGCGTTCCCGCAGATGCTCCTGTTCGCCGAGTACAGCCACGCCGCGGCCGATCGGCATCCACCGGGCGATCGTGGCCGGCACCCGCGGCGAGAAGCGGCTCGTGCCCGATCCTCCGGCCGTACGAGCCGATCGGCTCGACCGACGACGTCTGGTTCGAGACGACCAAGACCTGCTTCGAGACGACCAAGAGCCACCTCAACCTCGTCGCCCAGGACTCCGGCTGGGAGTCGAAGCTCGCCGACGTCCTCGAGCACATGCCCGAGGTCGTCAGCTACGCCAAGAACCAGGGCCTCAACCTCAAGATCCCGTACACCTACGAGGGTCGCGCCGGCAACTACGTCCCGGACTTCCTGATCCGCCTCCGCGACGCACGCCTCGACCGGCCCGGACGACCTGCTGACGCTCCTCCTCGAGGTCAGCGGCGAGGCCAAGAAGGAGAAGCAGGCCAAGGTCGCGACCGCCGAGCACCTCTGGACGGTCGCGGTCAACAACTGGGGCGGCCTCGGCCGCTGGGCGTTCCTCGAGGTCACCGACCCGTGGGACGCCGAGCACCTGATCCGGGCGAAGTACCTCGAGCCTCCGCGGCCGAGCCAGTGCGATGGCGTGAGTGCGGCCAACGACGTGCAGTGGACATCGTGCGATGGCTCCACACGAATTCGACGCCGACGAGGGCAGCTCGCATACCGCTGACGGACCTCGTCGACCAGGCCGATGGACGTCAGCGGTCGCGTCGCGACATGCTGAGCGTCTCGGTCGTCAGCGAGACGAGCTGATCATAGCCGGCTGATTGGCTGGCTGCTCGTGCCGACGGGCCGACACGGCTTGGTCTGACTCGACGGATTCCGCGACACCTCTGGCCAGGCGATGCCCTGCGACTCACGGCGCCGTGCTAACGTCGACACGAGGTCACGCGCAGTTGCGTCGGACGAGGCGTACGATCGACGAGGCCCGGCCGACATCGTCGTGCGCGGAGACGATCTGACGTTCGTCGATCGAGAACAAGGTCGACGCAGGAGAGCAGCCAGACCAGTGCGAGCGGCTCTACTGGGCGTGGGCGGCGAGTCCGGCGACACGCGCTGGGTGTTCCTGACGCCGACCGGCGGCCTCCGTCGACCGCGACCTCCGAGGCCGCCGGGCGGCCTGGCGAACGATGAGCTACGAGCGACGTCCGCGCGACGTCGTGTACGTCGATCTTGACGCGGACGTCGGTCACGTCCACCGGACGGTCGACTGCGCTCCAGTATCTCGCCACACTGCGGGAGCGGTCGCACCATGGGCATGAGCGATCGTTCGCCGACGAGCGACTCCAGTTCTTCCTGCGAAATCGCGAGGACATCAAGTCGTGGGCTGCCATCGAGCCCGACGTGATGGCCGCGACCCGGGAGTCCTTGCGCGATCGCAGCCGCTCATCGAGGAGCGACTTCGTCGGCGTCGACCCCGGCGTCGTCGTCGGTCGTCACGACGGCGGGCATGGGAGCGGATCCTGCGCGGCACGAGCACTGGCCGCACCGTTGGCCTTGCGCTCGAGTGGCCGCGACGGTCGATCCGTGGGCAGTCCGCCGAAGCTCGGCGTGTTCTGGTGGGCGGATCCGCCGACCCTGATCGAGCCGCGCACAGGCTGCCGAGCGTGATCGACAAGCGCGCTCAGCGCTCGGCTACAAGGTGCCCTTGAAGGCGTCTGGCCCGTCGGGGCTACGCGCCTCCGACGCCCGACTGGTGGCAGAGCCTGAGGCCTGGATCGAGGGATCGCGACCGGCTGCGCGACGTGGCCGATCGTCGCGCCTGCGATCGACGATGTCTCCGAGTTGAGCGCGGGTGAGCGATGGCTGACAAGATCGAAGCCGAAGACCATCGTCCGCGCGACGACCCACCCGTCGGACACCCGCCCGAACATCCCGACCGCCGAGCTCGAGTCGTTCGCCCGCCCCGAAGAGAAGAGGCCCGCGATCGTGCGCTACCCCCGCGACCCGACCCTCGACCCGCAGCTCGTCTGGAAGGGCAAGGACGAGCAGGACGCCGACGACCTCGAGGTGCCGGCCGTCCCGATCTACATCCAGGAGACGATCGACCCGCTCGCGCTCGTCGAGGAGCTGCGCGCCGAGAGCGAGGGCCGCCAGACCGAGCAGCAGCTCGGCTTCTTCGGGCCGTACACGCGACCTCACGTTCGAGGAGAAGGTCGACTTCTACCGCCACCCCGGCAAGTGGGCGAACCGGATGATCCTCGGCGACTCGCTGCTCGTGATGACGAGCCTCGCCGAGAAGGAGGGCCTCAAGGGCCAGGTCCAGACGATCTACATCGACCCGCCGTACGGCATCAAGTTCGGCTCGAACTGGCAGGTCTCGACCCGCAAGCGCGACGTGCGCGACGGCAAGGACACCGACCTCACGCGCCAGCCCGAGCAGGTCCGCGCCTACCGCGACACGTGGGAGCTCGGGATCCACTCGTACCTGGCGTACCTGCGCGACCGACTCGCCGTCGCTCGCGAGCTGCTGACGGAGTCGGGATCGGTCTTCGTCCAGATCGGCGACGAGAACGTTCACCTCGTACGAAGCCTTCTCGACGAGGTCTTCGGCGCCGACGAACTTCGTCGCTCAGATCACGTTCCAGAAGACAGGCGGGCCTCGGACCGAGCGTGCTCGTCGCAACTGTCGCCGACTACATCCTCTGGTACGCGCGAGATCGCGGAGTCGAGTGAAGTACCGGCAGCTCTACTCGCGAATGGATCGGCGACGGCGGCAGGCACGCGCAGCTACGACCATGGGTCGAGCTGCCGACGGGACGCGCCGGCGGCTCACGACCGCCGAGAACGAGCGGATCCGACTCGCCGCGCGGCGCTCGGCTCTTCCGACTGGTCGATCTGACTCGTCGGCGCGATGCCGGCGAGCCGACGTTCCCGTTCGAGTTCGACGGGCGGACGTACCGGCCGCGAGCGAGCCGACGTTGGAAGACAACACGTGACGGGCATGCGATCGCCTGCGTCGCGGCGAGCCGCGCTGATCGCGACGGGCAACACGCTCTCGGTACGTTCGCTATCTCGACGACTTCCCGCTTCGCCGCTGACAACGTCTGGACTGACATCGGACGGCGGCTTCGCGACCGACAAGGTCTACGTCGTTCAGACGCACACGAAGGTCGTCGAGCGATGCCTCCTGATGACCACCGACCCCGGCGACCTCGTCCTCGACCCGACCTGCGGCTCCGGCACGACCGCCTACGTCGCCGAGCAGTGGGGCAGGCGCTGGATCACGATCGACACGAGCCGCGTCGCGCTCGCCCTCGCGCGCTCGCGCCTGATGGCCGCCAAGTACCCGTACTACCTGCTCGCCGACTCGGAGGCCGGCATCCGCAAGGAGGCCGAGCTGACCGGCCAGGCGCCGCCGAGCCCGCTGCCGCCGACCGCCGAGCGACGTCCGCCGCGGCTTCGTCTACGAGCGCGTCCCGCACGTGACCCTCAAGTCGATCGCCCAGAACCCCGACATCCGCGAGGGCATGAGCCGCGAGGAGATCGACGCCGCGATCGCCCGCCACGCCGAGACCGAGACCCTGTTCGATCGACCGTACGAGGACCGCAAGATCGTCCGCGTGTCGGGCCCGTTCACGGTCGAGAGCCTGTCGCCCCATCGGGTCATGGTCGATGGCCCCGAGGACGCCGCGGCGGCCGAGTCGACCCCGTCGGTCGACGCCGGCGCCTTCGTCACGAGCATCCTCGACAACCTGCGCCGGGCCGGCGTCCAGAACACGAAGCGCGCCGAGCGGCTCGAGTTCGCCAGGCTCGACCCGTACCCCGGCGTCTGGGTCCAGGGCGTCGGGCGAGTACGGCGAGAACGGCTCGACGAAGACCGTCGCGATCGCGATCGGGCCCGAGTTCGGCACCGTCGGCCCCGAGCTCATCCGCGACGCCGCCAAGGAGGCCGTCAAGTTCGCCGACCTGCTCGTCGTGTGCGGCTTCGCGTTCGACCCGCTGGCGGGGGAGGAGGCCTCGACCCTCGGCCGGCTGACGATCCTCCAGGCGCGGATGAACCCCGACCTCGCGATGGGCGACGAGCTGCTCAAGAAGACCGGCACGGGCAACCTGTTCATGGTCTTCGGCGAGCCCGACATCGACGTCCGCGAGACGGGGGAGGGGCATGATCGAGGTCGAGGTCCGCGGCCTCGACGTCTACGACCCGACGACCGGCGTCCTGCGCTCATCGTCGGTCGACGACATCGCCGCCTGGTTCCTCGACACCAACTACGACGGCGACGCCTTCTTCGTCCGCCACGCCTACTTCACCGGCGCCGACGACCCCTACGACAAGCTCCGCCGCGCCCTGCGAGCCGACATCAGCGACGAGGCCTGGGCGACCGTCAACTCGAACGTCTCGCGCCCGTTCCCGCGCCCGACGACCGGCAAGGTCGCCGTCAAGGTCATCAACCACTACGGCGACGAGGTCATGAAGGTCGTCGGAATGTGAACGTCGAGGCTCGGTCCCTGACTACGTCCCAGATCAATCGGCTCGGCCGGCGGATTGTCGAAACAGTGATGAGGTAGCCGTCGAAGATCTCGATCTGCTGCAGAGCCTCAGGGCGATGCACGCCGAAGCGATGATTGAAGTACAGGAATCACGAGCCGCCAACTCGAGCTCCGCCCGACCTCCCGGCTCAAAACGGTCGGCACGATAGTCGACAAGCTCCGGCGTGAACCATCTATGTCGCTGAGCCGAATGCAAGACATTGCCGGTCTGCGAATTGTCGAAGAAATCGACCGCGTCTCCCAAGAGGAGATAGCGCGGAAGGTCGAAGCCTTGTTTCCCGGTTTCAAACGGACGGACCGGCGACGCGTTCCCACCCACGGATATCGAGCGATTCATGTGGTCGTGCCCGTGGAGGTCTGCTGGGTTGAGGTTCAAATCCGTACGCGACTTCAAGACCTCTGGGCGCAGCTCGTCGAGCGCTTGGGCGATGCTTGGGGCCGGCAGATTTGCTACGGGGCGAGCCGGACGATCCTCACCGATTTATCGGTGGATCCACTCGGGCCGACCTCTGGCAACTTGTCCAAGATTTGTCGAAGCACATCGATGGCGCCGAAGAGACCGTCGCGGCCTTGGTCCTGGCCGAGAAGGGGAAGCTCGACCTCGATGAGGACCTTCGTGCCCTAGACCGACATGCCATCTACGCCGACGCTCGCAATTACCTTGAACGTATTGGCAAGGTTGTTGGCAATCTCCCAGAGCTATAGTGGAAACTCAAATGAAGTACTTCCTGCTTGTCTACCACCAGCCGACAGGTCGCCTAGACCTGGAAGAGGAATACCTGACGCCGCGCGGTTTGCGGCGCTCGATCGACGGTTTGAGCTCGAGCGCACATACCGCACTCAGCCGGAGTTCGAGGTCGTTCTCCTTGGGCGCGCTCGAAGGACGACCTAATGCAGACGCACGCTCGCTACTTCAAGAGCGTGCGCGGACTCGCTGCGAGCGCATAACTACGCGTGCCCGCATCGGACGCCCGCGCAGGCCAGTCAGGCCGACGGCGCCTCGGCAGGGCCGCCGCGCGTCGATGCTCCAGGCCGTCGAGGATCAGGTCGAGCCCGAACGCGAACTCCACGTCGTCGTCGCAGCGACCGAGGACGCCCTCGTGGCTGACCGACATCGCCAGCTCGGTGACGCGGGGGTAGCGGGTCGCCATCGCCGGGCCGAGGAGCTCGGCCACGTCGGGGGAGGGCTCCGCCCGGCCGGAGTCGTCGAAGAGGTCCTGGTTGAAGCCGAAGATCCGGCTGTCGAGGACGTGCAGGGCGTGGTGGGCCAGGTCGAGCGAGAAGCCGCCGTCGCGGAGGATCGCCAGGACGGACTCGATGTAGCCGATGACGGCGATGCCGCCGGTGCCTCGTTCCTCGAACACGCGCCGGGCCCAGGGGTGGCGCAGCATGACCGCCCGGGCCGCCATCACCTGCTCGCGTAGCGCGGTCTTCCAGTCGCCGGCGGCGGCCGGCCGTTCGATCTCGGCGACGATCAGCTCGATGATCCCGTCGAACAGGTCGTCCTTGCTCCGGACGTGGCGGTAGAGCGCCATCGCGTCGACCCCGAGCTCCTGGCCGAGCTTGCGCATGCTCAGCGCCTCGAGGCCGTTGCGATCGGCGAGCTCGATGGCGACGCGGAGGACGCGGTCGCGGTGGAGCGGCGCTCGGCGTTCGGTGCCGTCGACGCCGGTTTGATTCACCAGTTGATCTCCCACTTGACGAGTGTACGGGTCGGCGCTATGTTTACGGCGTAGTCTACACCGTAGACACAGAGACCCGAAGGAGCCCGTCGTGACCGAAGCAACCGCCGACAAGCCGATCATCGTTCCGCGTCCGATCGTCCGCATGATCTGGGTGCTGCACCGGGCTGCCTACTCGATCACCGGTGGTCGGTTCGGCCTGCGGCCGACGCACGAGAAGCAGTGGGGGATGCTCCGACTGACCTCGGTCGGACGCAAGACCGGCAAGAAGCGGGTCGCGATCGTGGGCTACATCGTCGATGGGCCGAACATCGTGATCCCGGCCATGAACGGCTGGGCCGACCCGGAGCCGGCGTGGTGGCTCAACCTCCAGGCGGATCCGAACGCGTCCATCGAGCTGCCCGAGGGCCGGCGCGAGGTGACGGCCCGTGCCGCGGTCGGGGAGGAGCGCGAACGGCTCTGGGCGAAGTGGCTCGCCCTCGAGAGCTCGGCGTTCAGCGACGCGCAGGCGGCCCTTCGGTCCCGGGAGACGGCGCTCGTGGTGCTGGAGCCGCGGACGAGCTGAGCTACAGCGCCAGAACGAACCGCAGGGCGGTGTCGACGCGGTCCATGGTTTCCGGATTCAGGCGCCCGAGGCGGGGGCCGAGCTGCGTGGCTGTGATCGCCGTGACTTGGTCGCACTTCGCGAAGCCGTCACGAGGCAGGCCGGCTTGGCGACCGAGGACCGGGACGAGGTAGGGCGGCGACACGGGGGCAGACGGGACGGCACTCGTCATCGGGACGACCAGCGACGTCGAAGACCGTCGCATCCGGTCGGTCTGGACGACCACGGCGGGGTGCGGACCACGGATGACGTGGCCCTCAGCGTCCGGAAAGGCCACGAGGTGGATGTCGCCCCGGCTCGGACCGGTCGCTGGCGGGGCGTGGCCGATGCCTACCACTCCAGCTCCTCCCAGAGCTTGGCCGTCATGGGCAAAGTGGCCTTCACCCATTCCAGGTTCCACTCCGAGTCGAGTTCGAGCGCTCGATCGAGGTTCGCCTGCTCCGCTTCCTCGAGCGTTCGGCGCAGCGAGGCGGCGATCGTGGCGCTCACGGTCTGGCCAGTTGCCTCGGCGCTCGCCCGGACCAGGTCGATGAGGTCGGACGGCAAGCTGATCGAGAGCTTCGTGTGCGGCCCGCTGGAGCCCGACGAGCCATACGGTGCCAGCGCCTCGGCGAAGAGCTTGCGTTGGTACGACTCGCGGTCGCTCATGGTACGACCAACGGTACGACCATGGGTACGACGATGTCAACCGTTCCGATGCTGCGCGAGTCGCCGGAGTGTCAGCGCACCGGTGCATTCTTCGTCGTTTGCAGCGAGTCTCCCGTGTACGCTGCCGCCATCGCCGCCTCCTGCCGCGTCCCGCGGCACCGCCACCAGGAGAAGTCATGGCTCGCCAGATCGTCTTTGCGGCCAAGGCCGCGAAGCCTCCGGCCACCTACAGTCAGGCCGTCAAGGCGGCAGGGCTCGTGTTCGTCTCCGGCACGGCACCAGCGGATCCGTCAACCGGCCAGATCGCGGGCACGACCATCCAGGAACAGACACGCCAGTGTCTGGAGAACATCGCCGCGATCCTCGAGGAGGCCGGCAGCTCGCTGGACAAGATCGTCAGTGCCACGGTCGTGCTCGCGGACGAGGACGACTTCGGCGGCATGAACGAGGAGTGGCTGCGCTGGTTCCCGTCGGATCCCCCGGCGCGCCAGGGCGCGAAGCTTCCCGCGAGGATCCCAGGCCTCAAGGTGTCGATCGCGGCGATCGCAGAGGCGTGACCCGAGGGCCACGCAAGCCACCGCCGCGGGCTAGCGTCCAGGCTGGGTCAGCAGAAGGCGCCCTTTCGAGGCGCTAGCATGCCTTCATGAACCCGTCCGCGGCTGCGCGACCCTGGCTCACGACATCGACTGCGTTGTTGATCACGATCGGTATCGCAGCCGGGTTGCTTGCTGCAACGTGGGCGTTCCTGAACAACGGGTCGCCGGTTGCGCCCGGGATCGCGATCTGGATCGCATGGGGTCTGTATCCGGGCGTTGTCTCGATCATTGCCGTTGAATCACATTCGGAAGCGGCCACCACCGCCATGGCGGCGCTCGTCCCGTCCCTCGTCGCGGCGTGGTTCATCCAGGATGGCCATCCCATCGTGCGCTTTGGCATACCGCTCGCCATCGCGGCGGGCGTCTTGTTCGGCATTTCGGTCGGCGCGGGTCAGTGGCGGCGTCCCGGCCGAGGACGTCTCTTCGGGACCCTGTTCGCGGCGGGCATCCTGGGGGGCGCTTCGGTGCTCGCAATCGGGATTCCGATCGTTTCGCTCCCATTCCGATTCTGACCTGCGTACGGACCGTTCGACCGGCCGCGGTAGACTGGTTGCGCACTGAACGACATCGGGCCCGAGGACGCGAGGGCCTTCGTGCCGTCGGCGCGACCAGCGCAGCTCCTCCGCGAGGCCTTGCCGATGGCCGGGGCACCGACACCTCCAGGAACCACGACGCCGCCACCCACCGACGGTGGTGCGCGCGCGGAGCCGCCCGGGTCCGACACGCGCACCCGCCTGACCCGGCTCGCACCCGTCGGCCTCGGCGCGGTCCTGACCCTGGCCGCGGTCCTCCTGTTCAACCTCCTCACCCCGAAGGCACCCGCCCTCACCCAGCAGAACGTCGACGACGCCATCGCCAGCGCCCTCGCCTCGCAGACCCCGCCGCCGGCCTTCTCGCAGGTCGTCTACCAGCGGGTCCAGCCGTCGCTCGTGCTCATCAAGACCGAGGGCGACACCGACCCCGACACGACCGACGAGGACGACGACGGCCTCGGCAGCGGCGTCGTCGTCAGCCTGGCCGGCGACATCCTCACGAGCCTGCACGTCGTCGACGGCGCGACCGCCATCGAGCTCACGTTCGCCGACGGCTCGACGTCGCCCGGCGAGATCGTCGGGGAGCAGCCCGAGAACGACATCGCCGTGCTCCGCGCCCTGCAACCGCCGGCGACCATCGTCCCGGCCACGCTCGGCAACCCGGGCGCCGTCCGGCAGGGGAGCGAGGCCTACGCCCTCGGCTCGCCGTTCGGGCTGCACGGCTCGGTGTCGGCGGGCGTCATCTCCGGGCTCGATCGCTCGTTCACGATGCCGGGCTCCGGGCAGACGCTGACCGGCCTCTTCCAGATCGATGCCGCGGTCAACCCGGGCAACAGCGGTGGCGCCCTCGTCGATCGCGACGGACGGCTCATCGGCATCGTCACCGCCCTCGTCAATCCGACCCAGGACGACGTGTTCATCGGGATCGGCCTGGCCGTCCCCATCGATGTCGCCGGCGGTGCCGCCGGCCTGCTGCCGTACTAGCCGCACCAAAGGGAGAGCGAGCGTGGATCAGCACGACGGTCAGGATCGAGTCCGCCCCCATGGAGCGGCTGCTGTACGAGGTCAAGAAGGTCATCGTCGGCCAGGACCACCTCCTGGAACGGCTCGTCATCGCGTTGCTGTGCCGCGGCCACATCCTCGTGGAGGGCGTGCCGGGTCTCGCCAAGACGATGGCCATCAAGACCGTGGCGGACACGATCGGCGGCGAGTTCAAGCGCATCCAGTTCACGCCGGACCTCGTCCCGGCCGACCTCGTCGGCACGCGCATCTACAACCAGAAGACCGGCGAGTTCGGGACGTCGCTGGGCCCGGTGTTCACGAACCTGCTGCTCGCCGACGAGATCAACCGGGCGCCGGCCAAGGTCCAGAGCGCGCTCCTCGAGGTGATGCAGGAGCGGCAGGTCACGATCGGCCGCGAGACGCACAAGGTCCCGGATCCCTTCCTCGTGCTCGCGACCCAGAACCCGATCGAGACCGAAGGGACGTACGCGCTCCCGGAAGCGCAGATCGACCGATTCATGATGAAGGTCGTCGTGGGCTACCCGAGCGAGACCGAGGAGTTCGTGATCGTCGACCGGATGACCGGCGTCGTCCCGAGCGCCCACCAGGTGCTGACGACCGAGGCGCTCCAGGAGATGCAGCGGGCGGCCGACGAGGTCTTCGTCGACCCGGCCCTCAAGTCGTACGCGGTCCAGCTCGTGGCGGCGACGCGGACGCCCGGCAAGCACGACCTGGCCGACCTGCAGCGCTTCATCCAGTTCGGGGCGAGCCCGCGGGCGTCGATCAACCTCATCCTGACGGCTCGGGCGCTCGCGTTCGTGCGCGGGCGGGACTACGCGCTGCCGGAGGACGTGCTCGACATGGCGCTCGACGTGCTGCGCCATCGGCTGGTGTTGTCGTTCGAGGCGCTGTCCGAGGACGTCTCGAGCGACCGCATCCTGAACACGATCATCGATCGGGTGCCCGTCCCGGTCGTCCCGTTGCGATCCGATGACCGCGTCCGCGTCGGCGCCTGAGCGCGTCCTCCAGCGCCTCGACTGGACGGTCGTCCGCCGGCTGGACGGCCTGCTCCAGGGCGACTACCGGAGCCTGTTCCGGGGCAACGGCGTCGACTTCGCCGACCTGCGCGAGTACGAGTACGGCGACGACATCCGCCACATCGACTGGAACGTCACGGCGCGGATGGACACGCCGTACGTGCGCGAGTTCCTCGAGGATCGCGAGATCACGGCCTGGTTCCTGCTGGACCTGAGCCCGTCGGTGGACTTCGGGTCGGTGGAGGCCGAGCGGTTGAAGCGGAGCGTGCTGGTGGACGCCGTCACGACGCTGGCCCGGGTGCTGACGCGGCACGGGAACAAGGTGGGCGCGGTCTTCTACGGGTCGCAGGTCGAGCGGACCATCCCGGCGCGGGGTGGGCGGGTCCAGGTGCTGCGGCTCATCAACGACCTGCAGGCGCATCCGCGGCACGCGGCCGCGCCGTTCACGGATCTGGGGTTGTTGCTGGACGCCGGCCGGCGCTGGATCAAGGGTCGCTCGCTGGTGTTCGTGATCTCGGACTTCATCAGCGCTCCCGGGCTGGGAGCGGGCGCTCCAGGGGCTGACGCGGAAGCACGAGGTCATCGCGATCCGGCTGTACGACCGGCGGGAGCGCGAGCTGCCCGATGTCGGGCCGATGCTCATGGACGACGCCGAGACCGGCGAGCAGCTCTACATCGACACGCACGACCCCAAGTTCCGGCGGCGGTTCGAGGCGGCCCGCGACGCGCGCGAGGCGGAGCTCGCGGCCGCGTTCCGGCGAGCCGGCGTGGACGCCTTCGCGCTCGCGACCGATGACGACCTGGTCGGGGCGATCGTCCGGATGGCCGCGCGCCGTCGGCGGTCGAAGCGGTAGCCCGTGTCGTTCATCTGGCCACCGCTCCTGCTGCTCCTCCTGGCGGTCCCGGTCGGGGTGCTGCTGTACATGTCGCGGGAGCGGCGGCGGGCGGAGCGGGTGGCGCGGTTCGGCTTGGGCGGGGCAGGGGAGACGTCGTCGTCGGCCGCGCGGCGCCCGACCGTGGACCCGCCGCATCCCGGCGGCCCTCACCGTCCTCGGCGTCACGATCCTCGTCTTCTCGCTCGCCCGGCCGCAGAGCGTCATCGGCGTCCCGCGCCTCGAGGGCACGGTCATCCTCGCGTTCGACGTCTCGGGCAGCATGGCGGCCACGGACGTCGCCCCGACCCGGATGGAAGCCGCCAAGACCGCGGCGCTCGCGTTCATCGAGGGCCAGCCGAGCTCGGTCCGCATCGGGACCGTGGTCTTCAGCGACACCGGGTTCTCGACGCAGACCCCGACCGCCGACCGCGCCGAGCTCGTGGCCGCGATCGAGCGCCTCGGGCCGGAGCGCGGCACGTCCCTGGGCCGCGGCATCCTGGCGGCCCTCCAGGTCATCGAGAAGGACCTCGACCCATCGAAGACCGACTACTACCAGAACGCCTCCGCCCCGCCGCGGCCGGAACCGACCCCGGTCCCGGCGGGCGTCTACGAGCCGGCGGTGATCGTGCTGCTGACCGATGGCGAGAACACCGTCGACGAGGACCCGTTCGAGGCGGCCGAGGCCGCCAAGGACCGAGGCATCCGCATCCACACGGTCGGGATCGGCAGCGCGGCCGGGACCACGCTCGAGGTCGAGGGCTTCCTGGTCCACACCCAGCTCGACGAGGCGGCGCTCCAGGACATCGCGGCCCTCACCGACGGGACGTACCACGCGGCGGCTGACGGGGAGGACCTCGCGTCGATGTACGACGACATCGGCAGCCGGCTCGTGGTCCGCACCGAGCCGTTCGAGCTGACGTCGCTCCTCGCGGCGCTCGGGTTCGCGCTGCTCCTGGTCGGTGGCGTCGCGTCGCTGCGCTGGTTCGGGCGGATGCCATGACGTTCCTGTGGCCGACCCTGCTCGTGCTCCTCGCCGTGCTGCCGATCCTCGTCGGCATCCGCATCTGGGGCCTTCGTCGGCGGCGAAGCGGCGTGCGCTTCTCGAGCCTGTCGCTCGTCCGCGTCGCCGCCGCCGGGCTCGTCCAGGATCCGTCGCCACCTGCCGTTCGCGCTGTTCGTGCTCGGGCTCGGGAGTCTCGTGTTCGCGATGGCCCGGCCGGCGGCGATCGTCCCGGTGGCGTCCAGCCGGACGACGGTCGTCCTCGCGATGGACGTGTCGCGGAGCATGTGCGCGACGGATATCCCGCCGAACCGGCTTGTCGCGGCCGAGGAGGCCGCCTCGTCCTTCGTCCAGAACCAGGACAGCGGCACGCAGATCGGGATCGTCGCGTTCGCCGGGTTCGCCGAGATCGTCCAGGTGCCGACGAACGACGAGGAGGTGCTGCTCGACGTCATCGCCTCGCTCGCGACCGGGCGCCGCACGGCGGTCGGCAGCGCGATCCTCGAGGCGATCGACGCCATCGCCGAGATCGACCCATCGATCGCCGCGAGCATCGACGAGTTCGATCCGGGCGCGAGTCCGCCACCGAGCGTCCCGGAGGGCGCCTACGCGCCGGCGATCATCGTCCTGCTCACCGACGGCGCCAGCAATGCCGGCCCGGAGCCGGTCGAAGCCGCGCAGCAGGCGGCCGCTCGGGGCATTCGGGTCTTCACGATCGGGTTCGGGACGGAGGATCCCGGCGGCCGGCCGCCACGCTGCGGGGCGCAGTTCATCGGCAACGAGCCCGGCGATAGTGGTGCGCAAGGGTTCGATCCCGGGTTCGGCGGGGGCGGCTTCGGCGGCGGTGGCGGTGGACTCCGCCGGGCGATCGACGAGGAGACGCTCATGGCCGTCGCCGAGGCGACCGGCGGTGAGTACGCCCTCGCGGAGAACGCCGGGCAGCTCAACGAGGTCTTCGCCGAGCTCCCGACGGACCTGATCGTGGCCCACGAAGTCGTCGAGATCAGTGTCGTCTTCACGGCGGTGGCGGTGGTCCTGATCGGCCTCGCGATCCTGCTCGGGCAGGCGTGGCGGCCGTTGCCGTAGGCAGGGTATGACTGGACGCCAACGATAGGTATCTGTATCCTCGTCCCTACCATGGCAAGCAAAGTAGGCGAGCGCGGACAGATCACCATCGAGAAGGGCATTCGCGAGGAGCTGGCCATCTACGCCGGCGACGAGACCATCCAGCGTGTGGAAAACGGGCGGATCGTCATCGACGTCGTCCCAGGTCGGCATCGTCGGTCGCTGGCGGGATCGCTTCGCGACAAGGTGGGCCGGACGCCCACGGATGAGTCGTGGGACGCGCTGCGCGACGCTGCCTGGCGGACACCCGACCCTGATCGATCGACTTGATCGGGCTGGATACCTCGGTCGTCGTTCGCTACCTCGTCGGCACGCCCGCCGCCCAGGCGAAACGCGCGGCGCGCCTCATCGATGACGACGCGAATGATTGCGGCGTCTCCGTGGTGGCTCTCGCCGAGTGCTCGCATGTGCTCCGAACCCAGTACGAGGTCGGGCAGCGAGACATCATCGACGCGCTCATCGGCTTCATCCAGCGCGCCAACGTCCGGGTCATCGACTCGCGGACCGATGTCCTGGTCGAGGCGCTCGTGCGCGCCCGCGACCTCCCCGGTCGACCGATACCGGACGCCATGATCGTCGCGGCGAGCCTCGTCGCCGACGCCGTGCCGCTGGCCACGTTCGACCGTGGTCAGCGCCGTTACGGCATCGAGACCCGGGAGCCCTGAGAAGCGTCCGATCTGCGCAAGAGCACCAGCCCCAGCACGGTCCACGCGATTCCCGGCATCAAGAGCACGGGGGAGAAATAGACCGTCGTCAGTGCGCCCAGGACGAGCACGACGGCCACGAGCCAGTTGATGACCTTCGCCCTGACCAGGTCGATGCACAGCAGGGCGAGCCCGACGGTGAACACCAACGACGCACCGAACTGGACCGCGCCGCTGGCGTTCGACCCGGCGAATCCGGTGGCTTCCTCGAACGTGACGTCGTACGAACCCCATGCGAATGTCCAGAACTGGAGTGCCGTGGTCACGATCACGAGAGCGAGTCCGCCGAAGGTGATCGCGGCACCCACCCTGCCGAGCGTCCCGGGTCGTTCACGGCGGAGGTACAGGGCCAGCCAGCCCGACGAACACGAGCGCCAGGAGGACGACCAGCAGCTTGGACGTGTCCATCCAGGTCAGCCCCGCGACGAGCGTTCATCTCGTTGAACTGCGTCAGGCCATGGGCGGCACGCTGATGCAGCCAGATCGGCACCCAGGCGATGCCGGCGACCAGGCTTGCCGCGGCGCCCCATCGCCGCGCCACCTCGGTCATCACGTCCCCTCCGATCGAACGAACGGCTACTGCCGACCAAGATAGCGGCCACATCGCGGTGAATCCTGACAAGCGATGTCATGAACCGGACGCGACAATGGCCACCAACGCAACGAATAGGGAGGCAATGCAACGCATGGCGAGTGCACCGATCATCCTGGTCCCCGGTTTCTGGCTCGGCGCGTGGGCGTGGGACGAAGTCGCCGAGCTGTTGCGAGCCGACGGCCACGACGTCACGGCGCTGACCCTGCCGGGCCTCGAGTCGAAGGATGCCGACCGGTCGGCGATCACCTTCGGGGACCACGTCGACGCGATCATCGCCGCGATCGAGGCGGCCGATCGGCCAGTCGTGCTCGCCGTCCACAGCGCGACGGGGTTCAGCGGCTACGCCGCGAGCGACCGCGTGCCTGAGCGGATCGCCGCGATGGTCTACGTCGACACCGCGCCGGGGAAGGGCGCGCTGGACCCCGAGTTCGACGGCCACGAGAAGCCGTTCGTCTGGGACGAGATCAAGGAGGAAGAGAACCTCGACGGGCTCACGGAGGAACAGCTCGCGACGTTCCGCGAGCGCGCGGTCGCCGAGCCGGCCGGCCTGCTGAAGGAAGGCCACGATGTTCACGAACGACGCGCGCCTGGACATCCCGTCGACGGTCATCGCGACCGGCTACACGGCCGAGGCCTACCAGAAGTACGCGAAGGACCACCCCGATTGGGCGTTCCTGGCCGGCCTCCTCGAGCTGCGAAACGTCACCTACATCGACCTGCCGACCAGCCACTGGCCGATGTGGTCGAAGCCGGCGGAGCTCGCGAAGATCATCGGCGACGTCGCGACGGCCGTCGGGGACGCCCGGTGACGGGCAGCCTGCTCAAGGACGCCGTGGCGCATCACATCTGGGCGACCGAACAGCTCATCGACACGTGCGCGGCGCTGACGCCGGAGCAGCTCCGGACGCCGGTCGCCCGGAACGTATGGCTCGATCATCGCCACGCTGGGACACCTCGTCGCGTCCGACGGCTGGTATCTGTCCTTCCTGCGCGAGGGGGTCACCCAGTTCGACGACGAGGTGGAGTTCAGCCTCGACGAACTGCGGTCGGCGATCACGAGTAACGGGACGGCCTGGACGGAACTGCTCGCCGAGGACCCCGACCCCGACACGGACATCCCGGAGCTCGACAACGGCCAGGAGATCCACTCACCGATGGGCGTCCGCCTCGCGCAGGTCGTCCACCACGGCACCGATCACCGCAGCCAGGTCTGCACGGCGCTCACGAGCCTCGGCGTCGAGCCACCCGTCATCGATGTCTGGGCCTACGCCCGTGCGTCCGGTCGCGAGACGGCCGTGCCCGCTCCCCGGTAGTAGAACCGCGAACTCAGAGTCGGTCGACGCCGACGCCAAGCTTCGAAATCGAAGCATTCGGCTGGAAGCGCGGGCACTCCGCGCGGCCGAGCCCCGCGCGCCCGCATCGTCAGTCCGAGCAGCCGATGATGATCGGAACTATGGTCTTGGCGAAACCCGTTGTCCCAGGATCAAACCACGAGGGGGACCGTCATGTTCGGCCGTCACAAAGACGAGAGTCCGCCAGCCAACACGTTCATGATGCGGCAGTCGATGTTTTCGATCGGCGACGACTACTGGATCGAGAACAGCGCCGGGCAACGTGCCTACAAGGTCGATGGCAAGGCCCTCCGGATCCGCAAGACGCTCGTCATCGAGGACGTCGCAGGACGGGAAGTGGCTACGGTCAAAGAGAAGCTCGTAAGTGTTCGCGATGTGATGACCATCGAGCGCGGTGGCCAGCCGTTCGCGACCGTCAAGAAGGCCTTGTTCACCCCGCTGCGCGAGCGGTTCGAAGTCGAGTGCGCGAACGGCGTCAAGTACGACGTCAAGGGCAAGATCACCGACCATCAATACGAGTTCGAGCGGGACGGCAACCAGGTCGCAAACGTCTCGAAGAAGTGGTTCCGGGTGCGGGATTCCTATGGGGTCGAGATCGGCCCCAACGAGGATGTGCCGCTCATCCTGGCTGCCACGGTCGCGATCGACCAGATGACGCACGAGGTCAGCTGAGCCCCGCCTGCTCCTACGCGACGAGTCGCTTGTACCGGATCCGGTGCGGCTGATCGGCGGCCGTGCCGAGCTCCTTGTGGCGGAACGCCTCGTAGTCGCTGACGTTGCCCTCGAACCAGCGGACCTGGCTGTCGCCCTCGAACGCGAGGATGTGAGTCGCGATCCGGTCCAGGAACCATCGGTCGTGGCTGATGACGACGACGCATCCCGGGAAGGTCTCGAGCCCGGCCTCCAACGCGCGCAGCGTGTCGACGTCGAGGTCGTTCGTGGGCTCGTCCAGCAGCAGCGTGTTGCCGCCGGACTGGAGCAACTTGGCCAGGTGGACCCGGTTGCGCTCGCCACCTGACAGCTGGCCGACGAGCTTCTGCTGATCGGTCCCGCGGAAGTTGAACGACGAGACGTAGGCCCGCGCGGGGAGCTCGCGCTTCCCGACGGTGATGATCTCGGCGCCCTGCGTGATCTCCTGGAACACGGTCTTCTCGGCGTCCAGGTCGTCGCGACTCTGATCGACATAGCTGAGCTGCACGGTGTCGCCGATCTCGATCGAGCCGCTGTCGGGCGCCTCCTGGCCGACGAGCATCCGGAACAGGGTCGTCTTCCCGGCGCCGTTGGGGCCGATGATGCCGACGATGCCGGCCCGCGGCAGCGAGAACGTCAGGTCCTCGATGAGCAGCCGGTCACCGTAGCCCTTGCGCAGGTCCTTGACCTCGATCACCTGGTCGCCGAGACGCGGCCCCGGCGGGATGGCGATCTCGAGCTCGCGGGTCGTGTCCTTGGCGTCGTTGGCCTCGGCGAGCAGCCGCTCGTATGCGCTCAGCCGGGCCTTGCCTTTCGCCTGGCGCGCCTTTGCACCCATCCGCACCCACTCGAGCTCGCGCGCGAGCGTGCGCTGGCGCGCGTCGGCCGTCTTGTTCTCGCGGGCCAGGCGCTCGAGCTTCTGCTCGAGCCAGCTCGAGTAGTTGCCGCTGAACGGGATTCCGCGTCCGCGATCGAGCTCGAGGATCCACTTGGCGACGTTGTCGAGGAAATAGCGGTCGTGCGTGATCGCGACGACGGTGCCCGCGTACTCGTCGAGGAATCGCTCGAGCCATTCGACCGACTCGGCGTCGAGGTGGTTGGTCGGCTCGTCGAGGAGGAGCAGGTCCGGGTGTTGGAGCAGCAGCCGGGCGAGCGCCACGCGACGCTTCTCGCCACCGGACAGGGTCGAGACGTCGGCGTCGTCGGGCGGGCAGCGCAGGGCGTCCATCGCGATGTCGACGTTGCGCTCGACGTTCCAGGCGTCGGCGGCGTTGATCTTGTCTTCGAGCGCGCTCTGCTCCTTGCCGATGGCGTCGTAGTCGGCGTCGGGGTCGGACCACTTGGCCATGACGGCGTTGTACTGATCGATGAGGCCCTGGACCTCGCCGACGCCGTCGAGCACGTTGCCCTTGACGTCCTTGCTCGGGTCGAGCTGGGGCTCCTGGCTCAGGTAGCCGACGGTGAAGCCGGGGGTGAGGCGGGCCTCGCCAGTGAACCCATCATCGAGCCCGGCCATGATCCGCAGGAGGCTCGATTTGCCGGCGCCGTTCGGCCCGATGACGCCGATCTTGGCGCCCGGGTAGAACGAGATCGAGATGTCCTCGAGCACCGTCCGATCGGGCGGGTAGTGCCGGGCGAGCTTGTACGAGGTGTAGATGAATTCGGCTGGCATGGTCGGTAAGGGTAGCCGCCGCTACGACATCGGGCGCCAGGTCGCCGGGACGGTTCCGGATGAACGACCGTCCACCTCGGTCTCGATCGCTCCGTCGCCGGCCGCCTCGATCATCGACCAGGTGATGGACGACAGCGGGACCTTGATCCGTTTGATCCATCCGGAGCCGCCGGGTCTCCCGTGGCTGATGTACAGGAAGCGAGCCCTCGGCGGGCCGTGCGTGAACGGGCCGAGGAAGTTCGGTTCGGATCCGCCGCCGCCGTCAGCGGCGTTGACCTCGCATTCGAACGCGACCGCATTCTTCGATTTCGAAGCACCTGTGTGGATGGCGCCGGACTTGTCCTGGACGCCAAAGCTCGTGACCGTCCCCGTCGGCGGGTTCGTTACGACGATGCGGAGACGCAAGACAGTTCTCCCGTGTTCGGCTGGCAATCGGGGCAGCGCCCCTGTCAGGACGCGAGGCGAGCGATGAAGTCGGTGACCTCCTCTTCATAGCACTCACAGGGCGGGGTCAGTTGCTCTGAGTCGTCGCTCACCTGAAGCCAGAAGCGTTGGTCCTCCGCTGAGGACTCGCCGTCCGCGGGCGTTATGAGCAGGAGCGGAACATCGATTTGCGGAGGCTCCTTGGCGAAGCGGTTCTCGAAGCCACCGACGACATCAAGGTGCGACGTGTTCTCGGGATGATCCCAGACAAGTGTCGGCTCATTCTCCTCGGTGAACTCTGCCGATGGTGCAGGCGAGTCGAACACGACCACACCAAGGACGTCTTCGGGCATCACCTGAGCGTAGTGCGTCACGATCATTCCACCGAACGAGCGGCCTAGCAGCACGTACGGTCCGCCGACCGACGCGGCCTCGAGCAGCGCGCTCAGGTCGGTGATCACGTCGTCGGCGTCGCGCTTCTCGTTCGGTGCCGGGTCGCTCGCGCCAGTGCCGGCCCGGTCGTACGTGCACACCCGGCTGTTCTCGGCCAGCCGCCCGACCTGAGACTCGCTGCCCCACTCGTCGATGTTCGTCCCACCAGTCTCCAGGATCAAGGTCGGTGCCCCCTCGCCCCAGCAGACCAACGCCAACTCGCGACCATCGTCGGCGACGGCGAACCTGCCTTCGATCGAAGGTTTGGACATAGGGTCCAGCGTGGGAGTCGGCGAATTTCTAACCGCTGCCGCAGACGGCGAGCTTGCGCCAGTAGGGCGAGGTGTTGCAGTCGAACCGCAACCGCTCACGACGATGGAGAGAAGAATGAGCAGGGCGGTAGCGACGACTGCGAGCGCGCCCCGCCGACTGAGTCGTGCATGCAAGGCAAACCCTCCACCCAGCGGCGTCGGTGACGGGCCCGTTCATCGCGCTGGTCGGCGGAGCATAAGGGCGGAGCGTTGTCGGCGGGCGTCGCGACGCCACAAGCAGCGTCAAGGGCAGTGGGAGTCCCAGTAGGATGCGGGGTGACCATCGCGACGGGGGAATGGAGGCTTCTACATGACGACGATCCTGCGTCCGAAGGCGTTGCGGGCGGGCGATGTCGTGGCTGTGGCGGCCTTGTCCGGCGGATTGGACGAGAGTGAGGAGGAACAGTTCAAGCGGGGTGTCGAAGCCATCGCGGGGATGGGGTTCGAAGTCCGCGTTTCTCCATTGGTCGACCTGGACCGGCAGTGGTGGTGGGCGGCCGCGCCGCCCCGGGAGATTGCCGAGGAGTTCAACCGCCTGCTCCGGGACCAGAAGGTTCGGGCGATCTTCGCGCTGACCGGTGGACGGACCACGCTGACCTACCTTGACCTGATCGACTACGCCGCGGTCGAAGCCGATCCCAAGCCGGTGTTGGGCTTCAGCGATATCTCGGTGCTGCAGCTTGCGCTTCATGCGCGGACCGGCCTGGTGTCCGTGCAGTCCGACCTGGTGACGCACGGCTTCGGTTATTGGCACGAGGCCGACGAGAGCCACCGGGCAAAGCTCGCGGACGTCTACTTCCGGGTCTTGACGAGCGATCGCCCGGCCGGGGTCCTGCCGGCTCGAAGTCAATGGGAGTGCTGGCGCCCAGGGCTTGCTCAGGGTCCACTCATTGGCGGCCTGCTCAATCGATTGGTCCGGCTGCAGGCCACCCCTTATGCGTTGAGCGCCGATCGCTTTGACGGCGCGATCCTGTTCTGGGAGGAGGTCCGCACGTCGACGTCGGACGTCTGGAATAACCTCCACGTCCTGCGGCACGCGGGCGTGCTCGATCGGATCGCGGGCATGGTCGTGGGCCCCACGAGCGAGGTCGAGATCGATGAAGCCGGACCACAAACGCTGCGGGAGGTCGTCCTTGAGGTAGTGGGGGAGCGCGATATCCCCGTCCTCGGGAACGTCGACATCGGCCACGACCCGCCGAACGTGCCGCTCCCGCTCGGCGTCCGCGCCGAGCTCGATGCCGACGCGATTACGCTGTCCCTGTTGGAGGCCGCGGTCTCGACATCCTGAGTCGTCACCGACCGTGGTTTGTGACGCAAACTAGTTGACAAGAGCCGGCGCATCCGTTAGGTTTGCCGCGTCAACTAGTTTGGAGCGAAGGAACCCCAACGCCATGGAACGACGACAACTCGAAGCTGCGGCCGCCAACTACCCGTACCTGCAGGGGCTGTGGGCCATCCCGCTCGGGATCGGGATGATCTTGGCGGGCATCTCGAACCTGCAGAACCGACCGTCCGAGCCGGTGATGCTCGCCATCATCATCGGCGGGCTGGCGCTCGCCGCCGCCGTCTCGCTGTTGATCGGCCGCTACTACCGCGACCACTACGGCTCCGTCACCCCGACGCGCGATCGAACCGTGCGCCAGGCCGTGGCGATCGGCGCCTGGATCGCGATCCTCTTCATCGGCGCGAACGACGCGCTCTTCTGGTCGCCCGATGGACCGCAATGCATCTACGCCTCGGCATTCGCGCTGGCGACCCTGGCCTACTACGCGATCCTCGTCGGCCTGCGGCCGCACCACCTGATCATCTGGGGCGCCGTCTTCGTCGCCGGCTTGCTTCCGATCTGGGGCGGCCTGGGCGTCGATCGCGATCCGTTGGTGATGATCCCGCTCGGCCTGCTCATGATGCTGTCCGGCGTGCTCGACCAGCGGCTGCTGGCTCGATCGTTCCGGGGGGCCGGCACGGAGCAGCTCGAGGGCAGCCGTGTCGGAGGGTAGCGAGCTCGTCCTGGACCGGCTCATCCACGAGCCGGCCAGGCTGGCGATCATGACGATGCTGTCGTCGGTCGCCGCGGCCGACTTCGTCTTCCTGCAGCGCTCGACCGGGCTGACCCAGGGCAATCTTTCCAGCCACCTGACCAAGCTGGAGGAGGCGGGCCTGGTCAGGATCGAGAAGTCCTTCGTGGGGAAGCGGCCGAACACCAGTGTGGCGCTGACCCGGGTCGGCAAGGACCGGATTGCCGCGCACTGGGACCAGCTGGACCAGCTGAAGCGACGGGCGGGAGCATCGAGCGGGGCGTAGCCCGGCATGTAGAAGGCCCGGACCGGCGAACCGATCCGGACCTCCGCTGGTTGCGGAGCGACTTACGCGGTCGCCATCGGCGCCTCGCCCACGCCGACGGGTGACTCGGCTCGACCGTCGTCGATCTCGGCATCCGCGGCCCGCGCCCGACCGGGGAGCGCCAGGGCCGCGAGCGCCCCAAGGCCTACGACAACCGCTCCGAGCTGCATCGACGGGACGAGGCCCTCGACGAAATCGACCGGCGAGACGTAGGACCCGTTGGCCGTGAACACGGCCGCGAGGACCGCCACCCCGAACACCCCACCGAGCTCGCGGATCGCGTTGTTCGCACCCGACGCCTTGCCCTCTTCCTCCGGCCGGACGGCCGACAGGACGACATTGGCGATCGGGGCGAAGAACAGGCCCATCCCTGCACCGGCCATGACGAAGGCGGGGACCAGGGTCAGGTACTCGACGGTCGGGGTGACGAGCACGGACAACCAGGCGAGGCTGGCCGCCTGGAGGGTCATGCCCAGGACCAGCAGCGGTCGCGTGCCGGTGCGGGTCGAGACGATCCCGGCCAGCGGCGCGACGATGACCGGCATGAACGTCCACGGCAGCGTTCGCAGACCCGCTTCGAGCGGGCTGTAGCCCTGGACGACCTGGAAGAACTGGGCGAGCAGGAAGATCGAGCCAAACATCCCGAACGTCATCAGCATCGAGACGACGTTCGCCGCGGTGAACGCGCGGGAGCGGAAGAGCCGGAGCGGGATCATCGGGGCGTCGGTCCGGGCCTCCCAGGCGACGAATGCCGCGATGAGCAGCGCACCGATGCCGAGCGTGGCGACGGTCTGCGTGCTGGTCCAGCCGAGCTCGTTGCCGTTCACGAGGCCCCACACGATCGCGAGCAGGCCCGCGCTGACGAGGCCGAGACCGGGCAGATCGAGGCGACCTGACGGTCCGTAGCTCTCGCCGAGCCGGAAGTACGCCAGCGGGATGGCCACGAGGCCGATCGGGACGTTGACCCAGAAGATCCACTGCCAATCGAGGCCTTCGGCGATGGCGCCACCGACCAGGGGCCCGATGGCGATGGCCAGACCGGCGATCCCACCCCAGGCGCCGAGCGCGACGGCTCGCCGTTCCGGGCTGACCGCGGCGGACAGGATGGTCAGGCTCAACGGGGTGAGGATCGCACCGCCGATGCCCTGGATGGCACGGGCGACGATCAGCTCGCTCGAGGTCGACGACAGGGCGGCCGCGGTCGAGCCGGCCGTGAAGATCGCGAGTCCGATGATGAACATGCGCTTGCGACCGAATCGATCGCCCAGCGCGGCGCCGGTCAGCAGCAGCACGGCGAAGGTCAGGGTGTAGGCGTTCACCATCCACTCGAGCTCAGGGAGGGTGGCCGCGAAGTCGGCGCGGATGACGGGGAGGGCGGTCGTCACGACGAGGTTGTCGAGCGCCGCCATGAACACGGCGATCGCGGTGACAACGAAGGTCCAGGCGGTGCGCGTCATGGTGGATCTCCTTGTTACTTAGTAATCACTTAGTTATACGGTCAAAAAGGGGTGGGCGGCGGCGATCCCAGTCAGTCGGCACCTCCGAGCTTGTCGAGGGTCCAGGTCATCGGCTCACCCTCGAGCTGGACGGCCGCGCCGACGTTGAGCAGCATCCCTTCGGCGAAGAAGTGATGGATGTCCTCGGCGGTTGCGCCAGATCGCTTGGCGACGAATCGGTGGAGGTTGGCGAATGCTTCACGGACGGTGGCCTGAACGTCGGGGTCGCTGCAGGCCGCGTAGGCCTGGAGCTGGGCCATCAGCAGCGTCCGATCGGCAAGGAGTTGCATGTACGCAGCCCCCATGGCGGAGAGCGCGCTGTCGCAGTCGAATTCTGTGACCTCTCCGCGGTCATACCGATCGGCGGCGGCTTCGAACGCGATCCTTGTCCGTTCGAAGCAGTGCAGGATCACGGCGATGAACAGGTCCTTCTTGGTCCCGAACAACTGGAAGACGTAGGGCTGCGACACGCCCGCCCGGCGGGCGATCGCGTCCGTCGACGCGCCGGCCAGACCCTTCGCCGCGAACTCGTCGACGCCAGCTGCCACGATCGCCGCGCGACGCTCGTCGGCCGAGAGGCGAGGGGAGCGGCGTGCCCCGTACTTCACAGCAACTTCACTCATGCCACGTAACTTAGTGACTACTAAGTAATCTGTCAAGAGCCCAACAGCAATCGGCATTGCGTGGCACCCTGTGCCGCGTCGTCTGCGGTGTCGCCCCGGTCCCGCCCCGCCTGCGACGGACCACATGATGCCGCCGAGGTGCATCGGCGAGGAGATGGTTCTCCCCCGGCGGACAATGTGCATCACTCGAGGCCCAGGCAGTGACGGAGCAGCCATGACCGACCACGATCACGAGCATCACCACGAGCACGTTCCGGTCGCGTACAAGGACGCGGTCGAGGGCTTCCGTCTCGACAAGGACGAGTTCTTCAAGACGATGGCGGGCAGCCCGATCCCCGAAGCCGAACGCGCCGCCTTCGAAGGGTTGCCGTACTACCCGGTCGACGAGGCGCTCGTCTTCGACGACCGTGTCCTCGAGCCGTACGCCGGCGACGAGCCATCGAACTTCCAGATCCCGACGTCGGACGGGAAGCTCCGGCCAGCCCATCGCGCGGGTGTCCTGCGCTTCGAGCTTGGTGGCGCGCCTCGCCAGCTGACCGCCTACACGTTCGATGGCGGCGACGGCGAGTCGCTGTTCGTGCCCTTCCTCGACAGCACGAGCGGCACCGAGACCTACGGCGCCGGCCGCTATCTCGACCTCGAGCCCGAGCTGGACGGCACGTACTCGCTCGACTTCAACCTTGCCTACCACCCGTCTTGCGTGTACGACGCGAAGTTCTCGTGCCCACTGACGCCGGCCGAGAACCGGCTACCAGTCCGGATCGAGGCGGGGAGCGCCTGCCGCCGAGCTGAGGCCTAGTCGGCGCGCTCGTAGTCCAGCAGCACGGCCCCCGACGAGAACGTCCGCGTCCCCGTCAGCCGCAGGCGCAATGGCTCCTTGAGCGACGCGAAGATCGATTTGCCCTCGCCGATCGCCATCGGAACGATGAGGAACCGGTAGTCGTCGATGAGGCCGGCGTCGCTGAGCGTCGCGAACAGGTCCGCGCCGCCGGCGACCGCGATCTGCGGGCCGTCGCCGGCCTTCATCGCGCGGACCGCCTCGATGACGTCACCCTCCACGAGCGTGGCGTTGGGCCGAAGGTCCGGCTGGCCGCGCGAGACCACGCGCTTGGGCGTCTCGCGCCAGAAGATCGCGAACTCGCGCTCGACGTCGGTCGTCGCGGGGTCGTCGATGTCGAGCTCATCCCAATAGTCCATCACGCCATACATGTTCCGGCCCATGACCTCGTCGCCGGTATCGCGCATCAGCTCGTTGGCGAAGCGATGTACGTCCTCGGCAGGTTCGAGGTCGGCGAGGGCGCCCTCGAGCCTGTACATCCCATCGGTTGTCAGGTTGATGAAGAACACGACCCGCCGCGTCATGCGATACCCGCCTTCTTGTCGAGGACCTGGAGCAGATCGTGGGCGGCGAGCTCGACCGCCTTGTGGCGCCACTCGGCGGCGCGGAAGTGGCAGGCGATGATCCCCGATCGGTGGACCCGTTTGAAGTCGCCGACCACGAACGCGTAGCGGCCCTTGGTCTCATCGGTCGCGCCGTCGGTCAGCCCGACGTGCCAGGCGGCGTAGTCGTCCCAGGAGTGCTTCGCGAGGTAGGCGTTCTCGTCGTCGGCGCTCGGCTGGGACTCGCCCCAGTCGCTGTCGAGTACGTACTGGCGGGCCTCGATGAGCTTCGTGATGTTCGCCACGGCCTTCTTGTTGAGCGTGTAGCTAGCCATGCGAAAAGTATCGACGCTTTGGCATCCAGGCGTATGGTTGCGTTGCCCGCAAGCACAAACAGGACTTTCGTCCTACGCGTTCGGGCCCAGGACCCCCCGTACCATCCGGCCACCACTCAAGAAGGAGTCCGGGGAATGCATAGAACGATCAGGGCCGCACTCGCGGCCCTCGCACTCACAGCGATCCTGGCCACACCAGCCCTCGCCGCCAAGCCACTCGTCGAGACATTCGACGAGAGCGGCTCGTTCACGATCCCGTGCGGGACCGTGACGCTCGTCGAGGAATACCGCCAGTCGGCCACGGTCACGACCTGGTTCGACGGCAACGGCGACGTGACCCGCGGCCATGCCAAGGTCCGCTTCGACGGGACCATCACGGCACCCGGGTCGACGCTCCGATTGTCGGATGTCGGTCGATTCACCAGCTTCATCGACTTCGGGCCTGACGGCGCCACCGAGCGCCAGGTCGGCCTCGTCTACAAGTTCAGCGCGCCGGGCCTGGGCGTCGTCGCTCACGACGTCGGCCAGATCATCTTCCACCCGGACGGTTCGGTCGAGACCAAGGGACCGCACGACGTGTGGGACAACGGCCTCGAGGCGCTGATCTGCCCCCTGTTCGAGTAACGATCTCGAGCCGTCAATAGCCGCCGGGCGCCCGGTACCCGGCGGGCGCCTAGTAGCCGAAGGGTGCCTCGGGCCAGGGCTTCTGATACTCGACGCGGTCGTACTCCTCCTGCGCCGACGACAGGTCCTTGGCCCACCGGCCGATGATCGAGTCCGCGTCCTCGCAGTCCTCGCCGACCAGCCGCTTGTTCAGCCGCTCGAGGCTGTCGAGCGTGATGTCGATATGGCCGGCCTCGTGGTCGCGGATGAACTCGACGATGTCGCGCCACCACGCGAGCAGTCGCTTGGGCACGCGCTTGGGCGCGACCCAGCGCGGCATGTGGACGGCGAACTTGCCCCGGATCGTCGATTTCGAGATCGTGCAGGCCCCACTGGTGACGCGCTGGTCGACGGCGTCCTCGATATTCGGGAAAGCCGTGACGGCGCAGGCGGCCGGCCGAGCGTCGCCCTCGTGCCACTCGTAGTTGATCGCACCGCACGACTGCACGCCGCCGTTCGCGAGGCTCGCGGCGAGCTCGGCAACGGTGTCGCCCTCGATCTCGAAGTAGACGACCTCGGCGCCGTTCACCGTGACGCTGATCGGCGGCAGGTTCGTGACGCCACCGGCGGTATTCGGCGGTTCGTCGACGTCGGGCAGGGGATCGTCGCGGACCGCGACCGCCTCGCGACGGCCGCTGAGCTCGTACGCAGCGGTCTGCGCGACACAGCCGGCGGCGGAACCGATCGAGGTCGGCGCGAGGTCGAGTTCCAGCGAGCCCCGCATCTCCGTGGTCTCGACCGCCGAGCCTGATGCTCGGATCGTCGAGAGCCACAGGCGCATGACCGAAGTGACCTTCGCGCCACCACGGATGGCGTCGCCATCCTCGTCGAGACAGGGCCCCTCGTTCTCCGCCCGGGAAGCCGAGACGTAGCGGTTCCCATCGCGTTCGAGGGTGGCGATCGAGACCGGCTTGCTGCGGCCGAGCGGCGTCATCCTGACTTCGATCGACGGGCAGGGCTCGTTGTCGCAATCGGGCGTGACGACGTAGGCCTCCTCGTCGAAGGCAGCTCCCGGGATCAGCGCCGATCGATCCTCGAGCGTCAGGATCTTGCGGATGCGCCAGATCCCGCCGACGGGGCCGAGTTCCGCGACTGGCGCGTCGGAGGCGGCCGGGGTCGGGGCGGTGCGCGGCGAGGCGGCCGCGGTCGCGGTCGCGGATGCGCCCGGCGTGGCGAGGGCCGTGGTCGGTGGCGGGCTCGCGGAGGGTGCCGGGGCGCCCTGGCAGCCGACGGCGATGACCAGGCTGAGCGCCAGGCTGAGCCGACTCGTCGCGCGGCGTGTCAGGGATCGCGGGACGTTCGTCCGCGGGCCGACCGAGTGCCTCCAGCCCCACAGCATCGACGCATCCTACGCTGGCGTCGTCGAGATGCGGCCCTTGACGACGGGTCTTCTGTGAGTGAACGTTGCGCGGACGCAACACACCGCTAACACCCCGGGCGTAGAATCACGGTGACTCCCGACCCGCCCACGAGTCGAGGCGCATCGCCTCCTCGGACGGGCCGAGCATGGCAGGAGGGCCGCTCATGCAGGCATTTCTCGTGGAGTTGAGCAACAAGCCGGGTTCACTGGCCGATGTGGCCGAGGCCTTGGCCGCGAAGGGCATCAACATCACCGCCATCAGCGGCACGGCCTGCGGTGATAGCGGTCGCGCCGCGATCATGACCAGCGACGAGGCGACGACCCGCACCGCGCTCGATGCGACCGGGCAGAAGTACACCGTCATGGACGCGACCGACACCGCCATGCGCCACGAACCAGGCACCCTGGCCAAGGCCGCTCGGCGGCTGGCCGACGAGGGGATCAACATCGAGGCGATCCTGCCGATCGGCATGGAAGGCAACGAGATCCACGTCGCATTCGTGACCAGCGACGCCGCCAAGGCCCGCCAGATCCTGACGAGCGCCGGGATGGCGTCCCGCTAGCACGCACTCTCGAGGCACTCGGTCGAGGGCGGGGCTTGGGGGCCCCGCCCTTCGACATGCGGCCCGTTAGGCGTCGTAGCGACGCCCCTCACCGCTCGCCTGCCAGGTAGGCGTGCCACAGCAGCCGCGCGGCGACGGCCCGCCAGGGTCGCCACGCCTCGGCGACCGCCGCCTGCTCGGGTCCGGTCGGTAGCGCGGCCATCCGCTTCGCCCGCCGCATCGAGCCCGCGAGGGCGAGGTCGCCGGTCGGCCAGATATCGGGACGGCGCAGGGCCATCAACAGGTAGATGTCCGCGCTCCAGCGCCCGATGCCGACGACGCTCGTGAGCATCGCCCGCGCGTCGTCGTCGTCCGCCGCCTCGACTGCGTCGAGATCGAGCCGCCCATCGAGCACGTCGCGCGCCAGCCCGACGACGTAGCGTGACTTCTGGCGGGTCTGGCCGGCCGATCGCAGGCCGTCTTCGCCGACCGCGACGATCGCGGTCGGCTCCAGCACGCCGGTCGCCTGCACGAGCCGCCGGAATGCGGCGTCCGCTGAGGCAAGCGAGATCTGCTGCTCGAGGATGATCCGGACCAGGGTTTCGAATCCCGGCTCGCGATTCCACAGCGGCGGTGGTCCGTGGCGCTCGGCGATGCCGGCCAGGTCCGCGTCGATCGCGGCGAGGGCCTGCACCGCCGTTGCGATGCCCGCTTCGTCCAGGCGGGGCGATTCCGTTTCGGGTTGGAGGATCGCCACGGCTCAGCGGCGGGTGAGGGACCCGGCGAGGTCCGCCAGGCTGTCGACGACGGCAGCGGCACCGGCGCCACGCAACGCGGCCTCGTCGACGGCGGCTCCGGCCGTCACCCCGATCGGGATCATCCCGGCCGCGACGGCCGCGACCATGTCCCACGTCGCATCGCCGATGTACCAGCAGCGGGTCGGCTCGACGCCCACCTCCTCGGCGGCCCGGAGCAGGAGATCCGGCTCGGGCTTGGCGTGCTCGACATGGCTCGCGTCAACGATCGTGGGCTCCGATTCCAGGCCAAGGGCCTTGACCGAGGTCGCGACCTGGGCCTTGCGGCTCGAGGTCGCGATCGCCCACGGCAGGCCGCGTGCCTCGATCGCGCGGACGAGCTCGCGTACGCCTGGGAGCGGGCGAGGGGATTGGTTGAGTTGCTCGTAGATCTCGCCGGAGCGCTTGTCGATCGACTCGGCGCGGTCGTCGTCGAGCGTCACGCCGGCCAGCGCGGCGATCTCGCGAGCGAGTCGCTTGCCGTCGACCCCGATGAGCGGGGCGAGGCGATCGTGCGAGGTCGGGAGTCCGGCGTCATCGAGCGCGCGGATCCACGCCTCGATACGCGTCTCGACCGTGTCGATGAGGGTCCCGTCGAGGTCGAAGAGGACGGCCTCGGGAAGGGGGAGGGCCGCGATGGCGGCGGCGTCGGTGGGCACGGCCCTACGGTAGCGGGTCGCGGGCAGGTCTAGCTGCGATTCACGAGGACGTCGTCGACGTCCGGGAGCCAGTCAACTGACCGGCCCGCCGGTGTGCCTGCCAGTCTGCAGCAAGGCATCAAAGGCCACGGCGACCCTCCCTCGGCCACGATCCGTGCGTGGCAGTCCACTGTTTGGACGCCAGCCGTGCCTCGGCGGGCGTTTCGAGGCCCCGGTGCAGACTGCCAAGCACGCCCGCGCATGGGGCCTGGCTACCTGCCCGTAGCCGGGCTCCGCCCCGACGTGGCCTGCCCGCTCCCTTCCTTCGGGCCGAACGCCAATGCCGACCACACGCCCACGCACAACACAACGATTCCCACGATCCCGATGACCAGCGACGCCGACACCCGGTCCGCCAGCGGTCCCGCGATGAGGGTCGGCGCGAGGCTGGCCGCGCTCACGATCGACGCCAGCACGCCGAACACCCGCCCGCGCACCTCGGAGGGCATCGATTCGAGGAGCGCCGTCTGCGCCGACACCGATACCACCGCGTAGGCTGCGCCCGCGCACGTCGCCACGGCGACGACGATCGGCAGTACCGAGACGCCGAAGCCCGCGAGCGCAACGCCAAGTCCGCCGGCAAACGCCAGCGACGCCGTCAACAGCCCCAGCACGATGTGGCCGCCCTCCGCGGCGCGCCGATGCGACACGTACTGACCGAACCGGCGCAACCCGAAGACGCCGATGACCACGCCGATCCCCAAGGGCACGACGATGACGGCGAGCTGGGTCGGCTGGAGCCCCACGGTGATGGCGAGGGCGGGCCCCAGCACGCCAAGGACGCCGGCGACCGACGCACCCGCCGCCTGGTGCAGGATCGGCCGGCTGACCTCGCGGTCGCCCCGGATGACCTTGATCCCCTCCTTGAGCTCGTGGATGACCCGCATGCCCGCATCGCGCCCCGACTCGAGCGCGCCGCGGTTCGGTGGCGCACTGGGCAGCCCGATGCAGGCGACGGTGGCGGCGACATACAGGGCGGTCACGACGGCCAGCACCGCCGACGGACCGGCGATCGTCACGAGGAGCGGGCCCAGGAACGCGAACCCCAGGGCGAACGACGCCTGCAACGTCAGGTTGAAGATGCCCATCGCGCTCTGGAGCTGCGCCCGCGGCACGACCCGCGGGATCATCGATCCCTCCGCCGGCGTCAACGCCACGCTCGTGAGGCTGACCCCGAGGTTCAGCGCGAGCAGCATCGGCACGTTGGCGCCGGCCAGCGCCAGCCCGGCCGTCAGGAGTGCGCGGGCGATGTTCGGCCCGACCAGCGCCCAGCGCAGGTCCAGTCGATCGACAACGACGCCGGCGAACGGCGACAGCACGATCTGGGGCAGGACGAACGACGCCACGAGCGCCCCGACCGCGGTGTTCGAGCGGGTCGTGTCGAAGACCAGCACCGTCAGCGCGTAGAGCGCCATGTTGCCGCCGATCTGGGTGGCGGCCTGGATGAACCACAGTCGCGCGAAGATCGGGTCCCGCAGGATCGACCGCGTGGCCGCCGAGTCCGTCATGCGCGAACCTTACGGTGCGAGGCGATCGCCACGAGCAGCGGGGCGGCGGCGTTTCGATTCTGGGCCGCCCACGCGCAGGTGGCGCGATATCCTCGGCCCGATGATCCTGCGCATCGTCCTGGGCCGTCTCCCGTCCGGCACCGACGCCAGCGCCCTGCTCGAGCTGCGAGATCAGCTCGGCCGGGCGGCTCGGGACGTGCCCGGACTCGACAGCATCATCGTTGGGGCGCGCCGGGCGCTGCTGTCCGGGGAGGGCGACGACATCCCGGTCGAGGCGGCCATCGTGACGGTCTGGCGAGATGTCGACTCGATGGCTCGAGCCACCGGCATCGACGAGCAGGACCGCTTCCTTGGGCACCGGTTGCAACTTCCACTGACCGTCGATCGAGCCGTCCACTACGAGATCGTCGGGCGGACGTTCGCCGCCCTGCCGCCCGAGACGACGACCCACCTTCGCATCGTTACCGTGCGGGCGCGGCCGAACGAGGAGGCCCGGCTCATCGAGACGCTTCGCGACCGGCTGCCACAGCTCGTCGAGAAGGGACTCGTCGCCTCCCACCTGGGCCGCCGGGTCGTGTCCGGGGAGTTCGAGGCCGTGACCGTCGCTGTCTGGCCCGACCAGGAGACCCTGCTGGCGGCCACCGGAGGCGGGCCGGAGCGGCCGCTGTTCGAGCAGGAGCTGTCGCACTGGTCCGGGCGATTGCAGCTCGAGACGTACGACGGGATCGAGATCGCGCCCAGGCTCCCGGCCGCCAGCGGGCCGCCGATCTTCATCATGGACGACCAGCTGCGGATCGTGGACGTCACCGCCACGGCGGCGGCCGCGCTCGGGCGGGAGCCCGACGACCTGGTCGGGAGATCCCTGCAGGACCTGTCGCGGACCGACCCGGAGGAGTTCGCCCGGAACATCGACGCGCTGCGGCGTCTCGGCCTCGTCGTCGGTGAGGCCAAATGGCACGTGCCCGATTCAGGCGAGGTCTTCCTGCGCTACGTGGCGCGCCAGGACGTGCCCATTCCCGGGCGCCACACCGTCCTCGTGCACCGCTGGAACGAACCCGTCCCGACGGAATCCGACCTCGATGCCGCCGTCGACGCGGCATTCCCGCTCAGATCGGGGAGTCGGCGCCCCTGAGGGCATACCGCGGCCCCGGGTCACTGGAACAGGAAGAAGCCCCTCTTGGGAGGAGGGGCTTCTGACGTGCGGAGCTTGATCAGCGGTTCTGCTGGACCGGTCGGTTCTGGTTGACCGGCTGCTGGTCCTTGTCGAGCGGGCTCGTGCCGCTGGGCTGGGCGGGGTCCGTCCGGTCGCCCTGCTCGAAGTCGCGCTGCGAGGGATCGTTCCAGGCGCCCTGCGACGACGTCGTCGGGTCGCCCTGCTTCCAGCTGTCCTGGCCCTGATAGCCCTGATCCGAACCGGTCTGGCCATGGGTCCCGATCTGGCTCGACTCGCGCGGCATGCTGCCGGTGGTCTGCTTGGTCCGGTCCTTGTCCTTGCCCATGTGCGTACCTCCATCGGTTCTTTCGGGGGTCACCACGAGTGTCCTTCAGGCACGGGAACAGGCGACTCAACCTCGTCCGACGATGGCTTGCGAGAGCCTTGCGCAACGGTTCCGACGTTCTCCACCGCTCGAACCCACGTTCGAGCGCCCGCTACACTGGCCGACCATGACCGACCCCGCTTCCGCCGCCTGGGTCATCGTCCCGACCTACAACGAGGCGGAGAACATCCGCCCGATCACCGCCGCGATCCTCGAGTCGCTGCCCGCCGCCACGGTCCTCGTGGTCGATGACGGCTCGCCGGACGGCACCGGACAGATCGCGGACGAGCTGGCCGCCGCAGACCCGCGCATCCGGGTACGTCACCGAACCGCCAAGCAAGGCCTGGGTCGGGCGTACCTGGATGGATTCGGCGTCGCGCTTGGTGGGGGCGCCACGGTCGTGGTCCAGATGGACGCCGACTTCAGCCACGACCCGGGTGTCCTCCCCGCGCTTGTCGCGCCGATCGTGGCCGACGAGGCAGATCTCGTCATCGGCTCGCGCTATACGAAAGGCGGCGGCGTGGTCGACTGGGGCATCGGCCGCCGGCTCATCTCCCGCGGCGGCTCGATCTTCGCCCGGATCGTCCTGGGGCTGCGCCCCAGCGACCTGACCGGCGGTTTCAAGGCGTGGCGCTCGTCCACGCTGGCGGCGGTCCCGTTCGATGGCGTGCACGCCGGCGGCTACGTCTTCCAGATCGAGATGACCTACCGGGCCAGCCGGGCCGGTGCCCGCATCCGGGAAGTGCCGATCACCTTTCGCGATCGGCGGGTGGGACAGAGCAAGATGTCGCGCCGGATCGTGGTCGAGGCCCTCGTCGTGGTCGTACAGCTCCGGCTCGATGAATTGGTCGGCTGGGTCGGGCGGCGACGGCGGGCGAAATGACCGACGGGCCGGGGCGGGGGCCGGAGCCGGCGATGGGGCCGATCGGCCGCGGGGAGGCCTCCGCCAGAGGGCTCGGCGAGGCCGCGACCGAGGAACTGCCGCCCGGCGTGCGCGTGGTCATGGACGTGCGAGCGCTCCAGGAGCCGGCCCGCGCACCACGGACGGCGGCATATCTCGATGGCCTGCTGAGCGGCTACGACGCGCACCCGCTCCCCGGTGAGTCCTTTGCGTTCCTGCTCGCCTCGGACGAGGACGACCCGACGACGCGCTTCGAACACCTCGACGTCGTCGGCCGGCGCTTGCTGCCGCCGACCCGGTTGCTCCGGGGGGCGGCCTTGACCGTCGATCCGTTCGTCCTGCGCGGGGCGTCCGTCGGAGCGGCCTGGCGAGCGGATCGGAGCGGCGCGTCGGGTGCCGTCTATCACGCCGCTGGCAACGCCGTCCCGATCGCGTCGCGCCTGCCGACCGTGGTGACGCTCCTGGATCTCGCGCCGTGGGAGCTCCCTGGAGCCTTCCAGCGCGGAACGACCTCGCGTTTCGGCCAGCGGCTCCGTGCCCGCTTGCTGCGCGACGCGGCGGCGGTCCTCGTCGGCACCGAAGCCGTCGCAAAGTCCGCCCGCCGGCTGCTGCACCTGCGACGAGAGCGGATCCACGTCGTCCCGCTCGCGCCGCGACCCGCGTACGCGGCCGTCCTCGAGCACGCCCTCGGGCGCCGCGAGACCGCCCGTGCCGCTGCCGATCGACTCGGTCTCGGCGATCGATACCTCGTCTACCACGGTCGCCACGACATCCGCCAGGACGGCGCCACCCTGATGGCCGCCCTCGCCTCACTCGCCGCGGCCGACCGGCCGGCCGGGCTGGCCGAAGCGGCCGACTGGCCACCGCGGCTCCTCGTCGTGGACGCCACGCCGGACGATCGTGCCGCCCTCGCGAGGCTCGCCGCCCGCCACGGTGCCGGTAGCCAGCTCGTGTACGCCCCGATCCTGCCACCCGATGACACGGCCGCGATCGTCGCCGCGGCCCGGGCGGTGGTCCTGCCGGTCGTGTCGGAGGCCAGTGGTCTCGTGGCCATCGATTCCCTGGCGGCCGGTGTCCCGGTCATCGCCTCAGCGGTGGGGGCGCTACCGGAGATCGTGGGTTCGGCCGGCATCCTCGTCGAACCACGCGATCGGGAGCGGCTGGCAGTGGCGATGGCGACCGCCTGGGACGACGAGCCGGTCCGAACCGGCATCGCGGCCGCCGCCCGAGCGCGTGGGAGTGGCGCCCCCGGCGGAAACCGGTCCTGGGTCGACGTCGCGACGGACGTCCGGGCGATCTACGCGAGGGTCGCGCGCTAGCTCGGCGAGGCGCTCGGTGACGCGCTCGCGGCGGGGGCGGCGCTCGTCCCCGGCGCCCCACTCGCGCCGGGCTCCGGGTTCGCGGCGGGGACCTTGCCGTCCTTGATCACGACCTTCGATCCCGTCGGCAGGACCTGGATGAAGGTCTGACCGACCGTCAGCGTGACCGGCTCCCCGGCGGGGTCGTAGAACCGGGTGGGCTTGGTCATGCCGGTCTTGCGCCACGTGCCCTTGATCGTGTGGCCGTTCGTGGCGATCCACGCCGTCCCCGAGCCGATCACGTCGGCTTCGAGCCGCTGCTTGTTGCTGCCGTCGTTCAGCGGCCCGAACGACATCAGCATCACGACGACGTTCTTGGGTGCCACCTGCTTGTCGTCGGCGCGATCGATCTGCTTCTTCGAGCCACTCACGGATCGCTTGTACGTGTTCGTCTTGCGGTCGTAGCGATAGGTGATGTCGTTCCACGAGTAGGAGACGGAGATCCGGCCGCCGTTCGGGCGATCGGCCGGGGAGGCGTCCGCGCCGAAGCGCCACGCGGCCTTGTACGGCCCGTCCTTCGCCCCGATGCGCTTGGCCAGCTTTCGCAGCTCCTTGCCGGTCGTGTACACGTTGTGCGGCGCGAAGCGATCCGTTGCGCGGTGGTAGTAGATGTTGCCCCAGCGGAACTCGTCGGCGTTGTAGACGAGCTGGCCGTTGCCTTGATTCCGCAGCGTCTGGAGCGCCTGCGGCGACCCACCCGAGTGCCCGTACATCGCCGCCCACTCAGCGGCCCACGCGATGTAGTACTGCCTCGCGCTGCGGACCGGCCCGACGGTTCCGGGAACCTTGTCCTGGAAGATCAGCATGTAGCGGGGGATGCCACCCTCGGCGGGCGCATGCCACACGACGGACGCCGCGTTGAAGCCCGACTGTGGGCGAGCGTCGGGATGGTCGTCGATCATGATCGCCATGGCATGCCGCTTCGCGGCGGCGGCGGAAACGAAGCGGCCGGTCAGGGGCGCCCGGCTGAGCGGCGTCGGGGTCGGCCTCGGCGTGGGCGTGGGGGTTGGAACCGGCGTCGGTGACGGACTCGGCGTGGGGGAGGGGCTCGCCGTGGGGGAGGGGCTCGGCGACGCATTGGCCTGGACTGATGAAGAGGGGCTCGCCGAGGGTGCCGCGCCGGCTGCGAGCACGCCAAGGCCAGCCCCGGCCAACAAGGCGAGCGCGAGCCCACCGATGACGATGATCGTGCCCATCCCGGATGGACGACGTTGCATGGAACCCCTCATCTGCCGACTGACTCCACATCAGGTCGACCGCGCGCAGGATAGCGGACGCGCGCGCGCGACGCGATGTGGCGGTACGCTGGCGGTCCGCCGCCGGAAACATGCACGGGACGCCGCAGCTGGAGGGGAAGCGATGACCACCCAACCGACCACTCCCAAGGTCACCCCCGCGCGGGTGAAGACGTCCGAAGCGATCGCGCCGCCCGAGACGCTCGCGGCCGATGTGGTCGAGATCTCGCAAGGCGGTGCCGACCACGTCGAGGCGACCTCGGTCTCGATCAACCAGGGCGGCATCGGAACAGCCGCCGCGACCACCATCGACGTGCGCCAGGGTGGGATCCAGCGCGCGACCGCGACGGACATCGCGGTGAGCCAGGGTGGGATCGTTCTCGCGCAGGGCAACCGGGTCACGCTCGAGATGGGCGGTGTCGGGGCGGCCGTCGGCGACGAGGTGCGGGTGACCCAGTCGATGGCCGGCTTCGTGGCCGCGCGCGGGGACGCGACCGTCGACCAGAGCCTCGTCAGCACGCTCATCGCCGACAAGGTCACGATGCGCCAGCCCAGCGCCGTTCTCGTGCTCATCGCCCGGCAGGTGGACGGGACCGTCAGCCCGCTACTCGACTGGCGTGGGGCGATCGCCGCTGGGGCGGCGGCCGGCCTCGTCCTCGGGCTGTTCCGGGCCATCCGCCGCTGACCGACCCGTCCCGCGCGTGGACCCGGCGGGCCGCCGAGCGCACCGGGCGGTTGGCCCGTGATCCCATTCGTGTCTGCCAGTCGGCACCCGTGGCCCGAGAGGCCCGCACCCCGGCCTCCAGGCCGGATGCGTGCTTGGCAGTCCACATCTCGGGTCTTAACCGTCCGGCGGCGGCCGTTTCGACCTCCCGTTGCCGACTGCCAGGCACCAACCGCTCGCCGGCCTGGGAATCACACCTAGGGCGTCGTCTCGATGGTCGCGTCGAACTCTGCGGCCGGCGCCGGCGCATCGAACGTCAGGCGCAGCACATGCCCGACGCCGCCCAGGGTGTCGCCCTGGCACGCCTGCCGGAACATCCGCAGGGTCCGTCCATCCGCGTTGATCACGAGCTCGTGGCCGGTGTCACATGTGGCGCCGGACCAGGTGAGGACGACGGTGGTGGGATCGTCCGGGTCATTCTCGACGCGGACCAGGTCCTGCTCGACGTCCACGCCGTCGCCCGGGTCACCCGAGATGGCGTTCGTCATCGTGCCGGATTCGTCGATGATGTCGATGAAGGCGTCATCACCGAGGTGCTCGATGAGGTCCACGCGGATCGTCGCGGGCCCCGACGGCACCACCGACGGCGTGACCGATGGCGGCGGGCTCACGACCGGCGGCACGACCGCCGGACCCCGATCGAACCAGCCGCCGATGGCCGCCCCCGCCAGCGCCGCGGCCAGCAGCAGGCCCGCGGCCGCCACGAGCGGCAGTGGCTGGGCCATCCGACCGAGCCCGAACCCGCCACTCCCCATCGGGTCGCGGCGGAGTGCGGCGAGGGGATCGCGCCGGCGCGGGTGCGTCCGGGCATGGGCGAGGGCCGCCTCGATCGATCGCTCCGGCAGTCGACCCTGGGTGTCCTGGAACCACGCGGCGATCCGCCGTTCCTGCTCGTTCGGGGTGGTCATGCCGAGCGCTCCTTCCCTTGGTCGGCGCGGGCGTGGGCTTCGAGCGCGGCGCGGAGGGCCTGGCTCGCGTAGTGGAGGCGGGATCCGGCCGTTCCGACCGGGATGCCGAGGACGTCGGCGATCTCCGGCGACGACAGGCCGGCGTAGTGGTGGAGGGTCAGGATCGCGCGCTGTTCCGGCTTGAGCTGTCGGAAGCCGCGCTCGACCTCGTCGCGATCGGCGATCGAGCCGTAGTCGTCGGGCGCCCGGGACGCGTCGGCGTCGGCGGGGAGCAGCCGGACGATCGCTCCGCCTCCCGGACCCCGGCGCTCGCGTTTCGCGGCGGCGATGCTGGCCCGCGCGATCAGTCGATAGCTCCATGCCTCGTATCGATCAGGATCTCGCAGCCTCGGGAGCTCGTCCCAGATCGTCACGAGGGTCTGCTGCACGGCGTCCTCCGCGAGGTGGTGGTCGCGCAGGATCCGGTGAGCGATCGCGAACAGGCGGTCGGCCGACAGACGGACCAGGCCCTCGAAGGCCTCCTGGTCACCGCGCGCGGCCCGTTCCACCAGATCTCGTTGCACGATTCGATCGTCTCCTGCTGGGTCGTTCGCCGAGTATGGGGAGGTCGCCGGCCGTTTCCTTCAAAGATTCCCGTCGAGGTGTTTTCTCAGGACCGTCTCAGGCTTCGGGGCTGTACTGATCGTCATGGACAGCTTCGACCGCAGCCCCGATCACCCCTCAGGCAGCACCTCCGACTTCGTGGTCGAGCCACTCACACCGATCCGCCCGTCCTCCCCGGCCGGATCGTTTGCGGCGACCGCCGTCGGCGAGCCCATCGCGACCCCCAATGGAACGGCGACCTCCTCCCGTCCGCTCCGTGGCCGATGGCTCGCCGGCGTCCTCGCCGTCTCCATGCTGTCCGCCGTGGTGGGGTCGGTCGGGACGGTCGGTCTGCTCAACGGTTTGGGCGCCACGGGCGCGGGAACCGGCACGGGGTCGGTCAGTGCCGCGAACACGAACGCCTCGACTCCAACCAGCGTCTCATCCGCGGACGCGGTCGTCGCCGTCGCCGAGTCGGCCAGCCCGGCCGTCGTGACGATCACCGTGGACTCGGCTGGGCGATCAGGATTCGGACCGTTCTCCGTGCCGTCGACCGGCGTCGGGTCGGGCTTCGTCTTCGATGCCTCCGGCCTGATCCTCACGAACCACCACGTCATCGAGGGCAGCGACAACATCACCGTCACGTTCAAGGACGGCTCGGAGCTGGCGGGAACGGTCGTCGCCAGCGATAGCACGCACGATCTCGCAGTGGTCAAGGTCGACCCGCCCGCGTCGCTGCCCACGATCCCGATCGGCGACGCATCGGCGTTGAAGGTCGGCCAGCAGGTGATCGCCATCGGCAGCCCGCTCGGCACGTTCACCGAATCGGTCACGTCGGGGATCCTGTCGGCGATGGGCCGGACGATCGAAGTCGGCTCTCCGAACACCCGCCAGACGACGACGATGACCGGCCTCCTCCAGACGGACGCGTCCATCAACCCCGGCAACAGCGGTGGCCCGCTGCTCGACGACACGGGGGCGGTCATCGGGGTCAACAGTGCGGCCGCCCAGAGCGCACAGGGCATCGGCTTCGCGGTCCCGATCAACGTGGCGGCCGACATCATGGCCGAGGCTCGATCGAAGGTCGGGATCGCCTAATCAGGACCCGCCGCCGCCCGGCGTCATCCGGCCGAATCCCGATTTCGCGGCATACTGGGGCGACCGTCATGGTCATCCCCGCCTTGTCACCCCTCCGCCGAACCCTCGCGCTGCTGCTCCTCGCGGCCATCGTGGCCGCTGGCTGCACGCCCGGCGGTGGTGAGCCGGTACCGACGTCGGAGGCCACGACCGCAGTGGCACGGACCGCGGAACCGGCACCGACCGCAGGCTCCTCGGCGACCGCGACCGCGACCGCGACCGCGACCGCGAACCCGCAACCGGCGGCGAGCGACGACGGCGCGACCGCCGGACAACCCGGTCCGAGCGCGACCGTCGCGCCGACCCCGACCCCGACCCCGGAGGTCGCCGAAGTCGAGCGAAAGCCCTTCGCGATGAACCTCTTCCGCAGGGGCGATTTCGTGGCCCAGTACACCTTCGAGTGGTGCGTCGGCGCGAGCCTGCAGATGGCGCTCAACATGTCCACCGACGACTCGCGAACATCTCGAACGGATCAGCAGCGGCTCTGGGAGATGGCTCGCGACACGAGCTTCAGCCCGTTCGGTGGTGCCAATCCTCGAGGCTGGACGGCCACGCTCAACGAGCTCGGCATCGGCCCCTACGAGCTCGTTTCGATCCCGACGTTCGAGGGCGCCCTGGACGTGGCCGCTGAGGCCATCCGGGCGACCAAGCGACCGGTCGGCCTCGTCATGTGGCGCGGCCGCCACGCTTGGGTGATGAGCGGCTTCGAATCGACCGCCGATCCGCGCGCGTTCGACGATTTCGATGTCACCGGCATCCGCGTGCTCGACCCCCTCTATCCGCACGGCAGCTCGGTGTGGGGCCGAAGTCCGAAGCCCAACACGCTCGTCTCGCCCGACACGCTCGCCAAGCAGTTCGTCCTGCGTGACAGCACGCGCGTGAACCTCGGCGTTCCGCCCGGCTACCTGCTGGTCCTGCCGGTCGAGGCCTGACCGCTCGTCCCGCTCCGCCCCGCGGTGCCTGACTGCAACACCGTCGTCACGCGGACTTCAGCCGTGACCGGGTCGCCGCATCGCCGCGGTCGCTACGTTGTCGCCGACCCCCAGGCGACACCACCACAGCGACGGCAAGGGGAGGAGCCCACATGAGCGAAGCAAAGTACGGCGACGAGTTCATCACGCACGAGTTCGACGAGGCGATCGCGATCCAGCAGGCGATCGTGGACGGAGCCGAGAAGCTCACCACCGCGCATTCGCGCGCGCAGTCCAAGACGCTGATCAAGACGGCGCTGCGCGACGACACGCGATTCCTCAAGGAGCTGCGACGGCTCGGCAAGAAGCACGATGCGACCGGCAAGGCCGAGGGTGTCGCCCTGGCGCTCAAGGAGCTGATGGACGAGACGGCGCAGAGTGCCGCGGAGGCACCGAGCGAGTCCTACGAGGCCCACGCGGTCCTGATCAACCTGAAGCGCAAGCAGCAGGACTCGGCCGCGGCGATGGTCAAGATCGCGCGCGAGCAGAAGGACACCGACCTGCGCGACGCGGCGACGGAGTTCGGCAAGGTGACCAAGGCGAGCGCCCAGGAGCTTGCCGACGACCTGGCCCTGTTCGCGGTCGAGATCGCCACCATGCAACCGGCTCGGGCTCGGCGCCCGCGCCTGACGTCCGGAACCGCACCGATCGACGACCCCTCCCAACCGGAGGGGTCGTTCGATCACGCCCCGAAGACGTGATCTTGGGCAGCGGCTACCGTTGCCCGATGACGACGACGTTCGTGCCGGTTCCGCGTTGGTCGTGATCGCCGGACGGGTCCGAACGCTCCTCGCGGGCTTGCTGGCGCTGGTCCTGGCCGCCTGCGGAGGCGTTGTTCCGACGGCTGATGGGGTCCTTCCCGAGCGAGCCGACGGTCGCCGCTGCCACGGTCCGTCCCACGATCGTGCCGATCCCCGGCCACGAGGTCTACGGCTTCGTGCCGTACTGGGAGATGGACAATTCGATCGTCGACCATGTCGCCGCGACCGATCTCACGACCCTCGCCCTGTTCTCCGTCACGCATCGGCGCGACGGCGAGCTGGACGACTCGCAGAACGGCCACCGGAGGATCTCGGGCGACATCGGCCGGCGCCTGGCCCGCGCCGCACAGGACCGTGGCGCGCGCGTCGAGCTCGTGTACACGAGCTTCGGGCCGGACAAGAACCGCCAGTTCTACACGGAGCCCGAGGCCCAGACGCGCTGGATCGAGGTTCTCGTCCAGCTCGTCGAAGACCTGGGGCTCGACGGCATCAACGTCGACGTGGAGCGTCTGCCCGCGGAGCATCTGCTCGACTACGGGGCATTCGTCGGTCGACTTCGCGACGCCTTGCGGGCGCGCCTGCCGGAGGCGCAGGTCTCGGTCGCGACCCAGGCGAACGAGCTCGGGGCGGGGATGGCAGCTGCCGCCGCCGCGGCGGGCGCGGACCGGATCTTCCTGATGGGCTACGACTATCACTGGGCCGGCTCCAACCCGGGGGCCTCGGCGCCGATCGATCGGCTCGATGGCGAGCCGCGCGATCTCGTGTGGTCTCTCGACCTGTACGCCGCCCTGGGCGTCCCGGTCGATCGGACGATCCTGGGCCTGCCGCTCTACGGGATGACGTGGCCGGTCATCGGTCCGGGCGTCGGGTCCCCAGCTGCGGGCCGCGGCGACAACTGGGTGCCGCGCTGGAACCTCCCGACGTTCGCCGATCCGTCGTTCGAGCCGATGCTCGAGCCGGTCGAGAGCGTCGAGTTCTATGCGCAACCGATCCCGGGAGCGTCATCGGCGTCGCCGGGGAGTGCTGCCTCGCCGGCGGGTGGCCCGGCCTCGTCGAGCGGCGGTGCGCCAGCCAGTGGTCCGCCGGCCAGCGGGCCTGCCATCGAGCCGGAGCCCGGCTGGAACGCGGTGTACTTCGACTCGCCCCGGAGCCTCACGCCGAAGCTGCTCCTCGCCGACGAACGGGGTCTGGCCGGCGCCGGCTTCTGGGCCATCGGCTACGAGCGCGGCCTGCCCGACTATACCGAGCTCATCGCCACGTTCCGCGCGGGCGATCTCAGGGCGCCTTGACAGCGGTCTTGGTATGCGGGCCGATGCACATCGGCCGCGTCCGGGCAAAGGGTTTCCGGGTGATGCACCTCGGCGGCATCAGGCGGCAGGGTAGACCGCGGTAGTCCGGCTGTGGGCGGCCGCAAGACCTGATGCGGCCGAGGTGCATCGCCCACCAAACCGTTCTCCGGGCGCGGATCTTGTGCATCGCGAACACCGCACGGCGCGGCCGTGTTGCCTGTCCGGACCTGAGGCTCGTTTGCAACTCGGCTGCAATGTCGCACGACGAGGGGGTCGAGGCGGGTGTGCAGTCGCCTGACTACGCTGAGTCAACGTCTTCGCCCGGGCCGATCCCAGCCCGCGTGCGCGAGACAGGAGGAGCGATCGATCCATGGATACCTCGCGCATCTCGTGGCGCGTTCTCGCGCTTGTCTGTGCACTGGTCCTCGCGATCAGCGCATGTGGTACGAACGAAGGAGGCGGGTCAGCTGCGCCCGACGCAACAACCGCCACTGAACCAGGCGCCTCGGGCGCCCCGGCCGGATCGCCCGCCGCCGTGAGCGGCGAGGTCACCGTCTGGGCGATGGGCAATGAGGGCACCAAACTCGGCGTGATGGCCGACAAGTTCATGGAAGCCAACCCGGACGTGAAGGTCAGCGTCACTCCGGTCGACTGGGGCCAGGCGGTCGCGAAACTGCAGACCGCGATCGGTGGCGGCGAGACCCCGGATGTGAGCCAGATGGGCACCGACATGATGGGCCAGTTCGTCGAGACGGGCGCCCTCGAGACCGTGCCGGCTGATATCGACCCGAGCGGCTTCTTCGAAAGCGCCTGGCAGACGAACGTCGTCGACGGCCAGGCCTACGGCGTCCCGTGGTACGTCGAGACCCGCGTCCTCTACTACCGGACCGACGTGGCCGAGAAGGCCGGGATCACGGCCGCGCCCACGACCTGGGACGAGCTCAAGGCGATGGCCAAGGGCATGCAAGCCGAGGGTGGCGCCGAGTTCGGCATCGCGCTCGGAACGAAGAATGGCCAGGAGTACCTGCCCTTCGTCTGGTCGAACGGCGGCGACGTCATCGGCGCGGACGGGGCGTTCGCGCTCGACTCCCCGCAGGCAGTCGAGGCCCTGACGTTCTACGACTCCTTCTTCGAGGAAGGGCTCACCCCCAAGTCCGTCCCTGAAGGCTTCGACATCACCCCAGCCTTCGTCGCCGGCACGCACCCCATGTTCTTCTCCGGCCCGTGGCACCTGGGCCTCATCACCGAGGCCGGCGGCGCCGACATCGATGGCAAGTGGGCCATCGCCCCGATGCCCAAGAAGACCACCGGCACCTCCTTCGTCGGCGGCAGCAACCTCGTCGTCTTCAAGGACAGCCCGAACAAGGAGGCCGCATGGGCCTTCGTGAAGTTCATGGCGGATCCCGCGAACCAGGTCGCCTGGTACGACGAAGCGACCGTGCTGCCCGCCGTCCAGAGTGCCTGGGACGATCCCGCCCTCGCTGGTGATGCCAACGTGGCGATCTTCGGCGAGCAGCTCCAGGACACGAAGGCCCCGCCGGCCATCTCGACCTGGAACGAGGTGTCGACGGCGATCAACGACAACCTCGAGAAGGTCACGACCGGTGATGTCGCCCCCGCGGATGGGGCGAAGTCGATGGAGGAGGAGGCCACCGCCATCGGCACGGGTCAGTAGTCATGAGCCAACGCGCTGACCCGGTCGGGCCGACACGCTCGACCGGGTCGCTCGGCAGCGGTGCCGCAGTCCCAGCGCTCACCGGGGCAATGGGCGGCGTGACCATGCGTCGCGAACCACGGGTCAGCCTGCGCCAGCACCTCACCGGCTGGGCCTTCGCCCTGCCGTTCGTGGTCATCTTCCTGCTCTTCATGGCGGGGCCACTGCTCGCGTCACTGGTGTTGAGCCTGACCGACTTCGGCCTGCGCGACCTGCGCAACCCGCTCGGGACCAACTTCATCGGGCTCGACAATTACGTGGAGCTCCTCGGCGACACCACGTTCCACAAGGCCCTGATGAACACGGCCTACTTCGTGCTCGTCGGCATGCCCCTGACCCTGGTTCTCGGGCTCGGGGCGGCGCTGGCGCTCGACCGCGGGATCCGTCGGTTCCGCACGGTGTACCGGGTGGGCTACTACCTGCCTGTCGTGACGAGCATCGTCGGGATCGCCGTGGTCTGGCGGTTCGTGCTCAACCCCGACTACGGGCTGCTCAACATGACCCTGGGCGCCGTCGGGATCGAGGGGCCGAACTGGCTCGGAGACCAGACCCTCGCCATGCCGTCGCTCATCGTTATGGCGGCGTGGCGCAACCTCGGGTTCGCGATGGTCCTGTTCCTGGCCGGCTTGCAGACCATCCCCGTCCAGCTGTACGAAGCCGCGTCGATCGACGGGGCAGGTCGCTGGGCGGCCTTTCGGTCGGTGACGCTACCGCTGCTCCGGCCGACCCTGCTGTTCGCCGTTGTCATCACCACGATCGGATACCTCCAGGTGTTCGAGGAGCCGTTCGTCATGACTGGCGGCGGCCCGCTCGACTCGACCCTGTCGATCTCGATGTTCATGTACCAGGAGGGCTTCGAGTTCTTCCACCAGGGCTACGCAGCGGCCATCGCCTGGGTCCTCTTCCTGCTCGTTGCGCTCATCGCGGTCGTCCAGTTCCGAACCTTGCGGTCGCAGACATGACAGACGCTGCCGGATACACCGCCGTCTCCCGCCCGGCGCCGCAACGTGCCGCCGGCGCACCGCCGCGTAGCCGCGCCGCGATCGTCCTTTACGTCCTGTTGACGCTCGGGCTCATCCTGATGATCGCGCCGTTCGTCTGGATGGTCCTCGGCTCGTTCAAGCCGCAGGGTGAGTTCCTGCGCCTTCCCCCGACGTGGCTCCCCGAGGCGCCCACGACGAACAACTACCAGCGGCTCGTCGATCAGCTGGACATGCCGCGCTTCTTCTTCAACTCGATCGTCGTCGCGCTCGTCGTGACGGTGGGGAATCTCGTGTTCTCACCGATGCTGGGCTACGCGCTCGCCAAGCTCCGGTTCGCTGGCAAGGGCGTGCTCTTGGGCCTCGTACTTGCGACGTTGATGCTGCCGGGCGTGGCCATCCTCGTACCCCAATTCGTGTTGATGAGCGCCCTGGGCTTGGTGAACAGCTATCCGGGGCTGGTCCTGCCGTTCCTGGCGGGACCGTTCGGGGTGTTCCTGACCAGACAGTTCTTCTCAGGCCTGCCGGACGAGCTGCTCGAGGCCGCCCGTATGGACGGAGCGAGCGAGTTCCGGATCTTCTGGCAGATCGCGATGCCGCTGGCCGGGCCGGTGCTCGCGACGCTCGGCATCCTCACGTTCCTGGCCTCCTGGAACTCGTTCGTCTATCCGCTCGTGATGGCCCAGGAGCCCGAGATGTACACGCTGCCGGTGGCCCTGGCCACATTCGCGACGGGTCAGTACCAGGCCGACCACGGGATGCTCATGGCCGGTGCCCTGGTCCTCGTCCTGCCCATCCTCATCATCTTCGTGGTGCTCCAGCGCTGGATCACTGAAGGCATCGCGACCACCGGTCTCAAGGGCTGACGATCCGTCGGCCCGAGCGACTCCCCACGGAGGTATCGATCATGCGCCAGCGCCGACTCCACCCGCTCATCGGCGCCCTGTCGGCGCTCGTCATCGCTGCCGCGGCCTTTCCGGCGGCCGCGTCGGGCGCGAGCTCTGGCCTGAGTGCCGCCCAGCGGGCGACCTTGCGCGGATACGCCGAGCACACGTGGGCGTCGTTCGTGGCGATGACCGACGCGAAGACCGGGCTGCCCGCCGACAGCCTGGCCGCCGACGGCACGCGGAGCATCCAGACGTCGACGACCAACATCGGCGCGTACATGTGGAGCACCGTCGTCGCGGACCGCCTTGGCTTCATCACGCATGCGGAAGCGGTGGCGCGCTTGAAGACGACTCTCCGCTCGCTGGAAACGATGGAGCGGCATGAAGCGAGCGGCCAGTACTTCAACTGGTATGACCACACGAACGGTGCGGTCCTCACGGTCTGGCCGCCGAACGGCGACACGGTCGTGCCGATCCTCTCGTCCGTCGACAACGGCTGGTTAGCGACCGGCATCCGTGTCGTGGCTAACGCCGTCCCCGAGCTGTCCGAACGCGCCGGCGCGCTCTTCGACAGCATGGACTTCGGCTTCTACTACCGGCCCGACCGGAACCTGATCGCGTTCCACTACACGCCGAGCACGGGTCAGTTCACGTGCTGCTACGACACGATCGTGAGCGAGAGCCGCATCTCGAGCTACATCGGCATCGGCAAGGGCGAGATCCCGGCCAAGGAGTACTTCGGCGCGTGGCGGACGTTCCCCGAGACTTGCGACTGGAACTGGCACGAGACCCAGCCGGTCGGCTTCCGCAAGACCTATCTCGGCGTCAGCGTCTTCGAGGGTGCCTACCCGTATGAGGACTTCCGGGTCGTCCCGGGCTGGGGCGGAAGCATGTTCGAGGCGTTGATGCCCGCGTTGTTCGTCCCGGAGGAGAAGTGGGGCCCGCGCAGCTGGGCTGTCAACCACCCGCTCACTGTGGCCGCGCAGATCCATCACGGCCTGGTCGAGGCGGAGTACGGGTATTGGGGCTTCTCGCCCGCGAACGTTCCCGAAGGCGGCTACACCGAGTACGGCGTCGACGCCATCGGGATGCGACCCGACGGATACAAGTCGAACAATGACAACACGCTCGTCGACCGCGGCTTCGGCGACTGCCCGGGCCGCGTGCCGCAGCCCGACCCGCCCCCGTCGGCCTACACGGACGGCGTGGTCACCCCGCATGCGGCCTTCCTGGCATTGCGTTGGGCGCCCGATCGGGTGATGGAGAACCTGGCCAATCTGCAGGCCGACTTCGAGATGTACGACCGATGGGGTTTCCGCGACTCGGTCAACGTGGATACGGGCGTCGCGTCCGGCTTCTACCTGGCCCTCGACCAGGGCATCATCATGGCGGCCATCGGTAATGCGCTCGCGGACGACGTCCTCCGTGAATTGTTCGCGACCAAGGACTTCCGCAAGGCCCTCCAGCCGGTGATCGGCATGGAGACGTTCAACGCCGGGCCGCGCGAGGCCGCCAAGCCGTACCTCCGCCCGTGATCACGGGCTCGTCCGCTCGGATCGCCTGGTTCGAGACCTTCGGCGCCTCGACGGAACGCGACCGCCCGGCGCCCGACGTCGTCCTGCCGCCGCCCTCGGACGTCCGCGCCGAGCGCGGCCGTGGCCAGGTGACCGTGTCGTGGTCGCCGGTCGAGGGTGCCGTTGGCTACCTCGTCCACCGGGGCACGCGCGAGGGCGACCTCGAGGCGATCGACCACAAGGGCGGTGACGTCCTCGCCGTCCCGCATGGGCCGTATGTCGACACGACCCCGGGCGTCGAGGGCGACAACGTCTATGCCGTCGCCAGCTTGTCCAGCATCGACGCGCCCGTCGGCGCCTTGTCCGCAGCTGTCCGACCCGCGCCGATCGGGTCGGAGGGCGATGTGAGCGTCGTGGTCGACGCCGCGCGCTCGACCGGCCCGGTCCAGCGGCCGTGGCGACCGATCATCGGCTCCGAGCACCTGGCGCTGCTGCTGCGTGGCCCGGGACCGGGCGGGCTGGACGTGGGCGAGGACCTCGCGGCGGCGTTCCGCGTCGTCCGGGACCAGCTCGGCGTCGAGTCGGTCCGGGCGCATGCCATCCTCCACGACGTCCTGGGCGTGTATCGCGAGGACGACGACGGCACCCCGCGCTACGACTTCGAAAAGGTCGACCTCGTCATCGATCGCCTCCTGGCCACGGGTCTGCGGCCGATCGTGGAGCTGTCGTTCATGCCGGAGGCGCTCGCCGCCGACCCCGAACCGCGCGTCTTCGACTACATCGGGCTCATCTCGCCGCCACGCGACCTCGATCGCTGGGCGGACCTCGTCGAGGCGCTCGTGCGGCACCTCGTCGCCCGGCACGGCGTCGACGAGGTCATCCGCTGGGGCTTCGAGGTCTGGAACGAGGCGAACATCAAGGTCTTCTGGGCCGGCCGCCAGAGCGACTACTTCGACCTGTACGACGCTGCCGCTCGGGCCGTGAAGGCGGTCGACGAGCGGTTGCCGGTCGGTGGGCCGTCGACGGCTGCGGCCGGCTGGGTCGACGACCTGCTCCACCACGCCGCCGAAACCGGCGTGCCCGTCGACTTCGTGACCACCCACACCTACGGCGCGCCGCCGCTCGACCTGCGACCCATCCTCGAGCGGTACGGCCGCCCCGATATCCCGATCTGGTGGACCGAGTGGGGCGTCAGCCCGACGCACGGCGGACCGGTGAATGACAGCGTGTGGGGCGCACCGCTCGTCGCGCGCGGCATGCGCTCCGCGGCGGGTCGAGTCGATGCGTTGGCCTACTGGGTCGCCTCGGACCAGTTCGTGGAGCTCGGAGTGCCCGAACAGCTCTTCCATGGCGGGTTCGGCCTGCTCACGATCGGCGGCCTGCGCAAGCCGCGGTTCTGGGCCATCGCAGTCCTGGAGCAGCTGGGCGACGAAGAACTGGCCAGCCGCGTCACCGGGGACGGTGGCGGCAGCCTCGTCGAGGCGTGGGCGAGCCGGGACGGGGACGGCGCCGGTGATCGTGTGGCCATCGCTGTGTGGAACGGCTCGCTCGATCAGACCAAGACCGGTGGCGACGATGCGCTCGGTCGCCGCGTGACGCTGGACATCACGGGACTGCCGGCGGGGGAGTATCGGGTCGAGCATCGTCGAGTCGACGCCGAGCATTCGAACATCGCCCGCGCCTGGGAGGGGATGGGCGGCGGCGACTGGCCGACGGCGGCCCAATGGGAGCGGCTCCGTGCGGCCGACCGCCTCGAGTCGCTGCTTCCCGACGAGCAGGTCAGGGTCGGGTCGGACGGGACGGTGCACCTCGCGTTCGACCTGCCCATGCCGGCCATCTCGTTCGTGGAGATCCGCCCGACGACCTGACGGGTAGACGGCGACTGACCTCAGTCGTGCAGCGACAGCGAAACGGTCGACGCATCGACCGGACCGCTGAACTCGAGCACGAGGTGACGGAGGATCCCGGCCAGCCGACAGCCACCGAAGTCACGCTCGGTGGCGACGTTGAGGGCCATGCCCTCCGCCGACGGATCCAGCGTCACGAGGACGCGGCGGTCGCACATGCCTCCCATCCAGATGACGGAGAGCGCGTCATCGCGCCCCGGGACCGGAACGATGCCCTCCATACGTTCGCCCGGGTTGCCGAGGGAAACGGCACGGACGGTTCCGGTCCCATCCGCGACACGGAACGGCAGCTGGGGGAGCTCGGCAGCTGGCGGGAAGACGCCGTCGATCGCACGAGGTCCGGGCTCGTCGGTGGCTTCGCAGGCAGCGAGGCCGGCCATGGCCAGCACCACGGCGATCAGCGCTCGTCGAGCGCGTGTTGCCGCCGACCGATCCTGCATCCGCGGAGTATGCCGTCCGAATCCCGTGACGCGGCATCAGCACCGGTCCACCCCATCCCTGCCAGCGATGGATTTCGAAACGGAATGCATCGGCGGGTCGCTTGATCGACGAGTGAACGCCACGCACGGAACGCTTCGTGGTCATTCCATGGCCCTGGGCGATCGACCGAGAGGTTGGCTCCGACCGGCGATGGTCGCGGCGCCATTCGACTGGTGCTGCGTCCGGAATCTATCGCTCCGAGCGATGGCCACTCCATTTCTGGAGCCGCGTGAGCCCGATAACGCCCACAATGGGTTCGATGCCACGAGTCGCCCGGCCCCAACCGGCCCCACCGAAGTCTGCCAAGTCCAAGGCCGCGAAGCCCAAGGCCGCCAAGCCCACGGTCCGCCCGCCCAAAGAGGATCTGCCCGAAGTCGCCCCGCCGAGCGAGGCCCCCGCGTCCGTCGTGCCGGCCGCCCCGTCCGCCCCAGACGGTTTCGCGACCTTCGAACTCGACGACCGCCTGCTCGCCACCGTCGCCGATCTTGGCTACGAGGAGCCGACGCCGATCCAGCGAGAGGCGATCCCGCTGTTGCTCGGCGGCCGTGACATCCTCGCCGAGGCGCCGACCGGCACCGGCAAGACCGCAGCGTTCGCGCTGCCGATCCTCCAGCGCATCGTGATCGGCGCGGCCGGCCCCAACAGCACGAGCGCCCTCGTCGTCGTCCCGACCCGCGAGCTCGCAATGCAGGTGGCGGAAGCCTTCCACGTCTACGGCAAGTCGCTCGGCGCCCGGGTCGTGCCGGTCTACGGCGGCCAGCCGATCGGGCAGCAGCTGCGCGGTCTCCGCCGTGGGGTCGACATCGTCGTGGCGACCCCCGGCCGGGCGGTCGACCACCTCAAGCGCGGCAGTCTCAGCTTCGATGCCGCGCGCATCGTCGTGCTCGATGAGGCGGACGAGATGCTCGACATGGGCTTCGCAGAGGACCTCGACACGATCCTGTCGGCCACCCCGGCCGATCGCCAGACCGCGCTGTTCTCCGCGACCATCTCGCCGACGATCACGCGGATCGCCAAGCGTCACCTTCGAGATCCCGAACGCATCACGGTCCACGCCGAGAAGGCCACCGGCGACGGGGTCGCGCGGGTCCGCCAGACGGCCTACGTCGTGCGGCGGGTCGACAAGCTACCGGCGCTCTGTCGCATCCTCGACGTCGAGGATCCGGCGTCCACGCTGGTGTTCGCGCGGACGCGCGGCGAGGTGGACGACCTGGCCGAGGCGTTGAGCAGCCGTGGCCACGACGCCGGCGCCCTCCATGGCGGCCTCGCCCAGGAGGCCCGCGACCGGATCATGGGGCGTTTCCGCGACGGCTCGCTGGACGTGCTGGTCGCGACGGACGTCGCCGCTCGCGGCCTCGACATCGACCATGTCAGCCACGTCGTCAACTTCGACGTGCCGTCCGATCCCGACGCCTACGTCCATCGCATCGGTCGAACGGGCCGGGCCGGACGCGAGGGCGTGGCGATCACCCTGGTCGAGCCGCGCGAGCATCGATTGCTGCGCAACATCGAGTCGGCGACCAGATCGAAGCTGCAGATCGCCCGACTCCCGACGGTCGCCGACCTCCGCGAGCGCCGGCTCGAGCTCGTGCGCGCGAACCTGCGCGATGCGCTCGAGACGGGTGGGCACGATCGATTTCGGGGCGTGGTGGAGCCGCTCACCGAGGAGTTCGATGTCGTCGACATCGCCCTGGCGGCGGTCAGCCTGATCGAGGGCGCCGAGATCCGCGACGAGGACGAGGTTGAGCTGGCCCAGGCTTCGCTGCAGCAGCCTGGACCTGGCCCGGGCCGCGGACCGAGCGGTCCCGGCGGTCCCGGCGGTCCGCGGCGTGGCCCCGTGCCGGCGTTCCCCGGCGCTGGCCGGCCGGGTGGCGGGTCGCGCGGTCCAAGCGGCCCGGGTGGTCCCGGCCGACCCGCCGGTGGTCCGCCGCGCGGCGGGCCGGGAGGCCCGGGCGGGTTCCGCGATGCCGGCTCACGCGCTCCGCGCGGCCCCGAGTCGGATGGCTGGGCGCAGCTCTGGATCGGGGGCGGCCGGCGGGCTGGCCTACGACCGGGCGACCTGGTCGGAGCCATCGCCAACGAGGCGGGCGTGCCCGGATCCGTCGTGGGCGCCATTCAACTGTTCGACGACTTCGCGCTGGTCGACGTCCAGGGCCAGCTCGCGGACTCGATCGAGCACGCGCTCCGCAACGCGACGATCCGCGGTCAGAAGCTGCCGGTCCGTCGCGAGCGCGCACCCACCCGTCGCTGAGCGACGTCAGCGGCCCAGCAGCTGGTCCACCGGCGCGAAGTCGTCGCTGAGGATCGGGGCATCGCCGATGAACTCCGTGACCTCGGCCGGGTCGGCCAGGATCCCGGTCGATGCACTCTCGCCCCACGTCTGCAGGTTCGCCGTGACCGCCGCGACGTCCAGCGGCTCAGCGCTCGCCACGAGCACGACGTTGCCACCGGACTCATTGGCAAGCGTCGCCCGCCCGCTGATCACGGCGATGTGCTCGAACAACCGGCCCGCCGTGGCGGCTTCGGCCCGCACGAAACCCAGCGGCGGGTAGTCGATCAGGTTCATCACATACATCCCGCCCGGGCGCAGTACCCGCTCGATCTCCTCGAGGAATTCGGTCGTCGTGAGGTGCCACGGCACAGCCAACCCGCCGAAGGCATCGCCGACGACGAGGTCGACGCTGTCGTCCGGTAGGCGCTCGACCGACAGCCGCGCATCGCCGACGATCACCCGGATCGCGTCGCTCGGCGCGAACCCGAGCTGCTCCCGCGCGACCGCCAGCACCTTCGGATCGAGCTCCAGCACCGTCTGCGAGGCGACCGGCCGCGTCGCCTCGAGATAGCGCGGGAAGGTGAAGCCGCCACCACCGACATGAAGGACGTCGACGGGGCGGCCCAACCCATCCAGGTACGGCCCGACCGCGTCGGCGAACCGTCGCTCGTACCCGAACTTGAGGTTGGTGGGGTCGGCCAGGTCGACGTACGCGTGTGACAGCCGGTCGAGGATGAGCACCCGGCCGTCCGGATCGCCCGGATCGACCTCGACCGCGATGCAGTAGTACGCGCTCTCCGTGTCGCACGGGGACGGGCCTGCGAGGGCCAGCCCGCCCATCGCGACCGCGGCGAGTGCCACCACACCGGTCCGGGCCGCGCCCCAGCCGCCACCCCGGAGCGCGACCGTCAATGCCAGGCCCACGACGACGAGCAGGCCACCGACCCCGACGATGAGCACGCGCGTCGGCACGAGGCCCAGCAGCACGAAGCCGGTCAGGAAGGTCCCCGTGATCGCACCCACGGTGCCGATCGCCGAGAGCCGCCCCACGATCGAACCACTGGTCTGAACGTCCGTCAGAGTCGCGCGCACGATCATCGGACCGACCGCGGACAGGATCGCGGCCGGCAACACGAACCCGACCGCCGCGAGCGTCACGATCGCGAAGAACCCCTCGCCCAGGTCCGCTGCGCCAAGCCAGCTGACGATCGGGACCGAAGCGATGGCCGCCGCCCCGCCCAGCACGAACGACGGTCCGAGCAAGCGCTCGGGCCCGAGCGCGTCAGCCGCCCGGCCGCCGATCCACGCCCCGAGCGCGATGCCGGCCAGGATCGCGCCGATGATCCCGGTGTACGTCAGGAGCGACACGCCGACATACGGAGCCAGGAGCCGTCCGGCCGCGATCTCGAGGACGAGCACGCAGGCTGCCGCGAGGAACGTGAGGATCGCGGCGACGGGCCAGGTGAGGCGACGCCGGCTGCGATCCGCAGTCGGGGGAGGGGGCTCGTCAGAGTCCATGCGGCGATGCTACTGGGCCGCGGCTCACAACGCTCCATTGACGAATGCGAAGGTATCTTCCTATAGTGCTCGCATGCGTCGCAAGGCTGGGTCCATCGTGAGCATCGAGCGCGACATCCTCGAGGCGGCCACCACGCTGCGGGCGCGTGGGATGGCCGAGGCGCACGGCTTCCTTCTCGCCAAGACCATGGCCGATGGCGCGGAAGCGAAGCGACTGACCGCCTACGGGACGCTGTACAAGGCGCTCGATCGCCTGGAACGCTCCGGCCACCTCGAGAGTCGCTGGGAGGCACCCGACTATGCCGCCGAGGCGGCCCGCCCCCGACGACGCTTCTACCGGATCACCGCCGTCGGTGAGCGCGCTCTCGCCGACGCGCGGGCGGCGGATCCCCAAGCGTCCCGCCGCACCGCACCTGCCGGGGCTCGGGTGAGCTAGGTGATGACCTCGCGCCTCCTGGGGCGACGAGGCGACGGCTCGGCCGCGGTCCGCGGCTGGGTCGAGTTCTACACGCTCGGTCTGCCCGGGCCGATGCGGGCGCGTCGCCGAGCGGAGGTCGCGGGTGACCTTGCAGACGAGACGCTGGATGCCATCCGGCACGGCGATCGGAGCAGCCTGTTCCGGCAACGGCTCGTCCGGCTGGTGCTCGGAATGCCGGCTGACCTGTCGTGGCGGTTGATCGATGCGCCGGCGACCGCACGCCAGGTGTATGGCCCCACCCCGTGGGTGCCGCTCACGCGCTGGACTTTGGGCCTGATCGCGGTGGTCGCGACCATCGCGGCGGGCGGCCTGGCCATCGTCACCCTGCCGACGCTGACCGGCCAGGCACCACCCGATCTCTGGCCCGGCTGGGGCCCCGTGGGATTCGCGATCGGAAGCGCCGTGGTGTTGATCGGTGCCATCGGCTCCGTGTTCTGGCCACGACTGGGTGCGGCGCTCATCGTGCCCGGGGCGGTGCTCGGTCTCTTCGCCGCGCCGTGGCTGTGGGGGTCGTGGCTGCTGGCGATCATCGCCGGGGCTGCGCGCGCCTACCAGGCCGACGAGGCACGTCGATGAGCTTCCTCGAGCGGGTCGACCAGACCATCCGCCGGAGTCCGGTCTGGCGCTCGTTGTTCCGGCAGCCCTACCCGCGCGACGAGCGCTCGCGGGCGTACGCGGTCATGAACAACGTGTTCCTGCACATCCACCCGGTGCGGGTCCGCCAGCACGCCGTGCGCTTCGCGTATACGTTCTGTCTTGGGGGCCTGACGTTCTTCCTGTTCCTGGTGCTGACCATCACCGGCGTGTACCTGATGTTCTTCTACGTGCCGTCGGCCACGTTGGCGTACACGAACATCCTCGACATCCAGAGCCAGGTCACGTTCGGTCTGTTGACCCGCAACATCCACCGGTGGGGCGCCCACCTGATGGTCTTCTTCGTGTTCCTGCACATGATGCGGGTCTTCTACCACGGGGCCTACAAGCCGCCGCGCGAGTTCAACTGGGTCGTCGGCGTCGTGCTCCTCTTCCTGACCATCATGTTGAGCTTCTCGGGCTACCTGCTGCCCTGGGATCAGATCGCCTACTGGGCCATCACCATCGGCACGAACTTCGGGTCGTACTTCCCGATCGTGGCGACGCCCGTGAACCGCCTCTTGCTCGGCGGCGTGGAGGTCGGGCAGAACACGCTCCTGCGCTTCTACGTGCTCCACATCATGGTGCTGCCGCTGCTCACGGCCATCTTCCTCGCCGTCCATTTCTGGCGCATCCGAAAAGACGGGGGGATCTCGGGCCCGCTCTGATCGCTGGGCGATCCATCCAGGGTTCGGGCGCGACCTCCCAGATCGCGCCCGGCCCGTTGCGATTACTCGATGACCAGCTGAAGACGGCCCGTGGAACCGCCGAAACCGCCGGCCTGAACGTAGTACGTCACGCCCTCGACGGTATCGATCGTGACCCGCGCTTGGAGGCTGAAGGCGGGCTCGGACACGTCGTCGACGCAGTCGATTTGCGTAAACGACCCGGGCGACCCCGTGTAGACCCCGACTATCGTGTCGAAGTTGCTGCCAGCGGTATCGACGGTCACTGGGCCGCCCGTCCCGACGAACGTCCACCATGCGGTGTATTCGATCGGGAAGGGGAACGCGTCGCCAGTCTCGGGATCGATGAATGAGCAGGGCTCCTCGGGTGCCTGCGCATTGCCACCGGTCACGATCCGGTACGTCCGCCCGAGTTTGGCGGCGATCGCTCCCTCTGGCGCGTCATTCGCCAGGGGTCCGGGCTTCGGGCCGCTGGGTCGAACATCGTGCTGGAACACTCGGTCGAGCGACGCGACGCAGTGCTCATCGTCCATCGGCAGGTTCTGGTCGCCGCCCGGCGTGCTGACGTCCAGGGTTCCGCTCACCGCCAGGCGTTCGCTCACGAACTTCACAAAGTTGGGGCCCGTGCCGTCCCTCCCCCGAACGACCTCGCCGGTCAGCACGAGGGTGGCCGAGGCGGCGCCCGTGCCGACCGCCACGTCGCCATCGGGCTGCATGAACAGTTCGAATGTTGCGTCGAACGCGGTGTCGGACAGGGACGCGGCTTCCGAGAAGCCGGCATATTCGCCGGTCGCGTCGACGACGAACAGGTCGCTGAAGGCTCCGAATGCGTCTCCGCCCGCAAACAGCTCGACGAAACCGTCGGCGGTCGTCCACGAGCAGGACAGGTTGATGTTCTCGAATCGCTGGATGAACGCCGACGGGTTGGTCGTGAAGAAGGTCAGGTCCTGGACCGCCGCGGAGCAACCCGCCAGATCAAAGGCGTCAGCGCCTGGCACGGTCAGCGTCCCGCTGACCAGCATCGGCTGAATGGTCCCCTCGATCTTCGTCCAGCGGTTTCCCTCACGGAATCGTTCGTCCACGGGCTCGGGCGAGCCATCCGGCGTCAACGTCGCTTCAAGGACGGCTGTCCCGGCCGGGTCGCCGGAACTCAGCTCGACGAGCTCGAACGTCGCCGACATGCTGCTATCCGTGGCATCCACCTCGGCGCTGATCGACACGAACGTCGGGTCGTCGCTGAACGGCTCGGCTGGTGCCTCCCAGAACACCAGCTCGCCGAATTCTTCGAATTCGGAGCTATCGACCGCGAAGGCGCTGACGAAGCCGTCGTCGTTCGAAAGTTCGCACTGAACGACCACGGCGTGCTCCGTGACGCGCTGGGCGGGCGCCGCGGTTACCACCGCAGGCAGGGCGATCGTCAGCAGGGACATGATCGTCCCGAGGACGAGTGAACGACGCATGATCTGGACCCCCTTTGCGTATCGCGCACCAACGAATGCCCGAGCATAGACGTCCGGTGTCGGCGTGGCGTCTCGACAGGCCCTGTCAGCGACCCGCCGCCCCGGGCGCAACGAAACTGCAAGAGGACCCGACCCGACGGCTCGCTTCGCTTGGGGCGTTCGAGGCCTTCCGGCTGCTGGAATACGGGCACGTCACCCCGTCCAGTCCAGGAGGCACTCATGAACGCGATCACGATGCTCGAAGAAGACCACGCCAAGATGCGGAAGCTGCTCGAGGAGCTCGAGTCGACGACCGAGCGCGGCCTCAAGATCCGAGCCGAGCTCTTCTCGACGATCAAGGGCGAGCTCACCGTCCACGAGATCATCGAGGAGGAGATCTTCTACCCGGAGCTGAAGGCTCACCCGAAGGCGAAGGACATCGTCCTGGAGGGCTACCAGGAGCACCACGTTGTCGACCTGATCATGAAGGAGCTCGAGGAGTGCCCCGTCGACGACGAGAGCTGGGGCGCCAAGGCCAAGGTCATGAAGGAGAACGTCGAGCACCACATGGAAGAGGAGGAGGGCGAGATGTTCAAGCAGGCCCGCTCCGTCTTCGATCGCGCCGAGCTCGACGCCCTTGGTGAGCGGATGGCAGCTCGCAAGGCCTCCGCGCAGCGGGAGCTGAACATCCCCGCCACCGCCGGCAAGTCCTAGTCGAGGTCCTGAAGGAGTTCGGCGAGCATCAGGGCGTTCGTCGCCCCGTAGTTGGCATAGCAGTTGTTGAAGAGGACGTGCGTTTCCTTCGCCTGCCCGGCCGCTTCGCGGACGCGCGGCACCCACTCCTCGAGCTCGCCCTCGTCGTAGAGGTAGCGGAAGCGTTCGACGGTCTTGATGCCTGGCTTCTCCCAGGTCTCGGTGCGGCGGCCGTGGAAGCGCACGAGCGCGAGGTCCGGGGACGTCGCGGCGACGATCGGCGGCACGCTCGACTTGAAGCCCTGCGGGCCATCGACCATGACGAGCGGGATCTCGCGGTCGCCGAGGAACTTGAGGGTGCGCTCGATGTTCTTGTCGTTGAACCACGACGCGCTGCGGAACTCGACGGCCGGTGTCATGCCGACGTCCCGCAACCGCGCCACCGATTCCTCGATCGTGTCGCGGTTCTCCGACGAGGTGAAGAACCAGCGCGGGTACTGGAGCAGGATCGAGCCGAGCTGTCCGGCCTCCTGTAGTGGCTCGAGCCCGTCCGCGAACCACGCCCAGACGTCGTCCTTGAGCGCGTCGGGCAGGTCCTTGGCGTAGATGCGGGCCTTCTCGACGACCTCGCCGGGGAGCGCCTCGCGCAGGTCCTTGGGCAGGCGCTTCGTCTCGGTGGGCTGGCCGGTCATCAGGGCATGCGCCTTGATGTCGAACGTGAAGTCGGGCGGCGTGCGCTCGACCCACAGCTCCGATGTCCGCCGGACGGGCAGGGAGTAATAGGTCGCGTCGACCTCGACCAACGGGAAGCGTGACGCGTAGAACTGGAGCCGCTCCTCGGCGGAGTCGGCGCCGGTCGGATAGAAGACTCCGGACGCCGTCATCGTCGGGTCGGTCCACGACGCCGTGCCGATGCGGATCGCGCCGCCGCCCTTGATGTCCAGCGGGTTCGCTGCGACGTCCGACGGTCCGTCGAAGGTCGCGGCCGCGGCGTCCGGGCCCGGGTCGTGGGCGTTGTCGGTCATGCCCGCAGGGTACCCGGCGGCCCGCCAGGAGTCGTCACCATGACGCTGCCCGAGCGCGTTTACGATGCGCACGTGGACGACCGCAGCCGCGCCATCGACCTCCACCTCGAGCTCGCCGACGACGAGGAGCTCGATGAGCTCGAACGGGCCCTCCTCAAGGCGCGTGCGACCGAGCTCGGGGAGGTCCGCCGGCGCGACATCCGGCTGACCGCCGGGTACGGCGACGCGACGACCCGCGACGTGCTCGATGACGAGAGTCGCCGAGCCCGGATCCGCCACGACGTCCTCGGCAAGCTGCTGGACGCGCTCCGTTCAGCGCGCGGCCCACGCGCCTGATCAGGCGCGAGCCCCGCCGCTGCGGTCAGCCGCCCGCGGCCACCGCGTCCCGATCCGCGGTCCTGAGGCTCCGCGCGGGCAGGAACAACGACGCGATCGCGACCCCGACCGCCACGGCCGCAAGCACCCCGAACCCGGTCGTCACGCCAGCCGGCGTCACGCTGCCACCAAGGACCGCCCCGGCGAGCGTCGCCCCGACCGCCCCGCCGAGGTAGCGCCCAGTCAGGTATGTGCTGGCGGCCATCCCCACCCGCTCCGGTTCGATGGCCTCGAGGGCGGCTGCCTGCCGAGGCGCACCCGCCAGCCCCATCCCGAACCCCAGGAGCGCCAACATCAGGCCCAGCAGCAGCGTGGAGGCCTCCGGCGCGACCAGCCACAGGACCGCCAGCCCGACGACGCTCGCGAGCGTGCCGATCACCGCCGGTTGACGGCGCCCGACGGCATCGGACATCCGACCGCCGATCGGCGCCGCGATCGCTCCAAGCGCCGAGATCCCGAGCAACACGAACCCGCTCGTCCGAGCATCCCCCGCCTGGAGTCCCTCGACGAGGAGCGGCACGAGCACCAGCGTGCCATGGAGGATCACGGTCGCCCCGAACACCCCGATCACGGCCGCCGTGAACGACCTCGACGCGAACAGACGCGGATCGACGGCCGGGTGCTCGGTCCGGGTCTCGACGAGCACGAAGAGCGCCAGGAGCACGGCAGCTCCCACGACCGCGATTAGCGGCGACCCGCCGCTCTCCAGCTCCCGGAGCCCGAGCAGCAGCGCGATCAGCAATGCGGCCAGGAGGCCGAGGCCGAGAAAGTCGATCGGTCGTGGCGCCGCCCTGGTCGCGACGGACCGCGGGCCGTGCGAGTGCTCCCACGGTGATCAAGGCGAGCAGCGCCACCGGTACCGCCACGATGAAGATCCAGCGCCAACCGAGCCCGGCGACCAACAAGCCGCCGATGAGCGGGCCGATCGCCGCGCTCGTTGATACGAGCATGTCGAACAGCCCGAACGCCGCCCCTCGTCGATCCGGCGGCGCCATCTCGCGGAGCAGCGCCACGGAACTCGTCGAGACGAGCGCGCCGCTCGCCGCCTGGAGCACGCGCGACACGGCGAGGACGTCGAAGGACGGGGCCGCGGCGGCGAGCGCCGACGCGAGCGCGAACGCCGCGACGCCGAAGAGGAACACCCGCCGATGACCGAACCGGTCCCCGAGACTGCCGCTCGCCGGGAGCGCGATCGCGACCGCACCGAGGTAGAGCGTGACGAGGGAAGCGACACGTGGCCGCGCCCACACCGAACTCGTCCATCACGCTGGGCAGCGCGACCGCGAGCATCGTGGAGTTGAGGGGCACGAGGATCGCCCCGGACGCCAGTCCGAGCATCGCGCCGGTGATCAGGCGGGCCGGGCCGCCCGACGGGGCCGTCTCGTCGGTGCCCTCGCTCACAACAGCCGGACGAAGCCCGTGGTCCCGTCCAGCTCGAGCTGCCGACCGTCGGCGATCCGTGTCGTTGCATCGCCCGTGCCGACGACCGCGGGGAGATCGAACTCACGCGCAACGACCGCCGCGTGGGAGAGGACCCCGCCCGTGTTCGTCACGAGACCACCCGCGATCGAGAAGAGCGGCACCCAGGACGGGTTCGACGAGGGCGCGATGATGATGTCGCCCGGTTGCACGCGAGCGAAGTCCTCCGGGCCGATCACGATCCTTGCCGGCCCACGGACGACACCAGCCGAGGCACCCGTCCCGCGCACGATCGCCTCATCCTCCGTCGCGAAGCGCTCCCCACCGAAACGACCGGACGGTTCCTCGTCGGACGGCTTCCCGATCTTCGACGGTGGCGTGACCTGGCGCCAGTGGTCGTACTCGTCCTTCCGGGCCGCCACCACCGCTCGCCGGTCCGCGGGCTCGCGGAGGAGGTCGGGCACCTCGGCGCGGCGGAGGAACAGCACATCACCTGGCCGCTCGATGACGCCCACCGCCGCGAGGCGAGCACCGACCCGCATCACGAACGTTCGCAGTCGCGCCGCGGCCATCCGGTCGATCCAGTAGTTGTGCGTCTCGGTGATGGGACCGATCTGGCGCGCGAGGCCGAGCAGTCGTTCGAATTCGGCGAGCTTGCTCGGGCTGATCGGCGAGTCGCGTCCGGACCCCGTCCGCCAGCGCGTCGGCTTCGCGCGCCAGGCGCGCGGCGCGCGTGACCGCGGGCTCGACCGGACGCTCGAGGCGCTTGGCGACCTCGGCGAGCAGCATCTCCGGCTCCTCTCCCCACGAGGCGAGAGCCAGGTCGTCGAACCCCTGGCCGAGGTGGCCATGCTCGGCCAGGAACGAGCGCAGCTCGGTCACGAAGGCGGCTCCGCCCGGCAGTGCCGCCAGGCGCTCGGGGCTGGGCGCAGGTGTCGCGCGCAGAGCACCAGCCACCTCCGGGGAGGCGGCCGCGAGCTCCGTCAGGCGACCGAGGCCGGCGTCCACGTCCACCAGTTCGTGGATCGTGCCCTGGATCAGCTTCAGGGCCTCGCCCGGAGGCGGCTTCTCCACGACCGATTCGTAGAAGTTCGCGAGGTCGTCCATGACCTGGTACGGGCCGGTGATCGCGTAGAAATGGATCGCCCATGCCCGTTGCGCCCGCTCCCAGGCCTCATCCCAAGCCCTCGCAAGCTCCGCCGGCGGCAGGCCTTCGACCTCGATCGCCGCGATCGCGGCGTACAGCTCACGGAGCTCCGGCACGGCACGCTCCCAGTAGTCGAGCGCGAGTGGCGTGTGGGCGCGGCAACTGGCCATGTACTGCTCGACCACGGCCTCGTGCTCGGATTCCGGACCGAGCGGGACCCACGAGAAATACCAGTACCCGTTGACGACCTGGGCCCGCATGCTGATCGGGACCTCGAGCCGCTCGTAGCGGTAGCCGAAGCCGTTCCCGATGAGCCCCACGTAGTCCTGCGACAAGGGGACCAGGCAGAACGGCGAGTGCATCTCGTCGCGTCGCCAGGACCGCTCGACGTCGCTCGGGTCGGACCAGGCGATCGGGAATGACGCGGTGACGGACGCGGTCATGCTCGGACGTGCTCCTGCGGGCTCGGACCGAAAGAGTTCGCGACAGTCTAGCAACGCTCGTGGCCGCATCGGTATCCTGACGGCCTAGCCCACGAGCCAATGGGGACGCACACGATGACCCGGAACCTGCTGCTGGTCGGAACCTCGAAGGGAGCCTTCATCCTCGACGGCGACGCGTCGAGGCGATCATGGTCACTGCGCGGCCCGCTCTGCAACGGATGGCCGATCCACGACCTGTCCGTCGACCCGGCCGATGGCGCGATCCTCGCCGCGGGCGGGTCGGCCTGGTACGGGCCGGCCGTGTTCCGGAGCGAGGACCTCGGGTCGACTTGGACCCATTCCTCGGAAGGGCTGACCTACGGCGACGACGGCCCGAAGATCCCGACGATCTGGAACGTCACCGCCGCGCACGGCTCGATCTGGGCTGGCGCCGAGCCCGCCGGTCTGTTCCGGAGCGACGACCGCGGCGCGACCTGGTCGCACGTCTCGGGCCTACGCGACCATCCCAGTCGCCCCGGCTGGGAGCCCGGCGCCGGCGGCCTGATCTGCCACACGATCGTTCCGCACCCGGACGATGCGGAGCGGATGTGGGTCGCCATCAGCGCGGTCGGGACGTTCGCTACGGAGGATGGCGGGACCACCTGGGAGGCACGGAATCGCGGGGTCGCCGCCTGCTTCGCGCCCGATCCGTACCCGGAGACCGGCCAGTGCGTCCACAAGCTCGTGATGGCCGCCGGCGAACCGAACAGCCTCTATCAGCAGAACCATTGCGGCGTTTACCGCTCGGCCGACGGCGGTCGGAGCTGGGATGACGTCAGCGCGGGGCTCGTGTCCGAGTTCGGGTTCGTGATGGGCGCGCATCCGCGCGACCCCGCTACGAGCTGGGTGATCCCGCTGACCCATCCGGAGGAGGGCCGCCTGTCGCCCGACGGGGCGCTCGCGGTGTGGCGGACGCGCGATCGCGGCGATACCTGGGAGCGCCACGGCGAGGGCCTGCCCCAGAAGGACGCGTTCGTCGGAGTCCTGCGCGAGGCGCTCGCGGTCGACCGACAAGACCCAGCCGGCGTCTACTTCGGGACGAGCACGGGGCAGCTCTACGGCTCGATCGACGAGGGGGTCAGCTGGTCGCTCGTGGCGGACCACCTGCCGCCGATCTGGGGCGTCGAGGCGGTCGCGCTCGACTGAACGCCATGGCGACGATCATCCTGCCGCGCTCGCTGATCGCCCTGTTCCCGGCAGCGCCGCGACGCTGCGATGTCGACGCGACGACGGTCGCCGAGGCGATCGATCGGCTCGATGAGCTGGCGCCCGGGATGCGCAATCGCATCGTGGACGCGGGACCGGTGATCCGCGAGCACATCAAGGTCTTCGTGGATCAGCAGCCGGCGACGCTCACCACCCCGCTTCGCCCCGGTTCGACGCTCCACGTGATCCCGGCAGTCTCTGGGGGCTAGGCGACGGGCCGCTCCGCCTGATACTCCTGCGGGTGCCCGGACCGATCCTTGTCGACGGTCGCAGTGACGATCTCGAAGGTCTTCTCGACGCTGTTGCCGTTCTCCTTCGCAGCGCGTTCCACGTCCTCGAAGGTGATGTTCGACTCGCCCATCTCGCGATGCGCATCCATGCAGCCGCAAGTCAGACACATACCGTGGCCTCCTCTCGATGGGGCGACTGGCTTCGATTCCGCCCTGCCCGCTCGAATCATCGGTAGCGGGCCGTTGCAATCGCATCAATCGGGCGGCGCTCAGATGTCGACATCTGTCCATCGTCCATGGACCGAATGACCATCGAGACGACGTGGGACCCACTGGCACACTCGTGATACGACCCGACAAGTAGACCGCGCCCGGTCCGAAAAACGAGGCCAACGAACGATGACAGCACCTACGCCGACCACGCGGATCCGCCGCGCGACCGCGGTCATCGCGGCCGCCCTTCTCCTCTTGCTCGTCGCCCAGCCCGTGCTGGCCGTCGAGTGGGGCAGCACCACGCGACTCTCGTCGCTCGAGAACTACCGGCCGCGCGTGTTCCGAACCGGTCCCTCGAGCGCCCTGACCGTGTACCAGCGCGGCTCGAACGCCTACGCGCGCCGCAGCGTCGACAGTGGCAAGACGTGGTCGGCGCCCGTGAAGATCGCCTCCGCGATCCGCCTCAACTTCTCGGCTGCCGCCTACGGCTCGAAGATCGACATCGTCTATGTCCGCCAGGTCACGACCTCGACCGGAACCACGTCGAACCGGCTCTACTACCGCCGAAGCCTCGATGGTGGTGCGACCTGGCAGGCCTCACGAGCGATGACCTCGAGCGGGTCGAACATCGTCGACCAGACCGTCGCCCGCCATTCGAGCGGCCGGGTGTCGATCGCCTGGACCGGCTACTCGACAGGCCGTCTCTACCTGCGGACCAGCGCCGACGGCGGCGCCACGTTCGGGTCCGCCCGGTACATCGGCAAGACCTCCAACTGGGAACCCGGCGTGTACCCGATGTACTACGCCGAACCCACGATCGCGATCGGCACGGGTGTCACGTACATCGCGTACCTGTCAGCGACCAACACGATGTCGGTTCGGCGCACGACCGACAACGGCGTGACCTGGTCCGCCCCGATCAAGATGAGCTCGTCCACTGACGCGCCGTTCGAGCTGGTGGCGACCGGCAGCTCTGCGCTCCTCGCCTACACCTCGACGGCATCGGGCACGATGCAGGTGGTCTACCGCCGGACGACGAACAGGGGCGCGACCTGGTCGGGCGGCAAGGCGCTGTCCGCGAGCACGAACGGACGCTTCAGCACGACCCCGCAGTTCGCGCTCCATGGCGGCACGCTCGCGGTCGTGTTCAAGCACGGAACGCCGGGTGACTCGCCCGTCTGGTATCGCCAGAGCTCGGACTTCGGGATCTCGTGGACGCCCCTCACGCGCGTGAGCGAGACCCAGGTGACGGACTCGGACCCCGAGCCCGGCGGCGTGGCCATCCTGGAAGGCGTCCGGCTCGCCGGATACAACGAGAACCGCGGCGACGGCAGCGAAGGCCTCTGGATCCGCCGCGGCCAGTGACGGGCGCGGCCTAAGGCTTCCTCAGCCACTTCTCGCCGCGATCACGAGACGCCACGCACGTCGAGCACCCGTCCCCAACGGAAGAAGCGGACGGCCACGAGGACGCCGAACGCGGCGAGCACCAGGATCGCCGCCGCGGCGATCGATTGGTCGAGATCCCCGCCCTGGAACTCCGAGTAGACGACGAGGGGCAGCGTCTGCGTCCGGCCCTCGACGTTGCCGGCGAACATGATCGTCGCCCCGAATTCGCCGAGAGCTCGGGCCCAGGTCATGACCAGGCCGGCCGCAAGCGCGGCACTCGCCAACGGCACGGTGATCGAACGGAACAACTGACCTTCCGACGCGCCGTCGACGCGAGCCGCGTCCTCGAGGTCGTGATCGACCCCGGCGATGCCGGTCCGAGCCGAGCGGATGAAGAACGGCGCCGACACGAAGATCTGCGCCAGGATCACCGCGATCGTGGTGAACGGTACGGAGACCCCGAAGAACTCGAAGGGCGCGGACAAGAGTCCGCGGCGACCGAAGACCAGGAGCAGCGCCAGGCCCGCGACGGACGGTGGCAGCACGATCGGCAGGTCGACTACCGCCTCCAGCCAGCCCTTGCCGCGGAACTCGCGTCGCGCCAGGACGATGGCGAGCGGCAGCCCGAGGGCGACCGTGATCAGCAGGCTGATCGCCGTGGTGACCAGGCTCAACCAGAGCGCGTCGATGACGACCGGCGACGCGATGGCCACGCGCAGCGATCCATCGAGGATCGCCCGCACGACCAGGGCGAGGACCGGTAGCCCGAGAAACAGCGCGAAGAGCGCGGCCAGCGCACTGATCGAGCGCTCACCCCAGCCCGACCGGGCCGTGGCTGGCCGCGAACGACCAGCCACGTCCCCAGTACTCCCGGTCGTCCCCCCGGAGAGACGTTCGATCACGAGGCCGGCGGCAGGAACCCGAACGTGGCGAGGATCGCCTGACCGTCCGGGCCGGCGAACCAGTCAAGGAACGCGTGCGCCGCATCCACGTTCTCCGACGCCTTGACCACGACCCCGGCATAGCTCGCAGGGACATTGACGTCCGCCGGCACGTCGATCGTCGCGACCTTGTCCGAGGCGGCCGCGTCGGTGACGTAGACGATCGCGGCGTCGCCTTCGCCGAGCTCGATCTTCGTGCGCACCGCGGCGACGTTGTCCTCCTTCGAAGCGACGTTGGCGGCGTACGCGGCCGCGAAATCGGAAGGAGCGCCTGGTGCCGCGGCCAGGTTCTCGACTAGCTGCGTGGCGTACTTGGTGATCGGTACCTCGTCGCCGGCGGCGATCACCTGCACACCGGCCTTGCCGAGGTCGAACGGCGTGGTCACGCCCGCCGGGTTGTCGGTCGGCGTGATGACCGTCAGCTTGTTGCCCGCGAACACGACGGCGTCCCCGTCGACCAGGCCCGCGTCGACGAGCTTCTGCGGATTGGTCGTGTCGGCAGACAGGAAGACGTCGGCCGGTGCACGCTCGGTGATCTGGGTCGCGAGCGCCGCGGAGGAGTCGGTCGAGATGGTCAGCACGGCACCTGGCACTGCCGCCGCGTAGGCGGCCTCGACCTCGTCGAGGACCTTGGCCAGCGACGCGGCGCCGAAGATCGTCAGCGGGGCGCCGACTGCGGCCGACGGAGCGACGGACGCCGCCGTCGTGGGGGCCACGGACGCTGCCGGGCTCGCCGATGGTGATGCCCCCGCGCTCGAGCAGGCCGCGAGCACGACGGCAAGGATCGACACGAGGATGGTGAGCTGGGGCTTCATCCCCGCGAATCCTTTGCCGTGGGGATCTCCACGATGACGTTGGTGGCTTTCACGACGCAGACGGCCTCATCGCCCACCTTGAGGCCCATGTCCTCGACGGCCTCTGCCGTCATGAGACTGACCAACCGATGCGGACCGGCGATCACCTCGACGACCGCTGCCACCCGATCCGCCTCGATCCGGGTCACGATGCCTGGGAACCGGTTCCGGGCGGATTGGGCGACGATCGGTCGGTCGGTGGATGCCTTTCGACGCTCGTCAAGGAGCCGGCTGACCTCGTCGAGGTCGACCAGCCGTTGGCCGCCCTCGGATCGCTCCATCCGGAGGCGTCCCTCGGTCTCCCAGCGACGCAGCGTCTCGACCGAGACACCGAGCATCTCGGCCGCCTGACCGACCCGAAGGCGAGCGCCAGGACGTTCATGCGGTTGTGTCATACCGCTGAGTATCGGCGCTCAGGCGCATATGTGTCTAGGGGTTTTCGGAGTCGCGTGCAGGATTGCCCGGATCTGAGGCGCCCTCCTCGGTGCCCCGGCTCAGCCCGGCGGATCGTGCCCGACGAGACCGTCCACCGACTCCCGGATCAGGTCCGCATGGCCGTTATGCCGCGCATACTCCTCGATCATGTTGATGAGGATGTAGGAAACGCTCGGCGCCTCCGCCGGGCGGCCTTCGTCACGGTTCGCCACTGCCTCGGCGAACAGGTCACGGGAGCGATTCACCGCATCTTGCCAGCGCCGGTAGAGCTCCTCGGGATCGTCTCCGGCCGCCGTTTGCCAGTCCCAGTCGTGGTCTGCGTCCCAGTCCACCGCATCCCAGGGAGCCAGCTGCGGCTGTCCGTTGAGCCACTCGGTCGACATGTCGTCTTCGAAGCGCGCGAGGTGTTTGAGCATCCCGCCAAGGGTCATCGTTGACGACCCAAGTGACGACCGCAATCGGTCGGCATCGAGTCCTCCGGATTTCCAGGCAAACGTTGCTCGCTGGCGCTCCAGGAAGCCCAACAGGGTCGTCAGCTCTGCACCCATGTCCGGAGGATCCGGGTTCCCTCCCACGAAGCGCCCTTGTGCATCCAGGTAGGTCACCTGTTGTGGAGCCATGGCCTTGGGCCTCCGGGGTGTCGAGCAGCTTCACCAGGTCACCAGTCTAGGGTCGAGGTCGGGCAGGGCGTGTCCTGTATGCCACCACATGGATCGTCGAGTTCAGTCCCGAGCACGACCCCTACGGCATGGTTGGCCGCGTCTCGCCTTGCGGGTTTTCATCCTCACCGTCGCCTGGAGCGATTTCGAGAATCGACCCAGCGGTGGCGCAGACTGCTCGGGCCGACCGGCGCATGCAACGCGCTTCTTGGCCCCGAAGCTCGATGTCCGTACGGCCAGGGTGTAGGGTGGTTCGACACCACACTCGGGCCGAGAGGCCGCCCGCATGTTGATGACCTGCGGGACATCCCTCGGATCCACGGCTGCCGAACGTTGTGGTCTGCGTTAGCCCCATCGGTGGGGGGGCTCGAGCCCGGATCAGAGGAGGGTAAGACGTGGCAGGCAAGACAGTCGTCCTGGCGTTCTTCAAGGACGAAGCGACCGCAGACGATGCGGTCGAGTCGCTGAAGTCATGGGACAAGGCCGACGATGACATCAAGCTCAATGCGATCGGCGTCATGGCCCTCGACGACAACGGCAAGCTCAAGACCCACAAGCTCGGCAGGCGCAACGTCGGCAAGGGCGCCGGGATCGGCCTCCTGCTCGCGGTGATCGCCCCGCCGACCCTGCTCGCCGGTGCCATCGGCGGCGGTCTGCTCGGCGCCTTCCACCACAAGGGGCTCGGCCTCAGGCCCGCGGATCGCGACCGGATCGCGTCCCAGCTCACCGGCGGACAGGCCGCGGTAGGTGTGCTCGTGGCCCGGGAAATGGCGATCGATGTCTCCGCCAAGTTCAGTGAGCTCGGTGGGACCGCCGAGGTCCACGAGGTGACCGAAGAGGCCGTCGCCGAAGTCGAGACGGCCGTTCCGGCCGTCGAGGCGGCCGAGATCGCTGCGGGCGACGATCTGTCGATCCTCGACGGAGTCGGCCCGAAGTATGCCGACGCGCTCAAGGCGTCCGGCGTGACCACCTTCGCCGCGCTCAGTCAGATGACACCCGAGGCGATCACCGAGACGTTGGCCAAGGCCAACGAGCCGTTGATCGCGGGTCACACAGCCGACACCTGGCCCCGCCAGGCCAAGCTGGCATCCGACAAGGATTGGTCCGCATTGCGGCGGTACATCGACCACACGAAGAAGGTGTCTGTCAGCTAAGCCGATGTCGGCGGTCGATCCGCCGTAATTCGCTCGACGCGCCTCCGACCACCTTGGCCGGAGGCGCGTCCTTGATTCACGAGGCTCCTGATGCTCTGAGCGTCCGATTCGACCCGGCGTGTACTCCCCTGGAGTATTGACAAAAGGGTTGACAGACCACCCTCAGAAGGAGCACAATACGGCTCTACCGGGCTTGTCAAGACTTGACAGGCCCACAGGTGTGTTCGGGACCAGGCGAGTGGCCCGACACGAGATCTGAACGGCGCCGACTGGTCCTCGGCGCGAAGGAGTGGATTTGTCGGTCGGCGTCACTGCCGAGGTCAAGAGCAAGCTGTCGGTCGTCGATGTCGTCGGCGAATTGGTCACGCTGAAGAAGGCTGGCACTACCTACAAGGGCCTCTGCCCGTTCCACGGTGAGAAGACACCGTCGTTCGTCGTCACCCCCGCGCGGGAGTCGTGGCATTGCTTCGGCTGCGGCTTGGGTGGCGACATCTTCAGCTTCGTCATGCAACGGGACGGCGCGACGTTCCCGGAAGCTCTCCGCACGCTGGCCGCACGCGCCGGCGTCGAGATCGATGAGCGGACGAAGCGCGAAGACGCGCGTCGTGCCCGGTTGCGCCACGTCCTCGAGACCGGCGTCGCGTTCTACCACGCCGTCCTGACCGGCTCCAAGGCCGGGGAGGGGGCGCTCGCCTACCTCAAGGGCCGTGGTTTCACGGACGCCACGATCGAGACCCACCAGCTCGGCTGGGCGCCCAACGGCTGGGACCAGATGGCCCGCCAGCTCCAGGCGAAGCGCGACATCCGAGCCGAGGAGCTGGTCGAGGTCGGCCTCGCCAGCCCCAGCCAGCGCGGCCGCGGCGTCATCGACAAGTTCCGTGCCCGCGTCCTGTTCCCGATCCGGGACACGAGCGGCCACGCGGTCGGGCTCGGTGGCCGCCTCCTGGAGGGGGAGGGGCCCAAGTATCTGAACTCCCCGGCGACGCCGCTGTTCGACAAGAGTCGCACGCTGTATCTCATCGACAAGGCCAAGGGACCCATCCGCAAGAGCGGCCAGGCCGTGATCGTCGAGGGCTACACGGACGCGCTGATGGCGCACCAGGCGGGCTTCGACAACGTCGTGGCGAGCCTCGGGACGGCCCTCACCCCGAACCAGATCGGGCTGCTGACCCGCTACGCCGACCGGATCGCGCTCGCCTACGACGTCGATGCCGCCGGCGAGAAAGCGGGCACGCTCGGGGTGACGGCGCTCGCCGGGCTCATCGGCCAGCTCCAGGGTGATGTCTCGGGCGTGAAGCTCGAGGACGTGCGTGTCGTGCGCCTTCCGGACGGCAAAGACCCCGACGAGGTCGTCCGCGAGGATCCGGCGGCGTGGGAGCAGGGCGTCGCCAAGGCGAAGCCGCTGGTCGAGTACCTCATCGGACATCACGCCGGGCGCTTCGACCTCAAGACCCCGACCGGTCGCATCGGCTTCGTGGACGCGGTCATGCCGGCCATCCGCGACATCGCCGATCCGCTTCGCCGGGACGAGGCGCTCCAGCAGGTCCGCCGCGAGTCGGGCGTGGAGGAGCGCGTGCTTCGCCAGGTCCTGGACCGCCGGATCGCCCAGACGGCGGGGCAGGGGAGCAACCGCGGTGGTGAGGCGGCAAGCCGGATCACCGTTGACGCCGTGCTGGCGTCGCCGGACGCCCTGCCGATCGGCGACATCCTGCGGGCGGTCACCCCGGTCGAAGCGGAGCTGCTTAGGCTGCTGCTGCTCGTTCCGGACCAGCAGCTGCGCGTGACCGACGAGCTAGGCCCGGATCAGCTGCCGAGCACGCTCGCGCGGGAGCTGTATCGCGCGATGGTCCTCCAGCGAGCCCCGGACGACCAGGGCATCCGACCGCCATTCGATGGCGCCGCGCTGCTCCTCGCGGTGGACGACGAAACGGCTTCGCTCGCCCGGGCGTTGTACGCCAAGACGGGCCCGGATGCCCGGACGCTCGATCCGCGCAAGCTCGCGTACGAGATCACGCGTCTCCTGCTCGAGCTCGAGGATGACCAGTTGCGCGAACGCAGTGAATACAACGAAGCCGCCCAGGCAGAGGCCGAGCGAGCGGGTGACACCGACTCGATGGAACGCCTGCTCCTGGAGCGTCGCCAGATCAACGAAGCTCGCCGGTCGCTCGACCGGCGCCGTGAAGACACCCGAATGCTTGCCCGGCCCAGCGTGGCCGTGCACGCCTGAACCGTCCCAAGGAGGAACCCATGCCCGCCGATCCGCTCGATAAGCAACTCGTAGAGGCCGTGCTCTCACGGCCGCGCCGTGCCAAGGCCGATCTCGAAGAGGCCAAGATGGCTGGAATGCGCCCAGCGCGCGGCGCGACGGCTGTCGCTGCCGCCGACGACGATGACGACGATGACGAGGACCTCGACCTCGGCCCGGAGGCTGCCGCCGCCCCGGACGCCGCCACCGAAGTGAACGTCGAAGTCGTCGCCGAAGACGGCTCCCTAGATACCGCCGCCAAGCTGCCGCTCGAAGGGCCGACCAAGCTCGACCCGAAGGAGGTCGAGGAGCCGACCGCCGAAGACCTCGAGGCCATCAGCGCCGACATGATCGGCATCGATGACCCGGTCCGGATGTACCTCAAGGAGATCGGCAAGGTCGCCCTGCTGACCGCCGAGGAAGAGGTCGTCCTGGCCAAGGCCATCGAGCTCGGTGAGCAGCTCGTCGACGAGCCGTGGAAGGGGATCGCGTCGCTCCACGAGTGGACGCTGCACGACACGGAGCGCAAGACACGGACCCAGAAGCCGCAGCATCGCCTGCCGTACGGCGACGAGGCGCATGCCCTCGTGCGCACCGCGATCTCGGCCAAGGCCGCCAAGGACCTGCTGGTCCCGTCCCCCGACTTCCACCTGATCAAGGCCGGCCGCGACGCGCAGTCCGACGGCACCAAGGAGCTGCTCAAGCAGGCGAAGAAGCTCGTTCACACCTACAACGAGCAGCCCAACCCGGACAACTTCATCACGCTGCTGGACTGGGGCTTCATGGCCGTCCACAACGGCGATCTGGACTCGCGCGACAACGTCGGGTTGCGGGCGATCTGGGACTGGACCCGTGAGGGGGTGGCCTTCCCGGCCCTCGAGCGCTACATCCTGGCCGGCAACGAGGCCGACCTGCTCAAGAAGATGGGCTACGACCCCGAGGTCCCGGCCAACACCAAGCTGCGCGATCGCAAGGGCGTGATCGTGGGCATCGGTCGCGATGCGCGCGAGCAGCTCACCTCGGCCAACCTGCGGCTGGTCGTGTCGATCGCGAAGAAGTACATCGGGCGCGGCATGTCGTTCCTGGACCTCATCCAGGAAGGCAACATCGGCCTGATCCGGGCGGTCGAGAAGTTCGACTACGAGAAGGGCTTCAAGTTCTCGACGTACGCGACGTGGTGGATCCGCCAGGCCATCACGCGTGCGATCGCCGACCAGGCCCGGACGATCCGCATCCCGGTCCACATGGTCGAGACGATCAACCGGCTGATCCGCGTCTCGCGCGGGCTCCTGCAGGAGCTCGGCCGGGAGCCGACGGTCGAAGAGATCGCCGAAGCGATGTCCAAGGGCCAGGAGGTCCAGGTCACGCCGGAGAAGGTCCGCGAGATCATCAAGGTCTCGCAGGAGCCGGTGTCCCTCGAGACACCGATCGGCGAGGAGGAGGACTCCCACCTCGGTGACTTCATCGAGGACCGCGGCGCCCTGGCCCCGGCCGAGGCGGCCTCGCACCAGCTGCTCAAGGAGCAGGTGGAAGCCGTCCTCGACTCCCTGACGGGCCGCGAGCGACGCGTGCTCCAGCTCCGCTTCGGGCTGGAGGACGGCCGTGCCCGGACCCTCGAGGAAGTGGGCAAGGAGTTCAACGTCACCCGCGAGCGGATCCGCCAGATCGAGGCCAAGGCGCTGCGCAAGCTGCGCCACCCGTCCCGGTCGCGCAAGCTCAAGGACTACCTGGAGTAGTCCTCACGGGGGGCGCGTAGGGGAGGGCTCAGGCCGGCGCTTCCGGCTCCGGTGCGTAGAAGGCCGTCGAGTTCGCGACGGCCTGGGCCGCGGCCGCGGGGTCCGCGCCGGAAGCCTCGTTCGCGGCGCCCCATGCCGCGCTGCTCCGGGTGGCGTACTCGCGACCCTCGTCGGACAGCTGCCAGGCGACCGGATCGGCCACGGTCTCGCCCGTCTGCAGGTAGAGCGACAGCCCGAGCAGTCCCTGGTCCCAGCCGATCCCCACGGCGCCCGGCCCGAACTGCGCCCAGACCTCGTCGGGCACGACGGCCGTGTGTTCGAGCTCGAGCGTCGTCGATCCCTCGCTCGCGGACGCGAGCCGCACCTCGAGCTCGGAGACGCTGGCCGGATCGGTGACGTCGCCGTAGACCCAGGTCACCCGGAACCTGGTCGGTCGCTCGCAGGTGAGGATCTCGCCACCGGCATTGCCCTCCAACTGGTAGCGACCGCCCACGCGGTAATCGCCGCTGATGGGCAGGAACCAGCGGGAGATCCGCTCGGGGGTGGTCAACGCGTCCCAGACGTCGTCGATCGGGGCCTCGTAGGTGCGTCGAAGGCGGATCGCGCGGCCTTCACCGGCGGCGATCCGGCCACTGCCGACCTCGCGCTGCACGGCTTCGATCTCACGGACGATGTCGATGGTCAATTGGGTTCCTCCTTCGATTCGCTGGTTGTCCTGGTGGCGAGGCGCCGTTCACGCTTGCCGCGCGCGAGTTCGGTGGCGAGCGACTCGAGACGCTGCTCCCAGAAGCGACGGAATGGATCGAGCCACGCGTCGACCTCGTGGAGCGGCGCCGAATCGACGGCGTAGAGCCGCCGAGTGCCCTCGGGCCGGACCGTGGCGAACCCGCTGTCGCGCAGGACCTTGAGGTGCTGCGAGACGGCGGGCTGGGAGATCGCGAACTCGGCCTGGACAACGGCGCTGATCGCCCCCGAGGTCAGCTCGCCCTCGGCGAGCAACTCGAGGATCCGCCGCCGGACGGGGTCGCCGAGGACATCGAACGCATGCACGAGCCGCAGTGTACAAGCCGTGACTTATATAAGTCAAGGCTGTAACTCTGAACGGTCGTCGGGGCCGCCTAGCTCCGACTTCGCCGGGCCCATCGCTCGGGCGTCAGCCCGATCGGGGAGTCGGCCATGAGCCGGTCGGGCGTCGCGGTCCCGCTGACCGGAGCCAGGCGGCCCGTCATCCAGTCGCGATACCAGGGCGCCCACGTCCTGGCACCGCCATCGTGGAACTCGGCATACGACCGACCGAACGGCGGCTCTTCCACGGGCCGCGCCGACGTGAAGGCAGCCGCGTCGTGGAGCGGGGGGAGCTCCGCCTCCGACACGCCGAGCGCTCGGTACACCGCCTCCACCTGGTGGAGCCATTCGTGGACGTAGCCCTGCTCGGGGTCGGGGTCCGTGAGGAGCGTCCGCCAGTGGTCGGTGGAGATCGACGAGAACCCCGCCCCGAAGGTCGCCTCGGACGGTCCGATGCTGCACCCCCAGCCGCATTGCGGCACGGACGCTTCGCAGGGCCACAGCGCGTACACGGAGTCGTAAGTGGCGCCCGTCTCTGCGACGGCTTCGAGCTCGGGCCGCACCTCGCGAGGTCCCAGCCACCAGCGGCCGGCCCCGCTCGAGGACAACGAGCGCACCGACCGCCGAACCTCGACGACGTCGAACGGCTCGAGGGTCGCGAGGCCGTCGCTCCAAGCGCGCACCGTCGCGGGCAGGCGCTCGACGACGTCCATCACCGCCGCTCGCTCGTCGCGCGTCATGACGCGACGCGCGGTGGCCCGCTGCAGCCCCGATCCGTAGCGGGCGTCCAGCACGGGATAGAGCAGGACGAGCGTGCGCCAGGGCTGGGTCATGGCCCGAGCGTACCCGGCGCGCCGACCGGCTGCTAGCATCGGCGGCCATGAAGACCCAGCGTCGCAAGACCGCCGATCCCGGGCCGGCTGATCGGCACGGACTGGCTCGTCGAACACCTCGCGGACCCGGACCTCCGCCTCGTCCACGTGTCTCCCGACCGGCGCGTCTACAACAAGCGCCACATCCCGGGTGCCGTCTATGCCGACCTGCACCGGCAGATCGCGCTTCGCGGCACAGCGCCCGAAACCGGGGACGCGGAGCGCGAATGGCTGATCCCGACGGCCGAGCAGACCGCTGCGGTCCTGCGCCGCTGGGGCGTCGGCGAGGGCGACCGCGTCGTCTTCTACGACGACGTCGGGCTCAATCGACAGGCGATTCGCGGCTACTGGCTCTTGCGCCTGTACCGGTTCCCGCAGGACCGAATGCACATCCTCGATGGCGGCATCAACGCCTGGCGGCGAGCCGGCCAGGCGACGACGACCGAGATTCCGACGCTCGATCCGGCCGACGCCGAGCGCGCGCCGGTGACCCTCGGCGACCGAGACGATTCGATCATCGCGACCTACGACCAGGTGCTCGAGTGGAGCCGGGAGTCGAGCCGTGGGGACGATGCCCCGACGCGGATCCTGGACGTCAGAACCGCCGGGGAGTGGGTCGGCACGGACCTTCGGGCGCGGCGTGGCGGCCACATCCCGGGCTCGCGCAACCGCCTCTTCTCCGACCTGCTGACCGACGAGGGGACGTTCCGTCCGGTCGACGACATGCTCTCGATCATTCGGTCGAGTGGTGCCGACCCGGCCGAGATCCGGGCCACGTATTGCCAGGGCGGGGTCCGAGCGGCCCTGGTCTGGTTCGTCCTGCACGAGCTCGCGGGCTTCGATGACGTCCGCAGCTATGCCGGTTCATGGGAAGAGTGGGGCAACCGTCCGGACAGCCCGATCGAGGCGCCGTAGGGAGCCGGCAAACCCGGCGTCCCAGCCCGCACCCGTGCCGCCCGCGCGACGGTGGGGTATCCTTCCGACCGGCCGCGCGCGACGCGGCTTCGCGGGTGCGACGCCCGCGTCACGTTCCGGCGTAGCTCAGTGGTAGAGCGGGCGGCTGTTAACCGCTTGGTCGTAGGTTCGAGTCCTACCGCCGGAGCCACACTTCCCTGAGGCCCTGATGCCGAACGAGCGAACGTATCCCGCCTTGCCGTGCGCCGATGTCGATGGATCGATCGCGTTCTATGAAGCGCTCGGGTTCAAGCGAACGTATCGCCAGGTCCGGCCGAACCCGTACGCGGTCGTGGCGCTCGAAGAGATCCACATCCATCTCTTTGGCATCGAGGGGTTCGATCCGACGCAGTCGTATGGAACCGCGATCGTCGTCGTGCCGGACCCTGACCGTCTCTATCGTGACTTCGCGGCGGGTCTGCGGGGACTGGTCGGCAAGCTGCCGGTCACCGGCATCCCCCGGATCACGCGACCGCGAAAGAAGTACGGGACCGTCCGTGGCTTCAGCGTCGTCGACCCGGGCGGGAACTGGCTGCGGATCTCCAAGCTCGGCGACACCGAGGAGGAGGACTCAGCCGAGAAGGCCGAAGGATTGGCGCAGATCATCTACGTCGCAACGCGCCTGGGCGATGCCCATGGGGACGAGGCGCTCGCGCTCAAGACGCTCGAGAGCGGTCTGACGCGGCTTGGCGAAGCCGCCCCGCCGATCGAACTCGCCCGGGCGTACCTGTATCGGGCGGAACTGGCCGTGCGGACGGGGGACCCTGCATTGGCTCGATCGTCACTGGCAGCGGCCGAGTCGCTTGGACTCACCGACGATGAACGGGCTGCACTGATCGACGAATTTGCTCACGTGGCGGAGCTCGTCGAACAAGCCTGACAGCGCACCGGGGCTGCCGCGGCGGACGGCATCCCCGGTGGCCACGTGACCTAGGGAGTTGTAGCGCCAACGGCCTTGGCGACGTTGATCCGACCATGGCCGTAGTAGCGAGGGTGGCCAACGACGCCCATCTCCTCAGGGTCGTCTGCCGAGGCGAACAGGGCCTCCACGACCTCGTCCGGCCGGTTCTTGCCGATCTCATCCACTAGCAGGGCGAGCAAGCCCGAGGTCGCTGCTGCGCCGAACGTCGTTCCAGTGCTCGCCCAGATCTCGCGGCCTCCGTCCTTCCGGCACTCGGCGGGTGCCGTTCCGTCCGGGACGAGTGTGTGTCGCGGGCATGCGAGCCATACCGGGACGATCTGCGTCGGGAATGTGCCAGTGCCGCCCGGTCCGGCGACGTCGATCGACTGCGATCCGAAGTTGCTGTAGGCGGCCGGTTCATCCCACGCTGGAGCGCTCACGACCGCCGCATCCGCAGGTCCAGTCGCAGAGACGCACACGACGTGAGCGGCCTTGCAGAAGCGGAATCGGTTCGGGTTGCCATCGAGTTCCTGCCCGGCGTTCCCTGCCGCAGCCACCAGGACTGCACCCTTTCGGTGGGCGTAATCCATCGCCGCATCGACTCGAGCGACGACGTCATCGAAGACCGCTGGGAACTGGGCTCTCGTGAACTCGAGCGGAAAGCTGAGGTGGATGACGTCAGCGCCCTCATCGGCGGCGTACTGGATGGCGTTGAGGTACACACTGATGCAGTTCGCGCGCGAGCGGTCGTGCACCTTGACGCCGAAGAGCCGCGTGCGCTGCGAAACGCCGGCTAGTACGACGGCGTTGCTCGAGATGAGTCCCGACACGGCCGTACCGTGCCCGTGGAAGTCGGTGACGAGTGGGACATCGCGCTCATCAGCCGTCACGTCCTCGGCGTTGGAGCTCGGGGCACCAGGCTCACCGGCCCGGCAGTCGGCGGACCTCGAGAGGAACGATACCGAGCGGTTCAGATCGATCCGGCCCACCAAGTCCGGGTGCTTCGTATCGATCCCGGTATCGAGGACCGCCACGGCGACACCCGGAGAACCGAGTTTGCCCTGGGCCCAAGCCTCCTCGGCGTGGATCGCCTTCAGGTTCCATTGGCGCGCGTACTCGGCCGCGTCGGTGGGCGGGGCGGCGTGGGGCGAGACCGCGGAAGCGCTGGGAATGGCGACAGCGACGGCGAGCAACGCTCCGAGCGCTGCGATTCGGCAGGACCGACCGATGTTCGGCATGACGCCCTCCACGTGGCCCGACCCACGGGACGCGACGTGGTCTCGGCCACCACCGCTCGATTCTATGCCCCCCTTGCAACCAATCGCGACGGCTCGGATGGCCCAGCCTCGCTTGGTCATGAAGACAGGTGGCAGTCCTCGTTCCAGGTCTCGATCGCCCGGTTGGCACGTTCCCAGCCCAGAATCCCGATCGTCGCGGTGCCGAGCGCGAAATGCCGGCCGGCGATCGCCGGTAGCTGGATCCAGCGAGCCGCCAACACCCGCAGCAGGTGCCCGTGGGCGAACAGCAGGGCGTCGCCCTCGACCCGCGGATCGAGACAGCGTTCGATGACCCGGTCCGCGCGGACCCCCACCTGCTCGACCGTCTCGCCACCGCGCCAGGGGCCGGTCCAGACGCTCCAGTCCGGGATCTCGGTGCGGATATCGGCCGTCGTGCGGCCCTCGAATTCGCCGTAATCCCACTCGCCGAGGTCCGGGTCGACCTGTGCGTCGGGAAACCCCGCGAGGCGGGCCGTCTCCGAGGCCCGCGAGCGCGGACTCGTGAGGACGAGCGCGAACGGGTGGCCAGCGAGCCGCCGGGCCAGCGCCTCGGCGCTTCGCCGGCCCTCGTCGGTCAGCGGGATGTCGCTGCGACCCGTGTGGCGCCCGGACTTCGACCACTCGGTCTCTCCGTGGCGGACCAGCCAGATCTGCCGTTCCGGCGACGTCTCGCTCACAGGGATGCCTCGGGGCGGAGGCTCTCCTCGGGGGTGGCCGCGAAGAACTCGCGCGCCTTCCACCCGAAGATCCAGGCGAGCGGGAGCGTCGGGATCGTCGAGATCCTCGTGTTGTAGCGGTAGACCTGGTCGTTGTAGAGCTCCCGGCGGTCGGAGATCATCGCCTCGAGTCGCTCGATCTCATCCTGCAGGTCGAGGACGTTCTGCTGGGATTTGACCGCGGGATACGCCTCCACGACGGCGAACAGCGAGCGAACGGCCGCGGAGGTCGCCTCGGCATGGACGGCCTGAGCCGGGATCGGCTCGGTGGGGGAGTAGGCGGCGCGGGCGCGGGTCACCTCGGTGAGCACCTCCTGCTCGAACGCCATCGCGCCGCGGACCGCGGCGACGAGCGCCGGCAGCTGGTCGTGGCGCTGCTTGAGCGCGACATCGATGTTCGACCAGGCCTTGTCGATCCGCTGTCGTAGTGCCATGACCGCGTTGTAGCTTGCGACCACGATGAAGCCGACGATGACGGCGAGGAGCCCGACGGCGAACAGCGCGGCCAGCGACGCCGGGGTCACGGCCCGAATGCCCCGCCGAACACGAGGGCGAGGGCCATCGCGGACCCGACCGCCAGCACGGCGCCCAGCAACCCGACGATGAACTGATCCTGGTGCCGATCCGCGGCGACACCGGGTAGCCCGTGGGCGATGAGCAGGGGCACATCCGGAGCACTCGCGAGGACCAGGGTGTGCGGCGCGATCGAGAACCGTCGCTCGATCCGCTCGGCGTCCGCGGCGCTGCCCAAGGGAAGGGCATCTGCCGCTGGATCCAGCTCCGGCGGTCGGACGGGCCGCCCGATGCCGAACCCGGGGATCGCGGCGTTGCCCCACGCCTCCTCGGGGTCATCGGCAAGGAGACCGGCCGCCCGGGCCTCGGCGAGATCCGCCGCGACCTCGGGGTCGTCAGCTTCGACGCCGGGTCCCGATGCCTGGTCGGCCTCGGCCGGGTCGGCGAGGTCCGAAAACGGCATCGCCCGCCCGATCACGGTCACCGCATCGCCCGGGGCGAGTCGCGCCTCGCGAAAGTGCCGCCGTCGACGCGCCCCAGTCGAGAATCCGCCAAGCAGGGACCCGCCACCCTCATCGAAGTCCGTCCCCGCTGCGGGCCGCACCGTCAGGAGCGCGGCGATCGCGGCTTCGCGGTCGATCTCCGCCGGCGCGACAGCGCTCCCCGAACGTAGGGAGAGCCCGGCCGGCTCTTCGCCGAACGATCCGGTCCGATCGTCGAAGCAGACCGGGGCGTCCCATCGTGCGCCGCGCGGGAATACGCGCACATCGCCCGACTCGTCGACGACGCGGAACCCCACGGCGCGCTCCTCGACCACGTCATCGGCTTCGATGAGATCGTCGTCGCCGCTCTCGATCGACGAGCGGTAGTAGACGCACGGCGCGCTCTGCAGTGGCGAGGTCAGCATCACCTCCGCCGACTCGATGCGCCCGCTCACGCGCACCTCACCGGCTGCGAGCGTCGCGATCCGCGACGTGCCCGTGTCGCCGATGCGCGCCGCCGTCCGGTAGCCGCCCATCCCGCGGACGAGGAGCCAGAGGCCCGCGACGACGCCCGCGATGAGTGCGGCTGCGACCAGTGGTTCGGCACCGTCCATGGACGCATCCTACGGAACCGGCGCGGGCCGGTTCAGCTCGTCGGGCGTCCGGGGCGGATCGACAGGACGAGCAGGGTCACGCCAAGCACCACGGAAGCGATCGGCCACAGCCGCCCGAAGTCGAAGCCGGGAATCGCCTCGCGGGCCAGGAACAGCCCGCCGATGACGATGAGCACGAGTCCGGCCGCGATCGGCCCGCGCCCACTCACGAGCAGCCCCCCGCGGGATCCAGGCTGACGGACCCGGCATTGGTCTCGAGCTGCAGCTCGATCCTCGTGACCGCGGTGTCGTACCCGGGGGTCTCCCAGACGTCGCCCACCTGGACGAGCCCCGCATCCTCGAAGTCGTAGGCCGATAGCACGCTCTCCGAGGTATGGAGGCGCAGGGCCACACCAGGCGGGGCGCACAGTCGGACGCTGCCCGCATTCGCCTCGATCGTGCCGGTCGTCGTCACCGCCGGCAGGTAGAGCCCGAGCGATCCGGCATTGAGCCCGGCACCGATGCTGTCGATCTCGGTGACGTCACGGAGGTTCACCGTGGCCGAGCCAGCATTGAGCTCGACCTCGACGGCGCCGAGCCGGGCATCGCCAAGGTCGGCGACGGCCGCACCGGCGTCCAGGCTCAGGTCGATGTTCAGGCGTACCGCCGTCGGGAGGCGGACCACCCAGCGGTCGCGTTCGCCAAGGAATCGGAATTCGCCGTCCGCCGGCTGGATCTCGAGCGTCTCGCCGTCGGCTTCGATGTTCGGCCCCTGGCCAGAGTCGTCGACGCCCTCGACGGTCCAGGTGTCGCCACCGGTCGTGCCGATCTCGACGTTCCCGCAGGCCACCTCCACCCGCACGGACGCGTCCGACTCGAAGGTGCCGCTGCGTGGCTCGAACGGCGTGCCGCCGCCACCTGGACCGCAGACGCCTGATGGCAGGTCGCCGATCCCACCGAAGCCGCTGGTCAGGATCCCCGCTGCGAGGAGGCCCAGCGTCCCCGAAACGATCAGCCCACCGAGCATCTCGAGCGACGTCTTCGTGAAGATGAGCCCCAGACCGATGCCGACCAGGATCAGCGGCCAGAACGACCACCATCGATCAAGCACGGCCGGGTCGACGACCCCGGTCTGGACCGCCAGCGGCACGCCGCCGGCAACGACGAAGAAGACGCCCCAGCCTGCGAGGTCACGGTGGATACGCACCGCGGCACGATACCTCGTGGACCGGGCACATGGCGACCCGCCGGCTGCCGGGAGCGATCCGCGCGACGGCCCTGTGCTAGCCTCGAACGGACGTTCCCAGCCCACCGATGATCACGCCGGAGGACAGGATGCGGCTGAGCGATTGGCGGCAACGCGCGCCTCACAAGGAGTCGATGACGCCCAAGGTGCTGGCGGTCATCGAGCCGGTGCTCGCGTCGCTCGGCGCCGCTCCCGATCCATCGTGCTGGATCGTGTGGGGCGAAGACCCGGGCGTCCGCTACGTGATGCTCGTCCCGACCGACGCAGGCCTGCTGCAGGTGCTCGTCCGAGTCAACGTTCCGGGCGAGGGTCCGCGCGCCTCTGCGAAGGTCATCAGGTGGGGGCGGCTCCAGGTCGGAGAGCTTGGGCTGGAGATGGTGAGCGGCCACCACCTGCTGGGCTTCCAGGTGGAGAACCACATCCTGCGTGGCTCCGACGACGAAGGCGACGCCATCGCATCGTTCGCACTGGAGGTATTCGCCCAAATCGATGGCCGGCCATTCACGCCGCCCGCGGTCAAGCGCCCACGACCCACGAAGCCCGGCGGCTCGAAGGCGGTCGCCAAGGCCGCATCGGCCAAGGCCGCATTCGCCAAGGTCGCATCGGCCAAGCCCGCCGCGGCCCCCAAGAAGCCAGCGGCCGGACGCTCCAGATCTTGAGCATCCCGCCGAAGGCGTCTCCTGTGGGCGAGCGGCCGCTGCACCCGTGGCGGCGGACGATCCGGTACTGGGCCTCACGACTGGTGACCGCCTCGGTCACTCGAGCGTGGTTGCGCCTCGAGTGCGAGGGGTTCGAGCGGCTCCCAGGCGGCCCGGCGATCTATTGCTTCAACCATCTGTCGTGGTCGGACCCGTTCGTGCTGATGGCCACGCTCCCGATGCGCCCGCGCTTGTCGTTCTTCGGTCCCAAGGAGGAGGACATGGGCGTCGGTGGTCGCAACCGGCTCATGCACTGGACCGGGGCGACGATCCCCTACAAGCCGGGCAAGAACGATCTGCTCGAGGCGACCCGAAAGGTCGGTGCCGTCATCGGCGCTGGTGGGATCGTCGCGATCGCGGGGGAGGGGCGGATCGGGGCGCTCGAGGCGGCCCTGCTCCCGCTCAACGACGGACCGGCCTACTTCGCCCTGCGGTCGCGCGTGCCACTCGTCCCGATCGCCATCAACGGCACCAGCTGGCTGCGGTTCGGCGGTCGCGTCCGGATCCGCGTCGGCGAGCCGATCATGGGGTCCGGGCGGCCCGATCGAGTGAACGTGACCGCGACGACGGCCGCCCTGGAGGCGTCGCTCGAGGCGCTCGTCGCCGACGCCCAGCAGCCCGTTCGCAGCGGCCGCTCCGGGGCGTGGCTATCCGAGCGATTCAACGAATGGCCCGAGGGTTCCCGCGAGGCGGCCCTGGCCGCCCAGCTCGACGGCGCGATCGAGCCACAGCCGCTGGCTGCGGCGGGCGGCTGACCGGGCGTCTCTGGCATACTCGGCCGGCTGGATCCCCCTCAGGAGCGACCGTGGCTGCTACCGGCCTGTCCGCCGATCCCACCGAGTACCGCGCCCGCCTCACCGAGCAGACCGACGAGCAGATCGACCTGTGGGCGCAGGAGATGATGCGCGACGTGGCCAAGCGTCGCGGCGTCATCCGGGTCCTCGACGACCTGCGTCGCGCCGCGAGGCTCTCGGAGCGTGATATCGAACGGGCGTTCGCTTCCGGCGATGGCCCGCCGGCGGTGATCGGGCGAGACGCCCAGGGCCGCCAGATGATGCCGGCCGTGGCCCTGCATGCGCTCGTTCCCGGGCTGCGCGCGGACGCCGCGGACGCTCGCGAGCGTCTTATCGACTACCTGGTCGAGAACTTCCACGAGCTCGTCTACGTCTGACGGGCCCCTGACCCGGGCCGCGGCGTTCATCCGGCTCGTCCATCCGTTCCCGTCCCTGCTGGACGGCGTCGTGGTCGCCGGGGTCGCCGTTGCCGCCGGAGCCGACCCGGCCCGGGCCCTCGGCCTTGGGGTGTCGATGACCGCGCTCCAGGTTTCGATCGGGGCGCTCAACGACGTCCACGATGCTCCCGACGACGCCGGTCACAAGCCGGGCAAGCCGATACCCGCCGGCCTGGTGAGCGTGCCCGCGGCTTGGGCGGTCGTCGTCCTCGGCGCGGTCCTCGGGATCGCCCTCGGCGCGCTGGCCGACGTTCGGGTCGCGGGGCTTGCGGTCGTCGTCCTGCTCATCGGCTACGGCTACGATCTTGTCGCCAAGGGGACGCCGTGGTCGTGGCTGCCGTTTGCGCTGGGCATCCCATTGCTGCCGGTGTACGGCTGGCTGGGCGGGGCAGGGGCGCTCCCGTCCTTCTTTCTCGCCCTCGTCCCGATGGCGATCCTGTCCGGCGCGGCACTCGCCATCGCGAACGCCCGAGCGGACGTCGAGCGGGATGTCGGGGCGGGCACCGTCTCGATCGCGACCCGGCTCGGCCTCGAGGGGTCGTGGCGGCTCCACGCCGCGCTCTGGTCGCTGACCCTCGTCGTGGGGTTGGGTTCGCTCGTGTTCCGTGGCGTGGGACTCGGCCAGATCGTCCTGGTCGCCGCCGCGGCTGGCCTCATCGGGGCGGCCGTGGCCTGGTCACGCCATGCCTCACCGGCCGCCCGCGAGCGCGCCTGGCAGTTCGAGGCGGTCGCCGCCGCGCTGGCCCTGCTGGGGTGGCTGGCGGCGGCCGTTGGCTGACGGCTCGGACCCGTCGCGCGCGGGCGGAGTCGGACGTGACCCCGGCACTCCTAACGCCGTCCTGCCGCCGTTCGTTGTCGTGGGTGCGCGGGGTCGAGACCCTGGGCCGGATGGCCCGCCCCGCGATGGAGGCCCCACATCGTGCATCGGCTCACTCGCCACCTCCGCGGCCCGCTGGTCGCCCTCGCCACACTCGTCCTCACGACCGGCGTGGTGCTTGCAGCCCGTCCGGCTTCGGTCGAAGCGCCGCCGGCTGCTGCCGGGGATGGACTGACGCGGGCTTCGGAGGAGGCCGGCAAGACGGTGCCGGTCCGACCCGGGGCGCCAGCCGCCCCGGTGGGCGACGAGGACGACGACGAGGACGTGGACGAGAGCGTCCCCGAAGCCGACGAGGAAGCAGCGGCAGCCGAACCGGCGATCGGCGAACGCCCCCAGAACCACGGCTGGTTCGTCTCGGAGGCGGCCAAGGCCGCGACCCCCGACGGCTTCGACAACCACGGCGCCTACGTGTCCGAGATCGCCCGCGGTGACGAGGGCAAGCCGGAGGCGGCCACGGCCGGGCGTGAGGCGGGATCGGCGAAGGCGGAAGCTGCCAAGGCCCGCAAGGCCGACCGAGCCCCCAAGGGCGCGAAGGGCGGCAACGACTAGACGGACATCCCTCTCGACCCCCAAACGACGAAGCCGGCGCCATCGGCGCCGGCTTCGTCATGTCAGGTCGGTTCGGTCGGTCAGTCTCGGGTGTCGCCAGTCCGAACGATGGCGATCGCGTTCTCCAGGCGGAGCTTCGCGATCGTGAGGTACTTCGCCAGGTTGGCCCGGTCGATCTCGGTGATCGAGGCCACGGCATCGGGGGACCGAAGGACGTCGACCAGGGCATCGAGCGCCTCGCCCAGGTCCTGCTTGGCGTTGACGAGCGAATTGTCGGTGAGCTCCACGGCCGGCCGAGGGGCCGGCTCCGCGACGGCGGCGTCCTCGATCTCGAGGTCGTCCTCGTCGTGGCCGACGCCGTTGGATACATCGAACCCATTGCCGTCTGTCTCGATGTCGTCAATGACTCGCACCGGCCGAGACCGGCGACCCTCGATCTTGTCGCGGAGCTTGATGAGGGTGAGTTCGCCGCGAGCCACCTGATCGGCCAGCCGACGGCGCTTCTTGGGGTCGTCGACCTTCATCAGCTCGTAGGCGTGGGACAGGGTGTCTTTGCGCAAGGACACCAGCTCGCGGATCTCGGGAGGCGCATCGGCCAGCCGGAGCCGGTTCTCGAGATAGCCCTTGTCCTTGCCGATCTTGTCGGCCAGCTTGCGGATGCTGTAGCCGTGCTCGCGGACCATCCGGTCGTACATCGCGGCTTCATCGAGCGGCGAGATGTCCTCGCGCTGGAGGTTCTCGATGATCGAGATCTCGAGCGCCGTGTCGTCGTCGATCTCCTCGATGAGGGCCGGGATCGTCTCGAGGCCTGCTTGCTTCGAGGCGCGCCAGCGGCGCTCACCCGCGACGAGCTGATAGCGGTTCTGCCCGATCGGTCGGACGAGGATGGGCTGCAACACGCCGTGCTCGCGGATGGAGGCGGTCAGCTCGTCGAGGGTCTCCTGGTCGAAGGCCAGCCGCGGCTGTTGCGGGTTGGAGTCGATGCGGTCGACCGGGACGATCCGGACGCCGACGCTGCGCGTCGGGGAGTCGTTGGACAGGAGGCTGACGATGGCAGGGGAGAGCTCACGCTCCTCCGACAGGCGACGTGCGGCCGTCGCTCGGAAATAAGGCCGTGCCAAGTTCGACCACCTCCCGCGCGAGCTCGCGGTACGTGCGCGCGGCGTCGCTGCCCCCGGCGTACGTCGTGATGGGGCGACCCACCAACGGCGCTTCGCCGAGCTTCACGGTGTTGCGGATGATGCTGCTGAAGACGTGGTGATCGCCGACGACACGCAGCTCGTCGAGCATGTCCCGAGCGAGGTTCGTGCGGCCGTCGTAGAACGTGGGCAGGAGCCCGACGATCTTGAGGTCGCGGTTGAGCTTGAGCCGGATCGCGTTGATGACCTTGACGAGATTGGTCAGGCCCTTCATCGCGTAGTACTGGGTCTGGACGGGGATGATGACGCCGTTGGCGGCGACGAGGCCATTGACCGTCAGCAGCCCGAGGTTCGGCGGGCAGTCGATGAGGACGTAGTCGTAGTCGTCCGTCTCGGCCATCGATGGCATCGCGCAGGATCTGCTCGCGACCGAGGGCCGTGAACAGCTCGCCCTCGGTGGATGCCAGATCGATGTGCGCGGGGGCGACGTCGATGCCCGCGCTTTCCGTGGGGCGGATGACTTCGGGGAGTGTCGCCCGTCCATCGGCGAGCACATCGGCCATCGAGCGTTCGACGGTGTTGAGGTTGAGTCCACCACCCGGCCGTCCGGTTGGCCTGGGGATCCATATCGATGCAGAGGACCCGGAGGCCCTCTTCAGCGAGGGCGCCCGCGAGGTTGATCGCCGTGGTGGTCTTGCCCACTCCACCCTTCTGATTGGCGATCGCGATCACATTGGTCACCAGGGCATCACCTCGAAATCATCGGTCGGGCTCGCGCGCTCTGCGGGCGGTTGGGGCGGGATGCGGCCAATGCTACTCCAGCCCGCGCCCCAGCGGACAGGCTGGTTATCCACACGGATCGGCGAGTTGTTCACCATTTCGGTGGATAAGTAGGACCGTACGATGGCCACTGTCCGTGCGCAAAGACGGCCCACAGCGGAGGATCGGCATTGCTGACGAATGACGAGCGAGCCGCACGGCTCGATGCGATGCGCGCGGAGTCGATGCTCGGTGGCGGACAGGAGCGCATCGACCAGCAGCACGAGCGCGGGAAACTCACCGCGCGCGAACGATTGGAGCTGCTGCTCGACGCCGAATCGTTCGTCGAGCTCGACGCGTTCGTCACGAATCGCAATCCCGACGCCGAGCGGCGTTCCTCGGGGACGGCGTTGTCACCGGGCACGGCAAGATTGACGGTCGTCTCGTGTTCGTCTTCAGCCAGGACTTCACGGTGTTCGGCGGATCGTTGTCCGAGGCGTACGCCGAGAAGATCTGCAAGGTGATGGATCTGGCGATGAAGGTCGGAGCTCCGATCATCGGGCTCAACGATTTTGGAGGCGCCCGGATCCAGGAGGGCGTCGTATCCCTCGGTGGCTATGCCGACATCTTCCTGCGCAATACATTGGCCTCGGGCGTGGTGCCCCAGTTGTCGCTGGTCATGGGGCCGTGCGCCGGCGGCGCGGTCTACTCCCCGGCGATCACCGACTTCACGATCAT
>CAVVJX010000007.1:0-51762 GCA_963748675.1 uncultured Chloroflexia bacterium | reverse complement strand
CCGCGTCTACAATCCGGGCATGACCGATCGACCGCTCAAGGTGCTGATCGCCAAGCCCGGCCTGGACGGCCACGACCGCGGGGCCAAGGTGCTCGCGCGCGGGCTGCGCGACGAGGGGTTCGAAGTCGTCTACACCGGCCTTCGCCAGACGCCCGAGATGGTCGCCACGGCCGCGCTCCAGGAAGACGTCGACGTGGTCGGCTTGTCGATCCTGTCGGGTGCGCACATGACGCTCGTGCCGCGCATCACGAAGCTGCTGGCGGAATCCGGTCTCGACGACGTGCTCGTCACGGTCGGCGGGATCATCCCCGACGACGATGTCCAGCCCCTCCGCGACGCCGGTGTTGCCGCGGTGTTCGGGCCGGGTACCACCATCGCCGCGGTCGCCGAATTCCTGCGGGCCAACGCACGGCCGCGCGACTAGGGTGGGGGAGGACGCCACTCCCCAGGTTTCGAGCCGGGCGACGGAGCTGGCCGATGCGGCGATGGCCGGTGACCGGGGGGCGCTGGCCAGGCTCCTGACCGCGGTCGAGAACCGCACGCCCCTCGCCGAGGAGGCCCTGCGCCGCCTGTATCCCGTTGCCGGCAAGGCGCACCTCGTGGGGATCACGGGGCCGCCGGGCTCGGGCAAGTCCACGCTGGTGGCCGCCCTGATCGGCGTGGTCCGGGCGGCTGGGCGCGCCGTCGCCGTCGTCGCGGTTGATCCGTCCTCACCGATCACCGGCGGCGCCCTGCTCGGCGACCGCGTGCGGATGCAGTCCTACGCCGGCGATGCGGACGTCTTCATCCGCTCGATGGCGTCCCGCGGGCACGCCGGGGGTCTCGCGTCCACGACGACGACCGCTGCGGCGGTGCTGGATGCCGCCGGGTTCGATCTCGTGCTCATCGAGACCGTCGGGACCGGCCAGAGCGAGGTCGAGGTCGCGGCTGCGGCCGACACGACGGTCGTCCTGGAGGCGCCCGAGATGGGTGACGAGGTCCAGGCGATCAAGGCTGGCCTGCTCGAGGTCGCGGACCTGGTCGTCGTGAACAAGGGCGACAAGCCCGGGGCGTTGCGGACCGCCGCGCAGCTGCGCGCGATGCTCGTCCCGACGGTCGCGCGGACGCCCACCGATCGACCGACACCGAAGCGCCCCGAGGTCATGGTCACGACGGCCTCGACCGGCGAAGGCGTGCCCGAGCTCCTGGCCGCCCTGGACCGGCACCGGGCGACCGGCCGCGCGGACGAGAGCGGTGGCGCGCGGCGGACCCGGGCAGAGGCGCAGGTCTGGGCCATCCTCGGCGAGCGGCTGCGCGCGTCGTTGGTCGCGCCGGAACGAGTGGCGAGCACCGACGCCATCCTCGAGGACGTCGCGGGCCATCGACTCGATCCGTATGCCGCGGCCGACCGGCTGCTCCGGGAGCTCCAGGGGTAGATGACGGCGCCGCGGCTCTTCACCCCGTCATTCGCCGCGCTGTTCGCGGCCGCGCTCGCGTTCTTCACGTCCGGGAACTTCGTGTTGCCCGTGGCTTCCCGGTACGCCGCCGGGCCGCTGGGTGCCGACGCGACCGGCGTCGGCATCTCGATCGGGGCCTTCGCCATCGCGGCCCTCGCGCTGCGCCCGGTCGTCGGTTGGGCCTCGGATCGGTTCGGCCGGCGGCCGCTGCTCGTGCTCGGCGGCCTGTTGACCGTCGTTGCGCTGCTGTTCCACCTGGTCGCGACGACGCTGCCGTTGTTCGTCGTCGCCCGGTCGCTGCTCGGGATCGCCGAAGCCTTCTTCTTCGTGGCCCTGCTCGCGGCGGTCAGCGACCTCGCACCACCGGAGCGTCGCGGCGAGGCCATCAACATCGGCTCGCTGGCGGTCTACCTTGGCCTGGCCTTCGGGCCGTTCCTCGGCGAGACGATCCTCGGACTGGCCGGGTTCAACGCCGTGTGGCTCGCCGCCGCGGCGATGGCGGGCGTGGCGACCCTGTTGACGCTCCTCGTGCCGGAGACCGCGCCCGGGACGCTGCGCCAGCGCGAGACCGGCGAACGGCCACCGCGCACGCCGCTCATCCATCCGGCCGGCTTGTTGCCCGGCTTCCTGATCATGACCGGCACTTGGGGCATGGCGGCCTACTTCGCGTTCCTTCCGCTCTACGCCACGGATCTTGGGATGGACGGGGCCGGATTGCCGTTCGCGATGTACGCGCTCATCGTCGTCGCGCTCCGGATCGTCTTTGCGAAGCTCCCCGACCAGATCGGCGCGGCTCGACTCTCGGCGGTCGCGCTGGTGGGATCCGCCCTCGGGCTCGGCGTGCTCGGCCTGGTCGGCAGTCCGCTCGGGGTCTACGTCGGGACAGCCGTCTTCGCGGTCGGGATCGCCTTCCTGTTCCCGGCCCTCATGGCCCTCGCCGTGGCACGCGTGGATGAGACGGAGCGGGGGACCGTGGTCGGGACCACCACCGCGTTCGTCGACCTCTCGTTCGGGTTGTCGCCAGCCATCCTTGGGATGCTGGTGGGGGCGATCGGGTTCGGCGGCATCTTCGTCGTGTCGGCGCTCTTCGCGTTCGGCGGGAGCGTGCTCCTGCGGGTCGTGCGAGGCACGCTCGTCCGGCCCGTCGTGCGGTCAGCAGGTACGCTTCCGGGGTGACGATCGAGCGCGTGTTCGTGGCCGGTGCCGGGCTGATGGGCCATGGCATCGCCCAGGTCCACGCGGCCATCGGCAAGCAGGTCGCGTTGTACGAGCCGGACCTCGCCCACGCCGTGGCCGGCCGGGAACGCATCGCCGGGAACCTCGAGCGCGCCGTGGACAAGGGTCGCCTCACGGCGGACGATCGCGAGGCGACGTTGGCCCGCATCGAGCCGACCGCAGACGCCGCCGCCGTGGCGGGAGCCGACCTCGCCATCGAGGCCGTCTTCGAGGACGCGGCCGTCAAGACCGCGCTGTGGCGGGAGCTCGACCGTCACGCGCCGCCGCACGCGATCTTCGCCACGAACACGAGCTCGATCGCGATCCATCGGCTGGCCGAGGCGGTCGAGCCGGAGCGCCGGTCCCGGTTCATCGGCATGCATTTCTTCAGTCCCGTCCCGGTGATGCCCCTGGTCGAGCTCATCCGAGCCGAGTCGACGGCGGACGAGACGGTCGAAGCGGTACGCGCGCTGTCGGCGGAGCTCGGGAAGCAGGTCATCGTGTCGGTGGACCGGCCGGGGTTCATCGTGAATCGCATCCTCATGCCGTTCCTCGGCGAGGCGATGCGCGCCTACGAGGAGGGCGTCGGGAGCGCCGAGGACATCGATGCCGGTGCGCGGATCGGGCTGAACCATCCGATGGGGCCGCTCGAGCTCGCCGACTTCATCGGGCTCGACGTCTGCCTCGGGATCATGCGTGTGCTGGAGGACGGCCTGGGGCTCGAGCACATGCGCCCGCCGCGCGTTCTCGTGGAGCTCGTGGAGGCCGGGAACCTGGGGCAGAAGACGGGACGAGGCTTCTACACCTACCCGCGCGACTGACCGTCTCCCTCGATCACCGCTCGAAGCGTCCGCTCGAGCGTGGCGAGGTCGAACGGCTTGGCCAGACGCGTCATCTCGTGGGTCGCCGCGAAGGTATCGAGGGCCGGATCGAGCACGTCGCCGCTCATCATCACGAACCGCTTCGCCAGCTCCGGCCGGTTGCCGACGACGGCCTCGTAGACCTCGATCCCGGACATGCCGACCATCTGGTGGTCGCACAGGATGGCCGCATGGTCGCCGTCCCTCGCGAGGTCCACCGCCTGTGGGCCTCGGGCCGCGATCACCGGCTCGTAGCCGAGGGCGGCGAGGGCCTTCTCCAGGAAGGCGCGGAAGGTCGAATCGTCGTCCAGGACGAGGACGCGTCCGCCGGGCGCCGCGGTGGGGGCGGCCGCGGCCGGCGCTGGGGTGGCTGTGGAGCCTCCGCCGGCCGGCGTCCGGACAGCCGTCCCGCCTGCGCCGACCGGCGCCCGGACGGCCGTCGGGCCTCGGCCGCTGCCGGCGGGACCCGAGACCTGCTTGGCCACGGCGCCCTCTTGCGCGACGGCCCGGACCGGCAGGTCGAACGTGAACGCGGCGCCTCGTCCCCAGGGCGATGGCGCGAACCGCAGATCGCCACCATGCGATCGCACGATCGCCTGCGACACCGACAGGCCGAGACCGCTGCCGTCGCCGGGCGACTTGGTGCTGAAGAACGCCTCGAACAACCGGTCGACGTGCTCGGGCGCGACGCCGCGCCCGTCGTCCAGGACGGTGATGCGGACCCGCTCGTCAAGGCCGGGTGGCCCCTCACGAACCGCGTTGACCCCGATCTTTCGACCGCCGCCGGCGCCGACGGCCTCGATCGCGTTGCGAGTCAGGTTGACGAGCACCTGCTGGAGCTGGCCCCGATCGAGCTCGACCGATGGGAGGTCGTCGGGGACATCGACCTCGACTTCGATCGCGCCGCCGCCCAGGCTGCCGGCCTGCAGGCTGAGCACGCTGTCGATCAGGGCGCGGATCGAGGTCGAGCGCCGCTCCGCCGGTCGGTGGGTCAGGAAATCGAGCAGGTTGCCGGCGATCCCCTGGGTCCGCTCGGCCTCCACCACCAGCAGGTCCGCGTTCTGCCGCAGGTCCTCCGGGAGGGACGGATCGCGGCGGATGAGCTGGCTGAAGCCGAGGATCGCCGCCAGCGGATTGCTGAGCTCATGGGCGACGCCCGGCGCCAGCCGGCCAGCCACCTCCATCTTCTGCGCGGCCACCATCTCGTCTTCCAGGCGCTTCTGTTCCGTGAGGTCGCGGATGCGGGCCAGCAGTCGCGGTTCGCCCTCCACCAGCACCAGGGTCGTCTCGACCTCCGCCGGGAAACGGCCGCCATCGCGACGGATCCCGGTTGCGTCGGCGCTGAACGAGTCCCCGACCCGCAACCCGCCGATCCGTGACCGCATGGGCTCGACGTCGTACGCCGCGATCTCCCAGGGTCGCCGGCCGAGCAGCCATTCGCGTTCGGCGCCGTACAGTCGCAGGGCTTGGTCGTTGGCCTCCACGAGCGTGCCGTCGCGCAGGGAGAGGAGCATCGGATCGCGCGAGCCGCGGAACAGCGCTCGGAAGCGTTCGTCCGCTCCAGCCACCCGTTCCCGCAGCCGGAAGTTCTCGAGCGCCAGGGACGCGATCGAAGCGATGCGGTCGAGATCGCCCCGGTCGAGATGGAGCTCAGCGAGCGGGCGATCGAAGTAGGCGGCCACGCCACCGACCACGTCCTCCCCGACGCGGATCGGCAGGACGGCATAGGCCGAGACGCCGGCCTCGCGCGCCCCATCGACGTCCGCGGCGGAGACGACCCCCGGTTCCAGGGCGCCGAGGTACGCGCCCTCGCCCGCACGCCAGCGCAGGAACGAGGAACTGAGGTCGGGTGGGTGATCGCGGAGCCAGCGCTCGATCGGTTTGTGGACGGCGACGAGGCTGGACGGATCGTACGAGACGCCGTCGGGCGCCAGCAGGGCGTAGAGCGTCCCCGACGCCCCGATGGCCTTGTTGATGAGCCGACTCGATCGGTCGACCAGGTCCTCGAGCGAGCGGACCGACGCGCCGGTGCGGGCCAGCTCGTCGATCCGGCGCAACCGATCCGAGGTCGCCCGCGTGGCTTCGTTGCGCCGGACGATCTCCTCGGCGAGCCGCGCGTTCTCGAGGCCGCGGGCGATCGTGGTCGCCGCGAGCTGGGCGAGAGCTTCGGACGGGATCGACGCATCGTCTCGGCCCCACGCGAGACTGAGGACCCCGATCAGCTCCTCGTCGCGGTGCAGCCCGACGAGGAGCAACGAGCGGATCCCGGCGTCGATCAGTTCACGCCGGGTGACCGGGTCGAGCGGTAGGTGATTGATCGACCCTCGGACCACGCTGCCGACCGGGGTGAGCGCCCGGATGCCCGGTGAGTCCGCCCAGGCCACGTCGCCGGCGATGTGCTCGAGGGCCGGCGGGACGTTCGTGCGCGCGGCCATCTTTCCGACCTGGCCGTCGGCCAGCACGATGGAGCCGTGATCCGCGCTGGTCGTCGACATGACGACGTCGAGGGCGCGCTGCGCGAGGGTCGCCCTCGATCTGGCCTCGCCGGTAGCTGTCGCGAGGGAGCCCAGCAGGGAGAGCTCTCGTTCGAGGCGGTCGCCCAGGTCGGCGGCGGGGGCACCCGCGGGATCGGGCACGTCTGGGGGATCGGCAGGCGCGCCCGGCTCTCGCACGCCGCTATCCTAGCCCGCGTGAGCCGGGCGCTGACGGACGAGGAACGACTGCTCCAGGCGACCGCGCGCGAGTTCGCCCAGCGGGAGGTGGCCCCGGGCGCGATCGAGCGTGACGAGTCCGAGCACTACGACCGCTCGTTGTTCACCGCGATGGGCGCGTTGGGGCTGACCGCGGCGCCATTTCCCGCCTCGGTGGGCGGAGCCGGGTTCTCGTATCTCGGATGGTCGCTGGTCATGGAGGAGCTGGGCGCCGCGGACATGGCGATGGCCGTGTCGCTCTCCGTCCACATCCTGTCGCAGTACCCGGTCGTCACCTGGGGCACCGACGAGCAACGCGAGCGCTGGTTGCCGGCGATGCAGGCCGGCGAGGCGCTGGGGGCATTCGCCCTGACCGAACCGCACGCGGGATCCGATGCGGCCGCGATCCGAACGCGGGCGGAGCGTGTCGGGCCGGTCGACGCCGCGGAGATGTACCGGCTGACCGGCACGAAGATCTGGATCTCGAACGCCCCGGAAGCGGAGCGGTACCTGGTCTTCGCGACCGTCGACCCCGAGGCGGGGGCCGCCGGCATCACGGCCTTCCTGGTGGAGAAGGGCGCGGCCGGGTTCCGGTTCGGGGCGCACGAGCGAAAGATGGGGATCCGGGGGTGTCCGGCCGCGGAGCTGGTCTTCGAGGGTTGCGAGGTGCCGGCCGCGAACCGCCTCGGGGCGGAGGGGGACGGATACCGGATCGCCCTGTCCGCGCTCGGGGAGGGGAGGATCTCGATCGCGGCGGCGTGCGTCGGACTGGCACGGGCCGGTCTCGAGGCCGCAGCGGGCTACCTGGGTGAGCGGCAGGCATTCGGCGGCCCGCTGTCGGACCAGCAGGGCCTGCGATTCATGCTCGCCGACATGGCTCGGGACGTTGCGGCGGCGCGGGCACTCACCCGGGAGGCCGCGGCAGCCAAGGATCGCGGCGAGTCTCTCGCGGAGGTGTCGTCGCTGGCCAAGTGGACGGCGTCGGACACGGCGATGCGCGTCGCGACCGACGCCGTCCAGCTGTTCGGCGGAAGCGGCTACTCGCGCGAGACTGGGATCGAGCGCCTGATGCGTGACGCCAAGGGCGCCCAGATCTACGAGGGCACCAACCAGATCCACCGCGAGATCGTTGCGAACGAGGTCCTCAAGCGCGCCGGGGGTGGCGGGTAGTCCGCCCGCGAGCGGCCGGTTTCCCGCCACGTGCGCACGCCGCCCCTTGGCGCGCGATCCCGGCTAGCGCCTCATCTCCCTATGGCCCGAGCGGTCACATCGAGCGCGTCGACCTCCGCCTGGTAGATCTCGCCGACGCGGGAGCCGAGATCCTCGAGGATCGCCACGATACGGTCCGGCGGCAGGGGGAAGGCGTCGGCATAGCGATCCTGGATCGCCCACGCAGTTTCAGCGGCCGCGTCCACACCCGACCGACCCTGCTCGCCGGCCATCACCGCCTCGTGAAGTGTCTCGACCGCCTCGACCGCCTCGGCGGCAACGTCGAGATCGGGCGGGACGGCCGCGTCGGCCAGCTCCTCCCACCGATCGGCGACGCCCCGCCATGACCGCGCCGCGTCGCCGAGCGCGGGGTTGTCGAGGGCGACGGCCGCTTCATCGAGAAATGCGGCATACAGCTCCCGCAAGTGCCCTCCCCACGGCCCGACCCCGCCGTCGACGCTCTCGTGGATCGCCGACAGCGAGCCGAACAGGCCGAGGCCGTCGGCGAAGACCCGCGGCCACGCCTTCGCGTTCCGCTGGTCGGTCATCAGACGGGCCCACTTGCGCCAGGCTGGGAGCGAGAACGAGTCGGATGGGGATCGCAGGTGATCCACCTGGTCCTCGAGGCCCGCGCGCATCGCCGCCCGAAGCCGTTCGGCCGGGATCGGTCCGGGCGTCGTTCGCAGCCCGACGATCCGGTGCTTGAACGAGCCGATCCGCCCGCGCGCGGCGGCCATCACGGCGGGTGAGACCCGGAACGGGCTCCGGCCGCGGTCGTCAACGAGGTACGAGCCATCGGCGTCGCGTCCGAAGACGACCACGACGAGACCGAAGCGTCCCGACAGGTCCTCAGGTTGCCCCCAGGTCCCGACCGAATACAGATCGACCGAGGCGATGACGGGCACGCCAGCGTCCAGGCGTCCATCGAGCGCCTCCAAGGCCCCTTTCGCCCCGCCGGTCTCGTGCACGTCGGGCTCGATGCCGAGCCGATCGAGCGTCTTGCCGGTCCAGCCGGGGATCGACGGGTATTGCCACTGGTTCCGGAATCCGAGGGTGAGGATCGGGCCGCCGTGGCTCTTGAACTCCCAGAGGATGTAGCCGGCGCCCAGGCCGCCGCCGATGCCGAGGATCGCGGCCTCGGTCAACGGCTCGCCCGTGAGGCCCGAGACGACGCCTCGATTCGCCAGGACGTTGGCCAGCGTGGCCGTCTCCGGGTGCAGGCCGCCGCGCATCCGATAGCCCGTCGTGCCGGCGGCGTCGGCCGTCTGTGCGTGACGTCCGTTCGTGCCGCCTTCGACCAGGGTCCGTCGGGCGGCGGCATATCGCTCGCCAGTCTTGGCCATGCGCGCACGCACGACCCGCTTGAAGGCCTTGTCGGTGGTCATCGGTCAGTTCTCCGTCACGGCCGTCGACGTACACGCCCACACCGCCACGTCGTCGGCCGGTCGGATGGTCGACCGGTTCGTCCCGAGGATCCGGATCCCCTTTACCGCCGCAATGCCGCGCCGCGTGGGGGCTCGGTCTGGCAGTCGGGCGCGGGAGCGCGCCGTCGACAGTGTACGACGCCGAGGAACCCCCTTGCGAGCAGGAACATCGTCGGACCGGCGTAGAATCCCGTCATGCAGCAAGCGAACGGGCAGACCTTCATCGTCAGCGCCGCCCGCACCCCGATCGGCAAGTTCGGCGGTGCGCTGAGCACCGTCCCGGCCACGGAGCTTGGCGGCGTCGCGATCCGGGCCGCCGTCGAGCGAGCGGGCCTGGACCCGGCCACGGTCGAGGTCGACGACGTCCTCATGGGCCAGGTCCTCCAGGCCGGCGTCGGGCAGGCACCCGCCCGCCAGGCCGTGCTCAAGGCCGGGCTGCCGGACGGCACGAGCGCCACGACGATCAACCGGGTCTGCGGATCCGGCCTCAAGGCCATCATGCTGGCCGCGTCCGAGATCCGCGCCGGCGACGCCGAGCTCGTCATCGCCGGCGGCATGGAGTCGATGAACGGCGCGCCCTATGTCCTGCCGGGCGCCCGGTTCGGCCTCCGACTCGGGAACGCCCAGCTGATCGATTCGACGGTCAACGACGGCCTGTGGTGCTCGATCGAGGATTGCCACATGGGCACTCACGCCGAGCGCGTGGCGATCAGCGAGCACGTCAGCCGCGAGGACCAGGATGCGTTCGCGCTGGCCAGCCACCAGAAGGCGATCGCCGCGATCGATGCCGGCCGGTTCGACGCCGAGATGGCGCCCGTCACCGTCCGCGACGCGAAGGGCCGCGAGACCGTGGTGACGACCGACGAGGGGCCCCGACGCGACTCGACCGCCGAGGCGCTCGCCAAGCTCAAGCCGGTGTTCGCCCTGCCCGAAGGCGAGGACCGCGGTGACGCGACCGACGGCACGGTCACGGCCGGCAACGCCCCGGGCATCACGGACGGTGCCGCCGCCACGGTGGTGGCCTCGGAGCGCGCCGTCGAACGGTTCGGTCTCAAGCCCCTCGCCCGAATCGTCGGCTACGCCCAGGCCGAGGTCGCCCCGAAGTGGCTGTTCCTCGCGCCCGTCGAGGGTGTCCGCCGGCTCCTCGATCGCATCGAGCTTCCGGTAGAAGCCTTCGACCTCATCGAGATCAACGAGGCGTTCGCCGCCCAGACCCTCGCCGACGGGCGGGCGCTCGGCTTCGACTGGGACAAGGTCAACGTGAATGGCGGCGCCATCGCGCTCGGCCACCCCATCGGGGCGAGCGGCGCGCGGATCGTCGCGACGCTGCTCCACGAGCTGGGCCGCCGGGAGGGCCGCTACGGTCTCGCGACCCTGTGCCTGGGCGGCGGTGGCTCGGTGGCGATGGCCGTCGAGCGAGTCTGACCGCTTGCCATGACCGAAGCCGATGCCCGCATGAAGGTGGTCGCGAACATCCAGGCTGAGCGTGCCTTGTGGGCGGGCCTCGTGAACGAGATCGGCGAGGACCGGATGACGGAACCCGGACCGATGGGCGACTGGACGTTCAAGGATCTCGCGTCTCACCTCCTCGCCTGGCGAAACCGGACGATCGCTCGCCTCGAGGCGGCCGCCGCGGGTCGCGAGGAACCGCCGAACCCGTGGCCGCCCGAGCTCGGCGACGAGGAGGACGACCCGATCAACTCCTGGATCCACGAACGGACGCGCGACCGGCCGCTGCGCGACGTCCTGGACGACGTCGACCGTTCCTACGAGCGCTACGCGAATGCCGTCGCCGCGCTCCCAGAGGAAACGGTCACGCGGCCCGGCGCGCTTCCGTGGCTCGGCGGCGAGGCGCTAGCCGATGCCGAAATGTTCGGCCACCTGCACGACGAGCATGAGCCCTCCCTCCGAGCCTGGCTCGATAGCCACGCCTGAAGCGGGCCGGGAGCCGGGCGCCCTGACCCTGAGCGAGGACGACCGGCGCGTGCTGGCCATCTGGGCCGCCGACTGTGCCGAGCGGACGCTGCCGGTGTTCGAAGCACAGGCGCCCGGCGACTCCCGTCCTCGGGATGCCATCGACGGCGTCCGGGCGTTCGCGCGGGGCGAGCTGCGCGATCGGGCCGGTCCGCGCCCTGGCCGTCGCGGCGCACGCAGCGGCGCGAGAGGTCGGCGAACCAGCCGCAACGGCCGCCGCTCGCGCGGCAGGTCACGCAGCCGCCGTGGCCCACATGGCATCCCACGCCCGTGGGGTGGCCTATGCGGCGATCGCCGCCGGGCTGGCCGCGCCCGACGATCCGGACGCTGTCGCGAACGAGGCCCGCTGGCAGCATGGCCACCTCACGCCAGAGGTGACCGCGATCCTCGCGGAGCTCCCCGCGCCACCGCGCTCCCGCGGAACGCTTAGCGCCCTCCAGCAGGACCTGCATGCCTACGTCCTGCGTACGTCCCGCGTCACGGCTGACCTAAACTCGCGTCCATGACCGAGACCGCCACCACGCCCCCGAGCGCCACCCCGACGGACGTCCCGACGTTCCGCCACTTCATCGCCGGGGACTGGACCGATTCCACTAGCGGCAAGACGTTCGAGAGCCACAACCCCGCGGACGCTCGCGACATCATCGGGCGCTTCCAGCAGGGCACCGCGGCCGATGTCGCGATGGCCATCAAGGCCGCCGAGACCGCCGGCCCGATGTGGCGCCGCACGCCGGCTCCCAAGCGCGGCGAGATCATGTACGCGTTCGCCCACCTCATGGCGGAGCACAAGGAACGCCTGTCCCGGGCGATGACCCGCGAGATGGGCAAGGTGCTCTCGGAGGCCCGGGGCGACGTCCAGGAAGGCATCGACATCGCCTACCTCATGGCCGGCGAGGGGCGTCGTATGTTCGGCGACACGGTCCCCTCGGAGCTGCCGGACAAGTGGGCGATGAGCATCCGCCAGCCGATCGGGGTCGCGGGCATCATCACGCCCTGGAACTTCCCGATGGCCATCCCGTGCTGGAAGATGATGCCGGCCCTCGTCACCGGCAACACCGTCGTCTTCAAGCCGGCCAGCGACACCCCGCACTGCGCGACATTGCTCGTCGAGCTCATGGCCGAAGCGGGCTTCCCGCCCGGCGTGGTCAACCTCGTGACCGGATCGGGTGGCGAGGTCGGCGACGCGATCGTCGGTTCGCCGGACGTCGGCGTGATCTCGTTCACCGGCAGCTCGATCACCGGGAAGTCGATCGCCGCCAAGGCGGCGGAGCGGCTCAAGCGGCTCTCCCTGGAGCTCGGCGGCAAGAACGGTGTCGTTGTCCTCAAGGACGCCGATCTCGACCTCGCGACCGACGGGATCCTGTGGAGCGCGTTTGGCACGACCGGCCAGCGCTGCACGGCCTGCTCCCGCGTGATCGTCGACCACGCCGTCGTCGAGCCACTTCTCGAGCGGCTGGAGTCTCGGGCCCGCAAGCTCCGCCTCGGGTCGGGTCTGGACGACAGCACGGACGTCGGGCCGCTCATCAACGCCGGCGCCGTCGACAAGGTGGCCTCCTATATCGACATCGGCAGCGGGGAAGGCGAGCTCGTGATCGGTGGCGGCCGCGCGACCGACGGCGACCTGGGCAACGGCCACTTCTTCGAGCCCACGATCTTCAGCGGCGTCGGCGCCATGGACCGCATCGGGCAGGAGGAGATCTTCGGCCCGGTCCTCTCGGTCATCCCGGTCGACGGCTACGGCGAGGCGATGCTGGCGCTCAACCAGACCCGCTACGGGCTTTCGTCGAGCATCTACACGCAGGACGTGAACACGGCCTTCCGCGCGATGCGCGACTTCGAGACGGGCATCGTCTACGTGAACGCGGGTACGACCGGCGCCGAGACCCACCTGCCGTTCGGAGGCTGGAAGGAGACCGGTAACGGCCACCGCGAGGCCGGCCACGTAGCGCTCGACACGTACACCGAATGGAAGTCGATCTATGTCGACTTTTCCGGTCGCCTGCAACGAGCGCAGATCGACAACCAGTGAGCGCCCGCTCCCGCCGGAGCGCCGGGCTCCTGCTCTATCGCGGCGCCCCCGATGGCCCCATCGAGGTCCTGCTCGCCCATCCCGGCGGGCCGCTCTGGGCGAAGCGCGACGAGGGCGTCTGGACCGTCCCCAAGGGCGAGTTCCACGACGGGGAGGAAGCCTGGGCGGTCGCCCGACGCGAGTTCGAGGAGGAGACCGGTCATCCGGCGCCCGACGGCGACCCGATCGAGCTCGGGGAGATCAAGCAGAAGGGCGGCAAGATCGTGGAGGCGTGGGCGCTCGAGGGCGACGTCGACCCGGCGACGGCGCACAGCAACACCTTCCCGTTCGAATGGCCGCCTCGCTCCGGCACGTGGATCACGATCCCCGAGATCGACCGCGTGGAGTGGTTCGCGCCCGACGAGGCCAGGCTGCGGATCAAGGACACCCAGATCCCGTTCATCGACCGGCTGCTCACGGCCCTCGACGACTCAACACCTGACCGGCGCTAGGCTTCACCCATGGCCCCGACCCTGACGCGACGCCCGCCATGGACCGTGCGCGTCGCATCCTTTTCGGCCGCCCATCGCTGGCCAGTCATCCTGCTCTGGTTCGTGGCCACGATCGGGATCTTCCTCGTGAGCCTTGCCGCGGGCGGCACGGATGCCGAGAACGCGGTCCAGGAGGACAGCGCGCCTTCGTACGAGTCCGGCCGCGCGTATGACGTCTTCAACGCCTCGGGGACGACTGAGGAACCCAGCCAGGACCTGCTGATCGTGGTCTCGACTGGCTCGGGTACCGTCGACGATGAGGCGAACGCCACCGCGGTGGCCGACATCGTGTCGCGCGCGACCGCCCTCACCTCGACGGTTGGCGGCGCGGTCGTGCCGACCTTCGACCAGGTCATCAACCCGCTGCAGGCCCCGCCGGAGGCCGGCCTCGTCTCGCCGGACCGCACGACGGTTCGCGTCGTGGCGCGCATGCCCGGTGAGCGGGAGGTCGTGGAGGAGCGGCTCGTGCCGGTCCCCGTATTCCTCGACACGCTACGTGAAGCTCACCCCGAGCTGCGGATCCACGGCCTCAGCGGAATCCTCGCCAACGACGACATCGAGACGCTCGTCAACGACGACCTCGACAACTCCCTGCGCATCACGATCCCGCTTACGTTCGCGATCCTCCTGCTGGCCTTCGGTGCGGCGGTCGCGGCATTCGTGCCGCTGATCCTGGCCGTCACCTCGCTGCTGGCCGCCTTCGGGGTGCTCGCCCTGTACAGCCAGTTCGTCTCGCCCGTCAGCCCGTACGCGAGCCAGCTCGTGGTCCTGATCGGACTTGCCGTCGCCGTCGACTACTCCCTGTTCATGATCACGCGCTTCCGGACCGAGCGGCGAAAACGCGACAAGACGGCCGCCATCGCAACGGCTTCGAGCACGGCGGGCCGTGCCGTGTTCTTCTCGGGACTCGCCGTGATGATCTCGATCGGCGGCCTGTTCCTGCTCGACGATCCGCTCTTCCGCTCGATGGCGATCGGCACGATCTCGGTCGTGTTCATCTCGGTGGTCGGGTCACTCACGTTCCTGCCCGCGCTCCTGTCGATCCTGGATCAGAACGTGAACCGATTCCGCCTGCCGTTCCTCGGCCGTCCGCGCGAGGAGGGGAGCGGGCCGTGGAGCCGCGTCGTGCGGGCAACCATGCGCCGCCCGGTCCTGTCCTTCGTCGTGTCGGCCGGGTTCCTGCTCCTCCTCGCGTCGCCCGTCCTGCGTCTGCACATCGGGCAGGGCGATTTCGCATCGTTCCCCGATTCGATCGAGGGCGTCCAGGCCATCAACCTCATGAACGAGAAGTGGCCGGAAGGTTCGACGCTCCAGTTCCAGGTCGTGGTCACGAAGGCCGACGAACCGGCGACGAAGGAAGCGATCGATCGACTCTCGGACGAGCTCGTCGCGAGGGACGGCCTGAGTGGCCCGGTCGACACGGCGACCTCGCAGGACGGCAAGGTCGCGCTCGTCTCGTTCGTCATGTCCGGGGGCCAGAACGACCTCGCGAACCGGGCGATCGTGCGCGACGTGCGTGCCGAGGTCGTCCCACGGATCTTCGGCGGCCTCCCCGGCGTCGAGGCACTCGTGACCGGCGATGCGGCCTTCACCGCCGACGTCGTGGGCTTCTACGAGGACGGGATGGGCCAGGTCTTCGTCTTCGTCCTGGGCTTCTCGTTCCTGCTGCTGCTCGTGGCCTTCCACTCGATCGTCATCCCGATCAAGGCGATCATCCTGAACCTGCTATCGACCGGCGCGGCGTACGGGCTACTCGTGCTGGTCTTCCAGGAGGGCTGGGGCGCCGAGTTCCTGAACGTGAAGCCCGGCGTCATCGAGTCGTTCATCCCGATCTTCATCTTCACGATCCTGTTCGGCCTGTCGATGGATTACCACGTCTTCATCCTCACCCGGATCAAGGAGGCGCGCGACCGCGGGCTCGACTCGGACGCCGCCGTGGAGCGGGGCATCTCGATCACCGCGGGCACCGTCACGAGCGCCGCCGCGATCATGGTCGCGGTGTTCGCCGTGTTCGTGACGCTCGAGCTGGCGATCATCAAGCAGCTGGGCTTCGGGCTGGCCGTGGCGGTCTTCCTCGATGCCACCGTCATCCGGAGCGTGCTGCTGCCCGCGTCCATGCGCCTCCTGGGCGACTGGAACTGGTGGATGCCGCGGTTCCTGGATTGGATCCCACGCGTGACGATCGAAGGCGAATTGGACGAGCCCGAGGTGGAGGGCGAGGTCGCGCCGCCGAGCCGGCGCCGGCGGGTGGGACCGCCTGACGCGCCGACGCCGGTCGGGTGCGCGGTGTCAGCCTGGGATGCGGAGATCCACCCACACGGCTCGGTGGTCGGACGAAGGCACCGGGAAACCGGTACCGGTCAGCTGCACGAGCGGGTCGTCGGCGGGAACGGCCAGAAGACACCCGCACCGACGATCTTCAGCCGCTTGCGCGGCAGCACGTAGTCGGCGCGAAGGTTGCCCGGGCCGCTGCACGGCGGGAAGGCCGGCGTGTCGCAGAAGTCGGCCGTGTCGTGGTGCGGGTCGCTCTCGTGGTTGTCGTTGAGGAAGTTCTGGACTGTCGGCCAGTAGGCGCCGCCGTCGCTCGACGGCGTCACCTTGGTGTTCACCAGCGGATGATCGAGCAGCTGCTGGATCGAGCCCGGGATGCTGTCGCCATCGAGCGGGTCGGAGTTCTGGTCGCCGGCGATGACGAACGCGCGCCCGGCTCGAGGCCGCCCTGCGATGCCGTCGTCGTCGTAGATGTAGCTGCGCGCGTCGGGCCCGCGGTGATGTAGTCGGCCCACAGGCGGATCTCGTCGGAGTTCCGGGTGCCGTTTCGGTCCTCGGGGCCGTCGAACACCGGCGGCGTCGGATGGCTGACCAGAAAGTGGACGACGCGGCCGTCGACGTCGATCGGCACGTCCCAGTGGCTCTTCGAGGACAGCGGGAAGATGGCCAGCTCGTCGGCGTTGTACCAATCATGTGGCGCCGGCGTGGTCGAGTCATCGGGGAGCAGGGCGCCCGGCATGTCCTTCCACAGGAAGTGCTGGAAGGTCCGGACGTCGGCGGTCACGATCGGGTGCTGCGAGTAGACGACCAGACCGAACTGACCAGGGAACACGCCGAAGCCCAGCGAGTCGTCGCCGTAGGCGTTGTCGCCCGGCGTCGTGTCGGTGACGCCGTTGTTGTTCAGGTCGAAGCCGCTCGAGATGCCCGTGTTCGACGGTGCGACGAACGAGTACGGGTAGTCGATCGGGGCTGCGCCGTTGTGGGCGACCTCGAGGTAGTTGTCCCGGAACGCGTCGACGAGGGGACCGTTCGGATGGTCGGCCGTGGGCGCGTAGAAGTCGAATTCGTTGATCAGCAGGACCTCGGGGCGGATCCGCTGGATGATCTCGGCGACGGCGTCCGCCTGGGCGTTACCGGGGGCGGTCAGGTCGGTCAGCGCCTGGCCCGCGGCGCCTCGATTGAGGGACGCATTGAACGTCGCAAAGCGTGTAACGGGCGTGGCCGCGGACGCGCCGATCGGCGCGGCGACGATGGTCGCGAGGATCGCCGTGATGGCGAGCAGGGCGGCCTTGCGGCGGAGGGTCCGGGTCGTGGGGACGATGGACACGGCATCTCCTTCGGCTGGCATGCGCTTGGGGGATGGAAGCGCGTCGAGGTTAGGAGAACAAGCATCACCCTTGCGTCAACGTCCTGTGAACACCGCTCGAAATCGACTGAGGGCCGGGCGGCTCAACCGTCCTTCAGGGCGAGCCCCCGCGCCACGAGCCGGTCGACCTTGGCGGCCATGATCAGGTCGTTCGCGCTCAGGGCGCCGATCGCATCCGTGGTCCAGGTGACCGTCAGGCGGCCCCACGCCACGTCCAGCGCCGGGTGGTGATTCTGGCTCTCGGCAAGGAGCGCGATGCGCGTCGCGAGGCCGAAGGCGGCAGCGAATGTCGGGAACGCGAACTCGCGCACCAGGCGGTCGTCCATGACCTGCCACGCCGGGTCGAGACCGGCGGCCAGCCGCGCCACATCGTCGCGGTCGAGGCGCGGCGTCGAGTCGTCGGCCGGGGCGCACCGTTGCGAGGCGAGCGTCGCGGGATCGAGGTCGGTGGGCACGCCCGGAGTCTACGTCCCGTTCGCCGGGTCCGCGATGGTGCGGTATCATCCCGGACCCGTGGGCCCGTAGCTCAATGGCAGAGCAGCTGACTCTTAATCAGCGGGTTGAAGGTTCAAGTCCTTCCGGGCTCACCACCAGTCCACGCACGAAATGACCCCCGGAGGCCGTCCTCCGGGGGTTTGTGATTCGACCCGTACCCCGCGCCGTACCGCTTGACTCCGTCTCAACCTGGGCGCCACGTCCGGTAGGGAGTGAAGAGCACCGGCACGTCGTTTCCAGCCAAGTTGGCCTTGAGCTCTGCGCTCGGCTCACCGAGCAGCTCGCCGTGAACGATGGAGACCGTGGCCAGGACCGCCGGAAACAAGTGGCCGAGATTCGCGGCGTGCTCGATCGCCGCCTCGGAGTCCCGGTACCGCTCGATGAACATGCACTCGGACTGATTGCCGTTGAGGTACAGGTCGTATGCCAAGGTGCCGGAGTCCTTCGTGCGCACGACCTCCATGGCCTGTTCGGACAGGCGCAGGTACTCGTCCCGCTTGCCCTCATGAAACTTGAATCGCGCGATGCCAAGAAGCTCACTCATGGATCAGTCCTCCATCCGCCCGACCAATACCCGGATCAACCGTACATCGGGCGCGGGCGGCTTCCCCGACTCGGCCAAAACCGCACCGACCACCCTGTTCGTATCCACCAGGAGACTGTCGAGTCCCCAGCGTCGACGCGCGCCCGGAATCGGAGAAGGGAGGCAGACGGGCCCGCGCGAGCGCATCGACCGTCGAGACCACCAACCCCGAAGGAGGACATGGGATGCGAAAACTGCTGTTCGTTGTCGCGGCCGCCGGCCTGCTGCTGGTCGCTCTGGCGCCGGTCGCCGTCGGCGACGACGACAACGAGTTCAAGGCCTCGCTCAACGGCTACCTCGAGGTTCCATCGATCGCGACCGCCGCACGCGGATCGTTCCGCGCGGAGCTCCATGGCAGCACGCTGCGCTACCGCCTGACGGTCCGCGACTTCTCGGAGGATCCGCTCTTCGCGCACATCCACTTCGCCCGCCCCGACGTGAACTGGCGGCGTCATCGCCTTCCTGTGCGGCGGCGGTGGCAAACCGGTGTGCCCGCGGAACGGCACGGTGACCGGCAACATCGTCGCCGCCGACGTCGTCGGCCCGGGCCGGGGCATCGACCCCGGTGAGTTCGGCGAGCTGATCCGCGCGATGCGCAACGGCGCGTCGTACGCCAACGTCCACACCAACACCTACCAGCCCGGCGAGATCCGGGGGAACATCAAGAGCGACGACTGAACGTCGACGAAACCCATCGCCGACGGAGCCGGGCGACCCGCGAGGGTCGCCCGGCTCTTCTTTGCCGCAGAACGCCAACGATGTGGGCTGCTGCCCGATGTCCGCCCCACCGACTTAGACCGAACGTCGCCCCACGGCCGGCACGACGCCGGCTCCGATCGAAGGGGCGACCATGCACGCGGCAAACGATGCTGACCGGATCGTCGAACGGGCATACCTCGAACACAGCGCCTCGTTGCGGCGCTACCTGACGAGCCTGACCAGGGATACGGCAGCGGCCGAGGACCTGACCCAGGACGCATTCGAGCGGCTGATGCGCCAGGTCCGCGCTGGGCGCGAACCGGACGACATCGGCGGTTGGCTCCATCGCGTCGGCCATAACCTCGCGATGAGCCGAGGGCGGAGGATCTCCGTCGCGGACCGCCGGCGCTCGGAGCTCGTCGTATCCGATTGGGCACCCTCACCCGAGAGCCTCACCGTGGCGAATGAGGACCAGGCGGCCGTCTGCGCCGTCCTCGGCGGACTCGGCCCCGTCGACCAGCGAGCCCTCATCCTGGCGTCGCACGGCTATCGCGGGGCGGAGATCGCCCGCTCCATCGGCCGATCCGAGGTCGCGACGCGCACGCTGCTGTGTCGAGCCAGGGCGAAGGTCCGAGCCAGCGTGCTGGCGGAGCAGGCGGCCGTCGGCGCGTGACGCTGCGGCAACACCCGTCGCTATCATCGGGGGGCTGTGGTCGATGGTGTCGATCGGGGAGCTCTGGTCGGTCGCGGCGCCGAGGAAGCGCGCCTTGACGCCGCTCTGGAAGGAGCCGTCGCCGGTCGGGGGACCACGGTCATCGTCGGTGGCGAGGCAGGCATCGGGAAGACCCGGCTGGTCGGGCGCCTGGTCGCCACCGCCAGGGATCGCGGGGCCACGGTGCTCAGCGGGGCGTGCCTGGCCGCGGGAAGTGGCGCCATCCCGTACGCCCCCTTCGTCGAGGCACTCCGCGAGCTGACCAGATCGGTCGAGCCCGGCCGGCTCGCCGCCATGCTCGGACCGGCGCGGAACGAGATCGCGCGGCTGCTCCCCGAGGTGGCGCCCCGGACCCGCGAGATGCCCACGGGATCAGAGTTCGATCGCGAGGGACAGACGCGGCTCTTCGAGGCCGTGCTGGGCGTGGTCGAACGCCAGGCTCGCGACGGGCCAGTCGTGCTCGTGGTGGAGGACATCCAGTGGGCCGACGACGGGACCCGCGGGCTGCTCGGATTCCTCTCGCGCAACCTGCGCGATGCGCCGGTCGTGCTGCTCGCCACGCTCCGGACGGATGAGCTGGAGCGGCGCGATCCGGTCCTGGCGTTCGTGGCCGAGCTCGAGCGGGATGCATGGGTCGTTCGGCTCGATCTCCGCGGGCTCGGCCGGCATGACGTCCTCGTCATGATGCGGGACCTCGCTGGGGTCGCACCGTCGGCGGCCTCGGTCGACGACGTGATGGAGCGGAGTGGCGGCAATCCGTTCTTCGTGGAGCAGCTGGCGGCGGCTGCCAGCGCTGGCGTCACCGGCCGGACCCTCCCCCCGGGCCTCCGCGACGTCCTCGTTGCCCGCCTGGCCGCCCTTCCGCCCGACACCCAGCGGGTCCTCCGGGCGGCATCGGCCGCCGGACGCCGCGTCGACGACGAGCTGCTCGCAGCCGTGCTCGAGATGCCGGCGGGGGCGGTCGCGGATGCGCTGCGACCGGCGATCGCCCAGGGGATCCTCGTCGACGCCGATCGCTTCGACGACGCGTTGGGCGGCTACGCCTTTCGGCACGCCCTCCTCGCGGAGGTCGCGGCGGGCGAGCTGCTCCACGGTGAACGTGACCGGCTCCATGCCGCCTTCGGCGAGGAACTCGAGCGACGTGGGGAAGTCGGCGGGGTACCCGTCACGCCGGCCGAACTTGCCTACCACTGGGTGGCGGCACGTGATCGGACTCGCGCGCTGCCGGCCCTCATCACCGCCGGTGCGGCGGCCGAACGCGTCTATGCCTTCGCCGAGGCGCGACGTCACTTCGAACGGGCACTTGAACTCTGGGACGACGACGTCTCCCTGGACGACCCGCGGCTGGACCGGATCGCCGTCCTGCAACGAGCCGCCGAATGCGCGGTCCTGACCGGGGCCTACGATCGAGCCGTCCAGCTCGGCCGGCAGGCGATCACCGCCGCCGAGATCGCGGCGGCGACCGGTGGTGGCGACGAACCCGACCGGCTGGGTGTGCTCCACGATCGACTTCGCTGGTACCTGTGGGAGGCCGGCGACGTGGCGGCGGCCGGGGCTGCCGTCGAGGACGCCTTGCGCCTGACCCCGGCGAAGCCCCCGTCGGCGGCACGGGCCCGGATCCTCGCCCAGGCGGCCGGCCTTCGCCTGCTGAGTGGCGACCCGGGCGGGGCCGCGACGTTGGCGCGCGACGCGATCCAGACCGCAGAGGCCATCCAGGCGCCGTCCGAGGAGGCCCTCGCGCTCGGTGTCCTCGGCTGGGCGGAGGCCTTGGCCGGAGACGTGGACGGTGGGGTCGCCACCTACCGCCGTGGGCTATCGATCGCCGAGCGACTCGGCGGGGTCGAGGGGATCGCGCTCGGGCATGCCAACCTCGCCGCCCTGTTCGATCGAGTCGGGCGCACCGAGGCGTCGCTGGAGGCCGCCCGCGAAGGGTTCGCGATCGCGCAACGCCTTGGCGTGCCGCGGACCTACGGCGGCGTCCTGCTAGGCCACGTGGCCAAGGCATTGTTCGATCTCGGCCGCTGGGAGGAGGCGGCCGCAGCAGCCGACCAGGGGCTCGAGCTCGATCCAATCGGTCGTTCCGCGGTCTGGCTTCACCTCAATCGAGCCCGCGTCGACACCAACCAAGGCCGGTTCGAGGCAGCGGAGCAACGCCTCGACCTGGCGCGCGAGATCGACGCGTCCGCCGGCCGCGACACGTCCTACGGGCTTCCAGTGCTGGCAGCCATTGCCGAACTGGCGGCATGGCAGGGCCGGCTGCCCACCGTGCGAGCCGCCGTCGCCGAGGCGCTGGCCAGCCTCCAGGAGTCTGCACCGCTCCCCCCGGCACTCGGCTGGCTGGCATGGCACGCGCTACGCGCCGAAGCCGATGCCGCAGACGCCGCGAAGGCGCGCGGGGACGCGGCCGCCGTACGCGAGATCGAGCGCGCAGGTCCAGCCGATCGCCGGGATGCTCCGGCTCGGGGATCAGGTCGCGCCCTCCGACGGTCGCCGGGCGGCGGTCGCCGGACTGTGTCGCGCCGAGCTCGATCGGATCGGTGGCCGCCCGGATCCGGCCGGGCTCCAACGAACCGCGGACGCGTGGGACGAGCTCGGCCGGCCCGCCCCGGCCGCGTACGCCGGGTTCCGAGCCGCCGAGGCAATGCTCGGGGCCGGCGGGGATCGCCACGAGGCCGCGGCTGCGCTGCGCGGGGCGCACTCGACGTCCGCGCGTCTTGGCGCGGAGCCGCTTCGGCACGAGATCGAGCAGCTGGCGCGCCACGCTCGCATCGACCTGGGCGGGACGACGGCCGACGTCGCCGCCCCGACCGACACGATCGGTCTCACCGAACGGGAACGCGAGGTCATCCCGCTCGTGGCGGCCGGGCGGTCGAACCAGCAGATCGCCGACGCGCTGTTCATCACGCGCAAGACGGCGAGCGTCCACGTGTCGAACATCCTGGGCAAGCTCGGGGTGGCAAACCGGGTGGAGGCCGCCGCCATGGCCCATCGGCTCGGGCTCGCACGCGACCCGGACGAACCGGCCGACCGGTAGCCGTCCCGCCGGACCGCGCCGGATGCTACCCTGACGGCGTCCTTTCATGGCCGGTCCTGTGAGGCTGGCGTACCGGTCCCGTGAGGCCGGCGAAGGAGGCTCGGATGTTCGCGCACGCCCTCGCCCACCACGCCCCTGCGGCGGGTGGGTCATTTGTTGCCCGGCACACTCCCGCCCCCGTCGAGGTCGCCGTCGCGTGATCGTCCCTCCGCCGCCGCGAGCCTCCGCGATCGTCGACCCGCGCATCGGCGACCTGGGTCCGGCGTTGCTGGCGCTCGAGGACGGGACGGTCTTCCCCGGGATCGCGTTCGGGGCCCCGGTCGCGGGTGGTGGCGACCTCGTCGTCAACACGAGTCAGACCGGCTACCAGGAGGTCTGCACCGACCCCTCGTACGCCGGCCAGGTCGTGGTCATGACCTACCCCCTCATCGGCAACTACGGTCGCCTCGTCGATGACGACCAGTCCGCTCACCCGTGGCTGCGTGCACTGGTCGTGGCCAACGCGACCGCCGCGGTGCTCGACGACGCCCGCCAGCTCGCGGCGCTCCTGCGCGACGACGGCATCCCGGCCATCGCCGGCGTGGACACCCGGGCATTGGCCCGCCACCTGCGGACCCACGGCAGCCTGCGCGCGATCGTCACGGAGCCCGACTTCGTGGACCGCGCCGACGCCGTGGATCGGGCGCGAGCGGTTCCCCGCTGGGAGGACCAGGACTTCGTCGGCGAGGTCTCGCCGTCCTCGATCATGGACATCGGTAGCCACGATGAGGACGGCCCGCTCATCGGGATCGTCGACTTCGGGCTCAAGTCGAACATCGTCCGGGCGATGCGCCGTCGCGGTGCCCGCGTCCGGATCCTGCCGCACACGATCTCCAGCCGCAGTCGCGCTCGCCCGCGACATCGATGGCCTGATCCTCTCGCCGGGGCCCGGCGACCCGGCGCGGCTCGACGGTCCGGTCGCACTGGCGAAGGCGATCATCGAGGACGGGCGGCCGCTGCTCGGGATCTGCCTCGGCCACCAGATCGTCGCTCGAGCGGCCGGCGCCGAGACGACCCGGCTCCGGTTCGGGCACCACGGGGCGAACCACCCGATCCGTGACGTCGACCTCGGGCTGGTCCAGGTGACCGCCCAGAACCACGAGGTCCAGGTCGTCGGCGACTCGCTCCCGACGGGATCGCGCTTCCACGTGAGCCAGGTCAACCTCAACGACGGCTCGGTGGAGGGCCTGCGCCACTCGACGCTCCCGATCGAGACCGTCCAATACCACCCGGAAGGGTCTCCGGGGCCGCTCGACGCGCTCGCAGTGTTCGACCGGTTCGTCAGCGCGACTGGCCGGAAGCCGGCTGGCCGGACGCCCGGGTGACGGTCGGTCCCAGCCACTCGCGCGACATTCACGGGGTGAAATCCCGGGGGGCAGCGCGTGGGGGTCGTGCGCGCGACCGTCGCGACGCGTCGGCGGCCGAATTTCACGGGGTGAATGTCACGCGAGCGCGGCGCGCGATGACATGGACCGGTGGCTGCCGGTGAGCGCGCCCGGGCCCAAGCCTGCGTCGGTCCTGATCCTTGGCAGCGGTCCCGTCGTCATCGGGCAGGCAGCCGAGTTCGACTATGCGGGGACGCAGGCCTGCCGCGCCCTGCGCGCCGAGGGCGTCCGCACGATCCTCATCAACTCGAACCCGGCGACGATCATGACCGACCCCTCGGTCGCCGACGCGATCTACCTCGAGCCCCTCACGGTCGAGGTCGTCGAGGCGGTCATCGCGAAGGAGCAGCCGGAGGGCCTGCTCGCGGGCCTGGGCGGCCAGACCGCGCTGAACCTGGTGACGGCGATGGCCCGCGCGGGCGTCTTCGAGCGTCACCCGATCCGCCTGCTCGGCACGCCGCTCGAGGCGATCCACATGGCCGAGGACCGCGAGGCGTTCCGTGACCTCCTCGACCGGCTCGGCCAGCCCTACGCCCCGAGCTTCATCGTCGAAGGCGCGACCCCGGAGGAGCGCGCGCGCACGACCCAGGAAGCCCTCGACACGATCGGCCTGCCGGCCATCGTCCGCCCGGCGTTCACGCTCGGCGGCACCGGCGGCGGCATCGTCGAGACCGAGGCCGCGTACCACGAGATCGTGCGCACAGGGCTGCGCGCCAGCCCGATCGGCCAGGTCATGGTCGAGAAATGCCTCGTCGGCTGGCAGGAGATCGAGTACGAGGTCATGCGCGACGCCGACGACACGTGCATCGCGGTGTGCTCGATGGAGAACGTCGACCCGCTCGGCGTCCACACCGGCGACTCGATCGTCGTCGCGCCGGTCCAGACGCTCAGCGACGCGGTCCACCAGCGACTCCGGAGCGCGGCGCTCGCGATCATCCGCGCGCTCGGCGTCGAGGGCGGCTGCAACGTCCAGTTCGCGCTGTCGCCGGACTCGACCGACTACGCCGTCATCGAGGTCAACCCGCGCGTCTCCCGCTCGTCGGCGCTCGCGAGCAAGGCGACGGGCTACCCGATCGCCCGGGTCGCGGCCCAGATCGCCGTCGGGCGGCGGCTGGCCGAGATCCCGAACGTCGTCACCGGCACGACGGTCGCCGCCTTCGAGCCGGCGCTCGACTACGTCGTCGTGAAGCTGCCGCGCTTCCCGTTCGACAAGTTCCCGACGGCCGATCGGACGCTCGGCAGCCAGATGAAGGCCACGGGCGAGGTGATGGCCATCGACCGGACGTTCGGCTCGGCGCTGAACAAGGCGCTCCGCGGCCTCGAGCAGGCTGGGGTCGGGCCGCTGGCCGAGGATCCGACCTGGACACCCGACGTTCGACTACCTCGCGGGCGTCTATGCCGGCGACCCGGAGGCGGACGAACCGATCCACTGGATCGACGAGCGCGGGCAGGCCTGCGAATCCACCCGCCACGCGCAGCGCACCGCCGCGCCCCTCGTCCTGCGCCGGTTCCTCGAGCCGTCCGACTCGCGGCTGTGGCGGCTGCTCGGCCTGCTCCGGCGCGGCGTCCCGGAGCACGTCGTCGGGGAGGCGACCGGCATCTCCGCCTGGTTCCTCGGGGAGATGGGCCGGAACGTGGCGCTGGAGCACGAAGTTTCGGCGGCCGGAGAGCGGCTGGCCGACCCGACGGACACGGAAGCCGCCGAGCTGCTCGCCACCGTCAAGCGAGCCGGGTTCGGCGACAAGGAGCTGGCGGGCCTCGGCGGCACGACCCCCGAGGCGCTGCGGGAGGCACGACTCGCGCTCGGCATCGTGCCCGGCTACTCGATGGTCGACACCTGCGCCGCCGAGTTCGCGGCCGAGACGCCGTATTTCTATGCAACGTATGCAGCGGCGGGCTCCGCACCCGAGGCGCCGCCCGTGGAGCGCCCCGCGGCGCTCGTCATCGGGTCGGGGCCGGTGCGCATCGGCCAGGGCATCGAGTTCGACTATTGCGCCGTCCAGGCTGCGGACACCCTGCGCCGCAACGGCTGGCGGGCCGTGATGATCAACTCGAACCCGGAGACCGTCTCGACCGACTTCGACGCCTCGTCGCGACTCTACTTCGAGCCGCTCGACCCGGAGAGCGTGCGCAGCGTCATCGACGCGGAATCGCCCGGTGGCGCGGATCTCCTGCCGGCGGTCGTCGCATTCGGTGGCCAGACGCCGCTGAACCTGGCGGCGCCGCTCGCCGCGGGTGGCGTCCCGCTGCTCGGCAGCGACCTCGAGGCCATCGACCAGGCCGAGGAGCGCGTCCGCTTCGCCGCCCTGCTCGACCGACTCGGGATCCCGCAGCCCGACGGCGGCATGGCCCACAGCATGGAGGAGGCGCTGACCCTCGCCGAACGCATCGGCTACCCGGTCATCGTCCGGCCCTCGTTCGTGATCGGTGGTCTCGCCATCGATTTCTGCTACTCGCCGGAGGACCTGGCACGCCAGCTGGCCGCCGCCACCGTCGTCGATCCCGACCGGCCGGTGCGCATCGACCGCTACCTCGAGGGTGTCGAGGTCGACGTGGACGCGGTCAGCGACGGGGAGCTCGTGCTGATCCCGGGGCTCCTGGAGCACGTCGAGCGGGCCGGCGTCCACAGCGGCGACAGCGTCGGCGTCTTCCCGCCGCAGTTCGTCAGTGAGGGCGACCAGGACCTGATCGTCGCGACGATGGAGCGCATCGTGCTGGCGCTCGGTGCGAAGGGCCTCGTCAACGCCCAGTTCATCGTGCGCGACGACGGCGTCTACCTGATCGAGGTCAATCCCCGCGCGTCCCGGACGGTCCCGTTCATGTCCAAGGTCACGGGCGTCCCGATGGTGGAGCTGGCGGTCCGGATCGCGCTCGGCGCCACGCTCCCGGAGCTCGGCTGGGACGGCGGGCTGCTGCCCGCCCCGCCGTATTTCGCGGTGAAGGCCCCGGCGTTCTCGACGACCAAGCTCCGCGGCGTGGACCCGTCGGTCGGACCCGGGATGCAGTCGACCGGCGAGGTCATCGGCCTGCACGAGGACCCGAGGGTGGCGCTGGCGAAGGCCCTGCTCGGGGCTGCGCTCGTGCCGCCTCGGCCCGGGAGCCGGCGGCGCGCTCGCACTCCTGTCGATCGCGGATCGCGACAAGGCGCTGCTGCCGCGGCTGGCGACGGGCCTGGCGGCCGCCGGCTATCGACTGGCGGCGACGCCGGGCACGCGACGGGCGCTGGCCGCAGCCGGGTTCGACGCGAGACCGGTCGCCAAGCTCGGCGAGGCCGCGGACGAAAGCACGGGCGAAGTCCCGATCCTGGACCTCATCGCGTCCGGGGAGGTCCGCCTCGTCGTCAACACGCCCACGCCCGCGCTCCGGCGCGGTCCGGGACGCGGCCGAGATCCGCTTCGCGGCGACGGGGGAGGGGATCCTGTGCCTGACCGCCATGGAGACCGCGGTCGCGGCGGCCGAGGCGCTCGACCCCGAGATCGTCGAGGCCGTCGCGAGCGTCCGTTCCCTGGACGAATGGGTGCCGGCCCCGGGTCAGCCCCGGCGGACGCTCGTCGCCTCGGTCTGAGCGGCGGGCTCCTCGGGCGTCACGACGATCGACTGACCCAGCGACCACAGGGTCAGCGTCGTGAGCGCGACCATCACGACCGCCAGCGGGATCTGCCGAGTCCGGAGCGTGGCGGGCGGCATGTCCTGTGGCGCGTCCAGGGCCGCGACGACGTGGCCGGCCCACGCGCCCAGCATGTGGCCGCCGACGACCGCGGCCAGCTGCACGGTCCACACGAGACCGGGCGGCAGCCACGCCCCCGAGACCTCGTAGAAGGCCGTCCCGAACAGGTCCCAGCCGAGCTGGAACGGGTCGGACAGCGCGACGACGATCCGCTGCCCCTCGATGAGCAGGTAGGTCAGGTAGTGCGCGATGAGGTAGCCGACCGCGATCGGCAGGAGCCCGGCACCGGTCGCGCCGATCCCGACGAAGCGCGTGACCGCGAGCGCGAGCGCGATGACGATCCCGAGGAAGCCGGCGAGCAGCAGGGTCTCGACCGGCAGCGACGGCAGGCCGAACAGCTCGAACCAGATCTGCGTCTGCGACAGCCCGTCGAACAGGATGGAGCCAACGCCGAGGGCGATGAGCACGACATCGGTCAGCGTCCAGCCGGGCTCCAGGAGGCCCTCCAGGAACGGCCGCCGGCGGATCCGGCCCTCCTCGTCGACCAGAGCGAACGGCGCCAGCCGGCCGAGCAGCCGGAACCAGACCGTGAAGACCTCCGCGTTCGCCCGCCAGGTGTCGCGCCCGAACTGCGCCATCATCGCGAGCGTGAAGGCCGTGTAACCGACGAGGATGACGAAGAGGGTCACCGGCCCGCTCGCGACAACGAGCTCGATCCAGATGACGACCGCGAGGCCGATGACCGCCGGCCACTTGCCGAGCGCCTCCGGGTAGTCGGCCACCTGCCATGGCGCGACGCCCAGTCGCTTGACCAGCGCGGCACCAAGATCGTGCAGCGTCGAGAACGGGTCGAGGAAGTGCCAGATGGGCCCGATGAGCGCGGACACCATGGCGACACCGACCCAGCCGAAGACCCAGATGAACAGCGTCGCGACCTCGGCATCGCTCGTGCCGCCGACGATCCCCTGGACGATGATCCACAGCCAGGCCAGGAACCCCAGCGCGCGGAGGACCAGGCGCAACGCCGCCGGTGGCATCCGGCCCGTGGCGGTGATCGTCGGACGCTCGGCCCGGACGTCACGGACCAGCACGAAGATGAACGACAGCGCGACGGTCGCCGCGGCGCCCGCGAGGTAGACCGCCAGCGGCAACCGGCTCGTGTACGTCGGGTTGAGCGCGTGCGCCAGGACGACCGCCGGGGCGGTCAGGGCGATCGCACCGACGACGGAAAGGCCGGCCGCGAGCCGACCGACGCGTCCCCGCCTCACGCGCTCGTCGGAGGTCGGTTGCGGCGCGACAACAGGACCGCCGCCACGGCGATGACGATCGCCAACCCCGCGACGATCGGCAGGATCACGTCGCCGTCGGTCGAGCCGGTCGGGTCGGTCGGACCGGGCGATGCCGACGGGCTCGGCGCGGGCGTCGGCGTCGGCTCTGGGGTGGCACTTGGCGTCGGTTCGGCACTCGCCGTCGATGCAGGGGTGGGTGTCGGCGTCGGCGACGGCGTGGGCGCCGGTGTGACCGTGAACGTCCACGTGTCCCTCTCGAGATGGTCGTCGCTGCCCTTGGCGGTCCAGCGCACCTCGTACACACCCGGTGCGAGCTCCGGCACCGGATCGATGATCATGCGGGTCGGATCATCTGGGTCGATGAGACCCACAGCCAGACGTTCTCCGGCAGCGTCCCGTAGCGAGAACGTGGATCGATCGGGATCCAGGGCCTCGCTGAACGTGGCGCTGATCTCCTCGGGCGTGCCCTCGACCGTGGCCCCGTCCGCCGGCGTGGCCTCGAGCAGCTCGCATGCGCGGCGACGCTGGCGGGAAGAGCAGCGCGGCCAGCCGGCGACCGCGACGAACGACGTGGCGCCGATGGGGTCATGCCGGAGTCTACGGAACGTCGCGACGGCCGCAGCCGATGCCGCAATGGTCGCCGGACCGCCAGCGGGCGTATCACGAGGAACAGCGGTGCGCGCCGTCGCGATCCATCGGTCGCGAGGTCGATGCATGCGTTCCACGCACGTGGCGCCATCGGCGAGACCCTGCGCATGCCGTCGCCTCCCGCGCGTCCGATGTGGCTGCCAGGGTCGCATCGGTCGGTCCGGGCGTACACACGGCGACATCGCGCGAGGGCGGCGCCGTGACGACTGGCGACCGCCGAGCTCAGCCCATCGACCCACGCCGCACCGACCCGACCGACCCGACCGACCCGCCGACCGACCGCCGCCCCGTCCCAGGAGCCGCGCGTGCCGACCGACCCGACCCAGCCGACGACCCCGATCCCGACCACGGCCTTCACCGATCACCGCCTCGAGAACGGCCTGCGCCTGATCGTCGCCGAGGACCACCTCGCCCCGGTCGTCGCCGTCAACGTCTGGTACGCCGTCGGCTCCAAGCACGAGCAGCCCGGCAAGACGGGGTTCGCACACCTCTTCGAGCACGTGATGTTCCAGGGCTCCAAGCACGTGACCAAGGCCGAGCACATCGCGCTCATCCAGGCCGCCGGCGGGACGATGAACGGCACGACCTGGCTGGACCGGACGAACTACTTCGAGACCCTGCCGTCGCACCAGCTCGACATCGCGCTCTGGCTCGAGGCCGACCGGATGGCGACGCTCCTCGATGCGCTCAGCCAGGAGAACCTCGACAACCAGCGCGAGGTCGTGAAGAACGAGAAGCGCTGGTCGTACGACAACCGCCCCTACGGCACGTGGCAGGAGAAGCTGCAGGCCCACCTCTACCCGCCCGAGCATCCGTACCACCACTCGACGATCGGGTCGATGGAGGACCTCGACGCCGCCTCGCTCGAGGACGTCAGCGAGTTCTTCCGGACCTACTACGCGCCGAACAACGCGGTGCTCTCGGTCGTGGGTGACGTCGATACCCCGGAGGTCCTGCGCAGCGTCGAGCGCTACTTCGGCGCCATCCCGGCGAACCCCGCGATCCCGCCGCTCGGCGACCTGTCGCTCCCGCCGACGCTCGGAGGCGAGATCCGCGAGGTCGTCTACGACCGCGTTCCGTTGCCGCGCATCTATCTCGGCTTTCGAGCGCCGGTGTACGGCGATCGCCGGCTCGACGCGCTCGAGATCGCCGGCCAGATCCTGGCCGGCGGCAAGGGCAGCCGGCTGCACCGCCGCCTCGTTCGGGACGAGCGGATCGCCAATGATGTCGCCCTGTTCACCCTCGGGTTCACCGGCGGGGCGTCGATCCTGGCGGGATGGGCGACCGTCCGGCCCGGGCGTGACCGTCGAACGGGTGGAGGCGGCCCTGCACGAGGAGACCGAGCGCCTCGCGGTCGAGCCGGTGAGCGCGGACGAGCTCGCGCGAGCCTTCGCGCTGATCGAGGCCGACGAGCTCGGGGCGCTGCAACGCGTCGAGGAGCGCGCCGACCGGCTGTCGATGTACGCGACCCTCTTCGACGACCCGGGCATCATCAACGAGATGCTGGCGCGCTACCTGTCGGTCACCCCGGAGGCGATCCTCGAGGTCGCCGCCGCGACGTTCCGCCCGGACAACCGGCTCGTCCTGACGTACCTGCCCGAGATCGCGCCGGCGGACTCCGGCGCCGTGGACAGCGAGGCCGACGAGACGAAGGACACCGAAACCGACACCGAGCAGGACGAGGAGGAGGCGGCATGACCGCGACGGACCGCCTCGAGCTCGATGGGAACGTCGTCGCCGAACGCCCGACGCCCGGCGTCCCGCGACCGTACGAGTTCCCGGACCTCGCCCGGGCACAGCTCGACAACGGACTCACCATCCTGGTCGCCGACCTGCCCGGTCGCCCGCTGGTCAGCGCGTCGGTCGTGCTCCCGATCGGCGCGGTGGACGAGCCCGCGGACGAGGGCGGTGCCGCCGTCCTGGCCGCACGCGCCCTGACCGAGGGGACCGAGCGATACGACGCCGTCGCCCTGATCGAGGCGAGCGAGCGGCTGGGCGCGTCGATCCACGCGGACGCCGGCTGGGACGCCACCAGCGTCAGCATCGACGTTCCGACCACCCGGTTCCGCCAGGCCCTCGAGCTCCTGGCGGAGGTCCTGCTTCGCCCGACGTTCCCGGAGGGCGAGGTCGAGCGGCTGCGTGACGAGCGGCTCAACGACCTGCTGCAGGCCCAGGCCGATCCGCGCCGCCGCGCCGACGAGGCGTACATCGAGACCATCTATGCGCCCGAGGCGCCCTATCACCGGCCCGCGGGCGGGCAGCGCGAGACGGTCGAACGCCTCGATGCGAACGTGCTCCGGCGCGTCTACGGGACCGCCGTCGATCCCACGCGCGCGACGCTCGTGGTCGCGGGCGACCTCGGCGGTCAGGACGTGGTCGCGATGGCCCGAGAGCTCCTGGACGGATGGCCCGCGCCCACGTCGCCGAACGCCGGCGGCACGATCGTCGACGCCCCCGCGGCGAACGGCCGACGGATCCGCGTCGTGCATCGGCCTGGATCCGTGCAGACCGAGATCCGCATCGGGCATCCGGGCCTGCCCCGGAAGGTCCCGGACTTCCACGCGGTCTCGGTGATGAGCGCGATCCTGGGCGGGCTGTTCAACTCGCGGCTCAACATGCAGCTCCGCGAGGCCAAGGGCTACACGTACGGCGCGAGCGCCGGGTTCGACATGCGCCGCGGCGCCGGGCCCTTCACGGCCCGCGCCGCCGTGAACACCGAGGTGACCGTCCCGGCCGTGATCGACACGCTCGCCGAGCTCGAGCGGATGCGCGACACGAAGGTCGAGCCGAGCGAGCTCGCTGCGGCCCGCGACTTCCTCGTCGGGGTCTTCCCGCTCCGGTTCGAGACGCCTGGTGCCGTTGCCGCGGCCCTGTCCGGACTGGCGATCCACGGGCTGCCGGTCGAGGAGCTGCTCGACTACCGCCGCAAGATCGAGGCCGTGACCATCGACGACGTCGCCACCGCGGCCCGCGAGCACATCCACATCGACGAGGCCGCGATCGTCCTCGTCGGTGACGCCGACGCGATCGGGGCCGCCCTGGAGGCCACGAATCTCGGCACGGTCGTGGTCGAACGCGACGATGCGCCGCAGGCGCTCGGGCCGATTCCCGATGCGCCGCACGTGGCCGTCGACGCAGGGGACGACGCAGGCCCCACGGCCGGCGCCGAGGATCCCGACCTGCCGGGCACGGCCGATGAGCCGGCTGCGGCGGACACCGAGGCCGAGGAGCGGTAACCGCCTGAAACCTTCTCGCCTCGGGATGTCTCGTACTGGGTAGGAGCTGATCAGCAGGTCGGCCACCCAGGAGACGAACCACGATGCGCACAGATGCCAAGTTGATGCGCGGTCTCGGTATCGGGACTGCGACCCTCTTCCTCGCCGTTGGCGCGGTCTTCGCGGCCGATGGCCTCACGAGCTCGGCGCCAGGCGACCCGACGATCGGCGAGCCGCGAGCGACCGAGACCACCGAGCCGGCCGCGACCGCGGAGCCCACAGCGACGTCGGAAGCGACCCAGACCGCCGAGCCTACCCAGACCACGGAGCCGACCGAGACCGCCGAGCCGACCTCAGACCCGACGGCCGATCCGACCCAGACCGCCGAACCGCGGGCGACTGCCGAACCGACGCAGACGGCCGGGCCGACGCAGACCGCCGAGCCGAGGGAAACCGCCGAGCCCACGAACGACGCCGGCGACGACAACAGCGGCCCGGGCAACGGTGACGACGACGAAGCCAACGACGACAACAGCGGCCCGGGCAACGGTGGCGACGACGACGCCGGACGACGACAACAGCGGCCCCGGCAGCGGTGGCGACGACGACAGCAGCGGCCACGGTGGCAGCGATGACGACAACAGCGGCTCGGGCAGCGACGACTGACGCCGCAGCCCGTTTGCCCCGGTGACCGATGGGCCGCCGCAGCCACGAACGGGATTCGTGGGAGCATCAACATGGTCGACCGGACCGGCGAGGCACTCCGCCCGCCGGCCGACCCCTGAACGGAGTGACCTCGGCATCGAAGCCCAATCGCTCGATCGGACCACGGCCGCTGGGGACGAGCGCGCCATCGTCGACGCCGTCCTGGCCGGAGACCGCGAGGCCTTCCGTCGCCTGGTCGAGCGCGAATCGGTGGCGCTCGTTCGAGCGTGTCATCGGATCCTCGGCGACCGATCGGACGCCGAGGACGCCGCCCAGGAGGCACTCGTGACCGCCTATCGGCAGCTGGCCAGTTGGCGAGGAGATGGTCCGTTCGGTGCGTGGCTTATGCGCATCGGCGTACGGATCGCCCTGCGGCAGGCCGGCAAGCGGAAGACCGTCACGTGGCGCGATCCGCTCGGCGGCGGGACCCCCACGGGCGCGAACGAGTCTGCGGTCGATCCGATCACGCGAGCCACCGATCAGGCCGCCATCGAGTCGGCGCCGCTCACCGATCCCGCGATGCTCTCGATGCGAGCGGAGCGTGCCACCGAGCTGCGAGCCGCGGTCACCGCGCTCCCCGAGCCCTATCGCGAGGTGGTCGCCCTGCGCTTCTTCGGGGACGCCACGCTCGACGAGATCTCGCGCGTCACGGACCGGCCGCTCGGCACCGTCAAGACGCATCTCCACCGCGGCCTGGCCAAGCTGCGCGGCAGCCTCGAGCGAGACGACCGATGAGTGACTTCGGCCGACGGTTCGATGTCTCCGAGCTCGGTGAGGACGAGGTGGCCGGGAATGCCACCGCCGCCGAGTTGCTCGCGATCGCCAGGGACCTCGAGGCGTACGCGCGGAGCGACTCGGTGACGCTGAGCGGGGACTTCGAGGATCGCGTCATGGCAGCCATCGCCGACGAGCCGCCACCGCGAGCGGTGGGCTCTCGCGGCCTGCGCGGCATCGTCGCGGTCGTCCGGGATTCGTGGCGTCTCGTGTGGAGCGCTGACCGGCCGGTCGCGGTCCGGGCACAGGCCCTGGCGTTCGTCTTGCTGGCGGCCGTGGCGTTGGGATCGCTGGGATCGCTGGCGGCCGTGGGGGTTGGCGCGCTGCTGTCGCCGGATGGACCCGTGCCGACCGTGCAACCGGCTCCGGTGCCGACACCGAGTCCGTCAGTTCGACCCCGCCGAGCCCGAGCCCGTCCGTCAGCCCGTCGCCGAGCGCCACCCCATCGGCGTCACCCACGGAGACGGCCGAGCCGACCGAGACCGCCGAGCCGACCGAAACGCCCGGAGGGACCGACGACTCGTCGGGCCCGGGATCGGGCAGTCCGGGAGCGACTCGTCCGGGCCGGGCTCCGGCGACGAGACAGCGCGACCGACCGACGACTCGTCAGGACCAGGGTCGGGCGACGATTCGTCAGGATCAGGTTCGGGCAGCGACTCGTCCGGCTCGGGTTCCGGCGGCTAGTAAGCGCGGAATCTGAACCACGCGAGCGATTACTCGACGAGACCGACCCCCGCGATTCGCGCCGTTACTCCATCGCGGTAGCGGATGTCGATCGTTCCGCCACTGCCGGTGACCTTGTACGTGTAGGCGATGATCTGATCGAGAATCATGAGCGAGGCGCTGCCGTTCACTTCCACAGCCCCAATCGGGACATAGATGGTTCCCGCCACCTCCATCGTGGAGCTGCCTCCGTTGATCTGGATGTCCTTGCCGCCGCCAACTGACAGGTTCCGGTCCTGGAAGATGACCATACCGTCCCACACGGAACCGTCGTTCAACGGAAGCAGGTTGACGGCGCTTGAGCCACCGTTCAATTTGATGGCGCCGATGCACACCGTGTCGTTACCGGTTCCAGAGGCACACGCGTCGTGGAAGTTGTACGCCTCGGTGTTGTAGATCAGGACGCCCCCACCGTGCGGCGGCGCCGTAGCGCCTGCGGCTACCGAGTTCACACCGCCGTTCGCCGCCTCGAAACCGCCGCCGCCGATGTAGTAGATACCGGGCTCGAAATGCAGGATGGCCTTCCCCGCCTTGATTCCGCCAGGGTAGTAGCCGGGGAAGAAACGCCACGAAGTGCCATCGTACGGAACCGTTAAACGCGCAGGTCCTCGGTGTCGTGGCGGTCGCTGGGTTCGATGATCCGGGACAGCCGACGGGGCGTTGCTTGGAAGTCGGCACCACCTTCTCGATCGCCGCCGGGTAGGGCGGAACCGGGGGAGCGGGCCGTGTCTTCAGCGGATCGGGGATTGCGTAGGAGTTTGGGGTTCGGACACAGTTCAGCTCGCCGCCCCCGTGGGGATTGATGCCACCTACGGCGTTACAGGTGGCCCCGTCGGCGGTGACCGTGATCGTGCCCGTTCCGCCAACATCCAAGGCGTTCGCGGGGCACTCCGAATTGACCTGGATGCTCCCGTTCGACGTGATGATCCCCGACCCCCCGACCTGCAACGCCTTGCAGTCGGTCGGATGCAGCGTCAGCATCGCGAAGGGCAAGTCGAGGCCCTGCTGATTCGCGGCCACAGCGCGAGCCGAGACGTTCCAGCCTGTGACGCCGAGGATTCCGCCGAAGACTGTGGGTCGCCGGTTCCCGATCACGACCTCAATGAAGCCGGGAACCATTCGGAATTGTCCCGACAGAGGCGGGATATTCACCTGCACGGTCGTGTTGTTGGCACCGTGGGTAAATCCGTTCTGCGTCGCAATCGCCCGAGCCGCGGGCCTGGCCTCGGCGGGCTCGTTGATGAGGTGGCGGGCCCCAGCGAGCGCGGCGGCGTCGGCCGCGTTCTGCTGATCTCGGCGCTCCAGCAGCATCTGCCCGCCATCAAAGGCAAGGGCTGCGATCACCATGATGACAAACAGGCTCAGGGCGAAGACGACGATGACTTGCCCGCGAACGGGTTTCACGTCAGTTGTTGATGACAAGGCTCGACTCCGATCCGATCGTGATGGGGGGCAGCATCGGCATCACAGGGGAGTAGGTGTACGCCGCCCGGACGGTAACGGGATTGCCACGGGCGTTCGAAAGCGAAGGGTCGCAAGGTTTGGCCGCATTCACGGGGCACCAATAGACGTCGAGCGATGCGAAATCACCGGCGCCGGCGAGGCCCATGGCGGCCTTCCTAACGGCTGCCTTCACCTTCTCCCCGGTGAGGTCACAAGATGGCCCGCCGCCTGGGGGCATCGGGCCGCTCGGACAACCATCGGCGGCGTTGGAGCCGTGGATGATCGCGTACCTGGCTCCATCGCGCGTGGCGCTGTTCAGCATCTCGTAGTAGAAAACGAACCGACCGCCCTCGATGATTGCGAACAGCAGGATGAAGAACAGCGGCGCGACGAGCGCGAACTCGACCATCGCCTGACCACGTCGCCGATTCTTGACTCCCGGCGTCACGGCGTTGGCTCCGGTGTTGGTCCTGGATCTGGCGTGGGATCTGGCGTAGGGGAGGGCTCGGGCGTCTCCCCGGGTGTCGGTTCGGGGAATGGGGTCGACGGCGGAGTCGGCGGGGGAGGAGTCTCCAACTGGAGGTCGGTCATAGCGAATGTGCTGGTTCGTTGAAACGTCAGTTGCTCGGGGACTCCGAGCTGAAGGTTGTAAAACTGGAAATGGAACGGGGCGAGGACCTTGAAGTCGTACTCAAGGGTTACCGTGACCCAACACGGCCTCGGGTTGTCTGGATCCGCGCAATCCGTGCTGCCTGGTTGCGGGATCGGGTCGATCGGCAGGAGGACCTCGGGGTTCGTGCATGTTGCCGCGGAGTCGGCCTTTGTGCCTACGTAGTCGGGCAGGTTTGACGAAGCGATGCACGCCCGGTGGATCATCTCTTCGCGCGTGCCTGATCGGCTCCGTCCAGTAGTTCGAGCTGAATGAACCGTAGTCGGCGGCCTCCCTCGCGGCCGACTCCACCGTGATCATCGTCGTGTAGAGCCGCGCGAAGTCCGCGATCGCCACGAAGAACAGCACCAACAGGGGAACGATCAGGGAGAACTCAACGACCGACTGACCCAGTTGCGCACGGCGGCTGCGACCTGATCGACCGCGCCGGCCACGCCGATCGTCCCGACCAACGGGAGACGGCATGGTCTCCCCGGGCATACAGCGGCGACTCGAGCTGGGCCCCTGGGCCGAGTCGTCCATGTCGTCAAGATCCCCGAGTGCCAGAAGGTCCAATGCGCGCTCTCAATCTCCTTGGGGCAGCCGATAGTACTGGTGCCTACCTTGCACCTCCAATGACATTGGTCCCGTTTTGGTGCAACGAGGCAACGTCCTCTGCCCGCGCCACATCCCTGCACCGCCCCGCACGCCCCCGCATGCCCCTGCACGCTACGCTTCGGTCGTGATCGTCGTCATCGGGGGTCTTGGTCTGCGTGGGTCCATCGAGGAACCGGAGCCGGATGGGCTCGCGCCCGCGATCGCCATCGCCGCTGCGGCGGCCGGCGCACGAGTCGAGCTGATCTCCAAGGCCGGCGACGATCCGGCGGGTGACGCGGTCCTGCTCGCGCTCGCGGGTGCCGGCGTCGGGCACGTCGCGACCCTGCGTGACCCGTCGCGGCTGACGCCCGTCCGATCGCTACCGGACGAGCCCACCGATCCGGCCACTGACGAGGCGACCGAGACGGGCGCCGGCGGCGCCGCCGAAGACGCCCCACCGGCCGACCTCCGCCCCACCCTCGACGCCGCCGATGTCTCGCTCGCGCTCCGCTATCTGACCGACTTCGGGGTGCTCGTCGCGGTCCATCCCTCCTCGGACCTGCTCGCCGAGGCGGTCTCGGCGGCCGGCTGGGCCAGCGCGCGGCTCGTCGTGGTCCTCGAGTCCGAGGGCGACGTGCCGGCCGGCATGCCCGCCGATGCTCTCGTCGTCGCGGCGGCAGCGGACGATGCCGAGGGGGTCGGGGAGCGGATCGGGCGGTACGCCGCCGCCGTGTCGCGAGGCGACGATGCCGCGGCGGCCTACCGCGACCTGACCGCAGCGCCCGCGACCTAGATGCCCAGGGTCCCCTCGGCGGGGACCGCAGCCGCGACGGCCAGCGGCTCGATCAGCTCCGGCCCATCGCGCCGCACGTCGTTGACATCGCGGTTGACCGGGTAGATCCGAAGAGCGATCTCGTCGGTCGGCTGGAGCATCGCGATCAGCTCGCCGGGCTCGGCCGCCGTCGGATGCAGCCAGCGCTCCCAGGCGTCATCGGGGACGAGCACCGGCATCCGGTCGTGGAGGTCGGCCATCGCGTCGTTCGGTGTCGTCGTGACGATCGTGAACGTGCGGCGGACCTGTTCGGTCGATGGATCCTTCCAGCCCGCCCACAGCCCGGCGAGGACCAGCGGTCGCCCGTCCTCGCGCACGACCCGATACGGCTGGCGGATGCTGCCTTCGCGCTTCCACTCGTAGAAGGACTCGACGGGCACGAGGCAGCGCCGTCGTTTGAAGGCGTCCCGAAAGGCCGGACTCGTGGTGAGCGTCTCGGCCCGGGCGTTGAACATGCGCGATCCGGTCTTCAGGTCCGCCGACCAGTGCGGGACGAGGCCCCAGCGGTAGGCCGTGATCGCGCGTCGTTCCTCGCGCTGGACGACGACGAGCACCTCGTCGGTCGGGGCGACGTTGTAGCGCGGACCCGGATCGTCCACGAGCGGCTCGGCGGCGAAGATGTCGGCCAGCTCCGAGGCCGGTCGCTCCTGGGTGAACCGTCCGCACATGGGGGCAAGTCTAGTATCGTCGGCTCGATGGACGACCCCCAGCCACCCGAGGGCCCAGACCCGTCACGGTCCGGGCGGCTGTCTCGCGAGGAGGCGACCGCCCTCCTGGCATCGGCCGACTCGGCGCTGGCGTCGGCCGACTTCGCCGATGCGGCGGTCCGCTACGGGCGGGTGATCGGGTTCGACGACGCGCCCATCACCGCCGCCGCCCTCCTGGGCCTCGGCGAAGCCCGCTACCGACTCGGTGACGACGACGCCGCGCTCGCCTCATGGGAGGCGGCCGTCAAGGTGGGCGAGACGCCATCGACCTACCCGGCCTGGCGGAACGTGGCTGCGGCACGGGTCCGCAACGGCGATCTTGCTGGCGCCATCGAGGCCTACCGCCAGGCCGACTATCGAGCGCCCTGGGAGGACAAGCAGGAGATCGCGACGAGGCTCGGCTGGCTCATCAAAGAGTCGGGCGATCCGAAGGCCGCGCGCAAGTACTTCGCCAAGGGACGCGGCGACGCGCCGCTCATCTCGGTCACGACGATCCTCATCGCGGCCTCGGTCATCGTGTCGCTGTCGGCGCTTTGGTCGGCCGAGGGCCAGGCGCTCTTCGACGCCCTGGCGCTCGACAAGGAGGCCGTCGCCGCGGGCGAGTACTGGCGGCTGTGGACGGTGACCCTGCTGCACGGCAGCGAGCTCCACCTCGCCTTCAACATGTACGCGCTGTACCTGTCGGGCCGCATCGTCGAGCGCTGGTACGGGTCGCTGAACATGCTGGTCTTCTACCTCCTGTGCGCCGCCGCGGGCTCGATCGGCAGCTTCGTCCTGGGTGGCGCCGGCACGTCGGTCGGGGCTTCGGGCGCGGTGTTCGGGCTGTTCGGTCTGCTGTTGGCCGCAGGTCGTGTTCACCACCCGGTCGACAAGCAGAGCCGCGCGCTGGTGAGTCAGCTGGGCATGTTGATCGCCATCAACCTGCTCTTCGGATTCGCCGTCCCGGGCATCGACAACGCCGCCCACCTCGGCGGACTGGCCGCCGGGTTGTGGCTTGGGGCGCTGATCCCGCCCACGAAGGTCCAGACCCTCGCCTCGCTCTGGCAGCGGACGGGGGAGGCGAGGACGGCGCATCTGGCGCAGGTCCCGATCTTTGCCACGGTCATCGCGTATGGCGTGGTCGTGATCGTGGTGATCGCGGGCCTGCTGATCGGCACCGCCCGCTGGGCGGCCTGACCCGGCCGCGACCGGGGATCGGATGTTCGCCACGCTCTTGGGGTCGCTGCCGCGGCCACCGCTCGCGGACGATGTCGCGTCGGAGGCGCTTCTCGACGCCGTCCTGGAGCTCCAGGTCCAGCATGGGCTCGAGCCGCTGACGGATGCCGGCTGGGGGCTGGATCGCTTGGATCCCGTCGTTGCGTGGCAGGCGACCGCGGCGCGAACCGACGGGCTGGTAAAGGCGGTCCTCGACGGCCCGTTCACGAGCGGCCGGCCCGTTGCCGAGGTGCGGGCGGTGCTGCTCGGCCTGGCTGAGGCCGGTTGCCGGTGGATCGAGGTCCACGAGCCGGGAGTCACGGGCATCGGCGCGGACGCCGACGAGCGGGCGCGGTTCATGGACGCGCACGCGACGCTCACGGCAGGGTTTGGCGACGACGTGCACCTGTCCCTGGCAATCACCGGCGGTAGCGCCGATGGAGCGGGTGTCGATGTGCTCCTGGCGGGTGCCTACGCGAGCCTGGCCCTGGATCTCATCGACGGGCCGGACAACTGGCGGGTCGCCACGGCCTGGCCGGCCGAGCGGGGCCTGATCTGCGGCGCCCTCTCGACGCGGGAGGGCAGCGACGATGGCCCCGAGCTGCTGCTGTGGGCGGCCCGGTACGCGGCCTCGACCCGAGGACGTGGCCCGGCGCGGGTGGGCCTCGCGACGGCCGGGTCCCTCGCCGCGCTGTCATGGTCGGTCGCCGCGGAGAAGGTCAGGCGGCTCGGCGAGGCCGCGCGTCTCGCGGCGGCTCCGTCTGACGAAGCCCTCGCATCGATCGATCCGCGCGCGGTCGACAAGCGGAGCGCGGCGCTCGGCCGGTACGAGCCGAAGGCGGACCGGCCGGCCCGGCGCAGGCGGCGAGCCCTCGACCGGCCAGGAAACCTGAGGCCGCCGAACGCTCCGCAGCTCTGCAGGCACCGGGCCTGCGACGGGTTACGTAAAAGTGATGACGCTACGCAACACCCTGGGCTGTATGCTCCGGCCCTGCCGTCGGACCGCGAGCCCACCGTCCCAGTCCTGGACGCGCGCAGCCGAATGGCCGTCACCGGGGGAAGAGGCCGCGCGGCACCCAGATGTGGCAGCTGCGCGCCTAGGGGTGGAGGGAGCGCGCGATGGCTCGTGGCGGTATGCGCCGATTCGGCGTGGCATTCCTGGTCGCCTTCATGGTGGCGACATCCTTCAGTCACGTGGCGCCGCCTGCCCGGGCGGCCGTTCACAACCCGATCCCAGCCGACGCGTTCGGCGATCCCAACGACACCTTCGTCTCGAATCAAGTCTCTCTGGGCCTACTTCACCTCTGACCTCGCCGGCGGCCGCCGTCTCGCGTCGTGGCCGACTTCGAGAGGCAGTCCTGCGGCCGCCGGCGATCGGCGCGCAGTGCGGTTCATCGCGGCCACGTCGAACGGCTATCACGCTGATCTCGCAGAACGCGGAAATCTGGACGATCGGCACCTTCCGTCTCCTGACCGAAAACTCGATCAAGGATCCGATCGCCTATAGCGCGCCGTTCTACGTGTCGCCCTGTGTCGAGGACTGCTCGACCAGCCTCGACGCCGGGATCGTCACCGCGTTCAAGGCTGCGGCCACCGATATGACCGGACGTATGGAGGCGATGTGCGAGCTGCATGGGGTGCTCGAGCAGGTCGCCGGCAAGGCCACGGGCATACGCGGGTTGAACCTAAACATCGAGGCCAAGGTGACTGCCACCGTCACGGTGTCGTCGCCATCGTTCGTGATGAGTATCAGCGGTGGGCTCACCCTGTTCAGCTTCACGATCCAGGATCCCGCGACGATGAACATCAGCAAAGCCCTCGACATCATGAAGTCGGTCGCCTGCGGCGCCGAAAAGATGTACCGGGGCATCGCAGCCGATCCGCCCGATGACAACTTCGGCGTCATCGCGATGCCGGACCCCCTGGATATCGGCCCGCTCACGCCTGGGTCGCTCGACAGTGCGGTTCGCTCCGTGGACCTCCAGCGGGCGTATGGCGAGGCGGCACTCCACGCCTTCGAGCGCTACCAGGGTGCGGTCGCTGCGGGCGACGAAGATGCGCAGATCGCCCAGCTCCGGGCGGCCGGCGAAAACGCCCAGTTGCTGGCCGACGAGATGGGCCTGTCCGCCGATGCCCTCGGGGCCTGGGCGACGGACGCGGCGTCCGACGCCGGCCTATCAGGCGTGATCCTTCCTTCCGATGACGCTGCGCCCCTGGCCGCGATGTACCAGCGGATCGTCGACGATGGCTTCACCGCCGAGGAGATCGACGAATTCCACGCCGTCGGATACACCGACGATGACATCGCCGCGATCCGGACACATGCCTCGCTCGGCATCGAGGAGATTCCGCTCGATACGTCCTATCCGGACGCCCTGCTGGCGGTCGCAGACGACCTCCGTGCCGGCGCCGAAGCGGTGGCCGATTTTGCCAGCGATGCGAACGCACTCGCGGATGGGCTCGACGCGAACAACCCCCCGACGGCATCCTTCACCCGGACGCCGGCCAGCGGCGCGCCGCCACTCGACGTCACGTTCACCAACACGTCCGAGGACCCCGACGACGACACGCTCGCCCACAGCTGGGAATTCGGGGATGGCCAGACCTCGAGCGAAGCGTCGCCGGTCCACACCTACGCGCGGATCGGCACATACACGGCGTCGCTGACGGTTTCGGACGGTGAGGCGACCGACACGGCGCAGGCGACGATCACGGTCCGGGCGGCCAACACGTCGCCGGTCCCGGCGGATGACTTCGTCAACACGATCAGGAATACGCCGGTCGACATCGACGTGCTGTCGAACGACTTCGACCAGGACTTCGACCCACTCTCGATCACTGCCGCTTCGGACCCGCCGCACGGCGCCGTCACATGTCCTTCGGCAGGCCCGTGCGCCTATACCCCCGACACCGACTTCACGGGGTCCGACGCGTTCACCTACATGGTCTCGGATGGCCAGGGCGGGACCGCGAGTGCCACGGTTTACGTCCAAGTGAATGCGGAGCCCAACGTACCTCCTGTCGCCGTAGACGATCCCGTCGCGACGGTCAAGAACGAGGGCGTCCAGTTCAACGTCCTGCTCAACGACACCGACCACGAAGGGGCTCAGCTGTTCGTGTTCGGTTGGGCGGCACCCGAGCATGGTTCCGTCGAGTGCTCGTATCTCGGCGTCTGCACCTACACGCCAGGGACCGATTTCGTCGGATCCGATGGTTTCGACTACACCATGGGCGACAGCGCCGGTGGCTCCGACAGCGGCCACGTATCGATCACCGTGGAGGACGCCGCGCCGCCCGCAAACCGGCCTCCGGTCGCGGTTGACGACCACATCGTGATGCAGGGCGGATCCGTAACTGGGGCGTTCCCGCTGCAGAACGATTTCGACCCGGACACCGACACCCTCTTGATCGCCGACTCGACAGCCCCCGAGCACGGGATCCACTCGTGCGCGGAGACGTTCTGCACGTATACGCCGGACGCCGACTTCATCGGCATCGACTCGTTCGATTACACGGTCTCAGACGGAAACGGCGGCACCGATACCGCGACGGTGACCTTCGATGTCCAGAATTCGGCGCCATTCGCGAGCATCGACGAGATCGTCACGGGCAAGGACCTTCCCGGCACGGTCGACGTCCTCGCCAACGACTCCGACCAAAACTTCCAAGTCCTGACGGTGACCGATTCGACCAGTGGGACGAACGGCACTGTGGAGTGCACAGCGCAGGGCCTCTGCACCTATTTGCCGACTGCTGGGTTCCTGGGCACCGACTCCTTCAACTACACGATCTCTGACGGCCACGGAGGCGTCGCAACGGGCTTCGTGACGGTGACGGTGCGCGAGATCATCGACGCCGGGCCCGACTGGATCTGGCGAGAGGACCGCGAGCTCACGTTCGAACCGGTCATCACCTCGCCCAGTGCCTTCACCTGCTCTTGGGCAGTCGGAGACGGGACTCCCGTTTCTACGGACTGCGACTTCGCGCACACCTACTCCGCCACAGGCCAGTACACGGCAACCCTCACGGTGGTTGTCGATGGCGGTCCGACGGTGACCGAGTCCGTCGAGATCGAAGTCCTGCAACTCTCTGCAGGGGGCGGCGGCGGGGCGATCGGCGGCAACGGCGACGTCGTTGCCGGAACCGACGTGACGTACACGCTCAACGCGGACTTCGATCGTGGCACGTTCCTCAATGTCAACCACGACGCGCCGCATGCCAACGAACTGCGGTTGAACGGGCAGCTCCGCCCGTTCCCGTTCGTCAACATCGCCGCTTCAGGTCGAGGTACCGCGATCCGGGTCGACGCGAACACCGGCGAGATCCTCGGTGAGTACCTGACCGCGCCCGATGGCATGGGCCGCGATCCGTCGCGCACGACCGTGGACCTGCATGGCAACGTGTGGGTGGCAAACCGTGCCGAGTCGGGCGAGTCTGGGGGCCAGTCCAAGGGCTCGGTCGCCCGGATCGGGCTTGTTCTCGGCGGGACCCGGGTGGACGAGAGCGGCGATCCCGACGACGCCGGCGCCTACCTCGCGCCACCGTTCGCGTACAACACCTGCCTCGACCGTGATGGCGATGGCCGGCTGCGCACCTCGAGCGGCATCCTGGATGTTCTCGGCTGGTCAAACGCCGGCGGTGTCGATACACACGGCGGCGTCTCGACAGCCGAGGACGAGTGCCTCATCAACTACACGCGAGTCACCGGGGCCTACACGCGCACGATCGCCATCGACCCGGACAATGACGTCTGGGTCGGCGGCCTGGATCGCGATCACGAGAAGCTCGACGGCGACACCGGCGAGCCGGTCGCGGGCAGCCAGATCAACTTCCCCGCCTGCGGCGGCTACGGTGGTCTCGTTGATGCGAACGCCGTACTTTGGTCGGCATCCGGCCTCCTCCGCTACGACACAGCCGCTGGAACGGGCGAGTGCCTCCCATTCAGTGCCTACGGCCTGGGATTGGATCCCCAGACCGGCCATGTCTGGTCGACCCCCTTCGGGTCGACGGTCTCAGAGTTCAATTCCGACGGGAACGTTCTGAACACCTATCCCCATGGGTTCTCCGGTGCGCAGGGCGTCGCGGTCGACGACAGTGGACACGTCTGGGTCGCACACAGCCTCGCTGGCGGCACGACGGTCGGTCACGTCCGGACGGACGGGACGCTCGTCGGCAACGTTCCGCTTCTCGGGGGTAACGGCCCGACCGGTGTCGCCGTCGACCACAACGGCAAGGTCTGGGCCGCGAACATCAACAGCAGCGACGCGCGCCGGATCGATCCGGAGATCGGGCATGTCGGAGGCGGTGGCTTCGCCACCGGCTGGGTGGACCTCGTCGTCGACCTGGGCGCTGGCGCCAGTCCGTACAACTACAGCGACATGACCGGGTTCGTCTCGATCGGCGCCACCTCGCCGCAGGGCTTCTGGCGCGTGCTGCAGGACGCGGGGTCGCCTGGTGCTGACTGGTCGTCGATCGCCTGGAACGGTGAGCCCGGCGGGTCTGTTCCAGCCGGGACGGAGATCCAGGTTGAAGCGAGGGCTGCGGATGCGGTCGCAGACCTGGCGGCTGCTGCGTTCGTCGACGTCGTCAATAGAGCCGACCCGGCCCTCGCCGGTCGCTACATCGAGGTCCGCGCCACGCTTCTTACAAGCGACGCATCGATCACGCCGGCGCTTTCCGACCTCCGCATCGTGGCGACGGTCGACGGGGAGGAGAACTCGCCGCCCGTAGCTCGCCGCGATCGGCAATCGGACGGTCGCCGAGAAGACTGAGCTGAGCTTCACGGCATCGGCCACCGATCCCGACACGGACGGACTCGCGTTCACGCTGGGACCGAACTGCCCGTTGGGCGCGTCCATCGGCGCGACCAGCGGCGTCTTCTCGTGGACTCCGACCGAGGCGCAAGGCCCGGGTTCATACCCGTGCACGATCACCGTCACGGACGACGGCTCGCCACCAATGTCGGACAGCGAGACGATCACGATCATGGTCACGGAGGTCAACCTACCGCCGGTCGGCGTCGCCGACTCGTACTCCGGGCCGCAAGACACCGACCTCGTCGTGAACGCGACGCTGGGAGTCCTGGCCAATGACACGGACGCCGACGGCGACACGTTGACCGCGACCAAGGTCGGAGACCCGGCTCACGGCACTGTCGTTCTCAACGCCAATGGTTCGTTCACGTACTCCCCGGCAGCCGGCTACGTCGGCCCCGACTCGTTCACCTACACCGCGAGCGACGGTCTAGCCTCGAGCAGCACCACGACCGTCTCGTTGACCATCGAGAAGGTCAACCACGCCCCGACCCTTGCCGCGGTCGGCGACCAGACCATCCCCGAGATGGTCCTGTTCAACAGCCTGACCCTGGCGGGGACCGACCCCGACGCTGACACCCTGAGCTACTCGGTGGAGTCCGGTCCGACAGGGCTCACGGTCAACGGCGCCAGCGGCGTCGTGTCCTGGACGCCGACCGAGGCCCAAGGCCCTGGCGACTATACGGTCGCTGTTCGAGTGACCGATCCCGACGGCCTGCACGCCGACCGGACGTTCACGATCCACGTGACGGAGGTCAATCGGGACCCGTCATTGGCGGCCATCGCTGACCGAACCGTCAATCCTGGCGACGTCGTTGGCCTCACTGCCTCAGGCAGCGACCCGGACCTGCCAGCGAACACCCTGACCTACTCCCTCGTCTCCGGCCCGACCGGGGCCACCGTCAACCCCACGTCAGGAGCCTTTGCCTGGACGGCTAGCGCCACCGTCGGCGACTACCCGGTGACCATCGGCGTCAGCGACGGGGTCGGGGGCAGCACCCAGCGCACGTTCACGATCCATGTCGTCCGCGACGACACCACCCTGACCCTCGGCGGTGACACGAGCGGCCAGTACAGTGACAAGGCCACCATCACCGCGACCCTCAAGGTCGGCAGTGCGCCGGTCTCCGGCGCCTCGGTCTCGATCGGCCTGGGCGCGGCCAGTCAGACGGTCACCACGAACACTTCGGGTGTCGCGTCTGCCATCTTCACGATCCCCGGTCCGGCCGGGTCGTTGGCGACCAGCGCGACCTTCACCGGAACCCCGTCCAAGGCGCCGTCGTCGGCCAGTGGAACCTTCACGGTCAACCGTGAGGACTCGACCATCGTCTACTCCGGCGACACCATCGGGCTCGCCTCGGCGACGCTCAGACTAGCTGCGACCTTCACCGACTCGGCAGCGGCCGGCTTTGCGGGATCCAACCCCGAGATCGGCAGCGGCGCGACGATCGGTGACATCACCAAGGCTCGGATCTCGTTCGCGGTGTACGCCGCCGCGAACTGCCTGACTGGCTCACCCATCACCACCCTGTCCGCCTTCGTGACCGACACAGGTACCGTCGGCGACGGGATCGGCACGGCCACCGTGAACTGGTCTTCCAGCTCGGAAGGCAGCTTCTGCATCGTCATCTCGCTCGTCGGCGCCTCGGGTACCGGCACGAACGGCTACTACACCGCACCGCCGGCCGAGCCCGCCGGTCTGGCCGTGTTCATCGACACTGCCGGCAAGGTGACTGGTGGCGGCTGGGTCGCCATGGCCGACGGCCGCGGCAACTTCGGCTTCAATGCCAACTCGACCGGCACCAAGGTCAAGGGCAACCTCGTATTCATCGAGCGGACCATGTACCAGGGCAAGAAGGCGATGCTCATCGTCAAGTCGAACGCCATCGACGCCCTGCGGACGTCCGGCTCGACGTTCCCGATCACCGCCACCCTGACGGGCAAGGCGAACTACAAGTTCATCTCGGCGATCGACGGTTCGGTCCTGGCCGAGTCCGGCAACGCCACGTTCTCCGCCACCGTGGTCGATACCAACGCCAAGGGCGGAGCCGGAGACTCCTTCGCCATCCGAGTCCTCGACAAGAACGGTGTCGTGCTCGTGGACCTCCCGACGACCACCCTGGGTGGCGGCAACATCGTGGCCCACATCAAGAAGTAGATCGAAATGCTGGGTGGCGTGGGGCGTCCCGCGCCGCCCGGCGAGCATCGGACGATTCCGAGTCGACCTCCAACACCGCATCGAAACTGCCCTGGCAGTCGTCAGGGCGGCTCGCTTGTGTCGGCGGTCTACCCGATGCCCTTACGGGCGCTGCGCCGCTCCGTGATCCACAGCGCCCCGGCCATCCAGTAGTCGCGGTCGCGGGGAAGGCCGCGCCGGGTGGCTTCCACTTCCCAGGCATCACACCATTGCTCCGCCAACTCGAGGGAGACGCCGCTGGCCATGAGGCCGTCACGGATCGCCTTGCGTCGAGCCTGAAAGATGCCGTCTGGGTTGGCAGGGCTCATGGGATGGGAATCGGAACCTTCGCGATGGGGTGGCCTGACCAGCGCTCACCCCGTTGCGCCTCGACGAGTATGCCGCATTTACTAAACCTAGATTTGGTAGATTTCCGAGGTGGACGCCGAGCCGATTCCTTGGCCCGCGTGCCCGGCCTGCGGGGGCCTCGATTGGAACCGGGACGGGTACCGCGCGCATCGAGTCGAGTCCGGGGTGATCGAGCATGGCCGCGTGGCGCCGTCGGGCGCCTCGACAGCGCCGTGGGCGTGTGCGCAATGCCAGTTCACCGCCCCGGATGACGGGATCCTGCACGCGCGTCTGAACCGCGCCCGGAGTCTGGATATCGATTAGCCGTCGAAAGGCTTTTCACCATCGAGGCCCCCGGCGTCGTCGCTCTTCCCCCCCGGAGTGGCGTCTTGCCGGGGGCCTCGCCCTACGCCGAAGCGCTGTGCCTCGTTGCCATCCACGAGGACCTCGGATGGTAGGCATCGTTCCCCCGGCGGCGTCGACGGGATCCGGGGGCCTCGTCGTGCCTCAAGACGCCCGCGCTCGCCGCGAGAGGGGACCGTCGCCGCCCGACCGCGCTCATCGGCTTGCTCAAGGTGCCGCCGCACGATGGACGGGCGATGTGGGCGAGCCCGTACCATGCCCACAGTCACAGAGGGGTTGATCAATGGTGCAAACCAGGTTCTGGCACGGCTTCGCCGACATGCACGCGGTCAAGGACGCGGAGATCGTCTTCCGGTCCGGAGAAGGCGTCTGGCTCGAGTCGGTCGACGGCCGGCGCTTCCTCGATGCGACCGCGGCGCTCTGGTACTGCGCCGTCGGGTTCGGGCGGCACGAGATCGCCGATGCCGTGGCGGAACAGCTCAAGCGGCTGCCGGCGTATTCGTCGTTCGGTGCCTACACGACGGAGCCCACGATCGCCCTGGCCGAGCGGCTCGCCGCGCTCGCCCCGATCGATGATGCCGTCGTCTTCTTCGGCTCGGGCGGTTCGGATGGGGTCGACACGGCGGCCAAGCTCGCGCGGCGCTACTGGGACGTGCTCGGTCGGCCCGAGAAGCGCGTCATCGTGTCGCGCGAGCACGGCTACCACGGCATGCACGCCTGGGGCACGGCGCTGGCCGGGATCCCGGGCAACAAGGCTGGCTACGGCGGCGAGATCATCGAGGAGGTCGTCAACGTCGGGGCGAACGACACCGAGAGTCTCGGTGCCCTGTTCGAGTCGCGCGGTGCCGAGATCGCCGCTTTCATCGGGGAGCCGGTCATCGGTGCCGGCGGCGTCTACCCGCCTGAGCCGTCGTACTGGGCCGAGGTCCAGCGGCTCTGTCGCGAGCACGACGTCCTGCTGATCGCCGACGAGGTCATCACCGGGCTTCGGGCGGACCGGCGTGATGTGGGGCTCGGAGCGCTACGCGATCGAGCCCGACATGATCCTCTTCGCGAAGGCCGTGACGTCCGGGTACTTCCCGCTGGGTGGCGTCATCGTCGGCCCGCGTGTGCGCGAGCCGTTCTGGGACGGGCCCGGCGCCCGGGCCGATGTTCGTCCACGGGTACACCTACTCCGGCCACGCCGCGGCCTGCGCGGCGGCAGAGGCCAACCTCGACATCCTGGAACGCGATGGGCTCGTGGCCCGGGTGGCGACGCTCGAGCCCGTGCTGGACGCCGCGGTCCGGCGCCTGGCATCGCTGCCGCTCGTCGGGGAGATCCGGACCGTCGGGCTGACCGCGGCCGTCGCGATCGTGCCGGACCGGCTCGCCGCGGACCCGGGGATCCCGGCACGGGTCGTCGCCGCGGCGCTGCGACATGGGATCGCCACGCGCGTCCTTCGCGGCCACGCCCTGCACATCTCGCCGGCGTTCGTGATCACCGAGGGTGAGATCGACACGCTCGTCGACGGTCTCGGGGCAGCCCTGGAGGACGTGGCCGCCGCGTAGCGGTTCCGCGCCCCGCCGCCCGGCCGCTCTGTCACCTTGGCCGGGCCCTTGGATCACCCAGCGTTCCAAACGACGTCGGAACTGCCGTTCAAGCGTCACGTGGGGGCGCATTGCGTTCCATTCGACGCGGGAAGGGCGTTTTCGGGCCGTTCAGCCGCCGGTTGGAACGCTGGTGGTTCCACGGGCCGCGACATTCGGCGGCCACGGAACGCGTCGCGGACTTGATTCCGGCACCGTGCGGTGCCACCATCGTCGGACCTCCCGCCGACCCGCGACGTCCGTCGGCCCGAGGCTCCGGATGCTCCAGCAAGACGCATGGCACCGCCATCCCGTCGAGGGCCGGGACGGTCGGTCGCCTGGCACTCAGTCGTCGAAGGAGGTCGGCTCGTGGGTGAACACATCTCTCTCACGGTCAACGGAGCACGGCGGGAGCTCGATGTCGAGCCGAGACGCCTCCTCGTCCAGGCCCTGCGCGAGGACATGGACCTGACCGGCACCCACGTCGGGTGCGACACCAGCCAGTGCGGCGCCTGCACCGTCCACGTCGATGGACGCGCCGTGAAGTCGTGCACGATGCTGGCGGTCCAGGCCGACGGCGCCACGGTCACCACGATCGAAGGCATGGCCACCAGCGCCGACGAGCTCCACCCGCTCCAGACCGCGTTCTGGGAGAAGCACGGCCTCCAGTGCGGCTTCTGCACGCCGGGGATGATCATGACCGCGGCCGACCTGCTCGCCCGCAACAGCGACCCGAGCGACGACGAGATCCGCGACGCCATCGAAGGCAACATCTGCCGCTGCACCGGCTACCAGAACATCGTCGCGGCGATCCGCGCGGCTGCGGCCGCCAACCGCGAAGCCGCCGTCCCGGCCGAGCGCGTGAGGGGAGACGACCGATGACCGACGTGCTCGACGCTCCCGCCACGACCAACGTCGTCGGCAAGCCCATCAAGCGGACCGAGGACCCGCGCTTCATCACGGGCGAAGGCCGCTACCTCGACGACATCAAGCTGCAGTCGATGACCCACATGGCCATCCTGCGCAGCCCGTACGCGCACGCCAACATCCGCTCGATCGACACGAGCGCGGCCAAGTCGATGCCGGGCGTGATCGCGGTCTT
>CAVVJX010000006.1:0-133222 GCA_963748675.1 uncultured Chloroflexia bacterium | reverse complement strand
CGCCGACATCCCGTACAACCCGTTGCCCATGGCCTGGCCGGCCGGCGGGAGCGCGGGCATCCAGAACAACGTCAACACGCCGCGGGTCCTCGCCACGGACGACGTCAAGTGGACCGGCGAAGGGGTCGCCGCGGTCGTGGCGGAGACCGAAGCCCAGGCGTACGACGCCATCGAGGCCATCACGGTCGACTGGGAGCCGCTCCCGACGGTCGTCGATGCGGATAAAGCGATCGAACCGGGCGCCCCGCAGCTCCACGAGAACGCCCCGAACAACGTCGTATTCGAGTGGACGGTCGGCGACAAGCCGGGCACGGACGCGGCCATCGATGGCGCGGACGTCGTTGTCCGCCAGCGCATCGTCAACCAGCGCCTCATCCCGAATTCGATCGAGACGCGCGGCGACATCGGCTGGTACAACCCCGGCACCGACGAGTACACCGTCTGGATGTCGAGCCAGACGCCGCACATCCAGCGGCTGCTGCTCACCGCCTTCGTGACCGGGATCCCCGAGCACAAGGTGCGCTGCATCGCTCCGGACATCGGCGGCGCCTTCGGTTCGAGGATCTACTGCTACGCCGACATGGCCCTCACGATGTTCGCCAGCAAGGCGATCGGGGGTCGCCCGGTCAAGTGGGTGGAAGGCCGTCGCGAGAACTACCAGAGCACGATCCATGGGCGTGACCACATCACCCATCTGGAGATCGCCGGCACCAAGGACGGCAAGATCACCGGTCTTCGCGTGAAGACCCTGGCCAACCTCGGCGGACGCCTGTCCACGATCGGCCCAGGCATCCCGACCACGCTCTACGCACGGGTCCTGGCGGGCTGCTACAAGATCCCGAACGTCTACGCCGAGGTCACCGGCGTGTACACGAATACCACGTTTGTCGACGCGTATCGCGGCGCGGGTCGCCCGGAGGCGACCTACGTCATCGAGCGCGCCATGGACCTGTTCGCGGCCGAGATCGGGATGGACCGCGCCGAGCTGCGACGCCGCAACTTCATCCAGCCCGACGAGTTCCCCTACGAGAACCCGTCCGGCCTCTACACGGCGTCCGGCGGCGCCAAGATCGCGATCGATTCCGGCAACTACGAGCCGGCCATGGACATGGCGCTCGCGACCGTCGGCTACAAGGACCTCGCCGCCAAGAAGGCCGAGGCCAAGAAGCGCGGCAAGCTCCTCGGTCTGGGTCTCTCGACCTACATCGAGGTCTGCGGCGTCGCGCCCAGCAAGTGGATCGGGGCCGTCGGCGAGGGCTGGGGCGCCGCGATGTGGGAGTCCTCGAACATCAAGGTTCATCTCACCGGCAAGGTCGTCGTCACCGTGGGGACCTCACCGCAGGGGCAGGGACACGAGACGACCTACGCCCAGGTGATCGCCACCGAGCTGGGCATCCCGATGGAGGATGTCATCGTCCAGCATTCCGACACCCAGGGCACGCCGTTCGGCTACGGGACATACGGCAGCCGGACGTCGTCCGTCGGCATGACGGCCGCCATCAAGGCCGCGGACAAGATCCGGGACAAGGCCCGCCGCTACGCCGCCCACATGCTCGAAGCGTCCCCCGAGGACATCGAGATCGACGGTGCGAACTATTCGGTCAAGGGCTCGCCCGACCGCAAGAAGACGTTCCAGGAGATCGCCTTCGCGCTCGATCTCGCGTTCGACGCGCCCGAGGGCATGGAGCCGTATCTCGACGAGACGGCCTACTACGACACCCCGAACTGCACCTGGCCGTTCGGCACGCACATCGCCGTCGTCGAGATCGACGAGGAGACCGGTCACGTCGAGCTCGTCCGCTACGTGGCGGTCGATGACGTGGGCAACAAGATCAACCCGATGATCGTCGATGGGCAGCTCCACGGCGGCATCGCCCAGGGCGTGGGGCAGGCGCTGTGGGAGGGCGCCGTCTACAGCGACGACGGGCAGCTCCTGACGGGCTCCATGCTCGATTACGCCCTCCCGAAGGCATCGCAGTTCCCGAACATCGAGCTGGACCAGACGGTCACCCCGTCGCCGGTCAACCCGCTTGGGGTGAAAGGCGTCGGCGAGGCCGGCGCCATCGCCTCGACCGCGGCGGCCGCGAACGCGGTCATCGATGCGCTGAGTGACCTCGGGATCCGCCATCTCGACATGCCCTACACGTCGGAGAAGGTCTGGTCGGCGATCCAGGGTGCGAAGGGAGGCCAGGCATGATCCCCGCGGCATTCGAATACCGGCGGGCCACCTCACTCGACGATGCGCTCACGGCGCTCGCCGGCGGGGATGCCAAGGTCCTCGCGGGTGGGATGAGCCTGCTGCCGTTGATGAAGCTGCGGCTGGCTGCGCCCGGGACGCTCGTCGACATCGGGCGCCTGACCGAGCTCAAGGGCGCCCGCTCCACGCCGGACGGCGGCTTCGAGATCGGGGCACTGACGACGTACGCGGAGGCCCTCGACGCCACGCCGCTCGGCTTCGCGGTCGATTGCATCCGGGGCATCGGCGATGTGCAGGTCCGCAACCGCGGCACGGTCGGAGGCGCCATCGCCCACGCCGATCCGGCCTCGGACCTGCCGGCCCTGGGGCTCGCCCTCGACTACGAGGTCGTGCTGCGCTCGCAGCGCGGAGAACGGGTCGTGCCGCTCGATGGGTTCCTCCAAGGGGCCTTCACGAGCGACATCGCGCCCGACGAGATCCTGACCACGCTGCGCCGCGGGCCACTCCCCGCGGGTGCCGGCGGCTCGTACCAGAAGCTGGAGCATCCGGCATCGGGCTACTCGATCGTGGGGGTGTGCGCGATCGTCGCGCGCTCCGGCGGATCCGTTTCGCATGCTCGGGTCGCGTTGACCGGGGTGGGCGAGGTGGCCTATCGCGCGAAGGCGGTCGAGGCAGCGCTCGTGGGGAGCGACGGTTCGCCGGCCGCGGTCGCGGCGGCCGCCGAGCATGCCGCGGACGGTCAGACGGTCAACAGCGATATCCACGCGGGTCGCGAGTATCGAACGCGGATGGCGGTGGTCTACACCCGCCGTGCGATCGACGCTGCCCTCGCCCAGTCCGCCTGACGCGAACGTCGTCCGAGCGTGCGCATCGAGCAGGTCACTCCTGGTCGGCGCGTACCCGAGCGGCTGGTTGATGGCGTCCTGACCCGCGACCTCAAGGTCGGCGGCCAGCGCTGGACCAAGGGTCGCCGGCTGTCCGCCGACGACCTGCTGGCCCTCGCCGCGACGGATCCCGGGCCGCCGGTCACCGTCCTCCTCCCCGAACCCGGAGAGCTGCACGAGGACGATGCGGCCATCCGGCTGGCCAAAGCGGTTGCCGGCGAGAACCTCGAAGCGCGCGGGCCGAACCAGAGTCGCCTCGACCTCGTCGCTTCGGCTGCCGGGGTGGTCAACGTCCTGGTGCCCGAGCTCGACCGCATCAACCGGCTCGACCCGCTCGAGGTCTTCACGGTCTTCGACGGGCAGGTCGTCGAGAAGGGCGATCTCGTGGCGAGCGTGAAGATCGCGCCGCACATCGTGGACGCGGGCGTCATCGACGCCGCCGCCCGTCTGGCGGGGTTCGGAAGCCAGCCCGTCGTGTGGGTGTCGCGCTTGCTGCGGCGGCGAGTCGGGGTCGTCGTGAAGGAATTGATCCGAGGCGTCGCACGGACCCGGTTCGAGGCGAGTGTCCGCGCGAAAGTCGAGGGACTGGGCTCGCAGATCCTCGACATCGTCTATGTCGAGGACGATGCCGACGCCGTGGAGACGGCCCTCGCCCAGTTCACCCGTGGCTCCGAGACGGCCGACCTGGTCTTGACCGCCGGTTCCGCGAGCACGGATCCGCGAGACACGTTCTTCACGGCGATCGATGCGCTGGGTGGGCGGGTGGTGCGGCGGGGCGTGCCCGCGCATCCGGGCTCGATGCTGTGGCTCGCTCGCGTCGGTGGCACGTCCATCCTGGGCCTGCCGACGTGCGGGGCCTACTCGAAGGCCACGGCCGTGGACCTGCTGCTCCCACGCCTCCTGGCCGGAGAGCCGGCCTCGGAGCGGACCGTCGCCAAGATGGGCCACGGCGGGATCCTGACCCGGTCACAGCGGTTCCGGTTCCCGCTGTACGCCCGCGAGCTGGACGCGCCGGACGGCTGAGCCCGCATACCGAGGAGGGAAGATGGGATCGAAGGAGATCGCGACGGCGGTGGCGGGTGCGCGCGCGTACCTGTCCGCCCACCCGGACGAGGCGCGCTACCGGGACTCCGCCGCGACGGCCGTGGTCGAGGACAGGTTGCGCGTACGTGTGGACGGGCCCGACGGCGCCTCCGTCACGACCGACATGGTGTCCGCGGTGGGCGGCAGCGGCAGCGCTCCGTCGCCGGCATGGCTGTTTCGGGCTGGCTATGCATCGTGCGTGGCGACGCTGATCACGCTCGCGGCCGCGGTCGAGGGTGTCGAGCTGACCGACCTGCGGGTCACGGTGGACAGCGAGTCCGACGATCGGGGCATCCTGGGCATCGACGAATCCGTGCCGGCGGGGCCGTTGAGCCTGCGCGTCGCGGTGCGCATCGCGTCGGACGCTGCGGACCCGGATCGGCTGCGCGCCATCGTCGACTGGGGATGCTCCCATTGCCCGGTCGACGACCTCACCCGGCGGGCCGTGCCCGTTGAACTCGTGGTCGACGTCGGCTGAGTCGCCCGCACCGGCAACCGCAGTCTGAGCCAGGGAGGACCGGGCTCGGCTGGCCCGTGTAGCATCCCCACACGATGACCGACCAGACCGCGACCTCGGATCGCGACGACCGGCCCGCCGGCACTCGTTCGATCGAGGCGCTCACCGAGGAATTCCGGCGGCGCGACTACATCGCCGACCGCTCACTCACGACCGCGGTCTTCCTCGCGCTCGAGCTCGGGCGCCCGTTGCTCCTCGAGGGTGAAGCCGGGGTCGGGAAGACGGAGCTCGCGAAGGTGCTGGCGGCGTCGCTCGGTGCCCGGCTCATCCGCCTCCAGTGCTACGAGGGCCTCGACGTCAACACCGCGGTCTACGAGTGGAACTACCCGCGCCAGATGCTCGAGATCCGGCTGCTCGAAGCGCGCGGCAGCGCAGAACAGGCGACCGCCCACGACATCTTCAGCTCGGAATTCCTGATCCGCCGGCCCCTCCTGCAGGCGCTCGAGGCCGACGACGGCGTCGCGCCGGTGCTCCTGATCGACGAGATCGACCGCGCCGACGAAGAGTTCGAGGCCTACCTGCTCGAGATCCTGTCCGATTTCCAGGTCACGGTCCCAGAGATCGGCACCATCCGGGCCGAGCTGCCACCGCGCGTGATCCTCACCTCCAACCGGACGCGCGAGGTTCACGACGCGCTCAAACGGCGCTGCCTGTACCACTGGATCGACTACCCGACGGCCCAGAAGGAGTTCGAGATCGTGCTCGCGCGCGTGCCTGCCGCCCCCGAGCGGCTTGCGACGGAGGTCGTGGGCTTCGTCCACCGGCTGCGCGAGGCGGACCTCACGAAGGTGCCGGGCATCGCCGAGACCCTCGACTGGGCCGCCGCCCTCCTGTCGCTGGGCGCCGTCGAGCTGTCGCCGGCCCTCGTCGATGAGACGCTCGGCGTTGTGCTCAAATACGAGGAGGACATCCGCCAGATCCGAGGCGAGCAGGCCGCCCGAATGCTCAGCGAGGTCGCGGCCCGCGGTTGACAGTTCAGGGGGCTGACCGACGGAGGGAGCATGGGCGCCTGGGGCACGGGAGCGTTCGACAACGACGACGCGTCGGACTGGGTCTACGAGCTCGAAGACGGTGGGATCGACGCCATCGAGTCGGCACTCGACGATGCGGTTCGATCTTCGGACCTGTCAGCGCCGACCGACGTGAACGCGATCGCTGCAGCCGAGGTCGTGGCGGCCGCGATCGGGCGGCCGGTCGCGGCCCTGCGCGAGGACATCGCCGGGCTCGTCGCGGGCCTTGCGCCGAGCGTCACCGCGGAGCATGCCGCCCGTGCCCGCACCGCCGTCGAGCGGGTCCTCAACGCCTCGGAGCTTGCCGAGCTGTGGGCCGAGACCGATGACGACGGCGAGTGGCGGGGCCTCGCCCAGGACCTGATCAGGCGCCTCTCGCCGGAGGCCTAGGCGCGGCCGCGCACCCCGCCCCGCCGCGACGCGCCTGATCGGCCGGACGCACCGGTCGCAACGTCCCTGCAAGGTCGCCTCGCTGGAGCGATTGCCCGTTGCGTCCCCGCTCGCGCAGAGACTGGGGTCATTCGATGCCCCATCGGCCGGCTGCGGGCGCCCCGGGACGGCGCCCCAGTACCGGACCACGCGGGCTCGTGAGGAGGAACGATGCGTCGGAGCACTTTGACCCTTGGCCTCGTGGCCATATTCGTGATCGGTGCCTGTACGGGTGGGGGCGGAAGCCCGAGCCCTGCAGGCACGACAGCATCCAGCCCGGCTGGCTCGGCCCCACCGTCGGTGGCGGCCTCGCCCGCGTACGACCCGACCACCGTGTCGGGGACCGTCGTGTTCTCCGGCTGGCAAGCCTCGGACGAGGAGGGCGCGGCCCTCGAAGCGGTCCTGGCGGACTTCGCCACGGCCTACCCGAACATCACGGTCGACTATCAGCCGGTCGCGGGTGACTACCCGGCCGCCATGACCGCGAAGTTCAGCGCGGGTGAGCCGCCCGATCTCTTCTACGTCGACTCCAGCGTCGCGCCGGAGTGGATCGACGAGCAGGTCCTGGTCGACCTCGAGCCGCTGGCCGCCGAGCGTGGCTTCGATACCAGCGCGTTCTATCCGGGCTACCTCGACGCGTTCAAGGGCCCAGAGGGCGGCGTCTTCGGGTTCCCGAAGGACGGCAACACCCTGGCCATGGCCTACAACACCGACCTGTTCGAGGCCGCCGGCATCGAGCCGCCGACCGACTGGGCGGGCCTCACCGCCGCGGCCACCGCGCTGACCAAGGGCGATCACCAAGGCGTTCTGCCTGAACCACTCCCTCGATCGCGCGCTGGCGTTCATCTATCAGAACGGTGGCAGCCTGCTGAGTGACGACAAGACCCAGAACACGTTCGACTCGCCCGAGACGCGGGCAGCCCTGCAGACCTACCTCGGCTGGTTCGCCGGCGGCCAGGCGGCTCGTGCCGCCGACCTCGGCGACGACTGGTGCGGCAAGTCCCTCGGCGAGGGCAAGGTCGCGATGATCTTCGAGGGCGGCTGGGTCGACCCGTACATGAAGAACACCTATCCCGACACGAAGTACGCGTGGGCGCCGATGCCGCAGGGCACCGAGCAGGCCACGCTCGGCTTCACCGTCAGCTACTCGATCGGTGTCGACTCCGCGAACCAGGATGCCGCGTGGGTGCTCCTGCAGTACCTGACCGGCCCTGAGGGCATGAAGACCTGGACCGAGGGTGGCGTCGCCAACCCGTCCCGCCAGGACGTCGCGCCGGCTCCCGGCAAGGAGATCCTCGTCGAAGGTGCGGCCTATGCCCACCCGTGGAGCTTCATCCCGGGGTTCAGCGGGATCAATGACGCCTTCAACAACGCGATGACCGCCCAGATCGAAGCGAAGAGCGACGATCCGGCGCCGGTCGTCGACGCGACGAAGTCGGCCATCGACCAGGAGCTCGGCAGCTAGGCCGGGCCACGACCGGGCGCGGACGCCGGGACAGCCGTCAGCCATCGCCGGCATGACGACGGTCACCTCGTCCGCGCCTGCGCCAAAACGCACCCTTCGGAGCGAGCGTCGCGCCGAGCTGATCGCCGGGATCACGTTGATCGCCGTCCCGATGGCGTTCTTCCTCGTCCTGCGCGTCGGCGCCATCTTCTACGCGATCTTCATCAGCTTCTGGGAGTGGGGCCTGCGCGGTCCGCGCGAATTCCTCGGGGGCGCGAACTACGAGGAGCTCCTCACCAACCCGGTCTTCCACAAGGCGATCGGCAACACCCTGTACTACACGGCAGTCTGGGTGCCGCTCACGATGGCGCTCGGCCTGCTGCTCGCGGTCGTCGTCAATGCGAAGATCCGCGGCCAGACGTTCTTCCGCGCGGCCTTCTACTTCCCGGCGATCGCGAGCTCGGCGGCGATCACGGTCCTGTGGCTGTTCATCTTCGCGCCGCTCGGTCTGTTCAACGACGTCCGCGGGGCGCTCGGGCTCAACCCGCTGTTCGAGGCGTTCGGCATCGGGCCCTTCCACAACTGGATCGGCACGAGCAACACGGCGCTCAACACGATCATCGCGCTGAACGTCTGGACGACGTCGGGGACGTTCATGCTGTTCTACCTGGCTTCACTCCAGACGATCCCCCAGGACCTGTACGAGGCGGCGGCGATCGACGGCGCGGGCCCCTGGGACTCGTTCCGCCGGATCACCTTCCCGATGCTCCGGCCGGCGCACTACTTCGTGGCGACGGTCGCGGTGATCGGCGGTCTCCAGATGTTCGACCAGGCGTACATCGGTGGCGGGCCGGACGGCACGCCGAACAACTCGCTCACGACCATCGTGCTGTTCATCTACCGATCGGCCATGGCCGACTTCGACTTCGGGTTCGCGGCGGCCGTGGGGGTCGTGCTGTTCGCCATCGTCTTCACGGCGACGCTCGTCCAGCGGCGGCTGTTCGGGCAGACGCCGACCTGGTACTGACCGATGGCAGACGTGACAGCCGCGCCGACCGCACCCGCCGCGCCAGCCCTCGCCGAGCTGCGGGCTGAGTCTCCCGCGGGCCCCGTCGGGGACCGGGGTGCGCACTGGCGGCGACGGATCGCCTACGTGTTCCTGATCGCGTACGCGCTGTTGATGTTCGTGCCGTTCGCGTGGACGCTGGTCACCTCGTTCAAGACGATCCCGGACTCGGTCCAGCTGACGCTTCTTCCCGGACCCATTCACGCTGGCGGGCTGGGAAGCCGCGTGGACGCGGCTCAACCCGCCCCTGCCGACGCTCTTCTTCAACAGCTTCCTGCTCGCCGGATCGGTGATGATCACGAACCTCGTGCTGGGCAGCATGGCGGGCTACGCGTTCTCACGGCTGCGTTTCCCCGGTCGCGACCTGCTGTTCCTGATCGTGCTCGGGTCGCTGATGATCCCCGACCAGTTGCGCCTCGTGCCGGTCTACCTGATGCTCAACAACGGCCCGGTCGACCTCGTCACCAAGGGCCCGGAGAACTACCTGTCCGTCATCGTGGTGCTCGCCGTCCAGGTCGAGAGCGTGTTCCTCCTGCGCCAGTTCTTCCTGTCCATCCCGCGCGAGCTCGAGGAGGCGGCCAAGATCGACGGCGCGGGCTACTTCACGACCTTCGTTCGAATCATCCTGCCGCTCGGCACGCCGGCGCTGGCGGCCGTCGCGATCCTGCAGTTCCAGGGTGCCTGGAACAACTTCTTCTGGCCCTTGATCCTGTACCAGGAGCAGAGCCACTGGACGCTGCCGCTGGGGCTGTCGCAGTTCCGCAGCTTCTTCGAGGTGAACTGGCCGGCCCTCACGGCGGTCGTCGTCATGGCCACCCTCCCGATCCTCGTCCTGTATCTCTACTTCCAGCGCTACTTCGTGGCGGGCATCGCGGCGTCCGGCGTGAAGGGCTGATGGCGGATTCCCGGCGCGAGCCGGGGCTTGCACGAGCCCTTCGACTCGCCGCCATCGACCTGTACTACAACACCATCCGCCTCGTCCCGGCGAACCTCGCCTGGGGTGCCGCCCTGGTGCTCGTCCTCGTCTTCGCGTCCCAGGGCGCCTGGCTGGGCGCGCTCGTCGCCAGCCCGCTCCTGGCCCTCGCCCTGGTCGGCGTCGCGAGGCTCGCCGGGCTGATCGTGCGCCACGAGGAGGTCGTCCTGTCGGACGCGTGGCGCGCGGCTCGTGAGCGGGCCCGACCCGCCCTGGTCGTCGGCATCCTGAGCGTGGCCGCGACCGCGATCCTCGCCTCCAATCTCGTCGTCGGCATGGCCACGGGCACGCCGGTCGGCTTTGCGCTCGCGGTGCTTGCGGGTTGGGGCCTCATCGGGCTGTGGCTGACCAGCTTCCCGTTCTGGATCCTGCTCGCGGACCCGGCGCGCAGCGCCTGGTCGGCCCCGGACACGATCCGCCTGACGGGGCTGATCCTGCTGGCCCGCCCGCTGATGCTGGTATCGCTGGGGCTGGTCTCGGCCGTGGTTCTCGTGGTCAGCTCGGTGCTGGTCGCGGCGCTCTTGATCCTGTCGGTCGCCTATGCTGCGCTGGTCACCGCGCACGTGATCCTGCCGGTCGCCGACGGGTTGTCTGCGCGTTCATCGAACTTCCCGGCCCTGCCCCTCGAGCCACCCGTCATGGAGCCGTCGGCTCCCGATTGACCCCGAGGAGACCGACACCCGATGACCTTCCCGGTCCAGATCGGACCGTCGACGATCACCATCAACCGCGACGATCGGGTGCTCGTGTGCCAGCCCGACGGGCGGATCCTGGGCGATGACGACGGCTTCTTCACCCGGGACACCCGGTTCATCTCGGGCTACGAGGTGCGGATCAACGGCGTTCGCCCGCTGCTCCTGAGCTCGGCCCCGATCCAGTTCTTCTCGTCGCGGTTCGAGTTCACGAACGATGCCCTCGTCGACACCGACGGCCCGATCCCGCGCCAGTCGCTGTCCCTCCGCCTGGACCGCACGGTGGCCGACGGCGTCCACGAGGACTACGACCTGGTCAACTACTCGCGACGAACGGTCCGCCTGACGATCGAGATCGCGATCCTGTCCGATTTCGCGGACATCTTCGACGTGAAGCATGGCCAGATCGTGCGCCGCGGGGAACTCAACACGCGCTGGTTCCGCTCGCGCGGCGAGCTGCGCTCCAGCTACGTCAACGGCGATTTCCGGCGGGACCTGATCGTCGCCGTCGAGCGCCCGACATCGACTCCCCAGTTCGCCAACGGCAGCCTCGTATTCGTTGCGACGATCCCGCCCAAGGACGTCTGGCACACCTGCCTCAAATGGCTGCCCGTGACCCGCTCGAGCCGGCGGCTCGTCGCGCTCGACTGCAACGCGGTCGACGCGTCGCTGCGCAAGGTCGGCGCGAAGCACCTCCCGAACGTCAGCGTCGAGACCCCCAACCCGATCGTGGATCGAGCGTGGGACCAGGCCGTGCGCGACCTGGAGGCACTCAAACTGGAGGACCCCTCGTTCGAGCGCGGCGTCTTCATCCCGGCTGCGGGCGTGCCGTGGTTCGTGACGCTCTTCGGTCGCGACTCGCTGATCGTCTCGATGCAGGGCATCTCGGGCTTCCCGGAGTTCGCCGCCGGGGCGCTGCGCCGGCTGTCGGAGCTGCAAGCGACCGAGGACGACCCCGAACGCGACATGGAACCGGGCAAGATCCCGCACGAGATCCGGCACGGCGAGCTTGCCCAGCTGCGGATCCTGCCGTACCAGCCCTACTACGGGACGCATGACGCGACGAGCCTGTTCGTCATCGTCCTGTCCTACCTCTACCACTGGAGCGCCGACCCGTCGCTGTTGCGCCGCTACCTGCCGAATGCGGAGGCGGCCATCGCCTGGATCGACACGTACGGGGACCGCAACAACGACGGATTCCAGGAGTACCGGACCCGCTCGTCGCATGGGCACTACAACCAGGGCTGGAAGGACGCGGGCGACGCGATCGTCGAGGCGGACGGCACCCTCTCTCCCTTGCCGATCGCGGTCTGCGAGCTGCAGGGCTACGTGTACGACGCCAAGATCCGGATGGCCGAGATCTACGACGTGCTCGAGCGACCCGAGGATGCCAAGCGGCTGCGGCGCGAGGCGAAACGCTTGTACGACCGGTTCAACGAGCGGTTCTGGTGGGAGGAAGAGGGAACCTACTACCTGGGGCTCAACGGACGCCGGGAGCCCATCCGGAGCGTCGCATCGAACCCGGGCCACCTGCTCCAGTCCGGGATCGTCCCGCCCGAGCGCGCCGAGCGGGTCGTCCGCCGGCTGATGGCGCCCGACATGTGGTCGGGCTGGGGGATCCGGACGCTGTCGTCCGATCACCCGTACTACAACCCGTTCTCCTACCAGACGGGTTCGGTGTGGCCGCACGACAACGCGACCATCGCCGGCGGGTTCCGGCGGTACGGCTTCAGCGCGGAGGCGGCCCAGGTGGCCAAGGGCATCTTCGACGCGGCGGAACGGCTCGTGGGCCAGCGCCTGCCCGAGCTGTTCTCCGGCCTGCCCAGGGTCCCAGCGAGCTTCCCGGTGCCGTATCTCGGGGCGAATGTGCCCCAGGCGTGGGCGGCGGGCTCGGTGTTCCGCTTCGTGGCGATCCTGTGCGGCCTGCACGCGACGACCGACGCCGAGGGATCGCGCCTGTACGTCAACCCCGCCCTGCCCGACTGGATGCCGGAGATCCGGATTCGGAACCTGCGGGTCGGCGGCGGCGCGCTCGACGTCCACTTCGCGGATGGCGTTGTCGAGGTGCTGTCCAACACGTCGAAGTACGAGGTGGTCCGCGCCCCGGCACCTGGGCCGTTGGGCCCGCGAACCCCGGTGACGCCGGAGTCCTGACTTCGTGGCACAGTGACGACGTGCAGGCAGGCGACGATCCCGCGATCGTGACGGCGCCATGGGGCGACGAGATCGATGGCCGCCGGCTGCTGCGCGAAGCGGTCGGGTTCGGCCGGGCGCTGCGGGCGGCCGGACTCGCGGTGGACCTGGGAGCCGCCCTGGATTACGCACGGGCCCTGCCCCTGGTCGACGTCGGTGAGCGCGAGCAGGTCCGGGCTGCGGGGGAGGCCGTCTTCGTGCGGCGCCGCGACGATCGGCCGATCTACGACGCCGTGTTCGATCGATGGTGGCGACAGCGTCGGCGACGAGGCGGCGACTTCGCCGCTCCACCGCTGCAGCAGCCGACCGACGATGAGGATCTCGACGGCGAGGCGTCCGGCCAGGCGGAGCCGACCGCTGGGCAGGATCGCGTCGATGCCAGCCCCGACGAGCGAGGCATCCCCATCCCATCGGCCGGCGACGACGACGCGGATGACGACACCGAGCTCGAGGGCACGGTCGTCGCGCCGGACGCCTACTCGCGCGGCGAGATGCTCCGGCACCGCGAGTTCGATCGGATGACGCCGGCCGAGCTGCGCGACGCCGAGCGCCTGGTCGATGCGTTGATCCCGCGGCTCGAGCAGCGCCGGACCCGGCGGTACGAGCTGCACTCGCACGGCCGCCGCCTCGCCCCGCGGGCGATGTTCCGGCGCAACCTCGGCACGGGCGGGCAGCTGCTGACGTGGGTCTGGCGACGGCCCGTGAAGGAGCCCCGGTCCCTCGTCGTGCTGTGCGACATCTCGGGCTCGATGGAGCGGCATTCGCGGCTGCTGCTGCGCTTCGTCCAGGCGCTCTCCGCGTCGTCGGAGGTGCGCGCCGAGTCGTTCGTCTTCGGGACGCGGCTCACGCGGGTGACCCGGCTGTTGCGTGACAAGGACCGCGATCGGGCGCTCGCCCGCGTCGCCGACACCGTCAACGACTGGGCCGGTGGGACGCGCATCGGCGAGAGCTTCCGGACGTTCAACCAGCAGTGGGCCCGGCGCTCGCTGCGGTCGAGCGGCGTGGTGATCGTCGTGTCCGATGGTTGGGACCGCGGCGACCCCGCGATCGTGGCCGCCGAGACGGCCCGGCTGCGTCGCAACTGCCACCGGCTCGTGTGGCTCAACCCGCTGGCCGGCACGCCCGGGTATCAGCCGCTGGCCGGCGGGATGCGCGCGGCATACCCGTACATCGATGACTTCCTGCCCGCCGGGACCGTCGCCTCGCTCGAGCGGCTTGGCGAGATCCTGGGTGGCGTGCGCTCGGCCGACACGCGACGGGGGAGCGAGGCGGCCGCTCACGCGGCACTCCCCGGGATGGCCGAGGCGGCCGTGGCGACGGCTGCCACGGGCCCCGCGCCCCCGGGCGTCGTCGGTGGCGAGCCGACGGACCGCGGCACGGCGAGACCCATCCGATGAAGGAGCTCCTCGATACCCTCCAGGGCTGGCAAGGGGAGGGGATCGACGTCGGCCGGGCCGTGGTCGTCCGCACGTTCGGGTCCGCGCCGCGACCCGAGGGCGCCGTCCTGCTGTACGCGAGCGACGGCCGAATCGCGGGCTCGGTGAGTGGCGGGTGCGTGGAGGGCGCCGCGGCCGAGGAGATCGAGAAGGCCCGCGCGGACGGGCACGCCCGGGTGATCCGCTACGGCATCAGTGACGAGCAGGCTTGGGACGTGGGCCTGGCCTGTGGCGGCACGATCGACGTCCTCGTGGAGCCGGTCGTGCCGTCATCGGCCGTGACCGCCGCGCTCGAATCGCTGGGGGCGGGTGGGCACGGCACCGCCGTCATCACGCCGCTCCCAAGGGACTCGCCGCCGGCCGACTTCGGTCCGCACGAGCCGGGATCGGGCGCCCCGCCGGAGCCCACGCTCGCCGTCCGCGACGATGGGAGCCTCGAGGGCACCCTTGGCGACGCGGCCCTGGATGCGCAACTTGTCGAGCAGGCCACCGAAGCCCTCCGGCGTGGCATGTCGCGAACCGTGGAGCTCGGCGGTCGATCGCTCTTCGTCGAGGTCTATCCCGTCCGGCCCCGCCTCGTGGTCGTCGGCGCCGTCGAGGTCGCCCGTTCGCTCGTCCGTCTCGCCAAGGAGCTCGGCTTCGAGACCGTCGTCATCGATGGCCGGGCGTCCTTCGCCACCCCGGAGCGTTTCCCCGACGTCGATCGACTCGTGGTCGGCTGGCCGGACGAGGTCGCCGACGACATCGGCCTGGGCCCGAACGACGCGGTCGCGGTCCTGACCCACGACGTCAAGTTCGATGAGCCCGCCATCATCGAGGCGCTCCGCCGCGAGTGCCGCTACGTCGGAGCCGTCGGATCGCGCAAGACCCAGGCCGAGCGCGGCCGACGATTGCTTGAAGCCGGCGTCAGCGAGGAGGAGCTCGCCCGGCTGCGCGGACCGGTCGGTCTGGACCTCGGCGGACGCGCCCCGGCCGAAACTGCCCTCGCGATCCTGGCCGAGGTCGTGGCGGAGCGGTACGGCGGCTCGGGTCGCCCGATGAAGGAACGCGCGGTCGCGACCGCTCGATGACGAGCCGGGACGTGACGGCCGTCGTCCTCGCGGCCGGTGCCGGGTCGCGGTTTGGTGGCGACAAGCTTCTGGCCTCGCTCGAAGGGCGGCCAGTGCTGCAGCACGTGCTGGATCGCCTGGCGGACGCCGGGGTCCAGGAGGTCGTCGTAGTCCTCGGCGAGGACGCCGATGCCATCGAGGAGGCGATCGATTGGCGCCGCGAGGGGCGTGTCCGAAACCCGGAGCCTGGTCGGGGCCTGTCGAGCTCGGTTCGGATCGGGATCGAGGCGTTGGACGGGGGCGTCGATGGCGCGCTCATCGTGCTCGGCGACCAGCCCCTGGTGTCGCACGCGACCATCCGGGCGCTGCTCGACGCGCCGCCGGACGCGGCACGGCCCATCGTGGTGCCGGTGTATGTCGAGGACGGCGGGCGCAACCCCGTGCTCGTCGGCCGCGACGCGTTCGGGCTGATCGGTGAGGTGGCCGGCGACCGCGGCTTGGGCCCGATAATCGCAGCGCACCCGGAACTCGTGCACGAGGTGCGCGTGGACGTGGCGGGCAATCCGGACATCGACACCCGCGCGGACCTCGTCGCCGTCCTCGAAGCGTCCTGGGCCGCGCGCGTCCGGGCCAACGCGGAGCAGGTCGACCGGTTCCGCGAGGTCCCCGACGGCACCGATTTCTATGCACCGGTCACGGGACTCTTCCGGGCGGACCCGACGCGAACCGACGAGCCGGCCCTGGACGCCCTGCTGGCGCTGGTCCGGCCGGGCGAGCGCTGGCTCGACATCGGGGCGGGCGCGGGCCGCTACGCGCTGCCGATCGCGCGGGCGCTGGCACCATCGGGCGGGGAGGTGATCGCGCTCGATCCATCCGCCTCGATGCTCGACGGGCTGCGTGAGATCGCGGCGGAGCACGGCATCGAGAACGTCCGCTCGGTCGAGGCGCGCTGGCCGCCAGCCGATCCCACGCCCTTCGCCGCTGACATCGCGCTGATGGCGCACGTCGGCTACGACATCGAAGCGATCGGACCGTTCCTCGACGCGATGGAGTCCGCCACCCGTCGATCGTGCGTGGCGATGCTCATGGAGCGCCAGCCGTCGTCGATCGCCGACGTCTGCTGGCCACCGGTCCACGGCGAACCTCGCGTCCCGTTGCCGGCACTTCCCGAGTTCCTCGAACTGCTGCGCGCGCGCGGTCGCGCCCCCTCGATCCAGATGCTGGAACGCGAACCGCGCCGGTTCGCGTCCCGCGACGAGCTCGAGGGGTTCCTGCGGCGGCAACTGTGGATCGAGCCGGGGGGCGAGGCGGACCGCCGGTTCCGTGGCGCCCTGGATGAGATCATCGAGACCGACGAGACGGGTGGGGTCGGCCTCGTGGATCAGCGGCCGCTCCCGATCGGGATCGTGACGTGGGCACCGGGAGGGACGACATGACCGACGGCCAGCGAGCTCCGGACGGCCGCCCGATGGCCGGCCCGTTCGACCGGGCGGGCTGGCGGGCGTGGCTGATCGCCAACCACGCGACGTCGAGCGGCGTGCACCTCGTCTCGTGGCGCCGCGGCTCGGGTCACACCAGCGTTGGCTACGAGGAGGCCGTCGAGGAGGCGCTGTGCGTCGGCTGGATCGACTCGGTCGCCGGGCGGCTCGACGAGCAGCGCGGGCTCCAGTGGTTCTCGCCGCGCCGCGCGACCAGCGGCTGGGCGCGCACGAACAAAGCCCGCGTCGAGCGCCTGATCGCGGACGGCCTGATGCTGCCCGCAGGCCTCGCCGCGATCGAGGAAGCCAAGCGGAATGGATCGTGGACGCGGCTGGACGATGTCGAGAACCTAGTCGTGCCGGACGACCTGGCCGCCGCACTGGCCGTTGGTCCGCCGGGGCGCGAGCATTGGGACGCGTTCAGCCGCTCGCGACGCCGGGCGCTCCTGGATTGGATCTCCCAGGCCAAGCGACCGGAGACGCGCGCGAACCGGATCGCCGAGGCGGCCGAGCACGCTGCCCGGAACGAGGTGCCGCCCCGCTTCCGGCCGCGCGACTGACGGTCGCGGACGAAGTTCGGCCGCCGCGCTCGATGAACGCGGCGGCCAGTGAGGTCGGCTGGCGCTAGGTCAGCGCGACTCGACGGTGCGCCGGGTTCGCCGGCCAACGACGACGAGACTCAGCGTGACGAGGAAGAGCACGACGAGGGCGGCAGCCGGGCCGGACCCGTCGGCCGGGGCCATGAACGGCGCGTCGGTCGCTGGCGGGGTGGCTCTCGGCGTGGATCCGCCACCGCCGCCCGTCGTGACGGTCGGTGCCGCCGTGGTCGGCGTGGCGGTGGGAGCGGCCGTGGGGGCAGCGACCGCGTTGTTCTCGATGTTCGCGGAGCAGATGAGCGATGCGCCACCACCATTGACCGAGTCGTTGCACTGGGTGACGGTGACGACGAACGCGGCGGACGCGGTGCCGGTCGCGGAGCAGGTCATCTCGACCAGGGTCAGGCCATTGGCCGAGCCATTGCACTGGGTGACGGTCGCGCCGGTCGTGTTGGCCGGGAAGGGATCGCAGCCGGTCGTGATGTCGCCACCCGGGCCGGCGCCGGAGCCGTTGCACTGATTCACCGTGACGGCGTTGACCGGCGTGGGATCGACGCCCACGAAGTTGTTGATGATGTCGACGCTGCACTCCATCGTGCCGCCGCCGCCGTTGAGGGCGTTGTTGCACTGGTTCACGGCAGAGACGGGTTCCGTCAGCAGCACGTTGGCGACGCTCGCAGAGCAATCGGCCTCCGCGTCATTGGCCGCTCCGTGGCATTCGCGGACGGAGACCACCGCGGATCCGCCCGTCGGCGTGATCGTGTTGACGATGGTGACTTCGCAGATCACCCCGAGGCCGGCCGTGTCCGGGACGCCGTTCGTACACGTCGTCGTGGGGCCGATGTCTGCGGCACTGGCTGCGCCGGCGAAGGCTAGCGAACCGAGGAGAAGGAGCCCGCACGAAAGCAGGATCGCGAGAGAACGAGGCATGGATTCACCCTGTGGCTAGTGCGTGCCAAACAGGGCGGGGACGCGTTCAAGATAGTCCACGCTGTCTAGGACGAAATTGCGTTTACGGTGAGAGGCGGTACACCTCGACCCCGGCTCGCGCGCCGTTCACCGGGATTGTCACGACGGTACTCAGCTCCGTCAGCGCTCGATAGCGCGCGATAGTCCGGGCCGACGCTCGGCGTTCGTCGATGTCCGAGAGCACGATGTAGGTCGGGTCGTCGAAGGTGCCAGCGGCGAGCGCATCCGCGCCGCTCGTGCTGAACGGCGTCGCCTCGCAGCGTGAGTACCACTCGATCATCGGTGGGATCGACGTGACGGTGGTGCAGGGGCCGTCCGTGTCCGCATCGATCGCCCCTCCGACCGCTGGCTGCCATCGCGATTCGTCGCCTTCGCGCTCGAGGACGACGAGGCGGCGCGCCCCGACCGATGCCGCGAGCACGGCGATCAGGAGGATTCCGACGACGATCGCCCCATCGAAGGCGTCCTGCCGATCAGCGAGGCCCGGTCGCGCCCTGAGCCAGGCGACCGCGGCGGACACCGCCCCGGCGCCAGCGATGATCGCGAGCAGGACAGGGAACAGGACGTAGCGCTGCTCCGCGTGCGATTGCAGGATGAGACCGAGCGTCGTGACCCCGGCCGGGACGAACAGCCAGAGGTAGCGACGGGCGACCGGTCCGAGCTCGCGCCGCCGGATCGCGTCGAACGCGACGATCAGCCCGTGTGCGACACCCGCGAGCATCACCGCGAAGCCGAGTCGATGCGCGAGCTGCGCCGGTAACCAACCGAGGTATCGAGCCGCGGTTTCGATCGGCTCCGACGTGTCGACCTGCTCGCCGGCGCTCGTGATGATCCCGAGCGGCGATCCCGTGCGACCGATGGCTTCGAAGATGTGCGGCGCGAAGAGGAGCGCAGCGAGCGCGACCGTGAGGCCGACGAGCCGCTTGTTCCGCAGCATCGGTCGGTGCCACAGCACGACCGCCGCGATGCCGATCCCGCCGATCGGCAGGATGGAGCCGTACCGGACGTAGAACGCCAGGGCCGCGAGCGGGGCCGCGGCGATCAGAAGGCGGCTCGGTGCGGGCCGGCGCTCGAACTCGTACCAGACGAGCAGCATCAGGGCCAGGAGGAAGCCGGCCGATGGCAGGTCCGTGTGGAACAGCGCGATCTCGGCGATCACGACGGGCGAACCGGCGATCGTGAGCAACGCGACGATCGCGGCCAACGGACCCCACAAGGTGCGAGCGAGCGCCCACGCCATCGTCAGGGCCCCGAGGTTGAGCACCACCGCCACGGCGCGTAGGTTCGCGTCGGTGAAGCCGAGCGCCCCACCCAGCAACCCGATGACCGGCAGCCCAGGCGCACGGTAGATCGCCCACGTCGATGACGGGGTGTCGGTCAACAGGGACCGCGACTTCGACGCGTAGACCGACTCGTCCCAGCCCAGCGGGATCGCTTGTCCGATCAGCCACGCCGCCGCGAACGCCACCACGGCCAGGACGCCGACCACGGCCGCGACCTCGAACGCTCTGCCGCGCCCCGACGGCAGCGACCCGGATCCTGGAGGCGGATGCGACTCGATGACCGAGGGCCTCAATCGCCGTCGCTAGCTTCGGAAACGGTCACCGATGTCCGCCGTGGGTCGTGCGCGGCGTTGCCATGTCCGAACAGTAGCGCGGGATCCAGTGGGTCTGTCATCGATTGACCGATGGCGCGGCCATCGACCACGATTCAGCCGATGTTGAACGATCACGCGGTGGTGATCGCCGGAGGCGGTCCGACAGGCCTGATGCTGGCCGGCGAGTTGGCTGTGGCCGGTGTCGACGTCGTCATCGTCGAGCGGCGCCCCGATCAGGACCTCCCGGGCTCGCGCGCGGGCGGTCTGCAGTCCCGCACGATCGAGGTTCTCGATCAGCGAGGCATCGCCGATCGGTTCCTTGCGGAGGGGCAGGTGGCCCAGGTCGCTGGGTTCGCCATGATCCGCCTGGACATCAGCGACTTTCCCACCCGGCATCCCTACGGGCTCGGGCTGTGGCAGAAGCACATCGAGCGCATCCTCGCCGGCTGGGTCGCCGAACTGGACGTCTCGGTCCACTACGGCACCGAGGTGACCGCGCTCGCGCAGGACGACGCCGGCGTGGACGTCGGGCTGTCCGACGGCCAAGGCCTGCGGGCGCAGTACCTCGTCGGGTGCGACGGAGGCCGCAGCCTGGTCCGCAAGGCCGCCGGCATCGAGTTCCCGGGCTGGGATGCGACGACGAGCTCCCTGCTCGCCGAGGTCGAGATGACCGAGGAACCAGAACTGGGCATTCGCCGCACGCCCTCGGGCACCCACGCCCTTGGCAAGGTCGAGTACGAGATCAAGGATGGCGAGGTGGTCTACAAGCCAGGCGGGACGGTCGGAATCATGCTGACCGAGTCGCAGGTCGGCACCAGCGAGCCCACGCTGCGCGATCTCAGCGAGGGCCTCATCGCCGTCTACGGGACCGACTACGGGATCCACAGTCCCAGTTGGATCACCAGGTTCACCGACATGACGCGGCAGGCCGCCGCCTATCGCCACGGACGGGTCCTGCTGGCCGGCGACGCCGCCCACGTGCACTCCCCGGTCGGTGGACAGGGCCTCAACACGGGTGTGCAGGACGCGGTGAATCTGGGATGGAAGCTGGCGCAGGTGGTGAACGGGAAATCGCCGGAGAGCCTGCTGGATACCTACCATGCCGAGCGGCACCCAGTCGGTGCCCGCGTGCTCCGCAACACGATGGCGCAAGTCGCGCTCACGCGCGTCGACGATCGGACCGAGGCGTTGCGCGACAGCGTGGCCGAGCTCCTGAGCATGGACGAGCCTCGCCGGCGGTTCGCCGCGATGATGTCCGGCCTCGACATTCACTACGATCTGGGCGAGGGCCACCCGCTGCTCGGACGCCGCATGCCCGACCTCGACGTATTGACCGCCGACGGTCCGCTGCGGGTGTTCACGCCTGCTGCACGATGCTCGGCCGGTGCTGCTCGATCTCGGTGAACCCGGCGGCTTCGACATCACACCGTGGGCGGATCGGGTTCGGCTGGTCAACGCCAGGTACGAGGGTACGTGGGAGCTTCCGGCGCTCGGGGCGGTCGCGGCTCCTGCCGCCGTGCTGATCCGACCCGACGGCTACGTGGCGTGGGTGGGAGACGGGACGCAGCTAGGGCTCGCCGAAGCGCTGACCACCTGGTTCGGACCGCCGACTGCGGCGTAGCTGCCCCGGTGAGATGGGAATCGGCAATCGAGAATGGCGGGCGACTCATGCTCGCCTCGTCACCGACCACGCGCCGTGATCGTCTCCACAGTTGCTGATGCGATCAGGTCGGTTGGCTCAGTCGAAACCGCGGAGGGGACATGAGCCATCGTTTGAGCGTGGTCACGCGAGCGATCGTGCTTGTGTTGCTCCTAGGCGGTTGTCGGGGCGGCATTCAGCAGGAATCGTTGAGCGTCGGAACGTGTGTCCAGGTGGATGAGGTTGGCACCACCGTGGTGGCTTGCACCGATCCGCATACGCACAAGGTCATCGCCATCGCCCAACGCGCCGAGGAGTGCCCGAGCGAGACGGACATGTTCTCCCAGCCCGCAGACCCGGACGAAGGCCTCACGACCACGTGCTTCCAGTCGGACACGGCAGCCGAGTAGTCCTTTGGGGCCGGCAACACAGCTACTCAGTTTCTCGACCCCTGTGTGTTATAGCCGTTTGGCATCGCCGCTCGGTCAGGGCGCGTCTTCGACTTGCAGGTCCATAGGCCACGGATCAGCGTCACACACCACGAACCCGCCGTCGGCGTTCAGGGCGGGGCTGTTGGGGTCACCATCCGAAAGCACGATGACGCGCGTTCCGGTGGTAACGCGAACGCTACCTGTGCCGTCCAAGACCTCGAACTGCCCGCCGTCCGTCGCACGGATCTCCCAGCCGTCGGGCACGTCGAGCGGCACGGGGTCGGAGGGAAGGTTGTGCTGGATGCTCCTGAAGACCGGCCGTCCGTTATCGGCAACGAGGTCACCGTGGAACTGTTCCAGCGAGCAGCCCACTACGTCATTGTGAGCGCTACTCACCGTCTGCGAACACGCGACGAGCGAGAGTGACAGCACGAGGCCGACGGCATTGGCAACGACCGCGCGGTGGGATGCGGTGAGGGTGCGCATGGCAGGATCATCCCTTCCAACATCGGCGGCGGCAAGAGTCCTCCCGGCCCTCCTGGAGTGCGATCGCGACCACTACCTCGACCAACGCGCATAACGTCGCGACCTTGCGCTTGACATGTGACTAATAGGACGTGGTAGGGAGGCATTGACATAGCCCAGCCCGCGTGAGAGGCTCGCCGGCCGCCACGTCAGAGGGCAGAGGCCCACGCCAATCACGGTCGGAATCCGGGTCTCCTGCCCTCACTGCAAGCGCACGCGGCGGGCGGTCCGCGCGGGCACCTACGGCTGGCGCGGCCAACGACGACAACTCCTGAAGTGCACGTTCTGCACCAGGCGCTTCGCCGAGCCGCTTCCTCGCGCGGTCATCGCCCCGGGCTCAACGTGCATCGAGTGCCTCAACGGCCTCGGGCCACACCAGGGGCACCCGCATCCGCGCAAGTACCACTTCACCGCGCCGGTCATCGCGACCGCGCTTGGGAGGATCGCCACCGGGACGTCGTACCGCGGCGCCGGAGAGCAGGTCCGCGAGAAGAACGATCGACTCCGTCGGATCCAGACAGCCGGCGTCGCCACCAAGTACCCGTGGCGCGAGAACGGCAATCTCGTCCTCGACTGGGTCGAGACGTACACCGAGCCGCTGTGGGATGCCTTCGGTCCCAAGACGTGGCCCGACATCATCTCGGTCGATGAACTGATCGTGAATGGCCGCAGTCCAAGCGTGCGCCGCCAAGCCGCGCTGATGTACCCGGCCTCGTCGTTCGCCGCGCCGCTGACCCAGGCCGGACGGCCACCGCGAACGAAGGGTGGCCGACGGCTCTTCACGATGATCGGCGCCCATGGCTACCCGGCTCAGGCCCGGCCTCGGCCGTGGCTGTTTCACGCGTGCCCGACCGCGACTGTCGCCGAGTGGGTCGCGTTCTTCAGGTCGCTGGCCGGCCAGCCGCAGATCGTCGTCGGCGACGCCGGCCACGCTTGGCAACTGGCGGTTCCGCTCGCCTGGCCGAGCAACCCGCCCGAGATGGTGATCTCCGAGTTCCACCTCCGCGAGATGCTCGACAGCCACATCCGGCGGCTCAAGGTTCCCGACGGCGACCCGCTGATCGCGATGACGATGGCGGCCTTCAGGGGTCCGACCGACTGGGCCGTCCTGGTCGCGGCCCTGACGCCGACGGCCCAGCGCGACGCCCGGCTGCGAGCCTGGCTGGCCAAGTGGGACACCCGCGTCGCGACGCAACTCAGCCGTCACGCGTACCGGACCGTGACCAAGACAACGGGTGGGATCGAGACGGCGCTCAAGGTCCTCGAGCGGAAGATCCACCACCGCCGGCACATGTTCGCGAACCGCGCCCGGACCAATCTGATGCTGAAGTTGATGACCCTCGAGGCGCGTGGCGCCTTCGACGAGCGCGGCTGGTCAGCGACGGTCCGGACCTGGCTCGTCCCGCGGGGCGGGCGACCGCCGATCCCGCGTCAGATCACCGACCACGTCGGCGGGCCACGGAAGAGGAGTTCCCTGCGCCAGGGTGGGGCGTCCAAGTAGGTCAGCGCCCAGTCCTACCAGTCGAGTTTCAGGGTGCCGGCGCGCCACTCGTTCAGGATCCACTTGGCATCGAAGGATCCGGTCGCCTCCATCTCCTCCAGCAACCGGACAGCCTCGTCAGGGTGCGATGGCAGCGAGTGGGTGACGGCCGCCTCACGAACCGCGGGATGGTCGTGACTCCGAAGTTCCCAGAGCCCGTCGCGACCCTCGTCCGAGAGCCGCAGGTGCATGTAGAGGTCGTGGTTGCGATCGAACAGGCGGTTCGCTCGTGCGACCTTCGAAGACTTCATTGCAGAGTCGCGCTCCAAGGCGGTCGTCGTGTACTCAGCCAGCATGTCTGGGACGCTCCGAGGAAGGCGCGGCGGCTGTTCGCGGGGAGCCGCGTGCTTCGCGATCTTGTCGCCGAGCAGGGCGTCAGATACCGAGTCGGTGTAGCGACTGCCCAGGTCTTCGAGAGCGGCCGCGGCCTCGTCCGACATCCCATCGACCATCGCCCGTCGAGTGTCTGGGTCCGCTTCAGCGGAGCCTGGGATGAGGTCGATGCCAGCCCTGATGAGGTTGGCCGCGGCGTCGAGATCAAGGAGAACGAACGCGGCTACGACCTCATCCAAGCGAGAAGGCGCCGTCTCGAACGAATCGAGGAAGCCACCGTTCATCGTGAGGCCGTGGAACTGGATGGCGACCTCCGCCAACTCCTCTCGTCGATCCACGATCCAACGATAGTGACGACGGACCGACCATGAGTTCGCCGATCTCGCTCGTTCGTACGCTCAGCGACGCCGACAGCGAAGTCGAGCTGACCGCTTGGGATTGCCGAGTCCGAGTTCGTTGCGGTGAGATCTCCTGTGTGGCCGAGACGGAATCGGGGGGTGCCACAGGCCTGCCGAGTTGCACTTCGCTGAGACTTGCACCCCTGCGGCGGGGAACCAGAGACGCAGCCGCGCCAGCGTCCTAGGCATCCGGTAGCCCTCAGGGCCGCGCAACGAGGATGTGCGTGCGCATCGGATATTCGAGCCGGCCGTTTCTGACATAGGGCTCGAGCGCGGCGCTCACGTCGCTGGCGAAGACGGATCGCCCCGCCTCGGGCAGGCGCGCGACCGCATGGCGCGTGGAAGGCGAGCCGATCGTCATGCCGTCGAGAAAAGTGCTTATCGACTCGAAGCGCGACGTGCCGTCTTCGGTCTGGAGGGCGATCTGCCTGAACCCGGCCAGCACGGCCGCCGCGCGTATCTCTTCGGGGTCGGCAAAAGAACACGCGCGCTTAGCCGCAGTGGCATCGACACCCTGCCGCTCCAGTGCGGCTACAACCGCGCGATGCCCCGCGTTTGCTTCGAGCGGTCCCCAGATGCTCGCGACGAGGCGACCCGTCGGTTTGAGAACGCGCCGCAGCTCCGCGAGACCCGCGGTGCGGTCGGGCAGGAACTGCAGACCCTGCAGGCACAGGCACAGGTCGAACGACGCCACGTCGAAGGGCATGGAGAGCGCGCTCGCACAGTGCCATTGGATCGGCACGGCGCAGCGCCCGGCGGATTTGCGCGCAACTTCGATCATCCCTTGATCGATGTCGAGCCCCGCAATCCTGCCCGTGCCGCCAGATATTTCTGCGACGAGCCGCGCACCGATCCCGGTGCCGCATGCGACGTCGAGGACGTTCTCGTCGGGCTGCGGCGCGGCGATCCGCACAAGCATCTCCGCCCAATGGAGAAACATGCCGGGCACCATGTATTTCTCATAGGCTTCGGCCGCTGTCGTAGCGACGGATTGATCCGGTGTGGACATGGTCTACTCCCGCATCGCGCGCACGCGGTTCGCTGCCGGCCGCGCCCAGCATTGCGTAAGCCACGTCTGCAGATTAGTCCTTTCGAGAGATCGAGGAACAGATAGCCGCTCGCGCTCTTGCCAGAACGACGCATTTGGTCGAACCTCGGTCTCAACCGAAAGCGGTCAAGGCATTGCGTCCGGCCGCTCGTATCAACGTCTCCCTACCACGTCTAATAGGTCACATAACATCGCTGGCGTGACGGACGACATGGCCCCGATCTTTCGGGCACTCGCCGACCCCGGTCGGCGGGTCCTCCTCGATCGGCTCTTCGAGCGCGATGGCCAGACGCTCGGCGAGTTGACCGTGGCGCTGCCCGAGATGACGCAGTTCGGGGTCATGAAGCACCTCCGGGTGCTGGAGGCGGCCGATCTCGTGACGACCCAGAAGGTCGGTCGCGAGAAGCGCCATTTCCTCAACCCGGTGCCGATCCGCCTGGCCCACGATCGATGGATCGGCAAGTTCGCCGAGCCCGTCGTCGGGGCGATGTCCTTCCTGAAACGAAGCTTGGAGGCTCCGATGGACCCCGTCGATCACGTCTACTCCGTCTACATCAAGGCCTCGCCCGAGCGGATCTGGCGCGCGATCACGGACGGCGACGACACCGTCGGCTACTACTTCGGCACGCGCGTGGCCTCGACGTGGGAATCGGGCGCCAAGGTCTCGTACGCGTATCCGGATGGCTCGATCGCCGCCGACGGCGAGGTGCTCGAGATCGAACCTGGCCGCCGCGTCGCCATGGCGTTCCGCCCTCGCTGGTCGCCCGAGATCGAGGCTCGAGGGCCCGGTCCGCATGACGCTGGGCGATCGAGCCGGGTGATCGGGCCGAACGAACCGTCCCGCCTCGTCGTCACGACGGCGATGATCCCGGGCTCGCGCATCGAGACCGAGTTCACGGGTGGCATCGAGCTCATCGTGTCCGGCCTCAAGACCCTGCTCGAGACGGGGCATCCGCTGGCCGCCGACGAGCCTGCGTCACGCCAGTGACACCACCGCGTTGAACCCGCACGGTCGTGGCGAGAAGCGACGATCTGGACGCCCACCCACGCGCAGTGCGACACCGGCAGTGACCCGGGCCTACGAATTTCCGTTGACGTGCCAACGACACCGGGCCGATACTTTCGCGACTACCGTCGCAACCGTGGACGCGATCGAGCCTGAGGGACGCTGCTCGACCGTCGCCCTGCATCGCCACAGTTCGGTGCCCGCCCAAGGCGGACGGGCCGAGGAGTCCCCGCTGCGGGCGGGGGAGGAGGCAGGCGCGCGATGATTCCGGCCCAGTTCGACTACGTTCGTCCGGGGACCCTGGACGAAACGCTGCAGATCCTCAAGGACCGCGAAGGCGAGGCGAAGCTGCTGTCGGGTGGCTACAGCCTCATCCCGCTCATCAAGCTCCGCCTCGCTCAGCCGGCCCTCCTCGTGGACATGCGCGACCTCACGGGCCTCGACGACATCTCCGAAACCGACGACGAGCTGCGCATCGGGGCGCGCGCCACCCACCGTCAGGTGCACGACCACGAGGTCGTCCAGGACCGCTACCCGGGGCTCATCGACCTGACCGGCGTGATCGGCGACCCGCAGGTGCGCAACTGGGGCACGCTCGGCGGCTCCGTTGCCCACGCGGACCCGGCGAGTGACTGGCCCGCGATGCTCCTGGCGGTCAACGCCACGATCGTGTGCCGCGGCCAGTCCGGTGAGCGCCTGATCAAGTCGCGTGACTTCTTCCTCGACACCTTCGCGACCGCGATCGAACCCACCGAGGTCCTCACGGAGATCCGCCTCCGCGCGCGGCCGAAGGGCGCGGGCGGTGCCTACACGAAGCTCGAGCGCAAGGTCGGCGACTTCGCCACGGTCGGTTCCGCGGTCATCGTCCAGCTCGCGCCGGATGGGCGGATCGACAGCGCCGGCGTCGGTCTCACCGCCGTCGCCGAAACGCCGTTCGCGGCGACCGACGCCGAGGAGATCCTCAAGGGCGAGCAGCCGTCAGAAGAGCTGTTCCGCCGGGCGGGCGACGCAGCCGGCGCCCAGGCGAGACCCGCCGGCGACGTCCGCGGACCGATCGAGTACAAGCGCGCGATGGCCGCCGAGATGACCGTCCGGTCACTGCGCAGCGCCGTCGCCCGCGCCCTCTCCTACACGTAGATCGAGGTGCCACGATGACCACCCAGCACGTCACCGTCACCGTCAATGGGGAGAAGCACGAGGCGGACGTGGAGCCGCGCCTGCTCCTCGTCCACCTGCTGCGCGAGAACCTCGGGCTGACCGGGACCCACGTGGGCTGCGACACCAGCAACTGTGGCGCGTGCACCGTCCACGTCGACGGCCAGAGCGCCAAGTCGTGCACGATGCTCGCGGTCCAGGCCGACGGCCGCGAGATCCGGACCATCGAGGGCATCGCCGACGGCGCCACCCTCCACCCGCTCCAGCAGGCGTTCTGGGACCAGCACGGCCTCCAGTGCGGCTTCTGCACCCCCGGGATGATCATGCAGGCCGCCTGGTTGCTCGGCGAGAACGCGGATCCCTCCGAGGACGAGATCCGCGAGGGCATCAGCGGCAACCTGTGTCGCTGCACCGGCTACGTGAACATCGTGAAGGCCATCCAGCAGGCCGCCGGAACGCTCCGCGAGAGCGAGTCGGCGCCCGTCGTGGCCGCCGCGACCGTCGACGGTCAGGAAGTCTCGGCCGAACCGGCCGCGGCCGGTTGAGGGAGCGACGACCATGACCACCGAAACCGAACACGAGCTCCGCACCTCCCCCGAGATCGGGGGCATGGGTCATTCCGTCAAGCGCAAGGAGGACCCGCGCTTCATCCGGGGCGCCGGCGAGTACATCGATGACGTCAACCTGCCGGGGCAGCTCTGGCTCGACATCGTCCGGAGTCCGTACGCCCACGCGACGATCAAGTCGATCGACGCCTCAGAGGCGCTGAAGGTCCCGGGCGTCGCCGCGGTCATCACCGGCAAGGACCTGGAGGGATACAAGCTCCACTGGATGCCGACGCTCGCGGGCGACATGCAGATGGTGCTCCCCGTGGACACGGTCATGTACCAGTCGCAGGAGGTCGCGGCGGTCATCGCCACCTCCCGCTATGCCGCCGCCGACGGGGTCGCCGCCGTCCTCGTCGACTACGAACCGCTGCCGGTCATCGTCGACCCGCACAAAGCGCTCGAACCCGATGCGTTCGTCCTCCGGCCCGACCGTGGTCCAGACAAGGCCACCAACCACATCTGGCACTGGGAATCGGGTGACCGGGCGGCCGCGGACACCGCGCTTGCGGCCGCCGATGTCCGCGTCGAGCAGGACATCTACATCCCGCGCATCCATGTCGCGTCGATCGAGACGTGCGGCTGTGTCGCGGATTGGGACCCGATCCGCGAGCAGCTCACGCTGCACATGACCAGCCAAGCGCCGCACGCCATCCGGACGGTGCTCGCCCTCGTTGCCGGTGGCGCCGGCCTGCCCATCTACGAGCAGAACATCCGGGTCAAGACGCACGACATCGGCGGTGGCTTCGGGGGCAAGGTGCCGGTGTATCCGGGCTATGTCCTGGCCGTCGCGGCCTCGTTCCTGACCGGCAAGCCGGTCAAGTGGATCGAAGACCGGAGTGAGAACCTCCAGGCGGACTCGTTCGCCCGCGACTATCACATCCATGCCGAGATGGGGGCGACCAAGGAAGGCAAGATCACCAGCCTGAAGGTGAAGACGATCGCCGACCACGGCTATACGGACGCCGCCGCCGACCCGTCCAAGTTTCCGGCCGGCCTGTTCAACGTCATAACCGGCTCGTACGACTTCGACAACGCATTCGTCGAAGTCGACGGCGTCTACACGAACAAGCCGCCGGGCGGCGTCGCCTATCGCTGCTCGTTCCGGGTGACGGAGGCCGTCCACGCCATCGAGCGCATGGTCGACATCCTTGCCCACGACATCGGCAAGGACCCGGCCCAGCTGCGGATGGAGAACTTCATCCGCAAGGACCAGTTCCCGTACAAGACGCCGACCGGCTGGGAGTACGACTCGGGCGACTATGCCCCGGCTCTCCAGAAGGCCATGGACATGATCGACTACGCCGGGCTGCGCAAGGAGCAGGCCGAGAAGCGCGATCGCGGCGAGCTCATGGGCATCGGCATCAGCTCCTTCACCGAGATCGTCGGGGCCGGGCCGTCGCACGACTTCGACATCCTCGGGCTGAAGATGTTCGATTCGTGCGAGATCCGGGTCCATCCGACCGGCAAGGTTCTCGCCCGCATCGGGGTGCAGACCCAGGGCCAGGGGCACGAGACGACGTTCGCCCAGATCATCGCGGAGGAGCTGGGCTTCCCGGTGAGTGACATCAAGATCGAGTACGGCGACACGGACACCGCGCCCTACGGTCTGGGCACGTACGCCTCGCGGTCCACGCCGGTCGCCGGTGCCGCGGCCGCGATGGCCGCCCGCAAGATCCAGGCCAAGGCCCGCACCCTCGCCGCCCACCTGATGGAGGTCTCGGAGGACGACCTCGATTGGGAGCCGGGCAAGTTCAGCGTCAAGGGCTCGCCCGACCGGTCCAAGACCATCCAGGAGATCGCCTTCGCCGCGTACACCAACCATCCGCAGGGGATGGAGGCCGGCCTCGAGGCGGTCAACTACTACGACCCGCCGAACCTGACGTTCCCGTTCGGGTCGTACATCTGCGTCGTCGACATCGACAAGGGGACGGGCCGGGTCAACGTCCGGCGGTTCGTCGCCGTCGACGACTGCGGCAACATCATCAACCCGATGATCGTCGACGGGCAGATCCATGGCGGTCTGACGATGGGCCTGGCCCCGGCGCTGTACGAGGAGATCACCTACGACGAGCTGGGCAACAACATGGCCGGCACGTTCATGGATTACCTCGTCCCCACAGCCATGGAGACACCGGCCTGGGAGGTGGCCAAGACGGTCACACCCTCGCCCCACCACCCGATCGGGGCGAAGGGCGTCGGCGAGTCGGCCACGGTCGGCGCCCCGCCGGCCATCGCCAATGCGGTCGTCGACGCGTTGTGGCACCTGGGCGTCCGCAACATCGACATCCCGATCACGCCTCAGAAGGTCTGGGCGATCCTGCATGAAAAGGGCCTCTCCTAGGCCACAAGATGACGGCCGGCACCTTCGCCCGCGCCGCGGAGCTCGACGGTCAGGGCCGTCCGTTCGTCGTCGCGACGGTCGTGGCGGTCCGCAAGCCCACCTCGGCCCGGCCCGGGGCGAGCGGCATCGTCCATCCGGACGGCGCGATCGAGGGCTGGGTCGGCGGCAGCTGTGCTCAGCCCGTCGTCGTCCGGGAAGCGCTTCGGGCGCTGGCCGACGGTCAGCCACGATTGCTTCGCCTCTCGAAGGACGGCCCGGCGGAGGGCCGCCGGGCTGATGGTGTCATCGAGCTCGTCATGACCTGCCACTCCGGTGGCACGCTGGAGATCTACGTGGAACCGCATCTGCCCGCCCCACAGCTCTGGATCGCCGGAACCACCCCGATCGCGGGAGCCCTCGCGGCCCTCGGCTCGGCGGCTGGTTGGAAGGTCACGGTCATCGATCCGATCGCCGACGCCGATGCGTTCCCAGCGGCCCGTGTGCACGCCTCGGCCGATATCCGCGGCCTCGATCCCGACGCATCGCCATATGTCGTCGTCGCGAGCCAGGGCATCTGGGACGAGGAGGCCGTCGGGCTGGCCCTGACCCGCGATGCCTCGTACGTGGGGCTCGTCGCCTCACCGACACGCGCCGCGGTGGTCCGCGACTGGCTGCGCGAGGAGACGACCATCGGGGACGAGCGCATCGCCGCCCTGCGTGCGCCCGCCGGCCTGGACCTGGGCGCCGAGACGGCCGAGGAGATCGCCCTGTCCATCCTGGCCGAGCTCGTCCAGGTCCGTCGTGGGCGGGCCGACTTCGTGGCCTCACCCGGGCCGGCCACGGTGGCCGCCGGCATCCCCGAGTCGATCTCCCTGGAGCCGGTGGTCGACGACATCGTCCTCCTCGACCCCGTCTGCGGCATGACCGTGGAGCGGGCGCACGCCCGGCATCTCGCAGAGCACGACGGGGTGATCTACGCGTTCTGCTCGATCGGTTGCCGGACCCGATTCATCAAGGAGCCCGCCGTCTTCCTCGCAGCGCCGGGTACAGCCGGGATGGCACCGCCGTCGGTATCCTTGTCCGACTGACAGCCCGGTCGTAGTCCTGGAGGATCCACATGCATTTCGAAGGCTCGGTCGAGATCGCCGCACCCCGTGATCGCGTCTGGGCGTTCGTGATCGATCCGAACCAGGTGGGCCAATGCGGACCCGGCGTCGAGACCATCGAGGTCATCGACGACACCCATTTCAAGGCGACGGCCAAAGTCGGCATCGGGTTCATCAGCGCGCGCTTCATCGTGAACATGGAGTTCGCCGAGATGACCGCCCCGGACGCGGCCACCATCAAGGCGCACGGCCAGGCGCCGGGCAGCGCGGTCGACGCGACCGCCCACATGCGCCTGTCCGACGCCGAGGCCGGCGGTACGCGGATGGACTGGGAGGCGGACGTCAACATCGCCGGTACGCTCGCCAGCGTCGGGGCACGGATGATCGAGGGGACGGCCACCAAGATGATCGGCCAGACCTTCGACTGCATGAAGGCCAAGCTGGACGGCACGACCTAGCGTGCCTGCCCGGCGCGGATCAGGCGCCGAGCGAAACCGTCCCCGCTCCGTCGCGGCTCACGATGCAGCGAGCGCGCTGCGCCAGGACGTTTTCCGCCGTTCGCTCGCAGTAGCACGTCGCGTTCGGGAACCCGTCGGCGCGGAGCCGCCGCTGGAGCTCGATGGGGACGTTCTCCTGATCGAGGCGGATTCCCGCGAGGACGAGGTCCGCGGCCGCCCGCTCGTAGGCCAGGACGAACTCGCGGTCATCCCAGGGGATGAGTTTGAACGAATGCTGCGCCGCCATCGAATCACCTCCGGCCGTCATCGTACGCCGAAGCGCCCGTCCTGCCAGACTCGGTCGCCATGGAGCGGCTGCATCGGGTCATCGGGCCGATCGCGACGAACGTCCACGTTCTGGCGGACGAGCGCACGCGCGAGGCGATCGCCATCGACACCGCGACCCCTTGCCTTTCCTGGATCGCCGACGAGCTGGCCACGCGCGACTGGACGCTCAAGCTCATCGTGTCGACACATGGCCATTGGGACCACATCGGCGACAATGCCGCCGTCGCCGAGCACACCGGTGCGGAGATCGCCGTCCACCCGCTCGACCGATCGCGGCTGACCGACCCGAAACCCGTCCTCTCGGCGCCGTTCGAGCTCGTCCCATCGATCCCGGCGGTCGAGCTCGCGGAAGGCGGGGAGATCCAGTTCGGCGAGATCCGCCTGACCGTGCTGCACACGCCCGGTCACACGGAGGGATCCGTGTGCCTGCTGAGCCGCGACGAGGGCCTGCTGTTCAGTGGCGACACGCTCTTCGCGGCGGGCTGGGGCCGGGTGGACCTGCCGGGCGGCGACGAGGCGGCGATGGTTCGCTCGCTCGCGCGCCTGAGCGAGCTCGAGGACGCCGTCGAGGTCCTGCCGGGCCACGGCAACGCCACGACGATCGGTCGGGAGCGAGCGTGGCTGGAGCTCGTCCGTGACGGGGGGCGCCTCCTGGCCTAGGTTTGATTCCCAGCGACGTTGTTGACACGAATTCGTGGCGACGAGCGGTCCGTGCTTGTCAGTCGGCAGGGGCGGGTCGAGACGGCCGCCGGTGGACTATTCAGGCACAGGATGCGGACAGCCAAGCAAAGCCTTCGCCCGAGTGCCGCGATGTGGGCGCGCTCGGGCCAGGGTGCCGACTGGCAAGCACGGAGTGATCAGAGGCGCGCTGGCTGGCTCGCTGAGGTGTTCGTGAATCACATCTAGGTGCCTGGTCCCTCCTGGGTCACGACCGTGACCGGCACCGGGACCGAGTCGCGCAACCGGCTCGGCACGTCCTCGCCGAGCCAGCGCGACATCCCCTTGGGCAGCGTGGAGACGATGACCTCGTCGATGTCGCGACCACGTAACGCATCCTTCACGGCCAGCACCGGATCGCGGTCGCCGACCTCGCCGTCCGCTTCGGCGCCCATCTCTCGAAGGCGCGCGATGACCTCATCGAGCCGGGTCTGAGCGACACTCCGTGACTCAGCCTCGTCCCAGGTGAGCCGGCCACCGACGGGGCTGAGCGGCACGACGACATGGGTTCGCACCGGTCCCTCGGAGAGGCGGGTCGTGATGGCGTCCGTGAGCGACTGGCTCGTGAGCGTCTGGTTGGCCACGATCAGGTAGGACCGCATGATCGACATCCTCCAGCGGCGTCCCCCTAGATGATGCCACGGGCTGTCACGGGCCCCACCGCGCCCGAACCCGTCAGTCCCCGAGGAACCCGCGATAGCTGATCCAGCGCTGGTGCACCTCGAAACCCAGGCCCTCGTACAGCCCGAGCGCCCCGGTCGGGTTCTCGGCGTCGACCCCGAGACACGCCTCGCTCAACCCGGCCGCGGCCAGGCGACGGAGCGCTTCCGCGGTGATCGCCCGCCCGAGTCCCTGGCGCCGCCACGGCCGACGGACGCTGATGTGCTCGAGCCAGCCACGCTCGACGCCGAGCGTGGCGTTCTCCTCGGCCCAGACCCAGGTCTGGACGACGCCGGCGATCTCGTCGCCATCCCAGGCCACGACCCACAGGTCCGTGTCCAGCTCTTCGCGCTTGAGGGTGCGTTCGAGGTCCTCGTCCGTCTTGTCCCGCGAGCTCCAGTGGTCGCGGAACGCCTCGACCTCGGCGTCGAAGATCGCCCGGTGCTGGTCGTGGGTTACGGGCCGGAACTCCAGGCCATCGGGAAGGGGAGTCTCCGGGATGTCCTCCAGCGTCGGACGGCGCATGAGGAAGAACCAGCGGATCGGCTCGAGGTCGTGGGCATCCAGCAGCGCCCGGTTGCTCGCCTCGTGCTCCTGCGCGTGGGAGCGGATCTCGACGACCTGCCCGTCCGTCTCACCGGCGGCGCGCTCGGCGGCACGGCGCAGGTTCTCTCGCAGCAGCGCCCGCCCGATCCCGCGTCGTCGAACGTCGGGATGCACGTGGCCCCACAGGTCGTAGACGACGACACCGTCCCGGACCGTTCGCTCGACGCCGGACTCCGCGACGGGACGCCCATCGATCTCGGTGAGGACGACGTCCACGGACGGTTCGACCCCGACCGACATCTCGAGCTCGTCGCGGACGTGGCGCGCCAGCTGGATCTCTTCGAGCCCGTCGTGCAGGCTGGCCGCGGTGATGACGTTCGCCATCGCCTCGTAATCCGCGTCATCGCCCCGTGGCCGGCGGAAGCGCAGGCCGTCGATCGATGGCGCGTCCGCGAGCTCCAGCGAGATGTCCTCGGTCGTCGTCATCGCTCCCTCCCGTATTTCTGGTCCATGTGCCGGTCGACAGCCTTGTGGATCTGCCGCCAGCGCTTGAGCTCTGCGGCCCTCGCGCGCGGGTCCTCCCGGCGCTCGGCGTGGGCGAGCTCTCGCTCGAGCTTGCGGTAGCTGACCAGGCGGTCCTCGCCGAGCGTCCCGTCCGCGATGGCGCGGCCGACCGCGCAGCCGGGCTCGTCCTGGTGGCGGCAATCGCTGAACCGGCACGCGAGGGCCAGCTCGGCGATGTCGTCGAAGGCGGTGTCCACGCCCTCATCGGCGCCCGCGACCTCGAGCGAGCGGATACCGGGCGTATCGATGAGCAGGGCGCCACCCGGCAGCCCGAACAGCTCGCGGTGGGTCGTCGTGTGGCGCCCCCGCGAGTCGTCCTCCCGGACGTCACTGGTCGCCTGGCGCTGCTCGCCGAGCAACGTGTTCACGAGCGTGGACTTCCCGACACCGGACGACCCGAGCACGACCGACGTCTGGCCGAGGCCGAGGTACGGCATGAGGTCGGTGACATGGTCGCCGGTCAAGGCCGACAGCACGACGATCGGGACGCCCGGGGCGATCGCGGCGACGGCCACGAGGCGCTCCTCGAGCTCGCGGGCGATGTCCGCCTTGTTGAGCACGATCACCGGGGTCACGCCGCTCGACCAGGCCACCGCGAGGTAGCGCTCGAGGCGGCGCAGGTTGAAGTCGCCGTCGAGGCCGGCGACCAGGAAGGCGATATCGACATTGGCCGCGATGACCTGCTCATCGGCGAGGTTTCCGGCCGTGCGCCGGCTGGCGTCCGCGGCGCTGCGCACGAAGGCCGTGCGGCGCGGGAGGACCGCGGCGATCACGGCGGGGTCGCCGGCACCCGCCCCGGCATCGGTCGGCTCGAGTGCGACCCAGTCTCCGACCGCCGGGAAGTCGGACGCGGAGAGCGCATCGAAGCGGAACCGCCCCGTAACCGTGGCGGGTCGGTCGCCGCCGACGTCCCCTCGGACGATCGCCGTCTCCTTGTGCACGGCGACGACCCGGGCGGGACGTCGGCCTCCGTCCGCGAACGGCTCGAAGGCTTCGTCCCACCCGGCATCCCAGCCGAGGCCTGTCGGGGCGGCAGCGAGGGTCATGGCTCAGCCCACCCGCTTCAGCTTGCCGGTGCGCTTGGCATAGCGCTCCGCCTGGGCGAACGCCCACAACCCGAACGGGATGAGGACGACGCCGGCAACGAGCAACGGCCACACGTCGTAGAGCAGCTCGTTGACCGGGGTGCCGTGGATCACTCCCGCACGGACCCCGTCGAGGACGTAGGTCGCCGGCGACAGGCGCGACAGCACCTGCATCCAGGGCGGCAGGATCTCGACGGAGTAGTACACGCCGCTGACGAGCAGCAGGCACGACTGGAGGACGAACGTCATCTGCGCCCCACGCTCCACGTACAGCAGCGGCAGGATCGCGGCGATCATCCCGATCCCGACGAAGCTGAACGAGCCGAGCAACACGAACACGACGACCGTCGTCGGATTCGCGTCCAGGAACTCGAGCTCCGGGAAGAACAGCACGAGCGCGACGAAGATCACGGCCGTGTGGACGAGGCCGTAGACCATCGCGTACAGCACCGACCCGAGCAGCTGCGACGAGCGCCGGATCGGGGCCATGAAGGTGTACTCGAGGGTGCCTTCCCAGCGCTCGACCGAGATGGTCTCGGCGATCCAGCTGAAGACGACCGACAGGTAGTTCCAGAAGATCGCTCCCACCATCAGCGTGAGCAGCAGCTCCGGGCTGCCCTGGTCGGCACCGATGAGCGAGATCGAAAGCGCGCCCGCGACCGAATAGATCAGGAAGGCGACTTCCCAACCCCAGTAGCGGCGAGTGAGAAAGAAGTTGCGCTCGATGAAGGCGTATGAGGCCCTCAGCTCATGGGCGACGATGGTCACGAGAGGATCTCCTGGTTCGAGGGAGCTGACCCGGTCCTAACGGGACCGAGCCAGCTCAAAACGGGGCTCCGCGGCGATCCGCTGGCCCACCGCGATGACGCGGCGACCGACGAATCGGCGGATGTTCGAGGGACGCTGCTCGACTTGGCGCGCTTGCGCAGCCTCCGCGATCAGCTCCTCCTGGCGCATGCGCGCCAGTTCCAAAGCCATCTGATTGAAGTTCATGGTTCTCACCTCCTTTCCGGTCAGTCTTCGTCGTCGCCGCTCTCGTCCTCTTCGACGTCGTCGTCGAGGGAGCGGCCGGTATAGGTCATGAACACGTCCTCGAGGGTCGCCTCGCGGCCCAGGCGCTGCGTGGTCTGCGCCTTGAGCTCGGTCGGTGTGCCGTCGGTGATGATCCGGCCGTCGTTGAGGACCGTGATCTGTGCGCAGAGGCGTTCCGCCTCTGCCAGGTCGTGGGTCGTCAGGACGATCGTCGCGTCATGGGTCTGGTTGATTTCCTCGATGAAGGTCTGGACGTCGAGCTTGCTGCGCGGGTCCAGGCCGGTGGTCGGTTCGTCCAGGAGCAGGAGCGTCGGGCTGGTCAGCAGGGCTCGCGCGATCGCGACCTTCTGCTGCATCCCTCGGCTCATCTGCTCCACAGGTCGGCTTGTCCGCTTCTCAGCGATCCCGAGCCGGCCCATGATCGAGATGGCGTCCGCGCGGGCCGTCTTGCCATCGAGGCCATAGAGCCGCGCCGCGAACAACAGGTTCTCCATCGGGCTGAGCTTCTTGAAGAACGCGGCGTCCACGCTGACCCGATTGATCAGGCGCTTGACCTGCATCTCCTCGCGCTCGATGTCGTGGCCGAACACCTCGACCCGACCCGAATCCAGGGTCAGGAGCCCGCTGATGAGGCGGATGAGGGTCGACTTGCCCGAGCCGTTGGCGCCGAGGATCCCGTGGATGTCGCCGCGCTCGAGGCGCATCGACACATCGGTGATCGCGGCCACCGGCTTGCGCTTGCGGCCGACGACGAACGACTTGCTGACGCCCTCCATGAGCAGGGCAGGCACCGCCGACGTCACGGCCGAGGACGCCGGCACGGCCACCGGAGTCGTCGTCTTCAGTTGGTTGGTCAGGGTGGCGGTCACTTCGTGCTCCTGGGGTCGTGTGCGTGGGAGGGGTTCCGGGGAAAAGAACGAGCCGCGGGCCTCGTCCGACGCTTTCGTCGGGTGGCCTCGCGGCTCGTGATGTCGGTTCCTGGTCCTGCCGTGTCAGCAGGGGAGAGGCATCAAAAAAGCCGGGGGCCTGATCTGGCCCACGGCTCGGGTTCTGTCCGGAAGGCGGTCCTGCCGCCTGCGGCTAGCTCGAGATGGGCACAGATCTCCCGCGATCCGCTGCGCCGATGGGCGCCACGGTGCGTCGGAGATTCAGCAGCATCTTCATTCGGAGACCGCCTCCAAACTTTGAGCTAGACGAGGGCGTGCGACTTGCGCGCCAGCGGAAAGTCTAGGGGTTCGGGCTGGGCCATGTCAACGTCGTCGGATGACGATGGCCGGGCCGCGACGGATGACGTAGGCGGGTCGGGAGGCCGCCGCGCGGTAGGACCCCGGGTACCGCCGCCCATGGCCGCTTGATCGGGCCTCGCACGGCCCGCGGCCGGGCCGGCGCGTGCCCCCCGGGCCGCCGCGGCAACGGCCCTCCGACGCCGGCACCCGCCCAACGGTCCCAGCCCGCCATCGCCATCGACGTGCACGCACCATGTTCATTCCCTGGGTAGCCGGACCCACAACCTTCGTGGACTGTCTACGCGGCGAAGATCGAGACCAGACATCGGGCCGTTCCGGGTGCTGGTGAACACCTCGTGTGCATGCAGTCGTTGAAGGCCTGCGCCGACGTCGACGTTCGATGCGTTGTCGGTCCCCTACGCTCCGAATGAACACGTGGCGTGCATCGGAGGGCCGATCGCCGCCGGCGCCTAGAGCTCGAGCCGAACGATGGACCGGCTGCGGCTGGCCGAGTTCAGCTGGCGGCGCTCCACGACGTTGAAGCCGGCCCGCTTGAACATCCCGAGCGTGCCCTGGTACGCGCTCGCCGAGGCGATCCTTTCCCCCTTGGGCACGTCGGCCGGGTACGCCTCGAGCATCGTCGCGCCATGCGCGCGGGCATAGTCGACGGCGGCACCAAGCAGCTCCCCGGCCACGCCCTGCCCGCGCGACCTCCGCCCGACGACGAAGCACACGATCGACCAGACCGGTGCCTCGTCGACGGGTGCGAGGACCTTGGAATAAGCCAGCCGCTCGTAGTCGTCGCGCGGACCGAGGCTCACCCAGCCCACGACCGAGCCCTCGTCGTAGGCGACGAGCCCAGGAGCGTGATGGCGCCTTCGCGCAGCCGCCGAGAGGAGCTCGCGGTTCTCTGCCGGCGTGGCATTCGTCCAGTCCCGACCGCGAACCCGAAAGTACGAGCACCAACACCACTTCGGGTCGCCACCCTGGTCGAAGAGGGTCGCGAGATCGGCGATCCGATTCGGTGTGAGCGGACGGATGTCGAGGGCCATGTCCCGATGGTAGGCGGGTCCACGGCGAGCGGTGTCAGGTTTGCTTTCGGTCACCGATATTCGTCATACGAGACCGTTTCGGACGGCGAGAATGCCGTTCGGACCGAATCCGCTAACGATAATGCCGTCATGGCCCAGACCTCACCCACACCGTCCGTCCCCGTCCTGATCTTCGGGGCGCATATCGCGGCGCTCGGGGCGTTGCGCGTCCTCTCGAAGCGGGGCATCCGTTGCTATGTCGTCGATGACACGACGAACATCATCGCGCGCTCCCGATGGCATCGACCGACCAGGCCGACACTGGCCGAAACCTCGGATCCGGAGTCCCTCGCGACCTTCCTGCGTGCGCTCGACCTGCCGCGGGCCGTGCTCCTGCCGTGCAGCGACCAATGGGCGCTCGCGGTCGCCGGCCTGCCGGCGGACCTGCGCGAGCGGTTCCCGACCAGCCTGCCGCCGAGCGAGGCCGTCGAGCAGTTCGTCGACAAGCACAAGTTCCGGTTGCTCGCAGAACGGCTCGACCTCCCCAGACCTCGAACCCTGGTGATCAACGGCCCGGCCGACCTTGACCTCGCGTCGGACGACGACGTCGCCCACGGGTTCCTCAAGCCCACGGAGTCCCACCTGCACAACCGTCGGTTTGGGACGAAGGGGTTCTTCATCCACTCGCGCGAGCAAGCGCTCCGCCTGATCGAGCAAGCCACCGCCAGCGGGATCACGTATCTGCTTCAGGAGTGGATCCCAGGCGGCCCATCGCACACCATCCTCATCGACGGATTCGTGGATCGCACCGGTTCGATCTCAGCGATGGTGGCACGCCGTCGCGTGCGCATGGATCCGCCGAAGCTCGCCAATACCTGCTCTGACGTGACCATCCCGCTCGAGGAGGTAAGCCAGGTCGTGGAGCCGATCCGTCGGCTCCTGACCGACGTGGGATACCGCGGCATCTTCAATGTCGAGTTCAAGCTTGACGCGCGGGACGGTCGGTACAAGATCATCGAGGTCAATCCGCGGTCGTTCTGGCTCATCGGCCACATTGCGCGGGCCGGGCTCGACCTCCCGTGGCTCAGCTACCTCGACGCTCAGGGGTTGCCGTTGCCCGCCCCAGGCCCGTACCAGATCGGCCGCTACGGGATGTACGAGATCATCGATGCCACGGCCATCGTGCGCGCGTGGACCCACGGCCGCCGCCCGGACGGCCCCGTCCTGCCGATGTGGCTGCGCGGGGATCGGGCGCTGTTCTGGTGGAGCGACCCGCTGCCCGCCATCACGGCTGTATGGCAGACCATCGGCCGCAAGCTGCGTCGCTCCGGCCGCCAGACGATCGCCGCCGAGCCGCCTGCGGCTACTTGATGGCGATCGGGTTCACCGGCGAGCCGACGCCACCGGTGATGGGCAGCGGCGGCGCCGAGAACAGGAACTCGTACTGACCGTCCGCCGCGCAGTCATCGGCGAGCGCCTCGAGCTCGAAGATCTCCCCGACCATCAGACCGGTATGGACCAGCAGGATGATGTGCATCGGCTGGAAGACGTCCGGAGTCTCGTTGGGCAGGACCTCCATGCCCCAGGTGTCGGTCGCCACCGCCGCGATGTCACGGTCGAAGATCCAGGTGGCGGTGTCGAGGGCGAGGCCGGGAGCGGGTCCGCCGGCGTACGCGCCCCACGATCCGGCGTCGCGGCACTGCGCCATCTGGCCGGTGCGGATCAGGACGATGTCGCCTCGCCCGACCTGCACGCCCTGCGCGCGCAGGCACGCATCGAGATCGGCGGCGTGGATCTGGTGACCGGGCTCGAGCCAGGGAAGGCCGAGGGCGCGGGGCACGTCGAGCAGGACGCCGCGCCCGACGATCCGCTCGCTCGCGACCGCGATGTCGTTGAGGATGGCGCCCTTGCTCCCGACGGAGGTCGCGTCGTAGCCGTTGTAGATCTTGCCGTCGAAGATGATGTGGGACAGCGCGTCCCATTGGGTGCCCGATTGCAGGGGCAGGATCAGCAAGTCGTCGGTGCCCCGGATGTACCGGTCGCGGCCGCCGTAGAAGTCGCGGACGACGGTGCCCGTTACCGCGGCATTGCCGTCGCGGATCATCAGGTGGATCGGGTTGAACCGGCCGAAGCCGCCGGTCTGTGGCCCGCTGTCGCCGACCGGGATGGACAGCGAGAAGACCCGTCCAGACTGCACGAGGGCCGCCGCGGCCACCACGTCGCCGGGCCGGATGTGGTTCAGCGTCCCGAGCTGGTCGTCGGGGCCCCAGCGACCCCAATTCGAACAGCGCTCGGCGAGTCGACGGACGGTGTCGATGTCGGGCTGGGCGGGGATCAGGATCTCGGCCGCGAGAGCGCTCACAGTTCCCGGATCCGGACGCGGTCGTAGCGGGTCACGGGCGCGATCGCCTGGCGATCGATGACGGCATCGATGATCGTCGGGCCGCGCCGCTTCAGGCCGACCGCGAGTGCGCGGCCGAACTGCTGCGCGTTGGTGACGCGGAAGCCGTTCGCCCCGAAAGCGCGGGCGATCTTGCCGTAGTCGACGTCGTGGAAGGAGTTGACCTCGGGGACGACCTTGCCGTACAGCAGGTCCTGGACGTGCTCCTCGAAGGCCAGCGTCTGGTTGTTGAGCACGATCACGACGATCGGCAGCCCGATGCGGATGGCCGTCTCGATGTCGCCGATGTGGTAGCCGAATCCGCCGTCCCCGGTGATGCAGATGACCTGCTTGTCAGGGGCCGCGAGCTGGGCGCCGAGGGCGGCCGGGAAGGCCCAGCCCAAGGACCCGTCGGCTCGAACGAAGTTCCGTCCGGCCTGGCGTGTCTCGGAGAGGGCGCCGGCCCAGGCCGCTGCGTAGCCGGTATCCGCCACGAGCACGGCATCGTCGGCGATCTGTCCATCGAGGACGGCCATGACGGCCTCCGGACGCATCGGGCCACCATCCATCCCATCGTGACTGGAAAGGTCGGCCCGGACGTCGCGCCACGCGGCTCGCTCCAGGGCGAGATTCGTCGAGTGGACGGTCGCAGCCGCCGAGGCGATCGCCTCCATCCGCTCGGCCGCGTCGAGCACGGTCTCGAGGAAGGTCCGCGCATCCGCGACCAGCCCGAGTTCCGTCGGGAAGTTCAGGCCGACGACCCCTGGATCGATGCTCACGTGGATGAGGCGGGTTCCTGGGCTGATCAGCTGATACGAATTGGTGACCATGCCGCCGAGCCCCGTGCCGACGGCGAGGATCAGGTCCGCATCGCGCAGTGCGGCGTTGACGTACTTGCGCGAATAGCGCCCGACACTGCCGATGGCCAGGTCGTGGGTCTCCGCGATGCTGCCCTTGCCCGAGTTGCTGGTCGCGACCGGGATCCCGAACCGCTCGGCGACCAGGCGGAGGGCGTCGTGCGCGGAGGACTGGTGGATCCCGTTGCCGGCGACGATGATCGGCCGCTCGGCGCTGATCAGGGCGCGGACGACGGCTTCGGCGTCTGCCGCGGTCACCGCCGGACGGTTCAGCGGCGTTTCCATCGGCTCGCCGATCATCGGCGGGTGGTAGTCCGGGAGCTCGGTCTCGAAGATGTCGTTCGGGATCCCGAGATAGACGGGCCCGGGCGCGCCACCGATCGCCTGGCGAGCGGCCTCGCGGACGAGCCTCGGCGTGTGTCCGGGGATCGACGCCTCCGCGCCCCACTTGGTCACTGACGCGAACAGGGGCGGCTGGTCGAGCTCCTGGTATTCCTTGCGGAAGCGCTCGGTCCGACGCATGGTCGACGTCAGGGCCACCACCGGGCTGCCCGACCAGAACGGCTCGGCCAGTGCGCCGGCCACGTTGGCCGCCCCGGGGCCGTACGGACCGTAGACGAAGGTCGGTCGTCCGCGCAGGCGCGCATACGCATCGGCCATGTAGACCGCCGCAGCCTCGCTGCGCGCCAGAACCTGGCGGATCCCGAGCCGCTCCATGGCGATCCAGAGCTGGTTATCGCGGCCCGTCATGAGGAAGAAGTGCTCGACGCCGAGCGCCTGCAATTCGTGCGCGATCGCGGTGGCCGTCGTGGTGGTCGCGGGTGCTGCTACCGGCGTCGCTACGGGCGCGACGGCATCCACCGCGATGGGCGTGGTTATCACAGGTCCCCCTCAGGATCAAGAAGATGAGTGCCTCAGCCGGCGCCCCTCGGCTGGCTGTTAGGCATATACAGCGTCGCCGCGGACCTGCTGTCAATGGTCACAGCGTTAACTGACGAAAGTACCGGTGCCGCGCAGCAACAAGCACGCTTGCGCGTGACTGCGAGGGGCCACCGGCGCCCCATGCCCGCAGTACGCTCCCTGTCGAGTCAGCCAAGGGGAGGTTGCATGGACGTCGAGATCGGGCGCGATCGGTACGAGGTGGTCGAGGGCTTCTTCCAGCGCCCGAAGGGCTGGACATTCGTCGAAGTCGCCGATGTCGGGATCGATCGGGACGACAACGTGTTCGTCTTCTGCCGCGGCAGCCACCCCGTGATGGTCTTCGACAAGGAAGGCCACTTCCTCGATGCGTGGGGCGAGTTCAGCGAGCACTACTTCACGTTCCCGCATGGGCTGAGCGTCGGCAGCGACGGGTTCGTCTACACGGCGGACAGCCGGGACCACACCGTGCGCAAGTGGACGAAGGAGGGCAAGCACGTCCTGACCCTCGGGGGTGCCCATCAGAACGCGCCCGCATTCAGCGGCAAGCCGTTCAACCGGCCGACCCACGCAACCGTCGCGGCGAACGGCGACATCTACGTGAGCGACGGCTACGGCAACGCCAAGATCCACTGCTTCAGCCCGGACGGCGAGCCCAAGTTCTCGTGGGGTGCACCGGGCAAGGGTCCCGGCGAGTTCAACACGGTCCACAGCGTCTTCATCGACGATGCCGACGACACGCTGTATGCCGCCGATCGATTCAACAACCGCGTCCAGTCGTTCACCCTGGACGGCCAGTACCTCGGGGAGTGGGGTGGCCTGCGGTTGCCGCAGAGCGTCCGCAAGGGCCCCGATGGTGCGTTCTACATCGCCGAGCTCTCCCACCGGGTCACGGTCCTCGACCGTGACGGCACGGTCCTGGCACGCTGGGGCGATGGGGTCGAGGTCGATGACTTCGAGACGGGCGGCGTGGCCCTTGCCCTGCCCGACGCCCCCTCACGAGACCCCATGGTCAAGGGCCGGGTACGCAACGAGCCGGGGGCCGGGCTGTTCGGGGCGCCCCATGGCATCGCCGTCGACTCCGAGGGCAGCTTCTACGTCGCCGACACCTCGGAGGCATACATCGGCCTGGATCGCGGCAGCCGCAGCATCCAGAAGTTCGTGCGTCGCTGACCCCCGACCGGGGCTGCGCCAGCAGCGTTTGACGCTCCCGGAGGTCGGCCGTACGCTGGCCGCCCCGAACGGGGAACCACCATCGGATCGTTCGGAGAATCCCTTGGCCGACACCTCGCCAGCGCGGGGCCGGTGGGCCGTCCGCCACGTGCCACCGACGTCGCGCTCCATCGTGGAACTGCTGCGTGCCGGCACGCTCGATGCGGAGCTGGCGGCGACGCTGTGGGTCCTCATCGAGGGCCGCGTCCCGGTCATCGTCGCCGCCGAGGCACGGCAGGTCGGCAAGTCCACGCTCCTGGGCGCCCTCCTGGACTTCCTGCCGCCCGGCATCCGGACGGTGGAGCTCCAGGGCGCGATGGAGACCTTCGACTGGCTGCCACAGGCCACGGAGCTCGGGTGGCAGCGACCGCGCGGCGGAACGGCGCCCGGACCGGACCGCGACGGAGACCAGCCGGCCCAGCCCCCGCCCATCCGCGCGGACGACACCGTCCTCCTCGTGCCCGAGTTCTCCGACCACCTCCCGTCCTACACCTGGGGCGAGGAGGCCCGCATCGCGATCCGGGCCGTGACCGTCGGCTACGGCCTGGCCGCGACGATCCACGCCGACTCGCTCGATGACGTGTTCGAGGCCCTCCGCCGCCCGCCCGTGGAGCTCAGCGACGACGAGTTGTCGCGGCTCGGGATCGTGGTGATCCTGCGGGCCGTCGCCGACGACGTCCGGCGGGTCGTCGCCGCGCACTACGTCCGACCGACATCGCGCGACGAACATGGCCACGTCCAGCGACTCGGTCCCGCCGTCCTCGCGACCTGGGAGCCGAAGCAGGAACGTTTCGAGCACTTCGGCTGGGGCGTCACTCCCGAGCTCGCGCTGCGCGTCGGGCGCAAGGCCGGCGACTTCGAGCTCGAGGTCGATCGCCGTCGCGACTTCCTCGCCGGTCTGGCCGAGGCCGGCATCGATGACGTCGACGCCGTGCGCGCCGCCCTCGATGGCTACCGAAGCACGACCAGCGCCCCCGGCGCCACGCCCATCGCGAACTGAGGTCACCGCATGCCGACCCCCGCCCGTCCCGCCACCATCGCCGAACTGCGCGCCGCCGGCTGGCGCTCGCGGACCGTCAAGGAAGAGCTTCGATCGAACCTGCTGGATCGGCTCGCGACCGGCGTCGAGGTGCTTCCGACGGTGGTCGGCTTCGAGGAGACGGTGCTGCCGGCGATCGAGAACGCGATCCTGGCCGGGCACGACATCGTGTTCCTGGGCGAACGCGGCCAGGCGAAGACCCGGATGGCACGCCTGCTGGTCGGCCTGCTCGACGACTGGATCCCGATCGTCCGTGGCGGTGAGCTGAACGATGACCCGTACGCGCCGGTCAGCCCGGCCGCCAGGGCCATCGTGGAGCGCGACGGCGACGAGACGGCCATTGACTGGCTGCCACGCGACCGGCGCTACGCCGAGAAGCTCGCCACGCCGGACATCACGATCGCGGACCTGATCGGGGAAGTGGACCCGATCAAGGTCGCGGAGGGCCGCTACCTGTCGGACGAGCTGACGCTCCACTACGGCCTGATCCCTCGGGCGAACCGCGGCATCGTCGCGATCAACGAGCTGCCCGACCTCGCCGAGCGGATCCAGGTCGGGTTGCTCAACGTGCTGGAGGAACGGGACGTCCAGATCCGCGGGTTCACCGTTCGTCTGCCGCTGGACCTGTACGTGGTCGCCTCGGCGAACCCGGAGGACTACACATCGCGCGGCCGGATCATCACGCCCCTCAAGGACCGGCTGGGATCGCAGATCCGGACGCACTATCCGCAGACCCTGGACGACGAGATGTCGATCGTCCGCCAGGAGAAGCACCGCTTCGCCGTGGTCGAGGGCTCGCCGGTCGTCGTCGTGCCGCCGTTCATGGAGGAGGCCGTCGCCGAGCTGACCCACCTCGCGCGCCGCTCCCCGGAGATCAGCCAGCGGTCGGGCGTGTCGGTCCGCGTGTCGGTGGCCAACATGGAGGTGCTCGAGGCGGCGGCGCTGAAGCGCGCGATCCGTCTCGGTGAGTCGCTGGCCGCGCCGCGCGTCTCGGACCTGGGCGCGGTCGTCGCCTCGACCGTCGGCAAGGTCGAGCTCGAGTCCATCGGCGACGAGTCGCCCGAGGAGCGGATCGTCGAGCGGCTGATCACGAAAGCGCTCTACGCGACGTTCACGCGACGCGTCACGCTCGACGACCTCGATCCGGTGGTCGACGCGTTCGAGGACGGCTTCACCGTCGAGACCGGCGAGCGCACGCCTTCGCGCGAATACGTGGCGTGGGCGCGCGAGGTGCCGGGCCTGCGCGACGCGGTCCGCGATCTCGGCACGTTCGACGTGACCGACGGGGCCGAGGAGCCCGCCGTCGTCGCGTCGGCCGTCGAGTTCCTGCTCGAGGGCCTGCACCTCGCCCGGCGGATCAACAAGGAGCGCGTCGCAGGCGGGACGGTCTACCACCGGTGACCGCCTACACCCCCGATCCGCGCGATCTCGACGGACGGCTGCCCCCGGCACGACACCGGGCAGCTGCCGGAGACGACGCCCTGGCTGCGCTCGCCCGGCGCGCCCGCTTCTCGCGCTGGGACGGCAGCCAGCAGGTGCCCGATCTCGGCGCCGACGAGATCCTCGACGAGCTCTCGAACGACGTCATGGCCGACGGGGATCTCGCCGAGGCGCTGCGCCGGCTGATGGAGCGTGGCTGGCGCAGCGGCGACCCGACCCGTCCCGACCTGCCCGGCCTCCAGGACCTCATGGATCGGCTCGCCCGTCGGCGCGAGGAGCTGCGCGAGCGGTTCGAGCTCGGCGATGTCCTCGGGGACATCCGGCGGGAGCTGGACGAGATCGTCGCGCAGGAGCGGGCCGGCGTCGAATCCCGTCTGGAACGCTCGAGCACGGCCCCACCCGACGCCAACGCGCCCGCGGCCCCACCTGACGGCAACGCGCCCGGCGCCCCCGACGACGCCGCCGCCGAAGGCCCCGCGGACGCCACCGACCCCGACCTCCAGAAACTGCTTCGCGACGTCGCCGCGAAGCGACTCGATCAGCTCGACGCGCTGCCGCGCGACGTCGGCGCGCGGATCCGCGACCTGCGCGAGTACGACTTCCTGGAGCCCGACGCGCGCACCCGCTTCGACGAGCTCGTGGAACGGCTCGGCAAGCAGGTTATGGACCAGTTCGTCGGCGGGATGAGCGACGCCATCCGGTCCATGACTCCCGAGGACCTCGCCGCGAACCGGGAGATGGTGCGCGACCTCAACGAGCTCATCCGTGAGCGGATCGGCGGCGGCGACCCGGACGTGCGCGACTTCCTCGCCAAGCACGGCCGCTTCTTCCCGGGGGCCCAGAGCTTCGACGACATCATCGACCAACTGGCGCAGCGGATGGCCGCGATGCAATCGCTCATGCGCTCGATGAGCCCGGAGCAGCGCGCCGAGCTCGAGTCGATGATGGAGGCGCTCTTGCGCGACGACCGGCTCCTGCTGGACCTCGCCGAGCTCGCCTCGAACCTGGACATGCTGATGCCCGGCGGGCTCGGTGACCGCGTGCGCTTCGACGGCGACGAGTCGCTCACGCTCGATGGCGCCCTCGCCCAGATCGCCAGGCTCCAGGCGATGGAACGCCTGGAGGACGCGCTCACCGACGTCGACGCTCCCGGCGACCTTGCCGACATCGACCGCGACCAGGTCCGCGAGCTCCTTGGTGACGATGCGGTCCGCGATCTCGAGGTGCTCGACGACCTTGCCCGACGTCTCGAGGAGGCCGGGTACCTGACCCGCGACGGCGATCACCTCGAGCTCACCCCGCGGGGCAGCCGGAAGATCGGCCAGAAGGTGCTCGACGACCTGTTCGCCCGCCTGGAGCGCGATGCCTTCGGCGGCCATCGACTCGACCGAGGCGGACGAGGCGGGGAGCGCGAGGAGACCACGAAACCGTTCGAGTTCGGCGACCCCTTCCATCTCGACCTGCGGGGCACGCTGGCCAATGCGCTCGCGCGCGAGGAGAACGCGCCGGTCCGCCGTGGCGCCCGCGGGGTGCGCCTGAGCGCCGCCGACTTCGAGGTCTACCGGACCGAGCAGCTCACCCGCACGGCCACGGTGCTCCTGGTCGACATGAGCCGGTCCATGCTGCTACGTGGCTGCTTCCTGGCCGCCAAGAAGGTCGCGGTCGCGCTCGACACGCTGATCCGGACGCAGTACCCGCGTGACCACCTGACGGTGATCGGCTTCGCCTACTACGCCCGCGAGATCCGGCCCGGCGCCCTCGCCGAGCTGTCGTGGCACGGCTACGAATACGGCACGAACCTCCAGCACGGCCTGCTGCTGGCCCGCCGGATCCTGGCTCGTGAGGCGTCAGCGAACAAGGAGATCGTGGTCATCACCGACGGCGAGCCGACCGCCCATTTCGAGGACGGCCAGGTCGAGTTCAGCTACCCGCCGACACGACGGACGATCAGCGAGACCCTCCGCGAGGTGCAGCGCTGCACGAAGGAGGGCATCACGATCAACACGTTCATGCTCGAGCGGTCCCGTGCGCTGGCCGAATTCGTGGCCCACATGACCAAGCTCAACCGTGGCCGGGCGTTCTACGCCACGCCGGAACGGCTCGGGGAATACGTGCTCGTGGACTTCGTCGGACGGCGCTCCAAGCGGGTGTCGTAGGGCTATCCTCCGTCGGTGGGACCATTCGGTCGGCCGTGAACGTGATGGAGGGTTCGATGGATCTGGCCTGGCTGTTCCCCTGGCTGCTGTTCCTGCACGTGCTCGGGGCCATCGTGGCCTTCGGGCCGACGTTCGCGTTCTCGATCGTCGGAGGGATGGGCGGCGCGGAACCGCAGCATGCCAACTTTGCGACGCGGGTCACGCACGCCATCACGACAAAGCGGGTCCTGCCGATCGGCTTCACCCTGCCGATCACGGGTCTCGCGATCATCGCCGTTCGCGGGATCAATCCGTTCGATCGCCCGTTCTGGTGGCTCGCCCTCGCGATCGTCCTGTACCTCATCGTCTACGGCTACGGCTTCTTCGTGCAGAGCAAACTCGTCGAACGTGCCGTCGAGCTCACGTCCACGCCACCCCCTCCAGGCGCCAGCGGCCCTCCGCCCGAGCTCATGGCGCTGGTCGGGCGCATCCAGCGCGGCGGCATCGCGATGGGACTCATCATCGTGGCGATCGTGCTGCTCATGGTCGTGAAGCCGACCATCTGACGCGTGGGCGTGGCGGGGCTGACGAACGTCCATGTCGCCCTTCGGCGAGTGTCGATGGTCTAAGCGCGGCGCTGCCCCGAGGCTCCGGGCAGCACCACCGCTGCCAGTCACCACCACAAGGAGCCCTCGAGCCATGGACCTCGGTCTCATCCTCCTTCGACTCGCCCACGTCGTCGCGGGTGCCGCCTGGGTGGGTGGCGCGTTCGTGATGATCCTGCTCGTCACCAGGACCGCCAAGCTGCGCGGCGCGGACGGTGACGCGTTCATGACGACCCTGCTGACGCAGGGCAAGGCCGCACGCTACTTCGAGATCGCCGCCATCACGACGGTCCTCGCCGGCGGCCTGCTGTACTTCAAGGCCTCGGGCGGCTTCCAGATCGACTGGATCACCAGCCCGAGTGGGATCGGTTTCACGATCGGTGCCGTTGCCGCGATCGTCTCGCTCGTGTGGGGCGGCGTGGTGGTCGGGCCGGCCGGGAAGCGCGCCGCGGCCATCGAGGCCGAGGTGGCCGCGACCGGTGGCGTCGCGTCGCCGGCCCACGCCTCCGAGCTCGACGCGATCCGCCGCAAGCTCGGCACCTTCGCCATGGCCGACCTCGCCCTCCTCGGCACGGCCGTGATCACGATGGCGACCGCGCGCTACTGGTGATCGACTGATCGACGACGCGGCCGGCGGCACTGCCCGCCGGTCGCGCCGTACCATGACGGCGAACGCTCACCAAGGAGACGTCCCGCCGATGCCCCACGTCGCGACCTCGACCGCCGACCTGCTTTCGACCATCCGCGCTGCCGCGCACCTCGATGGCGACCTGCTCGTCATCGACGACGAGACGGCCTTCCGATCGACCGCGATCCGCGATCTCGCATGGACCGCGGCGTTCTCTACGGACGAGGCCACGACGGCCGCGGCCCAGTGGATCGTCTGGGAGGCGAGTCAGGCGCTCGGCGCGCACAGCGCCAGCATCCAGGACCTGTACACGGCCCGCAGCCGCGGCGAGGTCTCGGGCTTCACGGTCCCGGCGATCAACCTGCGCGCCCAGACGTTCGACATGGCCCGCACCGCGTTCGAGGCCGCCGCGAGCGGTGACGTCGGAGCGGTCATCTTCGAGATCGCGCGCAGCGAACAGACCTACACGTACCAGCGCCCGATCGACTTCGCGACCTCGGTCCTGGCCGGGGCGATCGCGGCCGGCTGGCGCGCCCCGGTGTTCATCCAGGGCGACCACTACCAGTTCAACGCCAAGAAGTACGCCGCCGACCCCGAGGCGATGACCGAGGAGATCCGGCGAGCCTGCCGCCTGGCGATCGACGCCGGCTATCGCAACATCGACATCGATTCCTCGACGCTCGTCGACCTCTCCAAGCCGACGGTCGATGAGCAGCAGCGCGAGAACTACACGCGTGCCGCCGAGCTGACCGCGCTGATCCGGACGCTCGAGACCGACGGGGTCACGGTCAGCGTCGGTGGCGAGATCGGCGAGGTCGGGTCGCAGAACTCGAATGCGGAGGAACTGCGCGCGTACCTCGACGGCTACCGCCGCGAGCTGGATGCGCGGATGCCGGGCGCCCTCGGCGTGAGCAAGGTCAGCGTCCAGACCGGCACGAGCCACGGCGGCGTGCCACTTCCCGACGGCAGCGTCGCGGAGGTCAAGCTGGATTTCGACGTCCTGCGCGAGCTCGGCGAGATCGCCCGGCGCGAGTACGGCGCGGCCGGAGCCGTGCAGCACGGCGCGTCCACCCTGCCCGACGAGCTGTTCCACCGGTTCCCGGCCGTCGAGACGGCCGAGATCCATCTCGCGACCGGGTTCCAGAACACGCTGTTCGACCACCCCGCGTTCCCCGAGGACCTGCGGCACGCGATCGAGGCGTGGTGCGTCGCGAATGCCGCCGACGAGCGCAAGCCGGACCAGACCGACGAGCAGTTCATCTACACGACCCGCAAGAAGGCGATCGGGCCGTTCAAGCGCGAACTGTGGGATCTCGCGACCAAGGACGAGATCCTCGCCACCCAGCGCCGCAAGCTCTCGTTCCTGTACACCGAGCTCGGCGTGAACGGCACGCGCGAGATGATCACCGCTTACATCCGTCCGGTCGAGCTCCATCGACCGATCCCCGATGCGCTGCGCGAGGCCGTCGCAGCCGGCTGAGACTCGCGCGGACGTCCACGAGCGAACCGCCGAACTGGAGGGCGTTCCATGACCGTCTCCGCGAACCCGGCCGCGACCGCCGATGCTCGGCGCGATGACCTCGCCGGCCGACTCATGGCCGCCGCCCTGGGGGCGCTGGATACGCAGGCCGTCTATCTCGGCGATCGCCTCGGCCTGTATCGCTCGCTGGCCGAGGAAGGCCCGGCGACCCCGGCCGAGCTGGCCGAGCGGGCCGGCATCCACCCTCGCTATGCGCGCGAATGGCTCGAGCACCAGGCGGTCGGGGCGATCCTCGACGTGGACGACACGGCCGCAGACCCCGACGCCCGTCGATACACGCTGCCGGACGGCCATGCCGCGGTCCTCCTCGACCCGGAGAGCCCGTGGCTCGTCGCGCCGGTCTCGCGGTTCGTGATAGGCAGCGCGCAGACGATGCCGGCGCTGCTCGCGGCGTATCGCACGGGCGAGGGCGTGGACTGGGCCGACTACGGCCCGGACGTGATCGAGGCCCAGGAGGCCCTGAACCGGCCGCAGTTCGCGAACTACGTCGGCGACTGGATCGCCGCACTCCCGGACATCGCGGCGAAGCTGCGTGACGGCGAAGGACGTGTCGCGGACGTGGCCTGCGGGACCGGCTGGTCGTCGATCTCGATCGCACGGGCGTTCCCCGGGATCAAGGTCGACGGCATCGATATCGACGCGGGCTCCATCGAGCGTGCCCGCATGCACGCCGCGCGCGAGGGCGTCGATGACCGCGTCTCGTTCCTGTTCGCCGACGCCGCCGACGCCGAGGGCGAGGGCCGCTACGACCTGGTCACGATCTTCGAGGCGGTCCACGACATGGCGCAGCCGGCTGCGGTCCTCGCCGCGGCCCGCAAGCTGCTGAAGCCGGGCGGCGCGGTCCTGATCGGCGACGAGCGCGTCGCGGAGGTCTTCACGGCCCCCGGCGACGAGACCGAGCGGCTGTTCTACGGATACAGCGTGGTCTCGTGCCTGGCCAACGGTCTTGCCGATCAGCCGTCGGTCGGGACGGGCACCGTCCTGCGGCCCGCCGCTCTGGAATCGATCGCGCATGAGGCCGGATTCCGTGGCTTCACGATCCTGCCGGTCGAGCACGACGCGTTCCGCTTCTACCGCCTGGATCCGTAGTCGCGGGTCGGGCCGCGACGCCGCGTCCGGAGGCCCGCGCGGACGGTCGAAAACTCGTCATTGACGGGCCGCGTCGTGGTGCTATCCTCTCGCAGTTCCGCCCCGCTTGAGGGAGCGCAGGGCGGACACTCCCGGCGTCCTTGCGTCAACTCCCCCAGTCAGTCCCCGCGCCCGGGGCGCGGCGGTACGAGGAGGCGATCGTGACGGAATCCGTCAATCCGCAGGACGTCGCCGCGCGAGACGACGCCCAGTTGCGAGCCCTGGGCATCAAGCCCGAGTTGCGCCGCACCCTGGGCTTCCTGTCGAACTTCGCGATCGCATTCAGCTTCATCAGCGTCTCGACCGGATCGTTCGGCAACTTTGGCGTCGGGATCGGGCTCGGTGGGCCGGCCTTCTTCTGGTCCTGGCCGATCGTCGTGATCGGTCAGCTGCTGGTCGCCCTCGTGTTCGCGGAGCTCGCGAGCCATTTCCCGGTCGCGGGCTCGATCTACCAGTGGTCCAAGCGGCTCTCGAATCGGACGCTGGGCTGGTTCACCGGGTGGTTCTACTTCTGGGCCCAGGTGCTTACGGTCAGTGCGGTCGCGGTGATCGTCGGCTACGTCATCGCGGGGTTCACCGGAGGAGGGCAGGAGTTCCTGGACTCGCCGTCGCCCCTGGGCGTTTCGAACATGCACACCTTCATCGCCATCACGACCTTGCTGATCACGACCTTGATCAACGCCTACGGCGTCCGGTTGCTGTCGATCCTCAACAACATCGGGGTCGCGACCGAGATCCTCGGCATGGTCGTCTTCGCGCTCATCCTGCTGTTCGCGGCCAACACGCAACCCGTTTCGGTGCTCTTCGAAACGGGTGGCGCCGAGACGGCGACGAATGGCAACTACTTCGCGGCGTTCGCCCTCGGGATGTTCATGTCGATCTTCATCCTGTACGGCTTCGACACCGCCGGAACGTTCGGCGAGGAGACCATCGACGCCAGTCGCCAGGCGCCGCGCGGCGTGATCTCGTCCGTCCTGATCTCCGGCATCGTTGGCGTGATCTTCTTCCTCGCCGTGATCCTGGCGATCCCGAGCGTCCCGGACACCATGGCCGAGGGCCTGGCCGGCGGATTCCCGATCGCGACGATCATCACCGGTCACTTGACGACCGAGATCGCAGCCGGGATCACGGTCGGGGAGCTGTACCTCCTGGTCATCCTGGCGTCAGTCTTCGTCTGCACCCTCGCCATCCAGGGCGCGGCAACCAGGATGATGTTCTCGATGGGGCGAGACCGGCACCTGCCGCTCGGTGGCGTCTGGGGTCGCGTCAACCAGACCTTCAAGACGCCGGCGAATGCGGCCATCGCCGTCGGGGTCCTGGCGGCGTTGCCGATCCTCGTGACGGGCCCGTTCGGCGGGTTCGTGCTCTCGATCTGCGCCACCGGTCTCATCTATCTCAGCTACTTCCTGTGCAACCTCGGCGTTCTCAACGCCCGGCGCCTCGGTTGGCCGCGGCAGCCGGCCTGGTTCAACCTGGGGCGCTGGGGCATGCCCGTGAACATCCTCGCGCTCATCTACGGCGGGGTGATGATCCTGAACATCGCGCTGTGGAACGATCCGGCCCTGTTCGGCGATTTCGGTGGGGAGGGCCGGGGCTACTGGAACCCGTTGATCAACTCCTTCCTTCAGTGGTTCGGGCAGCCGCTCGAGGGTCTGCCGCCCTGGCCGTTGTACGAAACGGTCGTCGGGACGCTGCTCCTGCTCGGGGCGCTGTACTACGTCGTCGCGATCCGCGGACGGCGGCAGGATGTCGAAGTCGACCCCGCCACCGGCGAGGCCGTCATCGGCTGACCACGAAGTTCTCGGGAGGAGGCGATGCGGCGCGGCGAGCGATCGTCGCGCCGCATCTCGTCTGGGCTCGGCTAGGGTGGCGTGATGACGGACGACGGCGCTGGGCGGCGAGCTGCGTGACGAGCTGGTCGCGGCCATGCAACGCGTCCCCGAGCTGGCCGGGCGCGAGCTCGTCCTGACGACCCTCAGCGGCGGCATCACGAATCGCAACTTCCTCGTCACGATCCCCGGCGCCCCGGACCGCTACGTCATCCGCCTCGCCGGCAACGACACGCATCTGCTCGGCATCAGCCGCGAGGTGGAGCACGCGGCGACCGTGGCAGCCGCCGGGGTGGGCGTCGGCCCGGAGGTGACCGCGTTCATCCGTCCGGAGGGCTACCTCGTGACGCGCTTCATCGATGGTTCACCGGTCAGCGACGCGGCGGTCCACCAGCAAGCGACCCTGGCGCGGGTGGCACAGTCGCTGCGGCGGGTCCACGACGGACCGGCGATCCCCGGGCTGTTCGTCCCGCTCCGGATCGTCGAGGCCTACCGGGCGCTCGCGGCCGCCCGCGGCGTCCGGATCCCGGAGGCGTACGACATCGCCGCGCTCATCGGCCGCCGGATCGAGGTGGCCTGCCTCGCCAACCCGGTCGAGCTGCGGCCGTGCCACAACGACCTCCTCAACGCCAACTTCATCGACGACGGCGAGCGCATCCGCATCGTCGATTGGGAGTACGCCGGGATGGGCGACCCATTCTTCGATCTGGGCAACTTCAGCATCAACCACGAGCTCACCCCCGACGAGGACGCGGACCTGCTGGAGGCCTACGGCGACATCGGCCGCATCGATCACCTGGCGCGCCTGACGCTGATGCGCGTGGTATCGGATTTCCGGGAGGCGATGTGGGGCGTGCTGCAACAGGGCATCAGCACGCTCGATGTCGACTTCGTCGCGTACGCGGGCGAGCATTTCGATCGCCTACGCTCGAACGCCTCGACCCCGGCGTTCGAGCGTGCGCTGCGGGACGTCGCCGGCGCCTGACGTCCTGGGCCCGGCCCGGCCCCGGCCCGGTCGCGGACGAGGGCGCTCCCGTGGAACAGGCAGCGTTCCGACTGACGGCGGATCGACGGTTCCGGCGTCACGTGGAACGCTCGACACCCCCAATTGAAGCCCCGGGTCTGAGCGATACACGGCCTTCATGGGTCAACAGGAACACTGGCGGGCCCAGGACGCGCTCTCAGTGGCAGGGCGAGGTCCCGTAGTCGCGGAATGCATTGTCGGCGACGATGAACTCCCATTCGTACGAGCCGTCATGCAGCGTGAAGGCGATGACGCCGTGACCGAGGATCACCCGGATGTCGCTGTTGGGCGCCACGCGGGTGAAGTCGCGCAGCGGAGCCCCGCCGGTGCCGACGACGAACTGGCGGATACCCCGATCCCCGTCGACCCTACCGTCGGGGTCCTGCGGGGCGAAGCGCTCGTAGTCGTGGTCGTGGCCGTTGACGATGACGTCGACCCCGGCTGCGTACAGCGGCCGCCAGAACGCGTCCATTTCCGGGGCGTCACCATGATCGCCCGAGGTGAAGCGCGGGATGATGGAAGATCGCCAGCGTGCAGGCCGCAGGGTTGGCCGCGAGATCGGCCGCCAGCCACTGGCCCTGCGGCGATCCCGGGCTCGCATCCGTCGACCTTCTCGCACATCGAGTCGAGGACGATGACGTGCCAGCTCCCGAGGTCGTACGAATACCACGACGACCCGCCAGGTCCCTTGGCGGCGTCCCCGAAATAGCCGAAGTAGCCAGCCAGCCCCGCCGTCCCCCAGTCGTGGTTCCCGGGGGCCGGGCGGGTTCGGGCACGATGGCGACCCCAGCTGGGGTCGTAGCAATCGCGGAACTGCTCGGCCGTGCCGTCCTCGTACCCGTTGTCGCCCGCCGTGAACACGGTCCCCTCGATGCCATCGAGGAGCGTCGCGGTCGCTTCGTCGCCATCCGAGTCGCACCGCCCGATGTCGCCGGCACCCACCAGCACGGGATCGCCGGTCGGGGAGGGGAGTGGCGTGCCGCTCGGAGTGTCAGTTCCGTCACTGGGGATCCCGGGCGTCGCGGGTGCCTGACTCACGCTGCCCGTCGCGGACGGGCTGGCCGACGGGATCGCCCCCGCGACGCTGGATAGGGGTCCGGGCGCCGCCGGTCCACGGTCCAGGAGGCGCGTGGCGCCCAGGAGCAGGAGCAACGTGGCCATGAACACGAGCGCCACCAACGCGACCTGGCCGACGGCGAAGCCGATCCGCCCCGGCGGCAGTTGCTCGGGCGGCACGGGACTCGGATCCGCGTTGGGATCCGCCATCGGTGTCGGCGGGATCGATTCGTTCGGTTCGTCGGACATGCGCGCGCCAGCCTAGACGATGGCGCCCGATGACGGCGCGGCGCGCCTCGAACACACGGCGTCTTGTAGGCTGCCGGGCATGCCCATCGTCGGTGACGTCCTCGCCGAGCGCTACCGGATCGATGCACCGATCGGCGTCGGCGGCATGGCCTCGGTCTATCGAGCAGCCGACCTGCGGCTCGAGCGCGACGTCGCGGTCAAGGTGCTCCTGCCGAACCTCGCCGCCGATCCGGCGCTCGCGCAGCGCTTCGAGCGCGAGGCCCTGGCGCTCGCGGCCACGTCCCACCCGAGCGTCGTGAAGGTGTTCGACGTGGAGCCCGGGGATCCCGCGACTGGCCGCGAGCCGTTCTACGTCATGGAGCTGTGCGATGGCGGATCGCTGGCCGATCGCCTGGCCGCGCACGGCAGGATCCCGCCCGTCGAGCTCGTGGAGGTCATCGCCGCGGTCGCCGCCGGGCTCGCGGACCTGCACTCACGAGGGTTCGTCCATCGCGACGTCAAGCCGCACAACATCCTGTTCGACCATGAGCGGGCCCGACTCGCGGATTTCGGGCTGGCGCGCTCTGAGGACGGCGTCCGAGCTGACCTCGCTGACGGCGAGCGGTGCGACGGTCGGCACCCTCGCCTACATCGCGCCGGAGCTCCTGCGAGGAGATCCCGCGACGCCGGCGAGCGACGTCTACGCGCTCGGGGTCGTGGCGTTCCAGGGACTGACCGGGCGGCTGCCGAGGCCGGCCGCAGCGGTGACGGAGCTCGTCCGGTCACACGACGAGCCGGCGCCGACGGTGTCGTCGGTCGTCCCGGAGCTCGGCACGGCGTTCGACGCGCCGATCGCCGCCGCCCTCGCGACCGACCCACGAGCGCGGCCGACGCCGACGGAACTGGCCGAGGGACTGGAAGCCGCTGCCGCCGAAGCCGGCGCGATCGCGGGTGGTGTCGCCCTGGCGGCCGTGCCGGCGCCGATCGACGCGACCGACCCCGACGCGGCCACCGTCACCGACCTCCGACCGGAATGGCCGGCCGACGCAGCGGGTCCGGAGCGGACCGAACGCCCCGGCCCACCGGTCGGGTGGCTCGCCGTCGGCGTCATCGGGCTGGCCCTCGTTGCGTTCTTCGCCCTGACGTCGCTCATCGGCGACGGCGATGGCGGTGTCGGCGCGGAACCCAGTCCTCCCGCCACCGCCTCAGCAACTGCGAGCCCATCGGCCGTTCCGACACCGTCGGCGACACCGGCGCCAACGCCGACCCCGGATCCGACGCCGCTGCCCGATCCGGCTGCCGCGGCCTTTGCCGCGCTCGACGAGGTCGACGCGGCGATCGAAGGCGTCGCGGAGGACGGCGAGATCCGGAAGAAGGATCTCGATTCCCTGCGGAAGCGCGCTGGCGAGGTCCGCGAGGCGCTCGAGGCGGCGAACTACGGCGCGGCGCGGGACCGGACCGCCCGGCTCGACAGCGACATCGACAAGATCGAAGACCGCGTGGAGGGCGACGCCATGGAGGAGCTCAAGGCGGCCGTCTCGAACCTCGACGAGGAGATCCCGGCGGGCTGACGCCGCCGCCTGGTTGACCAGGCTCGGGACGAGCCGCAGCCCGGCCGCGCATCGACGAGGCGCCGCCGCTAGGCTGTCGAAGGCCCGCGTGGCGCCCGTCGCTCGGGCCCGCCGACGGCGCCGCGCAGGCAGGGGAGATCGACGACGGGATGCAGCACGCGCGGGCGGTGATCATCGGCGGTGGGGTGGGCGGCACCTCGATCGCGTATCACCTTGCCGAGCTCGGCTGGCGCGACGTCGTCCTTGTCGATCGGGCGGAGCTGACGAGCGGCTCGACGTTCCATTCGGCCGGGCTCGTCGGGCAACTTCGCAGCTCCGTCACCCTCACCCGGATGATGATGTACGGCGCCGATCTCTACCGCCGGCTGGCCGCCGAGACCGGCGTGGATCCGTCGTGGCACGAGGTGGGATCGCTGCGGCTGGCATCCAGCCCGGAGCGCCTCGAGGAGTTGCGCCGGCAGGCGGGCTGGGCCAAGACGTTCGGGCTCCCGCTCGAGCTCATCGGTCCCGAGGACGCGAAGGCGCTGTTCCCGCTGATGTCGACCGATGGCGTGCTCGGCGCGGTCCACCTCCCGACCGACGGCTGGCTCGACCCGAGTGGACTCGCGGAGGCGCTCGCCGCAGGCGCCCGCCAGCGCGGCGCCACCATCCGGCCGCACGCGAGGGTCGTCGCCATCGGCGTCGAGCGTGGCCGGGTCACGGGCGTGACGGTCGAGCATCACGGCGAGCGGGAGGACGATCGCGGCCGACGTCGTCGTGAACGCCGGCGGCATGTTCGCCCCCGAGATCGGGCGGATGGTCGGCGTGACCGTGCCCCTCATCCCGATCGCCCACCAGTACCTGTTCACCGAGGCGATCGACGGGGTGCATCCCGGCCTGCCGCAGCTCCGCGACCCGGACAACCTCGTGTACTTCCGCGAGGAGGTCGGCGGGCTGTGCATGGGCGGCTACGAGCGTGATCCGGCGCCGTGGGGTCTGGACGGGATCCCGGCCGACTTCAACGGCAAGCTGCTGGCGCCGGACATGCCGCGCTTCGAATCGATCATGGAGGGCGCGATCCGGCGCGTCCCCGCGATGGCGGAGGCGCGGCGTCAGCCGTGTCATCAACGGGCCCGAGGCGTTCACGCCGGACAACGAGTTCATCCTGGGTGAGTCGGACGTGCGGGGCTTCTGGGTGGCCGCCGGCTTCTCGGCGCACGGCATCGCCGGCGCCGGTGGCATCGGGCGCCAGATGGCGAGTTGGATCGTCGAAGGCGAACCCGAGCTCGACCTCTGGAAGATGGACATCCGGCGGTTCGGCGCCGCGTATCGGTCGCCGGCGTACACCCTCGCCCGATCGATCGAGAACTACGCGACCTACTACGACATCCACTACCCGAACGAGGAGCGGGAGGCGGGGCGGCCGCTGCGGACGTCGCCCACGTACGACGTGCTTGCGGACCTCGGGGCGGTCTTCGGCGAGAAATCCGGTTGGGAGCGCCCGAACTGGTTCGAGCCCAATGCCGACGACCCGCGCTTCGGTGGGCGCGCCTCGCTGGAGCGTCTGCGACCACGGGGCTGGGCGGGACGCCACTGGTCGCCGGCGATCGCGGCGGAGGCCCTGGCCACGCGGCGGGCTGCCGCGTTGTTCGACGAGACGTCGTTCGCGAAGCTCGAGGTCGTCGGACCGGGTGCCTGCGCCTTCCTCCAGGGCGTCGCCGGGAACGATGTCGACCGCGCGGTCGGCTCGATCGTGTACACGCAGCTAGTCGACCGGCGTGGCGGGATCCAGGCCGACCTGACCGTCACGCGCCTGGGACCCGAGCGCTTCCTGCTCGTTACGGGCACGGCCTACGGCAACCACGACGCCGCGTGGCTGCGCGGCAACCTGCCCGACGATGGTTCCGTGGAGGTCCGCGACACCACGTCGTCCCGGGTGTGCTTCGGGCTGTGGGGTCCGCGAGCGCGCGACATCCTGTCGGCCGTCACGCGCGACGACGTCTCGAACACGGGCTTTCCGTACCTCACCGCGCGCGAGATCACGGTGGGCTTCGTGCCGCTGCTCGCCCTCCGGGTCACGTACGTCGGCGAGCTCGGTTGGGAGCTCTACGCGCCGATCGAGTACGGCCTCGCGCTGTGGGCAACCCTCTGGGAGGCGGGTCGCGAGCACGGCCTGGTCGCCGGCGGGTATCGAGCGATCGAAGCGCTTCGGATCGAGAAGGGCTACCGGGTCTGGTCGTCCGACATCACGCCGGACGAGACGCCGTTCGAGGCCGGGCTCGGGTTCGCGGTCGCGCTCGACAAATCGGTGCCGGCCATGGCCCACGACGCGCTGGTCGAGGCCAAGGCGGCGGGTCCCGCGAAGCGGCTTCGCTGCCTGGTCATCGACGACCCGCTCGCCGTGGTCCTCGGCAACGAACCGGTCCGCGTGGCTGGCGAGGTCGTCGGGCGGGTGACGAGCGGCGGTTACGGGTTCGCCGTCGAGCGCTCGATCGCCTACGCGTACCTCCCGCCGGAGCGTGGGATCGGCACGCGCGGGGAGATCGAGCTGTTCAGCGAATGGGTGGGCTTCGAAGTCGCGCGCGAGCCCTTGTACGACCCCACCAACGAGAGGATCCGTGCATGACCGACGACCCCTTGAGGCCCAGCGGGGCTGACTTCGGGGCGACGTGGTCCACCTCGCTCCGGCGCGGCGACGACGCCGAGCTCCGTGGCTGGCTCGAGGTCGCGATCACGGCGTGCGACGAAGCGGACGACATCGCCCGCCAGCATTTCCGCCGCGACCTGCAGATCACGACCAAACCGGATCGCACATTCGTGACCCAGGCGGACACGGCGATCGAGGCGCGCATCCGGGCACGCCTGGCCGACGCATTCCCCGACCACGGCCTCGTCGGGGAGGAATACGGCACCGAGGCCGGCGATGCACCCGTGCGCTGGTACATCGACCCGATCGACGGCACGCACAACTACATCCGCGGGGTGCCGCTGTTCGGGACGCTCCTCGCCGTGGAACGCGACGGGGAGCTCCAGGCGGCCGTGATGTCGGCGCCCGCCCTCGACGAGCGCTGGTGGGCGCATCGCGGCGGCGGGGCGTGGGCACGGAATCGCGGCGAGGCTCCGCGCCGGATCGCCGTCTCGGGCGTCGCCGACCTCGCCGACGCTCAGATCCTGTATGGCTCGGGGCGAGACATCGTCGCGTCCGGTCTCGCGCCGGGCTTCGACGACCTGCTCCGCGACGTGTGGCGGGAACGCGGCTTCGGCGACTTCTGGGGGTACGCCCTGCTCGCCGAGGGCGCCGCCGAGGGCGTCGTCGAGGTCGGGCTGTCGTCCTGGGATGCCGCTGCTCCGACCGTGATCATCGAGGAGGCCGGTGGTCGCGCCACCGACTTCGAGGGTCGCCGCGCCATCGATTCGGGCACGTTCCTGGCCTCGAACGGGCGCTTGCATGGCGCCATCCTCGAACGCTTGCGCGCGAACGGCGCCGCTACTCGGGGACGGTGAGCCGCGACTTCCTGGCGACAGCCGCCTCGTCCTGCGCGATGCGCCGGTCGCGGGCCTCTCGTCTCCCGGTGAGGATCGTGTTCAACGCCACGAGGCCAACGGCCACCACGAACACCATGGTGCCGATCACGTGGATCTGGGGCGGCAGGTTGTTGCGGATGCTCGCCCAGACCCAGACCGGGAACGTCTGCTCGGTCCCGGACGTGAACTGCGTGATGATGAAGTCGTCGATCGAGAGCGAGAACGCGAGCAACCCTGCGGCCAGGATGCCCGGCAGGATCAGCGGGAACGTCACCTTCCAGAAGGTGGTCCACCCGTTCGCCCCGAGGTCCATCGCGGCCTCCTCGAGATGCCGCGGAAACCCCTGCATCCGGGCGCGGACGGTGACGACCACGTAGCTGATGTTGAACATGATGTGGGCGATCAGGATCGTCTGGATGCCGAGCGGGAACAACGAACCGCCGGTCAACGTCCGCCAGGGCTCGGTGGCCGTGCCCACGAACATCGTCAGCAGGCTCGCTCCGAGCACGATCTCCGGGGTTGCCATCGGGATGAACACGAAGAGGTTCGTCGCCGAGCGACCGCGGAACTGGTAGCGCGTCAGCGACAGCGCGATGAGCGTTCCGAGCGCCGTTGCCACGACCGTGGAGATGAAGGCGACGACGAGGCTCGTCGTCAGCGCGTCGCCCAGCCGCGGACGACCGAACGGATTCCCCCAGGCCGCGAGCGAGAACTCGCCCCACACGAAGTTGAAACGGCCGGGCGGGTCGTTGAACGAGAACGCGATCATCACCAGGATGGGGATGAGCAGGTAGAAGATCGCCGCGGCCGTGAAGAGCGGCACGCCCCAGCGCTCGATCACACGCAGGATCCCGCCGCCTCGGCCCGCGGTACGACGTGCGGCGACAGCCACGCCCGGGGCGACGTCGGGTGTCGCGCTCACGAGCGCCCTCCGGTCAACTCTTCGGTGCCGAGGACGCGGGCGTAGATGAAGATCGCGATGAGGATCCCGGCCATCAGGATGAACGAGAGGGCGGCCGCCGTCGGATAGTCGTTCTGCTGGAGGAACCGGTTCTGGATGACGTTCCCGATCATCTGCGACTTCGGGTTGCCGAGCAGCTCGACGTTCACGAAGTCGCCGATCGCGGGGATGAACACGAGGATCGAGCCCGCGAAGACGCCCGGCACGCTGAGCGGCCAGGTCACGCGCACGAACGACTCGGAGATCAGGAACGCGCCGATCAGGCCACCGACCACGGCCCCGGCGGCGACCGCCGCGGCGAACCCGACGACCCCACCGTCTTCGAGCCTGGCATAGCCGAGGCCGGTCAGGACGAAGGCGACCAGGGCGCCGCCGGCGATCGACCCCGCGATCGCCCCGCCCCGGCGCCACGGCCCGGCGTACAGGTCGCGGGCGGCTTCGATGAGGCGCTTGTCGATCTTCTCGAGGGCGACGTAGAGCGGAAGCACCATGAACGGCAGGAACTGGTAGATCAGCCCCGCGACGACGGCGAGCGGCGTCCCGATGACGCTGAAGTTGTCCGGGACCACGTGGAGCGTCTCGCGGACCACGGCAAGGAACGGCCCCTGGTCACCGAGCAGGATCCGCCAGGAGATCGTCCGGATCAGGAAGCTCGTGAAGAACGGGGCGATGACCAGGAACAGCAGCAGCGTCTTGTAGCGGCCGCCACGGAACGCGATCCCGTACGCCATCGGATACCCGATGAGGAAGCAGATCAGCGTCGCCATGCCGCCGTACACGAGCGAGTTCCGGAAGTTGTCGGGGAAGCGCCCGAACGCCCCGAGGTAGTTGTCGAAGTCCCAGGCGAACGTCCAGCCCTGGCTGATGCTCCCCGTCGAGAGGGACATCAGGACCATCTGGAGGTTCGGCAGGACGAAGAAGGCGGCGAGCCACAGCAGGCCCGGCGCCATCAACAGGTACGGCAGGAGCCAGCGGTGGCGGGTCAACGCGAACCCCTGCGCACCGTCTGGCTCTCCGCGGCCCGGGCTAGACGCCGGTCAGGTCGGCGAAGAGCTCGTTGACCTTGGCCTCGTCGGCCTCGTCCCAGTTCGGCAGCGGATGCTGCTTGGCGACGACGTCGGCGGGCGGGAAGAGCAGCGGGTTGCTGCCGGCCTCCGGGTCGAGCTTCGTGATCGCCTCGGCGACACCCTTCACCGGGCTGAGGTAGTAGATCCAGTTCGCGAGCCGCGCGGCGCGGTCGACGTCGTAGACCCAGTCGATCATCAGCTCGGCGGTGTACTTGTTCTCGGCGCCCTTGGGGATGAGCATGTTGTCGGTCCAGATGTTCGACCCCTCCTCGGGGTAGACGAACACGTCATCCGGGCCGGCGGACGAGGCGAGGTCGCCGGACCACACGATCGCGGCCCAGGTGTCGCCGCTCGCGAAGTCCGTCAGGTACTCGTTGCCGGTGAACGCCCTGATGTGGCCGCTGTCGACCAGCGGCTTGAGGTAATCGTGGACGACCTGCACGTCCTCGACCGTCATCTCCTCGGGCGGATTGGCCGACGCCTGGCCCTGCCCCTGCAGCGCCAGGTGGACCAGCGGCCAGCGTGTCGCGGGTCTCGGTCAGGAGCGTGACCTTGCCGCTCAACGCCGGATCGAACAGGTCGGCCACCTTCGTCAGCGGCGCCGGCACGGACTTGCTATTGAACCCGACGCCGGTCCCGCCCGACTGCCACGGGAAGTGGAACTTCATGTCCGGGTCCCACGGCAGGCCCTTCAGCTCGTCGCGGACGTTGGCGAGCGGCGGTCGGGACGTTCGCCGCGTTGATCTCTTCGGCCCAACCTGCTTCGACGACCTTGGCCGCCATCCAGTCGGTCAGCACGATGATGTCCCAGCCCGGTCGAGACGCCCGCCTCGAGCTGCGGCCGGATCGTGGCCATGAAGGACTCGTTGTCCTCGATCTGCGCGTTCGCGTAGTCGACCTCGACGTCGTATTCGGCCTGGAAGTCGACGAGGGTCGGGGAGGTCACGCCGTCCTCCTCGACGTCGATGTAGGCGTCCCAGTTCGCGAACTGGAGCGGCCCGGTCGGGGTCGTCGCCTCGCTGGGGGCTGGCCCGGGGCTGCCGGAGGCGCCTGACCCGCTCGTCGGCGCCGCGGAGGCCGGCGTCCCGGATCCGCCGGTAGGCCCGCAGGCGGCAAGGAATACGGCCGCGCCGGTCAAGGTCGCGCCCTGCAGGAAACGTCGTCGGGTGAGGTCCGCGGTGGCCGGCTTGCGGTCCTTCGTCATCGGTTGCTGCTCCTCAATCGGGTCCGGGGTCATGCCGGGGTGCTGCCATCGACCGCCGGCGTGGGTTGATCCACGACGACGAAACTGTGATCGGGTGACCAGGTCAGGAGGACCTCCTCGCCGGGGGCCCACAGCTCGGCGCGGGTCGTGCGCTCGACATTCTGTTCGTAGACGGTCAAGCGTGCTCCGCCGCGAGCCTCGACCAGGTATTGGGTGCTCACGCCGAGATATGACGCGTCCCGAACGACGCCCGACAATCGGTTGTGGCCGTCCGGCGTCTCGTCCGCGGGCTCGCGGAGGCGGATCTTCTCGGGTCGGACGCCGACGCTGACGTCTGCGTTGGAGCCGACGAGCGCGCTCGGGGCACGGACGCTCGTGGTGTCCGCCATCCGGACCGTGGCGTAGCGCCCGTCCGAGCCTTCGACGGCTCCCGGGAGCAGGTTGCTGATGCCGAGGAAGCCGGCGACGAACCTGGTCGAAGGCCGTTCGTACAGGCTCTCCGGGTCGCCGAGCTGTTCGAGATGGCCCTGGTTCATGACGGCGATCCGATCCGACATCGTCATCGCCTCTTCCTGGTCGTGGGTCACGTAGATGAACGTGATCCCTACCTCCTGCTGGATGCGCTTGAGCTCGACCTGCATCTGCTTGCGCAGCTTGAGATCGAGGGCGCCCAGCGGTTCATCGAGCAGGAGCACGGCGGGCTTGTTGATGAGCGCCCTTGCGAGGGCCACGCGCTGGGCCTGGCCGCCCGAGATCTGGGTGGGCTTGCGGCGCTCGAAGCCGGGGAGCTCGACGAGCTCCAGCATCTCCGTGACGCGCCGCTTCACCTCGGCGTCCTTGACGCCCTTGCGCCGCAGGCCGAATGCGACGTTGTCGTAGATCGTGAGATGCGGGAACAGGGCGTAATTCTGGAAGACGGTGTTCACGTTGCGTTTGAACGGCGGCAGCCAGGTCACGTCCTCGCCCTGCAGCTCGATGAGGCCCGAGGTGGGCTCCTCGAAGCCGCCGATCATGCGCAGCGTCGTCGTCTTCCCGCAGCCGGACGGTCCTAGCAGGCTGAAGAACTCGCCGTCCTGGATGTCGAGGGTGAGGTGATCGACGGCGACCATGTCGCCGAATCGCTTCACCACGTCCAGGAGCCTGACATCGACGGCGGGCACGTTCGTTCGCACTCCTGGGCGTCGGCTGGGGCGTCCGCGCGGGGACGCGTGGCGCTCGTCCGCGCGTTCCTCCCACGACACGGTTCGATCCGAGCCCCCGAGCATCGGATGCGGCCGAGGATATGGGCGGATCGCGCGGGGTGTCAAGGACGCGGGAACCGCGGACGTTGCGGGTGAAGGCGTGCGAGATTCGTGGCGGAAGGTCGGTTGGGCGTCGGGCTTCGCAGGTCCGGGCACGGTGTTGGCGCTTGGCGCGAACGTCGGTTGGGCGTCGGGCTTCGCAGGCTCCGGGGCCTGTTCGGCCTTGGCGCCACCACCGTTCCAACGGACGCCGGAAGCGGTGAAGTCGGTCACTTCGCCGGTCGATCGGGGATGTCGGGAGAGCCGATTGCGGCTAAGCCCTGGTTCGTCGGCTCGTTGGAACGGCTCTGGCGCCAGGGTCCATGCAGGCGGCCCGACGCCGGCTCAGAGCAGGACGATCGAATCGCCACCAGGGTCACGGCCCGCCCGCAAGGCCGCCAGGCAGGCGCGCATGGTGACGGGAAATCGTTCGACCAATTCAGGGTGAGCTGTGACGACCGAGCGGTTGTGTCGCGTATCGGCGACGAGCAGGATCACTCGTCGGATCCGCAGGTCCCGCTGCTTGATCCGCACCCGCCGTTCCAGCGCTTGAAGGTCGTCCAGTCGGGTCTCGGCCTCGACTAGTTCTTCGACTGACGGACCGTCGATCACGACGTCGGCGCTCCGAAGGTCGCCCGGCAACGGAACAGGGACCTCGGCGCGCCAACGGAGGCTCGTACTCACTCGCCGGTGTAAGCGCTCGATCAGAGCGAGGTGCGCCGCGTCACGCACTGGCGAACCCGAAGGGAAGAGACCGATGCGCAGGTCGAGTCCGAGCGCTGCGGCCGCGATGGCGATCCGCTCCACCGTGACGCGTTGCAACTCGCCCCGCTCCAGGCGGCCGACCGCCGAGTGCGAGAGACCGATGACCCGGCCAAGTACCCGTTGGCTGAGACCAGCCCCGAGTCGAGCCCGCCTCAACTCCTCGCCGGCACGCAGCCGTTGCCGACGGCCCATCCGGGTCCCGCGTTGTCGCACGCCGTCATGGGTTCCCACGCGGCGATCATGGGATGTGGCCCTTACTCGCCGATCAACCGGCGTTCGACCCGCGCTTGGCGCCAGAACCGTTCCAACGGGCGGTTGGGCGGGCGATCACGGGCCATGCGACCTGCGCTTGGCGCCAGGACCGTTCCAACGGGCGGTTGACGGGTCGATCACGGGCCGATCGACCGCCAACCGGGGATACCCGCCGTTCCAAACGCATCCAAAGGCGTGTTCCTCCGTCCGTTGGAACGCTGGTGGTGCCAACGGGCCGTACCGGCCGGCCGGGGCGAGCCGCCGACGTGACCGGCCACGTCCCATAGGCCACTTCCCGTGGGCGCGGTACGATATCGACGTTTCCTGTGTCAGAACGAGGTCCCGATCAGCGTATGACCGTCATCACCGAAGGGGCTGTCCTCGAAGCGCTCCGCGCCGTCCAGGAGCCGGAACTGGGTCGCGACATCGTGTCCCTGGACATGGTCAAGTCGATCGTCATCGACGGCGACGCGGTCGCCTTCACGATCGAGCTCACGACCCCCGCCTGTCCGCTGAAGGACGAGATCGAGGGCAATACCCGCTCCGTCCTGTCCGGCATCGGCGTGAGCGACGTCCAGATCACGTGGGGCGCGATGGTCCGCCGGGCCTCGCCCCGCCAGGCGGAGCAGCTCGTCCCCGGCGTGAAGAACATCATCGCCGTCGCATCGGGCAAGGGCGGTGTCGGCAAGAGCACGGTCAGCGTCAACCTGGCCGTGGCGCTCGCCCAAGCGGGCGCCAGCGTCGGCCTGCTCGACGGCGACATCACCGGGCCGAACATCCCCCAGATGATGGGCATCGAGGGCCAGCCCAAGGCCAGCGCCAACAACAAGATCACGCCGCTCGAGCGCTACGGCGTGAAGACGATCTCGATCCAGTTCTTCGTGCCCGAGGGCCAGCCCATCGTGTGGCGGGGGCCGCTCGTCGGCGGGGCGATCCAGCAGTTCCTGCGCGACGTCGAGTGGGGCGAGCTTGATTACCTCGTCATCGACCTGCCGCCCGGCACGTCCGACGCACAGCTGACGCTGGCCCAGGCGGTCCCGATCAGCGGCGCCGTCCTCGTCACGACCCCCCAGGAAGTGTCGCTGAGCGACGTCACGAAGGCGCTCGCGATGTTCCAGCGGATGAGCGTGCCCGTGCTCGGCGTCGTCGAGAACATGACGGCGTTCGCCTGTCCCCATTGCGGCGAACTGACCGAGATCTTCGGTCGCGGTGGCGGAGAACGCTTCGCCGCCAAGCATGAGCTGGAGTACCTTGGCGGCGTGCCGCTCGATATCACCGTGCGCCAGGGTGGGGACGTGGGCGTGCCGGCCGTCGCCCAGCGCGAGCCAGGGCCTGCTGCCCTCGCGCTGACGGCCGTCGCCCAGACGGTGGCCGCGCGCATGAGCGTGCGGGCCGCGACCGCCGCAGCCAGACCGCTCATCTCGATCTCCTGAGCCGCCGGGGCCCGAGCATGCGCTGTGCGTCGTGCGGGGCCCGGGCAGCGGACGGTGCCCGCTTCTGCGACCGCTGCGGAAGCCCGATCAACGCCACGGTCACCACCGACTCCACCGACGCCACCGACCGCTCAGTCCGCCCCGACCCAAGCGACCGCATCGGCCAGCCCGGCAAGCCACCCGCCGAAGCACCCGGCGACCGGCGCGTGGTCACGGCGCTCTTCGCGGATCTCGTCGACTACGTCCGGATGATCGCCGAGCACGACCCCGAGGAGGTCCGGGCGCGGGTCACGGCGGCGCTCGCCACGATGGGCGACGCGATCGAACGGTTCGACGGCACCCGCGAGAAGTTCATCGGCGACGCGGTCTTCGCGGTCTTCGGCTGGCCGCGCGGCCACGATGACGACGCCGTACGGGCGTCGCTCGCGGCCATGGCCATCCGCGCCGGGCTGCACGACGTCGCGGACGGCGGCGAACCGCATGGAGGTCCGCATCGGGATCGCGACCGGTGAGGTCGTCGCGAGCGGCTCGGCTTCCGGCGGCGATCTGGGCCTGATCGGCGAGGCGATCACCACCGCGGCGCGCATCCAGTCGCTCGCGAGGCCGGGCGAGATCCTGCTCGAAGGAGCGACGGTGGCCGCGGCGCGCGGCCGCCTCGCCACCGAGGAACGCGGTTCGGTCGTCCTGCGCGGGCAGTCGACGCCCGTGACCCTCCATGCCCTGCGCGGCGAGGCCGGGACGGGTGCCTGGATCCCGTTCCGGTCGGTCGCGCCGGGTCCGCTCGTCGGTCGAACCGAGGAGCTGGCCGTCCTGACGGACGTGATCGACCGGTGCCAGCAGACGGGGCGCGGCGGCATCGTCGTGGTCGTCGGTGACGCCGGGATGGGCAAGTCGCGCTTGCTGGCCGCCGCTGAAGCCGACGCCCGGGCCGCAGGCCTCGCGTGGACCTGGACGGAGAACGTTTCGTATGGGAAGGGCGAGCCGTACCGATTCGCCCGATTGTTCGCGCAGACCGTCGCCGATGAGCACGGTGTCGACTCGGGCACCTTCGTTCGGCGCCTGCTGTTCACCGACGACCTCGCGCCCGACGATGCCCGCCGCTTCGGTGGCGCGATCGCCGCGATCGCCCGGGACGCCTCGTTCACAGGTTGGGAGGAGGAGGCGCCGTTCACGCCCAGCGACCCGGCGGAGGTCGCAAGCGCCCTCACGGAGGTCGCGAAGCGCTACGTCGACCGGCTCCTCACCGTCGCCGGGCCGCGCGTCGTCGTCATCGACGACCTCCATTGGCTGGACCCGTCGAGCGCGATCCTCGCGGAGCTGCTCGTCGAGGCCACGGCCGACCGTCCGTTGATCGTGCTGGCCGGCACGCGACCGACGGGGCTCCCGAGCTGGGTCGATCGCCCGGACGTCCGGCGCATCGACCTCCAGGGCCTGGCCGAGCCCGAGACCGCTCGGCTCGCGACGCTGGTGGCCAAGGCAGCGGTGGATGCCGACGGGATCCGCAGCATCCATGAGCGGACGGCCGGCAATCCGCTCTTCATCGGTGAGACGGTCCGGGCGTTCCTGCAGGACGGGACGCTCGAATGGCGAGATGGACGGGTCGCGCTGACCGATGGCGGGCCACCCCGCGTTCCGGTCACGCTGCGGGCCGTTCTGGGAGCCCGGATCGATGCGTTGGAACCCTCGGGACGGGAGGCGCTGGGCGTCGCCTCGATCATCGGGATCGCGTTCAGCCAGGGTCTGGTCGAACAGCTGCTTGGTGACGGGCTGCCGCCGGGTACGTTGGACCACCTGGCCGAGACCGCATTGATCCGGCGGGCGGACGACGGCGAGTGGCGGTTCGCGCACGGGCTCATCCGCGACGCTGCCTACGCGGGCCTGCTGGCGAGCCGACGACGGACCCTCCACGCCCGATTGGCCGACCATCTCGAGGGCCTTCCGCCGCGTGCTGCGGCCCCGGGGCAGATCGCCACGCATCGGGCGGCAGCTGGCGACACGATCCGCGCCCTCCCGCTCCTGCGCGAGGCGGCCGAGTCGGCGCTGGGGCTCGGGGCGGCATCGGAGGCGGCGGCGTTCTGGCAGCAGGCCGCCGAGCTCAACGCAACCGAGGATCCCGCTGCCGCGGCGATCGATCGCGCTCGCGCCGCGGACGCCCTGACTGCGGCGTCGATCGGACCGGGGTAGCGGGTTAAGCGGGACTGGGCTCCGCGGCGGCATCGCCGATGGTGTCCGAGGCCGGCGATCCGTTGACATCCGTCCCGCGTGGAGCAGCGCTCACCGTCAGGGTCAGGCCGTCGACGGCGGGCCGCACCCACGGCCCGGCGGCCGCGCAGGTCGCCTCGAGCTCCATCCGGCGATCCGGGTTGTAGTGAACGAGCAGGGCGGATCGGACCCCGGCCGACCGGGCGAGCGCGATCGCTTCGTCGCCCGTCAGGTGGCCACGCTCGAGATCGTCGTCCCCAGCCGATCTGAGGGCGGTCTCGACGAGCAGGAGATCCGCACCCCGGACGGCGTCCTCGACCGCGCTCGACGGGCCGGTGTCGCCCGTGTACGCCAGGCGCGTGCCGTCGGGCGCTTCGACGACCACGCCCCACGCCGGGACGTAGTGGCGGCCGCGGAGGAAGCGCAGGCGCAGGTCGCCGACCCGCAGTTCTTGCGCCGGGTCGTATTCGACCGCATCGAAGGCCGCATCGAAGAACCCATCACGCTCGCTCACCGCGATCGAGAGGGCATCGAGACGGTCACGGCCACCCGTCGGCAGGTGGACGGGGAGTGGTTCGGGGGTGGGCTCGCCCCAGGCGTACAGGTAGCGAAGGCCGACGAGATCCAGGAAGTGGTCCGCGTGCATGTGGCCGATGACGATCGCCGTGAGCTCCCGCGGGTCGAACAGGGTCTGGAGCTTTCGAATGACCCCCTGTCCGACGTCGAGCAACAGGTTCGTCTCGCCCCATTGCACCAGGAACCCGGCGGCGGGGGTGGCCTCATGGGGCGCGGCTGAGCTGCAGCCGAGCACGGTCAAGCGGAGGCGCGCGCCCGGGGAGTCAGTCATCACGCGAAATGTAGAGCCCTCGCGCTCCGTTCGCTTGTCGCTTTGCTGACATCCCCCGCGATAGGATGCGGGCATGCTCAGCCCCCGCCCGGTCCTCGCGTCGCTGGCCGCGATCCCGTTCTTCGGGGGGCTGGAACCCGACGCCCTCGATCGGCTCGCGGCGAGCATGCGATCGCGTCGCTTCCGGCGCGGTGAGGTCATCTTTCATGTCGGCGACCCGGGCGACGCGCTGTTCGTGATCGTCAGCGGCGAGGTCAAGATCTCCCTGCCGTCCGAGACCGGGGACGAGGCCATCCTGGCCACCCTGCGTCCCGGCGACGTCTTCGGAGAGCTCGCCCTGCTGGACGGGGCGCCACGGTCGGCGAGCGCCTCGGCACTCACCCCGGCCGAGACGGTCATCCTGCCGCGCGACCGGTTCCGAGAGCTGATCGCCACCGAAGCCGGGTTTCGCGACGCCCTGCTGGCCTCGATCGCCGGCGAGCTCCGGCGCCTCACCACGCACGTCGAGGAGCTGCACTTCCTCGACATCACGGGGCGTCTCGCCGCCCAGCTCGTGCGCCTCGCCCAGGACGGTGGGATGCCGCTCGGGGACGGCTCGCTTCGGCTCCGGACCAACCTGACCCAGGCGGACCTCGCGGCGATGGTCGGCTGCACGCGCCAGAGCGTGAACAAGCTCCTGGGCCAGTTCACGGACGATGGGCTGATCCGGCTGGAGCGTGACGCGATCGTGGTCACCGACCTCGACGGCCTGGGCGCGACCTCCCGCCGCTGAGCGACGGCGACCCGCACGCCGTCGGGGCGATCCGGTGGCTCAGTCCGGCGCGTCCCGCAGGAAGGTGAGCAGGACGCCGGCCGCAGTCAGGGCGGATCGGGTCCGACCGTGACTTCCGCCCAGGAACGCGCGGCGTGTCTCGCGGTGCTCGGATGTGCTGGTCACGACCGCCACGGTCACGGCCGTGTCGCCACCACGTTCGCGGGCGCGGACCGCCAGCCCGACCTCCGCTTCGGCCCGCTCCCGGATGGCATGGGCGAGATCGGTGAGGCTGGCCCCAGACGCTTCGCCGCCGCCCGGGTCGTCGGGACGCGCCTCGGCGAGGGCGATCCAGTCGACGTCGCCGAACAGGCTCAGCACCTGCCCGCTGGTGCCGATCTCGACCAGCCCGAGTCGCCAGCCACGCCCCGCGAGACTTGCCCCGATCGCGCCCGCCCAGGTCTGGTCGCCCTCGGCCCAGATATGTGCGGCGAGGCGCTCCACGACCTTCGCTGCCGCGGCCTCGACCAGGGCCTCGGCCGTCCTCGTCACGCCAGCCGCATCGTGCTCGCCCTGAGCGCTGATCCGGACGTCGACCGCCTCTGCCCGAGCATAGGTCGCAACTTCCGGGTTCGCGTTGCGCAACATGGACTCGCCGAGGACGTCGGCGACCTGCGACTCGCCGATCCCCATGAGGCGGTACGTCCGCACCGCGACGTCCGCACCCAGGCCGCGTGTCCGCAGGCGGGGGAGGGCCTGGTCGGCCCACATCGGCCGCATCTCGCGGGGCGGGCCAGGCAGGGCGATCGCGATCCGGCCGTCCTCCGCGGAGACGAACCAGCCCGGAGCCGTGCCGTTCGGGTTGGGCAGGGGCTCGCATGAGGGGATCCGCCAGGCCTGCTTGAGGTTCAGCTCCGGGAACGGGATGTCGCGGCGGGCCCACAGTTCGCGCAGCCAGCGCTCCAGGTCTTGGTCCACGACGGGCGTCTCATCCCAGACCCGGGCGATCGCCTCGCGTGTCAGGTCGTCGGGTGTCGGCCCGAGGCCTCCGGTGCTGACGACCAGGTCGACGCGTTCCAACGCGGTGGTGAACGCGTCCGCGACCACCTCGAGCCGGTCGGGCAGGGCGGTGATCCGGCCGACGGTCACGCCGGCCTCGGTGAGGGAGTGAGCGAGCTCGGCGGAGTTGGTGTCGCGGGTCTCCCCGACCGTCAGCTCCGAGCCGATGCTGAGCAGCTCCGCGGTCAGGATGTGCCGGGACGAGGGCGGGCTGGACATGGTCCGCAGCGTAACGGTCCTGCGATGGTTCCGCGGCCGGGCGGTGGTCGACCGTCTCCCCGGCGCTGCTATCATCGCCGCCCGGCCCCAGTTAGCACCGGTGGCCTATCCCAACCCACGCCGGAGCACCACCCTGGACGAGCGTCCCGCCCCCGAATCCGAAGGCACGCCCCAGCCCGAGCCCGGGGACGAGCCGCAGCCCGCACCTGGGCCCGCGCCCCGGCCCGGGCCCCAGCCGCTGCTCAAGCCGCCCGGCCTGCGCAACCAGATCCGGTTCACCCGTGACGCCGCGTGGCGGCTGGCGATGGCCCACATCGAGCTGGCCAAGGCCGAGGCGGCGGCGATCCAGGGCGAGATCGCTCGGGTTGCCGTCTACGCCATCGTCGCGATCACGGTCGTGCTGCTGGCCGTCATCCTCGCCTTCGTGGGCGCCTCCCTCTTCGTCGGGGAGTGGCTGCTCGGCTCGATCGGTTGGGGCGCGCTCCACGGCGTGCTGTTGCTCATCGCCATCGCGATGGTCTGCGTGCTGTCGGCGGTCGGGGTGAGTGGCCGTCGGATCGGCGGGGCGTTCGTGGTCGCCGTGGTCATCGCGGTCCTCGTCGGGGTGGTCCTGGGGTTGGGCCTGCCGAACCAGCTGTACGTGAGGATCGGCGACGCGGCGCTTCCCGGGGTCGAGCCGGGGGTCCGGCCGCTCGTCGTTGGCGTGGCGATCTGGGCCCTCCTCGGGCTGATCGGCGGCTTGATCGCGTCCCTGGGGGCGAAGAACGCCGACGGTCGCATCCTCGCGATAGTCGGCGGCCTCCTCTTTGGCGTCGTGATCGGCGCGATCAGCGCGGTGACGACCGGGCCGCAGGTCGGGGCCGGAATCGGTATCGCCGTCGGCTACCTCATCTGGATCGGCCTGATGGCCCTCGACATCTCCCGGACCGGCGTCGACACGGAGGCGCTCAAGGCCAGGTTCACCCCGACCCAGACCATCGAGACCAGCAAGGAGACGCTCGCGTGGCTACAGAGCAAGATGCCGCCCGGGACCGGGTCCTAGCGGCTCGGGCCGATCTCGACGGCGAGCTCGAGCGCCTGGAGGCGTCCGGCCGCGCGGCGATCGATATCCCGGCGAAGGTCCGACGCAGCCCGGCCAAGGCCGCCGCCGTCGTCGGGGCGATCGGCTTCCTGGCGCTCAAGGGGCCGCAGCGGATGTTCGGCGCGGCGCGGCGCGCGATTCGGGGCGACCCGGCGCCGATGCCGAAGCGGATGCTGCCGGACGAAGTGGAAAAGGTCCTGCGCAAGTACGGCGACGATGGCGACAAGGTCGGCGCGGCGCTGGAGCGCGACTTTGCCGACTATGCGGCGAAGGCGAAACGGGAGCGGGTCAACTTCCGGCGCCTGATGCTCCTGGCCGTGGCGCGGCCGCTGCTCGGGCTGGTCGCCAAGGGCGCGAGCAACTTCTTCTTCACGGCGGATGGGCGGGACTTCTCGGCCCGCCTCGCCCAGATCCGCCAGCGGAGCGTCGAGCGTGCCCGCGAGCGCGGGGAGCGCGCCGGCAGCTCGGCCCAGGAACGGATCTCCGCCGCGCGCAGCGATGAGGGCGGAGCATCGCCCGAAGGCCCCGCGGACGAGACGGCGCCGACCGGCATCTGAATCCGTGATGCCCAGGGTGGTAGGCGAGGTCGGGGTCGAACCGACACGCTGCTCACGCAGCACCGGCTCCTAAAGCCGGCGCGTCTGCCATTCCGCCACTCGCCCGTCGCAGAGTGTAGCGGTCGCGCTCGGCGGCTTCCGGCGGTTCACCCGGTCGAGGTGATGCGAATGACGCCCGAGGGGAACGACAGTCGATCGGTCACATCCACACCAACGACGTCCGCGGACCGACCGCGACAGGGGTGACGATGGCCGACGCAACGACGCGATTCTTTGACCGGCTCGGTCGGGGCGACCCAGAGCCGGTGCTCCGCCGCACGACCGCCAGCCTGCGGTTGGACCTCGAGCGTGACGGCGGGACCGAGCACTGGCGGGTGGACGTGCGTCGAGGGGCCGTGGCTGTCTCGCGGGCAGCCGGACCAGCGGACTGCGTGATCCGGACGGATGCGGCGGTCTTCGAGGACCTCGCGAGCGGGCGGGCAAACGCCATGGCCGCCACGCTGCGCGGCCAGCTCGTCCTGGAAGGAAACCCCGCGCTGCTGGTCCGCTTCCAGCGACTCTTCCCTGCGCCGACGGGGCGAAAGATGAAGGCGTCGGCGCGAACCGTCGGCCGGCGAAGGGGCTGACGATGGCTGGACGGGTCGTCCGCATCCTCGACGGCAACACCTTCGTGGTCTGTGACGAGCGGGGTGATATCGAGGCATCGCCGACCGAACCGACGGGACTCTTCTCGTTCGACATGCGGTTCATCTCGAGCTGGGTACTGACGATCAACGGCCAGCGACTCAACTCGTTGTCGGTCGACGACCTCCAATACTTCCAGTCGCGCTTCTTCCTCGTCCCGGGGACCGGGACGGTCTATATCGACGCCAAGCTGTCAGTGATCCGCGAGCGGGCCGTGGGCAATGGCTTCCACGAGGAGCTGACGATCCTCAATCATGAGAACGAGCCGGTCGACCTCGAGATCCGGGTCGACGCCGCCAGCGACTTCGCCGACCTGTTCGAGGTCAAGGATGCGCTCAAGAAGCTCGGCACCTACGCGGCCCGGGTGGAGGACGGCAAGCTCCACCTGGCCTATCAGCGCGATACCTTCAAGCGCGAGACCGTCATCTCCCCGTCGGCGCCGGCCTCCCTCGACGAGCGCGGGCTGACCTTCAAGGTCCGGATCGAGCCGCACGCGAGCTGGACGACCGACATCGATGTCGTGACCGCCCAGACCGGGGCCGGCGGCACGTACTCCCGACCGAAGTACGAACGTGGCCGGAAGCAGGCCCGTCCGAACATGGAGCGCAGCCTCGAGAAGTGGATCGCCGATGCGCCGCGCCTCGAGTGCGACATCGGCCCGCTCAAGGCCACCTACCGGCGGAGCCTCGTCGACCTGGCCGCGCTGCGCTTCTCGCCGCCGGTCGCGGGCGGCAAGAGCCTGCCGGCCGCCGGCCTGCCGTGGTTCATGACGATGTTCGGCCGCGACAGCATCTTCACCAGCCTCCAAACGTTGCCCTTCACGCCCGAATTGGCCGCGACGACGCTGCGTGCGCTGGGCGATTGGCAGGGGAGCCGCCGCGACGACTTCCGCGACGAGGACCCCGGCCGGATCCTGCACGAGATGCGCTACGGCGAGATGGCGGCCTTCGAGGAACGGCCCCACTCCCCGTACTACGGCGCCGTGGATGCCACGCCGCTCTATGTCGTGCTGCTCGACGAGTACGAGCGCTGGACGGGCGATCGAAAGCTCGTGCGCGACCTCGAGTTCGAGGCCCGGGCCGCCCTGAACTGGATCGACGAGTACGCCGACCTCATGGGCAACGGCTACATCTCCTACAAGCGGCGCAACGAGACGACGGGGCTCGAGAACCAGTCGTGGAAGGACTCCTGGAACTCCATCGCCTACAGCGACGGCCGGCTGCCGGACTTCCCGCGGGCCACCTGCGAACTCCAGGGCTACGCCTACGACGCCAAGATCCGCGGCGCCCGCTTGGCGCGCGAGGTGTGGAAGGATCCGCCATTCGCCGAACGACTCGAGCACGAAGCCGCGGATCTCAAGCGCCGGTTCAATCGCGACTTCTGGCTGTCCGATCGCGGCTACTTCGCGCTCGCGCTCGACGCCGACGGCAGCCAGGTAGACGCCCTCACATCGAACATCGGTCTGCTGCTGTGGAGCGGCATCGTCGACGCGACCAAGGCCAAGTCGGTCGTCGGTCACCTCATGGGACCCAGGCTCTATTCCGGCTGGGGTGTCCGGACGATGGCCGAAGGGGAAGGTCGATACAACCCGATCGGCTACCACCTGGGGACCGTCTGGCCGTTCGACAACTCGTTCATCGCCTGGGGCCTGCGGCGGTACGGCTACAAGGACGAGGCGGCCAGGATCGCTTCCGACATCCTCGATGCCGCCGTCCTGTTCGACGGGCGCCTGCCCGAGGCCTTCGGTGGCTACGACCGAAGCCTCACCAAGTACCCGGTCCAGTATCCGACCGCCTGCAGCCCGCAGGCCTGGTCGACGGGCGCGCCACTGCTCCTGCTGCGGACGATGCTCGGTCTCGAGCCTGTGGGTGACCACCTCATCGTCGACCCGGCCCTGCCCGCGTCGATCGGCCACCTCGAGCTCCTCGACATCCCCGGACGCTGGGGCCGGATCGACGCGTTCGGTCGCGGACGCGTGGTCGTCGAGAAGCAGGGCGCAAGCCCGCGCGACAGCAAACGGGTTGCCGGCCGCAGGGTCTAGCGGTCGCGCCGAGCCGCCCGAACTAGGGCACCGCCCTATACTTCCCCGCGATGCAGGTCACGCGAACCCCAGCCCCCAAGTCCACCGTCCAGCTCGAGATCGAGCTGCCCCCCGAGCGTCTCGAGCGCGCGCTGAACGACGCCGTGCGCGCGCTCGCCCGGCGGACCCGGGTGCCCGGCTTCCGCCCGGGCAAGGCGCCGCGCCCGGTCCTCGAGCGACATCTCGGGCCCGGCGTCGTGCTCGACGAGGCGGTCGATCACCTGATGCAGGACGCCTACCGCGAAGCGATCGTCCAGGAGGCGATCCTGCCGCTGAGCAACGCGGACGTCGAGGTCGTCCAGGCCGAGGAGGGCAAGCCGCTCATCTTCAAGGCGACGGTCCCGGTCCGCCCCGAGGTGACCCTGGGCGACTACCGCAACTTCAACTTTGCGCCCGAGATCGATGTCATCGACGACGCCCGGGTCGACCAGGTCGTCGAGGAGCTGCGCGACCAGAACGCGACCCTCGCGGCGGTCGAGGACCGCGGCGCCCAGGACGGCGACTACGCGGTGATCTCGTTCATCGGCACCAAGGACGGGGAGCCGTTCGAGGGCGGCACGTCCGAGCGGATGCCGCTGATCATCGGCCAGGAGCGCCTGATCCCCGGGTTCGAATCGAACCTCGTCGGCGTGAAGGTCGGCGAGACGACCGAATTCGACATCACGTTCCCCGAGGACTACGGCGAGCCGGCGCTCGCCGGGAGTGCTGCGCATTTCAGCGTCGAGCTCAAGGAGCTTCGCGAGAAGATCCAGCCCGACCTCGACGAGGACTTCCTCGCGAGCCTGGGCACCTTCGATTCGCTCGAGGAGCTGCGCGCCGACATCCGGCGCCGCCTGGAGGGCAACGCCCTCGACCGCGCCCGGCACGGGTTCGCGGACAAGATCATCGAATACGCCGTGGCCAACGCCACGGTCGAGCTGCCCGACGTGCTCATCGACCAGGAGGTCGAGGTCATGCACGACGAGTTCCGCGCCTCGCTCGCGCGCCAGGGCATCACCGAGGAGGCCTACTTCAAGGCGGTCGAGAAGACGAGCGAGGATATCCACGCCGAGTTCCGCCCGAACGCCGAGCGGCGCGCGAAGACGCTCCTCGTGCTCTCCAAGGTCGCAGACGAAGAAGGCCTCGAGGTCACGGACGCCGATGTCGACGCCGAAGTCGCAGCTCGGCCGCGAGCGCTACGCCGGAGATGAGCGCCTGACCGAGTACTTCGCCTCGGAGCGGGGCCGCGCGTTCATCCGCAGCACGCTCCGCCGGAGCCGGGTGATCGAGCGGATCGTGGATGCGTGGCTGGCGGACCATCCGGAGCACCCGCCATTGCCGCACCTCGAGGACCAGCCGGGCGGCGGTGCCAGCATGGACGCCGCAGCCGGGTCGGATGCCGCGGCCGGCCACGACCACGGGGCGCACGACCACTCGGCACACGACCACGATCACGACCACGACCACGGGTCGGACGCGGGGGCGACGAACCCGGAACCAGCAGCCACCGATCAACCCACCGACGTGCCGGCCCGGGCCGGATGACCGAAGACCCACACACCCTCGACTACGGATCGCCCAGGAGACCCCGAATGCTCGTCCCGATGGTCATCGAAACCTCCAGCCGCGGAGAGCGCGCCTACGACATCTACTCGCGGTTGCTGCGCGAGCGGATCATCTTCCTCGGCGACGCCATCGAGGACCACCTCGCCAACCTCGTGATCGCCCAGCTGCTGTTCCTCGACTCGGAGGATCCCGAGAAGGACATCAGCCTCTACATCAACTCGCCAGGCGGGGTCGTGAATGCGGGTCTCGCGATCTACGACACGATGCAGTACCTGCGGGCCCCGGTCAGCACGATCTGCATCGGCATGGCGGCGTCGATGGCGGCGGTCCTGCTGGCCGCCGGGCGCAAGGGCAAGCGCTACGCCCTGCCGAACGCCCGGATCATGATCCACCAGGGTTCGGGCGGGTTCCGCGGCAATGCCCCGGACGCGATGATCCAGATGAAGGAATGGGAGTTCCTCGTCGAGCGCAACAACGAGATCCTCGCCCGCCACACCGGCCAGCCCCTGGAAAAGGTCAAGAAGGACACCGACCGGGACCTTTTCATGTCTCCCGAGGCCGCCAAGGACTATGGCATCATCGACGCGGTGTACTCGGAGCAGTGGGATTCGCTGACCGCGCAGCACCACGACGAGAAGGTCGCCGAAGAGGCCGTGGAGGAAACCGAGGCCACGCCGGCGCCCGAACCGAAGAAATCCAGCAAGACCGAATAGACAGGCAAGGGAGCCGAGCGGGCACGTGACCTCCACCAGCAGCAGCGGCAAGGGACCCAAGGTCCCCTATCGCTGTTCCTTCTGCGGCAAGAGCCAGGAACAGGTTCGCAAGCTCATCGCGGGCCAGGGCGTCTACATCTGCGACGAGTGCATCAACCTGTGCCAGGAGATCATCGAGGAGGAGATGCTCGAGACGCCGCGCCCCAAGCAGGCGGCGTCGAAGCTCCCCAACCCGCATCAGATCAAGGACGCGCTCGACTCGTACGTGATCAGCCAGGACCGGGCCAAGAAGGTCCTGTCGGTGGCCGTCTACAACCACTACAAGCGGGTGAATGCCGGCCACCAGGTCGATGACGTCGAGCTCCAGAAGTCGAACGTCCTCTTGGTCGGGCCGACGGGTTCCGGCAAGACCCTGCTAGCCCAGACGCTGGCGCGGGTGCTGGACGTGCCCTTCTGCATCGCGGACGCCACGTCGCTGACGGAGGCCGGCTACGTCGGCGAGGACGTCGAGAACATCCTGCTGCGGCTCATCCAGGCTGCCGACTTCGACGTGGCGCGAGCGCAGCGCGGGATCATCTACATCGACGAGATCGACAAGATCGCGCGCAAGGCCGACAACCCGTCGATCACCCGCGACGTGTCCGGGGAGGGCGTCCAGCAGGCGCTGCTCAAGATCCTCGAGGGCACCGTCGCCAACGTCCCGCCCCAGGGCGGGCGCAAGCATCCGCACCAGGACTTCATCCAGATCGACACGACGAACGTGCTGTTCATCTGCGGCGGTGCGTTCGACGGCCTCGAGAAGATCGTCGAGGAGCGGGTCGGCAAGCGGGCCATCGGCTTCGGGTCGGAGACGCCGATGGGCGCCGTCGAGCGGGGCAAGGTGCTCGAGAAGCTGATGCCAGAGGACCTGCTGAAGTTCGGGCTCATCCCTGAGTTCATCGGGCGCTTGCCGGTGATGGTCACGCTGACCGCGTTGAGCGCGGAGGACCTCGTCCGGGTGCTCACCGAGCCGAAGAACGCGGTCACGCGGCAGTTCCAGAAGTTCCTCTCGCTCGACAAGGTCGAGCTGGCCTTCACGCCCGGGGCGCTGAAGGCGGCTGCGGAGGTCGCGCTGGATCGCAAGACCGGGGCGCGCGCCCTGCGCTCGATCGTGGAGGAGTCGCTCCTCGAGGTGATGTACGACATCCCGGAGCGCACCGACATCCGCAAATGCATCATCACCGAGGAGACCATCCGCGAGGGGCGGCTCCCGTTGCTGCTCACCAAGACGGACGTCGACGACGGTGTCGACGAGACGAACTACGAGGAGTGGCTGGCCGAACGCGCCGAGAGCGCGTAGGGGCCCGCGGCGGGCATCGGCCCGAGGCGGGCACGGCCCCGAGGTGGGCACGACCCCGTGGCGGGCACGACCCCGTGGCGGGCACGACCCCGTGGCGGGCATGGCGGCATAGGGCCTGCGGCGGCATCGGGCCCGGGGGTGGGCACGACACCGGCGGGCATCGGCCCCGAGGCGGGCACGACCCCGTGGCGGGCATGGCGGCACCGCCCGGGGGGCGATCGCACGGCTGGGAGCCGGCCCACTCGTCCTTGATTGGTTAGACCGCTCAGCCAACGCGTCACCACGCTCGTCACGCAGTCGATCCAGCTCAGGTGGGCTCCCTGCCGAGCGTGCTCACGGCGATCCTGATCATGGACAGTGATCGAGGAGGACGGAGCGCCGGCCACAACGTACGGCCGGGTCGCCAAGGTGACCGAGGGCTAAGCCAGTGTGAACTGCTGGTAGAGCGATACCTCGCATGATCCAGGCGTGTCCTCCGCAGCCATCACGCGCGACGTGCTCCTCGCGATCGCGGCCGCGATCCTGCAGGCGCGCCGAGCGCGACGTTGGACCCAACGCCGCCTCTCGGCAGTGTCGGGCGTGTCACAGCCGATGGTCTCCCAGGTCGAGCGCGCTCAGGTTCCGGACCTGCCTCTTGCCACGGCGATCCGCCTGCTGAACGCACTGGACGTGCGAGTCGAATTGCGTTTGCTCGCTCCGACCGCCGCTGCGCCTCCCGTTCGAGACCGGGCGCATGCACGATGTGTCGGCTACGTCGCACGCCGCCTGAGCGACGCGGGTTGGCTCGTTGCGACGGAGGTCGAGGTCGGCGACGAGCGCAGGCGCGGATTCATCGACCTCCTCGCCTTCCACCCGATTGAGCGAATCCTGCTGGTGGTCGAGGTCAAGATCGACCTCGACGACATCGGCGCCGTCGACCGTCAGCTCGGCGTCTACGAGCGATTCGCCTGGGCTGTCGCCCACGACCTTGGCTGGCGACCACGTGCGCTGACGAGCGCGCTGCTGCTGCTGGCGACCGATGAGAACGACCGCCGAGTGACCGAGCATCGGTCGTACCTGGATCGAAGATTCGGGATCAGGGCATCGGCCTTCAGGGCACTCCTGGCCGACCCTCACCATCCCCCGGAACGCGGGGAGAGATGTCTTGCGATGATCGATCCCCGAACACGTCGCGCTCGCTGGCTGTTGCCGACATGGCTGGACGGGCGTCGAAACGCCGCCCGATACAAGGATCGGGCGGCGTTCCTGGCGGCATGACGCCGATGTCCCCTGGCGTCAGTCCCCGTTGCCGCGGCACGAGACGCGCGGGTTCCAGTCCTGGTACGCGCCCGTCGGGTTCGGCTTCCAGACCCAGGCGTGAAGCTGGTAGAAGGCCGGGATCCCGTAGCGGTTCGGGGACGGCACCAGCTTCAGCGAACGCCCGAACAGCGACGGCGTGCCCGTCTTGCCGGCGTCCAGCCAGGCTTGCTGGAACACGACCCACTCCACGCCGACGAGGCGCTGACCGCCGCCCGGCTTGGGTTCGTACATGATCGCCTCGGGCGCGCGCGGGTCGAGGACGGCATCCCCGACGAGCCCGCCGTTGACGTAGTGCTGGCCCATGGCCCCCAGGCCGGCCTCATCCGTGCAGACGTAGAACAAGCCGTAGCCGGCGGCCGCGGCCTTGTCGAAGTCGTGGAAGCGAGCCGTGGCCGCACGAACGGCTGCGAGCTCGTCTGCACGCGCCGACGCGCCCATGGCCCCGGCCAGCGCGGTCATGACCAGGGCGCCGACCACGATCGACCCGACGAGCAACCGGCGCATCACTCCACCTCGACGGGGATCGCGTAGACCTCGGCGGTCGGATGGCCCGCCCGCTCGTGGATCCGCATCACGGCCTCCTTGGATGGACCGTTGGAGAGGCAGAAGACCTTGCCGCTCTCGGGGTCGAGCCAGGCGCGTTCGAAGTGCACCCCCTCGTCCTTCTCGATCGCGAGATCCCGCTCGTGGGCCTCGCGCAACTGCGGGCCCGTCACGCCGACGAACCCCGAATGGACGTCCATGAATTTGGCCATCACGTCTCCCCTGCGATACGCCGCCCGGGTTCGAGCGGCCGACACCGGGAAACGTGGACAAGTTCGCGGCCTCGGTCATCGGTCGTTTTCCCGATGACCCCGAATCCCCGTGACCTACACTTCACGACCGTGAACCCCAGCGGCACCCTGATCTGCCCGATCCTGGTGGGGCGGGACGACCTGCTCGAGCTCGGCGAACGGCGTCTCGCCCAGGCTCGTGGTGGGCGCGGTCACCTGCTCTTCCTGGCGGGCGAGGCCGGGATCGGCAAGACCCGCCTGCTCGAAGCGATCATCCGCAAGGCCAAGGCCGACGGCTTCACCGTGGCCGGTGCCGATGTCGGCCCGCGCGACCTGGAGGTCCCCGCGGCGCTGTTCTTCGACCTGACGCGCTCGATGGCCCGCTGGCCCGCCCTGCGCCCCGTCGGCGATGCGATCCGCGAGCGGCTCGTCGAGCGGGTGGCGCCCGCCGGCGCCGAGGACCAGCCGGCCACGCCCGCCCAGGCCCGACGCTGGCTGGTCTCCGACGTGGCGGACCTGCTGGCGAGCGCCCCGACGCCACTGATGCTCGCGATGGAGAACCTGCACTGGGCCGACGACCTCAGCCTGGAGATCCTTGCCGCCTACGCCTCGAGGCTGCCGGACCTGCCGGTCCTCGTCATCGGGACATACCGCAGCGACGAGCTCTATCCGCGGATCCCGATGCGCGAGTGGCGCGCCCGGCTGGTCACCCAGCGGCTGGGCGAGGAGGCTCGATTGGGTCGGCTCTCGGCTGACGACACCGCGACGATGACGACGATCCTCCTCGAGTCCGGCCTGCCGGCGTCACGCGACGTCGTGGAGGCCATCCAGGAACGCACCGACGGCATCCCGCTCCATGTCGAGGAACTCCTCGGCGTCCTGCGGGGAGCGGACGGCCAGATCAGCCAGGACATCGATCGTGCCGCCGTCCCCGATACGATCGAGAGCACGGTGCGAGAACGACTCGAGCGTCGCTCGCCACGGGCGCGGGCCCTCGCCGAGGCCGGCTCGGTCATCGGGCGCTGCTTCGTGGTCGATGTCGCCGCCGGGGTCATGCAGCGGTCCCCTGAACAGCTTGCGGCGCCGCTCCAGGAGCTCATCGACCACTTCTTCCTCGTCGAGACCGGCCGGCCGGGGCTGTTCGACTTCCGCCACGTGCTCATTCGCGACGCGATCTACGGGTCGGTCAGCGAGCCGAGGCGGCGGCGGTTGCACGGGCGTGCCGCGGAGGAAGGGGAGGGGCTGCCAGGGGCCAGTGAGGCGTTCGCCTCGGCGCACTACGAACAGGCCGGCCGAACCGATGAGGCCTTCGAGACCTCGATCGTCGCGGCCCGCTCCGCCAGCGGGCTCTCGGCGCACCGGGAGGCGATCCAGCTCTATCGCCGGGCGCTACGCAACATCCCCGCGGATCTGTCGAATCGCCGGCATGCCGAAGTGCTGGAGGCCTACGCGGCCGAGGCCGCCGCCATGGATGACAACGCCGCCGCTGCCGAAGCGTACGAGGAAGCCCACGAGCGCTACGTGGCGGCCGGCCGGCCCATCGAGGCAGCGGCCGTCGTGGCCCCGCTCGTGGCGGTCCGTCACCTCCTCGGGGATCCGCTTGCGGCGCGGGCCGACCGGCTGCGATCGGCGCTGGCGAGTCTCGATCAGGTGCCGCCCGGGCCGGCAGTGGATGCGGCCCGGCTCCGGCTGCTGGCCGGCCTGTCGGCCGCGTACATGCTCGACCGCCAGCTGCCGCCGTCCATCGAGCACGGCCGGGCCGCACAGGCGCTCGCCGCTCAGCTCGGCGATCGGCCGCGCGAGCTGAACGCGTTGGCGACCGTCGCCTCCGACCTCGTCTTCGCGGGAGACATGGACGACGGTTGGGCGGGGTTCGAGCTTGCCATCGGCGATTCGCTCGATGCCGGCATCGAGGCAGAGGCGGCTCGGGCGTATCGGATGGCCGGCAGCTCGAGCTCGGTGCTGGTCGAATATGACCGGGCGGAGCGGTACCTCGGCGCGGGCATCGAGTACGCCGAACGGGTCGAGCTGTGGAACCACCGTCACTACATGGCGGCCCACATGGCGCACGTGCGCTGGGCGACCGGCCATTGGGACGATGCCGAAGCCATCGGGTCCCAGGCCCTCGCGGACGGCCGCGGTGGGATCACGACGAGGATCACGGCGCTGTACGTCCTCGGGTATGTGGCGCTGGGTCGCGGAGATGCGGCCAGGGCGCGGGAGCGGCTCGGGGAAGCTCGGGAGCTCGGCGATCACATGCACGAGCTGCAGCGGACGTCCCCGGCCGTCTGGGGCCTTGCGGAGCTGGCCCTGCAACTCGGGGACGCGCCCACCTCGATCGCGTCGTGCGACGAGGGTCGCGAGCTATCGGTCGCTGTCGACGATGCGGCGTACCTGTTTCCGTATCTCGTGACCGGGACGCGGGCGCGGATCGCCTCGGGCGACGTTGCCGGGGCCGAGGCCTGGGCGGTCGACCTCGCCCGCCGTCTTGGAGATCGTGGGATCCCCGGCACGCTTCCCGCGGTCGACCACGCCCAGGGACTTGCTCCATCTCGCGAACGGCTCATTGGCTCGCGCGCAGTCGGCCCTCGACGCCGCGGTCGCCGGATGGACCGCGCGTCGCCGGGAGCCCGACCGGATCGCGGCGCAGATCGATGTTGCCGGGTGCCACCTCCGGGCCGGGCGCCCGGTCCGCGCGATCGAGGCTGCCATCCCGGCCGTCGAGGCGGCCCTGGTCATTGGCAGTCCGCCGCTCGCGGAGCGGGCGCGCGCCGTGCTCGATAGCGCTCGGTCCCGCCATCCCGACGAAGCGCCATGGTCGCCGTTGACGAGCCGCGAGTTCGAGATCGCCCGCCTGGTGGCGGATGGCGCGCACGAACGCGTCGATCGCCACCGAACTGGGGATCGCGACACGGACCGTCGGGGCACATGTCGAGCACATCCTTGCGAAGCTCGGGGTGGGCCGGCGAGCGGAGATCGCGGTCTGGGCATCGACGCGGACCACGTCGCAGACGACGCCGAGGGCGTCGGAGCCGACGTCGTCGCGGAGCGAGCCCACGCCCGTGCTACACTCCCGGCCTTCACGGCGATGACCGCAGAAGAGTAGCGTCGGGACGGCCCGAAGCGAGCGCGGGATGGTGCGAGCCGCGCGGGATCCACCGGCGTGAACGTCGCTCGCGAGCCGTGACGCCTGACGCCCGATAGCGCGTCGAGAGGGTGCCGGAACCAGCCCGGGCGGGATGACTGCCACGGGACCGTCACCGAACCAGCAGGTGGTACCACGACCCGTTCGTCCGCTGGACGAGCGGGCTTGTTGTTTCTCGGAGCCTCGAAATCGATGACGGATCTGCCCAAGGCCTACACCCCGCGCGACGTAGAAGGCGCGATCTACGAGCGCTGGCTCGCCGCGGACGTGTTCGCGCCCGATGGCGCGGGCTCGACCGCCGACCCGGAGCTGCCGCCGTTCACGATCATCCAGCCGCCCCCCAACGTGACGGGCTCGCTGCACCTGGGGCACGCCCAACGGACGACGGTCGAGGACCTGATGACCCGCCACGCCCGGATGCGCGGCCACGCGGCGCTGTTCCTCCCCGGCCTCGACCACGCGAGCATCGCCGCCCAATTCGTCCTCGATGCCATCCTCGCGAAGGAAGGCGAGAGCCGCCAGTCGCTCGGTCGCGAGCGGTATCTCGAGCGGATGATCGCCTTCTCGGAGTCGACCCGGCCCGTGATGCTCGCCCAGCAACGGCGGGTCGGTGCATCGGCCGACTGGGGGCGGCTGCGCTACACGATGGACGAGGGGTCGGCCAAGTCCGTGCGCGTCGCGTTCGAGCGGCTATACCGCGACGGCCTCGCATACCGAACGGAGGCGCTCGTCAACTGGTGCCCGGGCTGCCAGACGAGCGTCAGCGACCTCGAGGTCGTCCCCACGCCCGAGACCGGGACCCTGTGGCTCGTCCGCTACCACCTGATCGACGAGGCGACCGGCGAACCCGATCCTGATCCCGATCGGTCGGTGGTCGTCGCGACCACCCGCCCCGAGACGATCCTCGGCGATACGGCCGTCGCCGTGCACCCCGACGACGAGCGCTACCGGGAGCTCGTCGGCCGGCGCGTGCGGATCCCGTTCGTGGACCGCGACGTGCCGATCATCGCGGACCCGGTCGTGGACCCCGCGTTCGGCACGGGCGCCGTGAAGATCACGCCGGCCCACGACCAGGACGATCACGAGACCGGGGAGCGCCACGGCCTGCCCGCCCCCACGATCCTCGCCGACGACGCCAGCGTCGCGAACACCGGGACGGAGTTCGACGGGCTCGACCGGTACGAGGCGCGCCGCCGGATCGTGGCGGCCCTGACGGACCGTGGCGATCTCGTCGAAGAGCGGGTCCACGAGATGATCGTCGGGCGCTGCCAGCGCAGCGACGACGTCCTGGAGCCACGGCTCAAGACGCAGTGGTTCATCCGCACGGAGCCGCTCGCGGCGCGAGCGCTCGACGCCACGAGGTCGCGGCGCACCACGATCCTGCCCGAGCGGTTCGAGAAGACCTGGGAGCACTGGCTCACGAACATCCGCGACTGGAACGTGAGCCGGCAGCTGTGGTGGGGCCATCGCATCCCCGCGTGGTACTGCCCCGACGGCCACGTCACGGTCACCGCCGACCCGGCCGGCCCGCAAGCCTGCGAGGTATGCGGGCGCGCGGCAGGCGAGCTCCAGCAGGACCCGGACATCTTCGACACCTGGTTCAGCTCGGGGCTGTGGCCGTTCTCGACCCTCGGCTGGCCGGACGAGACGCCCGACTACGCCCGCTACTACCCGACGTCGGTGATGGAGACGGGCTACGACATCATCTTCTTCTGGGTCGCCAGGATGATGATGCTCGGGCTCCATCTCACCGACGTCGAGCCCTTCCACACGGTCTACCTCTCCGGGCTGATCCGCGACCCGGAAGGCAAAAAGATGTCCAAGACGAAGGGCAACGTCGTGGATCCGCTCGGGGTGATCGATGAGACCGGTGCCGATGCCCTTCGCTTCGCCCTGATCCACGGCTCGGCTGCCGGGCAGGACCAGCGATTCGGCACGGCCAAGCTCGAGAACGCGCGGAACTTCGCGAACAAGCTGTGGAACGCCACCCGCTTCGTCGCCGGGGCACGCCCGGCGTCGATCGCGCCGGACGCCGAACGCCGCCTGCCCGACGCCCGCCACCTGGGGCCGGCCGAGCGCTGGATCCTGTCGCGCGCCTCGGCCACGGTCGCGGCCGTCGACGCCGCCATGGCCGACTACGCGTTCGGGGAGGTGACTCGCGTCCTGTACGACGCGATCTGGAACGAGTTCTGCGATTGGGGCGTGGAGCTCGCCAAGGTCCGGCTGGCCGACTCGTCGCTCCCCCACGAGGCGCACGAGGCGACGTGGTGGGCCCTCGTCGAGGCGCTCGACACGTACCTGCGCCTGCTCCACCCGGTCATGCCCTTCGTCACCGAGGCCCTGTGGGCGGCGATCCCGCACCGGGCGTCGGATCCGGGGCTGCTCATCGTCGCCCGCTGGCCCGCCGCCGTGGAGCGGGACACAGAGACGGAGCGCCAGGTGTCGGCCCTGATCGGCCTCGTCGGCGACCTGCGCAATGCCCGGACGACGGCGAAGCTCCCCGCCGGGGAGTGGCTCGAGACCCGGGTCCACGTCCCGACGGAGCTCGGGGCTGCGTTCGAGGCGCTGCGGCCGGCATTGGAGCGGATGGCGCGAGCACGACCCCTGCACCGTGAGCTCACGCCCGAAGCGCTCGATGCGACCCGTGCCCCGGGCGATCTGACGGTCGTTGCCGGCGCCGGCGACATCGAGGCCACGATCCGGCCCGCCGCGGCCGACGAGGGCGCGAGCGCCCTGGAACGGGCCAGGCTCGAGCGCGAGCTGGCCGAGGCCGAGGGCTGGCTGGCCGCGGCCCGCGAGCGGCTGGCCAACGAGTCGTTCATGTCCAAGGCCCCGCCGGCAGTGGTCGAGGGCGCGCGCGCCCGGGAAGCGGAGCTGGCCGACCAGGTCGAGCGGTTGCGCGACAGCCTCGCCGGCTGAGGCATCTCAGGAGGGCGCGGCCGATACCTCGAATGTGGCGACCACCGGCAGGTGATCCGACGCGTCGCCGGCTTCGGTCACGACGCGGCAGTCGACGGCCCGCAGGCCGCGGCTGAGCAGGTGGTCGATGCGGAGCGGCCCGCACGAGGCACGGCGCGGGTCGCCGGCCTCGACACCGACCGCGCTGAAGGCATCGTCGAACCCACTCGCCAGCGAGCGCAGGGCTGGATCCTCGATGGCGGCGTTGAAATCACCGGTCACCACGAGCGGTCCGTCCAGGCCGCCCGCGATCCGTGCCAGCTCGTCGGCCTGCGCGCGTCGCTGCCCGGTCCCGGCGTACGTGAGGTGGGCGTTGACGATCGCGAGATCGCCCCATGGCCCGGTCACCCGGCCGCCGATCGCACAGCGGGGCTCGCGCGTCCCATATGGCGCCTCGGCGAAGGTCACGCCGGCGAGCGCTCCACCGCTGCCCTCCGGTTCGACCGCCTCGTCGTCCTCGCCCACGGGCAGCCCGGTCGCGAAGCCGTCGCTGAGCGGCTCCCGCGTGAGCAGGGCATTGCCCCACGTCGCAGCGCCGATCGCGCGGCCCGTCTCGGGCTCGATCAGGGCGAAGGCGTGCACCGCCGCGTAGCGGACCTGCCGGTCCGTGAGGCGGGCCAGTTCCTGCGGCTGGTCGAGGAGCTCACCATGCGGCGTCAGGAGGGCGACCTCCTGCAGCGCGACCACGTCCGCATCCAGTTCGACGATCTGCTGGGCGATCCGCTCGAATCGGTCACGCCGGACGTGCCGCCACCAGGCAGGCGGGAACGGCTCCTGCGGGCCGATGGCGGCCCGGATGTTCCAGGTGGCGACCCGGACGGTCGACGGGGTGGGGACCACCCCGCCTACTTGACGGACCCGGCCAGCAATCCCTGGACGAAGTAGCGCTGCAGGCTGAAGAACACGATGAGCGGGACGGCCATGAGCAGGAAGGCGCCGGCCGCCAGCAGGTGCCACTCCGTGCCGTACTGGCTGAGCAGGTTCTGGATGGCCTTGGTCATCGGCCACTGCGAGCCGTCCTGGACGAACACGAGGGCCATCAGCAGGTCGTTCCAGACCCACAGGAACTGGAAGATCCCGTAGGCCGCGATGGCCGGCACGGACAGCGGCACGACGATCGTCCGGAAGATCCCGATCGTCGACGAGCCGTCGATGCGCGCCGCCTCGATGAGGTCGCGCGGCAGCGTGATGAAGAAGTTGCGCAACAGGAAGATCCCGAATGGCAGGGCGAACGCCGTGTGCGTCAGCCAGATCGCCCCGTAGCTGTTCAGCAGCCCGGTCGGGGCGAACAGCTTGAGCAGCGGGATGAACGCGACCTGGACCGGGATCATCAGCAGCGCCACGACGAGCAGGAACAGCCCGTCACGGAACGGGAAATGCAGCCAGGAGAAGGCGTAGGCCGCCATCGAGGCCAAGGCCACCGGGATCAGGGTGGACGGCACGGCGATCAGCAGGGTGTTGATAAAGGCCTGGAGCATGCCCTGGCCGCTGAGCACTTCCTGGTAGTTGGAGAGGGTGTAGCGGAACTGCAGGAAGCTTTCCCACCAGCCCGTCACCTGGATATCGCTCCGCGGTCGGAACGATGTCACGAACAGCCCGATCGTGGGCGCCAGCCAGATGAGGGCGATGATCCCGAGAGCGATGTGGATCGGGGTCTTGTTCAGGAATCTGACGATCCGCTCGCTGGTGGTCCGCTCGCGAGCGGCCACCTGCGGCTCTGCTACAGCCGTCATCTACGTCACCCTCGAACTGCGGAAGCGCCTGATGTTGTAGGCCATGATCGGGATCAACAGGATGAGCATGATCACCGCGACCGCGGCGCCCCGGCCGAACTGGCCGCCTGGGATCGACTCGTAGTACATCGTGAACGCGATGACCCGGCTCTTCACGCCCGGCCCGCCAGTTCGTCAGCACATAGATCAGGTCGAACAGCTTCACGACGTTGACGAGGAGCGTGACCGCCAGCACCGAGATCGGCAGGCTCACCATCGGGATGATGATCCCGAAGAAGACCTGGCGTTCGCTCGCCCCGTCGACCCGGGCCGCCTCGAGGATCTCGCTCGGGATGCTCTTCAAGGCCGCGGACAGGATGACCGTCGCGAACCCGACCGACCCCCATATGCCGGCGGCGATCAGCGCGGCATTCACGAGGGACGGATTGCCAAGCCAGGAGATCCCTTGTTCCGTGAGCGGGTCCAGGATGGCGTTCAGCAGGCCGATGTTGGCATCCGGGGCGTACACGAAGTTCCAGATGATCGCCAGCGCCGTGGCGGCGATCGCCATCGGCAGGAAGACAACCGCCTTGACGGCCGATTCGTAGCGGACTCGAGACGCCAGGACCGCCACGACGAGTCCCAGGAAGATGACCAGGCTCGTGTAGAAGATGGCCCACAGCAGGTTGTTCCAGATGGCGCCCTCGGGCGGGAATGTGGTGACATCGAGGAAGCTCTTGTCGCCGGTCAGCAGGTTGATGTAGTGCTGGAACCCGACCCACTCCGTGAACTCACCACGGCGACCGCGGTTGAAGCTGAGGGCGATCGTGTAGATGGTCGGGTAGACCAGGAAGACCGCCATCAGGAGCCCCGGCACGCCGAGGAAGAGCAGGGTGCTCCTGTCGTAGCGCCGCCCGGCGGGCTTCGGCGTCGGCTTCACGGGGCCGAGCGGCAACCTGCTGAGCGTCTCGTCCGTCGGACCGGCCACGGAACCGCCCTCCTTCCCCGGGAGATTCAGACGCGGGCGGCCACGAGGCCGCCCGCGTCGGGTGCTGAACCTTAGGCGTTTCCCAAGGTCATTCGGCGTCCCAGGCGGCCTTTACGCGCGTCTGGAAGTCTGCCCAATCGATGGTGTCGCCAGCGATCGCCCGCTGGAGCAGGGCACCGAGACCCTCGCCGGCGATGCCGGCAGGCAGGAGGTCGGCACCGTCGTAGCGGATCTGCGCGGCGTTCGTGAGGGACTCGGCCTCACGGACGACGAGCTCGTTCGGGTATGCGCTGGTCGGGACGCCCTTGTGGGGCGACACGATGGCGCCGGTCCCGGCCCAGACCTGGTTGGCCTCGGGCGTGACGATGTACTCGACGAACGCCTTGGCGCCGTCGCTGTCGGTGAACGCACCGACCACGTCGCCACCGAAGGTGGTCACGTCCTCGGTGTTGCCGAGCGTCGGGAAGGGATACCAGTCGATGGTCTCGCCGATCACCAGGGCCGTATTGGTCTGGCCGGTCGCGATGCCACCGACGAAGCCACCCTCGTAGAACGTGGACGCTTCGGGGTCCGGCTTGAAGACCTGGGCGATGGCGTCCGTCCAGGCACGGCCAACGGCCGCGTCGATGCCACCGACGACGTACTTGTCATTGATGACTTCGAGCATGGTGTTGACGTCGGTCTGGACCGACGGATCCGCCCAGTCGCCCTCGGCGCTGAACAGCTTGTCGTAGGCCTCGACACCCGCCTGGCGGATGTAGATGTTCTCGAACCAGTCGGTCAGGTTCCAGTCGTCCTTGGCGCCGAGCGCCATGGCTCCGGGCTTGTCGACGTTGGCGTCGAGCGCGGCCTTGTACTCCTCCCACGTGGTCGGGTTCGTGGTGACGCCGTTCGCCGTGTAGAGGTCGGGGCGGTACCACATCGTGCCCTTGTTGTTGTACTTGGCCGGGACGGCATACAGCTCGCCATCGACCGAACCCGCTCCGAGGAAGCCCTCGGGGTAGTTGGCGGCGAGGCCCGAGGTATCGACGCCCAGGTCGGCCAGCTTCTTGAGCGATCCGTCCTTGGCGAATCGGCGCAGGAAGCCGATGCCCGGGATGATCCCGATGTCCGGCGGGTTGCCACCGGTGATGCGGGACTGGAGGGTCGTGGAATAGGTCTGGCGGTCGGCCTCGTAGTTGACCGCGAAGCCGGTCTTCTCGGTGAAGTCGGCGAGGACGGCCTTGAAGGCCTCCTCCTCGCTGCCGCCCCACAGCGACAGGACGTTGATCGAGCCCGCGGGGCCCGGCTCGACGCTGGTCGCGGGGCCGCTCGCCGGGGCGCTGCCGGCCGGGCCGCCACTCGCGGGCGGCAGGGTCGTACCGGCGGGGCCGCAGGCCGTCGCCAGCAGGGCAGCCGCCAGGAACAACGCGGAGAATCGTAAGGATCGGGTCATCGACAAACTCCTTGGGAAATGGCCCTCGACCCGGATGTCGGGTAGGTCCATGACGTGGCGCGACTTGCGGTCGAACGCATGACCATTCGCGGTCTCCTCCTCGGCGCGTACCGCGTGACCGACGCCTCGCTTCGCATCGAAGGTCGTCGGCCTGCCAACGGCCGCTACCGGCTCCTCCACGGTCTCCCGCCACTGGGGTCGGGCGGACTGGAAAGGCCGATGGCAGGTTGCCATCACGGGCGAGCCTAGAGTCCGCTCGGACGTTCTGTCAACGTTGCAGCTGCATCGCGGTCGCGGTTCGGCGACACGGACCTCCGGCGAGCGTGTCTCAGGACGCGTGGAGGTGGATCGTTCGGATCTCCCACGGCCCCAGGGAGAGGCGCAGGATGCCCGGCTCGCTCGCGAGCGGACCCATGGGGCGGCCCAGCAGATCGGCATCGCGCGCCTCGTCGAACCGGCCCCGGATCACGGCCTCCGTGGCGCCCCCGGTCTCCGCGACCACCCGCAGCTCGAGCCACTCGCCGCGGCGCCGGAGCGCGGTCATGACGATGCCGTCGCCCTCGATCGCCAGGCCGTCGGGGCCCGGCCCCCACGTCGGCTGTCGCATCCGGGCCCGTCTCGCCGAGCGGGCCCGTCCCGCGCACGACGAGCGGCCGGTGCTGGTACCGCTCGGCGACCGCGACGACCGAGGCCGCCGCCCACGAGCCGGCGTGGGGCATGAGCGCGAAGCGCATCGATCGCTCGCCGATCAGCTGCGCCCCGGGCACGGGAACCTCCGGGCCCGCGGGGTCCTCGCGGTACGGGTTGGCGTTGCGACTGATCCAGCCGAACGAGCGAAGCAGCGTGAGCGCCAGCTCGCGGCCGTCGACGACCTCGTACTCGACGATGTGATCGAGCAGGGCGCTGACGCCTTCGGTCTGGACGAAGCCGTGTGCCGGGAAGGTGGCCAGGGGCACCTCGCCGTGCCCGCCCTCGACGTCGAGACCGCGCTCGACGACCGCGTACTGGCCCTGGGCCGAGCTCCCCGTCGCCGCGCCCGATAACGGCACGTGGAATCGGACCCGGTGATCGCGCGACCGGTTCTCGAAGCTCACTTCGACCCGGACAAAGGGCTCGCCGGCCCCGAGCTCGAGCGTCGTGATGACGTCCGTGGGGACTGTGGCATCGGTCCGAACCCGCTCCCGCGGGTCGATCCCGACCGGCCAGTCGAAGCGGCGTCGGATCGTCAGCCGGCCGCGGAGCGGGCCGGAGGGTCCCGCCACGATCTCGATCTCCGCGGGCTTCTCGACGACCACATCGGGAGTCGGCGGACCGTAGTTGTAGCTGTCTCCCAGGTCCCCGCCCTCGACGATCCGCCCGACACCCGCGAGCTTCACGCCCCCGCCCTCGAGGCGGAATGTGCCGTCGTCGTCCACCTCGACGGTGACGAGGCCGTTGTCGAGGCGACGCTCGTGGGCGGTCACGGGGTTGGTCACGGGCTCCGGACCCGTCGCATGGGCGGTGCCCCCGGCGACGACCTCGATCGCCGCCCAGCCGAGTGCGGGCATCGGAACACACGCCAGGATCCGGCGACGCTCGGCGGCGCGGACCACCAGGCGCCACGATTCGTCCGGCCGTGCCAGGACGGCCTCCTCGACACGGCCGAGGAGCTCCTCGACATCGAGCTCGGGCGGGTCGGGGATGTCGTCCGCGAACACGCGCACCGTTGGCGTCCCGTCGGGGTGGTCGGGTTGGATCTCGATCGCGTTGATCTGGCGCCCGAACAGCTCGCGGCCGTGCCGCCGTCGGCGGAACAGCTCGGGGATCTCCGAACCGTGGAGCTTGAGGTCGGCCACCACGGGGTCGGCCCGGCCACATTCCTGGGATGAGATGCGGCGATCGCCGGAGCGCAGCTCGACCGACTCCCATTCCGACGGCACCGCCACGTCGAATTCCACGAAGTCCTCGCGCGCGGCGGGCGAGGGGTTGATCGCGGCCCAGCTGCCGGTGGGGACGCGGCTCGCGATCTCGCCGAGTGTGCGGGACAGCACGCCCTTCCCGATCTGTTCCGCCTCCGCGTACCTGGTCAGGACCTGGGCGACGACATCGTCGTGGGAGCAGCCGCAGATCGAATCGTGCGCGGAGTTGTCGACCAGCCGCCGCCAGGCCAGCTCGAGTGGTCGACCCGGCCACGCCGTCGCGTGCAGGGCGGTCAGCGGCTCCGCATAGCGTTCGAGGAGTCGTTCGGCGCGACCAGCGGCGATCTTCACGTCCACCCGCGCGGACGTGACGTTCATCAGCATGTTCGCGCGAGCCCCGGAGCGCAGCTCGCCGGTCCAGCGCGGCAGCCCGTCCAGCGATGGCTCGACATCCGAGCGGGCCGCGTATTCCGCGAGCGTCTCCAGCCGGACGACGACGGGTGAATCGTCGGCGTTGACCGCATCGACCAGATCCGCCAGGCGAGGGGAGGGGACCGCGTGGTCGGTGCCGTACATCGCGAGGATCGAGTGCCGGCCGTAGAACGACTCGTTCGCATCGACGTGCTTCGCGAGCCTCGCCTTGAGCCGGTCCGGGACGTCGAAGAGGTAGGCGCCGTTGCCGTAGCCGCCGACGAGGTACTCGGCCTCGACGGCGGAGCCATCGGGCGACTCCCAGGTGAAGGTGTTGCGGTCGATGGAGGCGGGAACGCCGCGCCAGACGACGGCCCGGTCGATGCCGGCCCGGCGGAGCAGCTGCGGCATCTGCGCCACGTGCCCGAACATGTCGGGCAGGTAGCCGACGCGCATCGCGCCACCGAGCTCCGTGGCCCGCGCCCAGCCGAGCTCCAGGTTACGGACCAGCGTCTCGCCCGAGACGAGGAATTCGTCCATCAGGATCTGCCACGGCCCGATCGCGAGGCGGCCCTCGGCGACGAGCCGCCGGATGAGTGGCTCGGCTTCCGGGCGGACCTCGAGGTAGTCGTCCACCGTTGCGCACTGCCCGTCCAGGGTGAACCGCAGCCGCCCGTCCGCTTCCATGCGTTCGAGCAGCTGGTCGACGAGGTCCACGAGACGCAGGCGGAACGTCTGGAACGGCTCGTACCACTCCCGGTCCCAGTGGGTGTGGGGGACCAGGTGGACGATCGTGCGCTCGGTCGCCGGCGTCGTCGCCGTCATGCGCCGGCGCCCACCGACTCTGCCGCCTCGCCCCCGATCTCGATCCCGCGATCCAGGGCGAGGCGAGCGACGATGCGCTGGCAGGTCACGATGTCGGCTCGACCGTCCGCGATCCCCGATCGCGCCAGTTCGCCATCCGTGATCATCGCCGCGAAGGCGAGCAACTCCCGCTCGAACGCTTCCTCGATCGAATCGAGCAGGGCGCGCCGGCGGGTCTCACCCCGACCGGTCGAGACGACGAGTTCGGTCGGCTCGTGGAGACGGTACGGCGACGGGAAGGACAGCTCCACGGACCCGCGCTCGTAGTGGAAGCGGACGTCCTCGCGGTAGGCCGGGTAGTCGGGCAGGAAATGCCATCCGATCGAAAGGCGGGCTTCGTCCGCCAGGCGGCCCTCGATGGCCACCGACGGTGGCCAGGCGCCGTCCGGCCACACGTCGACGCGGTCGATCGCGACCGCGTTGCCGGCGAGCGCCCGCACGACGGCGAGTTCGTGGACGATGCTGCCGAGCAGGATCCCGCTGTACAGCCGGCCCAGCTCTGCGGCCGCGGGGCCGATCGCCGCGGTCTCGAGCTCGCTCGACGCCTGGCGCGGCAACACCAGCGCCGCGGCCTCGATGTCGTCGGGTGGCGGCAGCAGGTGAGCGTGCGCGAGCTGGCTCTCGCTCGTCGGGTGGAGGACGGTCACCTCGACCGCCCGCAGCGCCCCCATCGGCCCCTCTGGATCGCGAGCGACCCGGACCGCCTCCTCGACGGCCGGGTCGAACAGCTTCATATACCCGAGCATCAGCCGTTCCCCGTCATGGTCCGCCCCTTCCACGGCGGCCAGGCGATCGGCCTCGGCGCGGGTGACGGCCAGGGGCTTCTCGCAGAGCACCGGCAGCTCGCGCTCGAGGGCCGCGAGCGCCACGTCCCCGTGCGACCCGGAGGTGAGCACGATGAGACCGTCGAGCTCCACGCTGTCGAGCATCGTCGTGACATCCCGGTACCGCTGTCGCGCGGGGACCCCGTACCGCTCACCGATCGCCGCCGTCAGCTTCGGCGACAGGTCGCAGATCGCGGCGAGCTCGAACGTGCCGGGGAGGCGCGCCATCAGGGGCAGGTGGACGGCCTGGGCGACGGCTCCGAGGCCCGCCACGCCGACACGCAGGGGGCGGCGTGCCACCCGAGGGGAAGGGGATTGGGCCATGGCGTCGGAGTATACGGGCGCACCAGATGCGGCCGAGTCGCCGGCGCCGGCGCCGTCTTGACCGTCGGGCGCGGCCTCCCGCAGACTCGCGCGGATGTCCGACGTCACGCCGCCCCCGACGTCCCTCGCCCGCCACGGGACGGAATGGTGGCGCGAGGGGATCGTCTACCAGGTCTATCCGCGCAGCTACGGCGACACGGACGGGAACGGGATCGGCGATCTGCCCGGGATCATCGAGCACCTCGATCACCTGGGACCCGATGGGCTGGGCGTGGACGGACTCTGGCTGTCGCCGATCTACCCGAGTCCGGGCCTGGACGTCGGCTACGACGTCAGCGACCACGCAGCGGTCGATCCCGTCCTCGGGACCGAAGAGGACTTCGACCGGCTAGTGCGTGAAGCACATGCCCGTGGCATCCGCGTGATCCTCGACCTCGTGATGAACCACACGAGTGACCAGCACGCGTGGTTCCAGGCGAGCCGGCAGTCGCGCGAGGGGCCCTACGCCGACTTCTACCTGTGGCGAGATCCGGCCGGTCGGGACTCGAACGGTAGCCCGCTGCCGCCCAACAACTGGCTGTCGTTCTTCGGTGGCTCCGCGTGGCAGTACGAGCCGGCCCGTGACCAGTTCTACATGCACACGTTCCTCGTTGAGCAACCCGAGGTGAACTGGCGCAACCCGGCGGTCGAGGAGGCGCAACTGAAGATGGTCCGCGGCTGGCTGGATCGTGGCGTCGACGGCTTTCGACTCGACGTCTTCAACATCTTCCTCAAGGACCCGAACATGCCCTCCAATCCGGAGCTGGAGGACGTCGCCGTCGGCACGAGTGCGTGGGACCGCCAGGAGCACAAGTACGATCGTGACCAGCCCGACTTCCCCGAGCTGATCGCCCGGTTCCGCGCCATCGTCGACGAGGTGCCGGGCCGGATGTCGGTCGGCGAGCTGTTCTACGGCGGCCCGGAGACCTCGGCCAGCCTCTCGAACCAGAACCACCTGGTCTTCGACTGGGAGCTCGTCCGCGCCCCGTGGTCTGCCGCGGAGTACCGGGCACTGCTGGACCGGCGTCAGGCGATCTTCGGCGACACCTGGCCGACGGTCGTGCTCTCGAACCACGACCAGTCGCGCCACGCCAGTCGCCTGTCGGAGTCGGCCGGGATCGACGACACCGACGCAGTCGCGCGTGCTGCCGCGGCCATCCTGCTGACCCTGCGTGGCACACCGTTCCTCTACTACGGCGAGGAGATCGGGCTGCGCGACGTCGAGGTCCCGTTCGACGAGATCATCGATCCGCCCGCCCGCCGCGTCGAGGAAGGCTGGGTCTGGTGGAACCGGGATGGGTGTCGATCGCCGATGCCGTGGACGGGCGAACCCGGTCACGGGTTCACCACCGGCCGTCCGTGGATCCGCTTCGGTGACGACGCCGACACCCGGAACGTGGCGGCGCAGGAAGCCGATCCGCTATCCGTGCTGGCGAGCTACAAGCGATTGATCACCCTGCGCCACGGTCGCCCGAGCCTTCGCCGCGGGTCCCTGCGCCGCCTGGACATCGGCGGTGAGGACGTCCTGGCCTACGTTCGGGAGGCCGATGACGAGGCGACCCTCGTCGTGGCGAATTTCGCGCAGGAACCGTTGACGGTGGATGTCGGTCCGGCCGGTGAGGGGCCGTGGTGGCCGGTCGGCGGGTCGCACGTGGAACCAAGCTCACCCGATGCGACCGGGGCGCTGGCGTTGCGTGGCCTCGAGGTCGTCATCCTCGGACGTCCCTGAGGGTCGTGTGCTCGGCGCCGGGGTCGCGCGACGCCGCGCGGCGTCGGCGGGCCCCTGGACGACGCGTCGCCGGGCCACGACCCGCTGAGCGGGTCTACTGGCGGAGCAACTTGGTCATCGACCCGCTGGGCGGGCGATACGTCTCCCGAAGGTCAGGATTGAGCGCCGATTGGCTCTCCGGGCGGGTGGATCGATCGTTAAGGGGCGACAGGAGCGTGTTCGTCTGCCGGTAGACCCGCTGGACGGGTGGCCGGTGAGGGACTTCCTCCGGCCCATGCCACGCTCTTCGTGCGGAGCCTCCTGTGCCGCGTGCCCTGCTACGATGCAGGCGAATCCTCACGTTCCTCGGGGAGCCCATCCGTGCCGCTTGATTTCCTGAAGCGCAAGAACGCCAACGAGGCCGCTGCGGCCGCCGCCACGCCCGCGCCCACGGCATCCTCAGTGATGCCCGAGGAGGTCGTCGCCCAGGAATTCCAGCTCAAGCTCTACTACGCGGGCAAGACGAGCGAGGGCGTGCGGATGCGGGCGGGGCAGCAGGCGATGTCGGACCTGCCGTCGATGCTGGTCGGGCTCGCGAAGGCGGAGATCGAGGTCGTCGAACCGCTGCCCATCGAATTCAGCCAGGCCACGCCCACCATCTCGCGGCCGTCCGAGGCCATGCAGTGGCTGAACGCCCATCACGTCCTGTCCCCGATCACGCGGCACGCCCTGGTCGTCCTCGAGTCGATCGATGCCATCGACCTCGCGTTCGACACGTTCGTGTGCTCGCTGCTGGACGGCGAGGTCGATACGAGCGGCTATCCCGAGTACAACGCGGTCCTCGGCGGTGTCGCCGCCCACTGGGATGAGGCGACCGGCGACATGATCGTGCGCGCGGTGGTCGGCTGGGGTGGTCGTGGCGTCCGCGGCGACACGGACCGGATCGGGGCGAAGCTGCTGGCCGGGATCCTCACCAACGTCCTCGCGAACCAGTACGCGATGGGTCTCACCGCCGTCGAGCGACCGATGCCGGCGGCCGGCCGTGGCGGGTTGGTCTGTGCCCACTGCGGATTCGCGTCCGCGCACGAGCGGGCGTTCTACTGCCCGAAGTGCGGCATGCGCCTGCTGCGCGGCTGACCGCGAGGTCGCCCGGGTGCCCCTGTACGACTACGTGTGTGCGGCCTGCGGCCGCCGCTTCGAGGTGATCCACGGCATCGATGCCGACCCACCGGCTTCGTGTCCGCTGTGTGGCGAGGGCCCTGTGCGAAAGGCGATCACCGCCCCGACGGTCCACTACCGGGGTTCCGGCTGGGCCAAGAAGGAGCGGCGCGCGGCGGTCAAGAGCGGCTCGTCGTCGGGCGGCAGTGACGACGGTTCCTCCGACGGCGGCGCGTCCAAGGACTCGGGCTCGTCCGGCTCGGACACGGGGTCGTCCCCGGCGGTCCCGGCGGCTGCTTCGACCGCGGACGGCGCCAAGGGGACCTCGAAGTCGTCGAAGTCGGGTACGGCCACGAAGACGCCGACCCGCGACCCCGACTGAGCGATGCCCTCGGCCGCGGATTGGATCACCCTGTCGGAGGCGCAGGACATCCTGGCCGCTGCGAACGTGCACTTCACGACGTCCACGATCGGCGGATGGGCACGGGACGGGCGGCTCCAGAGCATCAAGCTCGGCGGTCGCCGATACGTACGACGCGGTGAGATCCGGGCCTTGATCGCCGCCCCTCGTCGCGTGCCGGCGGATGCCGTGCAACCGGCCCTGTTCGAGGACCTGCGGGACTGACCCGCCGATCGATGGATCCGGCCGCGATCCTCGAGCGGTTCCTGGACCGACCACGGGTCGCCCTGCTGCGGGCCGTCCTCGACGTGTACGGGCGTGCGCCGGGCGGGCTGCTCGCCAACGGCCTGGCGTTCGCGGCGCTGTTCGCCGCGTTCCCGGTCGCCCTCGTGACGCTCGGAGTGGCCGGTTGGATCGTCGACGACCCGACCGTCCAGGCACGGCTGGCGCGTGCGATCGGGGAACTCCTGCCACCGCTCCAGGACATCGTCAACCAGGCGCTCCTGGCCCTGTCGGACGGGGCCGCGGTCACGTCCATCGTCGGTCTCGTGGGACTGGTGTGGACGGTCAGCCAGTTCTACGGGACGCTCGACATCGCATTCTCACGGATCTTCACGGATCGTCCGGAGCGCGACGTCTTCCGGCGAACGGCCCGGGGGTTGGTGTCGGTCGCCGGGCTGGTCGGCGTCATCGTGGCGCTGATCGTCGGCGGATCGCTCGCGGCCGCAGCCGAGGCCTTCCTGCCGAACTCGTCGCCGGTGCTCGCGGCACTGGGTCGCGTGCTCGCTTCGGTGCCGGCGGTGACCGCCATCGGCGTTGTCGTGATCGCCATCGTCTACCGGATCGTGCCGCCCCGGGATCCCTCCTGGCACGCGGTCTGGCTGCCGGCGGTCGTGGCCGGGATCGGGATCGTGGCCCTCAGCCAGCTGTTCCTGTTCGTGGCACCACGGCTGATCAGCGCGGCCCTACTCGCCGGCTCCCTGGCCACCGCGTTCATCGCGCTGGCATGGCTGTCGTTCACGTTCCAGGTGTTGTTGCTCGGCGCCGCGTGGGTCCGAGTCCGCGACGACCGCCTGGTGGCGGCGGAGGGTCCGTCAGCCCTGGCGAGTACCGCAGCGCCGGCAGAATCGAGCGGTCGCGGAGAGTGACAGCCCGCAACTGACGCACGGCTGGACCCCACCCGCGGCACGCGCCGACTCGGCTGTCGACGCGACTTCGCGGGCCGACTCGGCCCAGAGCGCTTCGATGCCGCCGGTGGGCTGTGCCGGCCGGCCGAGGAACGGAAGCCCCGCGGCGGGCCGCTGGGTGGGCCACTCGGGCTGGGTCGGCCACTCCGGCTCTGCGGTCGCGGCGATCGGCTCGGCGGGTGCCGCTGGATCGATCGGCTGGACCAGGCCCGGAGGCGGCGGTGTGGCGGGCGTGCTGTCTGGGGCGATCGTCTGCCACGTCGGCTGCGCCACGACATCGCGGGCCGCTTCGGCCTCGGCAGCGGCTGCGGCCTCCGCCGCGACGCGGGCTTCTTCGGCCTCGGCGGCGACGCGAGCTCGCTTCGGCCTCCGCGGCGACACGAGCCGCTTCGGCCTCCGCGGCGACACGAGCTTCTTCGGCCTCGGCGGCAACGCGTGCGGCCTCGGCCTCGTCGGCGGCGGCCGCCTCCGCGGCGACGCGCGCTGCTTCGGCGACGGCGGCGGCCTCCGCCGCGACTCGGATCCGCTCGGCCTCGGCTTCGGCCTCCGCGGCGACGCGGGCCGCCTCCGCGGCGGCGAGCTGCTGCGGCGAGCCGGGCTACCTCTGCCTCTTCGGCCAGACGGGCTTCTTCCGCCTCGGCTTCCGCCTTGAGCCTGGCGGCCTCCGCCTCGGCCGCGGCTGCCGCTTCCGCGGCTTCGGCTTCTGCCTGGCGGCGGGCGGCTTCCGCCTCGGCGGCCGCGGCGGCCTCCGCCTGGCGCCTGGCCTCGGCGGCTTCGAATTCGGCGCGCGCGGCGGCCTCCGCCTCTTGTCGAGCTGCTTCCGCCTGCGCGGCCGCTTCGGCTTCCGCGCGGATCTGTGCGGCTTCGGCTTCCGCGGCCGCTGCGGCTTCCGCCTGCCGCCTGGCCTCGGCGGCTTCGAATTCGGCGCGAGCCTCGGCCTCGGCCTGGAGCCTCGCGGCCTCGGCCCTCGATGCCTCGTCGGCTTCTGCCTGCCGCCGGCTTTCGGCGGCCAGGAACGCGGCAGCCGCCGCGAACTCCAGCTGACGCCTGGTTTCGGCCGCTTCCGCCTCGGCCTCGGCCCGGCGTCTGGCTTCGGCGGCTTCTGCTGCTGCGAGGGCAACCGCCTCGGCCTGGAGCCTGGCGGCTTCTTCCGCCGCGGCGGCTTCCGCTTCGGCCTGCAGCCTCGCGGCTTCCGCAGCCGCGGCCGCTTCCGCTTCCGCCTCCAACCTGGCAGCCTCGGCCGCGGCGGCCTCCTCGGCCTCCGCCTGGACCCGGGCAGCTTCCTCGGCCTCCGCCTGGACCCGGGCAGCTTCCTCGGCCTCCGCCTGGACCCTGGCCGCCTCGGCCGCCTCGGCCTCGGCCGCGGCCGCGGCTTCGATCTCTGCCTGGACCCTGGCCGCCTCGGCCTCCTCGGCCTCGGCGAGCGCCGCGGCCTCAGCCTCCGCAGCGGCTTCGATCTCGGCCCGCAGGCCCGCCTCGACATCGGGCTCGACGGCGTCGACCGACCCGGCCGCGCCAGCCACGCCAAGCCCGGCGAGGCGCGCCATGATGTCGACCTCCCCGGAGTCGTCGGTCGGACCGGCGTCGACGCTGGGTGCCGCCGCTCGGTCATCCTCGGGGGCGACGTCGGCGGTCGGCCAGGCCAGCGTGTCCAGCGGCGAGACATCCTCGCGACCGTCCTGAACGGCGGTGTGGCCGTTCGTGTCGGCGATCACCGCGCCGCCGGAGTGATCGAGATCGGGGAAGGGTGCGGCGAGCATGTCCTCGCCGAGGAGCGGAGCGCACGACAGGCAGCGACCCTCGGCCGTGTTCCAGCAGTTGCTGCACGTGTACTGCCGGCACGACATGCAGAAGTTGAAGGTCTTGTGGAACGCGTCGAGCTGCTGCGACGTGACTTCGCGATCGGTCTCGTTGCGCGCCGCGGCGAACGCCTCGTCCATGGACGTGTCGTCCGACATGACGAAGTTCTTGAGTCCGCGCGACATGACCCTGATCCCCTTGAGGCGGGCGACCCGAGGAACCGCGGACTCGAACGTGTAGCGGGTGCCGCAACGTTCGCAGAATGATTCGGTGAGGACTTCCGGCATCAGGACCCCGGGGTTGGCGCTGGACGTGTTGAGCGGGCGCACCGGCTCGAACAGGGGCGAGAGTATACCGCAGGGACTTTCGCGCCCCCCCGCCGGGGGTACCTCAGCCGTGCTGCGGATGGTCCCGGGGTGAACGTAGCGCCACAGGGGCCTAATCGAGCCCTCTGCTAGACTCCGCGACCGATATGCCGCCGCTCACCGCCATCGAGCGGTTCTTCGAACGCCTTTTCGAGCGTCCGTCCGCGCGCCTGTTCCGGGCACGCCTCCAGCCGATCCAATTGCAGCGCCGCATCGAGCGCGCGATGGAGGCCGAACGCCTGTCCTCCGCCGATCGCACGCTCGCCCCGAACCGGTTCGTGATCCACCTCCATCCCGCCGACCTCGAAGGATTCGGCGACATGACGGGTTCGCTCGCTTCCGAGCTCGCCGACGGCGCCCTTGTCTTCGCTCGAAGTCGCAAGTACACCCTCGTCGATCGGCCGCGCGTCGATCTCCTGGCCGACACCACGGTGCAACGGACCGACATCAAGGTCGTGGCACGGTTCGCCGATCCGATCGCCGGACGCGAGCGGCGAGATCTGCACCCCGAGATCGAAGCGGACGATGCCTCAGGTGGTGACGCCGACTCCGTCAACGCCTCGACCGACGACCGTGGCGGCGGACCGACCGACACGATGGTCTTCACGATCCCCCGACCCAGCGCACCCACGGCGCGCATGCGGGTCACCCCGCCCGACGACGCGGAGTTCGTGTGCGAGTTCGACGGCTCGAGCCTGACCATCGGGCGCGGCCCCGACAACGACCTGGTCCTCGCCGATGGCCGCGTATCCCGTCATCACGCCCGGGTCACGGGTCGGCGGGGGACGCTCGTGTACACCGATCTCGGCAGCACCAACGGCTCGCGCGTCAACGGCGCGCCGGTCGGCGAGCTGGTCCTCGGCGCGGGAGATCGGATCGAACTGGGCGACACGATCCTGGTCGTCGAGGCCACCGGGGACGCCGACTGATGGACCCGTTCCTGCTCGTCATCTGGATCATCCGGCTGCTGTTCCTGGCGCTGCTGTACCTGTTCCTCGCGAGGGTCGTCGGCTCGCTGTTGCGTGATCTCCGCGCCGCAGCGCGCGAACCCGGGGCGTCGCCGGGTCGCCTGGTCGTCGTGGAATCCCCGGCCGGGGAGCCGGAAGCCGGCCGTTCGTTCGCGCTCGATGCGATCACGACGCTGGGGCGCGACGTCAACAACGCCATCGTCATCGACGATCCGTTCGCGTCGACGGAGCACGCCGTGCTGACCTTCCGGGGTCGAAGCTGGTACGTCGAGGACCTCGAAAGCACGAACGGGACGTTCGTGAACGGGCGGGCCGTCGCGGGCGTCTCGCCGCTCGGCTTCGGCGATGAGGTGTCGATCGGGCAGGTCCGCCTTCGTCTCGAACGAGCCCGCACCACGTGACGGCGGCGAGCGATCGCGCGCCCGCCACCGCCCTCCCGCGTATCCTCGGGCCGATCCGTCCGCGTCCGCGCTGGACGGAGGCTCGTCTCCTCGCCCTCGCGGCGGTCGCGTTGGTCGTCGGCAGCGTGTCGCTGCGTCTCGGGCTGGAGGGTGAATTCGGCCTCGCCAACGCCGCGGGGCTCGGCATCTACCTCGGCGCCCTCGCCCTCGCACACCTTGCCCAGGTGCTCGCCGGACGGCGCACCGACCAGGTGCTGTTGCCGGTCGTCGGGTTGCTCGGCGGCATCTCGCTGCTCCTCATGCAGCGCCTCCCGCAGGGGCTCGTCACGCTCGGCGAGGGCGATTCGGCCCTCGGCCTGGGTGATGTCCAGCTCGTCTGGCTGGTCCTCGGGATCGCGGTCACGACCACGCTCGCCATCGTGGTGCGCTCGGATGCGTGGCTTCGCCGCTACAAGTACACGTGGGCGGCAGTCGGCATCGCCCTGCTGCTCCTGACCTTCATCTTCGGGGCGGATGTCGCGGGACAACGGCTGACGCTTCGGCTGGGGCCGATCAGCGGTCAACCGTCCGAGCTGCTGAAGGTCATCCTCGTCGTCTTCCTCGCGGGCTACCTCTCCGAGAACCGGCCCCTCCTGATCGAGCAGGACACGCGCCTGGGGCCGCTCCGCCTGCCGCCGCTGCCGTACCTCGCGCCGATGGTCGCGATGTGGGCCATCGCGCTCGGGATCGTGGTCATCCAGCGGGACCTCGGTGCGGCACTCCTGTTCTTCGCGGTGTTCCTGGCCCTGACCTACGCGGCGACCGGCGCGGCTGAGCCTGGTGGTCATCGGGCTCGTGCTGTTCCTGCTCGGCAGCGCGCTCATGGCGAACCTGTTCGAGCACGTCCGCGACCGCATCGACATCTGGCTGGATCCGTTCGCGGACCCGCTCGGTGCCGGCTATCAGATCGTCCAGTCGCTCCACGCGTTCGCCCGCGGCGGCCTGCTCGGCACGGGCCTTGGCAACGGCCTGCCGATGGTCGGCGGCCGGCTGCCGATCCCCGAGATCCACACGGACTTCCCGCTCGCGGCACTCGGCGAGGAGCTCGGCCTGGTCGGCGTGATCGCGATCCTCGGACTCTATTTCGTGGTCATCCAGCGCGGGCTGCGCATCGGTGCCTCGGCCGCGGATGACTTCCGGGCGATCCTGGCGACGGGACTGGCCCTGATCGTCGGCGTCCAGGCGTTCATCATCGCGGCCGGCAATCTCAAGGTCCTGCCGCTGACCGGGGTGACCCTCCCGTTCGTGAGCTACGGCGGCTCGTCGCTCCTGGCCAACGCCGTCGTCGTGGGGCTGCTGCTGGCGCTCTCCGATCGGGGCGTCGAGCCCCCACCGCCGCCGAGCACCGCGACCGGCTGGCGCCGCCGGCTCGGACGGAGCAAGGCCTGATGCTCGCCACGACGTCACGTCGACGGCCCCTTGGGCGCACCATCGTCCATGTCGCGCTGGCCCTGTCGGTCGCCTTCGGGACCCTGGCCGCGGCGGGCGGCTACTGGGCCGTCATCAAGGCCCCTGAGCTCGTCCGCTCGCCGCTCGATCCCGCCGTCATCCAGGCGGCGAGGACCGTGCCGCGCGGCACCATCCGCGACCGTGACGGCGAGGTCCTGGCGCGCAACGAGAAGGACGCGAACGGGGAGCTGTACCGCGTCTACCGCGGCGAGTCCATCAGCCAGGTCGTGGGCTACGCCTCGAGTCGCTATGGACGCGCCGGCATCGAGCTCGCCTACGACGCGGAGCTGTCCGGCCTGGCGGGAGATCCGGTGTCGGACGCGCTGCGCAAGTTCGGCACCGATCCGTACGACCCCAAGGACCTGACCCTGTCGCTGTCCCTCGAGCTGCAGCGCGCGGCGGTCCGCGCGCTCGGCGAGCGCAAGGGCGCCGTCGTGATGCTCGATCCGCGCAACGGCGAGGTGCTGGCCATGGCCTCGACCCCGACGTACTCCGCGTCCGCGCTTGCCGATCCGGCCACGGCCGACCGAACGTTCAAGGCGCTCCAGGAGGACGAGGACGAGCCACTGCTGCCGCGCGCCACGCTGGGACGCTACGTGCCAGGATCCGTGTTCAAGATCGTCACGGCCATCGCCGGTCTTGGATCGGGCGCGATCACGCCACGGACCACGTACCCGGAGCAGCCCGGTGCGGAGGAGGACGGCCTCGTGGTCAGTGGGTTCCGGATCCGCGACGGTCATCACCTCTTCACGGGCTCCGAAGAGTTGGACCTCGTGGGCGCGACCCAGGTCTCGTGCAACATCTGGTACGCGCTGACCGGCCTGGAGACCGGAGGAGCCGACCTCGTCGGCTACGCCGAACGCCTGGGTTTCGGGAAGCCGCTGCCGTTCGACCTGCCGACGGCGATCTCGCAGGTGACGAACGGGAACGGCGACGACCCGGGTGGCTTCGTCGATGACGTCGAGCTGGCCAACGCCGCCTACGGCCAGGGCGAGACGTTCGTGACGCCCCTCCAGATGGCGCTGGTGGCGAGCACCGTCGCGAGTGGCGGGGAGCTGCGCCGCCCGCGGGTCGTGACGGCCATCACGGGCGAGCGTGGGACGCAGACGATCCGCGCGGAAACCGTCGGGCGGGTGATCGACGGCGGCGACGCGGCCGCGATCACCGAGGCCATGGTGGCCGCGGTCGAGACCGAGCGGGGCCAGCAGTACACCACCGGGGCGAAGATCCCGGGCGTGACGACGGCCGGCAAGTCCGGGACGGCGGAGCTCGGCGGTCGTGGCGAGCCGCACTCCTGGTTCATCGGCTTCGCGCCGGCCGAGGCGCCCCGGGTGGCCATCGCCGTCCTCGTCGAGGAGGCCGGTCGCGGCGCCGAGGTCGCGGCCCCCATGGCCGGCAACCTCATGGAGCTGTGGCTGGACTCCTCCGAGTGATCGACTCGCCTGAACCTCTGGACGCGCCCGACCCGCCGGAACGCACCGACCCGCCGGACCCGACCCGCCCGGCCGATCCAGAGGCCGCTCGGGAGCGCCGTCCCCTGATCGAGCGGATCGGCATGGCCGCGATCGCGGTCGTCCTCGCAGCGCTCTTCGGCGGCGTCGCGGTGGCCGCGTGGGCCGGCGGCGAGCCCTTTCTGGCGATCATGGGCGGGATCGGTTGCCTCATGACGGCGTGGGTCGGTGGGCTGACGCTGTTCCGGGGTTGAGATCCCGGGCGCGACCGGGAACCCAAAAGACGCGTCCGACGTACTATCCCCCGACACCACAGTCCCAGCTTGTGGACCGTCGCACCCCCGAACGCCCGACCAACGGCGGGATGACATCCTTGCCGCCCCCGCGAGAGAGGCCGATGACGAAGATCCAGGAAACCGGGGACAAGGTCCTCGCCAATGTCGAACGCGTGATCGTCGGCAAGCACCACGAGGTGCGGCTCGCCCTGGTCGCGCTCCTGTGTCGTGGACACCTGCTCATCGAGGACGTGCCGGGCACCGGCAAGACGGTCCTCGCCAAGGCGATCGCCCGGAGCCTCGGCTGCTCGTTCCGGCGCATCCAGTTCACGCCGGACCTGCTCCCGTCCGACGTGTCCGGTCTCTCGATCTACAACCAGAAGACCCAGGAATTCGAGTTCCGACCGGGCCCCATCTTCAGCCAGGTCGTCCTCGCCGACGAGATCAACCGTGCGACGCCCAAGACCCAGTCCGCCCTCCTCGAGTCGATGGAGGAGCGCCAGGCGACGATCGACGGGACGACCTATCCCATGCCTGACCCGTTCCTCGTGATCGCGACCCAGAACCCGATCGAATACGAGGGCACGTTCGCGCTCCCCGAGGCGCAGCTCGACCGGTTCATGCTACGCATCCGGCTGGGCTATCCCCAGCCCATCGAGGAGATCGTCATCCTCGACGAGCAGAAGCGGACCCACCCCCTCGACGACATCGACGAGGTCCTCGGCGTGGAGGACCTGCGCTCGATGCAGGAGGCGGTCCGCGAGATCTACGTCGATTCGACCGTGGCCGACTACATCGTCCGGGTCGTCGGGGCGACACGGAACCATCCCGACGTCTACCTGGGGGCATCGCCGCGTGGTTCGATCGCCCTGTACCGCGCCGGTCAGGCGCTGGCCGGATTGCTGGGTCGAGACTACGTCGATCCCCGATGACGTCAAGGCCCTCGCCGAGCCCGCGCTGGCCCACCGCCTGATCATCAAGACGAGCTCGTCGATCCACGATGTCCAGGCGGGCCAGGTCGTGCGCGAGATCCTGGACTCGACGGCGATCGACGGGATCCGCCCGATGGGCGGCGGTCCGACCGAGTTGCGGGCGTCCGCGGCGGGCAAGACCGCCCCGAGCGCCTAGCGGCACTCAGGCGTATCGAGCGGCACCCGGGCGATCACGATGTTTCGACGGCTGCAGGCGCTGGTCCTGGTCACCGTGCTGGTCGTCGCGGCGTTCTCGACGGGCCAGCCCTTCCTCTTCTACCTGCTCTATCTCGGCATCCTCGTCGTCGGGGGCTCGTACGTCCTCGTCCGGCTCGGGCTCACGGATCTCGAGGCCGGCTACGCGGTCAGCCAGCTCCATGGCCACGTCGGGGACCGGATGCGCGTGACGTACACGCTGCGCAACGGCAGCCGCATCCCCAAGCCGTGGCTCGAGGTCCATAACCCGACGACGCTGCCCGGTGGCCTCCCCGGCCGCCCGATCACGCTGGGAGCCATGGCGGAGCGCTCGTGGCTCATCCGGACGCCCCTCACGCGCCGCGGGCATTTCCGCATCGAGCCGCTGCACATCCGGACCGGTGACCCGTTCGGCTTCTTCGAGGCCGCGGCCACGGTCGGACAGGGGGTCAGCGTCGTCGTGTACCCGCGGCTCGAGCCGCTGCCGATGTGGAAGCTCCCCGCCGCGAGCCTCGAGGGCAGCCACGCCTCCCCGGAGCGCACGCTCCAGACCACCCCGCTCGCCACGAGCGTCCGGCCCTACGCCCCCGGCGACAGCATGAACCGCATCCACTGGAAGTCGACCGCGCGACACGGCGAGATCCAGGTCAAGGAGTTCGACCTGGAGCAGACCGCCGACGCGTGGATCATCCTCGACCTCCAACGCGGCATCCAGGCCGGACACGGCGAGGAATCCACGACCGAAGCCGCCATCCGGGCGGCCGCGTCCATCGCCGACAAGGCCCTCGCGGAGAACCGCGCCGTCGGCATGACGGTGAATGCCGGCCGGACCGCGTACCTGCCGGCGGACCGCGGAGGACGCCAGCACCAGAAGGTCATGCAGCTGCTCGCGGCGGTCGAGGCCGATGCCTCGTCGCCGCTCGTCGAGACCCTGATCGCGTCGGTCGGCCGGCTGCGGCGCGGGATGACCGCCGTCATCGTCACCGCCTCGCTCGACCCGTCCTGGGTGCGCCCGCTGGCGGCCCTGCGCACCCGCGGGGTCGCCTGTGTGGTCGTCACCGTGGATGCGGCGGCGTACGCTCGAGCCGAGGTAGAAGCCCGAGCCGCGCTCACCGGTGATCGGCCGATCTTCGACACCGAAGCCACCGAGGCGGCCGCCAAGCGGGCCCGCGCGTTGCGGCACGCCCTGGCGGAGTACGAGCTGCCGGCCTTCACGATCGTCCCCGGCCGGGAGCTGGGCGAGATGCTGGCACGATGAAGTACGCGCTCGGGCGGCCGGACTGGCGCCGGTCGCGGCTGGCGATCACGCCCGCGCAGGGCTGGCTCGCGCTCGTGCTCGTAGCGGCGATGTGTCTCTCGCTCGCCTGGTCCCTTGACGACGCCATCCTCGTGCTTGGTGACCCCGACACGACGGATTTCCTGTTCTGGGCGGCCCTCGGCGGCGTCGCCATCGGCGCGCTCGGGCCGACCATCGGATGGGGCCGCTGGACGACCCACCTGATCGGCGCCGTCTTCGCCGCCCTGCTGATTCCGCTGCTCGTCGGCTGGGTCCTCATCCCTGCAGGGGCGAGCCCCGGCGTCCTGTTCGGGGCGACCGCGGACAGCGCAGTCATCGCCTGGACGGACCTGGTCGTCAATCGCGAACTCTCGACCTTCCAGTACGGGCATCACCTGCTCGTGCTGGGCCTCCTCGTGTGGGCTTCGTCGCAGTTCGCGAGCTACGCCGCATTCGGCCATCGCCGGCCGCTCAACGCGGTGGCCGCCATCGGGCTGCTGCTGCTCGGCAACATGCTGCTGACGACACGCCCCCAGATGCCGTACATCGTCCTGTACTCGGTCTCGGCGCTCTTCCTGCTCGTGCGCTTCCACACCTTCGACGAGCAGTCCGATTGGGTGCGCCGCCGGATCGGTGACCCGTCCGCGATCTCCGGGCTGTATCTCCGCGGCGGTTCGATCTTCATCGTGGTCGCGGTCGTGGGATCGCTGCTGCTGACCAACGTCGCCGCCTCCGCGCCCCTCGCGGGCGCCTGGACGGACATGGGCGGTCGGCTGCTCGAATGGTCGCGCGCCCTCGAGCCATTCCTGCCGTCGTCCGGCTCCGGCCGCTCGATCGGGCCCTCGTTCGGGCCGAACGCGCGCATCACCGGGGCCTGGACCACGAACGACAACCCGTTCCTGACGATCGAGCTCTCGACCGACGAGGATGAGATCCCGTTCCTGGCGGCCGCGGTGTACCACACGTTCGACAAGACGGGGTGGCGACGCACCGACCCGGCGCCGATCCAGCGCGGGTCAGAGGAGGAGCTTCTCGCAAACACCGCCGACCGTGTGAGCCTCGATGGTCGCCGCCCGGTGGTGTTGACGATCACGCTCGAGGCGCCTCGCTCGGAGGTCTTCACGCCGACGATGCCCTTCACAGTCGACCAGGCCGCCGGCGTCATGGTGATCGGGGAGGGCGGCTACTTCGAGGGGATCCGGCGCGACGCCTCCGACGCCCCGTACACGATCACGGCCCTCGTCCCGGCCTCCGAGGCCGATGGCGGGCCGACCGGTGCCCGGTTGCGCGCCGCCGGTACCGACTACCCAGCGGAGATCATGGCCCTGTACGGTCCCGACACCGTGGCCGACGACGCGCTCGGGGACGCGTCGCGGGAGTTGCTCGCCGAGATCCGGACCGAGGCCGGCGCCCGGGCGACGCCCTACGACCTCGCCGCGACGACCCGCGACATCCTGCGCGATTCCACGCGGTTCGAATACGACACCGACGTCCGCGACCACGACTGCTCCGACATCTCGATCGTCGAGTGCTTCGCCCGCATCAAGCGCGGCTATTGCGAGTACTACGCCTCGACGATGGCGGTCCTGCTGCGCGAGATGGGCGTGCCGACGAGGTACGTCCAGGGCCTCCTGCCCGGCGATGGGGAGCCCGGATCGGGGCGCTCCGTCGTCCGCAACCGCGATGCGCACGCCTGGGTCCAGGTGTATTTCCCGAGTTACGGCTGGGTCGACTTCGACCCGACGGGCGGCCCCGGCCCGCGCCTGGCTCCGCTGCCCTCCGGGCGCCCGGAGGCGAGCGCCAGCCCCGGCGCCTCGCGGAGCCCCGGGTTCCTGCGTCCCCAGGAGACCCTGCCGCGCGACCAGCCGGCCGGCGGCGGGTTCACCGGCGGGCCGAGGACGCCCGGGCCGGCCGGGCCGTTGATCGCGGTGACGATCCTGCTCGCCGTCGCGATCGCCGCGATCGCCGTGGTGGCATGGCGCCGTGGACCGCGAGGTCCCGTGTCGGCGGACGGGACGTACGGTGCCGTCGACCCGGCTGGCGTCGCGGCTCGGGTACGCGCCGCGACCGAACCAGACGGTCTACGAGTACGCGGGAGCGTTGGGCGACCTCGTGCCCACGGTCAGGCCGGAGCTCGAGACGGTGGCCCACGCCAAGGTCGAGGTGGCCTACGGCGCGCGGGTCCTCACGGACGATCGGATGCGGTCGCTGCGCGAGGCGCACCGACGCCTGCGGGTCGGCCTGCTGCGGCTGTTCGTCCGCCGCGTACGCCGCCCGCGCTCCCGCTGATCACGGCCAGGCCGGCCGCCCGCGATCGTCGCGGTGGTCGCTATGGCCGCGCCAGAACCTAGAGCGCCCCGCTCCGGCTGCGCCGCTCCTGGGCTTCCTGGGCCGCCTCGTCGAGCAACGCCGAGAGGTGCCCGGTCAGGTTGTGGGCGCGCAGGACGGCCCGACCGCCGCGGAACTCGACGACGGTGATCGCGGCGAGGTCCATCGTCCACATCCAGAATCGCTCGAGCGGCAGGTCGAACAGCGTCAACAGGCTGATCTTGAAGACCCCGTCGTGGGCGACCACGATCGACCAGGGCAGGTCCGCCGGCGTCTCGTCGCCGTAGCCGGCGACCTGGCTGCGATCGAGGGTGCCGGGCGTGCCCCCCTCGGCGAGCGCGGCGAGGACCGAGGCGAGGGCCGGCCGGACGCGCGCGGCGACCTGCGCCAGTGATTCGCCGCCGGGGGCCCAGGCCGTCGTCGGCCGTCCGGCGCCAGGCCGCCAGCGTGTCCCCGTACCGGGCGCTGATCTCGTCGCGGTGGAGGCCTTCCCACTCGCCTTGCGCGATCTCGAGGAAACCAGGATCGGGCCGTGCGACCGGGGCAGGGCTCATCGCCGTGGCCACGGCCTCGGCGGTCTGGGTCGTGCGTCGCAGCGGCGAGTGGACGAGCTCTCGCAGCGGACCCTCCGGCAGTGGGAGGGCCGGTGCATCGTGGGGATGCGCGAGACGTTCGGCAACGAGCGCGGCCTGCCGCAGCCCCGTCGGGGACAGCGGGGTCTCCGCCTGGCCCTGGAAGCGACCCTCGACGATGAACTCGGACTCGCCGTGACGGACGAGGACCAGGCTCGCGTCGAGGCCGTCCGGGATCAGGGGCTCCGTGCCGTCGCCCACGTTCAGTGTTCGCGACCCAGCCGGATGGCCCACAGCTCGAGCACCGCATCCTGGGCGCGGATCGCGTCCTCCACGGCCTTGGGCACGTCGTCGTCGAGGGCCAGGATCATCAGGGCGTCCTCGCGCGGTCGGACCCGGGCCAGGTGCATCGCGCTGATGTTCACGTCGGCCTCCCCGAGCATCGCGCCGATGCGCCCGACCATGCCCGGCTTGTCCGTGTGGCGGGTGATGAGCATCACGTCGGCTGGCTCCATGTCCAGGCGGTACTCGCCGAGGCCGGTGATGCGGGGCTCACCGCCGGCGACGGTGCCGGCCACCTTGACCGGACCGCTGCGGCCCTCGCTCCAGACGGCCAGCTGGGACGCGAACGCGCCGGCATCGGATGTCTTGCGCTCGACGAGCGTGATCCCGCGCGCCCGCGCGAGCGCCCCGGCGTTGACGAGGTTGACCCGCTCGGTCGTGACGGTCTCGAGCAGCCCGCGCAGGACGGCGGCGGTGAGCGGCGAGCCGTCGTGCTCGGCCAGCTCGCCCGCGATCTCGAGCGTCAGCGTCTTCACGCCACCCCGCGAGAACTGGGCGAAGAACCGCCCGAGGATCTCGGCCAGCGGCAGGTACGGGCCGATCGCGCGGGCCGTCTCGGGCGTGAGCAACGGCGCGTTGACCGCGTAGCGGGCGCTGCGGCCATCGAGCACCTCGAGCACCTGCCCGGCGACCTCCTCGGCGACGAGGACCTGGGCTTCGGCGGTGGAGGCGCCCAGGTGCGGTGTCAGCAGCGTGTTCGGGGCGCCGAGCAGCGGTGATCCGGTCGGCGGCTCCTGGTCGAAGACGTCGATGCCGGCCCCGGCGAGGTGACCGGACTCGAGGGCCTCCGCGACCGCCGCCTCGTCGACGATCCCGCCACGGGCCACGTTGAGCACGATGGCCCCGGGCTGGAGCTTGGCGATCGCCGCCCGTCCGATCAGGCCCTTCGTCGCGCGGGTCAGCGGCACGTGGACGGTGACGACGTCCGCGCGCGCGAGCATCGTGTCGAAATCGACGAGCTCGGCGCCGTGATTGGCCGCCTGCTCGGGCGTGACGTACGGGTCGACGCCCAGGACGACCATCTCCATCGCCCTGGCCCGGTCGGCGATGGCCAGGCCGATCTTGCCCAGTCCGACGATCCCGAGCGTCCGGCCGCGGAGCTCCAGCCCGGTGAACTGCGAGCGCTTCCATTCGCCGCGACGGACCGAGGCATCGGCGGCCGCCGTCCGGCGAGCGACGCCGTAGAGCAGGGCGAGCGTGTGCTCGGCCGCCGCGATGGTGTTGCCGGTGGGCGCGTTGACGACGGTGATCCCGGCGCGGGTCGCGGCATCGAGGTCGACGTTGTCCACTCCGACGCCGGCGCGACCGATGACGACCAGCCGCGCGCCCGCGGCGATGAGCTCGGCATCCACCTGGACCTGGCTGCGGACGATCAGCGCGTCGTAGTCGGGGAGGAGGGCGGCCAGCTCCTTGCGCGTGCAGCCGAGCCGCTCGTCGACCTCGTGGGCCGCCGCGAGGAGCTCCACGCCCTCGCGCGCGATCTCCTCGGCGACGAGGACCCTCATGCGCCGGCCCCGGCGGCCGTTCCCGCGACGATCCCGAACGACTCCAGCGCGGCGACCTGCGCGGCAGCCACCGCCGCACCCGGACTGACCGTCCGGCCGCTGGCCAGCGCCGCGATCTCGAGCGTGCTCAGGGCCCCCAGGATCTCCTCGAGGGTGACGGAGCCGAGATGGCCCAGGCGGAAGATCTTGCCCGTCAGCTTGCCCTGACCGCCGGCCAGGACCACGCCACGCCGCTTGATCTCGGCGTTGAACGCCTTCCAGTCGAGGTCGTCGGGGACGTTCGCGGCCGTCACGGTGCGCGACGCGTAGCGCTGGTCGGCGAACAGCTCGAAGCCCAGGGCGACGAGACCGGCGCGAGCGGCCGCGGCACAGGCCTCGTGCCGCGCGAAGATGTTCTCGGCGCCCTCCGCGGCCATCAGCCGCAGGCCCTCGTCGACCTGGTAGACGACGGCGATCGCCGGGGTGAACGGCGTCTGCCCGTTCGTCGCGGCGTCGCGATGCGCCCGCAGGTCCAGGTAGAACCGCGGCATCCGGGCGGTTTCCATGGCCGCCCAACCGCGCGCCGAGGCGGCGATCATGGCCAGGCCCGGCGCGGCCATCCACGCCTTCTGCGAACCGGTGACTACGAGGTCGACGCCCCAGTCGTCCATCTGGAAGGGAACGGCCCCCAGGCCGGACACGCTGTCGACCAGGATGAGGGCGTCCGGGGTCTCCTCGTGGACGGCTGCGGCCAGCTCCGCGATTGGGTTCATCACCCCGGTCGAGGTCTCGTTGTGGGTCAGCAGCACGGCCTTGACGTCGGGCATCGAGCGCAGGCGCTCGCGGACTTCGTCGGGTGCCGCCGCGTAGCCCCATTCGGCATCGAGCCGGGTCACGTCGGCGCCGTAGACGGTGGCGATCTTGGCGAACCGGTCACCAAACGAGCCGATGCTCACGCCCAGGACCCGGTCGCCGGGCGACAGCGTGTTGACGATCGCCGCTTCCAGCCCGCCCGAGCCCGCCGACGAGATCATCGCGACGTCGGAGGTCGTGCCGAAGTACGGCTTCATGCCCTCGAGGATGCGGCCGAGCATCGCCGCGAACTCGGGGCCCCGATGGTTGATCATCTGGCGCGCGCCCGCCTCCCGGACCGTCGGCGGCAGGGCGGTTGGGCCCGGGATGCGGAGGTTGGGCTCGAAACGGTCCACGGGACGCTCCTTGGCTGGGCGGGTGGCGATCTGCGACGGGCGGAGGGCGTAACGGGGTGGGGGAGGGCCCTGACCGGGATGGTGCCACGAACGGCGCCGTCCGGCTCGATGGCATGTTTCGCGCTTCTGGCCGACACTTGCGCCGAGCCCGGCGTCGCAACAAGGCACCCCCGCCGAGCGTCAAGAACCGTGCCCCTTCCCGGAGTGATCGTACCGTGACCCGACCCGTGCCCCGTGCTCGCCGCCGCCTGCGCCGCCTGGTGGTCGGCGTGGTGGTGCTCGCGCTCGTGTTCGGCAGCATCGGGACGTTCGTCGTCGCCACCGACACGTTCGGGGCGGGCGAGCGCTGGGAATCCGTCCTGAGCCGGGTCGATCGGTTCTTCGCCGGTCCGCCTCCGGATCGACCCACCGTCGCCACGGTGCGCATCACCGAACCGCCCGAGACCCCGTCACCCACGCCCGAGATCACGCCAGTGCCGGTCACGCCCGCGCCGGGGGCGACGCCCACACCGACGCCCGACCCCACGCCGACCCCGACCCCCAAGCCGAAGCGCGTCGCGATGGACGTCGACATCGTCTCGAACCCCAAGGCCGTCTTCGCCTCCCAGGCACACAAGGACTGGTGCGCCCCCGCCGGCGTCCAGATGGTCCTCGCGGTGCTCGGTCTCGTGAACACCTCCGATGGGCAGCAGCGCGAGATCGCGGAGCGCGTCCGCCGATGGGAGTCGTACGACGACAGCCACAACGGGGACTGGGGCCCGGCGGCGATGGCCCTCGCGCTGAAGGCCTACGGGGCGCCCGGCTACGAGGTCCGGGCCTTCGAGACGCGCAGCGGCGCCCTGCGGGACGCGGCGGTCGCGATCCAGGAGACCGGCTCGCCGGTCATCCTGCTCGCGTGGCGCGGCGCCCATACCTGGGTGATGACCGGGTACCGGGCCGACGCCGATCCGGCCATCTTCCGGGACGCGAAGATGCAAGGGGCCTACATCCTGGACCCGTGGTACCCGCGGATCTCGTCGATCTGGGGAGCGTCCAATCCGCCGGGCACCTTCACCAAGGCCGACGAGATGCAGGAAAACTTCCTGGAGTGGAAGCGCCCGGAGGGCCGCTATCCCGATCGCGACGGCCTGTACATCACCGTCGCGCCGACGATCCCCGTCTAGCGCGGCCGGTCAGGCGGCCTCGGCCGGCGTGAGCGGAGCGGCCGGCATCCGCCGGATGCGCCGCGCGAGGACTGCCACCAATAGCGCGCACCGCACGGCGCTCCCGAGCAGGAACGAGACCGGGATCGACAGGACGTCGAGGCTCGGGGCCAGGGCCAGGGCGGTGACGATGGTGACCGCGAACCCGACCACGGTCGCCCCGACCTGCCACAACGTGTGGTGTGTCGCGTAGATCGCCCGGCTCAACAGGTGCCCCAGGCTCTCGAACGGCACCGACAAGGCGAACACCGCCAGCACCTGCGACAGCCGCGCGACGTCGTCGGCGCCGAACTCGCCACCACCGAGCAGGACCTCGATGCCGAAGGGGCCCAGCACGATCAGGCCGATCGCCGCGCCCACCGTCAGGAGTCCGATCGTGATGCCGTGGCGGACGGCGATCGTCGTGAACCCTCGCCGATCGTGCGCCGCGTACCGGACGGCCAGGATCGGGAATGCCGCCAGGGCGAACGTCACGCCGATGAGGCTCACCGGCAGGCTCTGGAAGTTGCGGGCCTGGTCGACGACGGTGACGCTCCCAACCGCCATGGTCGACGCCAGGCTCGTGAAGAAGATGAACATCAGGGGCTCGAGCGGGCCGCCGGCGGCCTTCGGCACGAGCAGCCGGAAGAACTCGCGGATCGCGGCCGTCCGCAGGTGCAGCCGCGGCCGCGGCCGGAAGGTCGTGCGGGTGATGCCGATGAACCGGATGCCGAGATGCATCGCTGCGCCGAGGACCGCGCCGACCGCCGGCGCGAAGATGCCGATCTGGTCGACCAGCAGCACCGTTCCGATGACGATCCCGAGGTTGTACAGCAACGGGGCCGCCCCGTAGAAGAAGAAGCGCCGCTCGGCCACCAGGACCTCGCCCAGGGCCATGGACCCCGCGAACAGGACCTGGGTGAAGCACATGACCCGGAACAGGTCGATGTACAGCTGGCGCGTGGCCGCATCGAACCCCGGCACCACCAGGTCTGCCGTCAGCGGCGCCACGATGAACAGGACCACCGACACGATCCCCATCACCAGCACCGCCAGCGTCATGACGGACTGGCCGAACGCGTGGGCCGCGGGCTCGCCCTCATCGCGCTTGAGGCCGGTGAAGATCGGGATGAAGGGGGCCGCGAGCCCGCTCGCGACGATGACGCTGAACAGCAGCTCCGGGATCAGGAAGGCGGCCTTGAATGCGTCGAGCTCGTTGCCGATCCCGAACGATTGGCTGAGGATCCGCTCGCGGACGAGGCCAAGGAAGTACCCGATGAACGTGAGCGTCGAGAGGAGGATCGCGCCACGCGGCACGAACCGGTGGATCAGCTCCCAGGCGGCGGCGACGGGCGATCGCGGCACGGTCGTCTCCCTCCGTCGCGGCGCCGCTGCCGCGGTCGTGGTCAGTGTGACGCTCCGGCGGGTTGCGGCGCCACGCGCGTGCGGGACTTCGACATGCAACGAGCCCGCCGAAGGGCGGGCTCGTCGAGCTGGCAGGATCGCGGGTTCAGCGGTTCGCGCTGACCTCGCCGCACATCCCCGGGCTGTCGCACGGCGAGTGCGCGGTCAGGGTGATCTTGCGATTGCCGTTGCTGCCCGTTCCCAGGGTGAACTTCACCCAGGCGCTGTTGTTCGTCGTGTTCGACTCGACGTAGTTCCCGTCCGGGTTCGAGGTCGTCACGAGGTAGTAGTCGGTCGCATTCGGGATGCCCGTGATGTCGAGCTCCTGGCCGTCGGTCGCCTGGTGGTACTGGTCCACCCAGCCGGCCGAGACGCCCTGGTAGCTCGTGTAGCAGTCCCAGAAGACCTTCTCGCTGGTCGGAGCGTTGCCATCGAGCTTGTAGAGGTCGATGAGGCAGAACGAGGTCTTGTTCGACAGCCCGCCGACGACGGGTCCGGTCGGACTGCCCTTGCGGACTTCGAACAGGGCGACGGCACCGAGGTGCCAGTGGTTGTGGGTCGGATGGAAGACGAACGTCCCCGTCACGGTCTCCGACACGACGTTATGGCACGCGGTGATCTGCTTCGGCTGGGTCCCGCAGCGATACAGCGCGCCCGAGTCACGGATCTCCTGCACCGCGCTCACCACGTCGGTCGCGCTCGCCGGTGGCGGTTCGGGGCGGAGGGCCCACGGGCCTGCGCCGGTGTTGGCGATGCCGTTCGAGAAGCGCAGCCACTCGCGCTGCTGCTGGTTGACCAGCTGGACCTGCTGGGGGACGACGGCTCGCAGGTCGGGGTAGAGGCCAGCGGGCGGCGGGGCCGGCTTCGCCGCGAACGAGCCGGTGGCAGCCGCGGTCGACGCGACGATCAGCGCGACCAGGGACATCAGGAACACCAGTCTGCGTCGCATCCGCGTCCTCCTCCATCGGATCGACCGCCGCCGAGCGTGTGCCGGACGGCCGGGCGAGGCCATGCTAGTCCTTCGTCGACGGCTGACAAGCCCTGATGCGCCCGATGCGCCGACCTCGTGCCGGGCCGCGCCTCGCCTAGCCGGCCGCGTCCTTCTGCTGGGTCTCGGCGAGCTTCTTGCGGCTCTCCATGCTGCCCTTCATGCCGTCGCCCATCGAGGCCATCGGCGGATCCGGCCGCTTCTTGCGCACTGGCTTGTCCTGCCGAGCGGTCTCGCGCTCCGCCATCCTGGCCGCGATCGCGACCTCGTGACCCTGGTCGTTCGGGACGTAGTAGCGCTTGCCCTTCAGCTCGTCGGGCAGGTACTGCTGCGCGACATCGTCGCCCTCGAAGTCGTGGGGGAACAGGTAGCCGACACCGATGCCGTGGGTCTTCATCCGCCGGTCCCCGGCCGTGCGCAGGTGGTTCGGTACGGGCAGCGACCCGAGGCCCACGACGTCGGCCATCGCGGCGAGATACGCGCGGCCCACGGAGTCGCTCTTGGGCGACATCGCGATGAAGACGGTCGCCTGGGCCATGGCGTACTGCGCCTCGGGCAGCCCGATATGGTCGAGGGCCTGGGCGGCCGCGACGGCCACCTGGAGCGCCCGGGGATCGGCGTTCCCGACGTCCTCGGACGCGCTGATGATCAGGCGCCGGACGATGAATCGAGGGTCCTCGCCGGCCGCGATCATCGCCGCGAGCCAGTACAGCGCCGCGTCCGGGTCATTGCCGCGCAGGCTCTTGATGAACGCCGACACCGTGTCGTAATGACCGTCGCCGGCGCGGTCATACGCGAGGACGCGTTGTTGCGCGGCCGACTCGATGTCCTCGAGGCGCGGAGCCACCTTGCCGTCCTTGTCGCGGATGTCCTCGCCCTCGGCCAGCGCGGTCGCGCCTTCCAGCACGTTCAGGGCCGCGCGCGCGTCGCCGCCGGCGAGGCCGACGAGATGATCGAAGGCGTCCTGGGCGAGGCTGACGCCACCGTCCGGGCCGAGCGCGCCGGCCAGGCCGCGCTCCTCGTCCTCGAGCGCGCGGCGGACGACGGTCGCCACGTCGTCGTCGCTGAGCGGTTCCAGCCGCCAGACCCGCATCCGCGACAGGAGCGCCGAGTTGACCTCGAAGTAGGGGTTCTCGGTCGTGGCCCCGACCAGCGTGATCGTGCCGTCCTCGACGTGGGGAAGGAGGGCGTCCTGCTGGGCCTTGTTGAATCGATGGATCTCGTCGAGGAAGAGCACGGTCCGGGTGCCATGCAGCGCGATGCGGTCCTGCGCCTCGGCGATCAGCGAGCGGACGTCGGCGACGCCGGCCATGACCGCGGAGATCGTCGAGAAATGCGCGCCGATCTCTCCGGCCAGCAGTCGAGCGAGGCTCGTCTTGCCGGTCCCGGGCGGGCCCCACAGCAGGAGGCTGGCGAGATGGCCGCGCGCGATGCTGCGTCGCAGGGGACCGCGTTCGCCGACGAGGTGCCCCTGGCCGACGAACTCATCGAGGCTCCGCGGCCGCATCCGGGCGGCCAGCGGCTGCGCGCCGGGCGGCGGTTGGAACAGCGTTTGGGGCTTGGCGCCACCTGCCTTGGGACGGTTCGTCGGCATGTGGCCAGTCTAGAGGTGATCGTCCGCCGCGCTGGGATGGTTCGATGGGCGATCGCGCGACTCGTGGGGCATCGAGGTCACAATGCCCGCGATGAAGCAGCGGACAGTCGACGCATGGATGTTCCTGGCGATCGCCATCTCGCCGAGGGATGCCGGCCCAGTCGGGCTGTCGAATCTCGTGGCCGCTGCTGATGGGGTCAACCACGCGATTCCGACGGAGGACGAGTTGCGGGGCGGCATCAACCGGCTTCTCCACGCCGGATTGGTGTACGAGCACGATTCAGCATTCGACCTGACCGAGGCTGGCGAAGCCATGTTTGCCAAGGTTCGCAGCGGCTCTGTTAGGGCGGAATTCGAACGGCTCGAGAAGGAATTGGACCGATTGGCTGACCCCGGTCAACCAACGTGGACCCCTACCGCAGAAGCGATTCGCGACGCGATCGACGCCTACGTGGCGATGGCCGAGGAGTGGCTTCGGCGCAATCCCTAGCCGGCGATCGGTCCGACGCCGGCCTCGCTCAGGACCCAGAGCAGGATCAGCAGGACGATCATCGAGCCACCGATCAGCGCGATGCGCTTGACGTCGCGGATGACGTAGGCGTACTCGTCCGAGGCGCGCATCGCGATCGAGCCGGCGCGGACCGGTGCCTCGCGCTCTGCGACACGACGCCCGCCGACCTGGCGGCGGGCCGCTTCCTCTGCTGAGCGCTCGGCGGCGACGAGTCGTGCCTCGATCTCCGCGGCTCGAGCCTCCTCTTCCGGGGTCAGCGTGGGGGGACGAGGCGCGGCGGTCGGGCTCCCGAGCGGGGGAGCGGCAAACGGCTGGCGCGCCGCCGAGCCCGAGCGTCGGAGCGGGGCGCGCTGGCCGGGTCGAGTGGTGCCGCGGGCACGCTTGGCCATGGGTTCGAAGGGCCTCCAGGGGCGGTCGGATCGAGGGGAGCGCGCGAACGCATCCGCCAGCGGCAGAGGATAGCACCCCGTTCCGGGGATGGCCGCTGGGTGCGTGGCGGGTGAAGGCCCCCTGCTAGTATCGGGCGACCGCCCTGGAGGACCCATCCCATCGACCTGAACGCCACCGTTCAGCCCTATCTCGGTGCCATCGTCGTCGGCCTCGCCGCCGTGTCCGCGCTGTTGCTCGTCATGGTGCTCCTGCTCGCGCGGCGTGTCGGCCGCGTGGACGGACGGCTGCGGGGCATCACCCGCGGCGAAGAGGGACAGAGCCTTGAGGACGTCCTAGGGGCGCACCTCGAGAAGGTCCACGGACTATCGCGAGAAGTCGATCGGCTGACGGCCCGGACCGGGGCGTTGGAGACCGCGGGGCTGCGCGCATTCCAACGCGTCGGGCTCGTCCGCTACAACCCGTTCGAGGAGACCGGCGGGAACCAGAGCTTCGCGCTCGCCCTGCTCGACGCCGAGGGGAACGGCTGGGTCCTGTCCAGCCTGCACGCCCGACAGGGCACCCGCGTGTACGCGAAGTCGATCCGCGGTGGCCGCTCGGATGCGGCGCTCTCGGAGGAAGAGTCCGCGGCGATCCGCCAGGCCAGCGCCTGACAGCCTAGGTGTCACAGCGGTCGGCGATGGTGCGCGTATGGCCCCCATCGCTGACCCGACCCCAGCCCGGATCCCTACCGCCGTGACCCGACCGGTCGTCCGCGCCCGCCGGCGTGGGCCGATGCCGCTCGAGCAGATCCCGGCCTGGCGCGAGCTCGTCCCGGTCATGGATCCGGCCGTCACGGGCGTGGCGGAGGGCCAGAGCGGCATGGAGGCGTTGCTCGGGGGCTTGAACCCGGACCAGCTCCGCGCGGTGACGCACGGGGATGGGCCCATGCTCGTGGTCGCGGGGGCCGGAACCGGCAAGACTCAGGTCATCACGCGCCGGATCGCGTGGCTGATCGCTTCGCGCCGCGCCAAGCCCTCGGAGATCCTGGCGCTGACCTTCACGGACAAGGCGGCGGACGAGATGGCGGTCCGGGTGGACCAGCTCGTCCCGTATGGCTACACGGACACCTCCATCGCCACGTTCCACGCGTTCGGCGACCGGCTCATCCGCGAGTACGCGCTCGAGCTCGGGCTGGCGCCGGACGTCCGCGTCCTGTCGCGGGCGGAGGTCGTGATCTTCCTGCGCGAGCACCTGTACGAGTTCGACCTGCAGGAGTACCGGCCGCTCGGCGACCCGACGAGGTTCCTCGGCGCCCTCGCGACCCTGTTCAGCCGCTGCAAGGACGAGGACATCACGCCATCGACCTACTCGGCCTACGCGGACCGTGTCGCTGGGGAGGCCGTGGCGCTGGCCGAGGCGAGCGAGGCTGGAGGCTCGGGCATTGAGGCGGCCGCTGCGCTCGCGGAGGACGCTCGCCGGCAGGTGGAGCTCGCGCGCGCGTTCGGTCGCTACCAGGACCTGCTGGCCGCCAACGGGTTCATCGATTTCGGGGATCAAGTGGCGCTCGCTCTGCGTCTCGTGCGGGACTCCGCGGCGGCGCGAACGGCCATCGCCGGACGCTTCCGCTACATCCTCGTCGACGAGTTCCAGGACACGAACCGGGCCCAGGCGGAGCTCGTGTCGTTGCTCGCGGAGCCGCACCGCAATGTCACGGTCGTCGGCGATGACGACCAGGCGATCTACGCGTTTCGTGGGGCTGCCGTGGACAACATCCTCGAGTTCGAGGCCCGCTACGGGAGCGCACGGACCGTCGTGCTGCGACGGAACTACCGGTCGCTCGGCCCCATCCTCGATGCCTCCTATCGCCTGGTTCGATTCAACGATCCGGATCGACTGGAGGTCCGGACCGGCATCAGCAAGCGCTTGAAGGCGGAGCGTCGGGAGCCGGCGGCCGCGCCCGTCCGGCTGGAGGCCTTCACGACCGGGTCGGAGGAGGCGGACTGGATCGCAGCCGACATCGCGGCTCGGATCGCTGCCGGCGCGCGACCGCGCGACCACGCCGTTCTCGTCCGGGCCAACGGCCACGCCGACCCGGTCCTGCGGGCGCTCAACGTGGCCGCGATCCCGTGGCGGTTCTCCGGCTCGTCCGGCCTGTACGCCCGCCCGGAGGTGCGCCTGCTCATGGCGTTCCTGCGTGCGGTCGCGGACCCCGAATCGAGCGTGGACCTGTATGCGCTGGCGTCGTCGGAGGTCTACGGCCTGGGCGGCGAGGACCTGACCGCGATCGTGAACACGGCGCGGCGACGCCACCATTCGGTCTGGGCGACGCTCGACGAGCTCGAGCGACAACCCGGCATCCTGCGGGTCTCGCCGGCGACCCGCCAGGCGGTGCATCGGCTGGTCGCAGGACGTGACCCGCTACACCGCGATGGCCCACGACCGGCCCGCCGGGGAGGTCCTCTACGCGTTCCTGCGCGACAGCGGGATGCTGGCTCGGCTGGCACGGACGCCGACGACCGCGGCCGAGGAGGGTCTCGGCAACGTCGCCCGGTTCTTCGACATCATCCGGGCCCAGTCGGCGCTCCTCGCCGACGACCGGGCGATGTTCGTGGCCGGCCACCTGCAGACGCTGATCGAGGCGGGCGACGACCCGGCGACCGCCGATCTCGACCCTGACGCGGATGCGGTGGCGGTCCTGACGGTCCACAAGGCCAAGGGCCTCGAGTTCCCGGTCGTGTATCTGCCGGGACTGGTCGCCGGTCGCTTCCCCGGCAACGGCCGCGGCGAGGCCCTGACCTTGCCGGTGGGTCTGGGCCGGGGCGATCCACCGACCGCGGAACGGTCGCTCGCCGAGGAACGGCGGCTGTGCTACGTGGCGATGACCCGGGCCCGGGACGAGCTGATCCTGTCGCATGCCGCGGACTACGGCGGCGCCCGGGCGCGCCGGGTCTCGCCGTTCGTGCTGGAAGCCCTGGACCTGCCGGCGGCCGCGACGCCCGGTGCCGGCCTCACGCCGGCCTCGGCGGAGGAGCGGCTCGCGTCCTTCGCGGCCGTGGATGCTCCGGTCGAAGCAGAACGCGGCCCGATCGACGAGCCGCTCAGCCTGAGCTTCGGCCAGATCGACGCGTACCTGACCTGCCCGCTCAAGTACAAGTACGCGCACGTCCTGCGGGTCCCGACCGCGCCGCATCACGCGCTCGTGTACGGCGTCGGCGATGCACAAGGTGGTCCAGCTCTTCCACCACCGCCATGCCCGCGGGCACGTGATGTCAGAGGCGGAGCTCGACGACGTCCTCGATTCGGCCTGGTCGAACGAGGGGTTCGTCAGTCGCGAGCACGAGGAGGCACGCCTTGCCGCGGCGCGAGTGGCCCTGCGCCGGTTCCGCGAGGAGCAGCTGCTCCCGGGCGCGGTCATCCCGACCTACGTCGAGCGCGAGTTCAGCTTCTCCCTGGGCGGAGACCGGGTCCGCGGCCGGTGGGACCGGGTCGACGTCGAGCCGCTCGCCGGCGACGCTCCCGCCGCCGCCGCCGACTCGCCGCGACCGCGCCATCCGCCGACCACGTGACCCCGACCCTCGGGATCCTGGGTCGCGAGCACGTGACGATCACGGACTACAAGTCGTCCGACCTGCGCGATCCGGCCCGCGCCCGCCAGCGCGCCCGCGAATCGCTGCAGCTGCAGATCTACGCGATGGGCTACGAGGCGATGACGGGCCGGCTGCCGGACCAGGTCGCGCTCCATTTCCTCGACTCGGGGCTCGTCGGCAAGGTGGACGTGGACCCGAAGCGGCTCGCCAAGGCGCGCGAGCGGATCGCCACGGCGGCCGCCGGCATCCGGGCTCGCGACTACACGGCCACGCCGGACGCGATGGCCTGCTCGTGGTGCCCGTTCCGCGACATCTGCCCATCGAGCGTCGCCGCCGCCCGATAGGTCATTCGCCCAAGGTGACAGGCCGCACGAGCGCCGCCATCGTGCCCGGTCCAGGGGAGCACCCAAGCTCACTCGGGGACGGAGGGCACGATCGACCATGCGACTCGAGCGCGTCCTGCGGCCATGGGCATGGGACGGAGTCGACACCCTAGACTCGCTGGGCATGGAATCCCGCGACCGGCTGATCAACCTCGCGATCTTCGCTGCGGCCGGTGTCGTCTGGCTGCTCGTCGGGCTGATCGTGACGACCCGCGATCCCATCGCCGATCCCGTGGCGGGGTTCATCGGAGCGTCGCTCATCGGGCTGGCCGTCGGCCTCACGACGACCCCGGTCGCGTGGCTCCTGGTCTTCGGACGCCATCGCCGGATCGCGTACCAGGGCGACTGGACCCGGGCGGCACGCCGTGGCGGCTGGGTCGGGCTGATCGTCGCGATCTTCATCGTGCTCCGTCTGCAGGGAGCGCTCGAGCTGCCGATCGCCCTGTTCATCCTGGCGCTCGCGTCGGTGGCGGAGGCGACACTCTCGGCGGAACGCTGACACCGGGTTCCTCGAGCGACGCTACCATCGGCCGGCGGCTCTGGACGCGCCGCGCCCCCATCGCCCCGGAGGATCCGTGCCCGACCGCACCGCCGTTCGACCCGCCGAGCCACAGGTCGATCTCAAGGCGCGGGTCGCCGCCGCCGTCGAAGGCGCCCGTGACGAGATCATCGACCTCTCCCACCGCATCCACGCCAACCCCGAGCCGGCCTTCGAGGAGCACCAGGCGGCGACCTGGATCGCCGAGATCCTCCGCGGACACGGGTTCGAGGTCGAGCACCCGGCGGGCAGCCTCGCGACGGCGATCCGGGCGACCCACCCCGGCGGCGCGCGGCGGCGACGGCCCACGCATCGGGATCCTCGCCGAGTACGACGCACTGCCGGGTCTCGGCCACGGCTGCGGCCACAACACGATGGCGGCGTCGGGCGTCGGGGCGGCGATCGCCCTGGCCGCCGTCGCCGACGACCTCCCGGGCGAGATCGTGTTCCTCGGCACGCCGGCCGAGGAACGGGGCAGCGGCAAGCAGATCATGATCGACGACGGCCTGTTCGACGGCATCGACGCCGCCCTGCTGTACCACCCGTGCGACCGGAACCACGTCGAGAGCCACCCGCTCGCATCCGAGGACGTCGACGTCGTCTTCACCGGGCTGCAGTCGCACGCCGCGGCCGATCCGTGGAAGGGGCGCAACGCCCTCGATGCGATGATCACGCTGTTCAGCTCGGTCGGCCTGTGGCGGCAGCAGCTCAAGCCCAGTGCGCGCGTCCACGGGATCATCCGCGAAGGCGGCACGGCCGCGAACATCATCCCGGACCGAACCTCGGCCTGGTTCATGCTCCGCAGCGACGACCAGGCGTACTACGAGGAGATGAAGACCCGCTTCACCGAGATGTGCGAGGCTGCCGCGCTGGCGACCGGGACGACCGTCGAGGTCACCGTGTCGGGCGGCGCGACGACGATGCGCAACAACCTGGTCCTCGCCGAGCGGTTCCGCGCGAACATGGCCGCCTACGGCATCGACGACATGGGCGACGACCCGAACGCCGGCAGCACCGACATGGCCAACGTCAGCTGGGTCTGCCCGACGATCCACCCGGAGCTCGCGATCTGCGACGAGGGCGTGCCCGGTCACTCGATCCTGTTCCGCGACGCCGCCGCGACGCCGCGTGCCGACGAGACGACGCTGCTCGCGGCCACGCTCGTCGCCCAGACCGCGGTCGAGCTGTTCTGCGACCCAGCGCTCGTCGAGGCGGCCTGGGCGGAGTTCCACGCCGGCTGATTCGGTCGGCCCGGGTGCTACCATCGAGCCCGGCGCGCCCCGCTGGACGCTCGTTTCGAACCGGCGGCGCCCCCAGCGAGACGGATTCCCTGACGCGGCCACCGCCGGTCGGCCCGCGCCCGTCTCCGGAGGAATCACGTGGCCGAGCGCCCCCACGACCCGCGACCCCGGCTTCGCCGCCGCCAACGGCTGGGATCAGCCGTTCGAGGAGTTCAGCGACTACGAGCTGCCCACCTACGTCGGGCCGACGACCTTCATGAACCTGCCGTGGATCACCGATCCCGCCGAGCTGCGCCGCCAGGGGGTCGATGTCGCGATCATCGGCGCGCCGTTCGACGACGCGGTGAGCCACCGGCCGGGCGCCCGGTTCGGCCCGCGCGCGATCCGCGAGGCGCAGTACACGTCGGGCTCGATCAACTCGCTCCAGCTCGGCGTCGAGCCGTTCGAGGTCCTCGAAGGTCGTCGACGCCGGCGACGCGAACATCGTCCCGGCCTGGATCGAGCGCGCCCACGCGTTCATCTACCGCAAGGTCCGCGAGGTCGCCGCGACCGGCGCCATCCCGATCGTGCTCGGCGGCGACCACTCGATCACGTGGCCGAGCGCCACGCGCCGTCGCCGAGGTGCGCGCGGCCGGGGAGCATCGGCATCGTCCACTTCGACGCCCATGCCGACACCGCCAACGACGACTGGGGCGTGCTGGCCGGCCACGGCACGCCGATGCGCCGCCTGATCGAATCGGGCGCGGTCAAGGGCAAGAACTTCGTCCAGGTCGGCCTGCGCGGCTACTGGCCGCCGGTCGAGACGTTCGAGTGGATGCAGGAGCAGGGCCTGCGCTACCACTTCATGCGCGAGATCGAGGAGCGCGGCGCGGAGGCGGTCGTCGCCCAGGCGATCGAGGAGGCGCTCGACGGTCCCGACTTCGATCTACCTGAGCGTCGACATCGACGTCATCGATCCGGGCCTCGCCCCGGGCACCGGCACGCCCGAGCCCGGCGGCATGCTCACGCGCGAGGTGCTGCGGGCCATCCGCCAGATCGTGGGCGCGGTGGACCTCGCCGGGATGGACATCGTCGAGGTGTCGCCGCCGTACGACCACGCCGAGACCACGGCGATGGCCGCCAACCGGGCCGCGCTCGAGGCGATCAGCGCCCTCGCCGTCCGCCGCCGTGACGGGACCGCGGTCCGATGGGACCCGCCGCGGGAGCGCGCGACCCGCTAGCATCGCGACCATGCTCGACCGGCCCGATCCCGCCACGGCCGCCGCCCTCGCCCGTCTCTACGACCTCGACCTCCAGGACGACCCGGGCGACCTCGACCTGTACCTGGCGCTCGCCGATCGGGCCGACGGCCGCGTCCTGGAGCTCGCGGCCGGGACCGGTCGCCTCGCCGTGCCGCTGGCGCTCGCCGGGCACCAGGTCACGGCCGTGGACATCGACGCCGCGATGCTCGACCGGGGCCGGACCCGGGCCGAGGCCGCCGGGGTGCCGCCGGACCGCCTCGACCTTCGTCGAGGCGGACCTGCTCGACCTGCAGCTGCCCGACGCCGGTCGCTACGCCTTCGCGTTCATCGCGCTGAACTCGATCATGCTGCTGGCCAGCCGCGATGCCCAGCGCGCGCGCCTTCCGGACCCTCGCCGCGCACCTGGCCCCGGGCGGGCTCGCCGCCGTCGACGCCTGGCTGCCCGACGCCGAGGACCTCGCCCGCTTCGACGGCCGGATCATGCTCGAGTGGCCGCGGACGGATCCCGAGACGGGCGCCGTGGTGACGAAGGCCGGCTCCGCCCAGCACGACGCCGCCACGAACACGGTCAACCTCAGCGCGATCTACGAGGAGGGCCGCCAGGGCGAGCCGCCGCGCCGCTGGGTCCGGCACGACCGGCTCCGGCTCGTCTCGGCGGACGAGCTCGCGGCCTTCGCCGAGGACGCCGGGCTGCGCGTCGAGATCGTGGCCGGCGGGTACGACCTCTCGCCGATCGGCCCGGGCTCGGAGCGAGCGGTCGCTGGTCGCGGAGCGGCCCTGACGTCCGGTGGCGCGTCGTGACCTCGCAACGCGAGCGGTGCGCCCGCCCCGCCGTGCACGGGCTGCATGGTATCGTCGAAACGCATGTCGAACCGCACTGACCAGACACGGCTGCTGATCGTCGAGGACGTCCCGCAGGTCGCCCAGTACATCCGTGGCCTGCTCAACGCCCAGCAGACGGTCAAGGTCCTCGATGTCCTGACGGACGGCGGCAAGGCGCTCACCCAGATCGGCGAGCTGCGCCCCGACGTCGTGCTCGTGGACCACCTGCTCCAGGGTCGCATCAAGGGCCCCCAGCTGGTCGAGAAGATCCACGAGGCCAAGCTCAACGTGCCGGTCATCGTGCTGACCGTTCCGCAGAACCCGGTCGAGGTGGACGCCGCCAACGGCATCCACGGCGTCCTCGCGATGCCGTTCTCCGGCTTCGACCTCATGAACCGGATCTCCGGCGTCCGCAAGGAGTTCGACGCGACGTCCTCGACCGAGTCGAACCGCGTCTTCTCGATCTTCGCGCCGAAGGGCGGCGTCGGGAAGACGACGATCGCGTTCAACATGGCCGTCGCGATGGGCCAGCTCGGACAGAAGACCGTGCTCATCGACGGCAGCGTCCAGTTCGGCGACCTGCGCTCGCTCCTCAAGGTCCCGCACGATGCCCCG